>NZ_CP048810.1:3347500-4547500 GCF_013347965.1 Pseudomonas bijieensis | reverse complement strand
CGTGAAGGCCTTGTTGACCAGGCGACGCAAGCGGCGATGACTGTCGCCATCGCGGTTGAGCATGTGTTCGTTAAGGAACGCGATCGATTGCTCGCCACCGAGCATCGCGGCGAACTGCGCATCGATCCGCGACGGGTCACGGGCGAAGCGCTCGTTATCCAGCAGCACCTCCTCGACCTCCCGGGCTCCGGTGACGTACCACATCGGCAACTGCCCTTGCGCCTGGCTGAGGAACACCGGGGCCGCCTGGCGCAGCGCCGCATAATGCCGATAGGCCTCGCCGCGAAACGCGTCGCTATTGAAATCAAGGGTACGCTCGTAAGCCATGAACACTCTCCGGGGGCATGAATCGTTGCTCCTTGAGTGGCACGGCTGGCCAAAAAGATCCCTGTGGGATCCGGACCTGTCGGTGAACCGTTTGCACGACCAGCGTCACTCAAGGAAAAACACCAACCCTTGCGTGGAGCTGACATGACGCGTGCACTTGCTATCCATGGTCAATGCGACACTCGTTTCGAACCGGTCAAAGAGGCGTTTATCCGGCTGATGCAAAGCCCTTTCGAACGCGGTGCCGCCCTTTGCATCCAGATTGACGGTGAAACCGTTATCGACCTGTGGGCCGGCATTGCCGGGCCGGAACCGGACAGCCATTGGCAGCGCGACACGCTGCTCAATCTGTTTTCCTGCACCAAGCCCTTCACGGCGGTAGCGATCATGCAACTGGTCGGTGAAGGGCGCCTGGATCTGGACGCGCCGATCTGCCACTACTGGCCGGCCTTCGCCAACGCCGGCAAAGCGTCGATCACCCTGCGCCAGGTGCTTTGCCACCGCGCCGGGCTGCCGGCGCTGCGCACGCCCCTCGCACCGGAAACCCTCTACGACTGGAACACCATGACGGACCTGATCGCCGAGGAGCATCCCTGGGCCGCGGCGGGGGAACAGCAGACCTATTCGCCCTTGCTGTTCGGCTGGATCCTCGGCGAGCTGCTACGCCGGGTGGATGGCCTGACGCCGGCGCAAAGCATTCACCGACGCGTGGCAGTGCCGCTCGGGCTGGATTTCCACATCGGTCTGGACGACGCGACCATCGCTCGCTGCGCCTACATGGCGCGCACCAAAGACGAGATCGACGATGAGGCCTTTGGCCGGGTGCTGAACGACGTGCTCACCGCGCCGACCGCCATGAGCGCCCTGGCCTTTGCCAACCCGCCGATGGTGCTGGGGCGCAGTAACGAACCCGGCTGGAAACGCATGACCCAGCCGGCGGCCAACGGACACGGCAATGCCCGCAGCCTGGCGGCGTTCTACACCGGCCTGCTCGACGGGCGCCTGCTGGAGTCGCCGCTGCTCAACGAAATGCTGTGCGAACACAGCGCCGAGTACGACCCGACCATCCAGACTCCAACCCGTTTTGGCCTGGGCGTCATGCTCAACCAGCCGGATGTGGCGAACGGCAGTTATGGCATGGGCAACGAAGCGTTCGGCCACATGGGCGCCGGTGGCACCATCGGCTTTGCCGACCCTGAACGCGGGGTGGCGTTCGGCTTCGCCTGCAACACCATTGGCTCCTACGTCTTGATGGACCCCCGCGCACGCGGCTTGGCCAATGTCGCGATGGGCTGCCTGTAGATCCCGGATGGAAGAATCAGTAGCCCGGCTGGCGCGGATCGATCGTTCCCACGCTCCTGCGTGGGAATGTCGCCAGGGACGCTCCGCGTTCCGCTTCTGGAAGGTGACGCAGAGTGTCACAGGATGCATTCCCACGCAGAGCGTGGGAACGATCGATATGGGGGGATGATCGGCTCAAACTCCTGGCGGCGCGGCCACCTCCGCCACCTGCGGCTCGGCCCCTCCAGTATCGGGTGCGGCGACCACTTGCTCTTCGCTACCGGCCACGTGGGGCAGCGCCGCCTTGGCGATCATGTCCGGTTGGGCCAGCAACCTGCGCGACGCTTCCAGGGGCATCAACAAGCGCCCCCTGGCCCGGCCACGCGCGGCAGGGTTGAGCATGCGCAACTCTCGCTCATGAACACCGGACAACAGCGCCAGGTGCGCCAGGTCCACAGGCTGCGCCAAGGCAACCATCTGGAAGTACGGCTGGTCAGCGATGGGCGCCAGGCTCACGCCATAGTCCGCGGGCGCATTCACCAGTTGCGACAGCGCCAGCAACCGCGGCACATAGTTCTGGGTCTCGCCGGGCAACGACAGGTTCCAATAGTTGGTCGCCAGGCCACGGGCGCGATTGCGCGTGATGGCGTCGCGCACCCGCCCTTCCCCGGCGTTGTAGGCCGCCAGCGCCAGCAGCCAGTCGCCGTCGAAGTAATCGTGCAGGTAGGACAAATAATCCAGGGCAGCCCGCGTCGATGACGGAATGTCCCGGCGCTCGTCGTAATCGCCTCGCTGCTGCAATTGGTAGCGGCGCCCCGTGGCGGGAATGAATTGCCACAGGCCCAAGGCTTGGGCCGGCGATTGGGCATTCGGATTGAACCCGCTCTCGATGGCCGGCAGCAGTGCCAGTTCCAGCGGCATGTTGCGCTTGTTCAGCTCGCCAACGATGAAGTGCAGGTAACGGCTGCCGGCACGCCCGGTCTGGGTGAGAAAAGCCGGGCGATCCATCAGCCAGCGGCGCTGCTCATCGACGCGCGCTACGCCCTGGGTCTTGGCCTGCAAGGAAAACCCCTGACGCATGCGCGCCCACAGGCTACCGCCGCTTTGCGGGGCTAACTCGCCGATCTGGATGATGGTGTCCGTAGGCGCCGGCTCCAGCCAGCGCAGTTGCGAGCGGTAAGGCTCGTTGGCGTAAGGATCGCCGATGGTCAACTGCGGTTCGAGGTGCTGGCAGCCATACAGCAAGGTCCCCATGGCCAGCATGGACAACCCTTTGGGGACGAATCGAAGGGCCGGCAAAGGTGCAAGTGATCGGGACATGGGCGGTCAACCTTGAATGAGGTGGCGCCATTGGGTGGCAGATCACAGGGCAGCGGTTCCACGCAGGTCACCCGGCGCGCCGGCATCGGGCGGCAGCGGCGCTCGGTTGGAACCGAAATGCCGCAGGTGTCACTCACCATGGGCAGCAGGCGCTCGTCGGCGCCTGGATGACAATACGAGGTCAATCATGGCGTCACCCACCTATTGCAAGCTGATCGATCAGCTTTGCGCCCTCACGATGATTCCAACCCCGTCAGCGTTCTACGAACAGGCGAACCTGTCGGTCAAGGATGTCGACTTTTCCCTGAAACACACCCCTGGCGTGGGCGAGGGAGATGTCTTCATCTACTGCAGCTTCGGGCCGTTGCCCGTGGCGAATCGCGAAGCGGTCCTGCAACGGTTGCTGGAAACCAACCTGTACCTGCTGAGCGGGGCGTTCTGCCCGTCCCTGTCTTACAACCGCGACAGCGAACAGGTGATCCTGATCGGCCACGTTCCCCTGGAAAACCTCGCGGCCGAACGCCTGCTCGGGTTGATGGGCGGTGCCGCTGAAATGGCGCTGATTTGGCGAGATGGCTACTTCTTCGACGGCGCCAGCCCAAACGACGCCGCCAAGGCTACCCAGCACAAACCCACCCCCCGTAGCACCGGGCTCAACAGCGCCCTGTCAATCTAGGAGAACACGACATGCCAGATTTATCAGTAGGACGAAGCACTGGCTCGGCGGCGTTGCACCAGCAGGACGACCGCATAATGCCGGTGGGAACCAGCCTGTCCGAGCAGGTTCGCCCCTCCACCAATCCCCTGGTGCCTTATCACTTCGAAGGACAAGCGACCGACAAGACCCAGCAAACACTCAGGACCCGGCAGCAACGCCTGACAGGGCTGGTCAACAGCCTCGGCAAGAAAAACCCCGAAAGCGACCCCATCGGCTATGCACGCGAGCACATGACCCTGGAAGGCACGGCATTGGGCTATGCGCCCGGCACAAGCTATCAAGACATACAAAAGCACCTGGCCGAACTCGGCGGCACGCCTCACCCGATGCTGTCGGGCCAGGAAGAAACCGAAGCATTCGTCCAGGACTTCAACGAGTACCTGGGAAAGAACGACAAGGACAGGAAGGAAAGCGGTGGCTTCGGCGCGGTCTGGGACAAACACTGCGCACGCGTGGGCGATACCCTCGGCGCCTACCATTCGTTATGCCAGGAAGTGATCGACAACACACCGGAAGGTGATCGCCAGCCTCTGCAAAACAGTCATGACGCCTTCCGCGGTTACGCAAAGGGCGTCATGCAAGCCATGACGCAAGAGCTGCCCACGCGCTTGAATACCTTCATGGAAAGCCGAATCGAGCATACGCGCAGTGCAATGAACAACGAGAGCCTTTCCCAGCCCGAACGAGACCAGGCGACCACTGAACTGAACCAGCTGCTCAAGGTTCAGGAGGAGTTTGAAGACTTTCAGGAAAATGAGGACAGCAAGCCTAGCGAGCTGACTAAAGCGACGAAGAAAAACGAAACGTTGGACACGGCGCTGAAGAACGTCGGACGCCAGGACTATGTTGCTGACCTCAAGACCACGAGCGGTTTTGTAACCGGCCTGGCGGTGTTCGCCGGGGCGGGGATCCCGCAGGGCGTGGCCTCTGCGGGCCACTTTGGCGCAATCACTGCGTCGATCGATGAGACAATGGCCGACGCCTCCTACGGCAAGCATGTCGCGGCGACCTCGACTGTCCTTGGCACCGCACACAAAGTGATCAGCGACGGCATCCGTCCATTCGTCCAGGTCGTGGTCGACAAGACCATCGGCGCGGGTCTGGCAAAGGTCGATCCGCTGGCGGTGTACCCCAAGGCCTTGCAAGTCGTCACGCAGAACGGGCGGCGGGTCGCCAACCCTGCACTCGATGCGCGCAATCTTGCGCAGGAGCAACAGCGCAACGAATTCACACTCAAGCAGAACGCGAACAACTTCGGCACCGCGAGCGGCGATTTCACCGGCTACCTCGCCTTCGGTGCCGCTCACGCAGTGCGGGACACCATCGACCAGTTCACCTCAGTCAACGCTGGTGGCATCGTCGCCCGCACAGCGGCCTCCGCCGTAGGCGGCACCTTCATGGCCGGCGGCCAGGCCGTGGCAAAATACGCCCAGACCCATGGTGACGAGGAGATTCCTACCTACCGGGTCACCAAGGAAAACCGCAACTGGAGCGAACTCCTGCCCAAGGCGTTTTCCGAAGCGACAGGAAAGCTCAACCCGCTCAACATGGCCAATGTCAGCGACCTCACCAACCGGATCGTCGGCGTGGGCGAAGGGATCGCCATGCGCACGGCGGTGGGCGACGCCGCCGCGGTGGGTGAGGATCCGGAAGTGCGGGAAAAAATGGAGCAGATCGTCACGACCTTCTTCTCCTCCGGCCTGACCCTGCTCCCATTCTTTGCCAACAGCGTGGCGGCACCGCTCGAAAACAAGGCGCTGGCCGGCAAAGACGACCTGACCCAGCGAGCCAAGGTACCGCTGCAAAACGTTGCACATCCAAACCGGGACAGCCTGCCCCACACCCAGCCCGCAGGCTGGCGGCGGGACCTTGAAAACACCTACCACGTGACGCGCGGCCTTACCCAGATCATTCCGCAAGCCACTATCGCCGGGCTTAACCTGGGGGCCGACAAGATTCAGAGCATGGCAACACGGCCTAAAAATCCTGGCGCCGGCGACAATATGGAGCTGGCGGAACGCGGCGAAGCGCGGCCCCAGGGCGGGCCGTCCAATGAAACTGCACCTACCCCCCGGCCAAGCTGATGAACCCGTCGGGCCTTCCTTCGATGGCTCGACGGTCAACGGCTGAAACCTCCCTTCTATAACCGGCCGCAGGAGCCCCCTGCGGCCGGCCCTCGCGACACACGCCGACTCACATCCCTTTGCGCTTCGACGACGGCAGACGTGATTGCTGTGCCGATCAACGATAGCCTTGCGATTCTCCGCGCCGCTTATACTCCGACCCGCACGACGGTCTGGAGCAAATCCCTCCGACGGGCGATACGCCGGGAAGCAGCCGTATGCTAAACAGGGAATCAACAGCGAGACCATGGGACCGCTGTCACCAGAATAAGGAATCACCATGAAGCGCACCCTCATCGCCTTCCTGTCACTGGTCGTCACCGCGATCATCGTCGCGGGCGGCTACCTCTACAGCAAGCAACCCACCCGCCAGGGCACGGTGCAGTTGCAAGGGCTGCATGGCTCGGTGACGGTGCGCTACGACGAACGCGGGGTGCCGCATATCCGCGCCGAAAACGAAACCGACCTGTACCGCGCCCTCGGCTATGTCCATGCCCAGGACCGGCTGTTTCAAATGGAGATCATGCGTCGCCTCGCCCGTGGCGAGCTGGCCGAGGTGCTGGGCCCCAAACTGCTCGACACCGACAAGTTGATGCGCAGCCTGCGCATCCGCGAGCGCGCCGTGACCTATGTGACCGAGCAGGATCCCCAATCCCCGGCCTGGATCGCCATGCAAGCCTACCTGGACGGGATCAATGCCTACCAGGACAGTCATACCCGGCCGGTGGAATTCGACGTACTGGGCATTCCCAAGCGCCCCTTCACCGCCGAAGATACCGTGAGCATTACCGGCTACATGGCCTACAGCTTCGCCGCCGCGTTCCGTACCGAACCCCTGCTGACCTACGTGCGCGATGTGCTGGGTGCCAACTACCTGAACATTTTCGACCTCGACTGGCAGCCTCAGGGCGTGCTGGCCGAAGGTCGCAAGGGCGGCCTGCCGCTGGCCGCCGCCGACTGGAAAGACCTCAATGCCCTGGCCCGCCTGAGCGAGCAGGCCCTGGCCGACAACGGCCTGCCGCAGTTCGAAGGCAGCAATGCCTGGGCGCTCTCCGGCAGCCGCACCCACAGCGGCAAGCCTTTGCTGGCCGGCGACCCGCACATCCGTTTTTCCACGCCTTCGGTGTGGTACGAGGCGCATTTGTCGGCCCCAGGCTTCGAGCTCTACGGGCATTACCAAGCACTGCTGCCCTTTGCGACGCTGGGCATGAACCGGGATTTCGGCTGGAGCATCACCATGTTCCAGAACGACGACCTGGACCTGGTCGCCGAGAAGATCAACCCGGACAATCCCGAGCAGGTCTGGTATCGCGGCCAATGGGTCGACATGACCCGTAGCGAACAGCAGATCGCGGTCAAGGGCCAGGCGCCGGTGACGCTGGTGCTGCGCCAGTCGCCCCACGGCCCGATCGTCAACGATGCCCTCGGTGCGAACGCCGGCAAGACCCCGGTCGCCATGTGGTGGGGGTTCCTGGAAAGCCGCAACCCGATCCTCGAAGCCTTTTACCAGCTCAACCGCGCCGATACCCTCGCCAAGGCCCGTGGCGCTTCGGCCAAGATCCACGCACCGGGGTTGAACGTGGTGTGGGCCAACGCCAAGGGAGACATCGGTTGGTGGGCCGCCGCGCAACTGCCCAAGCGGCCGGCCGGCGTGAAGCCCGGCTTCATCCTCGATGGCAGCAGCCCGGAGGCGGAAAAGGAAGGCTTCTATCCATTCAGCAGCAACCCGCAGGAAGAGAACCCGGCGCGGGGCTACATCATCTCGGCCAATTTCCAGCCGGTGCCAGCCAGCGGCATCGAGATCCCCGGTTACTACAACCTCGCCGACCGTGGCCAGCAACTCAACCATCAGCTCAGCGACAAGCAGGCGAAATGGGACCTGGAAACCACCCAGAAACTGCAACTGGGCACCACCACCGCCTACGGCCCTCGCCTGCTTGCGCCTTTGTTGCCGGTGTTGCGTGACGTGGTCAGCGACCCTCAGGAGCGCAAATGGGTAGAGCAACTGGCACAGTGGCCGGGCGATTACCCACTGGACTCCACCAGTGCAACGCTGTTCAACCAGTTCCTGTTCAACCTGGCCGACGCGGCCCTGCGCGATGAGCTGGGCGACGGTTTCTTCGACACCGCACTGTCGACCCGGGTGATCGACGCGGCCCTGCCACGCCTGGCGGCCTCCGGGGACTCTCCATGGTGGGATGATCGCACGACCCTTGGCACGGAGACCCGCGCCGACACCGTGAAAAAGGCCTGGGACAAGAGCCTCGTTCACCTGAAGGCCACCCTCGGCGAAGACGCCACGCAATGGCAATGGGGCAAGGCCCACACCTTGACCCATGGCCACCCGCTGGGCCTGCAGAAACCCCTGGACCAGATCTTCAACGTCGGCCCGTTCGCCGCGCCGGGCACCCACGAAGTGCCCAACAACCTCTCCGCCAAGATCGGCCCGGCACCGTGGCCAGTGACCTACGGGCCTTCGACCCGGCGCATCATCGACTTCGCCGACCCGAGCCACAGCGTCACCATCAACCCTGTCGGCCAGAGCGGCGTGCCGTTCGACAGGCATTACGAGGACCAGGCCGAGGCCTACATCGAGGGGCTGTATCACCAGGCGCACCTGGCCGAGGAAGAAGTGACGGCCAATACCCATGGCACCTTGAAACTGCTGCCGGCCCGGGCGCCCTGAATCGGGCGCGCAGGTCTTTTTCATCACCACCCGGGCTTGATCGTCATGGATGGTCAAGACTACAGGGGCTAAATCCCGTCTCTTCCATAGGAGTCAACGCTATGTTCAATAACTGGTCCGAACTGCTGCCCACCATCAAGAGCGCCTTTGGCGCCCTGGGCAAGAGCAATCCGAAGATGGTCAAGGCTTACATGGCCCTGGACGAAGCCGCGGCTGAAAACAACGTGCTCGATGCCAAGACCCGTGAACTGATCTCCATCGCCGTGGCCATCACTACGCGCTGTGACGGTTGCATCGGCGTACACACCGACGCCGCCATCAAGGCCGGCGCCACCCGCGAAGAAATCGCCGCCACCCTGGCCACCGCCGTGTCATTGAATGCCGGCGCGGCGTACATCTACTCCCTGCGAGCCCTGGAAGCCCATGACGCGTTGAAGAAGTGAGGGGCTGACACCTACGCCAGCGCGCCGAAATTCAGCCTGAATCGCTGCGGCGTCACGCCCAGCCTGCGATTGAATACGCTGCGCATGTGCTGGGCATCACGAAAGCCGCATTGCCAGGCCACGGTCTTGAGCGGGGCGCGGGTGCTTTCCAGCATTACCCGCGCCGCGTCCACCCGGGCCTGCTCGACGAACTCCGCTGGCGTGACCTTCGCTTCCCGGGTGAACACCCGAGAGAAGCTGCGCGGGCTCATGTTCACGGCATTGGCCAGGTCGGCGATGGTCAGGTCACCGTTCAGGTGCGCCAGTACATAGGCCTGGACCTGGGCCACGGTGGACGTCGGCTCAGCGTGGGGTGCGAGAAAAGGACTGAATTGCGACTGCCCGCCCGCGCGCTGGGTAAACACCACCAGCCGCTTGGCGACACTCAGCGCCACGTCCGGCCCATGGTCCTGGGCCAGCAGGAACAACGACAGGTCGATGCCTGCGCTGACCCCGGCGGAGGTGTAGAGCTGGCGATCCTGCACATACAAACGATCCGCTTCGACCCGGGTCGAGGGACACAGCTGCGCCAGCGCCGCGGCGTCACCCCAATGGGTGGTGACGGTCCGCCCCTCCAGCAATCCAGCCCGGGCCAGCATGAAAGCGCCATTGCAGATCGACCCAAAGCGCCGGGCCCGTCCACAGGCCTCCCGCAGCCAGGCATCGAATCCTGCCCCAAGGTGCATGAACGGCAGCTGCGGCCCGCCCGCGACCAACAGCAAGTCGTAGGCCTGCCGAGCCTCGCTGAAATGCCGATGGGCATTCAGGGACAAGCCGTTGGAGCAGGACATCGCGCCACGCTCGGCGCCGATCACTTCAAGCCGATAGTGATCCTCGGCGACCAGGAACCGATTGGCTTCGCTGAACACGTCCATGGGCCCGGTGACGTCCAGCGACTGGACGCCAGGGAATACCACGACGGCGACGATTTTCTGCATGGTGCTCGCTTGCCTTCGAGTGGAACGACTCCAGCACCCTAGCCAATTCGCGTCCCGGAAGCCATCTGGCACGAAACCCAGGTTTATTGGCAAGGATCGCAGCCATGGGAACATTGTCCGGCTACCTTGCGGCGAACAGACTGGAACCCTCGGCGCCGCACTGGCCCATCGTCAAGAGGAGAACAGCATGAACAGCATCGCCGGCATCAAGATCCCCGACAGCACCCTCGCCCGCGCCACCACCGAATACATCCGCGATATCGAATCCGACTTGCTGTACCACCACTCCCGCCGGGTATTTCTGTTCGGCGCCTTGAGTGGCCAGCGTCGGCAGTTGGCCTATGACCCGGAGTTGCTGTATGTCGGTGCGATGTTCCACGACCTGGGCCTGGTGGAGGGTTATCGCAGCGATGATGAGCGCTTCGAAGTGGATGGTGCGAACGCGGCCGCGGCGTTCCTCAAGCCCTACGGGTTGAGCGATGACGACATTGAGCAGGTGTGGCTGTCGATTGCCTTGCACACTACGCCGGGCGTACCCAAACATCTGCGCCCCACGGTGGCCCTGGTGACCGCTGGCGTGGAAATGGACGTGCTGGGCATGGACTACGCCGCGTTTCCCGCCGCACAGCGCGACGCCGTGGTGCACGCTCATCCGCGTGGGGAAGGGTTCAAGGAGTGCATCATCTGCGCCTTCGCCAACGGTTTGCGGCATCGTCCGCAGACCACCTTTGGCAATGTGAAGACCGATGTGCTGGTGGATCAGGAGCCGGGGTTCAAACCGATGAACTTCGTGGAGGTGATCCGTACTTCGCCTTGGCATTCGTAGCCAGCACGCCCCACCGCTATCGCGAGCAGGCTCGCTCCCACAATGGGATCTGCGTTCGACCGCGGATTTGTAGGCGAACAAAAAACTGTGGGAGCGAGCCTGCTCGCGAAAGCGATGCATCAGCCAACATGAATGTTGGATGTACCTCCGTCTTCGCGAGCAAGCCCGCTCCCACATTAGGCGCCAGTCTCGGGTCAGACCGGTGCGGTCTCGGCCCGGCGGACTTCCGGTTGTTTCCAGGAGTCGGCGGCGCTTTCTTCGATGGCTTGCTGGATCGCGCGTTTGCGATTTTCTTCGGCGCGACGGCTGAAGTACCAGACCAGGAAGGTCACCAGCGACACGGCCAGCAGGATCAGGCTCGCCACGGCGTTGATTTCCGGTTTTACCCCCAGGCGTACCGCCGAGAATACTTCCATCGGCAAGGTCGTCGAACCAGGGCCGGAAACGAAGCTCGCCAGCACCAGGTCGTCCAGGGACAACGCGAAGGACATCATGCCCCCCGCCGCCAGTGACGGCGCGATCATCGGGATGGTGATCAAAAAGAACACCTTCCATGGCCGCGCACCGAGGTCCATGGCCGCCTCTTCGATGGACAGGTCCAGCTCACGCAAGCGCGCCGAGACCACCACCGCCACATAGGCCGCGCAGAACGTGGTGTGAGCGATCCAGATCGTGACGATGCCACGTTCCTGGGGCCAGCCGATCATCTGTGCCATGGCCACGAACAGCAGCAACAGCGACAGGCCGGTGATCACTTCCGGCATCACCAACGGCGCAGTGACCAGGCCACCGAACAGCGTGCGGCCCTTGAAGTGGGTGATGCGGGTCAGCACGAAAGCCGCCAGCGTACCCAGGGCCACTGCGGCAATCGCCGTGTAGCAGGCGATTTCCAGCGAACGCACCACCGAGCCCATCAACTGAGTGTTGTCCAACAGGCCGACGTACCACTTGATCGACCAACCGCCCCATACCGTCACCAGTTTCGAGGCGTTGAACGAGAAGATCACCAGGATCAGCATCGGTGCGTAGATGAACAGCAAACCCAGCACCAGCATCAGGCTTGAAAAACTGAAGCGCTTCATTCCTTGCCCTCCATTTCTTTGGCCTGACTGCGGTTGAACAGGATGATGGGCACGATCAGGATCGCCAGCATCACCACTGCCAGGGCGGATGCCACCGGCCAGTCGCGGTTATTGAAGAATTCCTGCCACAGCACTTTGCCGATCATCAGGGTTTCCGGGCCGCCCAGCAGTTCCGGGATCACGAACTCGCCCACCACGGGGATGAACACCAGCATGCAACCGGCGACGATGCCGTTCTTGGACAGCGGCACGGTGATTTTCCAGAAACTGTTGAAGGTACTCGAACCCAGGTCCGACGCGGCTTCCAGCAGGCTGGGGTCATGCTTCACCAGGTTGGCGTACAACGGCAGGATCATGAACGGCAGATAGGAGTAGACGACGCCAATATAGACCGCCAGGTTGGTGTTGAGGATTTGCAGCGGTTCGCTGATCCAGCCCATGCTCAGCAAGAAGCCGTTGAGCAAGCCGTTGTTGCTGAGGATGCCCATCCACGCATAGACGCGGATCAGGATCGCGGTCCAGGTCGGCATCATGATCAGCAGCACCAGCACCGTTTGCATCTCTTTACGGGCGTTGGCGATGCCATAGGCCATCGGGTAGCCGATCAGCAGGCACAAGACCGTGCTGATCAGGGCCATTTTCAGCGAGCCGAGGTAGGCGGCGATGTACAACTCGTCCTCGCTCAGCATCGCGTAGTTGGCGAGGTTGAGCAGCACCTGCAGTTTCTGGTCGACGTAGCTGTAGATCTCGGTGTACGGCGGAATGGCCACATCGGCTTCAGCGAAGCTGATCTTCAGGACGATGAAGAACGGCAGCATGAAGAACAGGAACAGCCAGAGGAAGGGCACCCCGATGACCAGTTGGCGGCCACCGGGCGTTATTCGGTCGAGTCGGCGTTTGAATTTGCGCATGTTCATGAGCGAAGCACCACGCCGCTGTCGTCTTCCCACCAGACGAACACCTGGTCGCCCCAGGTCGGCCGCTGGCCACGGCGTTCGGCGTTGGCGACGAAGGACTGCACCAGCTTGCCGCTCGGCAATTCGACGTAGAACACCGAGTGACCGCCCAGGTAGGCGATGTCATGGACCTTGCCGCTGGACCAGTTGTTTTCGCAAGTCGGCTGCTCGGCGGTGACCAGCAGTTTTTCCGGGCGAATGGCGTAGGTCACGGACTTGTCCTGCACCGAGGTGCTGATGCCGTGGCCAACGTAGATGTTGCGGTCCAGGTCCTTGCAAGTCAGCACCGCGTGGCCTTCGGCGTCGTCCACCACTTCGGTCTCAAAGATGTTGACGTTGCCGATGAACTCGCAGACCAGCCGGCTGGTCGGGGTTTCGTAGATGTCGATCGGGCTGCCGATCTGGGCGATCCAGCCCAGGTGCATGATCGCGATGCGTTCGGCCATGGTCATGGCCTCTTCCTGGTCGTGGGTCACCATGACGCAGGTCACGCCAACCCGCTCGATGATCTCCACCAGTTCAAGCTGCATTTGCGAGCGCAGCTTCTTGTCCAGGGCACCCATCGGTTCGTCGAGCAGCAACAGCTTTGGCCGCTTCGCCAAGGAACGGGCCAGGGCCACGCGCTGGCGCTGACCACCGGAAAGCTGGTGCGGCTTGCGCTTGGCGTACTGGCTCATCTGCACCAGCTTGAGCATTTCGGCCACGCGGGCATCGATCTCGGCCTTCGGGATCTTGTCCTGTTGCAGGCCGAAGGCGATGTTCTGCGCCACGGTCATGTGGGGGAACAAGGCATAGGACTGGAACATCATGTTGATCGGCCGCTCATAGGGCGGCATGTCGGTGATATCCACGCCGTCGAGGAAAATCCTTCCCTCGGTGGGCCGCTCGAAACCGGCCAGCATGCGCAGCAAGGTGGATTTGCCCGATCCCGAACCGCCGAGCAAGGCGAAGATCTCGCCTTTCTTGATTTCCAGGGACACATCGTCCACGGCAATCGTCTCGTCGAACTTCTTCGTGACCCGGTCGATTTTGACCAGCACCTGCTTGGGTGTCTGGTCGCCCTCGAGGGCTTTCTTATAGGCGCCGGAGGCAACTGCCATTTACGAAACTCCCACAGAATTTGCAGTTCGCCCCACGCGGACGAACCTAAGAGTGTTGACGTTATTTACCCGACTTGACCTTGGTCCAGCTGCGGGTCATGAGTCGTTGGATCTTGGGCGGCAACTCGGAGTTGACGTAGAGCTTGTCGACGACCGCTTGCGGTGGATAAACCGCTTCATCGGTGCGTACTTTCTGGTCCATCAGCTCGCCAGCCTTCGGGTTTGGATTGGCATAACCGACGGTGTCGCTGACCTGGGCGATCACCTCAGGCTTGAGCACATAATTGATGAAGGCATGGGCCTGCTTGACGTTGGTGGCATCACGCGGGATCGCCAGCATGTCGAACCAGAGGTTGCCGCCTTCCTTGGGGATCACGTAGGCGATTTCGACGCCTTTGCCGGCCTCGCTGGCGCGGGCGCGGGCCTGGAAGATGTCGCCGGAGAAGCCGGCGGCCACGCAGATCTCGCCGTTGGCCAGATCGGAGATGTACTTGGAGGAATTGAAGTAAGTCACGTAAGGCCGGATCTTGAGGAGCTGGGCCTCGGCCTTCTTGTAGTCTTCAGGGTCTTCGCTGTTGGGGTTCAGGCCCAGGTAGTTGAGCATCGCCGGGATCATCTCGTCGCCCGAATCGAGGAACGAAACGCCGCAGCTGGACAGCTTCTTGATGTTTTCCGGCTCGAACAGCATGGCCCACGAGTCGATCTTCTCGACGCCCAGGACTGCCTTGATTTTCTCGACGTTGTAGCCAATGCCGTTGGTGCCCCACAGGTAAGGCACGGCGTACTGGTTGCCCGGGTCGTTCTTTTCCAGGCGCTTGAGCAGCGCAGGGTCGAGGTTGGCGTAGTTGGGCAACTGCGCCTTGTCGAGCTTCTGGAACGCCCCGGCCTTGATCTGCTTGCCCAGGAAGTGGTTGGACGGCACGACCACGTCGTACCCGGTACGCCCGGCCAACAACTTGCCTTCCAGGGTTTCGTTGGAGTCGAACACGTCATACACCGGCTTGATGCCTGTGGCTTTTTCGAAATCCGCCAGGGTGGTCTCGCCGATGTAGTCCGACCAATTATAAATATGCACGGTGGAGGCAGCCTGGACGCTGACGGCGAGCGTCAGGCCGGCACCGGCCAGCAAGGCGTTGCGTAACAAAGAAAAGACTGGCACGTGGAGGTCCTCTTAAATAGTTGGGCCCAAGTTGCCCCCGTCACTTGGCCAAGAGAGGCCCTGCAACAAAACCGGCGCGCAACTTACCCTCGATAAACCGATCCAGCAAAACTTTTAGTTATTTAATTGCTCCTGTTGCCGCCGCCGCGATGACAGCGACAACAGGAAGATGCTTCCGGCCGGCTTACTTACCGGATTTGATCTTGGTCCAGCTGCGGGTCAGGATCCGCTGGGTCGCGGACGGCAGATCGCTGATGGCATACAGCTTGGCCTTCACTTCATCCGATGGATAAATGCTCGGGTCACCGGAGATTTCCTTGTCCACCAAAGCGGTGGCAGCCTTGTTGCCGTTAGGGAAGCGCACGTTGTCGGTGATCTCCGCCATGATTTCCGGCTGCATGATGAAGTTCATCCATTTATAGGCGGCTTCGACATTCTCGGCATCCTTGGGAATGGCGACCATGTCGTAGAACGAACCGGCACCTTCCTTGGGAATGGTGTAGGCCACTTTCACTTTGCCGCCAGCCTCGGCAGCACGGCTCTTGGATTGCTCGATATCACCCGAGTAGCCCACGGCTACGCAGATGTTGCCGTTGGCCAGGTCGGAAATGTATTTGGACGAGTGGAAGTAACCGATCGATGGACGCAACTTGAGGAACAGCGCTTCGGCCTCGGCCAGTTGCTTCTTGTCCTGGGTGTCGGTCGGGTAGCCAAGGTAATGCAGGGCCACCGGAATCATTTCGGTTGGCGAATCGAGGAAGCTCACGCCGCAGCTCTTGAGCTTGGCGATGTTCTCCGGCTTGAGCAGGGTGTCCCAGGAATCGATCTTGTCCACGCCCAATGCGGCCTTGACCTTCTCGGGGTTGTAACCGATGCCGATGGTGCCCCACATGTAAGGGAAGGCATGTTTGTTGCCCTGGTCGCTGGCATCGCCGACAGCCTTGAGCAGGTCGGTGTCCAGGTTCTTCCAGTTCGGCAGCTTGGACTTGTCCAGCTCCCGGTAGACACCGGCCTTGATCTGCTTGGCCAGGAAGTTGTTCGACGGCACCACGATGTCATAACCGGACTTGCCGGCCAGCAACTTGGCTTCCAGGGTTTCGTTGCTATCGAACACGTCGTAGACGACTTTGATCCCCGTTTCTTTCTCGAACTTGGCAACAGTGTCCGGCGCGATGTAGTCGGACCAGTTGTAGACGTGCAGCACTTTATCGTCCGCCTGAACGGCACCCGCCATCACGCCCATCAGGGACATGGCGAGGAGGGTCTTGCCAGCTATCTTCATACCTAATGTCTTCATGCCTAATGCCTTCATGAAAAAGTGCTCCAGTTATTCTTCTTAGCCACAGTTCAGTAGCCGACTCTCTGGCAACTTGAACAGGCGGTAGTCTGGCAAGTTACAGGGCAGGCTTTCAACACAAGCCCGGCCTTTTGTTCACGCCGGGCGAGGCCCTTGCAGGCACCTCGCTCAGAGCCTAGCACTTAGCCTTGCAACGCACTGAGCGTCAGGTCCAGGCATTGCCGCGCCTTGGTCACCAACTCATCGATCTCGGCCTTGCTGATTACCAGTGGCGGCGCAATGATCATGGTGTCACCCACCGCGCGCATGATCAGCCCGTTATCGAAACAGAACTGCCGGCAGATCATGCCCACGCCCTTGCCTTCGTAGCGCTTGCGCGTGGCCTTGTCCTGGACCAGTTCGATCGCACCCAGCAAACCGACCCCGCGCACTTCACCCACCAGCGGATGATCGTTCAGCTCCCGCAAACGCTTCTGCAAATAGGGTGCCGTTTCAGCATGGACACGCTCGATGATCTTTTCGTCGCGCAGGATGCGGATATTTTCCAAGGCCACCGCAGCGGCCACCGGGTGACCGGAATAGGTAAACCCGTGGTTGAAGTCACCGCCTTCGTTGAGCACCGCGACCACGTCGTCGCGCACGATCAGACCGCCCATGGGGATATAGCCGGAGGTCAGGCCCTTGGCGATGGTCATCATGTGCGGTTTCAACCCGTAGTGATCGGTACCGAACCACTCACCGGTACGGCCGAACCCGCAGATCACTTCGTCGGCCACGAACAGGATGTCGTACTTGGCGAGGATTTCCTTCATGCGCGGCCAGTAGCTGTCGGGCGGCACGATCACGCCGCCGGCACCCTGGATCGGCTCGGCGATGAAGGCACCGACGTTGTCCACGCCGATCTCCAGGATCTTTTCTTCCAACTGGTTGGCCGCCCAGACGCCGAACTCTTCGGGGCTCATGTCGCCGCCTTCACCGAACCAGTAGGGTTGGGCGATGTGGACAATGCCCGGGATCGGCAGGTCGCCCTGTTCGTGCATATAGGTCATGCCGCCCAGGCTCGCGCCGGCCACGGTCGAGCCGTGATAACCGTTCTTGCGGCTGATGATGACTTTTTTGTTCGGCTGGCCCTTGATTGCCCAATAGTGGCGGACCATCCGTAGCATGGTGTCGTTGCCTTCGGAGCCGGAGCCGGTGAAGAACACGTGATTCATGCCTTCAGGGGCGATGTCGGCGATGGCTTTGGACAACTCCAGCACCGGCGGGTGAGCGGTCTGGAAGAACAGGTTGTAGTACGGCAGCTCGCGCATCTGCTGGCTGGCGGCATCGGCCAGTTCTTCGCGACCGTAACCGACGGCCACGCACCAGAGCCCGGCCATGCCGTCGAGGATCTTGTTGCCTTCACTGTCCCAGAGATACACGCCTTTGGCGTGAGTGATGATGCGCGGGCCTTTCTCTTTGAGCTGCTTGAAGTCGCTGAACGGCGCCAGGTGGTGATCGTTGCTCAGGGCCTGCCATTCACGGGTTTGCGGGTTATTGCGGGTCATGCCAATTCTCCTGTTATCGGTGGGGGCGAAGCTGCCTCAGGCAGCTCCGCCCGGCGCTTCAGACGGCAAAGAGCAGGAATTCCCGCTCCCACGAACTGATCACGCGCTTGAAGTTTTCATGCTCGGCCCGCTTGACCGCGACGTAGCCTGTGATGAATTTCTTGCCCAGGTATTTCTCGATGGTGGTGCTGTTTTCCATGCGTTCCAGAGCGTCTTCGATGGTCAGCGGCAAACGCAGGTTGCGGCGTTCGTAGCCTCGGCCCACCACCGGCGCGCTCGGGTTGATGCCTTCGACCATGCCGATGAAGCCACACAGCAGGCTGGCGGCAATCGCCAGGTACGGGTTGGCATCGGCGCCCGGCAAGCGGTTTTCCACCCGACGGTTCTGCGGCCCGGCATCCGGCACGCGCAGGCCCACGGTGCGGTTCTCTTCGCCCCACTCCACGTTCACCGGTGCCGAGGTGTCGGGCAGGAAGCGGCGGAACGAGTTGACGTTGGGGGCGAACAGCGGCAACAGCTCGGGAATGAACTTCTGCAGGCCACCGATGTGGTGCAGGAACAGATCGCTCATGGTCCCGTCGTCATTGGAGAAGACGTTCTTGCCGGTTTCCTTGTCGATGATGCTCTGGTGCAAGTGCATCGCGCTGCCCGGCTCGCCGGTCATGGGCTTGGCCATGAAGGTGGCCGCCACGTCATGCTTGAGCGCCGCCTCGCGCATGGTGCGCTTGAACACCAGGATCTGGTCGGCCAGGGACAGGGCATCGCCATGACGGAAGTTGATTTCCATCTGCGCCGTACCGTCCTCGTGTATCAAGGTATCGAGGTCCAGCTCCTGCAATTCACACCAGTCATAGACGTCTTCGAACAGCGGGTCGAATTCGTTGGCCGCTTCGATCGAGAAAGACTGACGACCGGTTTCCGGGCGGCCGGAACGGCCAATGGGCGGTTGCAGCGGAAAGTCCGGGTCGTCGCTGCGCTTGGTCAGGTAGAACTCCATTTCCGGCGCGACGATCGGCTGCCAACCCTTGTCGGCGTAGAGCTTGAGCACCTTCTTGAGCACGTTGCGCGGCGACAGCTCGATGGGATTGCCCTGCTTGTCGTAGGCGTCGTGAATGACCTGGGCGGTGGGCTCGATGGCCCAGGGCACAAGGAACACTGCGTTCTCGTCCGGGCGACAGATCATGTCGATGTCGGCTGGGTCGAGCAGTTCGTAATAGATGTCGTCTTCGACATAGTCGCCCGTAACGGTCTGGAGCAGAACGCTCTCGGGCAGGCGCATGCCTTTCTCGGCGATGAACTTGTTGGTCGGCGAGATCTTGCCCCGGGTGATACCGGTCAGGTCGCCAATCATGCATTCGACTTCTGTGATCTTATGGTCTTTCAACCAATCGGTGAGCTGGTCGAGGTTGTTACTCATAAATGCCTCTAGGCGTGAGTTTCCTGACTGCTATTAGTCGTCAGGCGTTGTTTGACGCATCGGCGTCGCGTTGTGTTGCCCTTGCTCGGCAGGCATCGCCAAATGCCTGGAAAATCGCAAGGTAGTGCGGGTTAGAGCTTACCTCCCATTCAGGGTGCCATTGCACACCTAAAGCAAAAGCCTTGCCTCCTGGCACCGAAACAGCCTCGATCAGGCCATCGGGCGCCACCGCTTCGGCCCGTAACCCGGGCGCCAGCCGCTCGATGCCCTGGCTGTGGATCGAGTTGACCTCTATCAGTTGGGGCAGACCCAGGCCTGCCAGTACACCGCCGGGCTGGATATGCACGGCGTGGGCAGGACCGTATTGGACATCCACCGCTTGAGTGTCGTCTTCACGATGATCGATGAAGGTTCCGACTTCATGAACTTTCTGATGCAGGCTGCCGCCAAAGGCTACGTTCATCTCCTGGAACCCACGGCAGATGCCCAGCACCGGAATGCCGGCAGCGACAGCGGCGCGGATCAGCGGCAAGGTGGTGGCATCCCGTGCAGGATCATGAGCAGTGCCCGGCGCGCTGGCGGGGCCCTGATAATGAAAAGGTTCTACATTAGAAGGAGAGCCGGTAAAAAGAATGCCGTCCAGGGCGTCCAGAATATCGGACGGCGTGAACAGATCCGCCAGGGACGGAATCAGCGCTGGCAAGCCCTTGGCGGCTGTCGCGACAGCCCGGGAATATTTATCGCCACTGATGTGATACGCATGCAGACCAATCTGCCTGGAGCAGGTGGTGACGCCGATTAACGGCAGGCGAGACATGAAGCACCCCGGTATTATTGCTGTTATGGGTTTGAATCGAGCTTAGCCTTGTTCATTTTTTTACACAACACCCCCGTAAAAAATACAACACGGCCCGCTCAAGCCTGCGGGCGCCAAGCCCGACAAAGGGGAAAAAACGCCCTAAATTGCCTCAAAAAAGCCCCACAGGTGCTTTTTTAGGGCAAAAAAGGCCCTGCTTGACTTCGGCATGCCGTTCGGGTTGACTGGGTTTCGAAGAGATCAATGATTGATATTTTTAACAACAAAGGTGTTGCATCATGTCGGTACCCCCGCGTGCCGTTCAGCTTAACGAAGCGAACGCGTTCCTTAAGGAACATCCTGAGGTTCTGTACGTTGACCTTCTGATTGCGGATATGAATGGTGTGGTGCGCGGCAAGCGCATAGAACGCACCAGCCTCCACAAGGTTTACGAGAAAGGCATCAACCTGCCGGCCTCCTTATTTGCCCTGGATATCAATGGCTCTACGGTGGAAAGCACCGGCCTGGGCCTGGACATCGGCGATGCTGACCGAATCTGCTATCCAATCCCTGACACCCTGTGCAACGAGCCTTGGCAGAAGCGCCCCACCGCGCAACTGTTGATGACCATGCACGAACTCGAAGGCGAGCCTTTCTTCGCCGACCCGCGTGAAGTCCTGCGCCAGGTCGTGACCAAGTTCGATGAACTGGGCCTGACCATCTGCGCCGCATTCGAGCTGGAGTTCTACCTGATCGACCAGGAGAACGTGAATGGACGCCCACAACCGCCCCGCTCGCCGATCTCCGGCAAACGCCCGCACTCGACACAGGTCTACCTGATCGATGACCTCGACGAATACGTCGATTGCCTTCAGGACATTCTGGAAGGGGCCAAGGAGCAAGGCATTCCCGCCGACGCCATCGTCAAGGAAAGTGCCCCGGCGCAGTTCGAAGTGAACCTGCACCACGTGGCCGACCCGATCAAGGCCTGCGACTACGCGGTCCTGCTCAAGCGCCTGATCAAGAACATCGCCTACGACCATGAAATGGACACCACCTTCATGGCCAAGCCGTATCCGGGCCAGGCGGGCAATGGTCTGCACGTCCACATTTCGATCCTGGATAAAGAGGGCAAGAATATTTTTGCCAGCGAGGATCCCGAGCAGAACGCCGCACTGCGTCACGCGATCGGCGGTGTGCTCGAGACCCTGCCCGCGCAGATGGCTTTCCTCTGCCCGAATGTCAACTCCTACCGTCGTTTCGGCGCACAGTTCTACGTGCCGAACTCGCCGACCTGGGGCCTGGACAACCGCACCGTGGCCCTGCGCGTTCCTACCGGCTCGGCCGATGCCGTGCGCCTGGAACATCGCGTTGCCGGCGCCGACGCCAACCCGTACCTGCTGATGGCCTCCGTGTTGGCGGGCGTGCATCACGGCCTGGTCAACAAGATCGAGCCCGGTGCGCCGGTGGAAGGCAACAGCTACGAGCAGAACGAGCAAAGCCTGCCGAACAACTTGCGCGATGCCCTGCGCGAGCTGGACGACAGCGAAGTCATGGCCAAGTACATCGACCCGAAATACATCGATATCTTCGTGGCCTGCAAGGAGAGTGAGCTGGAGGAGTTCGAACACTCCATCTCCGACCTTGAGTACAACTGGTACCTGCATACCGTGTAAGCGGTTGCGGTAAAAAGAAACGCCGCAGGCCTTATGGCCTGCGGCGTTTTTTTATGTATTTGGGTGAATGGCCGCCTTCGGCGGATCGCGAGCAAGCTCAGCTCCCACAGGGGTTCTTTGTGATCATTTGACCTGATTCACAATGTATTGCTCTATGGGAGCAAGGCTTGCCCGCGATGAGGGCTCGGCAGACAACACAGAAATCGACTCGTACAATGCCCGGCAGCCCCGCAGGAGAGCTTCATGACACGCATCGCCACACCCCGCAAACCCCGCGCACGCAGCCAGGCCCGGATCGACACCATTCTGGATGCCGCCCGTGCGCTGCTTGCCGCCGAAGGCGTGGCCAGCCTGTCGATCTACAGCGTCGCCGAGCGCGCCGGGATCCCGCCCTCTTCCGTGTACCACTTCTTCGCCAGCGTCCCGGCCCTGCTCGAAGCCCTGACCGCCGACGTCCACGCCGCCTTTCGCGCCTGCCTGCAAGCACCGATCGACCATGCCGCGCTGAACCATTGGCACGACCTGTCACGGCTGGTGGAGCAGCGCGTGCTGACCATCTACAGCCAGGACGCCGCCGCCCGCCAATTGATCCTGACCCAGCATGGCCTGACCGAAGTCACCCAGGCCGACCGTCAGCATGACCTCGAACTGGGCGCCCTGATGCATAAGGTTTTCGACCACCATTTCGAGCTGCCAAGCCTGCCCGGCGACGTCGACGTGTTCGCCCTGGCCATGGAGCTGGGCGACCGTGTCTATGCGCGCTCGGTACAACAACACGGCCAGATCACCCCGCGCATGGCCGAAGAAGGCATGCGGGTGTTCGATGCGTACCTGGGGCTGTATCTGCCACCGTATTTGCCCAAGCGCCCTGATTGATCGTTCCCACCCAGAGCGCGGGAACGAAAAAGCCCCGAAGGGCTCACGCCGTCCGGGGCTGCGGGTGGAGCATCACTCACAACTTGGCGATAGACACCTCGGTGGATTTTACGAAGGCGATCACTTCGCTGCCGATCGCCAGCTCCAGCTCTTTGACCGAGCGTGTGGTGATGACCGAAGTGACGATGCCCGAAGCGGTCTGCACATCGATTTCCGACAGCACGTCGCCTTCGACGATTTCCTTGATGGTGCCTTTGAACTGGTTGCGTACGTTGATGGCTTTGATAGTCATGGTGTCGATTCCTGTCTGGATGAAGTTATTGCGCCCAACGCAGTTGCGTGGGCAAGGGTGAAACGGGTTCGGGTTCCGGCGGTTGGCCGGGCAAGGACAGCACTCGGTTGAGGACTTCGGTTTCCAGGCTCGCCAGGCGATGAGAGCCGCGAACCCGTGGGCGTGGCAGGTCGATAGCCAGGTCGAGGCCGATCTGGCCGTCCTCGATCAGGATCACCCGGTCGGCAATCGCCACCGCCTCGCTGACGTCGTGGGTCACCAGCAACACGGTGAAGCCATGCTGCTGCCAGAGGTTTTCGATCAGTTGCTGCATTTCGATACGAGTCAGGGCGTCCAGCGCCCCCAAGGGCTCGTCGAGCAGCAACAGGCGTGGCTGATGAATCAGCGCACGGGCCAGGGCCACCCGCTGTTTCTGTCCGCCGGAAAGCGCCGCCGGCCACTCATGGGCGCGGTCGGCCAAACCCACCGCTTCCAGTGCTTGCAATGCTTGGGGACGCCAGTTGCCCTTTAGCCCGAGGCCGACGTTATCGATGATTTTTTTCCAGGGCAGCAATCGCGCTTCCTGGAACATCAACCGCGTGTCCTGTTGTGCGGCACTCAACGGTGCCGAACCCGCCAGCAATTGGCCGTCGGTGGGTTGATCGAGGCCGGCCAGCAAGCGCAGCAAAGTACTTTTGCCACAGCCACTGCGACCAACCACGGCCACGAACTGCCCGGCCGGGATATGCAGGTCGATGTCACGCAGCACTTGGCGCGAGCCGAAGGTTTTTTGCAGCTTGCGCACCGCCAGCGGAATGCCTCGCAGCAGGCGCGGAGGTTGTTGGGCGGTCATGCGGCACCTCCCTTGTTCACTTGATACGCCGGATGCCAGCGCAGCCAGACTCGCTCAAGCCCGCGGGCCGCAAGATCGGCCAATTTGCCCAGCACGGCGTACAGGAGAATCGCCAGCACTACCACATCGGTCTGCAGGAACTCCCGGGCATTCATCGCCAGATAACCAATACCGGAACTGGCCGAGATGGTTTCCGCCACGATCAGCGTCAGCCACATGAAGCCCAGGGCAAACCGCACGCCCACCAGGATCGAAGGCAAGGCGCCCGGCAGGATCACTTGGCGAAACAGGCTGAAGCCGGACAAGCCATAGCTGCGGGACATTTCCACCAGCGCCGGATCGACGTTGCGAATCCCGTGATAGGTGTTGAGGTAGATGGGAAACAGCGTGCCCAGCGCCACCAGGAAAATCTTCGCCGACTCATCGATGCCGAACCACAGGATCACCAGCGGAATCAGCGCCAGGTGCGGGACGTTCCGGACCATTTGCACGGAGCTGTCCAGCAAGCGTTCGCCCCATTTCGACAAGCCGGTGATAAAGCCCAGGGTAAGGCCGATGCCGCCGCCAATCAGGAAACCGACCGCGGCCCGCCAGCCGCTGATGGCCAGGTGCGTCCAGATTTCGCCACTGCGCACCAGGTTCACCCCAGCTTCGATCACCGCCACGGGTGCCGGCAGGATCCGCGTGGATAACCAACCCGCCGACACCGACAGTTGCCAAACCGCCAGCAATAGTAGCGGCACCGCCCAGGGCGCGAGATTGTGGATAATTTTCTTCATGGCCGCCTCAGCTCTGGGACGCGGCTTTGGGAAGAATATCGTTGGCGACCATTTCACCGAACGGGCTCACATAGCCCTGGCTCTTCGGCAACTCCGGGCGCTCCACGTCCAGGTGCGGGAACAACAGTTCCGCCACGCGATAGGACTCTTCCAGGTGTGGATAACCGGAGAAGATGAAGGTATCGATGCCAAGGTCGGCGTATTCCTTGACCCGCGCCGCCACGGTCGGGCCATCACCCACCAACGCCGTTCCGGCGCCGCCGCGCACCAGGCCGACACCGGCCCAGAGGTTGGGACTGACTTCCAGCTTGTCGCGGCTGCCACCATGCAAGGCGGCCATGCGTTGCTGGCCCACCGAATCGAAGCGCGCCAGGGAGGCCTGGGCGCGGGCAATGGTGTCGTCGTCCAGGTGAGAGATCAGCCGGTCGGCCGCTTGCCAGGCCTCGGCATTGGTTTCCCGCACGATCACATGCAGACGGATGCCGAAGCGTACGGTACGGCCGAGCTTCGCGGCCTTGGCCCGCACTTGTTCGATCTTTTGCGCGACGGCTGCGGGGGGCTCGCCCCAGGTCAGCACCATTTCCACCTGTTCGGCGGCCAGGTCCTGGGCAGCTTCCGACGAGCCGCCGAAATACAACGGCGGACGCGGTTGCTGGATCGGCGGATAGAGCAGCTTGGCGCCCTTCACGCTGATGTGCTCACCGTCATAATCCACAGTCTCGCCTTCCAGCACCCGGCGCCAGATACGGGTGAATTCCACTGACGCCTGGTAGCGTTGCTCGTGGTCCAGGAACAAGCCGTCGCCAGCCAGTTCGTCCGGGTCGCCGCCAGTCACCAGGTTGAACAGCGCACGTCCGCCGGACAGCCGGTCGAGGGTCGCGGCCTGGCGCGCCGCCACCGTCGGGGAAATGATCCCGGGGCGCAGGGCAACGAGGAACTTCAGGCGCTGGGTCACCGGAATCAACGAAGCGGCCACCAGCCAGGAATCCTCGCAGGAACGCCCGGTGGGAATCAGCACGCCGCCGAAACCCAGTCGATCCGCCGCCTGGGCGACCTGCTGCAGGTAGCCGTGATCGACGGCGCGGGCGCCTTCAGCGGTGCCAAGGTAATGGCCGTCGCCGTGGGTAGGCAGGAACCAGAAAATATTGAGGCTCATGGAGTGGTCTCCTAAGGAATCGAATTACTGCGCTTTCGCAACGGCCGCCGGCGGCGTCCAGATCACGTCCTTGATGCTCAAGGGCTTGGGAATCAATTTGAGCTGGTAGAAGCTGTCGGCGATTTTCTGCTGCGCCGCCACCACTTCCGGCGTGAGGAACAACGCCCCATAGCCTTGGCGTTTCACCGACGTCAGGGTGATGTCCGCCGGTAGGCCGAGCAGTGGCGATACCTGCTTGGTCACGTCTTCAGGGTTGGCCTTGGACCACTCCCCCACTGCGCGCACTTCTTCCACCAGCGTCGTGATGACCTGGGGATTTTTTTGCGCATAGGGTTTGGTGGCGAGATAGAACTGGTGGTTATCGACGATGCCTTTGCCATCACGCAGGGTGCGTGCCTGCAACTGTTGTTCAGCGGCAGCCTGGTACGGATCCCAGATCACCCAGGCGTCCACGCTGCCACGTTCGAATGCGGCGCGGGCGTCGGCCGGCGGCAGGAAAACGGTCTGGATGTCGGAATACTTGAGGCCGGCATCCTCCAGCGCTCGCACTAACAGGTAGTGGACGTTGGAGCCTTTGTTCAGCGCGACTTTCTTGCCCTTGAGGTCTTGCACCGACTGGATCGCCGACCCCTTGGGCACCAGGATCGCCTCGCTGGTAGGCGCTGGCGGTTCGTAGGCGACGTAGAGCAGATCAGCGCCTGCGGCTTGGGCAAATACCGGCGGGGTTTCACCGGTCACGCCGAAGTCGATGGAACCGACGTTCAAGCCTTCCAGCAGCTGCGGACCGCCGGGAAATTCAGTCCATTGCACATCCACGCCTTGGGCGGCGAGACGTTTTTCCAATGAGCCCTTGGCCTTGAGCAGCACCAGGGTGCCGTACTTCTGATAACCGATCCGCAAGGTTTCGGCTTGGGCTTGGGTGATGACGCCGAGGGACACAGCCGCAGCAAACAGAGCGACCAGCCCGCGACGCAAAATGACAGTGCGCATGGCGCCTCCCCTTTTTGCTGTGGGGTTTTGGCTGCACCTGCTTGGCCGTTGGCGGCTGAGTAAGGTGAGTTGAATCAGTGGTGTTCCGGGTTCAAATGCTCCAGCGAGCACTCAACAAACGTTCGTTCAATACACTGGGGTCCAGCGGCCTGGGCCGACGGGCCATGGCGCTGAAAAACTGTTCCAGCGCTTCGTCCAGGCGCTGTTGCAGGGCCGGCGCCAACTGCGCCTGGGCGCTGCCTTCGCCATAAGCGATCTGGCTGTCTTCGGCAAAGATCCCGTGGAGCATTTCCTGGGCCTTGAGCGCCGACAACACTGGCTTGAGGGCGTAATCCACCGCCAGCATGTGGGCGATGCTGCCGCCGGTTGCCATCGGCAACACCACTTTATGGGCCAGGGCGCGCTCAGGCAGCAAGTCCAGCACGGTCTTCAGCGCACCGGAAAAAGACGCCTTGTACACCGGCGTGGCGATCAACAGGCCGTCGGCATTTTCGATTTGCTGGAGCAGATCGACCACCTTCGGGCTATCGAAACGGGCATGAAGCAGATCTTCGGCCGGGAAATCGCGCACCTGATAGCTCACCACCTCCACACCTTGCTGCTGCAACCAGCGTTGCGAGCGCTCCAGCAGCACCCCGGAGCGGGAGCGTTGGCTGGGACTGCCACCAAGTGAGACGACCAACATGCCTACCATTCCTTAACTGTCACGTGCGATTCGCGGCGGGCGATCTCGCTGCATGGGTCAAACCATAACAGGGGATTCATATATCTTTAAATCATATTTATTCATTTGGTTATTCGATATAGAGATATATAAATTGCCTTATTCAAGGCATTAAAAAAGGCCGTCGGAACGGCCAAAACCCTTGGTGCACAGAAATCCCTTTGTGGGAGCGAGCCTGCTCGCGATGGCGTCGGATCTGCCAGCAGCGATGTCGACTGATAGACCACTATCGCGAGCAGGCTCGCTCCCACAGGTTCAGGTTTTGCGTCAGCGATTGGGCTGCGGGGTGAGGCGCAGGTAGGGCTTCACGGCGCGGTAGCCCTTGGGAAAGCGCTGCTTGAGTTCCTCTTCATCCTTGAGCGACGGCACGATCACCACTTCATCACCGTCCTGCCAGTTGGCCGGGGTGGCGACTTTGTAGTTATCGGTCAGTTGCAGGGAATCGATCACGCGCAGGATTTCGTTGAAATTGCGCCCGGTGCTGGCCGGGTAGGTGATGGTCAGGCGAATCTTCTTGTTCGGATCGATCACGAACAGTGAACGCACGGTCAAGGTGTCGCTGGCGTTGGGGTGGATCAAGTCGTACAGGTCCGACACCTTGCGGTCGGCATCAGCCAGGATCGGAAAATTGACCACGGCGTTCTGGGTCTCGTTAATGTCCTCGATCCACTTGTGGTGCGAGTCCACCGGGTCCACCGAAAGAGCAATGGCCTTGACCCCGCGCTGGGCGAATTCGTCCTTGAGCTTGGCGGTCAGGCCCAGCTCGGTGGTGCATACCGGCGTGAAGTCCGCCGGGTGGGAAAACAGCACACCCCAGCTGTCGCCGAGCCATTCGTGGAAGCGAATCTTGCCGGCGCTGGAATCCTGTTCGAAGTCGGGGGCGATGTCGCCAAGTCTGAGGCTCATGGTGCGGCTCCTGGATGAGGTTGTTGTGAGCCCAACTTTGCACCGGTTTTGATTGCTTTAAAAAGAATAAATATCCATTTATCTAGATCTTTAGTGAATATAAAAAACTGTTCACTGGCACCATTCCGCATACCGGCCCAAGATCGATTCCGAGGTTTCGAGAAGGCCTCGAGTTGCTGAAAGAGGAGAAGTTTCGAGGAAGGCTACAGGGGTGGGCCCGACTCGAAAACGTAAAAGCCCCGCCCGGCGTGTTGCCGGGCGGGGCTTTTTTTGTTTTGTACCCACACTACGGAAATTATTGAGGCGATTTCAGGACGAGCGGCTAGGATAGGCAGGATGAACACTCAAGCCTTGCTGACTCATCTGCAAAACCATCTCCCTGGACTGCTGGCGGTTTACCTGTTCGGTAGCCATGCACAGGGCACCGCTGGGCCTGACAGTGATGTCGATTTGGCTGTGCTCTTGTCCGGCGAAGTTGATCCTGTGTCGTTATGGCAACTTTCAGGTGATTTGGCGGATATCGCCGGCAGTCCGGTGGATCTGATCGATCTACGCGCGGCAACGACCGTCATGCAATACCAGATCGTGACCCGAGGCCAGAGACTCTGGGCCAGAGACGTACAGGCGGGATTGTTCGAGTGTTTCATTCTCAGCGAAAAAACCGCTCTCGATGAAGCTCGGGCGGGATTGCTCAAGGATATTCAGGAAGAAGGCAGCGTGTATGGCCGATGACGTACTGATCAATAAAGCCGCCAGTATCGAACGTTGCGTCGCCAGGGTACGGGAGGAATACGAGAAGGATCCCGCTACGTTTGCCACCGACTTCACTCGCCAGGATTCGGCAGTCCTGAACATTCAGCGTGCGTGTGAAGCGGCACTGGATATGGGACAGCATTTGATTCGCCGTGAACGACTGGGTGTCCCGCAAAGTGCCCGCGATACATTCGAGTTGCTTTTCCAAGGGGGCTGGATGCAAGAGGGTCTGGTGAAAAACCTGAAGAACATGGTGGGTTTCAGGAATATCGCCGTGCATGACTACCAAGCCCTGCAACTGCCGATCATGGTCGCGATCATCACCGGACATCTGGATGATTTTCTAGCGTTCAGCGCATTCATTCTGCGTAAGGACGCGCTGGAGTCCAAGGTATAAAGCGAGCTCCGGCTCGTTGAGCCAAAAACGCAAAAGCCCCGCCCGGCGTGCTGCCGGGCGGGGCTTTTTTACTTCGCTACGTCTTACATGAAGTTGTAAGTGTAGTTGAAGATCAGGCGGGTCTGATCCTGGTCGGCAATACCGGTGCTGCTGCCACGGTATGTACCGTGACGCAGGGTGGTGCCGAAGCCTTTCAGAGGGCCTTGCTGGACGACGTAGTCCAGGCGCATGTCACGTTCCCACTCGGACGAGTCGCTGCCGCCGGTAGCCGACTTGATGTCATCACCGTGCAGGTAGGCAATCGAAGCCTTCAGGCCTGGGGCACCCAAAGCCGTGAAGTCGTAGGAGTATTGACCGAAGGTGGTGTTTTCACCGGCACGGACAAACGCGTTGATCATGCTGTCGGTGAACAGGTAGAAGCTGGAACCACCCGCGCCTTCGTTACGACCGGCGTCATTGAGCAGGCTGCCCTGGTTCAGGTAGACGAAGCCACCATCATCACCGACTTGTTGGTGACCCAACAGGAACGCGCTGCCACCCAGGGTGTAAGTGAACATGGCGCTCCAGGTCTTGTTATCGACCTCGCCTGGGTTCTTGGCATAGCCACCGTTGTTGTTGAAGCGATAGCCCGCATCGCCGTTGCGGCCATCCGAGCTGCTGTCGAAGTAACGCAGGTCAGTCTTGAAGGACTGGCCTTCGCTGATCGGGAAAACATGTACTGCGCCCAGGAAGTGCTGCTTGTAGTAATCCTGCAGGTTGGCGTAGTAGTACTGCAGCGTCAGGTCCTTGGTGACCTTCCAGTCGGCACCGGCATAACGGAACTGGTTGCTGTCCTCAGTACCACCGGCCACTGCCAAGCCTGTGCTGTTGCTGCCCGCACGGCCCACGGCGTGTTCCAGCTGACCGGCGTTGAACGTCACGTTGTCCAGGTCCTTGGAGGTGATGGTGCCACCTTCGAAGGTTTGCGGCAGCAGACGACCGTCGCTGGCGACCAGGATCGGCAGGTTAGGCGCCAGGGCACCACCCAGGTGGGCTTCGGTCTTGGAGAAAAGCGCCTTCACGTTGCCAGACAGACGGCTCCAGTTGTGTACGGCAGAGCCATCTGAATCGCTTGGAACGAAGGAGTTGTTATCCGGGTGATGGCCTTTGCCGCCATCGAGGTGGATACCGACCAGTGCCTGGGCATCGATACCGAAACCAACAACACCTTGAGTGAAGCCGGACTTGTAGTCGAACTTCAGGCCAGTGGCCGTCTCACGCTGGTCATTGCCGCCTTCGCGGTTATCGTTATCAAAGTAAAGGGTGCGGGAACTGACAGACGCTTTGCTGTCTTCGATAAAACCAGCGGCGCCTGCCTGCTGCGCCAAAACCCCAACGGCCACAGCCAGGGCCAAGGTGGACTTCTTCATGCTTCGCTCCTCTCGTTTTCTAATTCTTGTGTGTCTTTGGTTCCGGATCGAACGCCCGGATTCCGCGGATGCGCGATTAGCGCCAGACCGTGACTGACAAGTCAATCGTAACCATTTGTGAGTACGACTATGGTCTAACCCCCACTACACCGGTCCGCAGGATAATGGATTCTCTATAATTCCAAAAAGAATTGTTTCAACAGTTTTCAGCTCTTTTCGACATATGGTTGCCATCAAAGCGTCATCAAGCCGAGACAAGGCTTATCGGCGCCGTTGAGGAATCCTGAAGCGTGTTTCGTCGCAACGGTGGTCAGGCGTACCAACGCTCGTACATGCCGCGATCTTGAGCCCTCCCAGACTAGTCGCTCATTGTCTGAAATCAAGAAGACCGCGGCAGCACGGGTTTTTAGACGGGTCGCTCAGAGCGCTTTTTCGAAGATCTTCGAATTACGCTGATAGTTGTAGAGCGACGCCCGCGCGGCCGGCAGACGGTCGACGCTGCTGGGCTCGAAACCGCGTTCGCGGAACCAGTGGGCAGTCCGGGTCGTCAGTACGAACAGCGTCTTGAGCCCTTGGGCGCGGGCCCGGGTTTCGATCCGTTCCAGCAGCTCATCGCCCCGGCCACCGTGGCGGTACTCCGGGTTCACTGCCAGGCAGGCCAGCTCCCCGGCATCCGAATCGGCGATCTGGTACAGCGCCGCACAGGCGATGATCATGCCTTCGCGCTCGACCACGCTGAACTGTTCGATCTCGCGCTCCAGCACTTCGCGGGAGCGACGCACCAGAATCCCCTGCTCTTCCAGCGGGCTGATCAGGTCCAGCAGCCCGCCGACATCCTCAATGGCCGCTTCGCGTACCACTTCGAATTGCTCCTGGGCCACCAGCGTGCCGCTGCCATCGCGGGTGAACAGCTCAGCCAGCAGCGCACCGTCCTCGGCATAACTGACGATATGGCTGCGCGCGACACCGCCACGACAGGCCTGGGCCGCCGCATCCAGCAGTTCGGCCTGATAGTCGCTACCCAAGCGCTGCATATGGCCCGGAACCTGTTGCGGACGCAATTCGCGAACCAGCCGCCCGTCCTCACCGATAAGCCCCTGCTCGGCCCCGAACAGCAGCAGCTTGTCGGCCGCCAGGTCGATGGCCGCCCGGGTGGCGACGTCTTCGCAGGCGAGGTTGAAGATCTCCCCGGTGGGTGAATATCCCAACGGCGACAGCAGCACGATGGAGCGTTCGTCCAAAAGGCGATTGATGCCCTTGCGATCGACCCGACGCACTTCACCGGTGTGGTGATAATCCACGCCTTCGAGCACACCAATGGGACGTGCGGTGACCAGGTTGCCGCTGGCGACCCGCAGCCGCGAGCCCTGCATGGGCGAGGACGCCATGTCCATGGACAGGCGTGCCTCGATAGCGATGCGCAGTTGGCCGACCGCATCGATCACGCATTCCAGTGTGGCGGCATCGGTGATGCGCATGCCGTGGTGATAATGGGGCGTCAGCCCCCGTGCAGCGAGGCGGGCCTCGATCTGCGGGCGCGAACCGTGGACCAGCACCAGGCGCACGCCGAGGCTGTGCAGCAGCACCAGGTCATGGACGATATTGCCGAAGTTAGGGTGTTCCACCCCGTCGCCGGGCAGCATGACGATGAAGGTGCAATCGCGGTGGGCGTTGATGTAGGGCGAAGCGTGACGAAGCCAATTGACGTATTCGGGCATGAACCTGGACCTGTAATAAATAACAGCCAAAAAAAGACGAAACAGAACGCACAACGGGCTGGTGGTTATCGTCGGAACAGGCTTGGCGACACGCGCGCTCTCCTCATGTGATGAATACGGGCCCGCAAGGGCGCAATTTAACCGGCCGTGGCCGGCGTCAGACAGTAATGACCGATCAACTGCCGCAACAGCTGTACGGTAGGTAGCAAACGTGACATTTCAAGGTACTCGCCCGGTTGGTGGGCACAGGCGATATCGCCGGGACCGAGTACCAGGGTTTCGCAGCCAAGGCGCTGAAGATAAGGCGCTTCGGTGCCGAACGCCACTGCTTCGGCTCGATGGCCGGTGAGTCGCTCGGCCACCCGTACCAGTTCGCAGTCCTCGACCTGCTCGAACGGCGGCACTTCGGGGAACAGCGGGGCGTAGTCGATCTTGACCTTATGGCGCTCGGCGATGGGGTCGAGCTTCTGCTGGATCGCCGCACGCAACACTTGCGGGTCCATGCCGGGCAAGGGCCGCAGGTCGAATTCCATGGAGCACTGCCCGCAAATCCGGTTGGGATTGTCGCCGCCGTGGATGCAGCCGAAGTTCAGGGTCGGCTGCGGTACGGTGAACTGCGGGTTACGGAATTCACGCTGCCATTGCAGGCGCAGGCCACGCAGTTCGCCCATGGCATCGTGCATGGCTTCCAGCGCGCTGTGGCCCAGGCTCGGGTCGGAGGAATGACCGCTGCGCCCAAGAATATCGATGCGCTCCATCATCACGCCTTTGTGCAGGCGAATCGGCCGCAGGCCGGTCGGTTCACCAATCACCGCCGCGCGCCCCAGTGGTCGTCCGGCATCGGCCAGGGCCCGGGCGCCGGCCATGGAGCTTTCTTCGTCGCAGGTGGCGAGGATCAGCAGCGGCTGCTTGAACGGTTGGTCCAGCAGCGGCTTGACCGCTTCAATGACCAGGGCGAAAAAACCCTTCATGTCACAACTGCCCAGGCCGACCCAACGGCCATCGACCTCGGTGAGCTTCAACGGGTCGGTCTGCCAAAGCGCGGCGTCGAACGGCACGGTGTCACTGTGACCCGCCAGCACCAGGCCGCCGGGACCGCTGCCGAAACTGGCCAGCAGGTTGAACTTGCCCGGGCTGACCTGCTGGATATCGCAGGAGAACCCAAGCTCCGTGAGCCAGCCTGCCAACAGCTCGATCACGGTGCTGTTGGACTGGTCGAGCCCAGGCTGGGTACAACTGACCGAAGGCGCGGCGATCAGGGCAGCGAATTGATCTTTCATGGACGGCAAAGGCATCGCTGACTCCGGGCTTACAGATTGATGTCCATCATAGAACCATCTGGCGCAAGGAATAAACCGCCGCAGCACCTAGGGTGGACGAGTCCTGTACACTGCACGACCTTGGCAGCCACACCTTCCCCCGGCTGCACACCCGATCCCTGGATTTTCCGGCCATGCAGAAAGAAACCGAAATCAAACTCCGCGTCAGCCGCGAGACCCTGGCAGCCTTGCGCGAGCATCCGCTGCTGAAAAAACGCAACAAGAGTGGCTGGGAACGCCACGAACTGATGAACCAGTATTTCGACACGCCAGAGCGTGACCTGGCCCGGGCCAAGGTCGCCCTGCGCTTGCGTCGCGACGGCGAAGACGTGATCCAGACCCTCAAGACCCGCGGCCAGAGCGTCGCCGGCCTGTCCGAGCGCAATGAGTACGACTGGCACCTGCCCAAGGCCAAGCTCGACCTGAAGAAGCTCGACGGCGAATGCTGGCCCGAGGCCTTGACCGAACTGGACAAGAAAACCCTCAAGGCCATCTTCACCACCGATTTCGTTCGCGAACGCGCTGAAATCGCCTGGGGCCGTGGCAAAAGCAAGGTGGTCATCGAAGCCGCCCTGGACCTGGGCCATGTCGTGGTCGGCAAGCAGAAGGAAGAGATCTGCGAGCTGGAGCTGGAGCTGCGCGAAGGCGAACCCGCCGCCCTGCTGGAACTGGCAGCCGAACTGGCCGCGACCCTGCCGTTGATGCCTTGCGACATCAGCAAGGCCGAGCGTGGCTATCGCCTGTATGACGCAGGCAGCTATGCCCTGAGCCTGCCGGCCCCGCAACTGACCGCCGAAACGCCGCTGGACGACGCCTTCGCCGCGCTGAGCTGGCATTTGCTCGGCAGCAGCCAGCGCCTGGCCGAGCAATACCGCTTCAACGGCCACTGGCGCCTGTTGCAGGACTGGGTGGAAAACCTCGCCGAACTGCGCGCCCTGCTCAGCAGCCTCGGCCAGGCCGCGCCGCGCCAATCGACCCACGACTTGCGCCTGGCCCTGGACGCGTTGCTGGAAGACTGGCGCCCGCTGGTCCAGGCCGGCCTGGATGATGAAGACGTGCGCAAGGCCGCGCCGGAACAGTTCCTCGAAGAGCTGCAAGACCCGCGCTGGGGCCTGTTTTCCCTCAACACCTCACGCTGGCTGCTGGCTCGCAGTTGGGCCGCCGAGCGCAACACCCGTGGCAATCGCCAGGGCGCGGCGCAACTGGGCAGTTGGCTGTCGCGCCTGCTGGGCGAAGAGTCCTCGTCCCTGCAATTGCAACGCTATCAGCAGCAGCCGGAAGACCTCGCCGAGCAACTGCCGCGCATCGAACGCATCCAGGCCTGGCTCCACCACGCCCGTCATGTGCTGGAGATCCCGGAAATGGACCGCCTCTACGGCGAGTTGAACAAACTGGCGCAACTGGCCAACCAGCCGATCACCGACGAAACGCTGGATGCACGCAAGCAACAGGCGATTGCGGTTTACCAGAATCGGGCTTGGAAGACTTTGCTGCGTCTGTAACATCGCCATCGCGAGCAGGCTCGCTCCCACATGGGATCTCTATTTGCCGAAGATCCATTGTGGGAGCGAGCCTGCTCGCGATGTGGCCAGCACAGACACCGCAGGACAGCTCAGCGCACCACCGGCAAACTCGTCGTCGACTTGATCTCCGACAGCGCCACGATCGAGTTCACCTCCTGGATCCCCGGCACCATCGACAGCTTCTCGAAAAAGAATCGCTCATAGGCCTCGATATCCGCCGTGACGATGCGCAGCAGGAAATCCACCGAGCCCATCAGCACGTAACACTCCAGCACCTCGGGAAAGCCGCGAATCGCCTCGGTGAACTCGGTGAAATTCGAACGTCCATGGGCGTTGAGTTTGATTTCGGCGAAGATCTGCGTATTGAGGCCGATTTTCTTGCGATCCAGCAGCGTCACCTGACCACGAATGATGCCCTCCTCCTTCATCCGCTGGATCCGCCGCCAGCACGGCGATTGCGACAAACCCACCTGCTCGGCGATCTGCGCACTGGACAGCGAGGCATCTTCTTGCAGCAGTGCCAGTATCCTGCGGTCGTAGGCGTCCAACTCGCTATGCATAATCAAACCCACAATGATTGATTTAGAGAATCAGGCAATTCGAAACACCGCCAATTTCACGCATCTTAGATAAGAAATACCCCACGACGCATGTAAATATTTCTCCCGCCCCCAAGGAGACCGAACATGCCCCCACTCGAAGCCGTTGCCCTTGCCCCGACCCGCGCCGATGCCTGGCACGCCGCCAATACCCATTGCCGGGCGCGGTACCAACTGCTGGCCGAAGCCGAGCCGGATTTACTGTGCCGGGCGTTGAACCTGTTTGCCTTGCAGGGCCTGACGCCGCAGCAGGTTCATGTCGAGCGCCTCGACGATCTGCTGTCGCTGGACATCGTCATGGACGGGCTGAGCTGGCACCGTGCCCAAGTCATCGCGGAAAAATTACGTAACTTGATCAGCGTCTGCTCGGTGGACCTGCAAGATGCTGATATTGCACGGGTTGGGCCGGCCCAAGCAGCGGGATGAACCTCCACGGGCAAGATTTCGCAACGCATTGGTCGGGTAGTGGCCCAACGGTCCATAGGGTCGGGACTATTCTTTTGCACACCGAGCGAGGACGCCGAAGCGTCTGTATCGCGGCTTTGCTGCAATTGTCCAATAGGAACCCGCATGTCCACCAAACACGCCACTCAGGACCGCTGGCTGGACCTCAACGATCTGCTGCGCCAACTGGTCGCCCAGGGCTTCATCAGCCAGGATTCAGCCGAAACCGCGCTTAACGCCCGCCGACGCCACAGCGCCAATGCCCAGTTGCATCCCCTGGAGTTCATCGCCAACCAGCACCTGGACGACCTCAGCCGCCCCGGCAAGCGCCTGGACCTGGAGAGCCTGACCCTATGGTTGTCCCAGCAGGCCGGCCAGCCCTACATGCGCATCGACCCGTTGAAAATCAACGTCGCGGCCGTGACGCCCTTGATGTCCTATGCCTTTGCCCAGCGTCACAAGATCCTCGCGGTGGCGGTCGATCGTGACGCCGTCACCGTCGCCAGCGCGCAACCTTACGTCAGCAGTTGGGAAGCCGACCTGACCCACGTGCTCAAGCTGCCGATCAAGCGGGTGGTCGCCAACCCGGTGGACATCCAGCGCTTGAGCGTGGAGTTCTATCGCCTGGCCAAATCGGTCAGCGGCGCCACCACGGTCGACCAGCAGCCGAGCAACCTGAGCAATTTCGAACAGTTGCTCAACCTGGGTGCCAGCGACCAGGAGCCGGACGCCAATGACGCCCACATCGTCAATATCGTCGACTGGCTGTTCCAGTACGCCTTCCAGCAGCGCGCCAGTGATATCCACATCGAACCGCGCCGCGAGCAGGGCACCGTACGGTTTCGCATCGACGGGGTGCTGCACACCGTCTATCAGTTCCCGCCGCAGGTCACGATGGCGATCGTCAGCCGCCTCAAGAGCCTGGGGCGGATGAACGTCGCGGAAAAACGCAAACCCCAGGACGGCCGGGTCAAGACCAAGACCCCGGACGGCGGCGAAGTGGAATTGCGCCTGTCGACCTTGCCCACGGCGTTCGGTGAAAAAATGGTCATGCGGATCTTCGACCCGGAAGTGTTGCTCAAGGACTTCGACCAGCTCGGTTTCTCCGCCGACGACCTGCGCCGCTGGCAGGACATGACCCGCCAGCCCAACGGCATCATCCTGGTAACCGGGCCTACCGGTTCCGGCAAGACCACCACCCTCTACACCACCCTCAAGAAACTGGCGACGCCGGAAGTGAACCTCTGCACCATCGAAGACCCGATTGAAATGGTCGAGGCATCCTTCAACCAGATGCAGGTCCAGCACAACATCGACCTGAGCTTCGCTGCCGGGGTGCGGGCACTGATGCGACAAGACCCGGACATCATCATGATCGGCGAGATCCGCGACCTGGAGACCGCTGAAATGGCGATCCAGGCGGCGCTCACCGGGCACCTTGTGCTGTCGACGCTGCACACCAATGACGCGCCGAGCGCCATCAGTCGCCTGCTGGAGCTGGGTGTGCCCCATTACCTGATCAAGGCCACCGTGCTCGGGGTCATGGCCCAGCGGCTGGTGCGCACCCTATGCCCGCAGTGCAAGGCCCCCCTGACCCTGGATGAAGATGACTGGCAGACCCTGACCCGGCCCTGGCAGGCACCGCTGCCGAGCAATGCCCAACAAGCCGTCGGTTGCCTGGAATGCCGCGACACCGGTTACCGCGGCCGCGCCGGCGTCTACGAAATCATGCAACTGACCGACAGCGTCAAGGCCTTGATCCACCCCGACACCGACCTGTTGGCGGTGCGCCGCCAGGCCTTCAAGGAAGGCATGCGCAGCCTGCGCTTGTCGGGGGCACAAAAGGTGGCGGCTGGCTTGACCACAGTCGAGGAAGTGCTGCGGGTTACGCCACAGAGCGAGCAGAAGTAGTTGTGGCAGCACCTGTGGCGAGGGGATTTATCCCCGCTGTGAGAGCAAGGCTTGCCCGCGATGAAGATAACGCGGTCTCCCTGGGAAGCAAGGCGCCTGCATCGCGAGCAAGCGTTGCTCCCACATAGGGAAGATAGTGGCCGCTTGCCCTACACTCAGGGCTCACAGGTCCAACTCAATTCGCACAGGGAACCGTCATGCAGATCGGTAGCGTACTTCTACTTTTCATCGGCCTCGTGGTCGCCATCCTGTTCATGGGTTTCAAGGTCGTGCCCCAGGGCTACCAATGGACTGTCGAGCGGTTCGGGCGCTACACCAACACGCTCAAGCCCGGCCTGAACATCATCATCCCGGTGATGGATCGCATCGGGCGCAAGATCAATGTCATGGAAAGCGTACTGGACATCCCGCCCCAGGAAGTCATTACCGCCGACAACGCCACAGTGCAGATCGACGCCGTGTGCTTCTTCCAGGTGGTCAATACGGCCCAGGCGGCCTACGAGGTCAACAACCTCGAACACGCCATCCGCAACCTGTTGCAAACCAACATCCGTACCGTGCTGGGGTCCATGGAGCTGGACGCGATGCTGAGCCAGCGTGACGGTATCAACGAAAAACTGCTGCGCACCGTCGATGAAGCCACGGCGCCATGGGGCATCAAGATCACCCGGATCGAGATCAAGGACATCAGCCCACCGGCCGACCTGATGGCCGCCATGTCGGGACAAATGAAAGCCGAACGTATCAAGCGTGCCCAGATCCTCGAAGCCGAGGGCCTGCGAGCGTCGGCGATTCTCACCGCCGAAGGCAAGAAGCAGGCGCAAATCCTCGAGGCCGAGGGCAGCCGCCAGGCCGCGTTCCTGGAGTCCGAGGCCCGCGAGCGTCAGGCACAGGCCGAAGCACTGGCCACCCAGGTGGTGTCCCAGGCGATTGCCGACGGTAATGTCCAGGCCGTGAACTATTTCGTCGCGCAGAAATACATCGATGCGCTGGGCAAGCTGGCTTCGGCCAACAACAGCAAGGTGATTCTGATGCCGCTGGAAGCCAGCCAGGTCATCGGTGCGGTCGGCGGCATCGGCGAGATCGTCAGGGCCACCTTCGACAGCAAGAAAGCCTGAGGCGCGTCTATGTGGGAGTTCCTGCAACACATGTCGTATTGGGACTGGCTGGCGCTGGGCGTCATCCTGCTGATCCTTGAAGTGTTCGGCGCCGGCGGCTACTTGCTGTGGATCGGCATGGCCGCCGCCGCGGTCGGCGTGCTCACGTTCATCCTGCCGCAGATGTCGTGGGAAATGCAGTTCCTGTTGTTCGGCCTGTTCGCCATCGCAACGGCACTGTACTGGTGGCAGCGCCAGCGCAGCGCTGTGCGCCAAAGCGACCAGCCGCACCTGAACCTGCGCGGCCAGGAGCTGATCGGCAAGGTTTTCCCGGTTCATGAAGCGATTGTCGATGGCCGTGGCAAGATCAAGGTGGCCGACAGTGTCTGGCTGGCCAAGGGGCCCGAGTCGGCCGTTGGCACGCGGGTCAGGGTAGTGGCACAGGAAGGCGCGGTGCTGCAGGTGGAACGGGCTGACTGACAAGTCATGGAACTGAATAGAGGCGCAGGTAATCCAAAGTCATAGTTAACCCAGTGGAGTCACCTATCATGCGTCTCAAACTTGCTGTCGCTACCCTAGCCTTGCTGTCTCTTCCTGTTGGCTCGGCAATGGCCGACACGTTTTGGCGTAACGTCATCTCATCCGGCGCGACCACCGGATCCACCTACCTGACCTTCAAGGATCACAAGCTGATCGTCGCTGCCCAGGACGATGCCGGTAGCTTCGTTGCCAGTGATGGCGGTATTCGTGGCCCCTACCTGGAAGCGGCGATGCAAAAAAGTTCGTGCCGACAACCCAGGCCTGCAAGCCACCGACATGGAGCTGGCCAACGCGATCCTGGCGAAAAACGCCGTCGCCCAGGACTGATTCCCGCCCAATAAAAAATGCCGCTCGATTGAGCGGCATTTTTTTGCCCGGTGAACATCCCAAGGCTGCCCCCCAATATCCTGTGGGAGCGGGCTTGCTCGCGAAAGCGGCGTATCAGTCAACACTACTGAACCTGACACACCGCTTTCGCGAGCAAGCCCGCTCCCACATTAGATCCGGGTTATTCGCCGATAGCGGACTTATAGCCGGCCGCGTCGAGCAAATTGCCCAACTCGGTCTTGTCGCTTGGCTTGAGCTTGAAGATCCAGGCGCTGTACGGCTCGGAGTTCAGCAGTTCCGGCGAACCGCCCAACTCCTCGTTGACCGCGATCACTTCACCTGCAATCGGGGAATAGATATCGGAAGCGGCCTTGACCGACTCAACCACACCGGCCTGGTCATTTGCGGAAAACACCTTACCAACCTCGGGCAACTCGACAAATACCACATCGCCCAAGGCTTCCTGCGCATGATCGCTGATGCCCACGGTGACGCTACCGTCAGCTTCCAGGCGTGCCCACTCATGGCTTTCGGCAAAATGCAAATCGGTAGGGATAAAACTCATACTCTGTGTCCTCAAGAGAAGTGTCAGCGGCCAGCGGCCCGCCGCAAAAGGTTAGATCAGGGTTTTGCCATGGCGGACGAAGGTCGGCTTGACCACCCGTACCGGATACCACTTGCCGCGAATTTCTACCTCGGCACGGTCGGCGGTAGCCATCGGAACACGTGCCAGGGCGATCGACTTGCTAAGCGTAGGAGAAAAACTACCACTGGTGATCTCCCCTTCGCCAACATTGGCGATGCGAACCACCTGATGGGCGCGTAAAACGCCGCGTTCTTCCAGCACCAGCCCGACCAGTTTGTGCTGCACGCCGCTGGCAAGCTCGGTTTCCAGCGCACTGCGCCCGATGAACTGACGGTTCGCCGGTTCCCAGGCGATACTCCAGGCCATGTTCGAGGCCAGCGGGGAAACATCCTGGTGGATGTCCTGGCCGTAGAGGTTCATGCCGGCCTCCAGGCGCAAGGTATCGCGAGCGCCAAGGCCGATGGGCGAAATGCCGGCACCTACCAGGTCGTTGAAGAAACTCGGCGCCTCCTGGGCAGGCAGGACGATTTCCAGGCCATCCTCGCCGGTGTAGCCGGTCCGGGCAATGAACCATTCGCCGTCGGCGCGACCTTCGAAAGGCTTGAGTTGCTGGATGATTTGCCCACGCTGTTGCGTCACCAGTTCAGCAATCTTCTGCCGGGCCTGGGGGCCCTGGATCGCCAGCATCGCCAGTTCGGGTCGCTCATGCAGCTGCACATCGTAGTCACCGAGCTGTGCTTGCATCCAGGCCAGGTCCTGATCGCGGGTCGAGGCGTTGAAGACCAGCCGATAACCGTCTTCGACACGGTAGACGATCATGTCGTCGACGATGCCGCCGCGCTCGTTGAGCATCGCGCTGTACAGGGCACTTCCTGCGTCCTGCAAACGATCGACGTCATTGGCCAGCAAACGCTGGAGCCAGGCCTTGGCCTGGACGCCTGCGACATCGATCACGGTCATGTGGGAGACATCGAACACACCGCAGTCGCGACGCACCTGATGGTGTTCTTCGACTTGCGAGCCGTAGTGCAAAGGCATATCCCAACCGCCAAAATCGACCATCTTCGCGCCGAGGGCGAGATGAAGGTCATACAGAGGCGTACGCTGTCCCATGGGTTTCTCCTTCCGGGCTTGGCGAAGGTGCGGACGGGCACTGCGTAGCGCGAACGCCTGAAAAAAGGAGTTTTCTGACGCTCTCAGTTACCCGGTCCGACAGACGGACCGCACCGAATGCCGCGCATTGTAGCCGCATGAGGTAGGACTGGCACCTAGCTGTTTCGATGGGCCGAACGTCGTATCAATCCGATGACCGGCAATAACCCAACCAACACCAGGGTCAGCGCCGGCAGCGCGGCCCGGGCCCACTCCCCTTCGCTGGTCATTTCGAAGATCCGCACCGCCAGCGTGTCCCAGCCGAACGGGCGCATCAGCAGGGTCGCGGGCATTTCCTTGAGCACGTCGACGAACACCAGCAACGCCGCGCTCAAGGTGCCGGGCAACAGCAACGGCAGATACACTTTGAAAAACAGTCGTGGCCCACTGACCCCAAGGCTGCGTGCCGCTTCGGGCAAGGACGGGCGAATTCGCGCCAGGCTGCTCTCCAACGGTCCGTAGGCCACGGCCAGGAAGCGCACCAGATACGCCAGCAACAGTGCCGACAGGCTGCCCAGCAACAACGGCTTGCCTGCACCGCCGAACCAGGTCGACAGCGGGATGACCAGCTCACGGTCCAGAAAGCTGAATGCAAGCATGATCGACACCGCCAGCACCGAACCGGGCAAGGCATAGCCCAGGTTCGCCAGGCCGACGCCAGCACGAATGGGGCGGGTCGGCGCGAGCCGCCGGGCGAACGCCAGCAACAAGGCGACGCAAACGGTGATCAGGGCGGCCAGGCCTCCCAGGTAGAGGGTGTGAAGGATCAGCCCGGCATAACGCTCGTCCAGGTCAAAGCGACCGCGCTGCCAGAACCACACCACCAACTGCACCACCGGAATGACAAATGCACAGGCAAAGACCAGGAAGCACCAACTGCTGGCTGCCACGGCCTTGAGGCCGCGCAACGTGTACAGAGCCTTGACCCGGGGCGGCTCGTTACTGGCTCGGTGGGCACCGCGGGCCCGGCGTTCACCGTAGAGCACCAGCATCACTGCCAACAACAACAGGCTGGCCAGTTGGGCGGCGCTGGAGAGGCTGAAGAAGCCGTACCAGGTCTTGTAGATGGCGGTGGTGAAGGTGTCGAAGTTGAAGACCGATACCGCGCCGAAATCCGCCAGAGTTTCCATCAGCGCCAGCGCCACGCCCGCACCGATAGCCGGCCGGGCCATCGGCAACGCCACGCGCCAGAACGCCTGCCACGGCGACTGCCCCAGCACCCGGGCGGCTTCCATCAAGCCCTTGCCCTGGGCCAGGAAGGCACTTCGCGCCAGCAGATAGACATAAGGGTAAAACACCAGGACCAGCACCAGGATCACCCCGCCGGTGGAGCGCACCCGGGGCAGGCGCAGGCCGCTGCCGAACCATTCACGCATCAGCGTCTGCACGGGGCCTGAAAAATCCAGCAGCCCAACGAAGACAAACGCCAACACATAGGCTGGAATCGCAAACGGCAGCATCAACGCCCAGTCGAGCCAACGTCGCCCCGGGAACTCACACAGGCTGGTGAGCCAGGCGAGGCTGACACCCAGTAACGTCACCCCGACACCCACCCCGAGGATCAACGTGAGGGTATTGCCCAACAGACGTGGCATCTGGGTGTCCCACAGATGGGACCAGATCTGTTGGTCGATGCTCTGCCAGGACAGCAGCAGGACGCTCAGGGGCATCAGGACCAGCGCGGCGATGGCGAAGACCAGGGGGTACCAGCGGCGTTGGGCGGGGTGGGCCAAGGAAAACTCTCATTAAACAAATAGTCACGTGGCGAGGGAGCTTGCTCCCGCTGGGCTACGAAGTAGACCCCAAAGTTCCGGACCATGGCCCGCAGATACTCTGGGAGGGCTTCGCCCTCCAGCGGGAGCAAGCTCCCTCGCCACATGTTATCAATGAACTGAACAGGACTGGTCTCAGTTCCAGCCAGCGCGATCCATCATGCGAATGGCTTCAGCCTGGCGTTTACCCGCGACTTCCACCGGCAGGGTATCGGCCTTGAACTTGCCCCAGGCTGCCACTTCCTTGGAAGGCTCCACCTTCGGATTGGCCGGGAACTCCTGGTTCACGTCGGCGAAGATGCTCTGCGCCTCTGGCGTGGTCATCCATTCCACCAGCTTCTTCGCGGCCTCCGGATGCGGTGCATGCTTGGTCAAGCCAATACCCGAAAGGTTGATGTGCACGCCACGGTCGGCCTGGTTCGGCCAGAACAGCTTCACCTTCAGGTCCGGCTTCTGCTGGTGCAAGCGGCCGTAGTAGTAGGTGTTGACGATGCCGACATCGCACTGGCCAGCATTGATCGCTTCAAGCAGTGCAGTGTCGTCGGAGAACACGTCGGTGGACAGGTTCCTGACCCAGCCCTTGAGGATTTCCTCGGTTTTTTCCGCCCCGTGGGTTTCGATCAGCGTGGCGGTCAGGGACTGGTTGTAGACCTTTTTCGAGGTCCTCAGGCACAAGCGGCCTTCCCACTCTTTGCCAGCCAACGCTTCATAGGTGGTCAATTCGTTCGGTTTAACCCGGTCGGTGGAGTAGACAATGGTCCGGGCCCGCAGGCTCAAACCGGTCCAGGCGTGGGAAGAAGCACGGTATTGAGAGGGGATGTTGGCGTCGATCACCGGGGAGGTGAACGGCTGGAGAATGCCCATCTGCTCGGCCTGCCAGAGGTTGCCGGCGTCGACGGTGAGCAGCAGGTCGGCGGTGGCGCTCTCGCCTTCGGCCTTGATCCGCTGCATCAGCGGCGCTTCCTTGTCGGTGATGAACTTCACCGACACGCCGGTCTTCTTGGTATAGGCATCGAAGACTGGCTTGATCAGCTCGTCGATACGCGAGGAGTAGACCACCACCTCATCGGCGGCCTGGGCAGCAGTCGTACCGATCAGGGTCAAGGCGAGGGCGGACAGCAGGCGCTTGGGTGCCGACATGGAGGCGGTCTCTCGAGGATGAAGTGCGCAAATGATAAGGACTCACATTTGGCTTCTCAATCGAACAGTGGGTGGACACATTTCCAAATGTTGCAGCTATGAGATGTGCTGTGTTTTTGCATCCGCAATCGCGGGCAAGCCTTGCTCCCACAAAAGCTCGTCCCACAATGCACACCAGTGGGAGCAAGGCTTGCCCGCGATGAGGCCTTTGGCCCCAACAAAAATCTAAGCCTTGGCCAAATCCGGCAAATCCCCAATCAACCCCAGCGCTTCGCGCACGAACAGCGCCTTGGCCTCAGGCATGCGGTCTACCAGCTTCAGCCCGGTATTACGCAACCAGCGCACCGGCAACGGATCGGCCTGGAACAACCGCTCGAACCCCTCCATGGCCGCCATCAGTGCCAGGTTATGGGGCATGCGTCGCCGCTCGTAGCGGCTCAACACCTTCACATCCGCCAGCCGTTCGCCACGTCCAGCCGCTTGCAACAGCACTTCGGCCAGTACGGCGGCGTCGAGGAAACCCAGGTTCACGCCCTGCCCGGCCAAAGGGTGAATGGTATGGGCGGCGTCGCCGATCAGCGCCAGCCCTTCGGCCACGTAACGCTTGGCATGCCGTTGGCGCAGGGGCACGCAAAGTCGCGGGTCGGCACTCACGACCGTACCGAGCAGGCCTTCGAAGGCCCGTTCCAGTTCGTTGCAGAACGCTGTGTCGTCGAGCGCCATCAAGCGTTGCGCTTCACCAGGGGTGGTGGACCAGACGATCGAGCACCAGTCGTGCTGGCCATCACGCTCAAGTGGCAGGAACGCCAGCGGACCGTTGTCGGTGAAGCGCTGCCATGCCGTCATTCGATGGGGCCGGGCGCTACGCACGCTGGTGACGATGGCGTGGTGCAGGTAATCCCATTCCCTCGTCGCCACACCGGTCAGGCGCCGCACAGCTGAATTCGCGCCGTCGGCGGCAATCACCAGCGGTGCTCGCAAGGTACGGCCATCGGCCAGGGTCAGCAGCCAGTCGTCACCGGAACGGCGCATCTGTTCCAGCCGGGCATTGGCCAGCAGGCCCAGGTCGCAGTCATGCAATCGATCCAGCAAGGCGTCCTGCACGACGCGGTTTTCAACGATGTGCCCAAGCGCCTCGGCATGCAGGCTGGCGGCCGAAAAATGGATCTGCCCAGTGCCGCTGCCGTCCCAGACGTGCATATCGGTGTAGGGGCTGGCCCGCCGGGCGGTGATACCGTCCCAGACGCCCAGGCGATCGAGAATCCGCTGGCTGGCCGTCGACAAGGCACTGACCCGGGGCTCGAACGCGGCCTGGGCATCGAAGGGTTTGACGCTCATCGGGCTGCCGTCGAGCAGCAGCACTTGCAGGCCACTGCCCTGCAACGCCAGCGCCAGGGCGCTGCCGACCATACCGGCGCCGACAATCAGCAGATCTGCACGCAATTCCATGCTCTAAGCCTGTTTTGCTGGCGACATCAGCCGCCCATGAAAAGAAATGACAGCCCCGTCCTCAAACATCGGGACGCGTCCCCAGCCCCATGGCCTGGCGGGCGAACCAACGCTTGGCCGGAGGCAGCAGGTCGAGGCCCAGCAGGCCGAGGTTACGCCCCAGGGACACCAATGGCAGGCTGCTGGCGAACAAGCGCGTGACCTGGTCGGAAAACCCGACGGTCAGGGCCTGATCCATTCGCTGGCGCTCGCGGTAGGCTTGCAGCACGGCAAAATCCCCAGGCTCGCTTTCGCTGTCGAGCAAGGCATCGGCCAGGGCCTGGGCGTCGCGCAGGGACAGGTTGAACCCCTGCCCGGCAATCGGGTGCAGGCTGTGGGCGGCGTTGCCGAGGATCGCCAAGTGCGGACGTACCTGCTCTTCGGCCTCCACCAGTGCCAGCGGATACAGATGTCGCACGCCCACCTGCTTCAGCGTACCCAGGCGATAACCGAACACACCCTGCAATTCGCTGAGGAAGCTGCGCTCGTCGAGGGCCGCCAGCCGTTGCGCGTCCATGCCCTGACGGGTCCAGACCAGCGCGCAACGATTCTCCGGCAGCGGCAACAAGGCCATCGGGCCGTCATCGGTGAAGCGTTCGAAGGCCATGCCGTTGTGGGCTTCGCTGGGGGTGATGTTGGCAATCAACGCACTCTGGTCATAAGGCCGATTACGCACGCCGACGCCCAGTTGCTCGCGCAGCCCGGAGCGGCCGCCATCAGCCAGTACGGCAAGGTCGCACTCCAGGGTGGTTTCGTCGTCGAGGGTCAGGCGATAACCGCCGACCAGCGGTTCCATCCGAGTGACCTGCGCCGGGCAGCGCCAACTGACCACTTCGTTATCCAGAGCTTGCCACAGGCACTGTCCGAGCCAGGCGTTCTCCACCACGTAACCCAGGGCCGGCACGCCTTCTTCCATGGCCGACAGGCGCGCCGTGGAGAATCGCCCGCGATCGGAAACGTGGATCTGTTTGATCGGCTCGGCGCGACGGGAAATTTCCTGCCAGACGCCCAAGCGTTGATAGATCTGCCGGGCCCCGTAGGACAACGCCGAAGAACGGGCGTCGTAGCTCGGCTGCCAGGCATGGCCGGGGGCGAAGGGCTCGATCAGCATGATCTTCCAGCCCCGGGCCTTGGCACCGGCCTGCAGCGCCAGGGCCAGGCTCGCACCGACCAGGCCGCCGCCAATGATCGCCAAGTTGACCCGGCTCATGCCGCTTGAGTCCGGGCGGCGGCCATCAGGGCCTCGATGTCGGCGACCGTTTTCGGCACGCCCTGGCTCAGGATTTCACAACCGGTTTTGGTCACTACCACGTCATCCTCGATGCGCACGCCAATGCCGCGCCATTTTTTCGCTACGCTGCGGTTGTTCGGGCTGATGTAGATGCCCGGCTCCACCGTCAGGGTCATGCCGATCTCCAGTACCCGCCACTCGCCGCCGACCCGGTACTCGCCCACGTCATGCACGTCCATGCCCAGCCAGTGGCCGGCGCGGTGCATGTAGAACGCCCGGTAGGCTTCGCTGGCGATCAGCTCGTCCACTTCGCCTTGCAGCAACCCCAGGCGCACCAGGCCTTCGGTAATGACCCGGACTGTCGCTTCATGGGCCTGGTTCCAATGCTTGTCCGGCGCGATCTGGGCAAACGCGGCTTCCTGGGCGGCCAGCACCACTTCGTAGATCGCCTTCTGCTCGGGTGAAAACTTGCCACTGACCGGCCAGGTACGGGTGATATCGCTGGCATAGCAGTCGATTTCACAGCCGGCGTCGATCAGCACCAGATCGCCATCCTTGAGCGGCGCGTCGTTCTGCTGGTAATGCAGGATGCAGCTGTTGCGCCCCGACGCGACGATCGAGCCATAGGCCGGCATCTTCGCCCCGCCCTTGCGGAACTCATAATCGAGCTCGGCTTCGAGGCTGAATTCATGCAGCCCCGGGCGAGCCGCCTGCATCGCCCGGACATGCGCCTGGGCGGAAATCCGCGCCGCTTCGCGCATCACTTTCACTTCTGCCGCCGATTTATACAGGCGCATGTCATGCAGCAGATGATCCAGGGCAACGAATTCGTTCGGCGGCTGGGCACCGAGGTGAGCCTTGGAGCGAATCACGTTGATCCACTCCATCAGGTGTCGGTCGAATTCAGGGTTGCTGCCCATGGCCGAATACACCCGGTCGCGGCCTTCGATCAGGCCCGGCAGGATGTCGTCGATGTCGGTGATGGGAAATGCGTCGTCGGCACCGTAGTCACGGATCGCGCCTTCCTGGCCGGCGCGCAGGCCATCCCACAACTCACGTTCGGCGTTGCGCTCGCGACAAAAGAGGATGTATTCGCCATGGGCCCGACCGGGCATCAGCACCAGCACCGCTTGCGGTTCGGGAAAGCCGCTGAGGTACTGGAAGTCGCTGTCCTGGCGGTAGACGTGCTCGACGTCGCGGTTGCGGATCGCAACGGCGGCGGCGGGCAGGATTGCGATGCTGTTGGGTTCCATCTGCGCCATCAGGGCCTTGCGGCGACGGCTGTATTCCGATTTCGGGATATGAATCATGGGCAGACGGTGTTCCCTCTAAAAATTAATGCAAGGATGGCTTGGGGGCCGCTGCATCGGTTTTCTTGGTCTCGGTGAACAGCAGCAATGGCGCGACCCGCAGGTACTCCATCACTTCCATGTAGTCGCTTTCGCCGTCATCGGACTCTTCCAGGGCATCCTGGACCTGGGAGATCGCCGCCAAGTCCTGCAACACTTCCTTGGCCTCTTCGCTCAAGGCGTATTCGCGGCGGGTCAAGCCAAAGCCGGCGAGGAAGCCCTGGCACCACTGGCCCAGCGCAGCGGCGCGTTCGGCCAGGGGGGCGTCGTCAGTGGGCAGCAGCAGGACGACGGTCATGTCGTCGCTGGTCAGTTCGCCCTTGACCATTTCCTGCAGGCCGATGAGCGCGTTACGGACGTTGTCCGCCGGCTCGCCTTCCAGCAGCTCGGCGGCGTCGGCCAACCAGCCGTTGGCATCGAAACCGGCGCCGGCGCAGCTGCGACCGAGCAGCAGGCCATGCAGTTCGGCAGGCGAGACAGGATGACCGCTGGTGCTCAGCAGGGTGGCGAATGCTTGATACGGGGAATTCTGAATGGGCATGGGTAGCTAGGCGCCAGACGGCGCTATGTCTAGAATGGAGGCCTTGTATCCTACATCGACAGACTCGCCAAGACTATCAGAGGCTGTACGACCTACATCCCTCCATCAGACACAATCTTCAGTGGACACAATGGAAGACACCGACCTGCAAGCGCTGATGGCCAGACTCGAGTTGCTAATTGACCGGGTCGAGCAACTTAAGAGCCAAAACGGACTCCTATTAGCTCAGGAAAAGACCTGGCGCGAGGAACGCGCGCACCTCATTGAAAAAAACGAAATCGCCCGGCGTAAGGTCGAATCGATGATTTCGCGCCTCAAGGCCCTGGAGCAAGACTCATGAGTTCAAGCAATAGCGTTACCGTGCAGATCCTCGACAAAGAATATTCGATCATCTGCCCCCAGGAAGAGCGCAGCAACCTGGTGAGCGCCGCCCGTTACCTGGACGGCAAGATGCGCGAGATCCGCAGCAGCGGCAAAGTCATCGGCGCCGACCGCATCGCCGTGATGGCCGCCTTGAACATCACCCACGACCTGTTGCATCGCCAGGATACGCCAGACGTACAGGTCAGCGGCTCGACCCGTGAACAGGTGCGCGACCTGCTCGATCGGGTGGATCTGGTGCTCGCCACCGATCCAGACGTCAGCAAGGGCTGATTCGCGAGGCTGCCTGGGGTATACTCGCCTCACTCCCTGGGGTGCTTGCCAGTTGGTGATGTCCCTGAGCCGATACGCACAACCACGGGGGTTGCACGTTGGGGCCGGTGTGCATGTCCGCTTGACGGAAAGCCTTAACGCCCCCTGCAACTTCCACCTTGAACTTTCGGGTTCAAGGGCTAAGCCGACAGCGGTTCATCCGGGGAGCCTGACTCCAGACAATGCCAGTCTATGCGGACTGGCATTGTCGTTTCTGGCGCAGGCATTTCTGAGCGTCCTGTTTTGCGGTTACGCTGTGCTCCGTCGCCGACTCCGTGAAGCATCGATATGACCGAACCCGCGCTGCTGCCCCGCCCGCAACTTCGACGCCTGCTGCGCCAGGCCCGTCGTGCCCTGACACCCGCCCAGCAACGGCAAGCCGCCCGCGGGCTGTACAGACAACTGGCCCAGCATCCGCTGTTTCGCCGTGCGAAACACATCGCCCTGTACCTGCCCAACGACGGTGAGATCGACCCGCGCCTGCTGCTGCGCGCGGCCCAGCGCCGGGGCAAGGCCACTTATCTGCCGGTGCTCAGCCCGTGGCCACAGACCAAGATGGTGTTCCAGCGCATCCACGCCGGCGAAAAAATGCAGCCCAACCGCTTTCGTATTCCTGAACCGCGCAAGAACATCGCCCGCCAGCGCAAGGTCTGGACATTGGATCTGGTGTTGTTGCCACTGGTGGGGTTCGACGATGCGGGAGGCCGGCTGGGCATGGGCGGTGGCTTTTATGACCGTAGCCTGGCGTATCTGGCGCGACGCAAGCAGTGGCGCAAGCCGACGCTATTGGGGCTGGCCCATGAATGCCAGAAAGTCGAACGATTGGCGCAGGCAAGCTGGGACGTGCCGCTGCAGGGAACGGTCAGCGACAGGCATTGGTATATCGCGGGGTAGGCGCCGCGGTAATCAGCGGCGCCAGGAAAGCAGGCTCAGCGTTTGAGCGATGGCGCGGGTTGGGTGATATCCACCGGCGCCTCGGTCTTGTTGGCCCACAGGCTTTGGGCGTAACCCGTGGTCACGACACCCAGACCGAACAGAATGACCAAGATCCACAACAAATCCGGTTTGCGTTTCATCGATTGCCCCCCTCAAGGCATATCACACACGATGACAGCAGCGGTTTTCTTATTGGCCGTGCAGCAGCGTCAAGCTTGGAAGGCCGGCATTTTGCGGCAACCTGCGGCGACACGCAAACTCTGGCGTCAACCGACTGTCGGTTTGTCATAAAATCGCTGAACTATTTTTTCAACACCGCCAAGGAGTAGCAATCATGGCCTATTGGCTGATGAAATCCGAGCCCGACGAATTATCCATCCAAGGTTTGGAAAAACTCGGCCAGGCCCGCTGGGACGGGGTTCGCAACTACCAGGCGCGTAATTTCCTGCGGGCCATGGCGGTGGACGATGCGTTCTTTTTCTATCACTCCAGCTGCCCCGAGCCAGGCATTGCCGGAATCGGCCGGATCGTCCGCGCGGCCTACCCTGACCCAACGGCGCTGGAATCCGACAGCCATTACTTCGACCCCAAGGCCAGTCCGGATAAAAACCCCTGGACCGCGATCGACGTGGCCCATGTCGAGACCTTCCCCCGCGTGCTGAAGCTCGACTACCTCAAGCAACAGACTGCCCTGGCTGAAATGCCGCTGGTGCAGAAAGGCTCGCGGCTGTCGGTGATGCCTGTCACGGCCGAACAATGGGCAGCGGTCATTGCGCTACGCTGATCGCCGATGAGTTGATGGATATCAAGCGCGGTCGGTCGTTGATCCTGCAGACTTCGATGCTACAGCCGCAGGATGCCGGACATGTCGACGAACCATCGTACCTCTCGCTTTTTTGCCCTCGCCTTGATGACCGTGTTGCTGGCCGCCGGCGGTTTCGGCTATTGGAAATCGCGCCACGATCGCCTGCCGGAAGGCCTGAGCATGGGCAACGGCCGCCTTGAGGCCACCGAGGTCCAGATCGCCAGCAAGACTCCCGGGCGCCTGGCCGAAGTTCAGGTCGACGAAGGCGACAACGTCATCAAGGGCCAAGTGCTGGCGCGCATGGACACCCGCACCCTGGAGGCCCAGCGCAACCAGGCCGAGGCCGAAGTCGTGCGGGCCCGGCAGAACCTCGCCGCCACCGAAGCCAACGTGCAACTGCGCCAGAGCGAACAATTGCTCGCCCATCAAGAACTCAAGCGAACCCAGGAACTGTTCAAGCGCGGTTACGCCAGCGGCCAGGTCCTCGACCAGCAACAAGCCAGCGTCGACACCGCCAACGCTGCGGTCAACGCCGCCCGGGCCCAGGTATCGGCGGCGAATGCGGCCATCGGCGCGACCCTGGCCCAGGTGGCCCAGCTCACCAGCGAAATAGATGACAGTACGTTGCGCGCGCCCCTCGACGGTGTGATCCAGTTGCGCCTGGCCGAGCCCGGTGAAGTGCTGGGGGCAGGCGGTCGAGTATTGCTGATGATCGATCCGAACGACCAATACATGAACCTCTATCTGCCGGCGTCGGTAGCGGGGAAATTGGCAGTGGGCGACGAAGCGCGGCTGTTGCTCGACGCCCTGCCCGAGCGACCGTTACCAGCCAAGATCAGCTTCGTCGCGGCCAAATCCCAGTTCACCCCGAAAGAAGTCGAGACCCGTGATGAGCGGCAGAAACTGGTGTTCCGCGTCAAAGTCCGCCTGACCCGCCCCGGCGAAGTGCCCCAGGCCAAACCCGGCATGCCCGGCGCCGGCTATGTACGCACCGCCCCCATCGACTGGCCGGCCAACTTGCAATGAACGCCTCCGCCGGCGAGGTAGTGCACGCCTCGGGTCTCGAACACCGCTACGGCCAGCATGTGGCGCTGAGCGATATTACCTTCAGCCTGCCCGCCGGCACTCGCTGCGGCCTGATCGGCCCGGACGGTGCCGGCAAATCGAGCCTGCTGGGGCTGATTGCCGGGGTGAAGAAGCTCCAGCACGGCCAACTGGACGTGCTCGGCGCCTCGATCGATGATCGACGCCATCGCAGCACCCTCTACCGACGCATTGCCTTCATGCCTCAAGGGCTGGGGGGCAACCTTTACCCGGACCTGTCGATACGCGAGAACATTCAGTTCTTCGGCACGCTGTTCGGGCTATCACGGGCTGAATGCGAACAACGCATGGGCACCTTGCTGCTGGCCACCGATCTGCAGCGTTTTGCCGACCGCCCGGCGGGCAAACTGTCCGGCGGCATGAAACAAAAGCTCGGCCTGTGTTGCGCGCTGATCCATGAACCGGACCTGCTGATTCTCGATGAACCCACCACGGGTGTGGACCCGCTGTCCCGCCGACGCTTCTGGGAACTGATCGAGGACGTGCGCCGACAACGGCCGCAACTGACCCTGCTGGTCGCCACGGCGTACATGGAAGAGGCCGAGCAATTCGAGCACTGCCTGATGCTCGACAATGGTCGCTTGATCGCCAAGGGCTTGAGTGCGGAACTGGCCAAGGTTTCACCGGACGGCAAGCTCGATTCGGCCTTCACCCATTTCCAGGGCGACAGCGGCCATGACGCCGAACCGCTGGTGATCCCCCCCAGGACCGCCAACACTACCGACATTGCCATCCAGGCCCACGACCTCACCTTGCGCTTTGGCGATTTCACCGCTGTCGATAACGTCAGCTTCGCGATTGGTCGCGGTGAAATCTTTGGCTTCCTGGGTTCCAACGGTTGCGGCAAGACCACCACCATGAAGGTGCTGACCGGGCTGATCCCCGCCAGCGAAGGCAGTGCCCGGCTGCTGGGCAACCCGGTCAACGCCAAGGACCTCGCCACCCGCAAGCGAGTGGGGTTCATGTCCCAGAGCTTTTCGCTCTATGGCGAACTGAGCGTGCGCCAGAACCTGGAACTGCACGCCAAGCTGTTCGATCTGCCCACTGCGGACAGCCGCCAGCGCATCGACGAACTGATCCAGCGCTTCAACCTCCAGGAACTGGCGGACCAAACGTCCGGCGCGCTACCTCTGGGCCTGCGCCAGCGTCTGTCCTTGGCGGTGGCGGTGTTGCATCGCCCGGAAGTCCTGATCCTCGATGAGCCGACCTCAGGTGTCGATCCAGCGGCGCGGGATGATTTCTGGCGGCTGTTGATCGAGTTGTCTCGCGAACAGGGCGTGACGATTTTCCTTTCCACGCACTTCATGAACGAGGCCCAGCGCTGCGATCGCATTTCGCTGATGCACGCCGGCAAGGTCCTGGCCTGCGACACGCCAGCGGCCTTGCAGGCGCAGTTCAACGGGCAGACGCTGGAAGCCGCGTTCGTCACCTGCCTGGAAAACGCCCAGGGCCAGACGCAGCAAGACGCCGCCCCCGTGACCCTCGACAGCGCCAACGCCCCCCGGGACCGGCGCGGCCTGAGCCTCGGTCGCCTGTGGGCCGTCGCCAGCCGGGAAGGCAAGGAGCTGCTGCGCGACAAGGTGCGGATGGCATTCGCCTTGCTGGGCGCCTTGTTCATGATGGTGGTCTTCGGCTTCGGTATTTCCCTCGATGTAGAGAAACTGGCCTTCGCCGTGTATGACCAGGATCAGAGCCCGCAAAGCCGTGCCTACCTGGAAGCGTTCCGCAGCTCACGCTACTTCGAGGAGCAGCCGATCATCCGCGACGCGAAGGAGCTGCATCGACGTTTGCAGCGCTCGGAGATCAAGCTGGCCCTGGAAATCCCCCCCGGTTTCGGTCGTGACCTTTACGCCGGCCGCCAGCCGACGGTGGGCGCCTGGCTGGACGGCGGCATACCGTTTCGAGCCGAGACCAGTCGCAACTACGTCCAGGCGGTGCACCAGGCCAACCTTGAGCAACTGGTTGAATCCAGCAGCCGCGCGCCCATCCGGCAACCCAGTGCGAAGCTGGAGACGCGCTTTCGCTATAACCAGGACGTGGTCAGCGTCAACGCCATCGGCCCGGGGGTCATGGCACTGATCCTGGCATTCATTCCGGCCATGTTGACGGCGCTGGGCATCGTGCGGGAGAAGGAGCTGGGCTCGATCACCAATTTCTACGCCACGCCGCTGGCCCGCCTGGAATTCCTGCTGGGCAAACAAGCGCCCTACCTGGCGGTCAGCCTGATCAACCTCGCCCTGCTGACAGCGATGAACCGCTGGCTGTTCGGTGTGCCGTTCAAGGGCAGCGGCCTGACGCTGGCGGTGGGCGGCCTGCTCTATGTACTGGCGACCACCAGCATGGGGCTGCTGATCTCGGCGTTCACCCGCACCCAGATCGCGGCGATCCTCGGCACCATGATCATCACCAGCCTGCCGACCATCCAGTTCTCGGGGCTGATCGTGCCGCGCTCATCCCTGGAGGGTGCCGCTTCGGTGATGGGCCAGTTGTTTCCCGCTGGTTACTTCCTGGATATCGCTGTCGGCACCTTCACCAAGGCCCTGGATCTGCGCCAGCTATGGCCGCAATGCCTGACGCTGGGCGGGTTTTTCCTGGGCTTCACCGGGCTCAGCCTGATCATGCTGAAAAAGCAGGAGGCCTGATGCACACGCTTTCACATATCTGGCGTCTTGGGCTCAAGGAACTGACCAGCCTGAGGTACGACTCTGTTCTGCTGCTGTTCCTGGGCTACGCCTTCACGGTGGCGATCTACATGCCGGCCGCCGGCTCAGTGATCGGCGTGCACAACGCCAGTGTCGCCATAGTGGACGAAGACCAGAGCCATCTCTCGCGCCAACTGGCCCAGGTCCTGCAACCGCCGGAGTTCCAGAGCCCTGTGGCATTGCCCTACGCCGAACTGGACAAGGTCATGGACAGTGGCCGCTACACCTTTGTCATCAACGTGCCCGCCAACTTCCAGGCCGACCTGCTCGCAGGACGCGAACCGACGCTGCAACTCAACGTCGACGCCACGGCCATGAGCCAGGCGTTCATGGGTGCCGGCTACATCGGACGGATTTTCCAACAGGAACTGACAACCTACGCCGGCCAGGCACAAACGAACGAAGCAACGCCCGTGAGGCTGACCACGCGTTCGCTGTTCAATACCAATCTGGAAGGTGGCTGGTTCCTGGCGGTGATCCAGATCGTCAACAACATCACGATCCTGGCCATCATCCTGACGGGTACCGCGCTGCTGCGCGAGCGCGAGCACGGCACCCTCGACCACTTGCTGGTGCTGCCGCTGACAGCATTGGAAATCATGCTGGCGAAAATCTGGAGCAACCTGCTGGTGGTGGTGCTGTGCACCTGGGCGTCGCTGGAAATCATCGTCAAGTTCGCCCTGGGCGTACCACTTGCCGGCTCCATGGTGCTCTTCCTGCTGGTGACCGCACTCTACCTGTTCGCCAGTACCGCACTGGGCATCTTCCTCGCCACCCTCGCCCGTTCGACGCCGCAATTCGGTTTGCTGGCGATCCCGGTCATCATCCCGATGCTGCTGTTGTCGGGCGGCAGCACACCGCTGGACAGCATGCCGCAATGGTTGCAATGGGTGATGCAGGGCTCACCCTCGACGCATTTCGTCAGCCTCAGCGCGGCGATCCTGTTCCGTGATGCCGGCCTTGGCGTGATCTGGCCAGACCTGCTGGCACTGGCGGCCATCGGGCTGTTGTTCTTTGCAATCGCCCTGGGCCGGTTTCGGAAAAGCCTGGCGTCTTGACGAAAAAAAGCAGCCGTTGGCGGCGCCTGGATATCCTGGCACTGCCAAAGGCTGCGATAAAGGCGGTTTATTGAATGATCAGGTTGTTGAACAACAGATCGTCGACCATCGGCTTGCCGGTTTCGTCGTTCATGACCTGCTGGGTCTGCTTCAACGCTTCCTGGCGCAACTTTTCCTTGGCTTCGAGGTTGTTCATCGTCTCGGTGGTCTGCTGGGCGAACAACGCCACCAGCTGGTTACGGATCAGCGGCTCGTTGGCCTTGACCGCCGCAGCCGCGGCGTCACCGGTCACGCGCAGGGCCACATCGGCCTTGTAGACCTTCAGCTTTGCCGTGCCGTCCAAGCCATAGTTGCCCACGAACGGTGGGCTGAGGGTGATGTAACTGACCTTCGGCGCCTCGCCTTCCTTCGCTTCCTTGCCCTCTTCGGCCATCGCCGCCACAGGCAACGACAGGGCCAGCATCAACATGATCCACGCTTTCACAATTGATTCCTCATCCGGTTTGCGGCCCAGCATACCGCCCCGCCGTTCAAGCACAAGCTTATGGCCGGCTATCAGGGCGAGGCATGCTCGTTGACCCGTTGTCTCTCACACCTACACTTATCGGCCATCACTCCCAAAGGAATAGCCCTGATGAAAGCCGTGCTGTGCAAAGAATTCGGCCCCGCCGAATCGCTGGTGCTGGAAGACGTCGCCAGCCCCATCGCGAAGAAGAACGAAGTGCTGCTGGACGTGCATGCCGCGGGGGTGAATTTCCCTGACACGCTGATCATCGAGGGTAAATATCAATTCAAGCCACCCTTCCCGTTTTCCCCCGGCGGCGAAGCGGCGGGGGTCGTCAGCGCGGTGGGAGAGAAAGTCACGCACTTGAAAGTCGGCGACCGGGTGATGGCGCTGACCGGCTGGGGCAGCTTTGCCGAACAGGTGGCGGTACCAGGCTACAACGTGTTGCCGATCCCCGCGTCCATGGACTTCAACACCGCCGCCGCCTTCAGCATGACCTACGGCACTTCGATGCACGCCCTCAAGCAACGGGCCAACCTGCAGCCCGGCGAAACCCTGCTGGTGCTCGGCGCCTCCGGCGGTGTCGGCCTGGCAGCGGTGGAGATTGGCAAGGCCATGGGCGCCCGGGTCATCGCCGCCGCCAGCAGCACGGAAAAACTCGCCGTGGCCAAGGCCGCTGGCGCCGACGAGTTGATCAACTACAACGAAACCAGCCTCAAGGATGAAATCAAACGCCTTACCGACGGCCAGGGCGCCGACGTGATCTACGATCCGGTGGGCGGCGACCTGTTCGACCAGGCCATCCGCGCCATCGCCTGGAACGGTCGGCTGCTGGTGGTGGGCTTTGCCAGCGGGCGCATCCCCGAATTGCCGGTGAACCTCGCCCTGCTCAAGGGCGCCGCCGTGGTGGGCGTGTTCTGGGGCTCCTTCGCCCAACGCCAGCCCCAGGACAACGCCGCCAACTTCCAGCAATTGTTTGCCTGGTTTGCCGAGGGCAAGCTCAAGCCCCTGGTGTCGCAGGTGTACCCGCTGAGCAAGGCCGCCCAGGCGATTAATGACCTTGGGCAGCGCAAGGCGGTAGGAAAGGTGGTCGTGCAAGTGCGTTGAATGCGTCAGGGCGGTCCGGGCCTGGCGCTGCGGACCGCTACCGGCGAGCGTTCACGCGGCTCGCGAATCTCCTTCAACATCCCCCTGATGCGAGTCAGCTCAAAAAACCTGGGCTGACATCTCTTACAACGTCCTTCATTTATATCTGAGCGACATGTTCACTTAAGAACATTCGATAAGGAAAAATTTCCCCTGTTTAAGCGATAAGAAGCAATGCTATTTTCGGTAACGAAACTGTAACATTCGCATCCGCAGTCATAACAAGAACCTGGAGCACTTGAATGTTTGCTTTCTTTCGTCCCGCCCCCCATCAGGCAGCCCTGCCTGATGAAAAAATAGACAGCACCTACCGACGCCTTCGCTGGCAGATCTTCGCCGGGATCTTCATTGGCTACGCCGGCTATTACCTGCTGCGCAAGAACTTCTCCCTGGCCATGCCGTACCTGATCGACGAGGGTTACACCCGTGGCCAGCTGGGCCTGGCCATGTCGGCCATCGCCATCGCCTACGGGCTGTCGAAGTTCCTGATGGGCCTGGTGTCCGACCGCTCCAACCCACGCTACTTCCTGCCCTTCGGCTTGCTGGTCTCGGCGGGGGTGATGTTCGTGTTCGGTTTCGCGCCTTGGGCAACCTCCAGCGTGACCATGATGTTCATCCTGCTGTTCATCAACGGCTGGGCCCAGGGCATGGGCTGGCCGCCAAGCGGACGGACCATGGTGCATTGGTGGTCGCAGAAAGAACGCGGCGGCGTGGTGTCGGTGTGGAACGTGGCACACAACGTCGGCGGCGGCCTGATCGGCCCGTTGTTCCTGCTGGGAATGGGCTGGTTCAATGATTGGCACGCGGCCTTCTATGTGCCCGCCGCTGTAGCGCTCGCCGTTGCCGTGTTCGCCTTCGTGACCATGCGCGACACCCCGCAATCGGTGGGCCTGCCGCCGATCGAGAAATACAAGAACGACTATCCGGAAGGCTACGACGCCAGTCACGAGAACGAATTCAGCGCCAAGGAAATCTTCGTCAAATACGTGCTGCGCAACAAAATGCTCTGGTACATCGCCATGGCCAACGTATTTGTCTACCTGCTGCGCTACGGCGTGCTGGACTGGGCGCCGACCTACCTCAAGGAAGCCAAGGGCTTCACCGTGGACAAGAGTTCCTGGGCCTATTTCTTCTACGAGTGGGCGGGTATTCCCGGCACACTGCTGTGTGGCTGGATGTCGGACAAGATCTTCCGCGGCAACCGTGGCCTGACGGGCATGGTGTTCATGGCCCTGGTGACCGTGGCAACGCTGGTGTACTGGCTGAACCCGGCCGGCAACCCGACCGTCGACATGATCGCCCTGGTTTCCATCGGTTTCCTGATCTACGGCCCGGTGATGCTGATCGGTTTGCAGGCACTGGAACTGGCGCCGAAGAAAGCCGCCGGTACCGCCGCAGGCTTCACTGGCTTGTTTGGTTACCTGGGTGGTTCGGTCGCGGCCAGTGCCGCCATGGGCTACACCGTGGATCATTTCGGCTGGGACGGTGGTTTTGTGCTGCTGATCGGTGCCTGCCTGCTGGCGATGGCATTCCTCGCGCCAACCTTGTGGCACAAGCAAATCGCCAGTCAGAGCCGCGAAGCGGTGGCCTGATCCAGCGCTGATTTGCAGCGCTTGAGCCGCGCCTCCAGATTCCGATCTGGCATGGCGTGGCTACGCAGGGCGTGGATGGTCTGCTCGACGTAATCGCGAGTGGTGCCGTAACGCCCGCAGGCGCTTTCGAACACCTGGCTCAGCACATGGTCCGGCAAGTTGCCGGCATAGCTGGGCAGGTGCCGCTCCAATACAAACCCCAAGGCTTGCACCCGGCTGCCATCCTCGAGACGGCAACTGAGCCAGTGCGGGCGATAGGACGGGACCGGCATCTCGCGCTGCCAGAGGGCAAACAGCGAATCCTCGAGATTCTCCTGCGGCAACCGGTAGGCGAAACCGCTGCACGAACCGCCGCGATCCAGCCCGAACACCAACCCCGGCAACTCCGGCGTACCACGGTGTTCGTGAGACCACAGGTACAAACCGCGATGATAACCATGGACCCGGCCGCGCATCCGCTCCACCGCCGTGCACTCCGGCCGCCAGATCAATGAACCGTACGCGAACAGCCAGACCGGACCGCCCTGGTGGAGACTCATGGTCGATTGCATCGAGGCGAGCAATTGCTCACGGGTCAGTTGAGGCCCCAGGTCGAGCCTTGGTGGGTACAAGGCACAGGTAATGGCGGATTCGATAGCGGTCATGGCCGGTAGCGGTTGGCTCCTCGCAGGTTGAAAAGTAAATGGGGGACGTCATGGGGTTGACGTTCACGGGGATCAAGGCAAGTTAAATGCCATCCACTCCCTATATACGTTATCGGTATCTGGCCCAAGGACTAAATATCGAAACGAAATATATGAAGTTATATCGATGAGTGGACAGTGGCGAGGGAGCTTGCTCCCGTTCGGTTGCGCAGCGACCGCAAAGTGTCGGGGCCGCTACGCAGCCCAGCGGGAGCAAGCTCCCTCGCCACAAAAGCACTTCTCAAGAGGAAGGGGGTGCGGTTTATGCCCGCGGCGCATACGCAAACACATCGGCACGCATCTGGTGGGCGTCCATCCCGGCTTCCACCAGCGCATCGAGCGTGGCGTAGATCATGGCCGGCGAGCCACTGGCATAGACGTGGACGCCGGAAAGATCGCTGATGTCCTCGCACACGGCTTCATGGAGCATTCCGCAGCGCCCTTCCCAACCGCACAAATCGCTGACGACTTTGTGCAGGAACAGGTTCGGCAGTTTTTTCCATTCATCCCAATGCTCGATTTCATAGAAATCTTCCGGCCGCCGCACGCCCCAATACAGATGCACCGGATGCTTGAAACCCGCGGCCCGGCAATGCTCGATCAGGCTGTGCATCTGCGCCATGCCGGTGCCGGCGGCGATCAATACCAACGGGCCGTCCGGCAGTTCGGATAAATGCGTATCACCAAAAGGCATTTCGACGCGCACGCTGGGGTTGCGTCGCAGTTGCTCCAGCAGCGCCTGTGCACTGCTTTCGCGCACCAATACATGCAACTGCAGTTCGCGCCCGGAATGCGGTGCCGAGGCCAGGGAGAAGGCCGATTTTTCGCCATTCTCCCGTTCGATCATCAGGTACTGCCCGGCGTGATAGCGCGGTGGCTTGCCGGCCGGCGCACGCAGGCGCACTCGCCAGACATCCCCCCCCACGTCGGCACACTCGATCACCTGGCACGCCAGGTTGCGTACCGGCAGTTCACCCGGCGCCAGCACGCCATCCCACAACACCACGCAGTCCTCCAGCGGTTCGGCGATGCAGGTGAAGATCTCACCGTGATCGCGCACCTCGCCAGCCTGTTCCACACGGCCCTCCACCAGCAACGCACCACAGACGTGGCAGTTGCCGTTGCGGCAGCTTTGCGGGCATTCGTAGCCCAGGCGCCGCGCGCCATCGAGAATCCGCTCGGCGGGCCGTATCTCCAGCACCGCCCCGGAAGGCTGCAAGGTTACACGCATCAATCTATTCCTAACTGATTCCAGATGGCATCGATCCGTTGGGTAACGGCTTCATCCTTGACGATAACCCGGCCCCACTCACGAGTGGTTTCACCGGGCCATTTATGCGTGGCATCGAGCCCCATCTTCGAACCCAGGCCAGACACCGGCGAGGCGAAGTCGAGGTAGTCGATCGGCGTATTCTCGATCATCACCGTATCGCGCTTGGGGTCCATGCGCGTGGTGATGGCCCAGATCACGTCGTTCCAGTCCCGTGCGTTGATATCGTCGTCGGTGACGATAACGAACTTGGTGTACATGAACTGTCGCAAAAACGACCAGACCCCAAGCATGACCCGCTTGGCGTGCCCCGGATACGACTTCTTCATGGTCACCACGGCCATCCGGTACGAACAGCCTTCCGGCGGCAGGTAGAAATCGGTGATTTCCGGAAACTGCTTCTGCAGGATCGGCACGAACACTTCGTTCAGCGCCACGCCGAGAATGGCCGGTTCATCGGGCGGACGGCCGGTGTAAGTGCTGTGGTAAATCGGCTTGATCCGATGGGTGATGCGCTCGACGGTGAACACCGGGAAGCTGTCGACTTCGTTGTAGTAGCCGGTGTGGTCGCCGTACGGGCCTTCATCGGCCATTTCGCCGGGATGGATCACCCCTTCGAGGATAATCTCGGCGGTGGCCGGTACTTGCAGGTCATTGCCACGGCACTTCACCAGCTCAGTACGGTTGCCGCGCAACAGGCCGGCGAACGCATATTCGGAGAGGCTGTCCGGCACAGGCGTGACGGCGCCGAGGATGGTCGCCGGGTCCGCGCCCAGGGCTACCGACACCGGGAATGGCTGGCCGGGGTGTTTTTCACACCACTCGCGGTAGTCCAATGCACCGCCGCGATGGCTCAGCCAGCGCATGATGACTTTGTTGCGGCCAATCACCTGCTGACGATAGATGCCCAGGTTCTGGCGGTCCTTGTTCGGGCCTTTGGTGACAGTCAGGCCCCAGGTGATCAGCGGCCCCACGTCGCCCGGCCAGCAGGTCTGCACCGGGAGCATGGCCAGGTCGACATCGTCGCCCTCGATCACCACTTCCTGGCAGATCGCGTCCTTGACGACTTTGGGCGCCATGGCAATGATCTTGCGGAAAATCGGCAGCTTGGACCAAGCGTCCTTCAGGCCTTTCGGCGGCTCGGGCTCCTTGAGGAACGCCAGCAGCTTGCCGATTTCGCGCAGCTCGCTGACGGCTTCGGCCCCCATGCCCAAGGCCACGCGCTCCGGCGTGCCGAACAGGTTGCCCAGCACTGGAATGTCATAACCCGTCGGGTTTTCGAACAACAGCGCCGGGCCTTTCGCGCGCAGGGTGCGGTCGCAGACCTCGGTCATTTCCAGGACGGGGGACACCGGCACCTGGATGCGCTTGAGTTCGCCGCGCTGTTCCAGACCGCTGATAAAGTCGCGCAAGTCGCGATACTGCATGCAAAAGCCTCATGGTGGCCGTGGCGTTCGGGGGCCCGAGTTTAACGCCGCCCGTCCAGAATAGTGAATGCACAGATAGCAAAAAGCCGGGTTTCCCCGGCTCTTGCTGGCCTGTCTTGGCGATTTACTTGCGTTTCATCGACAGGAAGAACTCATCGTTGGTCTTGGTCGTCTTCAGCTTGTCGACCAGGAACTCGATGGCGGCGACTTCATCCATCGGATGCAGCAGCTTGCGCAGGATCCACATGCGCTGCAACTCGTCGTCGGCGGTCAGCAACTCTTCGCGGCGCGTACCGGAACGGTTGATGTTGATGGCCGGGAACACACGCTTCTCGGCGATACGGCGATCCAGAGGCAGCTCCATGTTGCCGGTGCCCTTGAATTCCTCGTAGATCACTTCGTCCATCTTCGAACCGGTTTCAACCAGCGCGGTGGCGATGATGGTCAGCGAACCGCCTTCCTCGATGTTCCGTGCGGCACCGAAGAAACGCTTCGGTTTTTCCAGCGCATGGGCATCGACACCACCGGTCAGCACCTTGCCGGAGCTCGGGATCACGGTGTTGTAGGCACGGGCCAGACGGGTGATGGAGTCCAGCAGGATCACCACGTCTTTCTTGTGCTCGACCAGGCGCTTGGCCTTCTCGATCACCATTTCGGCAACCTGCACGTGGCGGGTCGGCGGCTCGTCGAACGTCGAGGCGACCACTTCGCCGCGCACGGTGCGCTGCATCTCGGTCACTTCTTCCGGACGCTCGTCGATCAGCAGCACGATCAGGTGAACTTCAGGGTTGTTACGGGCGATGTTGGCCGCGATGTTCTGCAGCATGATCGTCTTGCCCGCCTTCGGCGGCGCCACGATCAGGCCGCGCTGGCCTTTGCCGATGGGTGCGCACAGGTCGATGACACGACCGGTGAGGTCTTCGGTGGAACCGTTGCCGGCTTCCATCTTCATGCGCACGGTCGGGAACAGCGGGGTCAGGTTCTCGAAGAGAATCTTGTTCTTCGCGTTTTCCGGACGGTCGAAGTTGATGGTGTCGACCTTGAGCAGTGCGAAGTAGCGCTCGCCTTCCTTCGGAGGGCGGATCTTGCCAACGATGGTGTCACCGGTGCGCAAGTTGAAGCGACGGATCTGGCTCGGCGAGACGTAGATATCGTCTGGGCCGGCAAGATAGGAAGCGTCTGCGGAGCGAAGGAAGCCGAAGCCGTCCTGGAGAATCTCCAGCACGCCATCACCGGAGATTTCCTCGCCGCTTTTCGCGTGCTTCTTGAGCAGGGAGAAAATCACGTCCTGCTTGCGCGAACGGGCCATATTTTCTATGCCCATCTGTTCGGCCAATTCGAGCAGTTCGGTAATCGGCTTTTGCTTGAGTTCAGTCAGATTCATATAGGAATGACGTAATCATTTATGGAGGGGGGAAATTAAGCTTTTGGCTTAATGAGGCCGCGCCGCAGAGAAGGCGACAGGATCGCGTACTTATTCGAAAGGAGAGCGTCGGCGACGGCTTGCAGGGGGCAATGGAGAAACCAGTGCGGGGCCGAATGTACCACCTGGGTTTTCAAGCGTCTAGCCCCGAATAACGAAAAAGCCCCGCGATTTGCGGGGCTTTTTCAATGGCATTCGGCGCTTAGATGTTGGCGTCGAGGAAAGCAGCCAGTTGCGACTTCGACAGCGCACCCACTTTGGTGGCTTCGACGTTGCCGTTCTTGAACAGCATCAGGGTCGGGATACCACGCACGCCGTGCTTGGCCGGAGTCTCCTGGTTTTCATCGATGTTCAGCTTGGCAACGGTCAGCTTGCCTTTGTAGGTCTCGGCAATCTCGTCCAGGACCGGGGCGATCATTTTGCAGGGACCGCACCACTCAGCCCAATAGTCGACCAGTACCGCGCCTTCGGCCTTGAGTACGTCAGCCTCGAAGCTAGCGTCGCTAACGTGTTTGATCAGATCGCTGCTCATGGAAATCTCCGGGGTTGTCAGCAAAAAAACGTGGCCCATCATAGCGGCCCTTCCCAGGTTCAGGAAGCCGCAGTTGATTGAGTCTCGCTATGGCGGTCAATGGCGTTGGGTATCGCCGCCGTCACGAAGCAGTGGGGGCAACGAAGGAAATCCCGGTACGCAGCGCAGCGTTACGTACATGTTCCTGCATGGCTTTTTGCGCGGCGCCCGAAGCGCGACGGGCCAGGGCGCGAAGGATCTTGCGATGCTCCTGCCAGGTCTCCATCGCCCGCTCCGCCCTGATGAACGGTAGTTTCTGGCTTTCCAGGAAGATGTCGGCGCTGGCGGTGAGGATGCTCAGCATCGCCTGGTTGCCGCTGGCCAACAGGATCCGTCGATGAAATTCGAAATCCAGTCGTGCGGCGGCGTCGAAATCCCCGATCTTCAATTCCCGGCGCATGGCCTCGATATTGTCTTGCAGCGCGTCGAGCTCGTCGGCGCTCAGCGTTACCGCCGCCAACCCCGCCGCGAAGCCCTCCAGGGCGTAGCGCAACTGGAAGATATCCACCGGCGAGGCCTGGGCCGCGAAGGGCCAGCCCGGCGCCGATTCGTTGCGTGGAGCCTCCACCGGTGCCTGCACGAACACCCCCTTGCCCGGTTGCACGCTGATCATGCCCAGGGCACTCAGGGACGAAAGCGCTTCGCGCAACGACGCTCGACTCACGCCCAATTGCAGCGCCAGATCCCGTTGCGACGGCAGCGCATCGCCCGGGCCGAAGCCTTCATCGACGATCAGTTTGCGGATGGCTTGCAGGGCCACTTCAGGAACGGCACGAGCGATGGAATTCATGATTTTTCAGACGAACCGGGCCAGTGAGCGACTAGTTGTAAAGCTATTCGTAGCGCCCGGCAAGTCGTGCCCCAGCAGGGTTCGGCGACAAATAGCGACGCCCGATAAAGGTGCGAAATGGGCCGCAACTGTTCAGACCAGTAAGACCGCTAAAAACCAGCAATTCCGTGGCTTTGGCTGAATAAAAGCTTGCTTGGCATGGCCTGTGCTCTGTCCGAACGCAGAAATCACATCACCGATTGCGGAGATTCGCCATGATTCAGCGTTGCAGCGCCCTGCTCACTGCCCTGTTTGCCAGCCTGATGCTCTGCCAGCTACCCGCCCACGCCGATGGCCTGGAAGACGTGGTCAAGCGTGGCACGCTCAAGGTCGCCGTGCCCCAGGACTTTCCGCCATTCGGCTCGGTGGGCCCGGACATGAAACCCCGCGGCCTGGACATCGACACTGCGAAGCTGCTGGCCGACCAGCTCAAGGTCAAGCTCGAACTGACGCCGGTCAACAGCACCAACCGCATCCCGTTCCTGACCACCGGCAAGGTCGACCTGGTGATTTCCAGCCTGGGCAAGAACCCGGAGCGTGAGAAGGTCATCGACTTTTCCAGCGCCTATGCGCCGTTCTACTTGGCCGTGTTCGGTCCGCCCGACGCGGCGATCAATGGCCTGGATGACCTCAAGGGCAAGACCATCAGCGTCACCCGTGGCGCCATCGAAGACATCGAGCTGACCAAGGTCGCCCCCGAAGGCGTCACCATCAAGCGCTTCGAAGACAACAACTCGACCATCGCCGCCTACCTGGCCGGCCAGGTCGACCTGATCGCCAGCGGCAACGTGGTGATGGTCGCCATCAGCGAACGCAACCCCAAGCGTGTCCCGGCACTGAAGGTGAAACTCAAGGACTCGCCCGTGTATGTGGGCGTGAACAAGAACGAGCCGGCGCTGCTGGACAAGGTCAACCAGATCCTGGCCACCGCCAAGTCCGACGGCAGCCTGGAGAAAAATTCCCAGACCTGGCTCAAGCAGCCGCTGCCGGCCGATCTCTGACCGTCGCTTGAGAGGCTGAGCATGGCTTATCAGTTCGATTTTCTGCCGGTGGTGCAAAACACCGAGCTGCTGTTGCGCGGCGCGCTGTTCACCCTGGAACTGACGGCCATCGGCGCGTTGCTCGGGGTCGGCCTGGGCATCGTCGGGGCCGTGGTGCGGGCGTGGAATATTCGCCCGTTCGCGGCGATCTTCGGCGTCTACGTGGAATTGATCCGCAACACGCCGTTCCTGGTGCAGCTGTTTTTCATCTTCTTCGGCTTGCCGTCCCTGGGCCTGCAGATTTCCGAATGGCAGGCCGCAGTGCTGGCGATGGTGATCAACCTCGGCGCCTACTCCACCGAGATCATCCGCGCCGGTATCCAGGCCATTCCGCGCGGGCAACTGGAAGCCGCCGCGGCCCTGGCGATGAGCCGCTTCGAAGCCTTCCGCCACGTGGTGCTGCTGCCAGCGCTGGGCAAAGTCTGGCCAGCCCTGAGCAGCCAGATCATCATCGTGATGCTCGGCTCGGCGGTCTGTTCGCAGATCGCCACCGAAGAGTTGAGCTTCGCCGCCAACTTCATTCAGTCGCGCAACTTCCGCGCCTTTGAAACCTATGCGCTGACCACGTTGATCTATTTGTGCATGGCACTGTTGATCCGCCAGTTCCTGAACTGGGTGGGTCGCCGCTGCCTGTACAAGAGCAGCACCGGGAGCCGCCCATGAGCGATTTCACTTTCTGGGACGTGGTGCGCAACCTGCTCACCGGCCTGCAATGGACCCTGGCACTGTCGCTGGTGGCGTTTATCGGCGGCGGCGTGATCGGCCTGCTGATCATGGTGTTGCGCATTTCCAAGCGCGCCCTGCCCCGCAACATCGCCCGTACCTACATCGAGCTGTTCCAAGGCACGCCGTTGTTGATGCAACTGTTCCTGGTGTTCTTCGGCGTGGCCCTGGCCGGGGTGGAGATTTCCCCGTGGATGGCGGCGGCGATTGCCTTGACGCTGTTTACCAGCGCCTACCTGGCGGAGATCTGGCGCGGTTGTGTCGACTCGATTTCCAACGGCCAGTGGGAAGCTTCGGCGAGCCTGGCCCTCAATCCGCTGGAACAGTTGCGCTACGTGATCCTGCCCCAGGCCCTGCGCATCGCCGTGGCGCCGACCGTGGGCTTTTCGGTGCAAGTGGTCAAGGGCACCGCGGTGACCTCGATCATTGGCTTTACCGAACTGACCAAGACCGGCGGCATGCTCGCCAACGCCACGTTCGAGCCGTTCATGGTGTATGGCCTGGTCGCCCTGGGTTACTTCCTGCTCTGCTACCCCTTGTCCCTCAGTGCGCGCTACCTGGAAAGGAGACTGCATGCCTCTGCTTAGAATTACCGCCCTGCATAAATACTATGGTGATCACCACGTGCTCAAAGGCATCGACCTGAGTGTCGAGGAAGGCCAGGTGGTGGCGATCATCGGCCGCAGCGGCTCGGGCAAATCCACCTTGCTGCGCACCCTCAATGGCCTGGAATCGATCAACGACGGCGTGATCGAAGTCGACGGCGAATACCTCGATGCCGCCCGCGCCGACCTGCGCAGCCTGCGGCAGAAAGTCGGGATGGTGTTCCAGCAGTTCAACCTGTTCCCGCACCTGACCGTCGGCGAGAACGTGATGCTCGCGCCGCAGGTTGTACAAAAAGTGCCCAAGGCCAAGGCAGCCGAGCTGGCTCGGCAGATGCTGGAACGGGTCGGCCTCGGCGAAAAGTTCGATGCTTTCCCGGAGCGCTTGTCCGGCGGCCAGCAGCAACGGGTCGCGATTGCCCGCGCGCTGGCCATGTCGCCGAAAGTGCTGCTGTGCGACGAAATCACCTCGGCCCTGGACCCGGAACTGGTCAATGAGGTGCTCAGCGTGGTGCGGCAACTGGCCAAGGAAGGCATGACCCTGATCATGGTCACCCATGAAATGCGTTTCGCCCGGGAAGTGGGCGACAAACTGGTGTTCATGCACCAGGGCAAGGTGCATGAGGTGGGCGATCCCAAGGTGCTGTTCGCCAATCCGCAGACGGCGGAGCTGGCAAACTTTATCGGGACGGTTGAACACGCCTGATCTTCGCTGCCTAAGGAGGCTCCTGTGGCGAGGGGAGCTTGCTCCCGCTCGATTGCGCAGCAATCGCAGGATCTGCCCGCCCATGTATTTCTGGCGTACCGGGTTGATTGGTGTTGGGGCCGCTGCGCAGCCCAGCGGGAGCAAGCTCCCTCGCCACTAAGCCCCCCCTGCAAGCTGCTCTGGCTCAAGGGTTTGGATCAGGCGCGTTGGCGTAAGCGGTCGATCGTGGCAGGATGGCGAGGTTATCGACCGAGACTTTTTTGCCCATGCCGCCATCCCAAGCCAAGAATCTGTCCCTGATCGCTGCCATAGACCTGGGCTCCAACAGCTTCCACATGGTCGTCGCCAAGGCCCAGAACGGGGAAATCCGCATTCTTGAGCGACTCGGCGAGAAGGTCCAACTGGCCGCCGGTATCGACGAAGAGCGCAAGCTGAGCGAAGAATCCATCCAGCGCGGGCTCGATTGCCTCAAGCGGTTCGCCCAACTGATCAACGGTATGCCCCTGGGCGCGGTGCGGATCGTGGGCACCAACGCTCTGCGCGAGGCGCGCAACCGTGGCGAGTTCATCCGTCGCGCCGAAGAAATCCTTGGCCATCCGGTGGAAGTCATCTCCGGTCGTGAAGAAGCCCGCCTGATCTACCTCGGCGTTTCCCACACCCTGGCCGACACCCCCGGCAAGCGCCTGGTGGCGGACATCGGCGGCGGCAGTACCGAATTCATCATCGGCCAGCGCTTCGAGCCGCTGCTGCGCGAAAGCTTGCAGATGGGCTGCGTCAGCTACACCCAGCGCTACTTCCGCGACGGCAAGATCACTCCGGCTCGCTATGCCCAGGCCTATACGGCGGCGCGCCTGGAAATCATGAGCATCGAACACGCCCTGCACCGCCTGACCTGGGATGAGGCCATCGGCTCCTCGGGGACCATTCGCGCCATTGGCCTGGCACTCAAGGCCGGCGGACATGGCAGCGGCGAAGTCAATGCCGAGGGCCTGGCCTGGCTCAAGCGCCGACTGTTCAAGCTCGGCGATGTGGACAAGATCGATTTCGAAGGCATCAAGCCCGACCGCCGGGCGATTTTCCCGGCGGGCCTGGCGATTCTGGAAGCGATTTTCGACGCCCTCGAACTGCAACGCATGGACCACTGTGAGGGTGCCCTGCGCGAAGGCGTGCTGTATGACCTACTGGGGCGTCATCACCACGAAGACGTCCGTGAGCGCACCCTGGGTTCGCTCATGGAACGCTATCACGTCGATCAGGAACAGGCGGTACGGGTCGAGCGCAAGGCGTTGCATGCCTTCGACCAGGTGGCCGATGACTGGGATCTGAACGACGGAGTCTGGCGCGAACTGCTGGGCTGGGCCGCCAAAGTGCATGAAGTGGGCCTGGACATCGCTCACTATCACTACCACAAGCACGGCGCCTACCTGATCGAGCACTCGGACCTGGCCGGTTTCTCCCGGGAAGACCAGCAAATGCTCGCGCTGCTGGTACGCGGCCATCGACGCAACATTCCCAAGGATAAATTTGCCGAGTTCGGCGATGACGGCATCAAGCTGATTCGCCTGTGCGTGCTGCTGCGCTTCGCGATCCTGTTCCACCACATTCGTGGCACCCAGGAAATGCCGCAGGTTGTCTTGCGGGCCGATGGCGATGAGTTGGATGTGCTGTTTCCTGAAGGCTGGCTGGAAGAAAACCAACTGACCCAGGCCGACTTCGCCCAGGAAGCCGACTGGCTGACCCCGGGTTGGGATTGTGCTGAACATCCACTGAATCCAGCAACAACACAGATCTCTTGTGGCGAGGGGATTTATCCCCGCTGGGCTGCGAAGCAGCCCTAAAGCCTGCCTACCCGTTTTGTCAGGCTAATTACCTTCAACTCTTTGGGGCCGCTTCGCGACCCAGCGGGGATAAATCCCCTCGCCACAAAAGCTGAGCCTGCCCCCCTTCCACCGTTTTTTTAACGAACCGCCAACACCGGGCTGCTCAAGCGCTCCAGCAAGGTCGCCTGGGCACTGCGCGGGTTCTGGTTGCCGGTCGGCGTGTTGCGGATGTAACGACCATCCGACTGCAAACTCCAGCTGTGGGTGTTGTCAGTGAGGTAGCTTTCCAGCTCTTTCTTGACCCGCAGGATCAGCTTCTTGCCTTCCACCGGGAAGCAGGTCTCGACCCGCTTGTCGAGGTTGCGTTCCATCCAGTCGGCGCTGGACAGGAACATCTGTTCCTCGCCGCCATTGAGGAAGTAGAACACCCGGGTATGTTCCAGGAAGCGGCCGATGATCGAGCGCACATGGATGTTATGGGAAACCCCCGGGATGCCCGGCCGCAGGCAGCACATGCCACGCACCACCAGGTCGATGCGCACGCCCGACTGGCTGGCCTTGTACAACGCACGGATGATCTTCGGATCGGTCAGCGAGTTGAACTTGGCAATGATGTGGGCCGGCTTGCCGTCCAGGGCGAACTGCGTCTCCCGGGCGATCATGTCGAGCATGCCCTTTTTCAGGGTGAATGGCGCATGCAGGAGTTTCTTCATGCGCAGGGTCTTGCCCATGCCGATCAACTGGCTGAACAGCTTGCCGACGTCTTCGCACAAGGCATCGTCAGAAGTCAGCAGGCTGTAGTCGGTATACAGGCGGGCGTTGGCGGCGTGGTAGTTACCGGTGCCCAAGTGGGCGTAACGCACGATTTCACCGGCTTCACGGCGCAGGATGAGCATCATCTTGGCGTGGGTCTTGAAGCCGACCACACCGTAGATCACCACCGCGCCGGCCGCTTGCAGGCGGCTGGCCAGTTGCAGGTTGGACTCTTCATCGAAGCGCGCGCGTAATTCGATCACCGCGGTGACTTCCTTGCCGTTTCGTGCCGCGTCCACCAGGGCGTCGACGATTTCCGAGTTGGCACCGCTGCGGTACAGGGTCTGGCGCACCGCCAGGACGTGTGGGTCCTTGGCGGCCTGGCGCAGCAGGTCGACCACCGGCGTGAACGACTCGAACGGGTGCAGCAGCAGGATGTCCTGCTTGCTGATCACGCTGAAAATGTTCTCGCTGTTTTGCAGCAGTTTCGGGATCTGCGGCGTGAACGGCAGGTATTGCAGTTCCGGATGGCTGTCCAGGCCGGTGATGCTGAACAACCGGGTCAGGTTGACCGGGCCATTGACCTGATACAGCTCGGTCTCATGCAGGTTGAACTGCTTGAGCAGGTAGTCGGACAGGTGTTTCGGGCAGGTGTCGGCCACCTCCAGGCGCACCGCGTCACCGTAGCGACGGGAGAACAGCTCGCCACGCAGGGCACGGGCCAGGTCTTCGACGTCCTCGGTGTCCACCGACAGGTCGGCGTTACGGGTCAGGCGGAACTGGTAGCAACCCTTGACCTTCATGCCCTGGAACAGGTCATCGGCGTGGGCGTGGATCATCGACGACAGGAACACATAATTGTCGCCAGGACCGCCGACGTCTTCCGGCACGCGGATGATGCGCGGCAGCAGGCGTGGCGCCGGGATGATCGCCAAACCGGAATCGCGACCGAAGGCGTCGATGCCTTCCAGCTCGACGATGAAGTTCAGGCTCTTGTTCACCAGCAGCGGGAACGGGTGCGTCGGGTCGAGGCCGATCGGCGTGATGATCGGCGCGATCTCGTCGCGGAAATAGCGGCGCACCCAGGTCTTGATCTTGGTGTTCCAGTTGCGGCGGCGGATGAAGCGCACCTGGTGCTTTTCCAGCTCCGGCAGCAGGATGTCGTTGAGGATCGCGTACTGACGGTCCACATGGCCGTGGACCAGTTCGCTGATGCGCGCCAGGGCCTGGTGCGGCTGCAAGCCGTCGGCGCCAGCCTGTTCACGGGCGAAGGTGATCTGCTTCTTCAGGCCGGCGACACGGATCTCGAAAAACTCATCCAGGTTGCTGGAAAAGATCAGCAGGAATTTCAGCCGTTCCAGCAGCGGGTAGGACTCGTCCAGCGCCTGTTCCAGCACGCGGATGTTGAACTGCAGTTGCGACAGCTCGCGATGGATGTACAGGCTGCTGTCATCCAGGTTGGGAATGACAATCGCCGGGGCCGGGGCAGGCTCGATGACGGCCGGTGGAGCAGGCTCCATCTCCGGCGGCGTCTCGGCTATTTGCTCGACCACGGGTTGAGCGTCTTTTACGGCAACTTCGGAGAGTCCTTCGGTATTCATCGCAAGTTCCTGGGAGGCTATTTCTGCTCTCGTAACAATTGGGCGGCGCGCACGGCAAAGTAAGTCAGGATGCCATCAGCGCCTGCGCGTTTGAAAGCGGTCAAGGACTCCAGGATCACCCCTTCGCCCAACCAGCCGTTCTGGATCGCGGCCATGTGCATCGCGTACTCGCCGCTGACCTGATAAACAAAGGTCGGTACTTTGAATTCGTCTTTGACCCGGCAAAGAATGTCGAGGTAAGGCATGCCCGGCTTGACCATGACCATGTCTGCCCCTTCTGACAAGTCAGCCGCCACTTCGTGCAAGGCTTCCTGACTGTTGGCCGGGTCCATCTGATAAGAGGCCTTGTTGGCCTTGCCCAGGTTCAGGGCCGAGCCGACCGCGTCGCGGAACGGGCCGTAATAGGCGCTGGCGTACTTGGCCGAGTAGGCCATGATCCGCACATTGACGTGACCGGCCACCTCGAGGGCTTCGCGGATCGCCTGGATGCGTCCGTCCATCATGTCCGACGGCGCTACCACCTGGGCACCGGCCTCGGCGTGGGACAGGGCCTGCCTGACCAATGCATCGACGGTAATGTCGTTCTGCACATAGCCTTCTTCATCGAGGATGCCGTCCTGCCCGTGGGTGGTGAACGGGTCCAGCGCCACATCGGTAATCACCCCCAGCTCGGGGAAGCGCGCGCGCAGGGCACGGGTCGCGCGTTGGGCGATGCCCTCGGGGTTCCAGGCCTCGGCGGCGTCCAGAGACTTGAGCGTCGGGGGCGTGACCGGGAACAGCGCCAGCGCCGGAATGCCCAGCTCGACCCAGTGGGCGGCTTCTTCGAGCAGCAGATCGATGGTCAGGCGCTCCACCCCCGGCATCGACGCCACCGCTTCGCGACGGTTCTCACCGTCCAGCACGAACACCGGCAGGATCAAGTCATTGGTCGTCAGCACGCTTTCACGTACCAGCCGACGAGAGAACTCATCACGGCGGTTGCGACGCAGGCGGGTGGCAGGGAACAGACGATTGGCGGGGGTAAAGCTCACGGCAGACTCCTGAGCCCGTGCTGACGGGCGAGCGTGACAGTTATAAGCGCCCATTATGACGAAGACATTACAGTTATGTGCACCTGCGTCCTGTCGTCGCAGTTATTGTCTTTGTAGGAATTGTTCACGTCGAGACACATTTCGATACTTTCCTGAATGTGCCTGAAGGGTTAGGCTGCGCGTTCATTTCGCCAGCACCCAGACAATGCTCCAACAATTTCTGCACGACTTCGGCTACTTGGCCCTGTTTATCGGCACGTTCTTCGAAGGCGAAACCATCCTCGTGCTCGCAGGTTTCCTGGCGTTCCGTGGCTATATGGACATCAACCTGGTGGTGGTCGTGGCGTTCTGCGGCAGCTACGCGGGCGATCAGCTGTGGTATTTCCTGGGCCGCAAGCACGGCCGCAAACTCTTGGCGCGCAAGCCGCGCTGGCAGTTGATGGGCGATCGTGCGCTGGAGCATATCCGCCGACATCCGGACATCTGGGTCCTGAGCTTTCGCTTCGTCTATGGCCTGCGCACGGTGATGCCGGTGGCGATCGGCCTGTCAGGCTATCCGCCGGGCCGCTACCTGTTGCTCAACGGCATCGGTGCGGCGATCTGGGCCACGGCGTTGGCCGCTGCCGCGTACCATTTCGGCGCGGTGCTCGAAGGCATGCTGGGCAGCATCAAGAAGTATGAGTTGTGGGTACTCGGCGCGCTGCTGGTGCTGGGCCTGGTCCTGTGGCTGCGCCGACGCATCAAGAATGCGCGGCTGGCCAGGAAAGTCCTCGAAGCCGAACGCCTGGAACAAGCCCGGTCCGGCGAACCTACGACGCCCACCGAGTAAACCGGGCGCGGCAGCAATACAGCCCGATACCGCTGAGCAGGCTGTAGCTGAGCAGCCCGACCCACGCCACGGGGCTGGCCGGCCACAACCCGGCCAGTGGCGCCAGCCACACCAGCGGCAGGTTCGAGGCCAGCCGCAATAGCTCCAGCCTCAGCGCCCACGGGCGATTCTCCAGGGCCACGCCCAACACGAACAGACCGAACGCCACCGCGCCCCAACCCAGCACCAGAGCGGCAACCGGCAGGCTGGTTTCAAGATTCATCAAATAACTGCCCAGGGCAATGTAGGCGCAGAACTGCAGCGCCACGTACCACTGCTGGCGTGCGTCCAATGGCACTTCGAATTTGCGGAACTGGCTCAGGTCCGGCTTGTTCAGCGGGTACTTGGCCGCGACGTCCGCCGGACGCCAACCGGTGGGCATGAACCAGATCCGCAGTTTGTCCCACCAACGCCCGGCCCGCCGCGCATCGGCCCACAGTTGCGCATAGAACTGCAGGTTGGCCCACAACGGATTCCAACTGGCCAGCGGCGTGGTCACGCCAAAAACCACCGGCTCGTTGTCGTCTTCTTCCTGGAAGGTGCCAAACAGACGGTCCCAAATAATGAACACCCCGCCGTAATTGCGATCCATGTAGAGAGGGTTCTGTGCATGGTGGGCGCGATGATTGGACGGCGTAACGAAGCACCACTCCAACCAGCCGAGCTTGGGAATGTGCTGGGTGTGGACCCAGAACTGGTACAGCAGATTCAACGCCGCGACGCTGACGAAGACCATCAGCGGCACGCCCAGTACGGCAAGCGGGACGTAGAAGATCCAGCTCAGCAGGAAGCCGGTGCTGGTCTGGCGCAGCGCGGTGGAAAGGTTGTAGTCCTCGCTCTGGTGGTGCACCGAATGGGCGGCCCAGAGGATGTTGCGTTCGTGACCCATGCGGTGCAGCCAGTAATAGCAGAAGTCGTAGGAGACGAAAGCCATCACCCAGACCCAGGCCTGGTCGGCGGGCAATTCAATCACCGCCAAGTGTTCGAGCGCGAAGGCGTAGGTCACCAACCCCACACCCTTGGTCAGCAAACCGGTGGTGGTCGACAGCACGCCGGTGCTCAAGCTGTTGATCGCGTCTGCCACGCGGTAGTGGCTCACGCCCCGCCAGCGATCTGCCAGCAACTCGACGGCGATCAGCACGAAGAAGAACGGCACGGCATACAGGATGAAGTTCATGACGCAACCCGGGCATGCAAGACAGGGAGACAATCGGCAGATTAGGTGTAGCTGGCCGATCCCCCTATGGCAACGAGTGACAAATTAGTAGACATTTAACGCCATGAATCTGGAGAAAAGCCCATGAGCAAAAAAATTGCAGTGATCCTTTCCGGCTGTGGCGTGTATGACGGCGCCGAGATCCACGAAAGCGTGATCACCTTGCTGCGCCTCGATCAGCGCGGGGCACAGGTCCAGTGCTTCGCTCCAAACATTGCCCAATTGCATGTGATCAATCACCTGACCGGCGAGGAAATGCCCGAGAGCCGCAACGTGCTGGTGGAATCGGCACGGATCGCCCGTGGCAACGTCAAGGATTTGCGTGAAGCCCGGGTCGAGGACTTCGACGCCCTGATCGTACCCGGTGGTTTTGGCTCGGCGAAAAACCTCTCCAACTTTGCCGTCGAAGGCCCGGGCTGCACCGTCCAACCAGAGGTCCTGGCCTTGACCGAGGCCTTTGCCGAGGCGGGCAAACCGGTCGGGCTGATCTGCATCTCCCCGGCCCTGGCGGCAAAGATCTACGGCCCGGGGGTGACCTGCACCATCGGCAACGACCCGGACACGGCGGCAGCCGTGGGCAAAATGGGCGGCACTCATGAAGACTGCGCGGTGACCGACATCGTCGAAGACCGCGCGCGCAAACTGGTCAGCACCCCGGCCTACATGCTGGCGCAGAACATCAGCGAAGCGGCCTCGGGCATCAACAAGCTGGTGGACCGGGTGCTGGAACTGACGCACGAGAACGACGCCTGACACCGCCGACTCTTTCCTGTGGGAGCGAGCCTGTTCGCGATAGCGCCGGCACAGGCAACATGTTGATTGGCTGATCCACCGCCATCGCGAGCAGGCTCGCTCCCACAGGGGGTTATGCGCAGGGTTTATGGCATTCGGGCCAAACGCGTCAGGATCCGATCCAGCGCATTGGCAAACCCCTGCTTGTCCCGCTCGCTGTACGCTGCCGGGCCGCCCCCCACGTGGCCCTGTTCACGTAAATCGGTGAACAGGTTGCGCACCGCCAGCCGCTCGCCCATGTTCTGGGCATCGAACTCCTTGCCTCGCGGATCCAGGGCCGCGACGCCCTTCTTCACCAACCGATCGGCCAAGGGCACATCACTGCAGATCACCAGTTCACCCGGCTCGGCATGCTCCACCAGGTAATCGTCCGCCGCGTCAGGGCCGCTGGGCACCACGATCAGTTTCACACAGGCCAGGGCCGGCTTGATCTGCGGTTGACCGGCCACCAGCACCACGTCGAACCGGCGCTTGAGGGCGAACTTGACCACCAATTCCTTCGCGGCCTTGGGGCAGGCGTCGGCGTCGATCCATACGCGCATTGAATGGTTTCCTCTAGATTAAAAGCATCGCGGGCAAGCCTTGCTCCCATAGCCTGCGGGAGAAAAGCTTGTGTGGGAGCAAGGCTTGCCCGCGATCATGAGCGCAGCGAATGCTTTTCAGGAGACCTGGACCCGACGCTTCTCCGCCACCCAACTGCGCCCATACAGCACCACGATCGCCAGGATCGCCACCACTTGAGCGGTCAGCGAATAGGCATCGGCATGAATGCCCAGCCAGTCGAAGTCGAAGAACGCCACCGGATGGGTGCCGAAGATCCCGGCTTCCTGCAACGCCTTCACGCCATGCCCGGCGAATACCACCGACAGTGCACACAACAGTGCCGCGTTGATGCTGAAGAACAGCGCCAGTGGCAGTTTCGCCGAGCCGCGCAGGATCACCCAGGCCAGCCCCACCAGCAACACCAGCGCTGTCGCGCCACCGGCCAACACCGCGTTGTGCCCGGCGGGGCCTGCCTGCAACCACAGGGTTTCGTAGAACAGGATCACTTCGAACAGTTCACGATAGACCGAGAAGAACGCCAGGATCGCAAAGCCAAAGCGACCACCACCGCCTACCAGGCTGCTTTTGATGTAATCCTGCCAGGCCGCTGCGTGGCGCCGGTCGTGCATCCACACCCCTAGCCACAGCACCATCACACTGGCGAACAACGCCGTCGCGCCTTCGAGCAATTCACGCTGGGCACCGCTGACGTCGATCACATACGCCGCCAGCCCCCAGGTCGCCAGGCCGGCCAACAGCGCCAAGCCCCAACCGATGTTGACGCTGCGCACGGCCGACTGCTGGCCGGTGTTGCGCAGGAACGCCAGGATCGCCGCCAATACCAGGATCGCTTCCAGCCCTTCGCGCAACAGAATCAGCAACCCGGAGATGTAGCTCAGCGACCAGCTCAAGCCATCGCCGCCCAGCAGGTCGGCGGACGCCTTCAACTTGGCCTTGGCCGCGTCCAGACGCTGTACGGCCTCTTCCACCGGCAAACCGTCCTGCAAGGATTGTCGGTAGGCCATCAGGGACTTTTCGGTGTCCTTGCGCACGTTGGCATCGACGTTATCCAGCGAACTTTCCACCAGCTCGAAACCTTCCAGGTAAGCCGCTACCGACAGGTCATAGGCCTGGTCGTGATCACCGGCACGATACGCCGCGATGCTTTTGTCCAGGGTGGCGGCGGTGTAGTCGAGCAACTGCGCCGGGCCGCGCTGCACCTGTGGCGGCTGGGCACGCTGGGCACGGAAGGTGGCCGCTGCCGCCGGACCTTGCGCAGCCAGGACTTCCAGCGGGGTCTGACGTGCAAGGTCAGCAAGATTGTAGGTCTGTTCACTCTTCGCGGCCGCCGGGTCGGCGCTGAAGCTGGCGATGTAGGTCGCCAGGTCCCAGCGCTGACGGTCGTCGAGCTGATCGGCGAAGGCCGGCATGTCGGTGCCTTCGATGCCCATGCCGAGGGTGTTGTAGATCGCATAGAGACTCAGGCGATCCAGACGCTGGACGTCGCGCAAGTTGGCGGGCGGCGGCTCCAGGCCGACACCGGCGGGACCGTCGCCGGCACCGTTGGCTCCGTGGCATACCGAGCAATTCTGCGCGTATAGCGGCGCGCCGCGGGAAGGATCCGGGGTGATGACCGGCGCCTGGCTGACTTCATACGCCACCGCCAGCCTGGCACCCAGTTGCCGCGCCAGGCGGGCGACATCACCGCCGTCCTGGCGCTGGGTGATCGCACCGCGCAAGGCGCCGATGCCTTGGACCAGCTCAGTCTTCTCCGGCTTGGCCGGCAGCCCGGCGATCAACCCTTCCAGCACCTGGATGAATTCCAGCTGCTCGCGGTATTCCCCGTTTTCGATGACCTTGCCCGCTTCGACTGTCGCCGGGTAATCCGCCCCGATGTAATCCAGTAAATGCAGGGCCTGGGGAGCACCCTCGACGGTGTCGGCCAGCAGCGGAGTGCTGCACAGCGCAAGCAATGGCAGTGCAAGCCAGGCCAGGAAACGGAACGGCGCAGTCATGAATGACTCTCAGTTGGAAATAAGAAGTAACACATTGTTCACTTCCAATGGCTTTGGCTCAAGAGCTGATGTGTTTTGGCGGCACATTTTCATCGGATATTCATGCTTTGTAAGTGATGTCACAAAAACAGCATTTAGAGATTGAAAAGCCATTACATAGCCAAGCGCCATGTTTATAATCGCCCGCCTTCTTATTATTCGACGGCATAAAAGCTCCTCCTTTTATGAGGAACTGACAGCGTCCCGACGCTTGTCCGTGGGATCGCTCCAGCCCGACCCGCACACCACGGCTGTTACTCAGGGAAGAAATGTTCATGGCATCCCGTGCCGTTTTTTCGGTCGCCCTCGGTGCGATCACCTTGTTGTCCGGCTGCTCGGCCTTTCGCAACTACGACAGCGAATTGGCCCAGACCAACCAGCAACTGGCGTCCGGCAACGTCGACGCGGCATTGACCCTGCTGGAAAAGAACAACAGCAGCCAGGACAAGGACCTGCTGTATTACTTCGAGAAAGGCGAGCTGCTGCGTGCCAAGGGCGACTTGTCCGGCAGCCAGGTGGCCTGGACCAGCGCCGATCAGCAGGTTGGCCAGTGGGAGGATGCGGTCAAACTCGACACGGCCAAGTACCTGGCCCAGTTCGGCAGCTTCCTGGTCAACGATAAAGTCCGCCGCTACGAAGGCTACGACTACGAAAAGGTCATGCTGACCACGCAGATGGCGCTGAACCTGTTGGCCGTGAATGACTTCGACGGCGCGCGGACCCAGATCAAGAAGACCCACGAACGCGAAGCGGTGATCGCCGACCTGCGGGACAAGGAATACCTCAAGCGCGAGGAAGACGCCGAGAAGCAAGGGGTCAGGACCGAATACAAGGACCTCAAGGGTTATCCGGTGGCCAGCCTCGACGCCCCGGAAGTGGTCAGCCTGAAAAACAGTTACCAGAGCGCGTTCAGCCATTACCTGGCCGGCTTCGTCTATGAAGCCCTCGGTGAAAAAGACCTGGCCGCGCCGGGTTATCGCAAGGCCGCCGAACTGCGCCCCAACACGCCGCTGCTGGAGCAAGCCCTGCTCAACCTCGACAAGCCTGCCGCCAAGAACGATGACAGCGACATCCTGATCGTGGTGCAGAGTGGCCTGGCACCGTCCCGGGATTCGATCCGCATTCCCCTGCCCTTGCCGATCAGCGGCAACCTGGTCATCACGCCTTTGTCGTTCCCTGTGATCAAGCCTGATACCTCCACTGCCCCCGTCGGCCAGATCGGTGTCGACGGTCGTCAGCTGGACCTGACCCAACTCAACAGCACCACCGCCATGTCCCGCCGCGCGCTGCGCGACGACATGCCGGGCATCATCCTGCGCACCACCGTGCGCGCCATCACCCGTGGCGTGGCGCAGAAGCAGATCAACGATACCAACCCACTGGCCGGCCTGGCCGTCGGCCTCACTTCGGCGGTACTCGAAGGCGCTGATACCCGGACCTGGCGCACCCTGCCCGACTACACCCAGGTGGTGCGCCTGCGCCTGAAGAAAGGCGAACACCAGGTCACCTTGCCAAGTTCGGTGGGCGGCTCGGTGGTCAAGGTCACCGTCGACCAGCGCTACCAGGTCATCAGCCTGCGAGCAGTGGGGAACCAGGTGTTCGCTGGTGGCCTGGCTGCCCAGGTAATGCCCAGCGCCAACCCGACCGCCATTGCCCTCAAGCAACCTTAAGAACGGAGTCTTGTTCACATGCGTTTAAAACTGATCGCCGTCGGCGCCCTGGCCTTGCTGGCCGGTTGCGCCACCCCGCCGCCACCGGAGCCGGGCAGCGCCGCCAGCAAGGTCGTGGCGATGGGCAAGACCAAGAACATCGTGGTTGGCGCCATGCGCGTAGCCCGGGAAAACGGCTACCTGACCGTCAATGTCCAGCTGAGCAACACCAGCTACAACAACAAGACGATGTACTACCGCTTTGCCTGGCTGGGGCCGGAAGGCTTCCCGATCGCCGAGGAAGAAACCTGGAAAAGCCTGACGCTGTACGGCGAACAGACCAGCTTCCTGCCGGCCATCGCACCGACGCCCAAGGCGGTGGATTTCCGTTTGGAAATCAATACCCCATAAGACAGATGCACATTCCTGTGGCGAGGGGATTCATCCCCGCTGGGCTGCGTAGCAGCCCCAATTTTCAGCGAGCGCTGCGCACTCGAACGGGGATAAATCCCCTCGCCACAGACCTTTTATCCAGTTTTCGAGAGACCCCACATGTTCGTACGCATTTCGTCCATCGCCCTCGCCGTCCTGCTGGTCAGCGGCTGCGCCAACAACTCGCCGGTCCTGGGCAACAAGAACATCAGCTACGGCGATACCAAGGCCGTGGAAACCGTGACCAACGAGTTCGGCTCCACCGACCTGCAAATGATCGCCGAGTCCATGACCCGCTCCCTGGCCCAGTCCGGCATCCTGCAGGGGCGTCCGGTGGTCCAGGTCTATGACGTGAAGAACAAGACCAGCGAATACATCGACACCCGCGAAATCACCACCAGCATCAAGACCCAGCTGATGAAAACCGGCGCTGCCCGTTTCGCCAGCGACAACACCGCCATGGACAGCCAGGTCGACCAGCTCAAACTGCAGAACCAGAGCGGCTTGTACAAGAAAAGCACCGTGGCCAAGACCGGCAACATGATCGCCGCCAAGTACCGTCTCGAGGGTTCTATCAGCTCGATCGTCAAGCGCAGCAGCGACTACAAGGACGTCTTCTACAAATTCAGCCTGCAATTGATCGACGTCGAGAGCGGTCTGGCCGAGTGGATGGACGAAAAAGAAATCCGCAAGACCACGGAGCGCTAAGCCATGCGCACATGGATAGGCATCATGGCCCTGGCCTGCGCATTTGGCGCGCAGGCGGCCCCCAAAGTCGCGGTGACCGACCTTGCGTACCAGGAGCGAGTGGAGGAATACATCCACACCGTTTCAGCGCAGAGCAACTTCCAGGCGAACCCTTACAGCGCCAGCGCTTCCTCGAGCTACGACGAGATGGAAGCCACCAGCAGCTACATCGAGCAGGGCGAGCTGCGCAAGTTCACTGGCGACATCAAGGGCGAGATCCTGCGCAGCGGGATGTTCCAGCTGACCCAGGGCACGCCCCACACGGCGGCGTCCAACGGCGACGTCTATGACGTGATCAAGCGCATCAAGGCCGGGAACTTCAAGGGTGCCGACTACGTGCTGTTCGGCACGGTGTCGGACATCGACTTCACCCGCGACATCAACGAACTGGCCAATACCGACAGCTACTCGGCCGTACTTGCGCTGACCCTGGTGGCGGACTTCAGCCTGATCAACACCAAGACCTACGAAATCACCTCGGCCTTCACGGCCATGGGCGAAGGCCAGGACACCAAACTGTTGAACCACCGGGACGTGCACATCAGCCTCAACCGGCCACGGGTGGTGCGCGATGTGTCCAAGGCCTTGGGTGAAGACGTGGCACGGCAGTTGAGCGAACAGTTGGGTGGGCCGAGCTACGAACAACCCCGCGAGCCTGCACAACGCAACAACCTGCCACGCGATAGCGCGCCGGTGATTTTGCGCTGAAGGATTCAGCGGATTTGTGGTGAGGGGATTTATCCCCTCGCCACAGGTTTCGTTCGGTGTTAAACCGCAGCCCTGCGAATCGTCGCCAAAAAACCCGCCGCACCGATGAACAGGCCAGCGAAGACGCGGTTCATCCGCCGTTGCTGCTTGGGTGTGCGCAACAGACGCAGGACTTTGGACGCCAGCCCGGTGTATCCGGCCATGACGATGAGGTCGACGCAAATCATGGTCACGCCCAGGATCAGGTATTGCTTGAGCAAGGGGGCATGGGGATCGATGAACTGCGGCAGCACCGCCAGCATGAACACCAGGGCCTTGGGGTTGCTGATGTTGACCAGAAAGCCTCGAAACACCAGCGCCAGAGGATTGCCGATCGGCCGCACAACGGCCTCATCGCTGATATCGCCGGGGATGGCGCGCCACTGCTTGATACCCAGGTAAACCAGATAGGCCACGCCGAACCACTTGATCGCATAGAACGCGGTGGCGGACGCAGTGAGGATCGCGCCAACACCGGCGGCGACGATCACGATTTGCAATGCCAGGCCCAGTTGCAGGCCCAGGGCATTCCAGTAGCCACGCCAAAAACCGTAGCGCAAGCCACTGGACATCGATGCAATGGCACCGGCGCCCGGGGAAAGACTGATCACCCAGCATGCGGCGAAAAACGCCAGCCATGTTTCCAGCACCATCGCACACCTCGGCTCAGACTCGTCGAAAACGACTAAGCTAATGCGCCGCCGCGCGCTTGACTACCGCTTTTTTGCAAGGACAACCCATCGGGCCAAGGCCGGATTACTCGACGAAGCCGCCGACCGGAAACGCCTCGCTGCCACGCCAGCGGCGCACCGAGCGCTGGAAGAACAAGCTGTTGGGTACTTGCACCATGGCGCTGCCGGTGCCGAGCTCCTCGGCTTCGATCAGCGTGGTGTAGAGCAGGTTGATCGCCACCACGCGTCCCTTGATGCCGGGTTTGTCGGTGGTGTCCACCAGCTCGACCACATCGCCCAGGCGAAACGGTCCGACGGTGTAGATCAACACGGCGCAGAACAGGTTCGACAACACGCTCCAGATGGCGAAGAACGCCACCGCTGCCACCGCGACAAAACCCGACAATGCAGTCCACAGTACCGTCGCCGAGACGCCCAGGCGTTCGAGCACCACCAGCACTGCGCTACCCATGATCAACCAGCGCAGCACACCTCGCAGGATGATCACCAACTGCGGCGGAAATGGGTAACGCTCACCCAGGCCTGTAAGGGCCCGCGCCACGACACGCTGCGCGACATAACCGGCCAGCAGAATCAGCAGGATTTGCACACCGAGCCAGATCGGCTCGATCCACATGACAGGTACAGGCAACGCCAACGCTTCCATCAGGACAACGCCTCCAGCTCCGCTTGCAGGTTTTCCAGCAGTTCCAGCGCTTGCATCCACGCCTCCTCGAGCTCCGCTTCCCGAACCTTCAGCTTGGCTTGCTCCGCCAGCAGGTCACGCAATTCATCCTTGCGCGCCGCCTCGTAAAGACCGCTATCGCCGAGGCTGGTTTCGATCTTTTGCAGTTTTTCATGCAGCTTGCCCAACTCGGTTTCGAGCTTGTCGGCCTCGCGCTTGTGCGGCGCCAGTTGCTGACGCAATGCGGCGGCGGCCTGGCGCTGGGCTTTCTTGTCGGTCTTGTCCGGGTTGACCGGTGTGCTGCTGACCGGCGCGTTGCGCTGGCGGTACTCCACCAGCCAACGGGCGTAGTCCTCCAGATCGCCGTCGAACTCCTCGACCTTGCCGTCGGCCACCAGGAAGAAATTATCCGTGGTGCTCTTGAGCAAATGCCGATCGTGGGACACCACCAGCACCGCACCACTGAACTCCTGCAAGGCCATGGTCAGGGCCAGGCGCATCTCCAGGTCCAGGTGGTTGGTCGGTTCGTCGAGCAGCAACAGGTTCGGCCGACCCCAGGCGATCAACGCCAGCGCCAGGCGCGCCTTTTCGCCGCCAGAGAAATTCAGCACCGGCTCGTCGATACGTGCGCCGCGGAAGTCGAAACCGCCGAGGAAGTCACGCAGGGTCTGCTCACGCTCGGTGGGCGCCAGGCGTTGTAAGTGCAGCAGTGGGCTGGCCTTGGAATCCAGGGAGTCAAGCTGATGCTGGGCGAAGTAGCCGACCACAGTGTTCTCGCCACGGGTCAGGCGCCCGGCCAGCGGCTCGAGTTCGCCGGAAAGGTTTTTGATCAGGGTCGACTTACCGGCACCGTTGGGGCCCAGCAGACCGATCCGCGCCCCCGGGGTCAGTTGCAGCTTGACCTTCTCCAGCACGGTCTTGTCGCCATAGCCCAGGCGCGCGTCGGACAGGTCGATCAACGGGCTGGAGATCTTGGTCGATTCGCGAAAGACAAAATCGAACGGCGAATCGACATGGGCCGCAGACAGCTCTTCCATCCGCTCCAGCGCCTTGATCCGGCTCTGGGCCTGGCGGGCCTTGGTGGCCTGGGCCTTGAAGCGGGCGATGTAGCTTTCCATGTGCGCACGCTGTGCCTGTTGCTTCTCGTAGGCCTGCTGTTGCTGGGCCAGGCGTTCGGCACGAGCGCGCTCGAAGGCGCTGTAGCCACCGCGGTACAAGGTCAGCTTGCGCTGATCGACATGGGCGACGTGATCGACCACGGCGTCGAGGAAGTCACGGTCGTGGGAAATCAGCAGCAGCGTGCCCGGGTAGCTCTTGAGCCAGTCTTCGAGCCAGATGATGGCGTCGAGGTCCAAGTGGTTGGTCGGCTCATCGAGCAACAGCAGATCCGAAGGGCACATCAAGGCCTGCGCCAGGTTCAGGCGCATCCGCCAGCCACCGGAGAAGTCTCCGACCTGGCGATCCATCTGCTCATTGGTAAAGCCCAGGCCGGCGAGCAATTTGCGCGCGCGGGCATCGGCGGTGTAGCCGTCGGCACTGTCGAGTTCCGCGTGCAGGCGGGCCTGTGCGGCACCGTCGTGGGCCGTTTCGGCGGCAGCCAGGTCACGTTGCACCTGGCGCAGGCGCAAGTCGCCATCGAGCACGTAGTCCACTGCCAGGCGCTCGAGGGTGTCGACCTCCTGGCGCATGTGGGCGATACGCCAATCGGCCGGCAGCAGGCAATCTCCCGAGTCTGGGTGCAACTCGCCGCGCAGCAAGGCGAACAGGCTCGATTTGCCGGCGCCGTTGGCGCCGATGAGGCCGGCTTTGTGGCCGGCGTGCAGGGTCAGCTCGGCGTCTTCTAGCAGACGTTGCGGGCCACGCTGTAAAGTCAGGTTCTGAAGTCGGATCATAATGGCGGCGGAGTCTACCAGCTTCGCTCGCAACTGGCGCGAGTAGCACGATGTCCCCTGACCTGTGGAGTTTTTCCCTCGACCTCTATGCCAAGCCTGGCGTAGAGCCTGCCTGCCTGGCGTCGCAGGACGCCGGCGCCAACGTCTGCCTGCTGCTTTGCGGCCTGTGGCTGGCGCAGCGCGGCGTGGCCTGCAATGAGCAAAGGCTGCGCCAGCTTCGACAATTGGCCGAACCGTGGGATGCCGAGGTGGTGCGGCCCCTGCGCACGCTTCGCAGCCAATGGAAAACCGGCGCCCTCCAGGACACGGCACTCAATGACCTGCGCGAACAGGTCAAGCAACTGGAGTTGGCAGCCGAACGGCAATTGCTGGAACGATTGGAAGCGCTGGCCAAGGATTGGCCTGGAGCACAACAGAACGATTCAGCGCAATGGCTGCAAGGGCTGGCGGCGAATGCCGGACCAGCGAGCCGCGACGCGCTGCATCAGCTGCGCGTCGCGGTGTCCGGCACTTAGGAAGCGCTGGTCGGGGTGCTGCTGGTGCTCGGCGCAACGGCGGCGGATGGGCTGGGCGCCGCGGCCGGAGTGCTGGCGGTTGGAGCAGGTGCCGCAGTCGGAGCCGGCGTCGCTGGCTTGGCTGCTGGTGCAGTCGAGGGTTTTGCAGCGGCTGGTTTTTTCACGGCAGGTTTCGCCGCTGGTTTGGCCGCTGGTTTGGCGGCAGGTTTGGCAGCGGTCGGCTTCGCGGCAGCTGGTTTGGCAGGCGCTTTAGCAGCAGCCGGTTTGGCCGCGGGTTTGGCCGCCACTTTGGCGGGGGCTTTGGCAGCGACTGGCTTGGCAGCCGTTTTCGCAGCAGGCTTGGCAGCAGCCGTTTTGGTTGCCGCAGGCTTGGCAGCTGGCTTGGCGGCGGCAGGTTTGGCGGCGGCGGTTTTAGCGACAGGTTTGGCTACAGCTTTTGCCGCAGGTTTAGCAGCAGGTTTAGCAGCAGGTTTAGCAGCAGCTTTTACAGCGGGCTTGGCGGCAGCAGGTTTAGCGGCCGCGGTTTTTGCGGCAGGCTTGGCAGCCGCCTTGACGACTGGTTTTTTGGCCGCAGGTTTTGCAGCACTGGCAGCGACGGGTTTGGCGGCAGGCTTGCTGGCAGCTTTGGCCGGTGCCTTGGCGGCAGGCTTGGCAGCGACTTTGGCCGGTGCTTTTGCCGCAACGGGTTTAGCCACCGGCTTCTTGGCCGATACAGCGGCAGGCTTGGCAGCACGAAGTGTCAGCGCCTTGCCTGCGGCTTCTTGCACACGACCGACACCCTGGGCCAGTTTCAGGCTTTCCTGGGCATCGCGTTTGAGTTGCAGAATGTAGGCACGGGTTTCGGACTGACGATCCTTCAAGGCATCAAGCAGGTCTTCAAGTTCTTTCACGACATCTTTGGCCTTGGCTTGCGCCTTGGCCTTGCCAGCGGTGGCTGCGTCTTGCAGTTTGGTGCGCGACTTGTGCAGTTTTTCCTGCGCTTTGCCGCGTTGTTTTTCCAGCTTGGCGAGCAGTTTCTCAGCATCAGCCAGAGCTTGGGAGCAGGCATTTTCCAAATGTTCGAGCAAGCTGCCCGAGAGTTGTTGGAGCAAGTGCAACGGAGTGTTTACAGGCTTCTTGGTGGCCGACATGGTTTACCTCCTGACTGACGTAAGTGCGGCTCATACTAGACCTCTGCTACAACCGCCGCTAGGGCATGTTGACACTACATAAGACGTTGCGTTGCAAGAGACGAAAAATCTTCTGCGTCAGCGTCCAGGCAATCCAACTTTATAGAGATCGGCACTGGCATAATTCCTCGATTCGAGGCCGGAGAGCACACATGTCGCGTCACCTGTTTTTATTCCTGTGCATGGTTTGCTCCACGGTCCAGGCCGTTGAAAAAACCAGCGCAAACGATGCTCACGATCTGGCTTATAGCCTGGGCGCCAGCCTCGGTGAACGCCTGCGCCAGGACGTGCCGGACCTGCAGATCAAAGCCTTGGTCGAGGGTTTGCAACAGGCCTACCTGGGCAAGCCGCTGGCCCTGGAAGATGAACGCATCGAACAGATCCTGGCCGAGCACCAGGCGCAATTGAATGCACCATCGACCACGCCGCAGATTGAAGCCGCGCTGAAAACGGAGCAGAAATTTCTCAACGAAGAAAAGAACCGACCCGGTGTCCAGCAACTCGCCGACGGCATTCTGTTGACCGAAATCAAGCCAGGCCACGGCGCGAAGGCCGGCCCTCACGGCAAAGTCCAGGTGCTTTACACCGGTCGATTGCCGGACGGCACCGTATTCGACTCCAACCGCCAGGCGCAGTGGTTCAACCTCGACAGCGTGATTGACGGCTGGCGCACTGCACTGCCGCAAATGCCGGTAGGTGCGAAATGGCGCTTGGTGATCCCTTCGTCCTTGGCCTATGGCGCCGAAGGGGCAGGAGATGTGATCCCGCCGTTCACGCCACTGGTGTTTGAAATCGAGTTGCTGGGCGCGACCATCTGACCCTGGCCCAACGAAAAACGGTGCGCAATGCGCACCGTTTTTTCATGACCGCGAAACCCTCTCAGGCCTGGACCGCAGCTTCTTCCTTGTGGGCGTTGTGCAGCACTTCGATCAGGCAGTCTTCCAACTCGAAACGTTCGTGCAGCAAGCCGCCCAGTTCCTTGAATTTTTCCGCGACGCACTTGCCTTCATCGCACAGGTCGTTGAACGCCAGCAGCTTTTCGGTGATGACATCGATGCGCGGGTAGATCTGCTCGGCGAGCTCCAGGCCACGCTTGTCGTTGAAAGCCTTGGCCTCGCCCGTCAGTTGTTCGTAGATCTCGAAATGACCGGCAGACACATAGTCGACCAGCACACCGCAGAACTCCTGCAAGGGTTTGCGGCTTTCGCTCAGCGCTTCAGGCTTATCGCCGAGGGCATCATAGGCCCGAACCAATTCGTGGCGCTCCTGCAACCAGCGATCGATCAGCAGATGCACTCCACCCCAGCGTTCCTGCGCATTCTGACAACTTTCGAGCATGGTGATTTCTTCCCTTGTGAGTCATGCCACTCGCAGCCTGTGCACGCCTGATGATCAGGGACAAGCCAGACACAACATGATCGAGCGGCACAATTCCACTAACACGTGCGGGCCAGATTATGCCCGCACGACAATGGCTTCAAGGTACGCAGGAGATAAAGTTCATACAAGTGTTTAATCCAGGGCCCGGACCAACTGCGACGTATCGCCGCGAAGCGGTCGTACCAGAGCACTCCAGACAAGGCGCAGCAGCAGATAGGTCATCGCGCTGGATACCGCGAGGAAAAACAACAGGCTCCATTCGGGGATGCTCAGGTCAAACAGCGTCCAGGTGATATGGGCGCAATCGACAGCGCCATCAAGGACGCGGTGCAACGCGCACCACCAGGAATCCGTCGGCTTGAGCTGGGCAATACAGTCGGGCAACGGTTCGAACGAACGGCTCTGTATCAGAACCTGGCGCCATGCCAGGGTCATCCCCCCCACCACAAAAACCAACCCCGCCGCCCCATACAGGAGACTGCCTCGTTGCCCTGGACCGTGTACGCATGCCACGAGGTTGTTCGCCAGGAACAGCATCAGGCACAACCGCTGCAAGACACACAGACTGCAAGGCATCAGGCCGACCGAATACTCCAGATAAGTGGCGATGCCCAAAGCCAGGGCCGCGGCGATGGAAGCCATGAGAAACAAGAAGCGTGAGCTGGCCAAAGACATGGCGGTTCCGTAACAGAAGAGACAAGTAGTTACGGTAGAGGAAAGCCCTCGGGCCTTTCAAGGCAGGCCCGCGCAGACACTTCACCAGGGATGTAGGGAATTCCCGACAGGTCGAAGAGGATTCAGCGCACCCAGCTGTAGGACTTTGCTGAAGGCATGGCCAAAGCCCCAGAAACAAACAGATATCACCTGTGGGAGCAAGGCTTGCCCGCGATGAAGACGACACAGTCTTTCAGAAACCGAGGCACCGGTTTCGCGAGCAGGCTTTGCTTCCAACCATGGGGGCACCGCAATGTCTCATCTCAAGTGGACATGACCTTAGCCGGGATCGGAACCGGCAACGGTGCGGCCAACAGACGCTCATCCAACAGCCCCAGCCCCTCCTGGAACAACTGATTGCTGCGCTCGGCGTCCCCCAGTTGCGCCAGTAACCGCGCCAGTTCGGCACAGGCTTCGGGATTACGTTGGACGCGCAAACTGTTTTCCAGGTAATCCCGCGCCTTGCCCCACAAGCTGTTTTGCAGGCATAGGCGCCCCAGGGTCAGCAGCAGGCTTGGATCGGCCGGATGGTCCTTGAGCCAACCTTCGGCCGCTTGCAACTGGCGGCTCGGATCACTGCCACGAACCAACCCGTACAGGCGCGCCAGATGGCTGTCATAGTGACGCTTGAGCGCACCTCGCAGCACCTCTTCGGCCTCGACCTGCGCGCCCAACTGGCGCAGTTGCTCGGCATAGGCCAGCACCAGCGCCGGCTCCTGGCGCTGGGCCGAGGTCAGTTGTTGCCAGGCGCGATTGAGCGACTGCAAACCGACGCTGCCGTCCTCCTCGCGGTGGGCTGCCAGGGTGAGGTTTTCGCCCCAGGCGCGACGTTCCAGTTCAGCCAATTCAGCCGGCGGCAGGACCTTGTCCTTGCGCAACTCCGGTAACAGCCGGATCACCGCCGACCAATCGCCGCGCTGCTGATGCAGGCGTTGCAGTTGGCGCAGGGCCTGGACGTTATGGGGATGGCGCTCGTGCATGGCCTGCAGTGTGCTCAAGGCGCCGTCCGTGTCACCGCGATCGGTCTGCAGTTGCGCGTGCGTCAGGGCAATGGCCAGTTCCGCCTGGGGCTGACGCTCCAGGGCGCGCTCCAGCAAACTGTCGCTCTGTTCGTAAAGACCTTGTTCGTTGGCCGCGCGGGCGGCACCGAGGTAATACAGCAGCGGCTGGCGCTCGGCTTCGGCGGCGCGATGCAGGTGTCGCTGAGCACTGGCCCAGCGACCTTCGGCCAGATCCAACTGACCGTGCTCGATCGCCACTTGCACCCGCCGGCTGCGGTTGCGCCGCGACCACGGGTTGACCACGCCACTGGACGTGGTCACCAGGCCGATCAACGCCCTCAGGCCTCGCCACACCAGCCAGAGCACTGCCACCAAGGCCAGGGTGACCCACAGGCCCGCTTCATAACGGAAGTTCTTGTACGCCACCAGCACGTAACCCGAATGCTCGGCAATCGCCACGCCCAGCAAAGCAGCGGCAGCGATGACCACGAACAGAATCACGTAGAGACGCTTCATGGCGTGGCCTCCTGCGCGCCAGGCGCGGGCAGCGGCTTGACCGATTCCTGGGCATTGAGGTTGCGACGCTCGAGGTAAGCCTGGACGCTGCTCAGCGTGCCTGTCAGGTCCGGGGTGACCACCGTCACCGGTTGCTTGGACAGTTCACCTACGCGTTCAAGCATGATTTTGCTTTGCGGGTTGTCCTGGTTGAAGTTGTTCTTCAACACGTCCCGTGCCTCGGTCAGCGCCTGGGTGTATACCGGCGCCTGACCATTGAGGGCGGCCCATTGTGCCTGCTCCAGCGCCAGGCTCAAGGCCAGGCGCACTTGCACAAGGCTTTGCCCGGCCAGCAGCGGACGAACATTCTCATCCGCGTTGAAGTCGATACGGATATAGCGCGAGATCTGGTCCCACCACTGCGCCCAACGACTGGCGCCATCGCCATCGGCGGTCAGGCCCAGCAGGGATTCACCACGGTCCTTGTACTCGGGGGCCAGCTCGGTCAGTTGCAGCACCTGGTCGCGCAGAGCACCCAGTTGCAGGAACAGGCCGGTGCGATCCGGTTGTTCGGTACTGCGCAACGCGGCGAGGGTCTTGGCCAGTTGCTCGCGGGCGGCGAACGAACCGGGGTCGTTCTGCTCGCGCAGGATTTCGTCAGCACCCTGGACCAGCGCCTGGGCACTGTTGATGTCTTGCAGGGCCGAAAGACGCAGGCTGGCCAGGCGCAACAGGTGCTCGGCCTCGGCCAGGCGCCAATCCTTGCGGCTGGCACCGAGCACGGTTTCCAGGCGCTGGTTCAGGCGCTGCTGGTCACCTTGCAACTGGGCCACCAGGCGCCGCCGCTCCTCCAGCTCTTCGGCCGGGGGCAATTGCGCCAGACGCTCGCTCAAGCGTTGCTCGTTGAGCTTGAGGGTCTGGGCCTGATCGTTCAGCGCCTGGACCTGGGCGGACTGCTGCTGGTTATTGGTTTGCAGGTGACGCACCTGCCACACGCCCCAACCGCCTACGGCTACGCCGGCGGCCCCGAGCAGCAAGGCAACAATGGCCAGCCCGTTGCCGCGCCGCGGCGCCATCGGGGGCGGAGTTTCAACCGGCGCATCGATCGCTGGCTGGTCTAGATCTTCTTTTGGCAAGGCTGTTTCGCTCACGTATCCATCCTTTGCATTAGAAAACGGCACGGAGTGTTCCCGTAGCGCCGCCAGCAAAGCCGCGGCATTGGCGCCACGGCAATCCACAACTGTTCGGGCCCCGGCGGCACGCGCCATCTCGGCAACCCTTGGGCTTGGAACAAACAACGGTAACCGCGCCAGGGCCGGCCACGCATCGCCGGCCAGCCGCTGCAGATGCTCGAAGCCCTGCCCACTGCTGACCACCAGTGCGTTCAAGCGTTCCGCTTCAACTTTCGCCGGCAACGCCCCTTCGCCGTAATTGGGCAAGTGGCGGCGGTACAACTCCAGATAATCGACACTAGCACCTTGCTCGCGCAAACGCTCTGCCAGCAAGCCACGCCCGCCTTCGCCCCGCACAATCAAAACCTTGGGTTCAGGCCGCGCAATAGCCTGGCGCAAGACCAAGTGCTCCAGCAAGGCTTCGCTGTCGTCGCCGTTATCGGGATAAAAAACCGTGAGGCCGGCATCGATGAGGATCTGTCCGGTGGCGGCGCCCACACTGAACCATGGTTGGTCTGGAGGCTGGGGCCAGTACTGGCGCAGCAGCTCGACGCACAGGCGTGCGGCAGGTTTGCTGACCACGATCACGGCACAGTATTGGTCCAGCGCCTGGAGTATCGCTCGCCCGGCCTCGGACAGCGGGACCGGCTCGATATCCAGCAAGGGCAGGCTGCTGCTGTAGACTCCCGCTTCGGCCAGGACAGCCGCCAGCGCCGACGACTCGTCCGCTGGCCGGGTGAGCAGCAGCCGCCAGCCCGTCACGTGTGGCCGGCCTCGCCGTAGACCGCCTTGAGGATGTCGCCTGCGCCCTGGCCCAGCAGGTCTTGCGCCACCCGCACGCCCAACGCCTCGGCATCGTGGCGCGGCGCCCGGGCTTCGGCGCTGAGCAGCCGGCCACCGTTGGGATCTCCTACCAGGCCGCGCAACCAGACTTGTTCGCCTTCCAGCACGGCGTAACAGGCGATCGGCACCTGGCAACCGCCATTGAGATGTTTGTTGAGGGCGCGCTCGGCGAACACTCGCGTGGCGGTGTCTGCATGGTGCAGCGGTGCCAGCAGGGCGTGGATTTCGCTGTCGGCGCTGCGGCACTCAATGCCCACCGCCCCTTGTCCACCGGCCGGCAGACTGTCATCGACGCTGATGGCCGAGGTGATGCGATCTTCAAAGCCCAGGCGAATCAGGCCGGCGGCGGCGAGGATGATCGCGTCGTACTCACCGGCATCGAGCTTGGCCAGGCGCGTGTTGACGTTACCGCGCAGGAAACGGATTTGCAGGTCCGGACGGCGAGTCAGCAACTGTGCCTGGCGACGCAGGCTGGAAGTGCCGACCACACTTCCGGCAGGCAGCGCTTCAAGGCTGGAAAACGTGTTGGAGACGAACGCATCGCGGGGGTCTTCCCGTTCGCAGATGCAAAACAGGCCCAGGCCTTCGGGGAAGTCCATGGGCACGTCCTTCATCGAGTGCACGGCGATGTCGGCTTCGTTGTCCAGCAACGCGGTTTCCAGCTCTTTGACGAACAGGCCCTTGCCACCGATCTTCGACAGCGGCGAGTCCAGCAGCTTGTCACCGCGACTGACCATGGGCACCAGGGTCACGATCAGGCCGGGATGGGCCGTTTCCAGGCGGGCTTTGACGTATTCGGCCTGCCACAGGGCCAAGGCGCTTTTACGGGTGGCGATGCGGATCTCGCGAGGGGACATGGATCAATCCGTACTTAAAAGATACGGCAGATAATAACAGCTCAGTCAAAACCGCTTTGATTTGAATCACGACCCCAAGGCCTCCCTGGCCGCCAAATCCTGGAAATGAAACGCGTTGAACGCCTTGGACCGCCGCGCTAAAGCTGCTGCATCATCTTGCGAACCCCGGCCACGTGCCGCCGGCTGACAATCAGCGCATCGCCATTGAGGCCCTTGAGGAACAGCTGGAAGTGCCCAAGGGGGGTGCGTTGCAAACGCTCGATACGCTCGCGGGCCACGAGGGCGTTGCGGTGGATGCGTACGAAACGCTCGCCGAACTCGTCTTCGAGGGCCTTGAGTGGCTCATCCAGCAACACCTCGCCACTCTCATGGCGCAAGGTCACGTATTTATGGTCGGCAATGAAGTAGACGACCTGGTTCAACGGGATCAGCTCGATGCCTTTGCGGGTGCGCGCACTGATATGGCTGCGCGGGCCGCTGCCGCTTTCGGCGGCGGGACGGGTCAGCGCCGCCAGTTGCACGCGGTTGGGCCGCTCGGCCTTGCGCAAGGCCTCGAGCAACGCCTCGGACGCCACCGGCTTGACCAGGTACCCCACGGCACCGGCTTGCAGCACCTCGGGCGGAAAATCGTCCCGGGTGGTACAGAACACCACGGCGGGCGGCGACTCTCGTTCGCACAACTTCGCCGCGACCTGCAGGCCGTCCAGGCCAGGCATGCGAATGTCGAGCAGCACGATATCCGGCTTGTGGCTGTCAATAAGGGCCAATGCCTCTTCGCCATTGGTGGCGCTCGGCTCCAGGACACTGTAACCCTCGAGCTCGCCAACCATTCGGCTCAGGCGCTCGCGGGCCAGTGGTTCGTCATCAACGATCAGGACATTCATATTGCGCTGGATTCCTGCGTGAGTCTCGCACAAGGATAGCGTAGACAGGGGAAGTGACATCCGTCACCGCGATCCACGCTAAGACTCGCTCGAGGGCCAAAAAGTGCCGCGAGGCGGTTGCCTATCTTTACCAGCGCTTGACGACCGATGCCCGAGGCCCGTTGTCGCACGGCGTCGCCGTAGGGATTGTTAACTGTCGATCTGACCAATATGAGTCCCCCCTTCTTAATCTATCGCCCGCTGCGCCATGGATGGAAAAGCAAAAGTCCTACAGTCCACTGTAGACGGTTGCCACGACGATATTGCTCAATCGAAAAATATCGTTGTGCCAAACCCCTGTTGGATCCCAGGGTTCTATCGAAAAACCTGCCGACCAGTGCCAGCGCCAGTCCCGGCAACCCTGCTATCATCCGCCGCAGCCTTTAACCGCTAATTTCTCCACAGCCGATCACGAGCGAATTCATGAGCACTGACAAGACCAATCAGTCCTGGGGCGGCCGCTTCAGTGAACCCGTCGACGCCTTCGTCGCCCGCTTCACCGCCTCCGTCAACTTTGACCAGCGCCTGTATCGCCACGACATCATGGGTTCGATCGCCCACGCCACCATGCTGGCCAAGGTCGGCGTGCTGACCGATGCCGAGCGCGACAGCATCATCGACGGCCTGAAGACCATCCAGGCGGAAATCGAGGCCGGCCAGTTCGACTGGCGCGTCGACCTTGAAGACGTGCACATGAACATCGAAGCGCGCCTGACCGACCGCATCGGCGTGACGGGCAAGAAACTGCACACCGGCCGCAGCCGCAACGACCAGGTCGCCACCGACATCCGCCTGTGGCTGCGCGACGAGATCGACCTGATCCTGGCCGAAATCACCCGCCTGCAAAAAGGCCTGCTGGAGCAAGCCGAGCGCGAGGCCGAGAGCATCATGCCGGGCTTCACGCACCTGCAGACCGCCCAACCTGTAACATTTGGGCATCACATGCTGGCCTGGTTCGAAATGCTCAGCCGCGACTACGAGCGCCTGGTGGACTGCCGCAAGCGCACCAACCGCATGCCCCTGGGCAGCGCCGCGCTGGCCGGCACCACGTACCCGATCGATCGTGAATACACCGCGCAGTTGCTGGGCTTCGACGCCGTCGGCGGCAACTCGCTGGATAACGTCTCGGACCGCGATTTCGCCATCGAATTCTGTGCCGCCGCGAGCATCGCGATGATGCACCTGTCGCGCTTCTCCGAAGAGCTGGTGCTGTGGACCAGTGCGCAATTCCAGTTCATTGACCTGCCCGACCGCTTCTGCACCGGCAGCTCGATCATGCCGCAAAAGAAAAACCCCGACGTGCCAGAGCTGGTGCGTGGCAAGAGTGGCCGGGTGTTCGGTGCTCTGATGGGCCTGCTGACCCTGATGAAAGGCCAGCCGCTGGCCTACAACAAGGACAACCAGGAAGACAAGGAACCGCTGTTCGACGCCGCCGACACCTTGCGCGACTCGCTGCGCGCCTTCGCCGACATGATCCCGGCCATCAAGCCCAAGCACGCGGTGATGCGCGAAGCGGCTCTGCGCGGCTTCTCCACCGCCACGGACCTGGCCGATTACCTGGTGCGCCGTGGCCTGCCGTTCCGCGACTGCCACGAAATCGTTGGTCATGCCGTGAAGTACGGCGTGGACAGTGGCAAAGACCTGGCGGAAATGAGCCTGGACGAGCTGCGCAAGTTCAGTGACCAGATCGAACAGGACGTGTTTGCCGTGCTGACCCTCGAAGGCTCGGTCAATGCCCGTGACCACATCGGTGGCACCGCGCCGGCGCAGGTCAAGGCAGCGGTGGTACGCGGCCAGGCGTTGCTCGCCAGCCGCTAAAAGCCAAAAGCATCGCGAGCAGGCTCGCTCCCACAGTGGAACTTCAGTGAACACATGATTTGTGAACATGGAGATCAAATGTGGGAGCGAGCCTGCTCGCGATAACTCACTTCAAAACAGCACAAAACTCACTTCTTGGCAGCGATCTTCGCCAAAAAATCCGGCATCGCTGCCTCTCTATCCGCAGCGATCCGCTGCACGTTCGGGTTCCGCTCCAAACGCTCCATCAGTGCCTTGGCCGCCGGCATGTCCGCGAGCAAATCGATATCGAAGAGTTTCTTGCCCACCTGCAGGGCCAGCGAAAGACTGTAGAAGAAATACAGATCGGCAATGCTCAGACTATCCCCTGCCACATAAGGCGAGAATTTGCCGTGGCGGCCGAGCGAGGCGAACCCCAGCAGCAATTCGGCCCTGGACTTTTCCTTGATGGCGTCGGCGACCGACATGCCGAAAAACGCCTCGCCATAACAGGCTCGTCCCGGCAGCTCGATGTACAACTCGATTTCCCGGCACAAGGCCAATACCTGGGCGCGCTCGAACGGGTCGGCTGGCAGCAGGGCCTTACCCGGTTGGGTTTGCTCGATGTATTCGAGGATGACGCTGGTCTCGTTGATAAAGCCCTGCTCGGTCTTCAGCACTGGCACCTTGCCGCGGGGGCTGATGGCCAGGGCTTCAGGGGTCTGGCTACCGTAGAACTGCACTTCTTCGAAGGGCACGCCCTTCTCCAACAGCGCCAGCTTGACCATGTTGTAGTAGTTACTGACAGAGAAACCATAAAGCTTGAGCATTACAAAGCCTCCAGGCCGTGCGGGGTTGGCAGCCTTGCGTTATAGACCGCCGGGGCATTTCTTGCCAGGCGCATCACGCCGCTGAATGCAGGTAAACTGGCGACCTTTCTTACAGGAGCCGGCCATGAGCGAGCCAACCGACATCGACAGCGACGAAGAAGAATTCGTCGAGAACACGCTGATCCAGGCCATCGAAAACCAGATCGAAAGTGAAAACCCGCCAGCGGCCAAGGCCACTTTCAATAAGTTGACCCTGGTGGGTTATGAGCGCGAAGACATCCTCAACCTGATGGCCCATGTGCTGGCGGTGGAGATCGATGCGATCCTGGAAGAGGATCGTGCGTTTAATACCGAGTGGTACGAAGCCGCCTTGCGCGCCTTGCCTGAGTTGCCGCCGGAAAAGAACTGAACGACAGGCAAACACACCCTGTGGCGAGGGGGATTTATCCCCGCTGGGGCGCGAAGCGGCCCTAAAAAATTGGCCTCATTACGATTTTGGGCCTGCTGCGCAGTCCAGCGGGGATAAATCCCCTCGCCACGGGTGTATTTGCCTGACAGAACACTGGCCCCCCTCACCCAAAACAAAAAAAGCATGCCTCTGAGACTGGACAGCTCGGCCGAGTGCGCTCACCTTAGTAACGCTGTCGACCAAATTCCTAGAAAGTCTGGAGTCCTTATGTCGCTTACCCCCTGAGTTGGTTGCCGAACTGGAAATCCTTGCACTCTTCAACCTGGACAGTTCCCAGGAAGGCCTGAAAATTCATCAGACCGCTGCCCCTAAAGCGATTGCCGCTGCCCAACGCTTGTACGAGAAAGACCTGATCACCCAGCCCGACGGTGGTTACCTGACCAGCCTGGGACGGGACGCCGCCCAAAATGTCCAAACCGTCCTGACGATACTCAGCGTTCAACAAGAAGCCGCCTGATCCCCCTGCCGCCCACGGAAATCTCCTCTACGGGATTTCCGCAGGCGCACTGGCGCCCGGCGTAAAAAACCGGCATCAAAATCCTGTTTTCAGCTTAAGTATTCCCAAGACCGGGCGCTAACCTGCCATCAGCCCACGTTCGACGCCGCGAGCCGGTTTGAGCAGACATGACCCGCAATCACGAAATACGCCCAGATCTGGACGAGGGAATCGACCGCAAGGTCTTGAGCCAGTTGCGCGCACGCTTCCTCAAGCTCAACACCGTGCGGATGGAGCGCGCCCTCGAAGGCCTGTCGCCGCGCCAGCAAGGCGTGTTGACGTTGCTGCCGCTGTTTTTTCACGTCAACCACCCACTGCTACCTGGCTACGTTTCCGGCAGTACCCCTGCCGGGCTGTCGAACTACGAGCCTGACGCCAATGTCCTTGCCGAAGCCCAGCGGCTGACCCGCTCGTTTTCCTACAAGCCCCGGCACGGCAGCAACCCGCCGCGACCGATCCTTGGCCTGTTCCTGATGGGCAGCCTCGGCACCCTGGCCCAGGCCGACCAGAGCGACATGGATGTGTGGGTGTGCCACGGGCCAGACCTGAGCGACGATGAACTGGCCGAGCTGCGCAAGAAATGTCAGTTGCTGGAGATCTGGGCCGCGACCCAGGGCGCCGAAGCCCACTTTTTCCTGATCGACCCGGCGCGCTTCGTGCGGGGCGAGCGGGACAACCAGCTCAGCTCCGACGATTGCGGCACCACCCAGCATTACCTGCTGCTGGACGAGTTCTACCGCACCGCGATCTGGCTGGCCGGGCGCACGCCGATCTGGTGGCTGGTGCCGGTCTATGAAGAAGAGAATTACGAGCAGTACACCCATACGCTGATGTCCAAGCGTTTCATTCGCGCGGATGAAACATTGGACTTGGGGCACCTGGCCTACATTCCGCCGGGTGAATTCGTCGGTGCCGGGCTCTGGCAGCTCTTCAAAGGTATCGAGTCGCCCTACAAGTCCGTGCTCAAGCTGCTGCTGACCGAGGTCTATGCCAGCGAACACCCGAACGTGCGCTGCCTGAGCCTGCGCTTCAAGCAAGCCGTGTTTGCCAATCGCCTGGACCTGGAGGAGCTGGACCCGTACATGCTGGTTTACCGTCGCATCGAGGAATACCTCAATGCCCGTGGCGAACCCGAACGCCTGGAGTTGATCCGCCGCGCGCTGTACCTGAAGGTCAATCGCAAGCTCACCGGCCAGGCGCGCAGCAGCGGCTGGCAGCGGGTACTGCTCGAACGACTGGCCCGGGAATGGGGCTGGGACCAACGGCAACTGGCGCTGCTGGACAGCCGCAGCCAATGGAAAGTCCGTCAGGTCAGCCACGAGCGGCGGGCACTGGTCAACGAACTCACCCACAGCTACCGCTTCTTGACCCAGTTCGCCCGCACCGAAAAAACCGTCAGCCTGATCAACAAGCGCGATCTCAATGTGCTTGGCCGGCGGTTGTATGCCGCCTTCGAGCGCAAGGCCGACAAGGTCGAGTTCATCAACCCCGGCATTGCGCCGGACTTGGCCGAAGATACCCTGACACTGGTGCAGTCGCCGAACAAGAAAGAACCGGGGCAGAACCAGTGGGGCTTGTACAACGGCAGCCTCAACGCCCTGGAGTGGGAGAACTTCGCGCCGATCAAGCGCTGCCGCGAGTTGCTGGAACTGCTGACCTGGTGCCATCGCAACGGCGTGATCGACAGCAGCACACGCCTGGCGCTGCACCCCGGCGACAGCGACCTGAGCGAGTTCGAACTATTCAACCTGCTGGGCAGCCTGCAACAGACCATCGCCCTGCCCCTGGCCACGGTGGATGAAGCGCAACTGCTGCGCGCCAGCGTGCCCAGCGAAGTGCTGATCCTGGTGAACGTCGGCGTCGATCCGCTCAAGCACCACCGCGACCTGAATATCCTGATGACTACCGAGCGCACCGACTCCCTGAGCTATGCCGGGGTCCGCGAGAACCTGGTGCTGACCCTCGACCAGGTCACGCTCAACAGTTGGAATGAGGTGCTGGTCAACCGTTTCGACGGCGAACACGCCCTGCTCGACTGCCTGCGCGATTACCTCAACGACCTGCCCGTCACCCAGCGCCAGCCACGCTTGCAGGTGCGCTGCTTCTGCCACAACCGCGCCCAATTCATTGCCCGGCGCGTCGAAGAAGTCATCGAAACGGCGCAGACCCTGCTGTTGAGCAGGCTCAATCACCGCTACCTGCTTCAGGTCCAGCAGCACTATCACGTGCTGGAGCTGGTGCCCGGCCAGGTCAATCACGTGGCACTGGGCAGCTTGTCGGCGCTGATGGATTACCTGGGCGAGGAACTGACGGCCTACAGCCCCTTGCAACTGGACCCGATGGCCCTGGAAGACCATGACCTGGCGCTGATCCTGCCCATGGGGCAGCCCGAGTGCATCCAGGTGTTCTATCGCGTCAGCGAGGACGAAGCCGATCTGTACGTGCTCGATGAATTCAACGCGCTGTGGCAGCAACATGTGCCTTATCACGACGAACAAAGCCTGTTGGTGCCATTGCAGCGATTCTTGCAATCAGTGCTGTACCGTCGCGACGCCCTGCTGCCGCTGGACGCCGCCCAACCGCTGACCCTGGAAACCCTGTATTACCAGTTACTGCCCTCAGGCAACGGCCGGGCGCGGCGGATCGAAGCGCGGCAAGCGCCCCAGACACCGGTCAACAAGCCGTTCTATGACGTCCAGGCGATCATCGGCAAAGCGGCGCACGGGCAGGTGCATGTCACTCTGTACTGCGATCAGCAGGAGTTTTCCGAACTGGAACATGGCGACCAACTGTTCCGCGTGGTCGCCAGGGAGATCGTTGAACAGCGCCGCGAAGCCCAGCGCTATCGCTGCTACATCACCGACCTGGACCTCTCGGGCCTGGTGGGCGACGGGTCCTGCTCAAGCAATTTGTACCTGCGCTACAAGGCCGACCTGGAACGCGCGCTGAACGAGGCGCTGGCCTTGGTCTGAAGCACCGGCGCTCAGAGGTGGAAATCACCGCCGGCTTCAGGCTGGTACTCGACCTCCAGCAACGTCAGCTTCAGCGTCTTGCCACCCGGAGCCGGCCAGTCGATGTGCTGGCCGACCTTCAGGCCCAGCAATGCACTGCCCACCGGTGCCAGGATCGAGATCCGGCCTTCGTCGGCATTGGCGTCCTGTGGATAGACCAAGGTCAGGTGATAATCCTTGCCGTTGCTTTCTTCGCGACAGTGCACACGCGAGTTCATGGTCACGACATCGGCAGGTACTTCTTCGTGGCCCACCACGTTCTCGGCGCGATCCAGTTCAGCTTGCAACGCAATCACGCCCGGCAGCGTTTCATCAAGACTGTCGATCAGGCGTTCCAGACGCTGTACGTCCAGGCGGGTAAGGGTGATGGAAGGTGCGGTCATGATCCAGGCAGACTCCTTTCTTCTGCACAAAAAAAGCAAAACCCCGCCACAAAAAGACGGGGTTTTCACGGGCCTCGATGGGTTGAGGCGTAGCCGGACACTATCACAGCTCAATAAATAAACAAGTCAGGCAGGATCTGCCCATTGTCATGAGGGGGCAGAGTTACTGTGGCGAGGGGAGTGTGGGAGCAAAGCTTGCTCGCGAAACAGGCGCCTCGATTTCTGAAAGACCGCGTCGCCTCCATCGCGGGCAAGCCTTGCTCCCACACAGCGGGGCGATGCGACACTTCCCGTCCCTCGCCACAATGATCACACCAGGGATTTGCGTTTAGCCGCCTCGGCACAGATCACCCGCCGCCGCTCGTCGTCGGCCGAGCGCCATTCGCGGATATGTTCCACGTGGCGCAAACAACCGAGGCAGAACTTCTGTTCATCCAGCTTGCACACGCCGGTACACGGCGAAGGCACCGCGGGGCTGACATTACTGTAGAGCGGCTTGGCTGGGCGCGCCTGGGCTGTCTGGCTCACGCCGTCACAGGCCTTCGAAATCGAGTTTCACGCCAGCCTGCTGATCGACGATGCGCTCGAGCATCTCGCCCAATTGTTCTTCGCTCTTGTCGCACATCCAGCGCTCGCTTTCCTCGTCGTAGTCGAAATGGAAGCCACCGGACACCGCCGCCAGCCACAACTGCCGCAACGGCTCCTGGCGACTGAAGATCAATTGGCTGCCGTTTTCGAACTTGACGGTGAGTACACCGGCGGAGATTTCCAGGTCAATGTCCAGGCCACTGTCATCGAACACATCCTCCAGCGTTTGCTGGGTCGCATCGACCAGGTCGTGGAAACGGGCTTCAGTCAAACTCATTGCGGCAACCTCGAAAATGTCTGCTCATGCTCAAGCGCCGCAAGATACGGACGCCGCCCGGCGAATGCAAAGGATATACCGATCAGCGACCACAGTGCCGCCAGACGGGCGGCCCGTTGCATAGGCAAGCTGCCGGGTGGCCGGTATACTCCGGCGCAATTAAAGCATTTTCAAGGATTTCGCCATGAAGCGCCTGATCTCTTCCCTTGCTGCGCTCGTCGCGGTTGCCTGCCTCGTGACAGCCTGTGGTCAAAAAGGTCCGCTGTACCTGCCTGATGACAGCAAGTCCCCTGAAGAGCAGGCCAAGTCGTCGCAAGCCAAATCCCACGCGCACGACACCCACACCACTTACTAAGGGAACGCCATGGACGCTTTTAACTACCGTGGCGGGGAGCTGTTCGCGGAAGGGGTTGCCCTGTCCGCGATCGCCGAACGTTTCGGCACGCCGACCTACGTCTATTCCCGTGCCCACATCGAGGCCCAGTACCGGACGTTCGCCGATGCCCTCGACGGCATGCCGCACCTGGTGTGTTTCGCCGTCAAGGCCAACTCCAACCTGGGCGTGCTCAATGTCCTGGCGCGCCTGGGTGCCGGTTTCGACATCGTCTCCGGTGGCGAGCTCGAGCGTGTGCTGGCCGCTGGCGGTAGCGCCGACAAGATCGTGTTCTCCGGTGTCGGCAAGACCCGCGAAGACATGCGCCGCGCCCTGGAAGTGGGCGTGCACTGCTTTAACATCGAATCCACCGATGAGCTCGAACGCCTGCAAATCGTCGCCGCCGAGCTGGGTGTTCGCGCACCGGTCTCCCTGCGCGTGAACCCGGACGTCGATGCTGGCACCCACCCGTACATTTCCACCGGTCTCAAGGAAAACAAGTTCGGTATCGCCATCGCCGACGCCGAAGACGTGTACGTGCGCGCCGCTCAACTGCCGAATCTGGAAGTACTGGGCGTCGATTGCCACATCGGTTCGCAACTGACCACCCTGGAACCGTTCATCGACGCCCTCGACCGCCTGCTGGCGCTGGTCGACCGCCTCGGCGATTGCGGCATCTACCTGCGTCACATCGACCTGGGCGGCGGTGTCGGCGTGCGCTATCGCGATGAAGAGCCGCCACTGGTGGCCGACTACATCAAGGCCGTGCGCGAGCGTCTGGAAGGCCGTGACCTGGCGCTGATGTTCGAACCGGGCCGCTACATCGTGGCCAACGCCGGCGTGCTGCTGACCCAGGTCGAGTACCTCAAGCACACCGAGCACAAGGATTTCGCCATCGTCGATGCGGCGATGAACGACCTGATCCGCCCAGCGCTGTACCAGGCCTGGATGGACGTCACCGCCGTGCGCCCTCGCGACACCGCGACCCGCAGCTATGACATCGTCGGGCCGATCTGCGAAACCGGCGACTTCCTGGCCAAGGGCCGGGAGCTGGCACTGGAAGAAGGCGATCTGCTGGCCGTGCATTCGGCCGGTGCCTACGGGTTTGTCATGAGTTCCAACTACAACACCCGCGGCCGCTGCGCCGAGGTGCTGGTGGACGGTGATCAGGCATTCGAAGTGCGTCGCCGCGAGACGGTAGCCGAGTTGTTTGCCGGCGAAAGCCTGCTGCCGGAGTAAAACCATGCTGCTGCGTTTTACCAAGATGCACGGCCTGGGCAATGACTTCATGGTCCTCGACCTGGTCAGCCAGCACGCGCACATCCTGCCCAAGCATGCCAAGCAATGGGGTGACCGGCACACCGGCATCGGTTTCGACCAGTTACTGATCGTCGAGGCGCCCAACAACCCGGACGTGGATTTCCGTTATCGGATCTTCAATGCCGACGGCTCGGAAGTGGAACAATGCGGCAACGGCGCGCGCTGCTTCGCCCGCTTCGTGCTGGACAAGCGCCTGACCGCCAAGCGACATATCCGCGTCGAGACCAAGAGCGGCATCATCGAGCTGGATGTGCGCAGCGACGGCCAGATCGGCGTCAACATGGGCGCTCCGCGCCTGGTGCCAGCAGACATCCCCTTCCAGGCACCGGCCCAAGCGTTGAGCTATCAGGTGGACGTCGACGGCACCCCGGTGGAACTGGCGGCGATCTCCATGGGCAACCCCCACGCCGTGCTGCGAGTGGCCGATATCAACAGTGCCCCGGTGCATGAGCTGGGGCCGAAAATCGAGCATCATCCGCGCTTCCCCGCACGGGTGAACGTCGGTTTTCTGCAAGTCATCGACCGCCATCGTGCACAATTGCGCGTCTGGGAACGCGGCGCCGGGGAAACCCAGGCCTGCGGTACCGGCGCCTGTGCCGCTGCAGTCGCTGCGATCAGTCAGGGGTGGATGGATTCGCCATTGTTGATCGACCTGCCCGGCGGGCGCCTGTCCATCGAATGGGCGGGCCCTGGCCAACCGGTGATGATGACCGGCCCGGCAGTGCGCGTATACGAAGGACAAGTTCGTCTTTGAGTGAGCCAAACCCATGACCGACCAGCCACAGGTTCCAGCCCCACAGCCCGACGAATCCCCCAGCCTTCCAGAAGCCGCGGCCGTGACGGCCTATCTGGAGGCTCATCCGGATTTCTTCGTCGAGCACGAAGAACTGCTTGCGACGATGCGCATCCCCCACCGGCGCGGCGATACCGTGTCGCTGGTGGAACACCAGATGAAAATCCTGCGCGAGCGCAACATCGAAATGCGCCATCGTCTTTCACATCTGATGGACGTGGCCCGGGACAACGACCGGCTTTTCGACAAGACCCGTCGGCTGATCCTGGCCCTGATGGACGCCAGCACCCTCGAAGACCTGGTCATGAGTGTCGAAGACAGCCTGCGCCAGGATTTCCAGGTGCCCTTCGTCAGCCTGATCCTGTTTGGCGACAACGCCATGCCGGTGGGCCGCTGGGTAACCCACGCCGAAGCGCAGACAGCCATCGGTGGCCTGCTCACGGAAAACAAAAGCGTCAGCGGCAGCCTGCGCGAGCATGAGCTGGACTTCCTGTTCGGCGAAGAACAACGCAAGCAGATCGGCTCCACCGCCGTCGTCGCCATCGCCCACCAGGGCGTGCACGGCGTGCTGGCCATCGCCAGCCGCGATCCGCAGCACTACAAGAGTTCGGTGGGCACGCTGTTCTTGAGCTACATCGCCGAAGTCACCGGCCGGGTGCTGCCAAGGGTCGCCGGTTCGCTGCGCTCGGTACGCTGATGATGGAACGGCAACTGGACGCCTACTGCGAACACCTGCGCAGTGAGCGCCAGGTGTCGCCCCACACGTTGTCGGCTTATCGCCGCGACCTGGAAAAAGTCCTGGGCTGGTGCCAGAAGCAGAACATCGGCAGCTGGGCGGCCCTGGACATCCAGCGCTTGCGCAGCCTGGTCGCCCGCCTGCATCAACAGGGGCAATCCTCCCGCAGCCTGGCGCGGCTGTTGTCCGCGGTGCGAGGCCTGTATCACTACCTCAACCGCGAAGGCTTGTGCGATCACGACCCGGCCACCGGCCTGGCGCCGCCCAAGGGCGAACGCCGGCTGCCCAAGACCCTCGATACCGACCGCGCCCTGCAATTGCTTGAAGGCGCCGTCGAGGATGACTTCCTGGCACGACGCGACCAGGCGATTCTCGAGCTGTTCTATTCTTCCGGCCTGCGGCTTTCGGAACTGACGGGGCTTAACCTGGATCAACTGGACCTGGCCGATGGCATGGTCCAGGTGCTCGGCAAGGGCAGCAAGACACGCCTGCTGCCCGTCGGCCGCAAGGCCCGCGAAGCCCTGGAGCAGTGGCTGGCGCTGCGGGCGCTGACCAACCCCGCCGACGACGCGGTCTTCGTCAGCCAACAAGGGCGGCGCCTGGGCCCGCGGGCGATTCAGTTGCGGGTCAAGGCCGCCGGTGAACGCGAGCTGGGACAGAACCTGCACCCACACATGCTCAGGCACTCCTTCGCCAGCCATCTTTTGGAATCGTCCCAGGACCTGCGCGCCGTCCAGGAGTTGCTCGGCCACTCGGACATCAAGACCACACAGATCTATACCCATCTGGACTTCCAGCACCTGGCGACGGTCTATGACAGTGCCCACCCCAGGGCCAAACGCATCAAGGGCGACGAATCATGACCATCGAGCTCATCACTTTCGACCTGGACGACACCCTGTGGGATACCGCCCCGGTGATCGCCAGCGCCGAAGCCGTACTCCGCCAATGGCTGACCGACAACGCACCGAACCTGGGCGGCGTGCCGGTGGAGCATCTTTTTTCGATTCGCGAGCAAGTCTTGCGCGAAGAGCCCGGCCTGAAGCATCGCATCAGCGCATTGCGCCGACGGGTGCTGTTCCGCGCACTGCAAGAGGCCGGCTACGATCAGTGGCAAGCGTCTGAGCTGGCGGACGAGGCATTCGAGACGTTCCTGCATGCCCGTCATCAACTGGAGGTTTTCCCCGAGGTGCAGCCCACCCTGGAGATCCTGGCCAATCATTTCGCCCTTGGCGTGGTCACCAATGGCAATGCCGACGTGCGGCGCCTGGGGCTGGCGGACTATTTCAAGTTCGCCTTGTGCGCCGAAGACATCGGCATCGCCAAGCCTGACGCCCGGCTGTTCCACGAAGCCCTGCAACGCGGCGGTGCCACGGCGCAGACCGCCGTACACATTGGCGATCACCCGGGCGATGACATCGCCGGCGCCCAACAGGCCGGCCTGCGCGCGGTGTGGTTCAACCCGACGGGCAAGGCCTGGGAGGCCGACCATGCGCCAGATGCGGAGATTCGCAGCCTGACCGAACTGCCGGGGTTGCTGGCAGGTTGGCATAGCCAACCCTGAACCCACTGCTCTGTAGCCGCCAACACCCCTTTGCGGGAGCGAGCCTGCTCGCGATGGCGGCGGCACATCCAACATCAATACCAGCAGACCCACCGCTATCGCGAGCAGGCTCGCTCCCACAGGTCCGAGACTTTATCTGGCCCATGAAAAAGCCCGCAGCGACGGCGGGCTTTTTCAGCAAGCAAGAAGCAGAAGCTCAGATAGGGCGGCTGCCGTACTTGTTGTCCGGCTTCTTGGGCGGATCAGCGACCACGTTGGCCTCCACTTCCTGCACCTTACCGCCCCTGGCCAGGAATTCCTCCATGGCCTTGGCGAGCGCATCACGCTCCTTGTTCTTGGCCTCTACGCTCGGCAACTCGTCGACCGACACCGCGGCCTTGGCCTTGCCTTTGGCGGTAGGAACCGGAACATCGGCCCCATCATCGTCGGCTACGTCTTCAGCCGCCGCTTCAAGGCCTTCTTCGGTCTCGTCTTCGTCGCCCACTTCGAGGTCGTCGTTTTCCAGATCATCGTCGCTCATGTTCTACCTCATGACTTGCGAAAAGCAGATTAGTTATAGCCCAGCTTCGCCATCTGTTCGAAGGCTGCCAGAAAAAATTCAACATCCGCCGGCAATCAGCGGTTATGCCCCTTCACCGTACAAGGTGGCGAGGACTTTACGAGCACCGCCGTGATCACGGTGCTCGCCCAGATAAACACCTTGCCAGGTACCCAATGCCAACCGTCCTGCCGTGACCGGCAGGCTGAGCTGGCAACCGAGCACACTGGCCTTGAAGTGCGCCGGGAGGTCGTCCAGGCCTTCGTCGTTGTGCTCATAGTCGGCGGTTCCTTGTGGGATCAGCCGATTGAAAAATCGTTCGAAGTCTCGACGTACCGCCGAATCGGCGTTCTCGTTGATGGTCAACGAAGCCGAGGTATGCTGCAGCCACAGATGCAACAGACCGACACGACACGCCTGGAGTTCAGGCAGGCCGGCAAGCAATTCGTCCGTCACCAGATGAAAGCCCCGGGGCCTTGCCCGCAGGGTTATCAGCGTCTGTTGCCACATACAGATCTCCGCACGTTCGGCGCGCATTCTAGCGCGCTCTGGGAAAAAACAAAGGGCCTAATATTCTTGCTTCGGTGTAAGCCTTTGGCGGTACAAAACCCCATGTCGCATCCACAACAAAAGGCGTCGGGAAAACCGCCGCGTCCTGTGAGCAGTGACAAATTCCAGACAAAAAAATGCCCGGCGAACCGGGCATTTTTTATTGCGTGTGCTTACAGGTTGTAGCCACGTTCGTTGTGTTGGGCCAGGTCCAGGCCCACGGCCTCTTCTTCCTCGGAGACACGCAGACCCATGACGGCGTCCAGCACCTTGAGAATGATGAAGGTGACGATCGCGGTGTAGACCACGGTGAAAGCCACGCCCTTGAATTGAATCCACACTTGCGCACCGATATCGGTCACGGTGCCGAAGCCACCCAGTGCCGGTGCCGCGAACACACCGGTCAGGATCGCGCCGAGGATACCGCCGATGCCGTGCACGCCGAAGGCGTCCAGGGAGTCGTCGTAGCCGAGTTTGCGCTTGAGGGTGGTGGCGCAGAAGAAGCACACCACGCCCGCCGCCAAGCCGATGACCAGGGCGCCCATCGGGCCCACGGTGCCGGCAGCCGGGGTGATTGCAACCAGGCCGGCCACCACGCCCGAGGCGATGCCCAGTGCGCTTGGCTTGCCGTGGGTGATCCACTCGGCAAACATCCAGCCCAGCGCCGCCGCGGCGGTAGCGATCTGGGTCACCAGCATCGCCATGCCGGCGGTGCCGTTGGCAGCAACTGCGGAACCGGCGTTGAAGCCGAACCAGCCAACCCACAGCATCGCCGCGCCCATCAGGGTATAGCCCAGGTTATGCGGCGCCATCGGCGTGGTCGGGAAGCCTTTGCGCTTGCCCAGTACCAGGCACGCCACCAGGCCGGCGATACCGGCGTTGATGTGCACCACGGTGCCGCCAGCGAAGTCCAGCACGCCCCAGTCCCACAGCAGGCCGCCGTTACCGGACCAGACCATGTGGGCGATCGGTGCATACACCAGGGTGAACCATACGCCCATGAAAACCAGCATGGCGGAGAACTTCATCCGCTCGGCAAACGCACCGACGATCAGCGCTGGAGTGATGATGGCGAAAGTCATCTGGAAGGTAATGAACACTGCTTCAGGGAACAGCGCCGCCGGGCCGGTCAGGCTGGACGGGGTGACGCCTGCCAGGAACGCTTTGCCCAGGCCGCCGACAAAGGAGTTGAAGTTGACGACGCCCTGCTCCATGCCGGTGGTGTCGAACGCGATGCTGTAGCCATAGATGACCCACAGGACGCTGATCAGACCGGTAATGGCAAAGCACTGCATCATCACGGAAAGAAGGTTTTTCGACCGGACCATGCCACCGTAGAACAGTGCCAGGCCGGGAATGGTCATGAACAGTACAAGAATCGTGGCCGTGAGCATCCAAGCGGTGTCGCCGGAGTTCAGGACTGGGGCTGCCGCTTCTTCTGCCATGGCCAGGCCTGGCATTGCGAAGGACAACAGGGCTCCTAGCCCTGCGAATTTACGCAGAGTCATATTGTTTTCTCCTGGGGCGTTGGGTTTGGCGGCTTAGATGGCGTCGGTATCGGTTTCGCCGGTACGGATGCGGATAGCCTGTTCCAGATTGACCACAAAGATCTTCCCGTCACCGATCTTGCCGGTGTTGGCGGCCTTGGTGATTGCCTCGATCACCCGGTCAAGATCCTTGTCGTCAATGGCGACATCAATCTTCACCTTGGGCAGGAAATCGACCACGTATTCCGCGCCGCGATACAGCTCGGTGTGACCTTTCTGCCGACCGAAGCCTTTGACCTCAGTAACGGTAATGCCCTGCACGCCGATCTCGGACAACGACTCGCGCACGTCGTCCAACTTGAACGGCTTGATGATGGCAGTGACTAGCTTCATGAAACTTTCTCCCGAATTGGTGGACTTGCCCCAGGAAAACAAACCCGACTCAAGTCTAAGCGCAGTGCCTGGCTTTGTAACGCATCGTCGGCCCAAGTTGCCCGACAGGTGCCAGTTAACCGATCCTGACGAAACTCCCCGTTCCGCCTGCTGCACTGCATTCGTCACAGCGACTGCATCAGTGCATGGGTCATCAGCCTCTAAGCAGAAACCTTGCCATCTGTACCCAAACCCTCTGATTTCAGTCTCTTACCCACCGTGCCCGCTTGCTCCGCCCCACGAACCGCAGCGATACGCACAACAACAGTGCGACGATGCCCGGCCTCGTGCGCGAAAAGCGTGCATCCTTGCTTGCAAATTGACTATAGACACTGCGTGGTACACTGCCCGCCATTGTTTCCAGGACACCTGCCCATGCTTGCGCCCAAAGACCTCCTCGACGCCCTGAGCGGCCATGCCTCCCGCATCTTGAGTGGTGACACGCCGCTGCCCAAGAGCGAAATCGAAAGCCAGTTCAAGGCTCTGCTGCAAAGCGGGTTCAGCAAACTGGACCTGGTGAGCCGGGAAGAATTCGACAGCCAGATGGTCGTGCTGGCCCGGACCCGGGCGCGGCTCGAAAGCCTGGAGGCCAAGGTCGCGGAGTTGGAAGCGCGACTGGCTCCGGCCCAGGAATAAACCGCACGCCGGCGACATACGCCCGGTAGCCCAGGCGTATTCAGCCCGACGGGTCAGAGACGGAAACGGCCAACCAGTGTATTGAATGACAGGGCCAGGTTGGACAGCTCCTGACTCGAAGCGTTGGTCTGGTTCGCCCCAGCGGCGGTCTGGGTCGAGAGATCCTGGATATTCACCAGGTTGCGATCAACCTCCCGGGCCACATGGGCCTGCTCCTCGGAAGCCGTGGCAATCACCAGGTTACGGTCATTGATCTGCGAGATGCCGTCGGCGATCTGCTCCAGCGCCTCGCCCGTGGCCCGGGCCAGGCTCTGGGTCTCGGTCACCAGCGCCTGGCTCTTGCCCATGGCATCGACCGCGCTGTCGGCACGGTCCTGAACCGCGTGGATCATGCTCTCGATTTCACCGGTTGACGCCTGGGTACGTGCCGCCAGGGCACGAACCTCATCGGCCACCACGGCAAAACCGCGGCCCTGCTCCCCGGCGCGAGCGGCCTCGATGGCCGCATTGAGCGCCAACAGGTTGGTTTGTTCAGCGATCCCGCGGATCACATCCAGCACTTTGCCGATATCGCGAACCTGCACGGCAAGATCCCTGACCAGCCCGGTGGACGAGGTGATTTCCTGGGTCGCAGTGTCGATCGCCTGCACCGCGCTACGGGCCTGATCACGTCCCTCGCCGGCCTGCGTGCTGGTCGATTGCGAAGCCTGTGAAGTGGAGACCGCGTTGCGGGCCACCTCCTCGACCGCTGAAGTCATTTCGGTCACGGCGGTAGCGGCCTGCTGGATTTCGTCATTCTGCCGGATCAAGGCACGACTGCCATCATCGGTGACCGCCGTCAGCTCCTCGGCGGCAGACGCCAATTGGTCCGAAGCGTTGGCAATCTGCTGGATGGTGGCCTTCAAACTCGTCTGCATATCGCCCAAGGCCTTGAGCAACTGGCCGGCCTCATCGCGACTGTTGCTGGTGATGTGCTGAGTGAGATCGCCCTGGGCGATGCGTTGTGCGCAATCGACCGCCACGGCAATCGGTCGACTGATCAGGCGACTGATAAACATGCCCAACAGCAGCGCGGCGATAAACGCCACGACAATGCCGCTGTACAGCACGGTCTTGGCCGTCGCCTCCTGCTGCGTGGCGGCCTTGGCGTCTTCGCTGATCTGACGGTCATTGGAGTCGATCATGATGGTCAACTGGTCCATCACCTTGCGATAAGTCTTCTGCAGGTCACCCAGCAACAGGGTGCGACCGTTCTCCAGGTCGCCAGCCGCCATCATCGCCACGTACTGCTGCACCATGGCCTGGTAGACCGGCCAATCCCGGGCCATCTGGTCGCCAGCGATGCGCTCGTCTTCAGCCAGGTTGCCTTTGCGGTAATCGGCGAAAGCCTTTTCGCTGGCCAACTGATTGGCTTTCATCGAAGCGAGAAACTCATCCTTCATGCTCTGCGGAGCATTGCCGGCGGTAGCGACATACAGTCGGTACATGTCGCGCGTCTGGCCGACCGCCTTGGTCTTGGTCTGCGACGTATTGGCAACCGAGACCAGGTTGTTGTTGAACACCCCCTGCAAACGTGTCGACAGTGCGGAAACCCCACTGACGCCAAGCATGCCCACGGCGAGCGTGATCAGGGCGCAGAGGAAAAACGAGGTGATCAGTTTGGTTGATAATTTTGCGTCATTGAGCCAGTTCATCGGTGGATCCTCACGGGATGCTGGTCCAGCAGCCCTGCTATGTGTGCATTTCCCTGCCCCGCGTAACGCCAGGTAAAGGGCCTGTGTCCAGACTCCATCGCCGCTGATATAAACCTCGAGCAAGACGTCGTACAACATCACAAACGTACAAGCTAAATTCCCTGCTCGCCTTCAAACTTGATGGAGCGACCTCCTCGCTTTTTTGCCCATTGCGCTCACGACGCCATAGGCCAAATATCTTCTGAAATACTTGAGATAGAGACATTTAATGAAAAAATTAAATGATGGCTTATAGCCATATTTCTTGAGAAATGTTACATCATGTGACACATTGATCACAACATAAGACATCGTATGACTTAGGCCATTTCTATGAAATGAACCTAAGAACGTGCATCGAAGCCCCACCGTGAGGAGTTACACATGCATCCGCAGAGGATGGGTCAGCCATTGCCCGGTGTGCGCAAGGCCAAACCCGTGAGGAAGAAGCTTGCAGAGTGCCTGGCCCTGATAACGATCAGCCTGGCAGCCCATGGCGAAACGCTCGATACCAGCGCCTCGCCCGGCAAGCGACTGGCAGTGGCCGCCGATTGCGTGGCCTGCCATAGCACCCTCGGCGGCAAGCCCTTTGCCGGCGGTTATCCACTCAACTCGCCAATGGGCGTCATCTACTCAACGAACATCACCCCTTCCAAGACCGCCGGCATCGGGCATTACAGCCAGGCAGACTTCGCCCGCGCCGTGCGCGACGGTGTGACCCCGGACGGCACTCGCCTGTACCCGGCGATGCCCTATACCTCCTACGCGAAGATGACCGACAGCGATGTCGCCGCCCTGTACCAGTACTTCATGCATGAAGTCACACCGGTGGATACGCCCAGCCCCAAGACCGAGCTCGACTTTCCGTTCAACATTCGCGCCTCGATGCTCGGCTGGAACGCCCTGTTCCATAGCCAGAAACGCTTCGAAGCGGATCCGGGCAAGTCCGCGCAGGTCAATCGCGGTGACTACCTGGTCAACGCACTGGCCCATTGCGACACCTGCCATACCCCGCGCAATGCCCTGATGGCAGCGGATAACGCCAAGGCGCTTTCCGGCGGTTCACTGGGAGCCTGGTATGCACCCAACATCACCTCGGACAAGACCAGCGGGATCGGTGCCTGGTCGAGCGATGAGCTCGTTGCCTACCTGCGCAGCGGCCATGTAGAGGGCAAGGCGCAAGCTGCCGGGCCCATGGCCGAAGCGGTCGAGCACAGCCTGCAGTACCTTGGCGAAGATGACCTCAAGGCCATCGCGGCCTATCTGCTGCAGACCCCACCGATCGCTACCGGCGAGCAACAGGCCCGCCATACCTTCGGTCAGGCCTCGAACGACGAACTCAGCCTGCGTGGCGGCAAGCCGCAGGACAATCCGGGCTGGCACATCTTCAGCGGCACCTGCGCCAACTGTCACCAGGCCAACGGCGAGGGCACCCGTGAATATCCGTCACTGTTCCACAACACCGCGACCAGCCGCCGCGACAACCTGATCGCGACGATCGTCTACGGCGTGCATCGCGAAGTCGACGGCGTGGCAATCGACATGCCGGCCTTCGGTCCCGGTGCGCTGTTCACCGATCGTCTCGACGACCAGCAGATCGCCGATGTCAGCAACTACGTCCTGTCCCGCTACGGCAACGCCGGATTGAACGTGACTGCCGCCGATGTGGCACAGGTTCGCGAAGGCGGACCCAAGGCCCCCATCGCAGTGCTGGCACGCTACAGCGTACCGGCACTGGTTGTGCTCGGCCTGCTGATCCTCCTGGGGCTTTACAGGCTCAAGGCTCGTCGCCGGCTGCAGGAGGCCTGAGCAATGGACACTTCAATGACCGACAAACACATGCCCGTTTCATCTACCCCCACCAACCACCTATCCCGCCGCGGCCTGCTGCGCGGGTCGGTCACCCTGGGCCTGGTGGCCTTGGTCGGAGGCCTCGGCCCCTGGCAATCGGTGATGGCCGAGGGCGACCAGGACTTTATCGCCCTGTCGCAATTCCTGGTCAGCCGTCCGGTCAACCCGGTCCTGGCGGCGCGCTACTACCGCGCCCTGAGCCGGCGCGCACCGAACTTCAGTGGCAATGTCGGCGCCCTCAGGCAACTGGTCGACGGGCAGGGCTTCAAGCATGTGGATGAATACCTGGCCCAGGCCAACCCGGACCCATCGTTGAAAGCGACGGCCACCAGCATCATTTCGGCCTGGTACCTGGGCATCGTCGGCGAGCTCGCCGATGCCGAACTGATCAGTTACTCCGAGGCGCTGATGTATCGCCCGACCCACGGCATTCTCATCATTCCAACCTACGGTGGCGGCCCCGACTCCTGGGGCGCCAAGCCAGCCGACACGCAGGATTTCAAACTATGAGCAGCGTTGTTTACGACGCCGATGTGGTCGTCATCGGCTCCGGCGTGATGGGTGGCTTGATTGCCAGCGAGCTGGCCAAGTCGAACAAGTCCGTGATCGTTCTCGAAGCGGGCCCGCGGGTGAACCGCCGCGACATCGTCGAAACCTTCCGCAATGCGCCGGTCAAGCTCTCACTGGCCAATGCCAAGCTGCAAGGCGCCGGTTCGCCCTATCCAAGCTTGCCCCACGCACCTTCCACCTATGGCGACTACCTGCAGCAGGTCGGCCCGGTGAAGTACAACACCTCCTACCTACGGGTGGTCGGCGGCACCACCTGGCACTTCGGTTCCTCGCTGTGGCGCATGCTGCCCAACGACTTCCGCCTCAACGCCCTCTACGGGCGCGGGCGTGACTGGCCAATCAGCTATGACGAATTGGAGCCTTTCTACGCCCGCGCCGAGACCGAGCTGGGTGTGTCCGGGGTCGACGGCCAGGATGAAAGCGGCCAGGGTGGCGCGGCCTATCCACCGCGCTCGATCCCTTACCCGATGGAAGGCCTCAAGCCCAGCTACATGTTCAAGCGTCTCTCGAGCCTGTTGAGCAAGGGCGGCTACAACCCGATCCTCGAACCCAACGGACGCGCCACCCGCCCCTATGGCAAGCGTCCGCCGTGCGCGGGCAACAACAACTGCAACCCGGTCTGCCCGATTGCCGCCAAGTACGACGGTTCGATGCACATCGACGAGGCCGAGCGCCATGGCGCCAAGGTCCTGGACAACTCGGTGGTGTACCGGATCGAGGCTGGTGACGACGGCAAGATCACCGCGATCTGGTACATGCGCCCGGACAAGACCCAGCATCGCCTGACCGCCCGCTACTTCGTGCTGGCGGCCTATGGCATCGAATCGCCGAAGCTGTTGCTGATGTCCACGTCCGAGCGATACCCCAACGGCATCGCCAACACCTCCGACCAGGTCGGCCGCAACCTGATGGACCACACCGGCGTGAGCATGAACGTGATGACCAAGGAGGACATGTGGCCCGGCGAGGGACCGACCCAGTTGCTGGTCTACCTGAACAGCCGCGACGGCGCCTTCCGCAAGGATTACCCGAGCTACAAGATCAAGGTGCGCAACACGGTGCCCACCTCGCAGATCACCACCAACCTGATCGCCAAGGGCGTGCTGGGCTCCAAGCTCGACGAACAGATCCGCCTGCAGTCGGCGCGCTCCTTGAACTGGGCAGTGGACTTCGAAACCCTGCCGCTGCCGGAAAACCGCGTCACTCCGAGCAAGACCCGCTTCGACGCGATTGGCCTGCCGGTGCCGGAGATCTACTACAGCGTTCCCGACTACTGGCACGCGGGCAAGGAAAAGGCCTTGGAGGACCTCAAGCAGTTCGCCCACCTGCTCGACGCCGACATCCTCAGCACCGACGTCAACTTCCAGAACCGTCAGCACATCATGGGCACCACCATCATGGGTAACGATCCGAAAAACTCGGTGGTCGACCGCGACTGCCGCAGCCACGACCACGCCAATCTGTTTATCGCCGGGACCAGCGTGATGCCGTCATCATCCTGCGTGAACCCCACGCTGACAGGGGCCGCACTGAGCATACGGATCGCCGATCAATTGCTGAGGGAGGTGTAAAGCCTGTTCAACCCTCCGCCGCCCGCTGAGAGGGGGCCGGGGTCAGCGGCAGCTCCAGGCTAAACAGCGCGCCGCTGCCCGGCCCGGCACTCTGCGCGGTCAGATCGCCCCCCATCTCGTGCGCCGCCAGAATGCAGCTGTGCAAACCAAAGCCGTGGCCGTCGACACGCGTGGTGAAGCCGTGCTCGAACACCCGCGCCAGGTTGTCCTGCGCAATCCCCTCGCCGTTGTCCTCGACCTCGACCCGCACGCGCCCATCGTCAACGACCTTCAGGCGCAGGATGATCTGCGGCGGCCGATTCGTACCCGCGTCCAGCGCCTGCTTGGCGTTGTTGATCAGATTGACCAGGATCTGCAGCACTCGGTGCTTGTCCAGCGGCATTTGCGGGATATCGATGAATTCCTTGATCAGCGTGATGTGGTGGCGGGTCAGGGATACATCGCAAATGCGTACGACATCCTCGACCAACTCTCGCAGCGAGCCCGGCTCCAATACGCTGGAGTTGCCGGCGTAGGACTGCTGGGTGGCGACGATTTCCTTGATATGGTCGATTCTGCGGGTCAACTGCGCCAACTCGGCGATCATCGCCTGCTGTTCGATGGCCAGCGCATCGGCCAGTTTGTCGAGATAGTCGGGTAGCGCGCGACCTTTAGGGTCGCTGCTGATGAAATCGCCGAGGTCATCGGGATGCTCCCTCATCAGTTGGACGACCTTGGCTACTCCTGGGCCCTTGGATGTATGCACCTTCTCGTACAGGACCTGGGCTGACACATTGACGCTATTGAGCACATTGCCCACGTTGTGCAGCACGTTGGTGGCGATCTCCGCCATGCCGGCCCGGCGGGCGGTGGTGACCAGTTCGGCCTGCGCCTCGCGCAACTCGTCGTTGACCTTGGCCAATTGCTGCGGGCTGGGAATCTTCAGCGCCGCCGGCACCAACCGGACCAGCAGGATGGCGGTAATCACGGAGGCAATCGCGGTGATCACCTTGACCAGCGCCGACAGCCAGTAATAGGGCTGCCAGATAGTCAGGATCTCCATCACATGGCTGGTGCCGCAGGCCAGGATAAACACGCCAAAGGCCGCCAGCATCCAATCGAACGGCACATCCTTGCGCTTGTGGATAAAGTACAGGAGGGTGAAGGGAATGGTGACGTAGGACAAAGTGATCAAGCCGTCGGCGATCACATTGGTCCACAGCAGGTCCGGACGCCACATATAGCAATGCCCGTGGGGCATGAAACGCTTGTCGGTTAACAGAGCCAGCAGATCGTTCATGGCCACTTCCTCCCTGTGCCGTTGATACAGCCAAGTGCCGACTAGGCAAATCGGAGTCTAGGCCGGTCCCGGGCATTTCGCTTGGGCGGGTGAAGGATGGCATTTGCTGAATCGTATCGCGCTTGCCGCCCCTCGACTGTCACTGACTGTCGCAACATCCTGCCAAATTTTCCTCCCTCAATTTCCGCGCCCACGTTCATCCCCACGACTAACCTTCGAGAGCCGCAGGACGCGGCGCCCCCTTCACTCAAGGAACGATTCATGTCGCTCGCCATTGTCCACAGCCGCGCCCAAGTCGGGGTCGAGGCTCCTGCCGTTACCGTTGAAGTTCACTTGGCCAACGGCTTGCCATCGCTGACGATGGTGGGTCTGCCAGAGGCGGCGGTAAAGGAAAGCAAGGATCGGGTGCGCAGCGCGATCATCAATTCGGGGCTGAATTTCCCGGCGCGGCGCATCACCCTGAACCTGGCTCCGGCAGATCTGCCAAAGGACGGCGGGCGCTTCGACCTGGCCATTGCCTTGGGGATCCTGTCGGCCAGCGTGCAGGTGCCAACCCTGACGCTTGACGATGTGGAATGCCTCGGTGAGCTGGCATTGTCCGGCGCGGTGCGTCCGGTGCGCGGGGTGTTACCCGCGGCACTGGCGGCGCGCAAGGCCGGGCGCATGCTGGTGGTACCACGGGCCAATGCCGAGGAAGCCTGCCTGGCCTCGGGGCTGAAGGTGATCGCCGTGGATCATCTGCTCGAAGCGGTGGCGCATTTCAACGGTCACACGCCGGTCGAGCCTTTCGTTTCCAATGGACTGCTCTCGGCCAGCAAACCCTACCCCGACCTGAATGAAGTGCAAGGCCAGGCCGGGGCCAAGCGGGCACTGCTGATCGCCGCCGCGGGAGCTCATAACCTGCTGTTCAGCGGGCCACCGGGCACCGGCAAGACACTGCTGGCGAGCCGTTTGCCGGGGCTGTTACCGCCGTTGGCGGAAAGTGAGGCCCTGGAGGTCGCGGCCATCCAGTCGGTGGCCAGTTGCGTGCCGTTGAGCCATTGGCCGCAACGGCCGTTTCGCCAGCCCCACCACTCGGCTTCCGGTCCCGCGCTGGTGGGTGGCGGGTCAAAACCGCAGCCAGGGGAGATCACCCTCGCCCACCATGGCGTGTTGTTTTTAGATGAACTGCCAGAGTTCGACCGCCGGGTGCTGGAGGTCTTGAGGGAGCCGCTGGAGTCTGGGCACATCGTGGTTTCTCGTGCCCGCGACCGAGTCCGCTTCCCGGCGCGTTTCCAGTTGGTGGCAGCAATGAATCCCTGCCCCTGTGGATACCTAGGCGAGCCCAGCGGCCGTTGCTCCTGTACGCCAGACATGGTGCAGCGCTACCGCAATAAGCTCTCCGGCCCCCTGCTGGACCGCATCGACCTGCACCTGACGGTCGCCCGCGAGGCCACGGCGTTGAATCCCAAAAGCGAACCCGGTGCCGATACGGCCACCGTCGCCGAGCACGTGGCCGAAGCCCGGGAACGCCAGCAAAAACGCCAGGGCTGTGCCAACGCATTCCTGGATCTGCCGGGCTTGCGTCGGCATTGCAAACTATCCGCACTCGATGAAACCTGGCTGGAAACCGCTTGCGAACGACTGACCCTGTCGCTGCGAGCCGCCCACCGCCTGCTCAAGGTCGCCCGTACGTTGGCAGACCTTGAGCGGGTGGATCGGATCAGTCGGGAGCACTTGGCCGAGGCGTTGCAGTATCGGCCCGCTACGCCCTGAAGTGCGTCACGGCTTGCTCAGGTCCACCAGCGGCGTGCCCCGCACCTCGGTTTCCCGGCCACCCTGGATTTCATCGATGCGTTTGAGGGCTTTATCCACGGCGCCCTTATCCGCCAGCAGGCTGTAGTGGATCTGGAACTGCTTGTGCTCTTTCGGCGCGATCATGGGAACCAGGCCCAGTGGTCGCTGATACCGGCGGTTATAGGAAAAACTGGTGCCTGGCTCCAGCCCGGTCACGTAGCCCTGGCCTTGGGTATCGGTGTTTTTCCACAGGGAGAACACGGGAAGCGTGCTGGTGTTGAAGCCTACCGATACCCCGAGGCTGCCGGCCTTGTTGTGCAGCACGGTAAGGGTGTCGCCCTTGGCGTCGGCGTAGGGCACGACGTTATAGACGGTTTCGTCGTAATCCTTGGTCGGGGCCCGGTAGGTTTGCCAATCGGGCAAGTCGCCCTTGGCCTTGTCGTTGAACGGCGAGACCTGCTTGACCGGTGCCGCGAAACGAGCGCCCTGCTCCAGGAACGGCGTGCTGAAATTGCTGTGATAGAGCGCTTGGTATTCCTTTGGATAGTCGCCGTTGTTGGTCAGCGTGTCGTTGAGGGTGAAAGCCACACTGCCCGGCTCGGTGACCAGTTCGGTCTGCACCGAGAAATCGACCTTCTTGAAGGCCTGCTCCTTCAACTCGCCTCGCAATGTGATGGCGTACGGAGGTTTTTCATCGATGTGCAAAGTGACCTTGTTGGCCGGGATGTTGGCTGCACGACCATGCAGGGTCAGCAGCTCACCATTGTCCATGCCGGGATGGCCGACCCATTCGTAGCCACAGCGAGTCACCAGTTCATTGAAACCTTCGAGCCAGCCCAGTCCGCCTCGACCATTGAGCTCAATGAACGCCGGATTGACCACTTCCTTGACGGGCGAATCCCAGCCCATGCGCACATTCCCGACCGAAGCCTGCAGCACGTTCATGCCGCGGGTCGGGACGACGGAAAGCTTCAGGGTACCGTTGTCGATGTCGACGATGCTGACGCCTTCCTGGCGGCCACCGTGCAAGGTGCGCATCGTCACGGAAAAGGGCTTGCCGGTCTTCACGCCCAGTTGCTGGCTGGTGATTTGCCAGGGTTGAGCGGCTTTATCCGTATCCAGCAGGACGTAATCCCAAGCCATCGCATGGGAGGCAGCGCTTAGAGCGCCAAGGGTAACGAGGAGTTTGAGCGGAGTCATGGTCACGACCTTTTATTGGAGTTGTGCGGTTTTTATAGACTTGAAGAAACGTTTCAGCAAGCTTAAAAACAGCAATATCCTTAAAAAGCAACGACCAGCGGGTTGGAAGTTTTCGGTGGGAGCGAGCTTGCTCGCGATAGCGGTGGGTCAGATTGAGATGATGTGGACGGGGCTGCCGTCATCGCGAGCAAGCTCACTCACAGGAGGTCTGGGTGAGCTTGCTCGTGACAGCGGTGCAAGACGCTTCAGCGGAACCGATCGACCTCTTGGCGCAGGTCCTGGGCCAGTTTTTCCAGTTCCTTGGCGGTGAGTGCCAGGTTCGAGACCACTTGCCGCTGTTCGCTGTTGGCCATGGCGATGCTTTGCAGGTTACTGCTGAGCAAGGTCGCAGTACTGCTTTGTTCCTGGGTGGCGGTGGTAATCGCCGCAAATTGCTGGCCGGCCGAGCGACTTTGCTCGTCGATGCGCGCCAGGGCCGAGGCCACGTTGGCGTTGCGCGACAGGCCTTCCTGCATCAACAGGTTGCCCTGCTCCATCGTGCTGATGGCATTGCCGGTTTCCTGCTGGATGCTGTTGATCATGCTGGAAATTTCGTCGGTGGCCTGGCGGGTGCGAGATGCCAGGCTGCGGACTTCATCGGCCACCACGGCAAAACCACGGCCCTGCTCGCCTGCGCGGGCGGCTTCGATGGCGGCGTTCAAGGCCAGCAGGTTGGTCTGCTCGGCGATCGAGGTGATAACGCCAACGATACCGCCGATTTCCTGCGAACGCTGGCCCAAGGTATTGATGACCGTGGCGGTGCTGTTCAGCGCACCGGCGATCTGTTCCAGGGACGACGACGCTTCATCCATAGAGGTCCGGCCAATGCGGGTTTGCTGGGCGTTTTCCTGGGCCAGGCGCTCGGTGTTGCCCATGTTGTCAGCAATGTTCAATGAGGTCGCACTGAACTCTTCCACCGCGCCGGCCATGCTGGTGATTTCGCCGGACTGCTGCTCCATGCCTTCATACGCCCCACTGGACAATCCGGACAGCGCCTGGGCGCGGCTGTTGACCTCCTGGGAGGCCTTGCGGATGTGCTCGACCATGGTCGACAAGGCCTGGCTCATCTGGTTGAAGGCACGGGCCAACTGACCGATCTCATCATGACTCGACACATTCAAGCGCACGCTCAGGTCGCCAGCGCCCAAGGCTTCGGCCTGGCGAACCAGATCGCCGAGCGGCGCCAGTTTGCTACGCAACAGCCACATCGCCGAGCCCACCGCCAACAACATCGCCAGCAGGCTGCCAATGGCCAGCTGAGTACCGACGCTCCAGGTCACGGCGCGAATCTCGGCTTTCGGCATGCTCGCCACCACCGCCCACGGCCCGCCCTCGAACGGTACGGCAACGCTGTAGAAATCTTCGGCGGTATCGGTCCAGAACGCCCCCTTGCCCGGTTTCTTGACCAGCCCAACGATGGTCGCGCTCGCCTGGTCCAGCGCCTGCACGCCGGCCGGCGGCACCAGCCATTTGTTCTGTTCATCCAGCAAGGCCAGCGAACCGGTCTGGCCGATGCGGAAGCGCTTGAGGTTCTCGAACTGCGCATTCTGCGCGTCGGTGTAGTCGAAGCCTACGTACAACACGGCAATGATCTTGCCGCTGCTGTCGCGTACGGGCGTGTACTGCGACATGTAGAAGCGTCCGAAAAGCAGGGCTCGACCGATGTAGCTCTGCCCGCTGATCACCGGACCGTAGGCCGGGCCGGCACGGTCGAGCACGGTACCGATGGCCCGCGTACCGTCCTGTTTGCTGACTGAGGTACTGACGCGGATGAAATCGTCGCCGCTGCGCACGAAAACCGTGGCAACCCCGGCGGTCATCGCTTTGAAGTCATCCACTTCCTTGAAGTTGTTGTTCAACACTTCGCCGCCCAGGCTCAAGCCGGGGGTTTGTACGCCCGCCACCGTCACCGGCTGGTCCGGATGCACGCTCAGGCCGGCGCTGAAGCGCTTTTCGAACAGGCCGGCCAACCGTTGAGTACTCTCGCGCAAGGTACTGTGGAACGTATTGAGCTGATCGGCCATCAGACGCGCTTCGCTGGCCAGGTGCTCTTCACGGGTGGCGAGGTTGGCAGTGTCCAGCGAACGCAGGGCGAAAACGGTACTGCCGGAGATCACGATCGCCAATATCACAGCGAGGGCAAGGCCTAGCTGTGAGGCGATCCGGGCACGGGGTTGAGACATGACGGCTCCTGGCCGAGAGACCGGATCATCCTGATCACGCTCGCACGCTCGGCATTCTATTCGGGTGAGGTGAAAGTTGGCCCTTTCTGCACGAAGGTTCCATGCTCACGGATTCGGCGGCAAAGCCAAATACTTGAGCGGTTCGCAAGGATTAATGCCAAGCGGCTATCACGCCAACTACAACGTTTCAGCCCAAACGCTGCACGTCAGGTAATTGCATGGCCTTTACTTCACCCTGAAGGAAGTCGCTGAGCCGGCGCAAACGTTCACCACCCGGGCGGGTTTTTGGCCAGACCAGGTAATAGTGTTCACCGCTGGCGACAGCGGTCGGCCATGGCAAGCTCAGGCGCCCCTGGGCGACATCCTCGGCCACCATCAGCAGGTCGCCCATGGAAACACCATAGCCGCGTGCCGCCGCGATCATGCCCAGCTCCAGGGTATCGAACACCTGTCCCCCCTTGAGCGAAACCTTGTCGGACAGGCCCATGCGCTGCAGCCAGTTGCGCCAGTCCCGGCGATCCGGCGTGGGATGCAGCAGTTCAGCGCTGGCCAACCGCGCCACATCCCAGGGCTGGTCATTCAACAGGTTCGGCGCGCCCACCGGGATCAACTCCTCGGGAAACAGCAAACTGGCCTCCCAGTCGGCGGGAAAGTGCCCGTTGCCCAGCAATACGGCGCAATCGAAGGGCTCGACGTTGAAGTCCACCGAATCGATGTCCATCCAGGCACTGGTCAGTTGTACTTCGTTGCCGGGCTGCAAATGCCGGAAGCGACTCAGGCGCGCCAACAACCAGCGCATGGTCAGTGTGGAAGGCGCTTTCATGCGCAGGATGCCATCCTCGCCATGCAAGGTATGACAGGCCCGCTCCAGCGCCATGAAGCCCTCACGTACCCCCGGCAACAGCAACCGCGCCGCCTCGGTCAGTTGCAGGTTGCGCCCGCTGCGCTGGAACAGCCGGCAGGCAAAGTGATCTTCCAGCGTGCGAATGTGCCGGCTGACCGCGCTCTGGGTGATCGACAGCTCTTCAGCGGCCCGAGTGAACGAGCTGTAGCGCGCCGCGGCTTCGAATGCCCGCAGCGCATAAAGAGGCGGAAGACGACGAGACATCGCAAAAGCTCCATGGCGTTGTTTGCCAACCCTACCAGAAACCCATCCAGCATGAGTTTTAATCATGCCAGCGATCTTTTTTATCCTTTTGTGCAATCGGCCGAGAGCGCCGAGAATCGTCGCTTTACTGCCTTGTTTGAACATGGAGCGTGATGATCATGCGGCATCCTGTGCGTACCGAACTCTGGGCCATCCTGCGGCTGGCGGGGCCGTTGATTGCCTCACAGTTGGCGCACATGCTGATGGTGCTCACCGACACCGTGATGATGGCGCGCCTGAGCCCCGAAGCCCTGGCCGGCGGCGGGCTCGGGGCGGCCACTTATTCGTTCGTGTCGATCTTCTGCATTGGCGTGATCGCCGCGGTGGGCACCCTGGTCGCGATCCGCCAGGGCGCGGGCGATGTCGAAGGCGCGACCCGGCTGACCCAGGCCGGGCTGTGGCTGGCCTGGCTGATGGCGCTGATGGCCGGGTTGCTGCTGTGGAACCTCAAGCCCGTACTGCTGATGTTCGGCCAGACCGAAACCAACGTACTCTCCGCCGGACAGTTCCTGCTGGCGCTGCCGTTCGCCCTGCCCGGCTATCTGAGCTTCATGGCCCTGCGCGGCTTCACCAGCGCCATTGGCCGGGCCACACCGGTCATGGTGATCAGCCTCGGCGGCACGGTGGCCAACTTCCTGCTCAACTACGCGCTCATCACCGGCATGTTCGGCCTGCCGAAACTCGGCCTGATGGGGATCGGCCTGGTCACGGCCATCGTCGCCAACTGCATGGCCCTGGCACTGGCCTGGCACATCCATCGGCACCCGGCCTACCGTGCCTACCCCCTGCTCGACGGCCTGTCGCGGCCCAATCGCCAATACCTCAAGGAACTGTGGCGCCTGGGCCTGCCGATTGGTGGCACGTACGCGGTGGAAGTCGGGCTGTTTGCGTTCGCCGCGCTGTGCATGGGCACCATGGGCAGCACACCGTTGGCCGCCCACCAGATCGCCCTGCAAATCGTCTCGGTGGCGTTCATGGTGCCGGCGGGGATGTCCTACGCCATCACCATGCGCATCGGCCAACACTACGGCGCCGGGCAGTTGCCGATGGCGCGCCTGGCCGGTCGGGTCGGGATTGGCTTTGGCGCGGCGGCCATGCTGGCGTTCGCCATGGTGTTCTGGTTGCTGCCCCATCAATTGGTCGGCCTGTTCCTGGACCACGACGACCCGGCGTTCCGCGACGTGATCAACCTGGCCGTGAGCCTGCTGGCCGTGGCGGCATGGTTCGAGCTGTTCGACGGCACGCAAACCATTGCCATGGGCTGCATCCGCGGACTCAAGGACGCCAAGACCACCTTCCTGGTTGGCCTGGGATGCTATTGGCTGATTGGCGCGCCGTCGGCGTGGTGGATGGCATTTCACCTCAACTGGGGGCCGACCGGCGTCTGGTGGGGCCTGGCCCTGGGGCTGGCTTGCGCGGCCGTGAGCCTGACCCTGGCGTTTGAGTGGAAGATGAAGCGGATGATTCGCAGTGAGCCTGGGCAGCAACGTTTCGAGGTCGTTCAGACTGAGTGAGCATCCCTTGTGGGAGCGAGCCTGCTCGCGATGGCGATGTGTCAGTCAATATAGCTGCCGACTGGTCTACCGCTATCGCGAGCAGGCTCGCTCCCACAGGAATTTGTATTAGCTCATTTCCAGTGTGGACTGCTGATTGCCATCGAATGTCAGGTATTCAACCAATTCAGGCAGCGGCAACGGCTTGCTGATCAAAAAGCCCTGTACCTGGTCGCAACCAAAGCCGCGCAGCAGGTCCAGTTGCTCCCGGGTTTCCACACCTTCAGCCACCACCTCCAGGTTGAGGTTGTGGGCCAGGTTGATCATGGCGTGCACCAGCTTGCGATTCTCTTCGCGCTGCTCCATGCCGCCGACGAAGCTCTTGTCGATCTTGAGCAAGGCGATGGGCAGGCTGTTGAGGTGCACGAACGAGGAGAACCCGGTGCCGAAGTCGTCCAGGGAGAAGCGCACCCCCAGGCGACCCAGGGCATCCATGGTCTGCTTGACTAGCTCGCTGCGGCGCATGACGGCGGTTTCGGTGAGTTCGAATTCCAGCCATTGCGCCTCGACCCCCCGTTCGGCAATCAGTCGGCTCAGGGTCGGCAGCAACTGGCTGTCCTGGAACTGCCGGAACGACAGGTTGACCGCCATGTGCAACGGCGCCAGCCCCCGCTCGCGCAGGGCCTGCATGTCCCGCAGCGCCCGGGAAATCACCCAGTAGCCCAGTGGCACGATCAGGCCGCTCTGTTCGGCCAGCGGCACGAACTCACTCGGTGGCAACAATCCGCGTTCGCCATGACGCCAGCGCACCAACGCTTCGAGGCCGACAATGTGGCCGCCATCGAGGTTCAGCCGTGGCTGGTAATGCAGCTCCAACTCGTCACGGCGCAGTGCCCGGCGCAGTTCGCTTTCCAGGTCGGCGAGGCTGCGGGCGTTGCGGTTGATGCGCTCGTTGAAGATATGAAAGGTGCAGCCCTGGGTGCTCTTGGCCTGCTGCATGGCGATGTGGGCGTGCCACATCAGCGGATCGGCGCCGGCCTGGGCACGAGCGTGGGCAACGCCCAGGCTGCAACCGATCAGCAGGCTTTCACCGTCCACCCAATAGGGCTCGGCCAAGGCTTCGGTAATGCGCTCGGCCATCCACTCGGCCCGTTGTGGCGCGCGGCGGGTGTCGATCAGCAGGGCGAATTCATCGCTGCCCAAGCGCGCCAATTGATCGCCGGCCTCGAGCGAGCTCTTGAGTCGCGACACCACTTGCAGGATCAAGCGATCACCGGCCTGATGGCCAAGGGCGTCGTTGGCGTGACGGAAGTTGTCCAGGTCCAGGTGACCGAGGGCCAGGCCCCGGCCATCGTTTTCCGCCAGACGTGCCGCCAGCAGCGTCTGGAAACCCTGGCGATTGGCAATGCCCGTCAACGGGTCCTGTTCGGCAAGGCGCTGCAAGGTGTTTTCCAGCACGCCACGTTCGCGCACATGGCGCAGGCAACGACGCAGGGTCGCGGTGTCGAGGGCATCACGCACCAACCAGTCGCTGACGCCGTCGGGGGCCAGCGCCGGTTCGTGCTCAAGCAACAGGATAGTGGGCAGGCTGCAACGGCCCGGCGCCGGTTGTAACGCCGCAACGGTCAGCAGTACCGCGTTGCGGTTATCTTCGAACAGGCTGCTGACTGACTCCCAGCTCGGGGCGCTGATCAACACGACCGAGGGCCCCATGGGCGCCAGGCACTCGCGCAATATTGCTGACCACGCAGGCTCTTGGGCCAATAACAGCAAACGCAAGGGTTCGACAGGCGTTGACAAGCTGACTCCCTAGACTCTGCAAGGTGGTAGGCGCCGGGCATTATGACGCGCCGATGGGCAATGACCAATGCCAATGGTTCTCAAACACGCGCTTCCGGTGGTTTTTTCCACTCGAAATCCTGTGCTGGACGCAATTGGCCCCACATCCTGCGTGAAAGTAGCAGAAGCGGCAAATGACAATGCGGTGTGCGTCACAAGTCGGACAGAGCAGCACAATTCTCTGAGCCTGTTAAAATGCCGGCCCATTTCGCAAACGAATCCCTGACTCTGTCATGTCCCGACTCAATCCCCGGCAGCAAGAAGCCGTGAACTATGTCGGCGGCCCTCTTTTGGTGCTCGCCGGCGCAGGCTCCGGCAAGACCAGCGTAATCACCCGCAAGATCGCGCACCTGATCCAGAATTGTGGCATCCGCGCCCAGTACATCGTCGCCATGACCTTCACCAACAAGGCCGCCCGGGAAATGAAGGAGCGGGTCGGCGGCCTGCTGCGCGCCGGTGAGGGCCGTGGCTTGACGGTTTGTACCTTCCACAACCTGGGCCTGAACATCATCCGCAAGGAACACGCGCGACTGGGCTACAAACCGGGCTTCTCGATTTTCGACGAGACCGATGTCAAGGCCCTGATGACCGACATCATGCAGAAGGAATACTCGGGCGACGACGGCGTGGACGAGATCAAGAACATGATCGGCGCCTGGAAAAACGACCTGATCCTGCCGCCAGAAGCCTTGGAAAACGCCCGCAACCCCAAGGAGCAGACCGCCGCCATCGTCTACACCCACTACCAGCGCACGCTCAAGGCGTTCAACGCGGTGGATTTCGACGACCTGATCCTGTTGCCGGTCAAGCTGTTCCAGGACCACGCCGACATCCTCGAAAAATGGCAGAACAAGGTCCGCTACCTGCTGGTGGACGAATACCAGGACACCAACGCCAGCCAGTACCTGCTGGTGAAGCTACTGATCGGCAAACGCAACCAGTTCACCGTGGTAGGCGACGACGACCAGTCGATCTATGCCTGGCGCGGCGCGCGGCCGGAAAACCTGATGCTGCTCAAGGAAGACTATCCATCGCTCAAAGTGGTGATGCTGGAGCAGAACTACCGCTCCACCAGCCGCATCCTGCGCTGTGCCAACGTGCTGATTTCCAACAACCCCCACGAGTTCGAAAAGCAACTGTGGAGCGAAATGGGCCACGGTGACGAGATCCGCGTGATCCGTTGCCGCAACGAAGACGCCGAAGCCGAGCGCGTGGCCATGGAAATCCTCAGCCTGCACCTGCGCACCGACCGGCCGTACAGCGATTTTGCGATCCTGTATCGCGGCAACTACCAGGCCAAGCTGATCGAGCTGAAGCTGCAGCATCACCAGATCCCTTATCGCCTGTCGGGGGGCAACAGCTTTTTCGGACGCCAGGAAGTGAAGGACCTGATGGCCTACTTCCGCCTGATCGTGAACCCGGACGACGACAACGCCTTCCTGCGGGTGATCAACGTGCCGCGCCGGGAAATCGGTTCGACCACCCTGGAAAAGCTCGGTAACTACGCCACCGAGCGCAAGATCTCGATGTACGCCGCCACCGACGAAATCGGCCTGGGCGAGCATCTGGACAGCCGCTTCACCGATCGCCTGGCGCGCTTCAAGCGCTTCATGGACAAGGTCCGCGAGCAGTGCGCCGGGGAAGATCCGATCTCGGCACTGCGCAGCATGGTGATGGACATCGACTACGAGAACTGGCTGCGCACCAACAGCTCCAGCGACAAGGCTGCCGATTACCGCATGGGCAACGTCTGGTTCCTGATCGAGGCGTTGAAGAACACCCTGGAAAAAGACGAAGACGGCGACATGACGGTCGAGGACGCCATCGGCAAACTCGTACTGCGGGACATGCTCGAGCGCCAGCAGGAAGAGGAAGACGGCGCCGAAGGCGTGCAAATGATGACGCTGCACGCCTCCAAGGGCCTGGAGTTCCCCTATGTGTTCATCATGGGCATGGAAGAGGAGATCCTGCCACACCGCTCCAGCATCGAGGCCGATACCATCGAAGAAGAACGGCGCCTGGCCTACGTCGGGATTACCCGGGCCCGTCAGACACTGGCCTTCACGTTCGCCGCCAAGCGCAAGCAATATGGTGAAGTGATCGACTGCGCCCCCAGCCGTTTTCTCGATGAGCTGCCGCCGGACGACCTGGCCTGGGAAGGCAACGACGACACGCCGACGGAAGTCAAAGTCGTGCGCGGCAACAGCGCCCTGGCGGATATACGCGCGATGTTAAAGCGCTAGAATCGACTACTTTTTCCACCACGCTTTTTACCCAATCCAGACGCTGAAGACGTCACCAGAGGAGGCTTCATGGAAGCCCTGCACCAGAAAATTCGCGAGCAAGGCATCGTGCTTTCCGACCAGGTTCTGAAAGTCGACGCGTTCCTCAACCACCAGATCGACCCGCAGTTGATGAAGCTGATCGGCGATGAATTCGCGGCGCTGTTCAAGGACTCGGGCATCACCAAGATCGTCACCATCGAAGCCTCGGGCATTGCCCCGGCGATCATGACCGGGCTGAACCTCGGCGTGCCGGTGATCTTCGCTCGCAAGCAACAGTCCCTGACCCTGACGGAGAACCTGCTGTCGGCCACCGTGTATTCGTTCACCAAGAAAACCGAAAGCACCGTCGCCATCAGCCCGCGCCACCTGACCAGCAGCGACCGGGTGCTGATCATCGATGACTTCCTCGCCAACGGCAAAGCCTCCCAGGCGCTGATCTCCATCATCAAGCAGGCCGGCGCCACCGTGGCCGGGCTGGGGATCGTGATCGAGAAGTCGTTCCAGGGGGGGGGGCGCGCGGAACTGGATGCCCAGGGCTACCGTGTTGAATCGTTGGCTCGGGTGAAGTCCCTGGCGGACGGTGTCGTCACCTTCATCGAATAACCTTGTGGGAGCGAGCCTGCTCGCGATAGCGATTTGTCTGTCACATCAATGTGCCCGACAGACCGCTATCGCGAGCAGGCTCGCTCGCTCCCACAGTGGAATGTGCGCACCGTTAAGGCGCGGTGGCCTTGAGCCCGGCAAGCAACAACCGCTGGAACAACTCCTCCTTCAGTCCTTCGGGATTGGTCAGCTGCATCCGCTCCAGATGCCCGGCAAACTCCCAGGGCTGCGGCGCATCCAGCGCCGCCTTGCCCAACTCCAGGATCTCGGTGAGCTTGAATTTGCTCTTGAGCCAGTTCAGCGCCCGCAACAGGTCCCGCTCTATGGCGTCGAAATCACACCCGAGCGGGTACTCCGGGAATAGATTCGAGTGCCGCGCCTGGATGGCCTGTAAACGTTCCGAGGTGTTGTCCGCGAATCGTGGGTCGAGACGGAAATCCTTCGGCAACTTGCCGGCTTTTTGCGCCTGTTCGATCAATCCCGGCTGGAAACGTGAATCGCTGATGTTCAGTAGCGCCTCGATCACCGCGGCATCGGTCTTGCCCCGCAGGTCGGCAATGCCGTACTCGGTCACCACAATGTCGCGCAGGTGCCGGGGAATCGTGCAATGGCCGTACTCCCAGACGATGTTCGAGCTGATCTCGCCTCCGGCCTCACGCCAACTGCGAAGGAGCAGGATCGAACGCCCGCCCTCCAGCGCATGACCCTGGGCGACGAAGTTGTACTGCCCGCCCACGCCGCTGAGCACCCGCCCATCTTCCAACTGATCGGCCACCCCGGCCCCCAGCAGGGTCATGGTGAAGACCGTGTTGATGAAACGGGCATCGAGGCGCTGCAGGCGCTTGAGTTGCTCCTGGCCATACAACTCGTTGATGTAACTGATGCGGGTCATGTTGAATTCGAGACGACGGCTTTGCGGCAACTCGCGCAGACGGTCGTAAAAACTTTGCGGGCCGAGGAAGAATCCGCCGTGTATGCAGATGCCGTCAGGTTGCGCCGCCTCGTCCAGGGTCCCGGCGTTGGCCCGTTCCTGGGTCGGTTCGTCGGGGTAGACCTTGCGCCGGATGATCCCCGCCTCGGCCAGTACCAGCAAACCGTTGACGAACATTTCGCTGCAACCGTACAGCCCTTTGGCAAACGGCTCGACGCCGCCCTCGCGCTCGATCAGTTGCGCCCACTGGCTAAGGTTCAGGTCCGCCAGCAACGCCTGGTAACCAGCGTTATCGGCCTGGCGCGCCAGCAGGGCCGCCGTCAATGCATCACCCATGGAGCCGATGCCGATCTGCAGCGTTCCGCCGTCGCGCACCAGGGTACTGGCGTGCAGGCCGATCAGATGATCCTGGAAGCCCACCGGCATGTTCGGTGTAGAGAACAATGTGTGATTGTCCTTCTCGTCGATCAGCAGGTCGAAAGTGTCAATGCCGACTTCCGCGTCGCCCGGCATGTAGGGCAAATCGTTATGTACCTGGCCGACCAGGAGGATGGTCTCCCCGGCCGCCCGGCGCTTGGCGATCATCGGCAGCAGATCCAGGGTGATGTCCGGGTTGCAGCTCAGGCTCAGGCGATCCGGGTGCTGTGGGTCGCTCGCCAGCAACTGCGCCACCAGGTTCAAGCCGGCCGCGTTGATGTCCCGGGCCGCGTGGCTGTAGTTGCTGCTGACGTAGTTCTGCTGGGCCGACGCGCTGTGCAACAGGCTGCCGGGCTGCATGAAGAACTGCTCGACCCGTATATTGGCCGGCAGGCTGTCGTGGTGCAGGTCGGCCAGGTAATCCAGTTCGGGGTAATCACCGAAGACCCGTTCGATAAAGGGTTCGAGGAAGCGTTTCTGCAACCCATCGCCCAGGTTTGGTCGGCCCAGGCTCAGGGCGGTGTAGATGGTCAGCTGTCGCTCGGGCAGTTGGGCGATGCGCCGGTACAGCGCGTTGGCGAACAGGTTGGGTTTGCCCAGCCCCAAGGGCATGCCGAGATGAATATGCGCGGGCAAACGCTCGAGCACGTCATCCACCGCCTGTTCGATTGAACACAACTGCACCATCGGACCCTCCTGGACATTCCATGAATGTGGGTTGGACCGAGCTTGCCGCGTCTTGGTTGCGATGAACAGCCCTGGCAAAACAGCGGACGCAAAAAAGCCGCTCGTAAGCGGCTTTTTTGTGAAGGATGTCGGCGTATTACAGGCCAGACATCTCTTTGATGGCGCCCTTGAGGTCGTCATCCGAGCAATCGGCGCAGGTGCCTTTTGGCGGCATGGAGTTAATGCCGGTGATGGCCTTGGCCAGGATGCCGTCGAGACCGCCCTGGTGATCGGCGCGCTCTTTCCAGGCAGCCTTGTCACCGATTTTCGGCGCACCCAGCAGGCCCGTGCCATGGCAAGCGTTGCAGTGTTTCGCAATCACATCAGCCGGCTTCTTGGCACCACCCGCGCCGCCAGCGGCAGTGGCAACTTCCATGCCCTTGCATTCTTTCCCCTGAACGCAGACCTGGCCGACCGGTTCAAGGCGCTTGGCGATTTCGTCGGTGGTCGCCGCTTGGGCACTGACTGCCCATAGGGCCAATACGGTTGCTGGTGCAGCCAGCATTTTCATAATTAGGTTCACGCGTACACCCTCAATGGTGGCTAGTCACGCCTGCGGCCACGGTTTGCAGGCGGGCGCAAGTATAGCGGTAAGCCCGTCACACTGAAACAACCCCAAAGTCGTAAGGGTCTTGTTTGCAATGTCGGCACATTCTCCGTGTGCCTTTGCCCGGCGGGCCTGGCGCCCTTTTTCTAGAAATTGGCCGGTGTGGCTGCGCTGATCAGTCGCGCCGGCACATCGAACGGATTACGGAAACGGTGGGGCTTGGTGCTTTCGAAATAGTAGCTGTCGCCAGCTTCGAGTACGAAGGTCTCGACACCGACCACCAGCTCCAGCCGCCCTTCTACCAGGATCCCGGTTTCCTCGCCCTCATGGGTGAGCATCTCTTCACCCGTGTCGGCGCCCGGCGGATAGATTTCGTTGAGAAAGGCAATCGCCCGGCTCGGGTGTGCCCTGCCCACCAGCTTCATGGTCACGGCGCCGTCGGAGATGTCGATCAGTTCGTTGGCTTTGTAGACGATCTGGGTCGGTTTCTCCTGAAGGATTTCTTCGGAGAAAAACTCGACCATGGACATGGGAATCCCGCCAAGGACCTTACGCAGCGAGCTGATCGAGGGGCTGACGCTGTTCTTCTCGATCATCGAAATAGTGCTGTTGGTGACGCCCGCGCGCTTGGCGAGTTCACGCTGGGAAAGGCCTTTGAGTTTACGAATGGCTTGCAGTCGTTCACCGACGTCCAATGCTGGAGCCTCCAGGGAATCAGGTTGTGTGGAAAGTGAGCGTTATCATGGCGACAGCGTTCAGTATTTACAACACTTTGACCCGAATCCTGTGCGGTGAAGCGACTTTCGGTAGCGCGCGCCGTGCGTCAATGCCCGGAATAGAGCCGTGGCACCCGCCGCAGGTTGCAGAAAATCTGATAGGGAATCGTGTCGGCGGCCTTGGCGACGTCACTGGCGAGGATGTTCTTGCCCCACAACTCCACAGTCGAGCCGAGCCCGGCCTGGGGGATATGGGTCAAGTCGACAGCCAGCATGTCCATCGACACCCGCCCGACCAACTGGCTGCGCTGCCCCTCCACCAGCACCGGAGTACCGGTGGGGGCCTGGCGTGGGTAGCCGTCGGCATAGCCCATGGCGACCACGCCAACCCGGGTCGGTTGCGTGGTCACAAAACGGGCACCATAGCCCACCGGTTCGCCGGCGGGCAATTCGCGCACACTGATGATCTTCGACTCCAGGGTCATCACCGGTTGCAGGCGCGAGGCGACGGCATTGGGCTCGTCAAAGGGCGTGGCACCGTAGAGCATGATGCCCGGGCGCACCCAGTCGCTGGGGATCTGCGGCCAACCCAATACCGCCGGTGAGTTGCGCAGGCTGATCTGCGCCACCAGGCCCTGGCGGGCTTTGTCGAATATCGCCAGTTGCTCGGTACTGCTGGAATCGTGCAGCTCATCGGCACGGGCGAAGTGGCTCATCAAGACAATCTTCGCCACCTTGCCACTGGCAAGCAGACGACGGTAGGCGGCCTGGTAGTCCGCCGGATGCAGGCCAACCCGGTGCATGCCCGAATCGAGCTTGAGCCAGACAGTGATCGGCTGGCTCAGCGCGGCTTTTTCAATCGCTTCGAGCTGCCACAACGAATGCACCACGCACCAGAAATCGTGCTCGATGATCAGCGGCAGTTCATCGGCTTCGAAGAACCCTTCCAGCAGCAGGATCGGCCCACGGATCCCGGCGGCTCGCAGTTCCAGGGCTTCTTCGATGCAGGCCACGGCGAACCCGTCCGCCGTTTCCTGCAGCGCCTCGGCGCAACGCACCGCACCGTGCCCGTAGGCGTCGGCCTTGATCACCGCCAAGGCCTTGGCCCCGGTGACTTCGCGGGCCAATTGGTAATTGTGACGCAGGGCTTGAAGGTCGATCAGGGCACGGGCTGGACGCATGGCGGCAGACTTCTAGGCGGTCATTGAATAAAAAACCGGCGCCGGCTGACAGCATAACCACCAACAGCGCCGGGAGAGGGATCGTTTGGCCGGTATTACGGCAGCGCAGCCACGACGGACAGCTCCACCAGAATCTCCGGCTCGCACAGCTTGGCTTGCACCGTGGCGCGGGCCGGGGCGACGCCTTTGGGCAACCATTTGTCCCAGACGGCGTTCATGCCTTCGAAGTGCGCCTCGATGTCTTTCAGGTAGATCGTCACCGACAACAGACGGTTCTTGTCGGTCCCGGCCAAGTCCAGCAAGCGCTCGATGTTGGCCAGGGTCTCACGGGTCTGCTGCTCGATACCGGCGCTCATGTCGTCGCCGACCTGCCCCGCCAGGTAAACGGTGCCGTTGTGCACGACAACCTGGCTCATGCGGTCATTGGTGAGCTGGCGCTGGATTGACATGTTTTGCAGACTCCTGGTGTTTGCTGCCATAACGGGAAATATCGAGGCCTTCGGCGCTGATCTGCGGTTTTTTCTTCGCCATCAGGTCGGCCAACAGGCGACCGGAACCACAGGCCATGGTCCACCCGAGGGTGCCGTGACCGGTGTTCAGGAACAGATTCTTGAAGGGCGTGGCACCCACGATCGGCGTGCCGTCCGGGGTGGTCGGGCGCAGGCCGGTCCAGAAACTCGCCTCGGCCAGCTTGCCGCCCTGAGGATAAAGGTCGTTGACGATCATCTCCAGGGTTTCGCGCCGACGCGGGTTGAGAGACAGGTCAAAACCGGCGATTTCCGCCATGCCGCCCACCCGAATGCGGTTGTCGAACCGGGTGATCGCGACCTTGTAGGTTTCGTCGAGGATGGTCGAAGTCGGCGCCATCGCCGGATTGGTGATCGGCACGGTCAGGGAGTAACCCTTGAGCGGATACACCGGTGCGCGGATCCCGAGGGGCTTGAGCAATTGCGGCGAATAGCTGCCCAGGGCGAGCACATAGCGGTCGGCGGTTTCCAGCTTGCCGTCGATCCAGACACCGTTGATGCGGTCACCGGCGAAGTCCAGGCGCTGGATATCCTGGCCGAAGCGAAATTGCACACCCAGCTTCGTCGCCATTTCCGCCAGGCGCGTGGTGAACATCTGGCAATCGCCAGTCTGGTCGTTGGGCAGGCGCAAGGCGCCAGCCAGGATGTCGGTGACATTGGCCAGGGCCGGTTCGACCCGGGCGATGCCCGCACGGTCGAGCACTTCGAACGGTACGCCGGACTCTTTCAACACCGCGATGTCTTTCGCCGCGCCATCGAGCTGGGCCTGGGTGCGGAACAACTGTGTAGTCCCCAGGCTGCGGCCTTCGTAGGCAATGCCGGTTTCGGCGCGCAGCTCGTCCAGGCAATCACGGCTGTACTCGGACAGGCGCACCATGCGCTCCTTGTTGATGGCATAGCGGCTGGCGGTGCAATTGCGCAGCATCTGTGCCATCCACAGGTATTGGTCAATGTCGGCAGTGGCCTTGATCGCCAGCGGCGCATGGCGCTGCAGCAGCCATTTGATGGCCTTGAGCGGTACGCCCGGCGCGGCCCACGGCGAGGCATACCCCGGCGACACCTGGCCGGCATTGGCGAAACTGGTTTCCATCGCAGGCGCTGGCTGACGGTCGACCACCACCACTTCGAATCCGGCCCGGGCCAGATAGTAAGCACTGACGGTACCGATGACGCCGCTACCCAATACCAGAACGCGCATGTTGATGCCCTCATCGCGGATAACCGCTGACGTTTGTTGTACATAGCTCAGATGGGCGCAGTGTAAGAAAGATTAGCCAGTGCTTTTCACTATATAAATGCCTATATTTGGCGAGAATTCTCGGCAATAACCCTTTTTACGGAGGCGCATCCCCTGTGCGTACCAACACCCAGACCAAACGCGAACTGGACAAGATCGACCGCAACATCCTGCGCATCCTTCAGGCGGACGGACGAATCTCCTTCACCGAGCTGGGAGAAAAGGTCGGCCTTTCCACCACGCCTTGCACCGAGCGGGTACGGCGCCTGGAGCGCGAGGGCATCATCATGGGCTACAACGCCCGGCTCAACCCTCAACATTTGAAGGGTAGCCTGCTGGTGTTTGTCGAGATCAGCCTCGATTACAAATCCGGCGATACGTTCGAAGAATTCCGGCGCGCAGTGCTGAAGCTGCCTCACGTGCTGGAATGTCACCTGGTGTCAGGGGATTTCGATTATCTGGTGAAAGCACGGATTTCCGAGATGGCTTCGTACCGCAAGCTACTGGGAGACATCCTGCTCAAGCTGCCCCATGTGCGCGAATCCAAGAGCTATATCGTCATGGAAGAGGTGAAGGAGAGCCTGAGCCTGCCGATTCCGGATTGAGCCTGGCTCAAGGCAATGGTTATCTGGATGGTCGCTTTCGCGAGCAGGCTCGCCCCCACACGGAGATCCATTGTGGGAGCGGGCTTGCTCGCGAAGGCCGCGACTCGGTATCGCTGCCTGCTAGACCAACACCTGCCGGTTGCTGGCCATGTATTCATGAATCTGCTGCTCGACCCGCGGATGAATCAGTTCCACCGGCCGCCGCCCATTGGGGCATGGCAGGGTCGCCGTGGTGCCGAACAGCCGACAGATCAGCGGTCGCTCGTCATACACGGTGCAACCGTTGGGGCCCAAGTGCACGCAGTCGAGCGCGTCCATGGCCGCGTCCTGTTCGGCGCGAGTCTTGCGGGGCAAGCGGGCCATTTCCTCGGGCGAGGTGGTCACCGGACCACAGCAGTCATGGCAACCCGGCACGCACTCGAACGTGGGAATCTGCTGGCGAAGCGTGCGGATTTTTTGACTGTTGCAGCTCATCGAGGCGGCCACCGGGGAAGATGGTCCGGGATTTTGCCTTAAAAGCCACGAGCCAGACAGCGCCAACCGACCGGTGTTGCCCAGGGAGGAATCCCCGGCTTATGCTCCGTAAAATTTCTCAAACACAATAATCAGGATTACGCACATGAACGCCCGTGTTCAGCAACCTGTCCCGAGCCACGCGCACGCCGCCTCTTATTACGCCGCCAGCAGCCTGCCGCAACCGGACCATCCGGTATTGCAGGGTGAGTTGGTGACGGATGTCTGCGTCGTGGGTGGTGGGTTTTCCGGGTTGAACACGGCGATCGAACTGGCCGAGCGCGGCCTGAGCGTAGTGCTGCTGGAGGCGCACAGAATCGGCTGGGGCGCCAGCGGGCGTAACGGCGGTCAACTGATTCGCGGCGTCGGCCATGGTCTCGATCAGTTCGAGCCGATCATTGGTGCCGACGGCGTACGCCAGATGAAGCTCATGGGCCTTGAGGCCGTGGAAATCGTCCGACAACGTGTCGAGCGTTTTCAGATCCCTTGCGACCTCACTTGGGGTTACTGCGACCTCGCCAACAAGCCCAGCGACCTGGAAGGCTTCGCCGAAGATGCCGAAGAGCTGCGCAGCCTGGGCTATCGCCACCAGACCCGGCTGCTGCAAGCCGACGAAATGCACAGCGTCGTGGGTTCGGATCGCTACGTCGGCGGGTTGATCGACATGGGCTCGGGCCATCTGCATCCGCTGAACCTGGCCCTGGGCGAAGCCGCCGCCGCGCAGCAACTGGGAGTCAGGCTGTTCGAGCAATCGGCAGTCACGCGTATCGACTACGGCCCTGAAGTGAAGGTGCACACCCAGCAGGGTTCGGTTCGCGCCAAGACGCTGGTACTGGGCTGCAACGCCTACCTCAATGGACTCAATCCGCAACTGGGCGGCAAAGTGCTGCCGGCCGGCAGCTACATCATCGCCACCGAACCCTTGAGCCAGGCCCAGGCACAGGCGTTATTGCCACAGAACATGGCGGTCTGCGATCAACGCGTGGCGTTGGACTACTACCGGCTTTCGGCGGATCGACGCCTGTTGTTCGGCGGGGCCTGCCACTATTCCGGCCGGGACCCGCAGGACATTGGCGCCTACATGCGTCCGAAGATGCTCAAGGTATTCCCGCAGTTGGCGCAGGTGAAAATCGATTATCAATGGGGCGGGATGATCGGCATCGGTGCCAACCGTTTGCCGCAGATCGGCCGGCTCAAGGACCAGCCCAATGTGTATTACGCCCAGGCTTATTCCGGCCATGGCGTGAACGCCACGCACCTGGCCGGCAAATTGTTGGCCGAAGCGATCAGCGGACAGCACAGCAGTGGCTTCGATCTGTTCGCGCGGGTCCCGCACATGACTTTCCCCGGCGGCAAGCACCTGCGCTCGCCGCTGTTGGCACTGGGGATGTTGTGGCATCGGTTGAAAGAGTTGGTTTAAAGAGCTTCACCACGACTGACGACGCTATCGCGAGCAAGCCTTGCTCCCACAGACCCTTTCAATCTGTGGGAGCAAGGCTTGCCCGCGATAGCCGTCTCAGGGCCGGCACCACTTCAAAGCCGCCAGAACGGCCTGAGCCCCTCCTCCAATGCCTGCTCCCTACTCAGCCCGATATCACGCAACTGTTCGGGTGTAAGTTCCAACAAGGCTTTGCGTGTATGCAGACGATGCCAGAACAGGGCCCAGCGGCTCAGGTCGGACGGCGCATTGCGCAACATTGCGTCGCGCAGCCCATTCTCCTGCCCTGCCGCCAGTTCCTGACTGTGTAACGTCAGCCGCACATCGCTCAAGCCGTTCATTTTGATCGCTCCTGTTTACTTGGGTAGCCAGAGGTTTCATGATGCGCGGACAGTCAAAAGCAATACAGATTCAACCTATTTATTTTATAAGCATACAGATTCGGTTTCTGCGCCACTGAATCGTCATTTTCCAACCCAACTGTATCGGTTGCAGTTGTCCATCTCATCGGGAGTGCACCATGACCCTCTACGTGAACCTCGCCGAACTGCTCGGCACCCGCATCGAACAGGGCTTCTACCGTCCCGGCGACCGGCTGCCCTCAGTGCGGGCATTGAGCACGGAACATGGGGTCAGCTTGAGTACGGTGCAGCAGGCCTATCGCGTGCTGGAAGACAGCGGGCTGGCAATGCCGAGACCCAAGTCCGGCTATTTCGTACCTGTGGGTCGCGAACTGCCAGACCTGCCGGTGGTAGGCCGTCCGGCCCAGCGTCCAGTGGATATTTCCCAGTGGGACCAGGTGCTGGAACTGATCCGCGCCGTACCCCGCCCGGACGTGGTGCAACTGGGACGCGGCATGCCGGATATCAATTCGCCGACCATGAAACCGCTGCTACGCAGCCTGGCGCAGATCAGCCGCCGACAAGACATGCCTGGCCTGTATTACGACAACATCTACGGCAACCTCGCGTTGCGCGAACAGATCGCCCGCCTGTCGCTGGATTCCGGCTGCCAACTGGGCCCCAACGATTTGATCGTCACCACCGGCTGTCATGAGGCCCTGTCGGTCAGCATCCGCGCCACCTGCGAACAAGGCGATATCGTCGCGGTGGACTCACCCAGCTTTCATGGAGCCATGCAAACTCTCAAGGGCCTGGGCATGAAGGCTTTGGAGATCCCCACCGACCCGCTCACCGGCATCAGCCTGGACGCACTGGAACTGGCGCTGGAGCAATGGCCCATCAAGGCCATACAGTTGACCCCCAGCTGTAACAACCCGCTGGGCTACATCATGCCCGACGCTAATAAACGCGCGCTGCTGAACCTGGCACAGCGTTTCGACGTGGCGATCATCGAGGATGATGTGTATGGAGAATTGGCCTACACCTACCCTCGCCCACGCACCATCAAGTCCTTCGATGAAGACGGCCGCGTCCTGCTCTGCAGTTCTTTTTCCAAGACCCTGGCCCCAGGCCTGCGAATTGGCTGGGTCGCGCCGGGCCGGTATCTGGAGCGGGTGCTGCACATGAAATACATCAGCACCGGCTCCACCGCGCCACAGCCGCAGATTGCCATTGCCGAATTTCTCAAGGGCGGACATTTCGAACCCCATTTGCGCCGGATGCGCACGCAATACCAGCGCAATCGCGACGTGATGATCGATTGGGTCAGCCGCTACTTTCCGTCGGGCACCCGTGCCAGTCGCCCGCGGGGCAGCTTCATGCTGTGGGTCGAGTTGCCGGAAGGCTTCGACACATTGAAGCTCAATCGGGTCCTGCTGGACCGAGGCGTGCAGGTCGCAGTCGGCAGCATCTTTTCGGCATCGGGCAAGTACCGCAACTGTCTGCGGATGAACTACGCTGCCAAGCCAACGGCGCAGATCGAAGAGGCCGTACGCAAAGTGGGCGCCGCTGCCATCGCGTTGTTGAACGAAACCCAGCGCGACGTCGTCTGAACTTTATCCAGGGAAGCAGTACCCAACAGCCGATCAACGCAAACAAGCGGAACGCTCCTACGTGAGATCCAGATCGATCCTGCCTTCGCTTTTGTTAGTCGCCTCGCTGCTGGGCGGCTGCGCCAGTTTTGATATCAGCCGCGAGCCTTCCCAAGCGTTGCCGGCCGCCGAATCCTCATTCGGCCGCTCGGTCCAGGCCCAAGCCGCGCCCCATGAAGGCCGTTCCGGCTTTCGGTTGCTCTCCGACAGCACCGAAGCCTTCACCGCCCGGGCCGAGCTGATCCGTCATGCTCAAAGCAGCCTGGACCTGCAGTATTACATCGTCCACGACGGTATCAGCACGCGGATGCTGGTGGATGAACTGCTCAAGGCCGCCGACCGGGGCGTGCGCGTGCGCATCCTGCTGGACGACACCACCAGCGACGGCCAGGATCAGATTATCGCGACCCTCGCCGCTCACCCGCGTATCCAGATTCGCCTGTTCAACCCCCTGCACCTGGGCCGCGCCACCGGCGTGACTCGTAGCCTCGGGCGCCTGTTCAACCTGTCGTTGCAGCATCGACGGATGCACAACAAGCTGTGGCTGGCGGACAACAGCATGGCCATCGTCGGCGGCCGCAATCTGGGCGATGAGTATTTCGACGCCGAACCCAACCTGAACTTTACCGACATCGACCTGCTCGGCGTCGGGCCGGTGGCCGAACAACTGGGGCACAGTTTCGACCAATATTGGAACAGCGCCCTGAGCAAGCCCATCGAACAGTTTCTGTCTCCTCGCCCCACGCCCAAGGACCTGGCCAACAGCCGCCTGCGCCTGCAAGAGTCCCTGGAGCAGACCCAGAAGGAAAACCACGCGCTCTACCAGCAACTGACCGCCTACAAGACCCAGCCGCGCCTGGATACTTGGCGTGACCAGTTGATCTGGGCCTGGAACCAGGCGCTGTGGGACGCACCCAGCAAAGTGCTGGCCAAGGACGAGCCGGATCCGCAACTGTTGCTGACCACGCAACTGGGGCCCGAACTGACGGGGGTCAGCAAAGAACTGATCATGATTTCCGCCTACTTCGTCCCCGGCCAGCCAGGTTTGGTGTACCTGACCAGCCGCGCCGATGCCGGGGTGTCGGTGAGTCTCTTGACCAACTCCCTGGAAGCGACCGATGTGCCAGCGGTGCATGGCGGCTATGCGCCGTATCGCAGGGCGCTGCTGGAACATGGCGTGCGCCTGTTCGAGTTGCGACGGCAACCGGGCGACAAAGGCAGCAGCCCTCACCTGTTCTACAGCAAATCCTACGGCGAATCGGATTCCAGCCTGCACAGCAAGGCGATCATCTTCGACCAGCAAAAGTCCTTCATTGGCTCGTTCAATTTCGACCCGCGCTCGGTGCTGTGGAACACTGAGGTCGGCGTATTGGTGGACAGCCCGGAGCTTGCCGGCCAAGTCCGCGAGCTGGCCTTGCAGGGCATGGCGCCAGCGCTGAGTTATCAGGCTCGGCTGGAGAATGACAAGCTCGTATGGACCACCGAAGACAACGGCCAGACCCACGACCTGGGCCGCGAACCGGGCAGTTGGTGGCGCCGGTTCAATGCCTGGTTCGCCACGACCATCGGGTTGGAGCGGATGCTTTAGGCCCGGGCCGCTTTTGTGGCAAGGATGTTCAGGCCGTTTGTGTCGCCCCGAATGCCCCTTGGCGCAACAGCAGGATCACCAAGCCGAACGCCCCCGCCGCCATGAACAAAGGCAGCGCATGCCCACTGATCCATTGGCTGCCCGCTCCCGCCGCCAGCGGGCCGATCAGGCAACCGAGCCCCCACAACTGCGCGACATGAGCGTTGGCCCGTACCAGTGCATCGTCGCGGTAACGCTCGCCGATCAGGATCAGCGACAAGGTGAACAAACCTCCGGCGCTGGCGCCGAACAGCACCCACAGCGGCCAGATCAACAGGGTATCGATCAAAAGCGGAACCGCCAGGCTCGATAACGTCAGTGCCACCGCGCACCCCGTCAACAGCGCCCGGCGAGACACTCGATCGGCCAGGGCGCCAATGGGCAATTGCAGCAAGGCATCGCCGACCACCACGGTGCTGACCATCGCCAACGCAATGTCAGCGCTGAAGCCCTGGCGCAAACAGTAGACCGGCAGCAACGTGAGGATCATCGCCTCGAACGCAGCGAACAACGACACCGCCCAGGCAATCGCCGGCAAACCTCGGCAAAACGTCCACAAATCGCCAAACGTGACGCTGCCGGCCTCGCTACTCGGTGCCCCGCTGCGGCCCAGCAACAGCAAGGGTGCGATCAACAGCAGGCCGACACCCACCCAGAAGCCGTAGTCATGATCGGTTCCAAGCGCTCCCAGCAGCAACGGGCCGGCCAACTGGCTCAGGGCATAGCTACTGCCATAAAGCGCCACCAGCCGTCCGCGCCATTGCTCAATGACCAGTTGGTTGATCCAGCTCTCGCCGAGAATGAACACCAGGGTCAGGACCACGCCAATCACCAGGCGCAGCACCAACCAGACCGGGTAGCTGGGCAACAGCGCCAGCAATCCGATGGACAGCGCCCCACCCCACAGGCACAGGCGCATCAACCTCGCCGTGCCGAACTGCGTCGCCAACCGACTCGACACCTTGGCCCCGAGCAACACCCCGACAGCCGGCATCGCAGCCATCACGCCAATGGCGAACGAGCCATAGCCCCAGCCCTCGAGTCGCAGCGACACCAGCGGCATGCTTACGCCCAGGGCCAGGCCGACACTCAGGACAGACGCCAACACGGCGAAATAAGTCGCCCAACGCATTTCCACGCTCCTGTGGAGAGTTATCGATTTTTCAGGCATCACCATAAAACAATGTGGGAGCGAGCCTGCTCGCGATGCGGAGCAACATTCAACTGAATCGTCGACTGTCATACCGCTATCGCGAGCAGGCTCGCTCCCACAGGGAGATCAACACTGCATGAAGCCCCCCGGTCACCCTGGGGGCCATCACCGTTACAGCTTGATCCAGGTCGCCTTCAGCTCGGTGTACTTGTCGAACGCATGCAGCGACTTGTCGCGACCGTTGCCCGACTGCTTGAAGCCACCGAACGGCGCGGTCATGTCGCCACCGTCGTACTGGTTGACCCAGACGCTGCCGGCGCGCAGGGCCTTGGCCGTCAGGTGGGCCTTGGAAATGTCCTTGGTCCATACCGCCGCAGCCAGACCGTACGGCGTGTCGTTGGCGATCTGCACGGCTTCCTCGGCCGTGTCGAAGGCGATGACCGACAGCACCGGGCCGAAAATCTCTTCCTGGGCGATTTTCATCGCGTTGCTCACGCCATCGAAAATCGTCGGCTCGACATACGTGCCGCCGGTTTCCTCAAGAATGCGCTTGCCACCGGCCACCAGCTTCGCGCCGTCGCTGTGACCGGCCTCGATGTAGGACAGCACAGTGTTCATCTGCTGAGTATCCACCAGTGCGCCAACATTGGTAGCTGGGTCCAGGGGGTTGCCAGGCTTCCAGCCCTTGAGGGCTTCGATCACCAGCGGCAGGAAGGTGTCCTTGATAGAGCGTTCCACCAACAGCCGCGAACCGGCAGTGCAGACTTCGCCCTGGTTGAACGCGATGGCGCTGGCGGCGGATTCGGCAGCGGCTTGCAGATCCGGGGCATCGGCAAACACGATGTTCGGGCTCTTGCCGCCGGCTTCCAGCCAGACACGCTTCATGTTGGATTCGCCGGAGTAAATCATCAGTTGCTTGGCGATCTTGGTGGAGCCAGTGAACACCAGGGTATCGACGTCCATGTGCAGGGCCAGGGCCTTGCCGACGGTATGGCCGTAGCCCGGCAGTACGTTCAGCACACCTTTCGGAATGCCGGCTTCGATCGCCAGGGCAGCGATACGGATGGCGGTCAGCGGGGATTTTTCCGACGGCTTGAGCACCACCGAGTTGCCGGTGGACAGCGCCGGACCAAGCTTCCAGCAGGCCATCATCAGCGGGAAGTTCCACGGCACGATAGCGCCCACGACGCCCACCGGCTCACGGGTTACCAGGCCCAACTGATCGTGCGGGGTGGCCGCCACTTCGTCGTAGAGCTTATCGATGGCTTCGCCGCTCCAGCTCAACGCTTGAGCTGCGCCTGGGACGTCGATGTTCAGCGAGTCGCTGATCGGCTTGCCCATGTCCAGGGTTTCGAGCAGGGCCAACTCTTCGGCGTTCTGCCTGAGCAGGCCGGCGAAACGAATCATGGTGGCTTTGCGCTTGCTTGGCGCCAGGCGCGACCAGACGCCGGAATTGAAAGTGGCGCGGGCGTTTTCGACGGCACGCTGGGCGTCGGCAACGTCACAGCTGGCGATCTTGCCGAGCAGGCGGCCATCGACCGGGCTGAGGCAATCGAAGGTTTCGCCGGACACCGCATCGGTGTACTCGCCGTTGATAAAGGCGCGGCCTTCGATCTTCAGGTCGCGGGCGCGTTGTTCCCAATCGGCACGAGTCAGGGTGGTCATGCGTGTGTCCTCCTCTTATTGAGTAAGAACGCCGCGCAATGCGCAGCGCTCAACGAATTCTGCCCGGCCAGCCTGTTTCCCGCGCTGTTTTCGGCGCTATCTTCGGCACAGGGCACCCGCCACCCTAAACCAGCGGCTGGTCATGTTTCAATATATTTGACATAACGCCGGTAAACGGCCTTGCGATGTTCGTTTTAATAAACATAGACTCGAAACCTTCCAAGCCATCACCGGGATCTACCGCATGAGCATTCAGGACATCGTCGATTTCAGCCAGGCCAATACTCCTGCCGAACGCTATCGCCCGGACGCGGCCAAGGTGTTCAAGGGCGATCCCGAACAAACCGTGTTCAACCACTACAACAGCCCCTGCGGGCAAATGAATGCGGGCGTATGGGAAGGCGCCGTCGGTCAGTGGATGGTCAACTACACCGAGCATGAATATTGCGAGATCGTCCAGGGCGTTTCCGTGCTGCGCGACGACGATGGCAATGCCAAGACCTTGCGGGCTGGCGACCGTTTTGTCATTCCAGCGGGTTTCAAGGGCACCTGGGAAGTGTTGGAGCCGTGCCGCAAGATTTATGTAGCCTTCGAGCAGAAGGCTTGAGCCCCGCTGAAAAAGCCGCTGACACTCTTTCGCTGGTCGGTGACCACCACTGCAGATGAAACTGCCCCCCGGGCGCCACGCATTTTATCGTCACAACGGCAACGCACAGGACGTGCGGCCGAGCCGACAGGTGAGCGCCCCAACTCTATGACTATTTGCAAGGAGGCAACATGCCCGTCTTACCCGATCAAGGCGACACCGTCGTCATTCCCATGCCGACCGATCAATGCGATCTCGCCATCGCCCAATACACCATCGGCCAAAAATGCACCCCTGAACTGCTTGAAGAAGTTCGCGCCCTGGCCAATGGGGCTCCCGTGCGCGCCACGGGCCCGAAGTATCCTACGAGCTGGGATCTGCGCCCGCGACGCATCAACCTGCACACCAATGCCGACAGGATCATTGTGAGCATCAACTGCGGCTGATCGACTTCACACGCACAACAAAAAAGGCCCGTATCTCGCGATACGGGCCTTTTTCGTAAGAAGGGAAAAATCAATTACTTGATTTTGCCTTCCTTGTAGATCACGTGCTTGCGAACAACCGGATCATATTTCTTGATCTCGATTTTGTCCGGGGTAGTACGCTTGTTCTTGTCGGTAGTGTAGAAGTGACCAGTACCGGCGCTCGAGATCAAACGAATCAATTCACGCATGATTAGCTCCCTTAAACCTTGCCATCGCGACGAAGTTCGGCCAGCACGACACTGATGCCACGCTTGTCGATGATGCGCATGCCCTTGGCAGATACGCGCAGACGCACAAAACGTTTCTCTTCTTCAACCCAGAAGCGGTGATGCTGCAGGTTCGGCAGGAAACGACGACGGGTTTTGTTGTTTGCGTGGGAAATGTTATTCCCAGTCACCGGACCCTTACCGGTAACTTGACAGACTCTCGACATGCCTCAGCCCTCTAAAACCACATGCCCAACCCGGCATGGGTTGGCCGCTTAATCTCTCAGTCATTTGGCGCCAGGCGCCGCGTTTCTTTAAGGGTCTTACCGGCTACACCTACAGTGAAGGAACCGGGCCCCTAGAAAAGAGCGCTGCTTTATACCAGAAAGACCACAGCGCAACAACAGCCGATGTGATTTGTCTTCACCGGGAATGCTCGAGCAACCGCCCCGGACGGCTGGAGTAAAGGCCGGCGCGGCCCGTTACCACTCGTCGCTGCGCGCAGGTTTTTTTCACCCGCGACGGTTTTGAGCCATCAACGCGCCGGCGCAGAGTGCCGGAAAATGCAAAAAGGGGATAGTCATTTAGCGACGAGCCCACTAGGGTAGGCCTTTTCCAGACTGCACTCGCAGATGGGCCTTCGACTTGCACAGGAAACCGACCATGCGCCTCGCTGCCCTACCATTGTTGCTCGCCCCTCTGCTGATTACCCCGCAGGCCTTGGCCGCCGCCCTGAGCGTCTGCACCGAAGCCAGCCCGGAAGGGTTCGATGTCGTCCAGTACAACTCCCTGACGACTACCAACGCCTCTGCCGACGTGCTGATGAACCGCCTGGTGGATTTCGACACCGCCAGCGGCAAGGTGGTCCCCAGCCTGGCCGAGCACTGGGAGGTCTCGACCGACGGCCTGACCTACCTGTTCAAGCTACGCCCACAGGTCAAGTTCCATCGTACCGAGTACTTCACGCCGCGCCGCGACCTGACCGCCGAAGATGTGAAATTCAGCTTCGAACGCATGCTCGACCCGGCGAATCCTTGGCACAAGGTTGCGCAGAGTGGTTTCCCCCACGCCCAGTCCATGCAGCTACCCGCTCTGATCAAGAAAATCGACGCACTGGACCCGTTGACCGTTCGCTTCACCCTCGATCACGCGGATTCGACCTTCCTGGCGACGTTGAGCATGGGCTTTGCCTCCATCTATTCGGCCGAATACGCCGATCAGTTGCTCAAGGCCGGCACACCGGAAAAACTCAACAGCCAACCGATCGGTACCGGCCCATTCATTTTCAACCGATTCCAGAAAGACGCCTCAATTCGCTACAAGGCCAACGCTGATTATTTTGGCGGCAAGCCCCAAGTGGACCCGCTGGTTTTCGCGATCACGCCGGATGCCAACGTGCGCCTGCAGAAACTGCGGCGCAATGAATGCCAGATCGCCTTGTCACCCAAGCCGCTGGATGTACAGGCCGCCCGCCAGGAGCCCACGCTGAGCGTGGCCCAGACCGACGCCTTCATGACCGCGTTCGTGGCGATCAACAGCCAGCATCCGCCGCTGGACAAACCTGAGGTGCGTCAAGCCATCAACCTGGCATTCGACAAGGCCAGTTACCTCAAGACTGTCTTCGAAGGCACCGCCGAAGCCGCCAATGGCCCCTACCCGCCGAACACCTGGAGCTATGCCAAGAGCCTGCCGGGCTACACCCATGACCCAGCCAAGGCTCGTGAATTGCTGGCCAAGGCCGGTTTGAAGGAGGGTTTCCAGACCACCATCTGGACTCGTCCATCCGGCAGCCTGCTGAACCCCAACCCCAGCGTCGGCGCGCAACTGCTGCAGTCCGACCTGGCGGAAATTGGCATCCAGGCCGAAATCCGCGTGATCGAATGGGGCGAACTGATCCGCCGCGCCAAAGCCGGCGAACATGACCTGCTGTTCATGGGCTGGGCGGGCGACAACGGCGACCCGGACAACTTCCTCACACCGCAGTTTTCCTGCGCAGCGGTCAAGTCCGGGACCAACTTCGCCCGCTACTGCAACCCGGACCTGGACAAACTGATCAGCGCCGGCAAGACCACCGGCGAACAGGGTGTGCGTGCCAAGCTCTACGAACAGGCACAGGCGCAGATCCAGCAACAGGCCCTGTGGCTGCCGCTGGCCCACCCAACCGCGTTCGCGTTGACCCGCAAGGATGTGCAGGGTTATGCGGTCAGCCCGTTTGGGCGGCAGGATTACTCCAAAGTCAGCCTCAAGTAACCCCGGCCCCCAGAGCCCCGCCGGGGGAGCCTGTGGGAGCAAAGCTTGCTCGCGATGACGTCATCACATACAACCCTTGTGTTGGCTGTAAAACCGCTATCGCGAGCAAGCTTTGCTCCCACAAGGGATTATTCAAGCCTGACCGGGCCTACATCCACCCATACTCCGCCATCGACAGCGGCTCCCCATCGCCAACGATGAAGTGGTCGAGCACCCGCACATCGATCAGTTCCAGCGCCTCCTGAAGCCGTTCAGTGAGCACCCGATCGGCCTGGCTGGGCTCGGTATTGCCGGAGGGATGGTTGTGGCACAGGATCAATGCGGCGGCGTTATGGGCCAGGGCACGCTTGACCACCTGCCGGGGATAGACGCTGGCGCTGTCGATGGAGCCGCGAAACAATGCCTCATATGCCAGCACCCGATGCCGGGAATCCAGGAAAAGACATCCAAATACCTCATGGGGCTCGTGGCGCAGCATGGCCTTGAGGTAGTCCCGCACTGCCAGCGGACTTTCCAGTACAGAATCTCGTCGCAGGTTTTCGGCCAGATGCCGACGGCCCATTTCGAGCACAGCCTGCAACTGCGCGAACTTCGCCGGCCCCAGGCCCAGGTGCGCGCTGAAGGTGCGCAGATCGGCCTCCAGGAGAATCCGCAGGCCGCCGAACTGATGCAGCAGATGTCGCGCCAGGTCCACCGCACTTTTCCCGGACACCCCCGTGCGCAGGAAAATCGCCAACAGCTCGGCATCCGAAAGACTCGCCGCCCCCCACTCCAATAACCTCTCCCGCGGCCGCTCGGCCGTCGGCCAATCCCGAATACTCATGACATCTCCCTGATTGTGGCACCGCTGTTCCATAGCGGTCGCTGTGATATCGTAGCCCATCTTTTTTGCAGGCGATTTGCCCCTGGCAGCGGCCAAGGGGGTCGCCTCGCACTGACCACTGAAATCGAAAGGCAGGCCTATGCAGCGGCTGTATCGGAAACGCATCGTTCTGGGCGTCGGCGGCGGCATTGCCGCCTACAAGAGCGCCGAGCTGGTTCGCAGGCTTATCGACCAGGGCGCGGAAGTACGGGTCGTCATGACCCGCGGCGGCGCTGAATTCATCACCCCGCTGACTATGCAGGCCCTGTCCGGGCACCCGGTCCACCTGGATTTGCTCGACCCGGCGGCAGAGGCCGCCATGGGCCATATCGAACTGGCCAAGTGGGCCGACCTGGTGCTGATCGCCCCGGCTACCGCCGACCTGATCGCCCGCCTGGCCCAGGGCATCGCCGATGACCTGTTGACCACCCTGGTGCTCGCCACCGACGCGGTAGTCGCCGTGGCGCCGGCCATGAACCAGGCCATGTGGCGCGACCCGGCCACCCAGGCCAACCTGCAATTGCTCCAAAGCCGCGCCCTGAAAGTCTTCGGCCCGGCCTCCGGGAGCCAGGCCTGCGGCGATGTCGGCATGGGCCGCATGCTTGAAGCCACCGACCTGGCCCAGTGCGCCGCCGACTGCTTCCAGCGCCAGGCCCTGACCGGCAAGCACGTGCTGATCACCGCCGGGCCGACCCAGGAAAACATCGACCCGGTGCGCTACATCACCAACCACAGCTCCGGAAAAATGGGCTTCGCCCTGGCCGAAGCCGCCGTGGAAGCCGGCGCCCGGGTAACGCTGATCACCGGCCCCGTGCATTTGCCGACCCCGGACCGGACCACGCGCATCGACGTGGTCAGCGCCCGGGACATGCTCGCCGCCTGCGAAGCGGCCATCCCGTGTGATCTGTTCATCGCCTCGGCGGCGGTAGCGGACTACCGCCCCGAAGTCGTTGCTCCGCAAAAATTGAAGAAAGACCCTACGAGCGGCGACGGCCTGTTATTACAAATGGTCCGCAACCCGGATATTCTTGCCACCATCGCCACCCGTCCCGACCGTCCGTTCAGTGTTGGCTTCGCCGCCGAAACCGAGCACCTGCTCGATTACGCCGCGCGCAAGCTCAAGGACAAGAATCTGGACCTGATCGTCGCCAACGACGTCGCCAACCCGAGCATCGGCTTCAACAGCGAAGAAAACGCCTGCAGCGTGATCGACCGCCAGTTGCACGCCACCCTTTTCGCCCAGACCAGCAAAGGCAAGATCGCCCGCCAGCTGATCACTTTTATCGCCGAACGGCTGAACCAGGTTTAATCGACATGCACGCGCTACAAGCCAAGATCCTCGACCCCCGCATCGGCAACGAATTCCCGCTGCCGCAATACGCTACACCAGGCTCCGCCGGTCTCGACCTGCGGGCCATGCTCAAGCAGGACACAATCCTGGAACCGGGCCAGACTCTGCTGATCCCTACCGGCCTGTCGGTGTACATCGGCGACCCGGGCCTGGCCGCGCTGATCCTGCCACGCTCGGGCCTGGGCCATAAGCACGGCATCGTGCTGGGCAACCTGGTGGGGCTGATCGACTCCGACTACCAGGGCGAACTGATGGTGTCGTGCTGGAACCGTGGCCATACGACATTCAACATTGCCGTAGGCGAACGCATCGCGCAGTTGGTGCTGGTACCGGTGGTGCAGGCCCACTTCGAATTGGTCGAAGAATTCGACGAAAGCCAGCGCGGTGCTGGTGGTTTCGGACATTCCGGCAGCCATTGACCGGTGGTTTCAGGCCGGGTGTCCTGCCCGGCCCGTTTATTAAGCTTCTGTTTCAGGACAAAAAATGCGCAATGGCTTTCTGCTAGGTTTCCCACCCGGAATCAATGTATTAGGCGAGCGAGGCCGGGGTAACGCTGTCTCATGGCATTTTCCCACCACGAACTCTCTGTCAAAAACGCCGTCATACCCTTCAGCTTGAGCCTGCCGACGCCCATCGTCGGCCTGTCCAGTCACCTTCCTGATAGAGCGCCCCGCCCATGAACACCCCAGCCGCAATCGCCCCGATCTTCCCTGAAAGCATTTTCCGCGCCTATGACATCCGTGGCGTGGTACCGGAAACCCTCACCGCCGAAACCGCCTACTGGATCGGCCGCGCCATTGGCTCCCAGAGCCTGGCCCAGGGCGAACCGAACGTGTGTGTCGGCCGTGACGGCCGTCTGTCGGGCCCCGAGCTGGTCGAACAACTGATCAAAGGCGTTGCCGACAGTGGCTGCCACGTCAGCGACGTGGGCCTGGTGCCGACCCCGGCGCTGTACTACGCCGCCAACGTGCTGGCCGGTAAATCCGGCGTGATGCTCACCGGCAGCCACAACCCGTCGAACTACAACGGTTTCAAGATCGTCATCGCCGGCGACACCCTCGCCAACGAGCAGATCCAGGCCCTGCACACCCGCCTCAAGACCAACGACCTGAGCAGCGGCCAGGGCAGCATCACCAAAGTCGATATCCTCGAGCGCTACAACGACGAAATCGTCAAGGACGTGAAACTCGCCCGCCGCCTGAAAGTGGTGGTCGACTGCGGCAACGGCGCGGCCGGCGTGATCGCCCCGCAACTGATCGAAGCCCTGAACTGCGAAGTCATCCCACTGTTCTGCGACGTGGACGGCAACTTCCCTAACCACCACCCGGACCCGGGCAAGCTGGAAAACCTCGAAGACCTGATCGCCAAGGTCAAGGAAACCAACGCCGACCTGGGCCTGGCCTTCGACGGTGACGGCGACCGCGTGGGCGTGGTGACGAATACCGGCAGCGTGGTGTTCCCCGACCGCCTGCTGATGCTGTTCGCTCGCGACGTGGTGGCGCGCAATCCGAACGCCGAAATCATCTTCGACGTTAAGTGCACCCGTCGCCTGGTGCCGTTGATCAAGGAATATGGCGGTCGTCCATTGATGTGGAAAACCGGTCATTCGTTGATCAAGAAGAAAATGAAACAAAGCGGCGCCCTGCTGGCCGGCGAAATGAGCGGCCACATCTTCTTCAAGGAGCGCTGGTTCGGTTTCGACGACGGTATCTACAGCGCCGCGCGCCTGCTGGAAATCCTCAGCAAGGAGAAATCCACGGCCGAAGAGCTGTTCGCGACCTTCCCGAACGATATTTCTACGCCAGAAATCAATATCCATGTGACCGAAGAGAGCAAATTCAGCATCATTGATGCACTGCACGACGCTCAATGGGGCGAAGGCGCCGAACTGACCACCATCGACGGTGTGCGGGTCGACTATCCCCACGGCTGGGGCCTGGTTCGCGCATCCAACACCACACCGGTGCTGGTGCTGCGTTTCGAGGCCGACAACGAAACCGAACTGCAGCGCATCAAGGATGTGTTCCACAGCCAACTCAAACGTGTTGCACCTGATCTCCAACTACCGTTTTGATTTTTTGAAGCACTACCGGAGCCCTGAATGACCCTCGAACGCGAAGCCGCCGCCAACACCGCCAAGGTCCTGTCCGAAGCGTTGCCTTATATCCGACGCTACGTCGGCAAGACCCTGGTGATCAAATACGGCGGCAACGCGATGGAAAGCGAGGAGCTGAAAACCGGCTTCGCCCGCGACATCGTGCTGATGAAGGCCGTGGGCATCAACCCGGTGGTCGTACACGGCGGCGGCCCGCAGATCGGTGACCTGCTCAAGCGCCTGTCGATCGAGAGCCACTTCATCGATGGCATGCGCGTCACCGACGCGCAGACCATGGATGTGGTGGAAATGGTCCTGGGCGGCCAGGTCAACAAGGACATCGTCAACCTGATCAACCGCCACGGCGGCAGCGCCATTGGCCTGACAGGGAAGGACGCCGAGCTGATCCGGGCGAAAAAACTCACCGTCACCCGCCAGACCCCGGAAATGACCCAGCCGGAAATCATCGACATCGGTCACGTGGGCGAAGTGGTCGGCATCAACACCGACCTGCTGAACCTGCTGGTCAAGGGCGATTTCATCCCGGTCATCGCGCCAATCGGCGTGGGCGCCAACGGTGAGTCGTACAACATCAACGCTGACCTGGTGGCCGGCAAGGTTGCCGAAGCGCTGAAAGCTGAAAAGCTGATGCTGCTGACCAACATCGCCGGCCTGATGGACAAGTCGGGCAAGGTCCTGACCGGGCTGTCGACCCAGCAGGTCGACGACCTGATCGCCGACGGCACCATCTACGGCGGCATGCTGCCCAAGATCCGTTGCGCGCTGGAAGCGGTACAGGGCGGCGTCGGCAGCTCGCTGATCATCGACGGCCGGGTGCCGAATGCGATCCTGCTGGAAATCTTCACTGATACCGGCGTGGGTACATTGATCAGTAATCGCAAGCGTCCTTAAGCGATTCCTGTAAAAAAAGACCCCGTTCAACCTGGTTGAGCGGGGTCTTTTTTTGCCTTCCTCCCTGTGGGAGCGAACTTGCTCGCTCCCACAGGGAGATTGCGCAGGTCTATTAGACGCCGAACTGCGCCCGATAAGCCTCAACCGCCGGCAAATGCTGCTTGAGCTGCGGATCGTCGGCCAAAAACTCCAGCACCTGGTTCAGCGACACGATGCTGATCACCGGGATGCCGAAGTCGCGCTCCACTTCCTGGATCGCCGACAGTTCACCGTTGCCGCGCTCCTGACGGTTCAGGGCGATCAGCACGCCGGCGGCCTTGGCGCCTTCCTGGGAACCGATGATCTGCATCACTTCGCGGATCGCGGTGCCGGCGGTGATCACGTCGTCGATGATCAATACTTCGCCAGTCAGTGGCGCGCCCACCAGGCTGCCGCCTTCGCCATGGGCCTTGGCTTCCTTGCGGTTGAAGCACCAAGGCAAGTCACGGCCGTGGTGTTCGGCCAGGGCGACGGCAGTAGTGGCGGCCAGCGGGATGCCTTTGTAGGCCGGGCCGAACAGCACGTCGAACGGGATGCCGCTCTCGACGATGGCCGCCGCATAGAAACGGCCCAACTGCGCCAGGGCTGTACCGGTGTTGAACAGGCCAGCATTGAAGAAGTACGGGCTGGTGCGCCCAGACTTGAGGGTGAACTCACCGAAGCGCAAAACGCCGCGATCGATGGCAAAACGAATGAAATCGCGCTGATACGCCTGCATGAAAAAAAGCCTCAAATACCGCGGATTTAGCTAAATAGGTACACGCCGTGTATCATACACGCACGTGATTTTTGGGGCCATTTATGCGGATCATCAGTGTGAACGTCAATGGTATTCAGGCTGCAGTCGAGCGTGGTTTGCTCAGTTGGCTGCAAGCACAGAATGCCGACGTCATCTGCCTGCAGGACACCCGCGCCTCCGCCTTTGAACTTGACGATGCAGCCTTCCAACTGGATGGTTACTTCCTTTATGCCTGCGATGCCGAAGTCCCCGCCCAGGGTGGCGTGGCTTTGTACTCGCGGCTGCAACCGAAGGCTGTCATCAACGGTCTTGGTTTCGAGACGGCGGACCGCTACGGGCGCTACCTGCAAGCCGATTTCGACAAGGTCAGCATCGCGACCTTACTGCTCCCTTCGGGGCAGAACGGCGATGAAGATTTGAATCAGAAATTCAAGTTGATGGACGATTTCGCCCGTTACCTGGATAAACAGCGGCGCAAACGTCGCGAGTACATTTATTGTGGCTCGCTGTACGTGGCGCAACAGAAGCTGGATATCAAGAACTGGCGCGACAGCCAACAATCTCCTGGCTTCCTGGCGCCGGAACGGGCCTGGATGGACGAGATCATTGGCAACATGGGCTATGTCGATGCCCTGCGTGAAGTCAGCCGTGAAGGTGATCAGTACAGCTGGTGGCCGGACAACGAGCAGGCCGAGATGCTCAACCTCGGTTGGCGTTTCGACTACCAGTTGCTGACGCCAGGGCTGCGCCGTTTCGTACGCAGCGCCCGCCTGCCGCGCCAGCCACGGTTCTCGCAGCATGCGCCGCTGATCGTGGATTACGACTGGACCCTGACCATCTAAGTCTATCCGCGACATCCCGCAGGTCGACTGCCTAAAGAAAATGCCCGTTTCGCAAGAGACGGGCATTTTTCATGGAGCACGCTAACGCGTCGAACATCAAGCCGCGGCAAAAAACGGCAGGGCAAGGTACAACTTGATGACGATGACGTTAATGATATCGATGAAGAACGCCCCCACCATGGGCACCACCAGGAACGCTATCTGCGAAGGTCCGTAGCGCTGCGTCACTGCCTGCATGTTGGCGATGGCCGTCGGCGTGGCACCCAACCCGAAACCACAATGCCCTGCCGCCAATACCGCGGCATCGTAATGACTGCCCATGAGCCTGAACGTCACGAAAATCGCGAATAGCGCCATGACCAATGTCTGGGCCGCCAGGATAATAAAGATCGGCAAGGCCAGTGAGGCCAGGTCCCACAACTTGAGTGACATCAAGGCGATCGCCAGGAACAGTGACAAACTGACATTGCCAAGCACGGACACTTCTCGCTCGAATACTTGATACAGGCCCAGTGCCGAAAACCCGTTACGCAGAACCACTCCCACGAACAAGACGCAAACGAACGTCGGCAATTCGAAGGCCGTATCGTGGAGCTGACCATTCAAGAGCGTACCGGCCAACAGGCTGACCGCGATCAGGGCGAGCGTCTCGATGAACGAAAACGGCGTGATCGAGCGCTCTTTGTTCGGCTGCTCGAAGCCCTTGGGCACCCGGGGCTTTTCTGGCTCAAGGCAGCCGGGTGACTGGACACGCTTGATGAGCAGGCGAGCGACCGGACCACCGATCAAGCCACCCAACACCAAGCCGAACGTTGCAGAAGCCATCGCCAACTCGGAGGCGGAGGCCAGGCCGAACTTCTCACTGAACACCGTCCCCCACGCTGCGCCGGTCCCGTGACCGCCCGACAAGGTGATCGAGCCTGTCAGCAACCCCATCAGCGGATCGAGCCCCAGCGCTTTTGCGAGCCCGATGCCCATGGCGTTCTGGACCAGCAGCAGCCCGACAACCGCTAACAGGAAAATGCCCACGAGCCGCCCGCCTTTCTTCAGGCTGGCGAAGTCCGCACTCAGGCCAATGGTGGCAAAAAACGCCAGCATCAACGGTGTTTGCAGTGAAGTATCGAATCGAACTTCAACTTCAAGCCCTCGCAAAGCCAACAGGGCCAAGGCAACTACCAGGCCACCCGCCACAGGCTCAGGGATATTGTAGGCGCGTAGAAAACCAACACGCGTAACAAGCCCACGCCCCAGTAACAGCACTAAAGAGGCGGCGACAAGTGTTCCATAGAAATCGAGTTGAAACATGAATGTTTATCTTCGGGTATATATTCAGGGGCGAACTTTTTACCTGGGCACGCCGCTTGAACAGGTTGATTGCCTCAGCATTGATTGGCTTTGAATTCAAGGACCTTCAATGGTCTGAATATATCGAAATATTTCTGAGGAAATATAACGTGGGGCAACTCTATCAATCGACGAGCGCTATTGCCAAGCACATGGACCGCATTGGAACTTCGCGAGTTGTGACTAAAAGTTTAAGAGCAATACATATATGCGCACGATAACGCGCCAGGCAATTGGATGCCGTATATGGAGAGAAACATTTTTTATAAAAAACAATGCCCCGATAAGTCGGGGCATTGTTCTTGAATCGAAGCCTTGATCGTTATTTGACCAAGCGCCAGGTAAACGGATACCGATACGGCTGCCCCTCATTGGCCTTCACGCCACCGATGATGGTCAACACCAACGCACCGATGGCCACCAGGCCGAACAGGAAGAAGCCGATCACCACGACCATCAGCAGCAGGCAGATCGCCGAAGCAATGGCAACGGTGATCTGGAAGTTCAACGCTTCCTTACCCTGGGCGTCGATGAACGGGTCGGACTCGCGCTTGAGCTGCCAGAGCACCAGCGGCCCGATCAGCGTACCGAACGGAATCCAGATCCCCAACAAGGCGGACAGGTGACAAAACATTGCCCATTGACGCGCCTCTTTGCTCGGCTGGGGCAGCAGGACTTGCTCATCACTCATGACACTCTCCTTGTCTGAAGCGTGGATCGATCAGTCAGCCAACGCGGCTTTTTGCAGTTCGAAGATCTCGTTCATGCCTTTCTTCGCCAACTCCAGCATAGCGTTCAATTCTTCCGGCTGGAACGGTGCACCCTCGGCGGTGCCCTGAACCTCGATGAAGCCGCCGGCACTGGTCATGACCACGTTCAGGTCGGTCTCGGCGGCGGAATCTTCCAGGTAATCCAGGTCCAGCACCGGTTCACCCTGGTACATACCCACGGAAACGGCGGCGATCATTTGCTTGAGCGGGTCGCCGCCCTTGAGGCCGCCGCGCTTCTTGATCACTTTCAAGGCATCGACCAGGGCGACCATGGCCCCGGTGATGGACGCGGTACGCGTACCGCCGTCAGCCTGGATCACGTCGCAATCGACATACAGCGTCACATCGCCCAACTTGGACATGTCCAGCGCGGCGCGCAGCGAACGGCCGATCAGGCGCTGGATTTCCAGGGTACGACCGCCCTGCTTGCCACGGCTGGCCTCGCGCTGGTTCCGCTCGCCGGTGGCGCGCGGCAGCATGCCGTATTCGGCGGTCAACCAGCCCTGGCCCTGGCCCTTGAGGAACCGTGGCACGCCGTTTTCGACGCTGACGGTGCAGATGACCTTGGTATCACCGAATTCGACCAGTACAGATCCCTCGGCGTGTTTGGTGTAGTTGCGGGTAATGCGGATCGAGCGAAGCTGATCGGCAGCGCGACCACTTGGACGTTTCATAGGGAACACCTGTACAGAGGACGGAAAACTGCCGAGCATTATAGAGCCGTGAACCGTCATAGGGCAGTTAAACGTAGCGCAGCTCTAAAAGCCGACACGAGCGAAGCTCCTCAAAGGCCCGCCCGACGGGTTGCAGCGCTTTGTCACATGCCCGGTTTGGGGCCAGGGGCTCACTGCGCTACAATCCTGCGCCTTTGCTGCCCTTGGGCTTTTATTTACAGATCCCAGGCCCACGACCACCGTCGTGCCGGCCTGCATTGCGAGGAACCTCCATGGTGCACAGCATGACCGCCTTCGCCCGCGTCGAAAAGGCCGGGGTCCAAGGCACGCTGAGCTGGGAACTGCGCTCGGTCAACAGCCGTTACCTGGAGCCGCACCTGCGCCTGCCTGAATCCTTTCGCGACCTCGAAGGCGGCGTGCGCGAAGCCCTGCGCCAGGGCCTGTCCCGGGGCAAGCTGGAATGCACCCTGCGTTTCACCGAAGAAAGCACTGGCAAAGCCCTGCAAGTGGACCGCGAGCGCGCCGCGCAACTGGTCGCAGCAGCCGAAACCATCGCCAGCCTGATCAACAACCCTGCGGCCCTGAACCCGCTGGAAGTCCTGGCCTGGCCCGGCGTGCTGGTGGGCGATGCGAACGACCCGCAAGCGCTGAACGCCGAGGCGATGGCGCTGTTCAATGAAGGGCTCAAGGAACTCAAGGCCGGCCGCGAGCGCGAAGGCGCGGAGCTGGCCCGGCTGATCAACGAGCGCCTGACCTCCATTGAGGAAGACGTCAGCACCCTGCGCGAGCTGGTCCCGCAGATGCTCGCTACCCAGCGCCAGAAAGTCCTCGATCGCTTCGCCGACATGAAGGCCGAGCTGGATCCGCAGCGCCTGGAGCAGGAAATGGTCATGCTCGCGCAAAAGAGCGACGTGGCCGAAGAACTGGATCGCCTGAGCACCCACATCATCGAAGTTCGCCGGGTGCTCAAGTCCGGTGGTGCGGCCGGTCGCCGCCTGGACTTCCTGATGCAGGAACTCAACCGCGAAGCCAATACACTGGGCTCCAAAGCCTTCGACCCGCGCAGCACCCAGGCTGCGGTCAACCTCAAGGTGTTGATCGAGCAAATGCGCGAACAAGTGCAGAACATTGAGTAAGGCTAACCCGACATGACCCACAGCACCGGCACTCTCTACATCATTTCCGCGCCCTCGGGCGCCGGCAAGACCAGCCTGGTCAAGGCACTGGTCGATGCCGAGCCGCAGATCCGCGTCTCGGTCTCGCACACCACCCGCGCCATGCGCCCGGGCGAAGTCAACGGCGTGAATTATCACTTCGTCGATCGCGAAGAATTCGTGAAGATGGCCGAGCACGGCGACTTCCTGGAGCGCGCCGAAGTCTTCGGCAACCTCTATGGCACTTCGCAAAGCTATCTGCAGCAGACCCTCGACGAAGGCCACGACCTGATCCTGGAGATCGATTGGCAAGGCGCCGAGCAGGTGCGCAAGCTGATGCCCCAGGCCCGTTCGATCTTCATCCTCCCGCCGAGCCAGCAGGCCTTGCGCCAGCGCCTGACCAACCGTGGCCAGGACAGTGACGAAATCATCGAAGGCCGGATGCGCGAAGCGGTCAGCGAAATGAGCCATTACGTCGACTATGATTACCTGATCATCAACGACGATTTCGCCCATGCACTGGACGACCTGAAGGCGATTTTCCGCGCCAGCCAGTTGCAGCAGAAACGCCAACAGCAACGTTTCGGCAAACTATTGGCCGAACTGCTGGGCTGAACAGCCCTTCCCAAAACCGCTGCGACGGCTTTACATTGGTACTCGCAGCGCGCCGAGGGGTTTGGTTAAAAAATCAGCGCTTCCCTAAACGCTGGTGTTTTTTTAAACTGTCGAGTCCGCTCGCCCAACCGGGCAGCGCGCATATTGCATTCGCTCCGAGGAATACCATGGCCCGCGTAACCGTTGAAGACTGCCTAGAACACGTGGAAAACCGCTTTGAGCTGGTCATGCTCTCTACCAAGCGTGCCCGTCAACTGGCCACCGGTGGCAAAGAGCCGTTGGTCCAGTGGGAAAACGACAAGCCTACCGTGGTAGCGCTGCGTGAAATCGCCGAAGGCCTGATGAGCTACGAGTTCATCGCCAACGCTGAAATCGTCGAAGACGAACCGCTGTTCGCAGCGTTCGAGGACGAGTCCAACGAGGCGGTCTAAGCCTATGCCTGGTCGACGTAGCACGGCGCGGGGTCACAGCAAACGGCAGGAGTCATCATCATGCCGAGCATAGACGCCCTCGCCGATCGCTTATCGGCCTACCTCGGCACGGACCAGGTCAATCTGGTCCGCCGAGCCTACTTCTACGCCGAACAAGCCCACGACGGCCAGCGCCGCCGCAGCGGCGAGGCGTACGTCACGCATCCGCTTGCGGTGGCGAACATTCTTGCCGACATGCACATGGACCATCAGAGCCTGATGGCGGCGATGCTGCATGACGTGATCGAAGACACCGGCATTGCCAAGGAAGCGCTGCAAGCGCAGTTCGGCGAAACCGTGGCCGAACTGGTCGACGGGGTCAGCAAACTGACCCAGATGAACTTCGAGACCAAGGCCGAGGCCCAGGCCGAGAACTTCCAGAAAATGGCCATGGCCATGGCGCGCGACATCCGCGTGATCCTGGTCAAGCTCGCCGACCGCCTGCACAACATGCGCACCCTGGAAGTCCTCTCCGGCGAAAAACGCCGGCGCATTGCCAAGGAAACCCTGGAAATCTATGCGCCCATCGCCAATCGCCTGGGCATGCATGCGATCCGCATCGAGTTCGAAGACCTCGGTTTCAAGGCCATGCACCCGATGCGTTCGGCGCGGATCAACCAGGCCGTCAAGCGCGCCCGGGGCAACCGCAAGGAAATCGTCAACAAGATCGAAGAGTCCCTGAGCCACTGCCTGGCGATCGACGGCATCGAAGGCGAAGTCAGCGGGCGGCAGAAACACCTCTACGGCATCTACAAGAAAATGCGCGGCAAGCGTCGGGCCTTCAACGAGATCATGGATGTCTATGCGTTCCGGATCATCGTCGACAAGGTCGATACCTGCTACCGCGTACTCGGCGCTGTGCATAATTTGTACAAACCGTTGCCGGGGCGCTTCAAGGACTACATCGCAATTCCCAAGGCCAACGGCTATCAGTCGCTGCACACCACGCTGTTCGGCATGCACGGCGTACCGATCGAAATCCAGATCCGCACCCGTGAAATGGAAGAAATGGCCAACAACGGCATCGCCGCCCACTGGCTCTACAAATCCAGCGGTGACGAACAGCCCAAGAGCACCCACGCCCGCGCCCGGCAATGGGTCAAGGGCGTGCTGGAAATGCAGCAGCGGGCCGGCAATTCCCTGGAGTTCATCGAGAGCGTGAAGATCGACCTGTTCCCGGACGAGGTCTACGTCTTCACGCCCAAGGGCCGGATCATGGAGCTGCCCAAAGGCTCCACCGCCGTGGACTTTGCCTATGCGGTACACACCGACGTCGGCAACAGCTGCATCGCGTGCCGGATCAACCGCCGCCTGGCGCCGTTGTCCGAACCACTGCAAAGCGGCTCCACGGTGGAAATCGTCAGCGCGCCCGGCGCCCGGCCGAACCCGGCGTGGCTCAATTTCGTGGTCACCGGCAAAGCCCGCACACACATCCGCCATGCCTTGAAACTGCAACGCCGCTCCGAATCCATCAGCCTTGGCGAGCGCCTGCTGAACAAAGTGCTGAACGGTTTCGACAGCGCGCTGGACAAGATCCCGGCCGAGCGCGTGCAAGCGATGCTCCACGAATACCGCCTCGAACTGATCGAAGACCTGCTGGAAGACATCGGCCTGGGCAATCGCATGGCCTATGTCGTCGCCCGCCGCCTGCTCGGCGAGGGCGAGCAGTTGCCAAGCCCCGAAGGCCCGCTGGCGATTCGCGGCACCGAAGGCCTGGTGCTCAGCTATGCCAAGTGTTGCACGCCGATCCCGGGCGACCCGATTGTCGGCCACCTGTCTGCCGGCAAAGGGATGGTGGTGCACCTGGACAACTGCCGCAACATCAGCGAAATCCGCCACAACCCGGAAAAATGCATCCAGCTCTCCTGGGCCAAGGATGTCACCGGCGAATTCAACGTCGAGCTGCGGGTCGAGCTGGAACACCAGCGCGGCCTGATCGCCCTGCTGGCCAGCAGCGTCAACGCCGCCGACGGCAACATCGAAAAAATCAGCATGGACGAGCGCGATGGTCGCATCAGCGTCGTTCAATTGGTGGTCAGCGTGCACGACCGTGTGCACCTGGCCCGCGTGATCAAGAAACTGCGTGCCCTGACCGGCGTCATCCGCATCACCCGGATGCGCGCATAGCGTCGCGTACAGGCCTATTGCTTACAAGGAGTCATCAATGACCAAGACCGTTATCACCAGCGACAAGGCCCCAGCCGCCATTGGCACCTATTCCCAGGCGATCAAGGCCGGTAACACCGTGTACATGTCGGGCCAGATCCCGCTGGACCCGAAAACCATGGAGCTGGTGGAAGGCTTCGAAGCCCAGACCGTGCAGGTATTCGAAAACCTCAAGGCCGTGGCCGAGGCTGCTGGCGGTTCGTTCAAGGACATCGTCAAGCTCAATATCTTCCTCACCGACCTGAGCCACTTCGCCAAGGTCAACGAGATCATGGGCAAGTACTTCGACCAACCTTACCCTGCCCGTGCCGCCATCGGCGTGGCAGCCCTGCCAAAGGGTGCGCAGGTTGAGATGGATGCCATCCTGGTCATCGAGTAATAAGGCCGGCGCAGCGTCTCCCGCTGCGCCGTTTTCGTCTTGAAAGGATTCCACCATGCGCAAAGCGCTTGCTCTCTCGCTGGCAGCCCTGCTTCTGGGCGGCTGCGCCAGCGACCCAGCCGACCGTGACATCAGCGGCACCTGGATCAACCAGGCAGCCATCGACGCTGCCGCCAAGGGCGGCCTGCTTCGCGAAGCGCTGCAGGGCTATGGCCCGAACCTGGAATGGGACGTCAACACCCGGGCCGGTCAGGCGCGCTACACCAACGGTTTTGAAAACGTCGAAGGCAAATTGCTGGGCGAAGAAGACGGCGCGTGGAAAGTCGATTTCTACGGCAGCTCCGCCAGCGAACTCAAGCGTGACGGCAACCAGTTGAGCCAGGCCGCCACCGAGAACGAGCCACAGCAAGTGTTCGACCGCGCGACAATCCAAGTGCCGGAAGGCGCACCAATCGGCGCCAGTTTCGAGCGCGCGCTGTATGCCGCCTACCTCGGTGGCACCTGGAACATCGTCAACGGCCCCGGCCAAGGCGCCAGCGTGCAATTCCAACCCGACGGCCGGGTCAGCGGCCTGCCGGGTGCCGATCGCTACGCCTTGTGCCTGGCCGGCGATTGCGCCTCCATGAGCGGTGGCAACGACAACATCTGGTTGCAACAGAACGGCCAGGGCAACACCTGGATCTTCGCCCGCGATGGCAAGAAGCTGGAAATCTTCCAGACCGTCAACGCGGCGCTGGCCGATGAAATGCCTTCGTTCACACCGGGCACTCGGCAGTGGTTGCTGGAAAAGCAGTAAGAGATAGGGCGCTTTGAAATAACTGTACGAGCGCCCCCTCCCGGCAAAGGTTCACGCGCGAGACGGAACAGGTTTTTTTCTACCCAGACGGATCAGCTCATTGGAGAAACACAGCCCAATGATGATCAGTAGTGCACCCGGGTACAGGCTTTCGCGCGGCACTTCATTGAGCACAACAAATGCCAGCAGTGCGGCGAACAGCGGCTCGGTCAGCTCCAAGGCTTGCACCTGGGATGGCTTGAGGTACTCGATTGCCTTGGTGGTGCAGAAAAAGCCGAGGATAGTTGGCAGCGCGGCCAGCGCCAGCAATGCGGCAATCGCCCAGGGCGACAGCTCACCGATCACGAAGCCGTCGGCCGAAGCCGGCATCAGCAAGTACAGACTGCCGAAGAACAGCAACTGACGAGTGAAGTGCAGCCCACCGGACACGCCCATCCGTTTCATGGCTACCGAAAACGCCCCATAGCCGCAGCCCGCCATGGACGCGAGCGCAACGCCTTGGAGCGTGAAGCCCTGCCGCAGATCGGCACCAAAGATCACCGCGATTCCGGCGATCGCCAAGGCGGCACCCACAGTGGCGTTCGCGGTGATCGCATCCTTGAGGATTATGCGTCCGAGCACAATCGAGGAAATGGAAGCACTGGCCATCAGCATCACGACTACACCCGCCGCAGCGTAATGCCGATAGGCAGCCGTTTCGAAGTGGAACAGCACAAAGATACCGAGAAACGCGCAGATCGCCGCCTGGGTCCATTTGGCCCTCGTCGCCGGACGCTTGATAAACAGCAGCAAGGCCGAGAGCAGCAGACAACCCAGGACGGTCTTTATGACGGCGACACTGCTGGCGGTGAAACCATTGCTCATGAGCACTTTGCTGAGCACGCCTATCGTGGCGTTAAGTGCGGCGGCGGAGAGTGCAAAGATAACGCCTTTGCTGAAACTGGCTTGCATTGATGACGGTCCTTGTCGCTGCTAGGTCGTTCGATAGGATGTTGGCCCACATCGACGACGCAAAAGATGACTGAAACGGTTGCGGGTGGCCTGCAGATCACTCTTGGTTTTGGCAAGCAACGGATAATGCTCGGCGAGCTCGATGAACCAAGTCAAGGCCTGGAAAGTACTCAGGACGGCAAGAGCCCATAGAGGACTAGCCCTTGGCGCCGAACCACATCATCGAGCACACGCCGAGCGGGCCCGTGTCAGCAGCGCCCTTCGAGAATCGCCGCATACCCCTCGCGAAAACTCGGATAACGCGGCGTCCAGCCCAAGGCCTTCGCCCGGGCATTGCTGCAGCGCTTGCTGCCGGCGCGGCGGACGCTGGCGTTTTCGGCCCATTGGGTAACGCCCAGGTATTCACGCAACCAGCCCACCACGTCGGCCAGCGCGGCGGGAGCGTCGTCGACGCCGATATAGCAGTCTTCCAGGGCTTTGCCCTGGCGATCGGCCTCCAGGAGGAAGGCCAGCAGCCCCGCCGCGTCGTCGGCGTGGATGCGGTTGGCGTACAGGGGCGGATCTTCCACCACGCTATAGCCCTGACGCACCTGGCTCAACAGCCATTCACGCCCCGGGCCGTAGATGCCGGTCAGGCGCACGCGGCTGGCCGGGATGCCGCTGTCCAGCGCCACTTGCTCGGCTTCGAGCATCAGCCGACCGGAGTAACCGCCAGCGACAGTTGGCGAGGTTTCATCCACCCATTCGCCCTGCTGCTGCCCATAAACACTGCTGCTGGACACAAAAAGCAGACGCTTGGGCCGCTGGCCGTGCTGCTTCAACCAACCCAACACATGCTGCAAACCTTCGACGTAAGCCGCGCGATAGCCCGCTTCGTCATGGTCGGTGGCCGCGGCGCTGTACACCAGGTAATCCAGCGACCCCGTGGGCCAGTCGTCGGGGCATTGCTCGCTGAACAAATCCCCCGCCACCCCGATGACGCCAGTAGGCAGGCTCGAAACCGTACGCCGCAGACCATGGACCTGCCAGTGTTCGGCCACTAACTGGCTGGCCAGGCGGCCGCCGATATCACCGCAGCCGGCGATCAAAACAGAAGGCGCGGACATCAAGAACTCCTCTGGCAAAGCCTCAGACTAGCCTTCGCAGGGGACGAGCGGCTAGCCATGCGACAAAAAAAGTAACTGTATTACTTTTGTTAACAAGAATTAATTGCAATAATGCCCACCACTTTTGTTCTCGGCCCACGAGGCCTGGAAGAACATCAACCTTCTTTTTCCTCTCAGGTCCGGCCAGCATGAAACGCTCTCTATCCCCCGCTTCGCCAACCAATCGACCTCGTGCCTGGAGCACGGTAGCCGCCCTGCTGTTCAGCCTGCTGCTGGCTCCCACCGCCGCCTTCGCCGATGCACAGACACCTGCCACGAACCCGACCACCGCGCCGGCGGCGGTACAGGCGCCTGCCGACCCGGCCGCTCCCGTTGCGACGCCCGTCGCCACCGACCCGGCCCAGGCCGTCGAGGCCGATGCACCTGAAGTACTCGAAGCCGACAACTCCCTGGGCATGGCCCATGACCTGTCGCCATGGGGCATGTACAAGAACGCCGACATCATCGTGAAAATCGTGATGATTGGCCTGGCCATCGCCTCGATCATCACCTGGACCATCTGGATTGCCAAAGGCTTCGAGCTGCTGGGGGCCAAGCGTCGCTTGCGCGGTGAAATCGCCGCCCTGAAAAAAGCCACCACCCTCAAGGAAGCCAGCGCCACCGCCGCGAAGGAAGGCACTCTCGCCAACCTGTTGGTACATGACGCGCTCGAAGAGATGCGCCTGTCGGCCAACAGCCGTGAGAAAGAAGGCATCAAGGAGCGCGTGAGCTTCCGCCTAGAGCGCCTGGTTGCCGCTTGCGGTCGAAACATGAGCAGCGGCACCGGGGTGCTCGCCACCATCGGCTCCACCGCGCCGTTCGTCGGCCTGTTCGGCACCGTGTGGGGCATCATGAACAGCTTCATCGGCATCGCCAAGACCCAGACCACCAACCTCGCCGTCGTCGCGCCCGGCATCGCCGAAGCCCTGCTGGCAACGGCATTGGGCCTGGTCGCGGCGATCCCGGCCGTGGTCATCTACAACGTCTTCGCCCGCTCCATTGCCGGCTACAAGGCCCAGGTTTCCGACGCCTCGGCCGAAGTCCTGTTGCTGGTCAGCCGCGACCTCGACCACCTGCCGCCCGAGCGCGGCTCGCAACCGCACATGGTGAAAGTGGGGTAATCGGCCATGGGCCTGCATTTGAAAGAAGGCGCAGACGACGATCTGGCCGAAAACCACGAAATCAACGTCACGCCGTTCATCGACGTGATGCTGGTGCTGTTGATTATCTTCATGGTCGCCGCCCCGCTCGCCACCGTGGACATCAAGGTTGACCTGCCGGCATCGACGGCCAAGCCCTCGCCACGGCCGGAAAAACCGGTGTTCCTCAGCGTCAAGGCCGACCAGCGCCTGTTCCTGGGCGAAGACGAGGTCAAGGCCGAAACCCTCGGCGCGACCCTCGACGCCAGGACCCAAGGCAAGAAAGACACGACGATCTTCTTCCAGGCCGATAAAGGCGTGGACTACGGCGACCTGATGAGCGTGATGGACACGCTGCGCAGCGCCGGCTACCTGAAGGTCGGCCTGGTCGGACTCGAGACGGCGCGGCAGAAATGATCACGATGCGCCAAAAGCTGACGCGCTACAGCGGTAGCCTGGTGGTGGTGCTGGGCGTGCATGCGCTCGCCATCGCCCTGGCGCTGAACTGGACCTCGCGCCCGCCCATTGAATTGCCTCCCCAGGCGATGATGGTCGAGCTGGCGCCAGTGCCGGCCCCGCCACCGCCGGCACCGCCGAAAGTCGTCACACCGCCGCAACCTCCCGAGCCGGTCGAAGAATTGCCGCTGCCCGAGCTGGCCGAAGCGCCGAAGCCGGAGATTTCCGTGCCCAAGCCGGTCAAGCCCAAGCCCAAGCCGCAACCGCCCAAGCCCAAACCGGTGGAGAAAAAGCCCGAGCCGCCGAAGGAACAGCCGTCGGAGCAGAAGCCCAGCGACACCCCGCCGACTCAGTCACTGGCCGAGAAGTCCGCGCAACCGGCGCCTGGCCCGTCGCCTGCGCAATCGGCTGCCAAGGCTAATTGGCAAGGCACGCTGTTGGCGCACCTGGGCAAGTACAAGAAGTACCCGCCCAGGGCCCAGCAGATGAACAAGGAAGGCACCAACCGCCTGCGTTTCGTGGTGGACGCCGAAGGCAACGTGCTGTCATTCGAACTGGTGGGCAGCTCCGGCACCGACTTGCTCGACCGGGCCACCCTGGAAATGATCCGCAAAGCCCAACCGCTGCCCAAGCCGCCGGCGGAGCTGCTGACCAACGGCACCATCGAACTGACGGCACCGTTCGTGTACTCCATCGACAAGCGCCGGCGTTGATCTCGATTACCAGCCCCTGCAATAGGGCTGGCAATCGAGGGCAAAGGTATTACCTGTGGGAGCAAAGCTTGCTCCCACAGGTAATACGCATTAGACAGTGTCACACCGCGCCCCCAGTCTGATAACGTGCGTCTATCGATTGCAGCCGGTATGCTTGGCTCGCAACTTCACGGACGCTCGCCATGACCCTCACAGAATTACGCTACATCGTGACCCTCGCCCAAGAGCAGCATTTCGGCCATGCGGCCGAGCGTTGCCATGTCAGCCAGCCGACGCTGTCGGTGGGTGTGAAAAAGCTTGAAGACGAACTCGGTGTGCTGATTTTCGAGCGCAGTAAAAGCGCCGTGCGCCTGACCCCCGTGGGCGAAGGCATCGTCGCCCAGGCACAAAAGGTCCTGGAGCAGGCCCAGGGTATTCGCGAACTGGCCCAGGCCGGCAAGAACCAACTGACCGCCCCGTTGAAAGTCGGCGCGATCTACACTGTCGGCCCGTACCTGTTCCCGCACCTGATCCCGCAACTGCACCGGGTTGCCCCGCAGATGCCGTTGTACATCGAAGAAAACTTCACCCATGTGCTGCGTGACAAGCTGCGCAACGGCGAGCTGGACGCGATCATCATCGCCCTGCCGTTCAACGAAGCCGACGTCCTGACCCTGCCGCTCTACGACGAGCCGTTCTACGTCCTGATGCCGGCCCAGCACCCCTGGACTCAGAAAAAGAACATCGACGCTGCCCTGCTCAACGACAAGAGCCTGCTGTTGCTGGGCGAAGGCCACTGCTTCCGCGACCAGGTGCTCGAAGCCTGCCCGACCCTGACCAAGGGCGGCGAAGGCGCCAAGCACACCACGGTGGAGTCCAGCTCCCTGGAAACCATCCGTCACATGGTCGCCTCGGGCCTGGGCATTTCGATCCTGCCGTTGTCGGCGGTGGACAGTCATCACTATGCCCCCGGCGTGATCGAAGTCCGCCCGCTGACGCCACCGGCGCCATTCCGCACCGTGGCCATCGCCTGGCGCGCCAGTTTCCCACGGCCCAAGGCCATCGAGATCCTCGCGGACTCGATTCGCCTGTGCTCTGTGGCCAAGCCGCCCGCTGGCAAGTAAGCCACGGCCATGACTGAGCTGTCGAAAGTGCCGGTCACGGCACTCAAGGGTGTCGGTGAAGCCATGGCCGAGAAACTGGCCAAGGTCGGCCTGGAAAATCTCCAGGACGTGTTGTTCCACCTGCCCCTGCGTTACCAGGACCGCACCCGCGTGGTGCCCATCGGCCATTTGCGGCCAGGGCAGGACGCGGTGATCGAAGGCACCGTCAGCGGCGCCGATGTGGTCATGGGCCGGCGCCGCAGCCTGGTGGTGCGCCTGCAGGACGGCACCGGCGGTCTCAGCCTGCGCTTCTACCACTTCAGCAATGCACAAAAGGAAGGTCTCAAGCGCGGCACCCGCGTGCGCTGCTACGGCGAGGCGCGACCCGGTGCCTCGGGGCTGGAGATCTATCATCCGGAATACCGCAGCATCACCGGCGACGAGCCGCCACCGGTGGACGAGACCCTGACCCCGGTCTATCCGCTCACCGAAGGCCTGACTCAACAACGCCTGCGCCAGCTCTGCCAGCAAACCCTGACCCTGCTCGGCCCCAGCAGCCTGCCCGACTGGCTGCCCACGGAGCTGGCCCGGGATTATCAACTGGCGCCGTTGGCCGATGCGATCCGCTATCTGCACCACCCGCCCGCCGATGCCGACGTGGACGAGCTCGCCCTCGGCCATCACTGGGCCCAGCATCGCCTGGCGTTCGAAGAACTACTGACCCACCAGCTGTCGCAGCAGCGCCTACGGGAAAGCCTGCGCTCCCTGCGCGCCCCGGCCATGCCCAAGGCCCAGGATCTGCCGGCTCGCTACCTGGCCAACCTTGGTTTCACCCCCACGGGCGCCCAACAGCGGGTCGGCAACGAAATCGCCTACGACCTGAGCCAGCCCGAGCCCATGCTGCGGCTGATCCAGGGCGATGTCGGCGCCGGCAAGACCGTGGTCGCCGCCCTCGCCGCGCTCCAGGCTCTGGAGGCGGGTTACCAGGTGGCGTTGATGGCGCCCACCGAGATTCTCGCCGAACAACATTTCATCACCTTCCAACGCTGGCTCGAACCGCTGGGTATCGAAGTCGCCTGGCTGGCCGGCAAGCTCAAGGGCAAGAATCGCGCAGCCGCCCTGGCACAGATAGCTGAAGGCGCACCCATGGTGGTCGGTACTCATGCGCTGTTCCAGGACGAAGTGCAGTTCAAGAACCTGGCCCTGGTGATCATCGACGAACAGCACCGTTTTGGCGTGCAACAGCGCCTGGCCCTGCGGCAGAAAGGCGTGGGCGGCCGGATGTGTCCACATCAGTTGATCATGACCGCCACGCCGATCCCGCGGACCCTGGCCATGAGCGCCTACGCCGACCTCGACACCTCGATCCTCGACGAACTACCGCCGGGCCGCACGCCGGTCAATACCGTATTGGTCACCGATACCCGGCGGGTCGAAGTGATCGAGCGCGTACGCAGCGCCTGCGCCGAAGGGCGCCAGGCCTATTGGGTGTGTACGCTGATCGAAGAGTCGGAAGAACTGACCTGCCAGGCCGCTGAAACCACCTATGAAGACCTCACCGCCGCCCTCGGCGAGTTGAAGGTCGGGCTGATCCACGGGCGCATGAAACCCGCCGAGAAAGCCGCCGTCATGGCTGAATTCAAGGCCGGCGCCCTGCAACTGCTGGTCGCCACCACGGTGATCGAGGTGGGCGTGGACGTACCCAACGCCAGCCTGATGATCATCGAGAACCCCGAGCGCCTGGGCCTGGCGCAGTTGCACCAGTTGCGCGGCCGCGTCGGTCGGGGCAGCGCCGCCAGCCATTGCGTGCTGCTGTATCACCCGCCACTGTCGCAGATCGGTCGGCAGCGGCTGGGCATCATGCGCGAAACCAACGACGGCTTCGTCATCGCCGAAAAAGACCTCGAATTGCGCGGCCCCGGTGAAATGCTCGGCACACGCCAGACCGGTCTGCTTCAATTCAAGGTAGCCGACCTGATGCGCGACGCCGATCTGCTCCCTGCCGTACGCGACGCCGCCCAGGCGCTACTGGAACGCTGGCCCGACCACGTCAGCCCGCTGCTGGATCGCTGGCTGCGTCATGGGCAGCAATACGGCCAAGTGTGAGCACGCGCTCAGTTTTCCGGACGCGCGTACTGGACAAGCTGGTTATACTGACCAACTTGTAGGAAAACGGATACAGACCATGACAGAAGCTGCCCTCGTCCCCGAATCCCCGCACGCTCCGTCTGTTATTCGGCTGCTGCTCGAGAAATTAGGCATCGGCTTTGACGAAGTGCTCGAACGCCCCGGCCTCAACCCCGCCCGCAAAGTGCAGGCAGTGTTGCTGCACGATGCCGTTGGCGCGCTCATGGTGCTGTTTCCGCAAAGCCAGCTGCTGGACCTCAATCGCCTGGCCGAACTCACCGGCCGCAAGCTCACGGCGGTGCCGACCGAACGCCTGGAGCGCATGCTCGGCAAACACAGCCTGAGCCTGCTGCCCGGCCTGCCGGCACTGACCAGCTCGCCGTGCCTGTACGAAGAAAGCCTGCTGCGCGAACCAAAGCTGTTGATCAACTCCGGCGAGCCAGGATTGCTGCTGGAAGTCACCAGCGAAGCGTTCAAGACCATGCTCACCAAGGCCAGCGCCGCGACATTCGGCGAAGCCGTGAGCAACATCACCCCCAACCTGGACCGCCCGCACGACGACCGCGCGGAAATCACCCAGGCTGTGCAAGCGTTTACCGCGCGGCGCATCCAGCAACGGCTGGAAGAAACCATCGAGATCCCGCCGCTGGCCGAAACCGCGCAAAAAATCATCAAGCTGCGGGTCGACCCCGACGCCACCATCGACGACATCACCGGCGTCGTGGAAACCGACCCGGCCCTGGCCGCGCAAGTGGTGAGCTGGGCCGCATCGCCCTACTACGCCTCGCCCGGCAAGATTCGCTCGGTAGAAGACGCCATCGTCCGCGTCCTGGGCTTCGACCTGGTGATCAACCTGGCGCTGGGCCTGGCCCTGGGCAAGACCCTGAGCCTGCCCAAGGACCACCCGCAACACACCACGCCGTACTGGCACCAGTCGATCTACACCGCCGCCGTCATCGAAGGCCTGACCCGCGCCATGCCCCGCGCCCAGCGCCCGGAAGGCGGCCTGACCTACCTGTCCGGGCTGCTGCACAACTTCGGCTACCTGTTGCTGGCCCACGTCTTCCCACCGCACTTCTCGCTGATCTGCCGGCACCTGGAGGTCAACCCGCACCTGTGCCACAGCTACGTGGAACAGCACCTGCTGGGCATCAGTCGCGAGCAGATCGGCGCCTGGTTGATGCGCTACTGGGACATGCCCGACGAACTGGCCACCGCCCTGCGCTTCCAGCACGACCCGCACTACGACGGCGAATACGCCGCCTACCCGAACCTGGTGTGCCTGGCCGTGCGCCTGCTGCGCTCGCGGGGTATCGGCTCCGGCCCGGACGAGGAAATCCCCGATGCACTGCTCGAACGCGTAGGCCTGTCTCGGGACAAGGTCAATGACGTGGTCAGCAAAGTGCTCGAGGCTGAAGTGTTGTTGCGGGAACTGGCTTCGCAGTTCAGCCACTGACCGCTGATGCAGGCAACTGAGCTTTGTGGCGAGGGGATTTATCCCCTCGCCACAGATATCAGCAACCGCTCACACCTTCGCTTTCGCCTTCTTCGGCTTCAAATACTTGGTCAGCCCCTGAAACCAGATCACCAACGCCGGGTTGCCCTTGATCTGGATCGACTTGTCCTGAATCCCCGTCATGAACGCCAGTTGCTTGTTCTTGGCCTGCATCGTGGCGAAGCCATAGGCGGCGTCCTTGAAGGCGATGGCGAAGGCAGGCTCCGGGTAAGTGCCGGACCGGCTGGTGATGCGCTGGTTTTTCACGGTGAAATGCCGGGCGACCTTGCCGTCCAGGGTTTGCAGTTGAAACACCAGTTCCTTATCGCCCAACTGCTGCTGGAACGCCGGATTGGTCCGGCTGGCCTTGCCCATCAACAACCCCAGCATCCACAGCAGAAAACGAAATTTCATGGGCACAGCCTCGTGAGAAAAGATCAATGACTGGCAGTTTAGCGATTCTTCGGCGGGATGCCATCATCGGATCTCTTTAGCGGAAGATAAGCCTGTTTTCGCGAAAGATGACTGCCAAGTCACGAAAAAATCAAAAGATCGCAGCCTTCGGCAGCTCCTACATCAATTTCCGTAGGAGCTGTCGAAGGCTGCGATCTTTTGACCCTTTTTCCCCGCCAAACCCTCGGACATTTCCTTCAACACGCCGGGCTGTTCATGAACTAGGCAGCGTTTTCGAGCGCCGCTAACCTTTGTTCGTCATCGCAAAAAACGGTGACACGGACGTGCAAGTCCGATCTAGGAACGCATTCGTTATGGCTATTCGCCGAGCATTTTTTTATGCTCGCCGACTGTTATGGCGGCTGCGCGTGGGAGACTTTCGGGTCTGCCGGGTTCCTGGACCGGTCTTGCACACCTACGTACAGCTGCCACCTATTTTTCGACGTGCAATCGGAGGGTGCCGGCTCCACTTCCAGGAAGCTTCATTATGTTCAAAGCAACTCCGCCCCGCAAAGCGGCCACAAATCCCGCGTCGAAGCGCAGGAAGAAAAAAAGCTCGAAGACGCCACCACCCGCGCCCTCGACTACTACCTCAAGCCCCAACCTTCCCCACCTGAACCCGACAAAAACCAGCTCTTCATCGTCTCCCCTCACATCGACACCGAAACCCTGCTGGCCAACGCCTCCGAAGACCTGCAATCGATCAGCACCATCGCTGCCGACCTAGCTGACGACGTGGATGACTCACGCCGCTGCATCGCCCTGGCAATCAGCCGCATGGCCGATGGGGTTCAGTTGCTGGTTGAGCGGGCGTTGGATCATTTGGAAGCAAAGGAAACGGCGGCGCCTGGCGCCAACGGGTAGAGCTTTGCATTGAGGCAGGCTGAGCCGACGCCATCGCGAGCAGGCTCGCTCCCACAAATGGATCGGGGTACATCCGGGAAAAACAGGTCGGCTGTAAGGCCGCCTCGCGAGCAAGCTTGCTCCCACAAATGGATCGGGGTATATCCGGGAAAAACAGGTCGGCTGTCAGGCCGTCTTCGCGAGCAAGCCCGCTCCCACATCTATGGTTATCCCCTTTTCTGCAATACTGTTTTTGATGCGTGGTTGGCTTGCTTTCATCTATCCGGCGTCTGAGTGGGGTTGTGGCCCCGCGCCTCGATGAGAATCGATGCCCGACGATCCTAATTAATTGGACGGCCTTTCAGCCGTGTGGGAGCTCAGGGTTGTCGTCAGGCCGGTTGGCCGTTCACGTCATCAGTTATCCAGCATCGCAAAACCAGGTGGGTGGTGCTCGGTGACAGCAGGGTCAGGTGTTCATCGCAGCTGGCCCTGCATCGAATTCAGTGTGGTGTGCCGCAATCGCCCAAGCGATCCTCGCCATCTTATTGGCCAGCGCGCAGACCACATGGTTGGAGTGATGGTGGGCCAACAGCTGCCGGACCCAGTCCGCCAGCCAGCCTCTTTGGCGCTCCAGCTGCATTAAGTAGACTCGGGCACACTGGATGAGCAGACGCCTCTGATTCCGATCACCGCGCTTGCTGATGCCCAGCAGTACCGTCTTGTCGCCCGTGGAATGCTGTTTGGGCACCAGCCCGATTGAGGCCGCATAGTTTCGCCCGCACTTGAACTGTTTACCATCGCCCAACTCAGCAGCCAGGGCGCTGGAGGTGATCGGCCCGACACAGGGCATAGTCATCAAACGAGCCGCCAGATCATCTTCAGCGGCCTGGCTCTCCACGTCCTTGTCCAGTGTCTTGACCTGCTCATCCAGGTGGTTGAAGTGCTCATGCAGCTTCATCAGAATTTTTTTGAAGCGTTCAGAAAGTGAACTCGCCTCCAGCCGCGCCGGAAGCTCTTTGATGGATTTGAAGCCTGGGGCCAGGCTGATGCCCACCTCCAGAAGGGCGGCATGAATCCGATTGGCGGTCGCGGTGCGGTCTTTGATGAACGAATCGCGGGTCGAATTGAGCATGGCTAGCGCCTGCTGAGCTTGGTTTTTTGGCGGCACAAAGCGCATCGTTGGGCGAGTCGCTGCCTCGCAGATCGCCTCGGCATCAGCGAAGTCGTTCTTGTTGCTCTTCACGTAAGGACGCACGAGATGAGGAGCAATGAGCTTGGGCGTATGTCCCAGCTTCGCGACCTCCTGCGCCATGAAGTGGGCTCCGCCACAAGCTTCCATCACGACGGTGCAAGGTTCGAGATTCGCCAGGTGTTGAGCGAGCGTCACTCGAGTAAATTTTTTGCGATAAAGCTCATGACCACGATCATCTTGAGCATGCAGGTGAAAGGAGTGTTTTCCCAAATCGATGGCGGCAATAGCTACTTTGTTCATGGCAACAGTCTCCGATGAGCCCCCTGCGAAAGCTTAGTGGGCGATCGCAGGGGGCGGTGGGGGTAGCCATTTCATTAATTGGACTGGGTACACCCGCAAGAGCAGGTCGGCTATAAGGCCGCCTCGCGAGCAAGCTTTGCTCCCACAGGTCCAGCTCAAACAAGTCTGATGGGTGTACACCCCACAAGAGCCAGGCCGGCTATAAGGCCGCCTCGTGGTGGACGTTGATCTCGGCGCCCCGTTAACCACGATGGCCGAACGCAGGTATTGCGGAGTGGGCATCCCGGCATGGATGCCGGGATAGCCGCGCTGGGCCATGGATGGCCCTTCGCGGCGGGCCCACGGAGCAATGCCGGAGTGAGGGCATGCCGAGCCTAGGCGAGGCACCGAGTGGTGGGGCAGAAGCGCTTTGGTTACTTTCGCGCTTTTCGAAAGTGACCCGCTGTAAGAGCCATCCCTTTCAAGGTCTTTTAGTTTTGGCGGCCTTGATTACTCGGTCCGTTGAAACATGTGCATGCACCGCAGTGCCTTGTACCCATGTTTTGGGTTTAGGCACCTTGGGGCCCCGGGGATTTTTCGCAACTTGTTTTGGTTGGATGTTTCTGGCCAGTTCCAACAAGCGCTGGGCCAGTTTTTCCAGAGGTATGACGGGAAAACATTCCGAGGGCAGCGCAATTTGCAGGCCTTCATAACCACTCCGGACCTGAACCGCCAAGTGATAGGTTGAGGCTTCCCAGCCGTCAGGCTGGGAAGCCTGATGGGCTTGCTCGACGCTTCGTTTGAGTACGGCCAGGACGTTGTAGGCCAACACCGCAGTAGTGAACCCGAGCAATGCAGCCTTTGGGCTACCAAGGGTTTCGATTTCACTTTCCAGGATTGTTTCCAGTCGCTGGAACATGCCTTCAATGCTCCAGCGGCGGCGATAGAGTTCCGCGATCTGCTGCGCGCTGACGCCTTCAGGCAGGTTGCTCCAGAACATCAAGCTGCTGTCACCCGAGTCTGTTGGCGAATGAAGCGTCAGTTCGACACGCCGACACTGATAACCGCCTCTGACCTGAATGATCTGCTCACGCACAGTGCCCGCGTCCACAGGCACGGGTTCTTGCCAATGACCCTCTTGAATCAAGCGTGGATGCTTGGCTTGTTGACGAATGACAAAGGAGGTTTGGACCTGTTCGCAAGCCTCCATGACCGGGAGCGTGCAATAGAGTCGATCAGCCAGCCACACCTGGCCCGGCTCGGCATTGGCCAATAGAGGCAGCACACAAACACGCTCGCTTGCGTAGGCATCTTCACATGCCTGCAGGTCGATGACTTGATCCAGGTCGGGGTCGTAGACAACCACCGAAAACCCGGGCCGAGCGGCGCCGCGCTCGTGGCGTAAAGCCCCCAGTCGTTTCTCAGTGGATGCCAAGTGATTACCGTCCACCACCCGAACCTGCCAACCCGACAACATCGTCGTGCAACCCAACTCCTTGATGGTTGGAGCCAGGCGCTGCGCACAGCCCGTGACCAGGGCGCGCAACAAAGCTGGCTCGGTACGACTGATCTTGTCGTAGAGGGCCGCCAGGCTGACAGGAAGATCTTCCAGTTGCCGCGCGGCGGCGTGAAGGGACGGCTTCAAGCCCAATGAAACAAGGGACATCAGCTTGATGATGGTCGAGAACAGTAGCTCACGAGAATACTGCCGTTGCCGATGTTCTTCGAAGACCTGATCGACCCACTCAGGGGGCAATAGCGTGCTCCAACGCCAATTTGGCCATAACGCTGGCAGGTGCTTTTTTCTCGAAACGCTCCAGAACATCGGCCCACATCGTTCGGGTATCCCTGATAGAAACTTCAGGGGATTTTACCTAAGACCTTGAAAGGGATGGCTGTAAGAGCGGAACCATAAGTGGCCGTTACCGCAGCAATGGATATGTACCCGGTCAACAAAATCCTGGCCGGCTGTCAGGCCGCCATCGCGAGCAGGCTCGCTCCCACAGTTTGATCGAAGTACAACCGGGAGAGACAGGTCGGCTATAAGGCCGCTTCGCGAGCAAGCTTTGCTCCCACAGGGGATTGAGGAGATGGCACAGATATTTCAGCCAGCACAAAACAAAAGTGGGGAGCGAGCCTGCTCGCGATGGCGGAGTGTCAGCCGACATCAAGGCCAACTGAACCAACGCTATCGCGAGCAAACTCGCTCCCACAGGTTTTGGCGGCTGATCAATGATCAGCCACAGTCACTCAATCAAACATTCGGGCAAGGAACCGGCGCCCAATCGCCCAGGTCCGGGTTCTTGCACATGCTGTTGACCTGAGTGGTACCCGCGCTGGCGACCTGCTTGCTTTCATCCTGCTTGGCCTTGGCGGTCTGCAGGGTCTTCTCGGTGGTCACCGCTTCCTTAGGCACAGTCGGCAGGTCTTTCTTCTTCGCCGGTTGTACGTTCTTGTTCTTTTTCTTGGTGCTGGTCGGAGCCACGACCGGCGTAGTGTCAGCAGTAGCCACAGTCACCACGTCAGTACGCTGCACACCCACTTGCTGCAGATCTTTCTCATAGGCCTGGGTGTAATTGTTCAAGTCTTCGGAAGCTTTACCGTTGACCGCAACGATCAGGTCGTTCGACTCTTTCAGGCCAGCGACGATTTCCGCCAGGCGCTTGCGACCTTCAGTGTCGTTGACAGTCTTGGCCTTGCGATCGGCGACCAGTTTGCTGAACGCATTCTGGTAGCACTGCTGCGAAGTCCGGGCGTAGGCGGTGCTACGGTCGATGTCGGAGACGCTCTTGTTGACGTCGGCGGCGTAGGACGCGATGCGCTGGTTGTCATCGGCGATCTGCTTCTGGCGCTCGGTGTAGTAACCGGCTGCACCACCGGCCAGGGCGCCGCCAGCAGCACCGATGGCGGCGTTGCGACCACGATCTTCCTTGTCGGCGGTCAGGACGCCCAGCAGCGCACCACCCACCGCGCCGACGGCTGCGCCGGTGACCACGGACTTGGTCATGTTCCCTTCGGTGGAACGCAGGTGCTGCACCGGCTCGTAGCAGTTAGGGTAGTACTCGACCTTGGTGCTCGAGGCGACCTTGGAGGTCGGCGACGTGGCGCAGCCGGTCAGTACGGTACTGAAGCCGACAGCGACCATCAGCAAGTGACGCTTGGAACCCGAAGCAAAAGGTTTACGGGAGAAAAGCATAGTTGTGTTCTCGTTTTAAGTTTTGACCAGCTCAGCTCGGCCCTATCGCCGCCTGAGTCCCTTCCAAGCTCGCTGACAACGAATACTCAAGACCGCTGAGCGTTCGATGCGAGCAATTCCTTCAATATCACCGCCGGGTCGGCGCGTTTTTGCTGACGATAGTCCCCGACGTGACGAACGAATAACGTTGCGCGCGCCACCAGGCTCTTGCCCAGTACCGGCTTGCGCTCCAGCTCCTCCTTGATGCGTTGAAACTGCGCCTGGATCACGGCATCGGTGTAGCGCGTGCCGGTGGCCAGGTTGTCGATGTAGATCGCCACCGCGCCATCCAGCGCACTGCGACCGTTGTCGATGGCCGTGGCGAACAGTTGCGCGCTGGCCTCGTCCTTGGCATCCAGGGCGACTTGCCGACTGTTCTGCAGATTGGTCAGGCGAATGTTGTAGTTGTTGACGGTCTCGGCCACCAGGGCCGACGACTGAATCAGGTTGCCCGCCGCTTCCTCGCGCTGCTGGGCGATGAGCGAGACGTTGCGCTTGAGCTCTTCGTTGACCAGGCCCAGTTCGGCTTGCAGGCGTGGGTCGACGCTGGCGGCGATGATGCTGTCCAGGCGCTTGGTCGGGTCCTCGGCATCGTCGATGGCATCGGTCAGCGACGCCAGCCGGCCTTCTTTCTGCCACTGGGCGAACAATTCCTTGTAGCGCGAACGCGGCGCCGACAACGCCCCGACCGCCACCCGGAAGCCCGTGGTTTCGTTGCTTTGCTCGGTGCCATCGGCGGCGAACAGCGGATATTCGCGGCGCATGCCGGTGAACAGCGTGCCCTCGCCTTCCAGGTAGTTGCCGCCCTTGACCACGAAGCCGCCATAGGCCCCCTGGCGGCGACCAGCGTGCACCAACTGGAAGGATTCCTGGACCATTTCGGCGGCGTTGCCAACCACGTCGAACAGGCCGATGGGGTTCGGCAGCTTGGTGCCGATGGGCATCAGCCGCGCGGCCTGGCCGGTGCCGCCGGCGACCTGGTTGAACACTGCCCAATCGGCCAGCGGCCCGTCGCTTTCACTGCCTTCCAGGCGCCGGGGAAACAGGCGCCCTTCCAGGTCCTGACGGCTCACGGCCTGGCCGCCACGGGCGGCGAACTCCCACTCCACTTCAGTGGGCAAACGCACGAAACCCAGCCCACCGTCTTCGGCGGAGGTGCCGCGACCGCTCACCGGCAGCAGGTCCTTGTGGTATTTCATCAGCCAGGCGCTGTACACCGCCGAGAAACGCTCAGCCTCGAACTTCGACAGTTTCACCTTGGGCAAACGCCCGGCCACGCCTTGAGGCAAATCGGCTTGCAAGGTTTCGCAGGCCGGGGCCGGCTCGCCACTGGCCAACGATTGCGCCTGGGCCATGACCTGGGCGTATTGACGAGCGGTGACTTCGTACTTGCCGATGAAGTACAGCATCGGTTTGAGCGGCGTCTTGGCGTCGGTCTTGGGCATCAACGGCGTGATGGTTTTGTTCCAGTCCGTGGGCAGGTCCTTGAGGGTGAACTGGCCGTTGATGAAGTCGCGCCGGTAGCCGGAAATGAACGACTGCTGGTAACCGGCCTCGCCCTCGCTGAACGGATAGCCGAGGCTGATTTCACGGTCATCCAGGGTGCCCTGGGCGAGGATATAGACGTAGCGGAACACCATCTGCCCTTCGCACGGCAGCGGCAGGCTGACGTCATCGGGCAACGGCTTGGGATTGTCGAGCTTGTCGCTGCCTTCATCGGCCCAGACCAAACCGGCCAGGCTCAGCGCCACGGCGGCGCCCAATAACTTATACATCGCGAATTCCTTCACACGCCTGGATGCGCGCCACGCGCCAGCCACCACAAGCCGCCGCCACGGCGCTGACGCCGAGCACGGCCACCAGGGCCAACGCGTAATGACGCACCAGCAGATGGCTGGCGTACTCGCCGGGCATCTGCGCAAATAAATGGTTCAGGCCCGACTGCGCCAGGCCGTACAGGCCGGCACTCAACAGGGCCGCAAAGGTGGCGCTGTAGAGCGCCTGCAACACTACAAATAACAACAGCGCCGCCGTGGAAACCCCCAGCAGGCGCAACACTGAAAGCTCCCTGCGCTTGCGTTCGACCGCCGCCAGGGCGCCGGCAAAAATCGCCGCGAACGCACCGGCCAACGCCAACCCGGCAATGATCCAGAAGACGATCGACAGATTGCGGCTCAACGATTGCACTTGTGCGATGGTCTGGGCCTGGGTCGACACCAGCAGGTTCTGCCCGGCGAAATACTGACGCAGCGGCTCGACGTCCGCGAGGCTGCGGGCATACAAACGAAAAGCCGGGTAGACCCGCTGCCCGGCCACGCCCACCACATCCCCCGGCCAGCCGAACGCGGGCACGGCACGGCCGTCGCGGTAATCCTCCGCCGCCTCCAGCAACGCCAGCGGCGCAAACAAGCCGTCCCGGGCAAAGGCTTCCAACGGCAACACGTGCAACACCTGCACCCGCGTACGCTGCGCCTCGCTGCGACCGGCCACCTGCCGGCCAAAACTGGCCTGCACCCAATCGCCGGCCTTGGCCCCGAGCTTTTCAGCGGCAGTCTGGCTGAGCACCACTTGATCCAAACCCTGAGGCACCGGCAGGTAATCGAACAACGGATCGTTGGCCGCGGTGGGAATCATCTCGACCGTGACCACCGACGCATCGCTGCTCAAATCCGCCGTAGCGGCGATCTGTCGAGTACGCGGCAAGGCAAAAGCAACGTCGCCGCGCTGGCTCAATTGTTCGACGAACTCAGCACTGAAACGACTGCCGCCCAAGGGGATGATTTCCCGGGTGGCCGGGTCGTTCTGCAAGCGCTCGGTGAGACTGCTGACCAGACCGAACTTCAGGCCGAACAGCACCAGCAACGGCGCCACCACCGCCACCAGCGCCAGCACCGAACAGGCCGACAGCCAGGCATCGTTGCGGTAATCCTGCCAGGCCAAGGAAGCCACCAGCGCGCCGCGCATCAGCAAACCTCCCCGAGGGTGGCGGTGACACCGCCGTCTGCATCGCGGCGACAACTGATCCGCCGCACCTGCAAACCGCTGGCACGGGCCAGCGCTTCGTCGTGGGTGGCGACCACGCAGCACACGCCGTGTTCACGGGCCTGGGCCACCAGCAACTGCATGACGCGCTCGGCGTTCAGCGGATCGAGGGCGGCGGTCGGTTCATCGGCCAGCAACAGCCGCGGAGCATGGGCCAGCGCCCGGGCACAGCTGACCCGCTGGCGCTGGCCGACGGACAAATCCGCCGGTTTCTTGTCCAGTTGATCGGCAATATCCAACTGCCCAGCCAGGCGCATCACGCTGCCGTCATCCTTCAAACCCAACAGTTTTCGCGACAACTCGATGTTGCCGCGCACGTCCAGGAAGCCCAACAGGCCGCCGGTTTGCAGAACATAACCCAGGTGACGACTGCGCAGCTCGGCCAAGGTGCCCTGTTGCGACCCACGCCACAATTTGGCGATGTCCAGGGGCGCATTGGCAGGGCTGAAGTCGAACCGCCCAGCCTGATCCGGTGCCAGCACCAGCGCCAGCAGATCCAGCAAAGTGCTCTTGCCACAGCCACTGGGCCCGACCACCGCCAGTTGTTCACCGCCGCGCAGTTGCAGCCGTGGAATCACCAGGCTGTAGCGCTGGCTGCCGGCGCCCCGGCTTTTGTGCACTGCGCTCATGTCCAGCATCACGGCAGCGTCGACAACGGAACGCGGTACAAGGCGTCACCCGGCTCGGCATCACCGAAGCGCACCCAGTTTGCCACGTCGTTGTGGAAGGTTTCGTAGAGACGGATTTTCGAATCCAACTCGTCGATGAAATCTTCCTGCTCGGCCACGCTCAAGGACAGCCACAAGTCCTGGGTCATGTTCAGCGACTTGCTGCGGTACGGCAGCCCTTCGAGGTACTCGCCGAGAATCCCGCCGTCGGCCAGGTTGCCGCCCTTGCGCAAGGCCGACGGATCGCGGCTCATGTAGGCACTGGCGCTGGCGATTTCCTGGAAGAAATCCTTCGGCGAACTCTGGGTCTTGCGGGCCGCGTCGACGATCAGCTTCAGCGATTGCTGCAAGTCGTTGAGTTGCAGCTTGGTCAGCATCACGCAAACCTGGAACGCTGGCAGCGCCGGGTTGGTCAGGTCACGGTCGGCGGTCCAGGCACTGACCAGTTGCGGCGCCTGGCTGGCGGATTTGCGCCCCAGGAAATCCATATGCATCGCGTAGCCGACTGCCGCCGACTTGTCGGCCAGGCTCGGCGCGGCGCTCAGCAGCGGCACGGCTTGCGGCTTGTTGCTGCGCACCTGATGGACCAGGTCGGCGAACACTGAGCCGATCTCGTCGACCCGCTCGCCGAACTTGCGCACGTCGGCGCCCGGCACTGGAATGTACAGGTCGCCGATCTGCGGGTTGGCGTCGGCGGTCAGGGTGCGGTATTGGCTCTGGGCGCCGGCATGGGTTTTCTTGCCGGCGTCGCTGAGCAGGTGCAGAGCGTATATCTTGATCTGCTTGCCCAGCGCCGCCTGGCGCACTTCGGCCTCGTTCATTTGCGTGGCGGCAAACGGATCGTTCTTGCGCAAGGCACCGGCGTCGGTGACCAGCAGGATCAAGCGCCCGCCGTAACCGGACCAGTCCATGCCTTCGACGGCTTCCATGACCCCGGCAAACGCATCTTCGTTGAACGAATGGCTCGACACTGTCGACGCCTTGACCTGCCGCGCCAGCTCCATGAAGCGTTGCGGGTCGCGGCCCTGTTCCAGGGTGATCAAGGTCTTGGCGACGTATTCCAGGCCCGGGGTTTTCTTGATGCTGCTGCGGAAACCCACCATGCCGAAGGTGACGCTGTCCAACTCGCCACGCTCGGCGATGCGGGTCTGCAGCTCGTGGACCACGTCGCGGACCTGGTCGATATAGGGCTGCATCGATACCGTGGTGTCCACCACCAGCACCACGGCGGTACGGAACGCGTCGGCGTTGGCGGTGGTGATCGGCGTGTTGCTCGAAGCCTTGGGGGTGTTGCCAGGATCGATGGAAGCGACATTCAGTAACTGCACCGGCTGGCCGTTCTCATCCATGCTTTCGCGGGAATCGAAGATCGGCAACAGATAGAACTGGCTCTGCGGCACGGCGCTGGCGGCCGGTTCCAGGGCCAGCACTTGCTGGTCCTCCTGCGGGCTCTGCTGGGCCTTGAGCAGCACGTTCTTGGCCGCCGAAGGGTTAGCCAGCAGTTTTTCCACTTCGCCAGGCTGACGCAGGAACATCACCGGCGCCCGGCCGGAACGTTCGGTGAACTTGAGCACCAGGCTTTGCTTCCAGTCGCTGACCTGGGCCGCGGGCAACCAGCCGTCGCTGCGCCCATCGGTGGCGGCGCCGACACGCACCCACGCGCTGCCGTCCACATCCTTGCGCTGATACACGTACAGCACGGAAAACGCCGGCAGCGCCTTACCCGGCGCAGCGCCCGGTGCGTCGGCGAGCTTCGCCCCCGGTTTGCTGAGCACGCGCTGGAACAGGGTTTTCTTGCCGGCCATCAACAGCGGACGCTGGCCGCCATCGGCCTCGGTCGCCACGGGCGGCTGAGCCGGAGGGGCAACGGGTGGCTTGACCGCCGGTACTTCCGGGGTCTTCGGCGGCTTCACTTCCGGCGGCTTGACCGAAGTGTTCGTGGCCACTGGCGTCTTCGCCTCTTTGCCATCGTCACCGGCCAACCACCAATACCCCGCGCCCCCCAACGCCAGCGCCACGGCAACCGCAACGGCGGCCAGGGCGAACACCGGCCCCTTGCGCTGCTCCGACACCGAGGATTGAACCACCGGTTTTACTGGCGGCGGAACGGGCTTGGGCTGCGGTTGAGACTGCGGCGGTGAGTAAGCCGGGCCACTGGGAATGTCGATGGACATGGGCGTCAAACCCGCCAAGTCATCAACCGGCTTGGGGGTTTCCGGCAGTTGCAACGACAACGGCCGGATCAGCGTCGCTTCCGATTCCTGAGGCAGGTTATCCAGCGCCCGCAGCAACGCCGCCGCATCCGGGAAACGCTCCGCCGGATCCTTGGCCAGCAGCTTGCGCAGCACATCCTGGTAACGGCCATGGTGCACCGGCAATTCCGGCAACGGTTCGGTCAGGTGGGCCAGGGCGGTGGACAGCGCATCGTTACCGGTATACGGCAGCTTGCCGACAAGGATTTCGTAGAGCACCACGCCCAGGGCGTACAGGTCGGCGCGGCCGTCGATGTCTTGCCCACGGGCCTGTTCCGGGCTCATGTAGCTGGGCGTGCCGACCGCGAAACCGGCCTGGGTGAACTGGGTGCGGTCGTCCAGGGACTTGGCGATGCCGAAGTCCGAGAGCACCGCCGTGCCGTCGGCGCGGAACAGGATGTTGGCCGGCTTGACGTCACGGTGGACCAGGCCCAGCCCGTGGGCATAACCCAGGGCCGAGGCGATCTGGCGAATGTAGGTCAGGCCCTGCTCCGGCGACAGGCCATCGGCGATACGCTCCTTGAGCGTGCCGTTGGGCAGGTATTCCATCGCCATGTAATACAGCTCACCGACGTTGCCGATGTCATGGATGGTGACGGTGTGCGGGTGCGACAAGCGCGCCAGGGTCTTGCCTTCGCGCAGGAAACGCTCGCAGAACGTCGGGTCGGCGGCCAGCGCGGCGGCCATGACCTTCAACGCCACCTTGCGTTCCAGCGAGCGCTGGGTCGCCAGGTACACGCTGGCCATCGCACCTTCGCCGATCGGCCCTTCGATGTCGTAGCCGGGGATGACAATGTTCAGGGTCAAGCTCATGACGGCACCTTCACGACCACCACGGTGATGTTGTCCGGCGCGCCGCGCATCAGGCCCAGGGACACCAGGCTGCTGGCGATTTCACCGGGTTCGTCGTGGCTCAATACTTCGCGGATTTCGTCGTCCTCCACCGTCTTGGTCAGCCCGTCGCTGCACAGCAGGTAGCTGTCGCCAGGCACCAGCAGCAGTTCAGTCAGCGCCAGGTTCAGTTGCGCCTCGACGCCAATGGCCCGGGTGACGATGTTGGCCCGTGGATGCACCCGCGCCTCGGCTTCGCTGAGCAGGCCGCTGTCCTGTAAGTCCTGGACGTAGCTGTGGTCCCGGGAGATGCCTTCGAGCACGCCGTCGCGCAGGCGATACAAACGACTGTCACCGGCCCACAGGCACATGCCGCGCAGATCGCGGACGGCCAACACCACCACGGTACTGCCCATCATCGTCACGCCACGGTTGGCGGTTTCTTCCCGCACGGCGGCGTTGACCCGCAGCAGGTCGCTTTGCAGCGCCGCGACGTATTCGTCCAACGAGCGGCCCACGGCAATGCTGCGCAGGCTGTCGACGATCAGGCTGCTGACGTAATCGCCCGCCGCGTGCCCGCCCATGCCGTCGGCCACGACCCACAGGCCGTTTTCCGGCAGGTCCAGGCAGGCGTCTTCGTTGACCTGGCGGACCATCCCGACATGGCTCTTGCTTGCTGACTTGATTGCTTTTCCGGCACTTGGACGCATCTACACAACACCTTCTTGGCCGAGCAAAAATTGCGCAAAATCAGCGGCTGCCGGCAATCCCTGGCAGCGCATCAAACCCGGGGCAATGCGCTCCGATCCCTGGCCCCACCACAGGCTCACACCTTCGCAAGCCGCCTCGGCCAGGGCGCTCATGCGCTGCTGCGGGTCGGTGGCATCGAAGCGATGCAGGCTGGCAAAGCGGCTGCTGGACGTGCGCGGCAAATACATCGGGCTGCCGAGGGTCTCCAGCTGTTCGTTGAACGCCTCGAAACTGGCCTCCACACTCAACGTGCTCAGCAACAGGTTCTCGACCCGCTCGAACCACTCGTCCGCACCGCCCACCACCGACGCCGGGTCCGCGTCGGGCTCCAGCAATACCGCGACGGTCAGCGGGAAATAACGGCCGACCCGGTCGATGCTCGGCATCACCACACCGACGGCGGCGTCCGGGCCACACACCCCCGGCGCGACCATGAAACGCCACAGCGGGCTGACCAGATAGGCGTCCAGCCAACGCTCGCCGAGGCTGCTCTGGCTGGCGAGCAAACCCGCCGCGAGCCACGAATCCCATGGGCCGATAAACCCCTGGGGCAAGCCACGGCTGACGAAGTCGCCGCGGCTGGCCAGTTTTCCGTAGAAGCCCGGCGTACTCATAGCCGCTCCGGCAGGCTGAAGCCGCTGAGCACCCGGCTCTTGAACGGGTTGAAGGCGCTGTTGGCCCGCAACTCGTAAGAGGCACTGGCGCCATCGACCCGCAGCCGCAGGTTGAAGCGATCCGGCGAGTTGCCGGCGGTCAGGTCCGATTGCTCCAGCAGCCGGAACCAGGCCCACGGCCCGTCCAGGGTGATGCCGGAGCGACCGCTGGACGACGGCGGCATGATCGAGATCCGCACCACGCCGATGCTGCCCGGGTTGGGCCATTGCATGGCGGTCGGGCGGCTCGGGCCGTGGTCGTAGCTCAGTTGTTGGCCGTCGAGGTCGAGCAGGAACTGGGTGATGGTCGAGTCCATCGCCACTGGCTTGAGCTCGAAACGCACCATCGGCTGCGTGCCGCCGGAACGGAAGAACGCATCGCGAATGGTCGCCGCGCGCTGGAAGGTCTGCAGCACGCCAGGGGCGATGCCGAGCTTCTGCGCCGCGCCCGGCTGCCAGCGCCAGGTCGGGGTCGATGTGTCGACGTAGGGCTGCAGGTACTTGCGGAAGTAGTTGTCCATCACCCCGCCAACGCCGAAGAACTGACCAAAGTCATCGAGGGTGGCGTCCCGCGCACTGCCCGGCGACATCGGATAGCGCCCGGCCAGGGACTGGCGATAGATGTTCACCACTTCACTGGTCCAGGCGGCGTTCAGTTGATTGCGCACCCCGCCCATCATGCTGTTGGTGGTGGAATTGACCACCGACTTGACCAGGCCCTGCACCAGCGGCGGCTGGCGTTCGGCATTAAGGCTGACGCGCGTAGCGGCGGCTGTTGCCTGGTTCTTGGCTTCGCCGAGCAAGGCGTCGCCACTGGCACCGACCATGGCGCTGACCTGCACGTACAGGGCGTTCATGTCCGCCAGCAAGCCGTCGATGGCCGCTGGTTCGCCTTCGCTTTTGCTGACAATGCTGTTGAGCTCGGCGAAGTGCGCGGTGATCGGGTCATCGCTTTGCGCCGGTGCGTTTTGCGTTGCCTGCTCCTGGCCGAGCAAGCTGCCCAGGCGCTCCTTGAGCTTGTCCACACCGCCTTCCACTGGCGCACCTTGGGCGGCCAGCAGGCGTTCATCCTGTTGCAGGTCGGTTTCCTTCGCCACCGCCACCAACAGCTTTTTCAACGGTGAGGTCGGGCCGGAAATCACCCGCAACACATCGGCGGCCTGGGCCACACTGGTGATCGGCACAAAATCGATGTCGGCCAGCAAGGCGTCCCATTGGCGCAGGTAGTCCTGGAAATACAGGCGACGTACATCGGCGGCCAGGCTGGCGACGTTCTGCTGATCGGCCTCTTCGTGGCCCAGCACCCATTGCTCTTCGGCCAGGGTGCCGGTCTGGCTCAGGCTGGTGAGCAAGAAGCCCTGGCGATAGCCCTTGACCGTGAAGAACCCGCTCAGCGGCTCACCCAACGGCTTGCCGCTCTTACGGCTGAACACCAGCGCGGCGTCACGTCCGGCGGCTTCGTTGATGCGGAAGTCCGGGATGCCTTCAGGCAGTTTCTGGCGTTTGATCCGGTCATACACACGTTGGGCCACCGGCAATTGCTGCAACTGCCGGCGCAGGTCTTCGACCAGGCGCGGGTCGAGGCGCGCCAGCGGCGGACGCCGCTCGAACAGTGCCTGCAAATGCGCGGTCAGGGCCTGGCGCTGCTCGGCCGGCAAGTCGCGCGGCAGGCTGCGGTCCCAATCCAGGGCGATCCAGGCCTTAATGAAGTCGGCATCGTAATGCTCGGTGTCGGCGAGCATCAGATAGGCCTTCAAGCCTTCGTAGAGGAAGTCCGAATTGCCGCCGCTGTGCAGTTGCTCTTCGATGCGCGTCAGCAGGCGTGGGGCGAACACGGCGATCAGCAGCTTGCGGTAGACGCTGCCAGACTCGGCTTCGAGCATGTCGCCCTGGTACAGGCCCAGGCCTTCGGCCCAGCTCGGGGCGTCGTCGGCCAGGTGTTTCACAGCGTTGAGCAACGGCAGCACCGCGAGCACATCCCGTTGCGCCGGGCTGAGGTTCTGCACGGTTTGCCCCAGAGGTGCGACTTTCTGGTCAACCTGGGCGATGTAGGCCTGGTTGGCGCGATAGCTGACCCACCACAACGTGCTGACCACCAGCACCAACACCACGGTGGAAGCCAGCACACCGCGGGCGATCCATTTGCGCCGACGCTCGACTTTCGGATCGACGCCCACCAGCCCGCGCTCGGCGAACGCCACGGCGGTGAAGAGTTTTTCGATGAAGTAACTGCGCCCGGTGCCGGTCTGGCGTGCCAGGTGCTGACGGTCCAGGTTCATGCTCTGGGCCATGGAGCCGATCAGGCGATCGATCGGGCTGCCTTCCTGGGTGCCGCTGGTGAAATACACGCCGCGCAGCAACACGCGCTCTTCGAAAGCGTTGGGTTTGAACACGCCTTCGAGGAAGCTTTGCAGGCAATCTTTCAAGGCACCGAACTGCTGCGGGAAGCCGTAGATCAGGTCGCGCCGCGCCGGGTCGCGCTCTTGTTGCAGACGTTCCACCAGACGGTCGTTGAGGCGCTGCTCAAGGCCGGTGAATTCGCTTTGCAGGTGCGCCAGCGGGCTGTCGTTGCTCTTGCCATCGTCCAGGGCAAAGGTCATGCCCCAGACCTGGGCGCGCTCTTCCTTGCTCAGGGTATCGAAGTACTCCATGAACCCGGGCACGAGGTCGAGCTTGGTCAGCATCAGGTAGATCGGGAAACGCACGCCCAATTGGGTGTACAGCTCCTGGATCCGCAAGCGAATCGCCGCGGCATGGGCGGCACGTTCGGCGTCGCTGCCCAGCAACAGGTCGGACAGGCTGATGGCGATAAACGCACCGTCAATCGGGCGCCGGGCCCGTTGTTTTTTCAGCAGGCCAAGGAAACCCAGCCACGCGGCTTTGTCGATGGTCGCGTCACTGTCCTGGGTGGTGTAGCGGCCGGCGGTGTCGAGCAGGACAGCCTGGTCGGTGAACCACCAATCGCAATTGCGCGTACCGCCGACGCCGCGTACCGCACCGGCGCCCAGTTGCGCGGCCAGCGGGAAATGCAGCCCCGAGTTGACCAGCGCGGTGGTCTTGCCCGAACCCGGCGGGCCGATGATCACGTACCACGGCAACTCGTAGAGGTTGCGCCGCTCATCACCGCCCAGCTTGGCTTTCTTGAGCAGGGCCAGGGCTTCGTCCATGCGCTGGCGCAGGGTTTCGAGCTCTTCGGCGGTGGCGATGCTGGTGGGATCGGGCGGAGTTTGCGCGGCCAGGCTGCGCATCACTTCGGCGGCCTGCCGGCGCGCCTGGATAATGCGGAACACCCGGTAGGCGATCCACACCGCAAACACCAGGATGATCAAGGCCCAGCGCCGGCCTTCGGGCACCAGCCAATCGAGCAGCGGGCCAACGAACCAGATGATCAGGCTCAGGGCGATCAGCCCCAGCAACGGAATGACCCAGCGGGTCATAAAACTGAAAAACGCCTTCACTCGACCCCCTCCGCCAATACTGTGATTTCAACCCGACGATTGCGCGCACGCCCCTCTGGGGTGGCGTTGGACGCCAACGGTTCGGTGTCGCTGCGGCCTTCGGCGCTGAAGCGCTCGGGCTGCCCGGTCTTGGCCGAAAGAATTTGCAGCACCGATTGGGCCCGCGCTTCGGACAAGGCCCAGTTGGACGGGAACCGGAGGGTGGCGATCGGCCGATTGTCGCTGTGCCCGGTCACCAGGACCTGGCCCTTGACCTTGCGCACCGCATCAGCGATGCGCAGCATCAACGGCTGGAAATCGTCCTTGATGCTGGCGCTGCCCGAGGCGAACAACTCATCGCCACGGATGGTCACCACCGAGCGATCGACCGCGTCTTCCACCGCAATGCGGTTGGCCCTGATCTCATCGGCGAGGAAACCGGCCAGGCGTGGTCGCTCGACCACCTTGGGCTGCACCACGGGACGGTCGATGGTCTGCACCGGGATCTCACCGAGGAAATGAATGTTCTTGAACACCGGCTCGGCATCGGAAGCCAGCTTCATGCGCAGGCCGAACAGCAGCGCCAGCAGCAGCGCCGCGCCGATGGCCACGGCGATCCACGGCGGCATGAATTGCGCCAACCGGTCGCGGGCCACGGTAACGCCGCGCCAGTGCGGCGACAGCTCGCGCTCGTAGTCGCCACGGGCGCTGCGGATCACGCCAGCGGTGCGCTCACGCAAGGCTTCCAATTGGCTGCGACCGTCGTTCATCACCCGGTAGCGCCCCTCGAAACCCAGGCACATGCACAGGTACAACAGCTCCAGCAGATACAAGCGCTCGCGGGGGCTTTGCAGGCAGTGCTCCAGCAGCTGGAAGACCTTCTCGCCGCCCCAGGCTTCGTTGTGCACGGTGATCAACAAGCTTTGCTTGCCCCAGTCACTGGTGCCACCCCACGGGGTGCTCAACACCGCTTCGTCCAACGCGGTGCACAAGGCGTAACGGGCCAGCAACACGTCGTTGCGCACCACGCCGGCGGCCTCGGCGCGCTCTTCGAACTGGCGCAGGTAGGCCAGCAGTTGCGCGCGCAAACTGGCCGGTGCCGGATGGGCGATGGTGTTGCGCAGGCGCGTCAGCAAGGCCAGCAGCGGACCGGCGGCGCTCTCCAGCGGGTTGAGGCCCTCGGCCTTGCCGGTCAGGACCGGCGCGGCCGGCATCGACAACGGCGCAGGCTGTGGACGACCCGGATCCGGACGGCCAGGGTCCGGGCGAAATGGATCGGCGCCGCGGCCACCGGGCGTCGGCATGAACTGGGTACGATCGTCGTTGCTCATCGCGGTTTATCCTCGGATCGCCCAGAAAGCCAGGTTCAGCCCTGGGAACTGGCCGGCGATGTGGAACGCAAAGCCGCCGGAGTTGCTCAACTGTTGCCAGTGGTCGCTGCCCCGGTCGAGTTCGTAGTAGGTGGAGCCGGCGTGGTACGGCAACTGCCGTGGCGCCACCGGCAACGGCAGCAGGCCGATGCCCGGCAGTTGCAGGTTGACCAGGTCGCGGATGTGCTCCACCGAGCCGACTTTGCTCTGTTGGCCGAAGCGGCCGCGCAGGGTTTCGGCCGGCACATCGGCACGCACCACCAGGATGAAGCTGGCGCTGTCGAGCAAGGTCTTGTCGGCCAGCATCGCCACATGGATGCCGTAGGCTTTCTCGACAATCGGAATCGGCGTCGCCTTGCTGTCGATCAGCATCGACAGGGCTTCGCGCAGGGCCTGCATCACCGGGGCGTAGCTGAGCGCCAGGTCATCGTGCTGGTAAGGCGGGTATTGCTGCGGTCGTCGCCCGGACGCGGTGAACGTGGAGAACTCCCCGGCCAGGCTCACCAGTTCGCTGTAGAAGCGCTCGGGGTGCAGCGGGCTCAACTGGCTCAGGTGCTGGATCAGCGGCTGGGCACGGTTGACCAGTTGCAGCAGCATGAAGTCGGCAATCTCCGAGGCGCCACCGGCACCGGACGCCACCACCCGCCCGGCCAGGGCTTCGCCGCGTTGATGCAGCAGGCCCAGCAGTTCGCTGCGAAACGCCGCCAGCGGCTTGGAGGCAATGACATCCAGCAACGGTGGGATGTAGGCATCGTCGAGCACCAGGGCGCGGTCGGCGCGCTTTTCCTTGATGCGCACCACGCCGATGGCGGCGTAGTCGCCAATGCCATCCTGCTCGGTCAACAACCGCAGGGCCCGGGAGCCGAGGGCGACCGGCGCGCGGTTTTCGAACGGTGCATTGTCGTCGCGCACTTCGCAGACCTGGCTCACATAACGCGCGGCGCCGAGGTCTTCGCCTTCATCCACGGTGTCACGGGCGCCGGCGCGCTTGAGCGGCAAGGCCAGGTACACCAGGCCATCGCGCAGATTGTCGTCGACGTTCAGCGGTGTAGGCGCCAGGTCATCCTGGGGAATGTTGAAAGGCGTGCCGTCCGGCAACAGACCGCGGGCAGAAATGATCGCCAGCTTGCCCTGGGCCAGCAGGCCCTGGTCGATCAGCAATTCGGAAAAACCCCAGGCGCCGGCCGACAACGGGCGGCTGCGTGCGTCGATGAGGTTTTCCAGGTAACGGTCATGCTGCTGGAAGTGCTGCGTTCCAATGAACATGCCTTCCGACCAGACCACGCGATTGTTCCAGGACATGGGGGCTCCGATTGCTTATTGGGCAGGGCTGGATGGGGGGACGACGACGGCGCTGCGCACGGCGCGCACATCGAGGCTGATCTGGTATTCGGTGTATTCGCGGGCCGGGACGTTCATCACCGTGCGCCACAGCGACTGGTCCAGCTCGCGATAGCCCACCAGTATTCCGATGTGCCGTGTGGCCGGGTCGAGGTCGCGTTGCAGGCTCAGTTGCTGGCCGGGCTGGATCAGCACCTCGTCCTGGTCGATCAGGTCGGCGCCCAGGGTGGCCTGGGCCCTTTCGGCCAGGGCGAAATAATCGGAACGGCCGAAGGTCGCGGCATTTTTCAACTCGAAAATGCGCACCCGGACCGGGGCCGGCTGGCCGGTGGCGCCGGGGTTGAGGCCGGCAATGGCATGGAAATGCAGCTCGATGGCGGCGGTGTCGGCCTCAGCTTCTTCGGGCTGGGGGTTGGCCGCATCCTTGGCGCACGCCGTCAGCAGAAGCGCGGTGGCGACTGCGAGTAAAAACCTGGGAATCATCCTGCGTCCTCAATGACGTTTGAGCTATCCGTTGTGTGTCGATCAATCTTGTTATGGGACGGCGCCGCTCAGCGGCGTCGCTGTCGCGTACTGTGTTCTTCGTAGGCGCGGCTGAACTCGCGACCGAACAGGTCCTGGAAATCCTCTTGGGCTTCCCGGGAAATGTTGCTGTAGAGCTCGGTGAACTGCTGCCAGTACTGGGCCTGTCGCGAGCCGCTGAAAATACCCGAGAGCCCACCGGGCTTGGCCATGCGTTCTTCCAGTTGCGCCGGTTCGAAGCGCGCCAGCAGATGCTTGATCGCCGCTTCCACACCGGCCATCACCGCCAGTTGGTGGGCACGCAGGTCATCGAAACTGTCACGCACCGCCGCGTCCGGGGCCATGAACGCCTGATTGCCGTGGCGCAATAGCAACAGCAGCGCTTCATCGACATTGGGAGCGAATTTCAGCGGGTTGTTTTCCACCGGCTGGATCATCGTCTGCTGAATGCGGAACTCGCCCTTGAGGCTGCTGCGGGCGCGCAAGACATCGATCAGGCCTTCGACCATCAACCGATAACTGCGGCCGATGCTTTCCATCTGCGCTTCGGCCTGGGCCTTGTCCAGGCGCAACTGGTCCAGCCCGGCACCGCGCAGGAACGCCTGCAGCAAGTCGGGTTGGTTGGCCTCGACCGGGGCAACTGGAGCAACTGGAGCTGCGACCGGGGGCTCGACGCGGGTGACCGACGCTTCAGGCACGGAGGCCGGCGGCGGTGCGCTGATTTCAGCAAAGATGTCGGCGAGCGGAGCCTGCGCAACAGGCGTCGCGACCGGCTCAATCACAGGTGGTAGCGGCACAGGCGGCGGGGCCAGTGGCTGCGGGGCCACCGCCACTGGCGCAGGCACAGGCTTGTCGCTGAACGGGTCCCAGTCATCCGGAATCACCGAGGCAGGCGGCGGCATCACGGGTTCGACCACAGGCGGCGGGGCCGGTCGGGAAATCGGCGTCGGTGGGCGGAAATCGTGTTGCTCGGCCGGAACATGGTCAGGCTGGGTGGCGGGCGGGACACTGGACGGGCTCAAGAAATCGAACAGGTCCGGCAAGGTGTCCATGGCCGAGCCACCCTGGAAATGCGCAGGCGAAGCCACTTGAATCGGCGATGGCGTATGAAGCGGCGACGGCGTATGCGCAGCGGCGCCCTGGCGCCCCATCAAGGCCTCGAAACTGCTGGGGGATTCGGCGAACGGGTTGCTGTCGGTGACCGGCAGGTTGAAATCGACGCGCGCCTGGATTTCATAATCACCGATGCGGATCACTTCGCCGTCTTGCAGTGGCTCGCTGTTGCCCTTGCGCAGGCGCACGCCGGCCTTGACCAATTCCACACCATTAGTGCTGTTATCGGTTAAATAATAACGCCCGTCTTTGTATTGGATAACGCAATGTTTGCCGGAAACCAGACGCTCGGGGTCCGGTAATACCCAGTCATTATCGATATTGCGGCCAATTGCCATCACCCCCTGATCCATGGACTTTTCAGAACACTGGCCTGGGGTGATCTTGTGATAACTAGTGATAGTCAAACACAGCGGCATCTTGCCTCCTTGCTGAATACATCGCGCGCGGGCGGGTTACGTGAGGATTCAGGCCCTGACTACCCACCCACAACCTTGCCAACCACCGCGAAACGGCTTTTTGCCAGCATGATTGCTGATCATAACCGGCTTGCGTGACAAAAACCCCACGTCAGTTGCCGCTTCGACCACTGGGTCGGGCAGGCTGTTAAGCGCATCACAACTGTTACAGAGGGGCTACACTGGTGAAATAGCTTACCTTGACAAGCGATAAGTACTACACCAAAAATGCACAACTTCTTGAATATAGATGATGGCACTTTAAGATCACTGCGGATCTAAAGGGCCATTATCGTCAAGGAACATGTGAAGTTTCATCCGAAACTTGCGTGTGAACTGCCCGACTTCTTCAAGCGGGTGATAGGGAGATCGATCCAAGTGGATGTGCCTTTGTTGCTCGCCGCCGTTTCCGCGACTTCGCCGTGCGGTGAAGATCTGGAATATGACGCGGATTTCCTGCGCCTGGAACGCGACTCCCGGGGCCAACCCGAGCGCAGCATGGGCGATTCGATCCTGCCTGCCGAACCTCCTGAGTGGCGCAGCATCCAGCAGCAGAGCCTGGACTTGCTGCAACGCAGCAAAGACCTGCGCATCACCCATTTCCTGCTGCAAAGCTCCCTGGCCTTGGAAGGCATTCCGGGGCTCGCCCGCTCGCTGACGTTGATCAGCGAATTACTCAAGCAATACTGGGCCGAGCTGCATCCGCGCCTGGACGCCGATGACGACAACGACCCCACCGTGCGCATCAATGCCCTCGCCGGCCTGACGTCCGATGTCACCATTCGCCTGCTACGTGAAAGCCTCCTGGCCCGTTCGCGGACCTTCGGTGCCGTCAGCCTGCGCGCCGCCGCCAACGCCAGCGGCCTGCAAAGTTTCCCGGATGAAAACCTCGGCGCCGAACAGCTCGCCGGGGCCCTGCTCGACAGCGACCCCGAGCAATTGGAAATCACCCGTGCCGCCCTGCTGGAAGCCCGCAGCGCCGCCGAAGCCATCGAGCAGCAGGTCAGCGACCAGGTCGGTTCCGCCCAAGGCGTGGACCTTGGCCCGTTGAAGCAACCGCTGAAGATGGCCCTGCAGATTCTCGGCCAGTTCGCCCCACAGAGCGGCGACAGCGCCCTGTCCGAGCCTGTCAGCGACAGCGGCACCGCAACAACAGAATATGCCAGCGCGCCAAGCGCACCGCGCAACACCAATAACAGCACCAGCACCGTCAGCGGCGAAATCAACAACCGCGATGACGTGCTGCGCAGCCTGGACCGGATTCTCGCTTACTACACCCGTCATGAGCCCTCCAGCCCGCTGCCGGTGCTGTTGAACCGGGCCAAGAATCTGGTGCACGCCGACTTCGCGGCCATCGTGCGCAACCTGATTCCCGACGGCATGAGCCAATTTGAAAACCTGCGCGGCCCAGACAGCGAATAAAAAGCGAGCGGATCACGCAGTCACGTCACCGGTACCCCCGATGACGCCAACACCGTCGCTCAAGCGACCAGGAGCAGCAACGTGGCGAAGCAAAGTTCTCAGAAATTCATCGCGCGCAACCGCGCGCCTCGAGTGCAGATCGAGTACGACGTCGAGCTCTACGGCGCCGAGAAAAAGGTCCAGTTGCCCTTCGTCATGGGCGTGATGGCCGACCTCGCCGGCAAGCCCGCCGAGCCTCTGGCACCGGTGGCCGACCGCAAGTTCCTCGAGATCGACGTCGACAACTTCGACTCGCGCCTCAAGGCCATGCAGCCGCGCGTGGCGTTCCATGTGCCTAACGAACTGACCGGCGAAGGCAACCTGAGCCTGGACCTGACGTTCGAAAGCATGGACGACTTCAGTCCGGCGGCCGTAGCCCGCAAGGTCGACTCGCTGAACAAATTGCTCGAAGCGCGCACCCAGTTGGCCAACCTGCTGACCTACATGGACGGCAAGACCGGCGCCGAAGAAATCATCATGAAGGCGATCAAGGACCCAGCGCTGTTGCAGGCCCTGGCGAGCGCGCCGAAGCCAGCACAGGACCAATGATCATGACTGACAATACAGCCCGCGAAGGCGCGCAAAACCTGGGCGCCACCGAAGAAACCAGCGAGTTCGCCTCGCTGCTGCTGCAAGAGTTCAAGCCCAAGACCGAGCGCGCCCGCGAAGCCGTCGAGACGGCCGTGCGCACCCTGGCCGAGCAGGCCCTGGCGCAGACCGACCTGGTGTCCAACGACGCCATCAAGTCGATCGAATCGATCATCGCCGCCATCGACGCCAAGCTCACCGCCCAGGTCAACCAGGTCATCCACCACCCCGACTTCCAGCAGCTGGAAAGCGCCTGGCGTGGCCTGCACTACCTGGTCAACAACACCGAGACCGATGAGCAGCTCAAGATCCGCGTGCTCAACATCTCCAAGACCGACCTGCACAAGACTCTGAAGAAATTCAAGGGCACCGCGTGGGACCAGAGCCCGATCTTCAAGAAGATGTACGAAGAAGAATACGGCCAGTTCGGCGGCGAGCCTTACGGCTGCCTGGTGGGTGACTACTACTTCGACCAGTCGCCACCGGACGTGGAACTGCTGGGCGAGCTTTCGAAAGTCTGCGCGGCCATGCACTCCCCGTTCATTGCGGCGGCATCGCCGACCGTGATGGGCATGGGCTCGTGGCAGGAGCTGTCGAACCCGCGCGACCTGACCAAGATCTTCACCACCCCGGAATACGCCGGCTGGCGCTCGCTGCGTGAATCGGAAGACTCGCGCTACATCGGCCTGACCATGCCGCGCTTCCTGGCGCGCCTGCCGTACGGTGCCAAGACCGATCCGGTGGAAGCCTTCGCCTTCGAAGAAAACACCGACGGCGCCGACAGCTCCAAGTACACCTGGGCCAACGCCGCGTACGCGATGGCGGTGAACATCAACCGTTCGTTCAAACACTTCGGCTGGTGCTCGCGCATCCGTGGCGTTGAGTCTGGCGGCGAAGTGGAAAACCTGCCGGCCCACACGTTCCCGACCGATGACGGTGGCGTGGACATGAAGTGCCCGACCGAAATCGCCATCTCGGACCGCCGCGAAGCGGAACTGGCGAAGAATGGTTTCATGCCGCTGCTGCACAAGAAAAACACCGACTTCGCTGCCTTTATCGGCGCCCAGTCGTTGCAGAAACCGGCCGAATACGACGACCCGGACGCCACCGCCAACGCCAACCTGGCCGCGCGCCTGCCGTACCTGTTCGCCACCTGCCGGTTCGCTCACTACTTGAAGTGCATCGTGCGCGACAAGATCGGTTCCTTCAAAGAGAAGGACGAGATGCAGCGCTGGTTGCAGGACTGGATCCTCAACTACGTCGACGGTGACCCGGCGCACTCCACCGAGACCACCAAGGCCCAGCATCCATTGGCTGCCGCTGAAGTGATCGTGGAAGAAGTCGAAGGCAACCCGGGGTACTACAACTCCAAGTTCTACCTGCGCCCGCACTACCAGCTCGAAGGGCTGACCGTGTCGCTGCGCCTGGTATCGAAACTGCCGTCGGCCAAGGGCGCGTAACAACCAGTTGAACGGTACGCAGTAAGAAATGTGGGAGCGAGCCTGCTCGCGATAGCGTTGGATCAGTCGCTACATGCGTTGCCTGACACGCCGCCATCGCGAGCAGGCTCGCTCCCACAGGGGATCTTCAGCAGTTTGGAGATCACCCTGACTCCGCTCGGAGAAACAGATTTCGCAAGGTCAGCGTCAACCAAACAATGTGGTTAGAAACCACACAGGGAGAAAACATGGCTGTTGATATTTTCATCAAGATCGGCGACATCAAGGGCGAGTCCATGGACAAGGCCCACAAGGACGAGATCGATGTCCTGAACTGGAGCTGGGGCATGTCCCAGTCCGGCAACATGCACGTGGGCAGCGGCGGTGGTGCGGGCAAGGTCAACGTCCAGGACCTGTCCCTGACCAAGTACGTCGACAAGGCGTCGCCGAACCTGATGATGCACTGCGCCAGCGGCAAGCACATCGACAAGGTCAAGCTGACCGTACGCAAGGCCGGCGGTGAAAGCCAGGTCGAGTACATGATCATCAACCTGGAAGAAGTGCTGGTCACTTCCCTGAGCACCGGCGGCTCGGGTGGCGATGATCGCCTGACCGAAAACGTCACCCTGAACTTCGCCAAGGTGCTGGTGGACTACCAGCCACAGAAAGCCGATGGCACCAAGGAAGGCGGTCCGGTCAAGTTCGGCTGGAACATCCGTCAGAACGTCAAGGTTTGATCGAACGCGCCCCCGGCGCCACGCGCCGGGGGTGTTTGGTGCTTGCTCGAATCCAATTCTTTTCCACCCGGTATCTGAGTCATGGCCAAGCCTTCGTTTGTCAATTTGTGGAAAGCGTATTCCGATCTGCTGGTGGCCCATCCTGATGCAAAACCTTGCGACGGACCCTGGGCAAACCAATGTGCGATTCGCATGAGCATCACGCTCAATACCGAGCTGACCATCAAGGTCAACAAGTCCACCTACACCGAACCCAAGTGTGCCCATGAACACGCCAGGGGCGCCGAATCGCTGGCGAACTGGCTGTGGAAACATCACCTGGGACGCCCGTTGATCCTCGGCGGAACTGCCGCGGACCGACGCAAGCTGCAAGACAAGACCGGCCTGATTTTCTTCAAGGATTGTTTCCCGCAAATGGGAGAGTCCTCGGAAAGTCGCACCGGCGATCATATCGATCTCTGGAACCGTGGCCTGACCCTCGGGTATGACGATCCGGCCTATCGATCCCGAGCGATCTGGTTCTGGGAGCTCCTATGACCAAGGCTCACTGCGCGATATGGGTCGGCTGCCTGCTAACCAGCCTGACCGCCTGTGCCCAGCAGCAATCTCCGTCAGCAGCGTCCACCGCAGCGGTGGAACATGTCGTCTCGATGGGCGGGCAAACCCTGGTGCTGGAGAATGACCAGGCGCGCTGCGCGCTGCGCAAGCCCGACCAGACCCTGATGCCACTCGACTTGGCCTGGCCCTGCCAATTCACGGTCGATCGACAAGGCAAACCCCACGTCGAAACCTTCGGCAACGTGCCCATTGTCATCGTTGTCCATGTGGCAGGCGGCCCTCAAAACAATCAGGAATGCCGCTCCGAGTACCGCGCCATACGCCAGATCAATGGGCAACTCGAACCCTCGGTAATCGCCCGCAATGCCAGCTGCATGCGCGGCACAGGTGACCAGAAGAATTACACGGGCCTATTCACTTGGTAACCGAAATCGCCACCCGTGATCGCCTGCAACCGTCCCTGCTGGACCGGCTGACCGACGACGATCCGACCAACCCGAAGGAAAGCGCCGACAAGCGCGTGCTCTCCCTGACCCAATTGAAAGCCTCGGTGCTGCGTGACCTGGCCTGGCTGCTCAACACCACCTCATTGCTCAGCGCCGATGCCACGCTGCATACCCCGGCGGGCACCTCGGTGGTGAATTTCGGCCTGCCGGCCCTGGCCGGCAACAGTGCGTCGAACGTCGACGTCTCGGCCCTGGAAACGCTGATCCACCAGGCTATCGCCACGTTCGAACCGCGGATCCTGCGCCACACCCTACGCGTGCGTGCCAGGGCAACCGCCGAGATGAACCACAACGCCCTGAGTTTCGAGATCGAAGGCGATCTCTGGGCCCAGCCCGTGCCGCTGCGCCTGATGCTGCAAACCGACCTGGACCTGGAAACCGGCCACGTGCGCGTGGTCAATGCCGACCAGCGGAGACGCTCATGAACCCGCGCCTGCTGGAGCTGTACAACCAGGAACTGCACCACGTGCGCGAAAGCGCGGCGGAGTTCGCCAAGGAATACCCCAAGATCGCCAGTCGGCTGACGTTGTCCGGCATGGACTGCGCCGACCCGTATGTCGAGCGCCTGCTGGAAGGCTTTGCCTACCTGACGGCGCGGGTGCAGCTCAAGCTCGATGCCGAGTACCCGACCTTCACCCACAACCTGCTGGAAATCGCCTACCCGCATTACCTGGCGCCAACACCGTCGATGACCGTGGTGCAGATGCAGGCCGACCCGGACGAAGGCTCGCTGAGCAGTGGTTTCCCGCTGCCGCGCGATACCGTCCTGCGTGCGGCCCTGGGTCGCGAAACCCAGACCTGCTGCGAGTACCGCACCGCCCACGCGGTGACGTTGTGGCCGTTGCAGGTCAGCCAGGCCGAATATTTTGGCAACCCGTCCGCCGTGCTCGGGCGCCTGGCCGCCAGCGAACCAAAAGCCAAGGCCGGCCTGCGCATCACCTTGCGCACCGGCGCCGAGCTGCCGTTCAACAGCCTGGCCCTGGACAACCTGCCGCTGTACTTGAGCGGCGCCGACGAGCAACCCTTCCGCCTCTACGAGCAACTGCTGGGCAACGCCTGCGCAGTGTTCGCCCGCAAGCCCGGCGGCAATTGGGTCGAACGCCTGCCGCAAGACGCGCTGCGCTCACGTGGCTTCGACGATGCCGACGCCGCGCTGCCGGTGGTGCCGCGGGCCTTCCAGGGCTATCGCCTGTTGCAGGAATACTTCGCCCTGCCCCACCGCTTCCTGTTTGTCGACTTCACCCAGTTGAGCCGCGCGGTCAAGCGTTGCGACGGCCAGGAACTGGAGTTGATCGTGCTGTTCGACCGTCACGATCCAAGCCTGGAAGGCAGCGTCGGTGCTTCGCAGTTCCTGCCGTTCTGCACCCCGGCCATCAACCTGTTTCCCAAGCGCCTGGATCGCATTCACTTGTCGGAGCGGGTCAACGAACACCATGTGATCGCCGACCGCACCCGGCCGATGGATTTCGAGGTGCACTCACTGAGCGGCCTCACCGGCCACGGCACTGGGCCGGAGCAGCCGTTCCTGCCGTTCTACGCCGTGCGCGATCCGTCCCGCTACGGCCGCGACCAGGCCTACTACACCGTACGGCGCGAGCCGCGCGTGCTGTCCAGCGACCAACGGCGCAACGGCCCACGCTCGACCTACATCGGCAGCGAAACCTTCGTCAGCCTGGTGGACAGCCAGCAAGCGCCCTATCGCCACGACCTGCGCCAACTGGGCGTGACCGCGCTGTGCACCAACCGCGACCTGCCGCTGTTCATGAGCGTGGGCAGCGGCAAGACCGACTTCACCCTGGCCGACAGCGCCCCGGTTGGTGCGGTGCGTTGCGTGGCCGGGCCGAGTCGCCCACGGGCCAGCCATGCCCACGATGCCAAAGCCTGGCGATTGATCAGCCAGTTGTCGCTGAACTACTTGTCGTTGAGCGAACAAGGCCAAGGCGCCGCCGCCCTGCGCGAATTGCTGCGCCTGTACGGCGACAGCAACGACGCGGCGCTGCAATTGCAGATCGAAGGCCTGCGCGAAGTCAGCAGCAAGGCCTGCACCCGGCGCTTGCCAATGCCCGGCCCGATCGTGTTCGGTCGGGGCCTGGAGATCACCCTGGAATTCGATGAAAACGCGTTTCGCGGCACCGGGGTGTTCCTGCTCGGCGCCGTGTTCGAGCGCTTCCTGGCACGCTACGTGTCGATCAACAGTTTTACCGAGACGGTGATCCGTACCACCGAACGCGGCGAGATCATGCGATGGAAAGCCAAGCCCGGACGTCGTCCGACCCTGTGAGTACCCTGGAAGCGATGCACCAGGAGCCCTGGGAATACGACTTCTTCCAGGCGTTGCGGCGCATCGAGTGCGAATCCCCCGAGCTGCCGCGCCTGGGCCATTCCCTGCGCCTGGCCGATGACCCGTTGCGCCTCGGACAACAGGCCGATTGCACCTTCGCCCCGGCCACCCTCGCCTCGGTGCAACCGGGCGGCGACGGTGTACCGGCGCGCCTGGAGCAATTCTTCTTCGGCCTTGGCGGCCCCAACGGCCCGATGCCGCTGCACATCACCGAGTACGTGCGCGAGCGCCAGCGCAACAACGCCGACAGCACCAGCAAACGCTTCCTCGATGTGTTTCACCATCGCCTGCTCAGCCTGTTCTACCGGGCCTGGGCCGAAGCGCGGCCAACGGTCAGCCATGACCGCCCGGACGATGACTATTGGTCGGCGCGCCTGGCCGCCCTCAGCGGCCGGGGCATGCCGAGCCTGCTCAACCAAGGGCTGATCCCCGACACGGCGAAGCTGCACTACAGCGGCCACCTGGCGGCACAAACCCGTTACCCGGACGGTTTGAAGGCAATTCTCAGCGAGTACTTCGGCCTGCCGGTGGAGATCGAAGAGTACGTCGGCCAATGGCTGGAACTGCCGGAACGCAGCCGCGTCGGTGTCAGCGCTCATCAATTGGGCGTGGACTTCTGCCTGGGCCGCTACGTGTGGGATCGCCAGCACAAATTCCGCATTCGCCTGGGGCCACTCAAGCTCGTCGACTACATGGGCATGCTTCCCGGCAGCCAGCCGTTCAACGAGCTGGTGGCCTGGGTCGCCGAATACCTGGGCCACGAACTGGACTGGGACCTGAACCTGGTCCTGGAACAGCCTGAAGTCCCGGCGCTACAACTCAACGGTCATTTCCGCCTGGGTTTCAACACCTGGCTGGGACGTCCCGAAACAGATGCCAACGATTTAATACTGGCCCGGCATTACGCCGAACAGGCCAACACCTCACAGACCTCAAGGAGCCATGAGCATGGGTGAAATCAGTCGCGCCGCGTTGTTCGGCAAACTCAACAGCGTGGCTTACAAAGCCATCGAAGCCGCCACCGTGTTCTGCAAGTTGCGCGGTAACCCGTATGTGGAACTGGCCCACTGGTTTCATCAGTTGCTGCAACTGCAGGACTCGGACCTGCATCGCATCATCCGCCAGTTCAACATCGAGCCGGCGCGCCTGGCCCGTGACCTGACCGAAGCGCTGGACCGTTTGCCACGGGGCTCGACGTCGATCACCGACCTGTCCTCTCACGTGGAAGAAGCCGTGGAACGCGGCTGGGTCTACGGCAGCCTGATGTTCGGCGAAAGCCAGGTGCGCACCGGTTACCTGGTGCTGGGCATTCTCAAGACGCCAAGCCTGCGCCATGCGCTGCTGGGCCTGTCGTCGGAGTTCGACAAGGTCAAGGTCGAAGCCCTGAGCGAACGTTTTGACGAATACGTCGGCGACTCGCCGGAAAATGCCCTGACCGCCAGCGACGGCTTCAATGCCGGTGCCGTGCCGGGCGAAGCCAGCGGCGCCATGGCCCCTAGCGCCATGGGCAAGCAGGAAGCCCTCAAGCGCTTCACCGTCGACCTCACCGAACAGGCCCGCAGCGGCAAGCTCGACCCGATCGTCGGGCGTGACGAAGAGATCCGCCAACTGGTGGACATCCTCATGCGCCGCCGGCAGAACAACCCGATCCTCACCGGTGAAGCCGGCGTGGGCAAGACTGCCGTGGTCGAAGGCTTTGCCCTGCGCATCGTCGCTGGCGACGTGCCGCCGGCCCTCAAAGACGTGGAACTGCGCAGCCTCGACGTTGGCCTGTTGCAGGCCGGCGCAAGCATGAAGGGCGAATTCGAACAGCGCCTGCGCCAGGTCATCGAAGACGTCCAGGCCTCGCCCAAGCCGATCATCCTGTTCATCGACGAAGCCCACACCCTGGTGGGTGCCGGTGGTGCCGCCGGTACGGGCGACGCGGCCAACCTGCTCAAGCCGGCACTGGCCCGCGGCACCTTGCGCACCGTGGCTGCCACGACCTGGGCCGAGTACAAGAAGCACATCGAAAAAGACCCGGCCCTGACCCGGCGTTTCCAAGTGGTGCAAGTGGCCGAGCCGTCGGAAGACAAGGCCCTGCTGATGATGCGTGGCGTGGCCTCGACCATGGAAAAACACCACCAGGTGCAGATCCTCGACGAAGCCCTGGAAGCCTCGGTCAAGCTGTCCCACCGCTACATTCCCGCACGGCAGTTGCCGGACAAATCCGTGAGCCTGCTGGACACCGCCTGCGCCCGCGTCGCCATCAGCCTGCACGCCGTGCCGGCCGAAGTGGACGACAGCCGTCGGCGCATCGAAGCGCTGGAAACCGAGCTGCAAATCATCGCCCGTGAACACGCGATTGGCGTGGTCATCGGCAGCCGCCAGACCCAGACTGAAAACCTGCTGAGCAGCGAGCGCGAACGCCTGGCCGAGCTGGAAAGCCGCTGGGCCGAAGAGAAAACCCTGGTCGACGAACTGCTCGCCACCCGCGCCACCCTGCGCGAGCGCGTCGGCGTGGTGGACAGCGAGGATGGCAGCGAGACCAGCCACGAACTGCGCGAGAAACTGGTGGACCTGCAGCAGCGCCTGACCGCTCTGCAAGGTGAAACCCCGCTGATCCTGCCGACCGTGGACTACCAGGCCGTGGCCTCGGTGGTCGCCGACTGGACCGGTATCCCGGTGGGCCGCATGGCTCGCAACGAGCTGGAGACCGTGCTCAACCTCGACCAGCACCTGAAGAAACGCATCATCGGCCAGGACCACGCCTTGCAGATGATCGCCAAGCGCATCCAGACCTCCCGCGCCGGCCTCGACAACCCGAGCAAGCCAATTGGTGTGTTCATGCTCGCCGGCACCTCCGGCGTGGGCAAGACCGAAACCGCCCTGGCCCTGGCCGAAGCCATGTACGGCGGCGAGCAGAACGTCATCACCATCAACATGAGCGAGTTCCAGGAAGCCCACACCGTGTCCACCCTCAAGGGCGCGCCACCGGGCTACATCGGCTACGGCGAAGGCGGCGTGCTGACCGAAGCCGTACGGCGCAAACCGTACAGCGTGGTGCTGCTGGACGAGGTGGAAAAAGCCCACCCGGACGTGCATGAAATCTTCTTCCAGGTGTTCGACAAAGGCGTGATGGAGGACGGCGAAGGCCGAGTGATCGACTTCAAGAACACCTTGATCCTGCTGACCACTAACGCCGGCACCGAGTTGATTGCCGACGTCTGCAAAGACCCGCAAAACGTGCCCGAGCCGGAGGACATCGCCAAGGCCCTGCGCCAGCCGTTGCTGGAGATTTTCCCGCCGGCCCTGCTCGGTCGCCTGGTGACGATTCCGTACTACCCGCTCAGCGACGAGATGCTCAAGGCCATCACCCGCCTGCAACTCAACCGCATCAAGAAGCGTGTGGAGAGCACCCACAAGGTGGCCTTCGACTACGACGACGCGGTGATCGACCTGATCGTCTCGCGCTGCACCGAAACCGAAAGCGGCGGGCGCATGATCGACACCATCCTGACCAACAGCCTGCTGCCGGACATGAGCCGCGAGTTCCTGACCCGCATGCTCGAAGGCAAGGCCCTGGCGGGCGTGCGGATCAGCGCCGTGGATAACGAATTGCAGTACGATTTCAGCGACGCGGCCTGACCTGACAGGAACACAGTCACTTCTGTGGCAGATATCCCTGTGGGAGCGAGCCTGCTCGCGATAGCGGAGTTACATTCAACATCAATGTTGACTGACACACCGCCATCGCGAGCAGGCTCGCTCCCACAGTTGGGATTGCGTTGCTTCAGCAATTACAACCTGCACGAGACACTCGATGTTATTCAACCAAGCCACACGCCTGGCCAAGATCACCAGCCCCCTCGGACCCGAGGTGCTGTTGCTCAAGGACATGGGCGGCGGTGAAGAATTAGGAAGGCTGTTCAACTACGAATTGCAGCTGCATTCGCTGGACAACGCCATCGACCTCAACCAGTTGCTCGGCAAGCCCATGTGCGTGAGCCTGCAACTGGACGGCGGTGGCGAGCGCTATTTCCATGGCATCGTGGCTCGTTGCAGCCAGAACGTCGACCAGGGCCAGTTCGCCAGCTACCAGGCCACCCTGCGCCCATGGCTGTGGCTGCTGACCCGCACTTCCGATTGCCGGATTTTCCAGAACCTGACCATCCCGCAGATCATCAAGCAGGTGTTCCGCGACCTGGGCTTTTCCGATTTCGAAGACGCCTTGAGCCGGCCTTATCGCGAGTGGGAATACTGCGTGCAGTATCGCGAGACCAGCTTCGATTTCGTCAGCCGCCTGATGGAGCAGGAAGGCATCTACTACTTCTTCCGCCATGAACAGGGCCGGCATGTGCTGGTGCTGGCCGACGCCTATGGCGCCCACACCAAGGCCCCTGGCTACGGCTCGGTGCCCTACTACCCCAAGAATGAGCAACAGCGCGAACGCGACCATATCCACGACTGGCACCTGGCCCAGGAAGTCCAGCCCGGTTCGCTGGAACTCAACGACTACGATTTCCAGCGCCCCAGCGCGCGCATCGATGTGCGCTCGGCCATGCCGCGTCCACATACCGCTGGCGATTATCCGTTGTATGACTACCCTGGCGCCTACGTGCAAAGTACCGACGGCGAACACTACGCCCGCACCCGCATCGAAGCCTTGCAGACCCTGCACGAACAGGTCGAGCTGGCGGGTAACGCCCGGGGCCTGGGTTCGGGGCATCTGTTCACTCTTACCGGCTTCAGCCGCCAGGACCAGAACCGCGAATACCTGATCGTCGGGGCCCGCTATTACATTTCCCAGGAAAGCGGCGAAACCAGCGGCGGCGCGCCGTCGGCCCAGTTCGAAAGCAGCCTGACCTGCATCGACGCCCAGCAAAGCTATCGCCCGTTGGCGACCACCCATCGTCCCATCGTCAAAGGCCCGCAGACTGCGTTGGTGGTCGGCCCCAAGGGCGAGGAAATCTGGACCGACCAGTTTGGTCGGGTGAAGGTGCATTTCTATTGGGACCGTCACGACCAGTCCAACGAAAACAGCTCGTGCTGGATTCGTGTGTCGCAGGCGTGGGCCGGCAAGAATTGGGGCTCGGTGCAGATCCCCCGCATTGGGCAGGAGGTGATAGTCAGTTTCCTCGAAGGCGATCCCGACCGGCCCATCGTCACCGGTCGTGTGTATAACGCCGAACAAACCGTCCCCTATGCATTGCCCGCCAATGCCACTCAAAGCGGCACCAAAAGCCGTTCGAGCAAGGGCGGCACGCCGGCGAATTTCAACGAAATCCGCATGGAAGACAAGAAAGGCGCCGAGCAGTTGTACATCCACGCCGAGCGTAACCAGGACATCGTGGTCGAGGTGGACGAGAGCCATTCGGTCGGCCACGACCGCAACAAAAGCATCGGCCACAACGAAACCGTACGGATTGGCGAGGACCGACTGCGAGCGGTACAGCGCAACGATGCATTGCTCGTCGGCGGAGCCAAGAGCGACAGCATCAGTACCCAATACCTCGTGGAAGCGGGCTCGCAGATTCGACTGGTGTGCGGCAAAAGCGTGCTGGAGTTCAATGCCAGTGGCGAGATCAACATCTCGGGCACGGCGTTCAACATCTACGCCAGCGGCAATGGCAACATCGACACCGGCGGGCGTTTGGACCTCAACTCCGGAGGCGCAAGCGCCGTAGACCCCAAGGGCAAAGGCATCAAGGGAATGATCGATGCGGCGGTGAAAGCTTTTTTTCCGGCAAAAGCCAAGGGCTGAGGTTCACGGCCGGAACAACCGTGGCGAGGGAGCTTGCTCCCGCTTGAGTGCGAAGCGCTCACCAAAAAGGGCTGCTACGCAGCCCAGCGGGAGCAAGCTCCCTCGCCACGGGTTCATCGTTACCACCCACGCAGAACCTATGTTCGCGGTGGACCAGGGTATATTGAAATTTCACTCATTCGTAAGCCGGTATTGACCGGGCTGCGTCCACGCGACTCGCAAATATTTACCGCTCAGCAATTGCTCGTCACGAAGATATTCAAAAACTTCGGAGGGACACCACTCCTTGCCCGCCGAAAAGGCCACGCCCAGTGAACGGAGTGCGTCGAATACCTTAGCCTTCTGCCTGTTGTCCGCGACCTGCAAAACGTAGATGTCTTTCTGCGCCGCAGTCGAAAACCCGATAGCGCGTAGGGGCGAATCCAACGCGTTATCGATGACTTGAACACGAATCACGTCGCCGTCCGCTTTTTCCACGTACGCTTTCAGCACATCATTAATCACTGACAAATACCTCGGTTAAAGTTTTAATGCCGTTCGCATCCTTTGTCGGAATCGACTCGACGACCATCTCCGGGGCGCCACCCGGCAAGTGTTTACCTGGCCCCAGGAAATACTGGTTTCCTTCCATCGGGCTTCTCGGCATCCGCCCCACGAGATCATCGACCTGCCTGATCTTGAAGCCGCCTTTAAGCGCATCTTTTTCCAAACCAAAGGCGCGTTCCAGTTCCGCCGCTTTTTTACCACTGATGGTCACCTTGGAACGCCCCGAGAAATTTCCAATAACATCGGTGATGCCTTTCTTATCAGAAACAAAAGTACCGGCCCGGCCAATCGTCGGATAGGCGTCCCACGCCGTCGGGCTAATGTTGAACCCTCGATTGTCCTTGAGCATCTGTTCCTGTCGCTGACGAGCCAAGATCGTCCGCTCGGCCGCAGTCATGGGCCTGCGTGCCAGCTTCGGCCCGGCACCGAGCAGGGCCATCCCTGCCACCCCCTGAAACAAGTCCCGATATCCGGGGCCGAGACGATCGCCCAAATCCCCCAGCAGTTCCATGCCGACATACAGCGCACCACCGACGGCCAGGGCGCCGAAGAAAGCGGCGGCTCCGGCAAAAGCCGCAAGCAACAAGGCTCCGCCCGCCGCCAACAACCCCAACGCCTCCAGCCCGGTGTGCATCCAGCCTTCGAGATCCAGAACAAACGCCACCGACACCGTCGGCCCACCGATGAACGTATTGGGACTGCCGGTCTTGATGTGCGCGCCGCAAACCATTTTGCTGTGCAAACGTGCGGCGGGTTTGCCATTAATGAAGACCGTGGCGCTGCCTTCGGCGATCAGCACTGGAAAGGGCCAGATCGGATGGTTCATCGGCAGCCCGGTGCAGGAAGACGAAATGTCTTCGCCCGCCCGCATGGCATTGCGGTCGTTGATGTAGACGTTGAAGCTGCCCATTATCAACGCCCCCGTGGTGGGCTCAGGCAGGTTGAAGATGGTGGAGAGGCCTTTGACGATCTGGAACATCGACAAGCCGCCCGCGGCAATCGAGCCGGCCATGATGGCCAGGGCCACGCCGCCCGTGGCGACGGTCGCGGCAACGACCGCGGCACCGATCAAGGCACCGGCCACGGCACCGGCGATCATCGCGGCCAACCCGAACCCGTGGGCTATTTCATCCCCCAGACGTGCTGCTGCCTGTGCATCCATTGCGTGCATCTACCTTGCCGATTTTGTATGACTGCACAGAGAGACGTATTGATGACTCAGACGTTCGATGGGCGGGATTTGAGCAAGCGCATCGCCGGCCTCCCCTGCCCTTCGACGATCAGATGGCGGTGCCGCGGTTCGTTCCAGGTTGGACAATCAACAGCTCGTCCAGCTCGCGCTTTTTGCAACGCGCCACAAACGGCAGCGCGGCATCCGGGTCACGCCTGAACAGCTCAAAGGTCGCCTGGTTGATTTCATAATATTCCTCGTAGTCGGCCATGCCGTTGCTGACCGGTATGGACACGTAGAACCGACCCGAGTCCTGCTCGATGCCCACGGAGAACATGTGTTCGCGACTGACCAGAACATCTTGAAATTTCATGACTTGCCTACCTCTACCGTCATAATGGCGTCCAACTGAAGTCTTTGGGCAAAATGCCTCCGGCATCGATGACCGCCTCGCTGGCGCCGGTCGGCAGCTTGCCGCCAGGAATCCAGAACTCGTTGGCACCGGCCTCGTTACCTGAAGGAATCCGCAGGTTCATGTCTTTAGGCGCGGGAATATCGACCCGCACAAGGGTACTACTTTCCAGGGTATTTTCTGGAAGCCCAAGCGCCTTCTCCAATGCCCTCTTGTCGCCCTTGGCATTGGCAATCAATTGATCGGCTTCAGCCTTGGGCATCAGGAACGTCGTGCCGTCGCGCTGGGCGATGCCGTACTTGTCCAGGTTGGCCTTCGTGGTGAAGCGTGAGGCACCGTTCTCGAACTGGGCCAAGTGTTCTTTCACATACTGCGGTGACAGGTACGTGTCGGCATCGGGTCGAGACCCCTTCGGCATGGCCAGGATGTCGGCCTCGGTCACGCCAGGCTTGTACTTGGGCGGCGGCAGTTCGGCAGGCTTGGCTGCCTTCGCCATTTTCGGGCTCAACCCCAGCATGGCCATGCCGGCGACACCTTGCAGCAGGTCCCGATAGCCTGGCCCCAGACGGTCGCCCAAATCGCCGAGAAGCTCCATGCCCCCCAGGATCAGCCCGCCTATCACCACGAATTCGACGAGGACGGCGATACCCGCCATGGCCGCCATGACCAACGCAGCACCGGCGGCCAACAACCCCAACACTTCCAACCCGGTATGCATCCACCCTTCGAGATCCAGGACAAACGCCACCGACACCGTCGGCCCGCCGATAAACGTATTGGGGCTGCCGCTCTTGATATGGGCACCGCAGACCATTTTGCTGTGCAGGCGCGCCGCCGGTTTGCCGTTGATGAAGACCGTGGCGCTGCCTTCGGCGATCAGTACCGGGAAAGGCCAGATCGGATGGTTCATCGGCAGCCCGGTGCAGGAAGACGAAATGTCTTCGCCCGCCCGCATGGCATTGCGGTCGTTGATGTAGACGTTGAAGCTGCCCATTATCAACGCCCCCGTGGTGGGCTCGGGCAGGTTGAAGATGGTGGAGAGGCCTTTGACGATCTGGAACATCGACAAGCCGCCAGCGGCAATCGAGCCGGCCATGATGGCCAGCGCCACGCCGCCCGTGGCGACAGTCGCGGCAACGACCGCGGCGCCAATCAAGGCACCGGCCACGGCACCGGCGACCATCGCGGCCAACCCGAACCCGTGGGCTATTTCGTCACCCAGACGTGCCGCAGCCTGTGCATCCATTGCGCGCATCTACCTTACTGATGTGTATGCCTGCTCAGTGGGACGTGTCGATGCTCAGACAATCGGAGGCTGTGGCTTGAACGAATGCATCGCCAGCTTCCAGGCCGGCTCGTGATAGGCGAAGTCGGTCGGTGTGGTGGTCAAGGTGGTGATCAGCACCGATGGCTTACGCTCGATGAACACCTGGCGCAGCATCAGTTCACGCCCCTCGCGTTGCCAGGTGTAATCCAGCAACGTGGTGGTGTGCCCCTGCAGCACCGTGTCCCAGCGCTGAACCAGCTTGAAGCCGGGCAGTTGCTGCTCTGCGCTTTTGAGCTGGCGGTCGACGTATTCCGCGAATGGCGCGTCGCCCTGGGAGGCATCGCGGCTGATGACGAAACTGGCTTCTTTAGCAGGGCCGACTGCCGGCAGCTTGAAAATATTGATGCTCTGGTCCTGCCAGGCATCGGGAATTTCGAGATCGGCTTCTTGAATGCGGTAAGAGGTCACAGTAATCGCTTTCCATGGACGTGAGGTGACGCGCGAAGGAGCAGATATTCAAGTAATGCCTGGTAACAATCAAGAACCGGGTTCCTCTGCCCCAAGTAACGAACTACATTATGCGATCAGCGTCACTACTCTGGCGATTTCATGCCTGTGCACGCGCTGTCAAAGGGCGTGATCGCTTGATCTTCAACGTCAAAAGCCGGCAATCTTGCGCAGCGTCAAATGGACTGCGGCAGCGATAAGGACAACCGATGCTATTCAACCAAGCCACACGCCTGGCCAAGATCACCAGCCCCCTGGGACCCGAGGTGCTGTTGCTCAAGGACATGGGCGGCGGTGAAGAGCTGGGCAGGCTGTTCAACTACGAGTTGCAGCTGCATTCGCTGGACAACGCCATCGACCTCAACCAGTTGCTCGGCAAGCCCATGTGCGTGAGCTTGCAATTGGACGGCGGTGGCGAGCGGCACTTCCACGGCATCGTCGCCCGTTGCAGCCAGAACGTCGACCAGGGCCAGTTCGCCAGCTACCAGGCCACCCTGCGCCCGTGGTTGTGGCTGCTGACCCGCACTTCCGATTGCCGGATTTTCCAGAACCTGACCATTCCGCAGATCATCAAGCAGGTGTTCCGCGACCTTGGGTTTTCCGATTTCGAAGACGCCTTGAGCCAGTCCTACCGCGAGTGGGAATACTGCGTGCAGTATCGCGAGACCAGTTTCGATTTCGTCAGCCGCTTGATGGAACAGGAAGGCATCTACTATTTCTTCCGCCATGAGCAGGGCCGCCATGTGCTGGTGTTGGCCGACGCTTATGGCGCCCACACCACGGCCCCCGGCTACGGTTCGGTGCCGTACTACCCGAAGAACGAGCAACAGCGCGAGCGCGACCATATCCACGACTGGCACCTGGCCCAGGAAGTCCAGCCCGGTTCGCTGGAACTCAACGACTACGATTTCCAGCGCCCCAGCGCACGCATCGACGTACGCTCGGCCATGCCCCGCCCGCACACCGCCGGCGACTATCCGCTGTACGACTACCCCGGCACCTACGTGCAAAGCGCCGACGGCGAACACTACGCCCGCACTCGCATCGAAGCCTTGCAGACCCTCCACGAACAGGTCGAGTTGGCGGGTAACGCGCGGGGGCTGGGCTCGGGGCATCTGTTCACGCTTACCGGCTTCAGCCGCCAGGACCAGAACCGCGAATACCTGATCGTCGGCGCCCGCTACTACATTTCCCAGGAAAGCGGCGAAACCAACGGCGGCGCGCCGAGCGCACAGTTCGAAAGCAGCCTGACCTGCATCGATGCCCAGCAAAGCTATCGCCCGTTGGCGACCACCCACCGCCCTATCGTCAAAGGCCCGCAGACTGCGTTGGTGGTCGGCCCCAAGGGCGAGGAAATCTGGACCGACCAGTTTGGTCGGGTGAAGGTGCATTTCTATTGGGACCGTCACGACCAGTCCAACGAAAACAGCTCGTGCTGGATTCGTGTGTCGCAGGCTTGGGCCGGCAAGAATTGGGGCTCGATGCAGATCCCCCGCATTGGGCAGGAGGTGATAGTCAGTTTCCTCGAAGGCGATCCCGACCGGCCCATCGTCACCGGTCGCGTCTACAACGCCGAGCAGACCGTACCCTACGACCTACCGGAAAACGCGACCCAGAGCGGCATGAAAAGCCGTTCGAGCAAGGGCGGCACGCCAGCGAATTTCAACGAAATCCGCATGGAAGACAAGAAAGGCGCCGAGCAGTTGTACATCCACGCCGAGCGTAACCAGGACATCGTGGTCGAGGTAGATGAAAGCCATTCGGTCGGCCACGACCGCAACAAAAGCATCGGCCACAACGAGACGGTGACCATCGGCAACAACCGCCTGCGTATCGTCAAGCAGGAGGACATCCTCTCGGTAGGCCAGCGCAAGACCGACAGCATCAGCCAGAGCTACGTCATCGAAGTGGGCGAGAACCTGCGCCTGGTGTGCGGTGAAAGCATCCTGGAGCTCAACGCCAGCGGCCAGATAAACCTGACCGGCGTGCAGATCAGCTTCTACGCCAGCGGCGATGCCGAGTTCAACACCGGTGGCGTGCTGCACCTGAACAACGGTGGCGGCCCGGGTGCCACGCCGGACGGCCAGGGTGTCAAGGGCAGCATCGATGCCAACATCAGCGCCGCGTTCCCCAAGGGCTAACTTCGAGATTTATGCGCCATGACTTACCGTCTCAATGAATTCCAGCTCCAGCTGCCGCCAAGCGAGTTGCTGGACGCGACGATCAACATTCTCAAGTTCCCTGAGCTGGGCACCTCCTTGATTGTCAGCCGCAGCCTGCTGGCCGAGGGCGAAACCCTGCAAAGCAACCTCGACGACCAGCTCAAGCGCCTGGAAAAACAGGTCCAGCAACTGCGCTGCCAACCGGGCGCGACCGTACGCGTGGGTGCCAACCAGGAAGTCGAAGCCATCGAATTGCGCAGCCAGTTCAACAAGGGCAACGAAAAGGTTTTCCAATATCAGCTCGCGCTGGTACTGCCCGGCACTCGCAAGATGCTTGCCCTGAGTTATGTGAAAGCCGAGAAACTGGGCGATGCCGAAGCGGCGCATTGGGCGACGATCAAGGGGTCGCTGGTGTTCGACACTCCGGCCTGACACCCCATCCCTGTGCGAGCGAGCCTGCTCGCGATAGCGGTGGGTCAGGCACTGATGAGGTTGACTGAAAGGGCCCCATCGCGAGCAGGCTCGCTCCCACAGGGGTTTGGTGGCGTCAAGGAAGTGGAAGGCATCATCGATCAAATGTGGGAGCGAGCCTGCTCGCGATAGCGGTGGGTCAGACGCTAGTGATGTTGACTGGTCAGACGTCATCGCGAGCAGGCTCGCTCCCACAGGGACAAACCGAAGCGGATCAAGCGCCTGAAAATGGCATTAACGAGCATGCCGTAACCCACAAGGACAACAGGCGCAATGGAAGGCATCAAATTGCTTGAACACACGGTCATCAACCACCTGAGCACCCTGCATGTCTGACGCGCTCTGGGCCGCCCGCCTGGGCGATGCACTGAACCACACCTCGATGATGGCCGACATTCTTGGCGGCGTATTGGAGGTGGCGGCCAACATCGCGATCACCGCCCTGGCGACCGCCGCCGTGGTCGCGGCCACGGGCATCACCGTCGTCACCGGCGGCCTGGGCTGCTTCGTCCTGGGCCTGGTGGTGGGCACCGTCGTCGGCCTGGCCATGAGCAAGACCGGGGCCGACAAAGGCCTGAGCAATTTATGCGAGGGCATCGGCAACGCCCTCTTTCCGCCCACGGTGCAGGCCAACATCCTCACCGGCTCCAAGGACACCTTTACCAACAACATCCCCTCGGCCCGCGCCGCTGGAGCGGTTGTTTCCCATGTCGCGCCGGCCGGCACCGAACTGGAAATGCCCGAGCCGGAAGAAGAGCCTAGCTACCTGGACATGGCCGGGAATTTCTTTTCGCAGATGTGGCGCCCCACTGTCGCCTCGCCCGCCCCCGGTACGGAGACCCGGCCGGAAGATCTAGTGATCTGCACCAAGCACCCACCCATGCCACCGCAGTTCATGGCCGAAGGCTCAGACAAAGTCACCATCAACGGCCAGCCCGCCGTGCGCAGCGGCGACCGCAGCACTTGCGACGCGACGGTGGTGTCCTCCGGGTTGATTTCGCCCAACGTGACCATTGGCGGCGGTTCGGTGGTGGTGCGCGAGATCCGCAGCGGCAAGACCCCGGGCGTGGGCCTGGCGGTCACGGCGCTGCTGATGCTCAAGGGTGGCAAGGGCAAGTTCTTCAGCAAACTGCCGTGCATGCTGGTGGGCGGCGCGGTGTCCATGGCCGCCAGCAGCGCGGCGAACGCAGCCGCCAACGCTGCCATGGGTTCGTCGAACCCGGTGCATGCCGCCACGGGCGCCAAGGTACTGGGCGGTGACGAAGACCTGGATTTCGTCTTGCCCGGCATCCTGCCGATTGACTGGCAGCGCGTCTACAACAGCCGCGACGAGCGCCGCGACAGCCTGTTCGGCGCCGGCTGGAGCGTCGCCTACGAAGTCCAGGTGGACATCCTGCCCCACCCCGACGGCGGCGAAACCCTGATCTACACCGACGAACAGGGCCGCCCTATCGACATGGGCTCCATCCCGTTGGGCGGCGCGGTGTTCAGCGCCGGCGAAGGCCTGGCCGTGCGCCGCCATGTGAACGGGCAATTGCTGATCGAAAGCGAAGACGGCCTGTACCGCTTGTTCGAACCCTCGCCAGCCAACCCTTCGCACCTGCGCCTGAGCCAACTGGGTGACCGCAACGACAACCGCATCCACCTCGACTACGACGACGCCGGCCACCTGGTGCGGCTGCGCGACACCTTCGACCTGGTGCACGTCGAGCTGGTCCGCGAAGGCGAGCGCGTCACCCAGATCGAACGCCTTTACCCCGACCAATCCCGGGAAGTACTGGTCAGCTACGCCTACGACGCGGCGAACAGCCTTACCGAAGTACGCGACGCCACCGGCCAGGTGCAACGACGCTTCGGTTATGACGCCGGGCAGCGGATGGTCGAGCATCAGTTGCCCACCGGCCTGCGCTGCTTCTACGAATGGGCGCTGATCGAAGACCAGGAATGGCGCGTGGTGCGGCACTGGACTGACGAAGGCGACGCCTACCAGTTCGACTATGACCTCAAGGCCGGCATCACCCGCATCAGCGACAGCCTGCAACGGGTCAGCATCCGGCACTGGAACAGCCAGCACCAGATCACCCAATTCAGCGACAACCTCGGCCAGACCTGGTTGTTCGAATGGAACGATGAGCGCCAGTTGCTCAGCGCCACCGATCCACAGGGCGGCCAGTTCCAATTCAGCTACGACGAAGCCGGCAACCTCATCAGCGAAACCGACCCGTTGGGCCGCAGCGAATCCACCCTCTGGCTCGAACACTGGGCCCTGCCGCTGGTGGACACCGACGCCGCCGGCAATAGCTGGAAGTACCGCTACGATCAGCGCGGCAACTGCATCGCCGAAACCGATCCGCTGGGGCATGTCACCCGCTACCGCTACGACACCCACGGTCAGGTCGTGGAAATCATCGACGCCACTGGCAAGAGCAAGAAGCTGCGCTGGAACCCGTTCGGCCAATTAGTGGAACACGTCGATTGCTCGGGTTACCCGACCCGCTTCAGCTACGACGCGCGCGGTTATCTGCAAACCATCACCGACGCCCTCGGCGAACGCACCCAGTTCAGCTACGACGCCCAGGGTCGCTTGCTCAGCAGCCAACTGCCGGACGGCCGTACCGAGCACTACCAGCGCGACACCGCCGGCCAACTCACTGGCTACACCGACCCGGCCGGGCACACCACGCTCTACCAACACAACCGCCGCGGCCAGGTCCGCCAGCGCACCGATGCCCAGGGCCGGCAGGTGCAGTTCGCCTACGACAGCTTCGGCCGGCTGCAAGCGCTGACCAATGAGAATGGCGAGAGCTACCGGTTTGCCTGGGATGCTGGGGATAGGTTGACCGAACAGCGCAACCTTGATGGCAGCGCCAAAGACTACACGTACGACGTCCTCAACAACGTAAAACGAGTCGAAACCATCGCAGCGCCGCGAGGTGATCATCAGCCCAGTGAAAGGACCATTGTTCATCATCTCGAACGTGATGCCATTGGCCGGCTGACCACCCGAATCACACCTGATGGACAGTCCCGGTATAGCTATAGCCCGTTGAATCAGTTAATCGAAGCCACCGTCATCGATAACGACGGCAACGAACAACGACTGGGCTTTGCTTATGACACGCTGGGTTATCTGATTGAGGAGCAGAGTTCAGCGGGCGTTCTGAAGCATCACTACGACGAACTCGGCAACCTGATCCAGACCCACCTACCCGACGGCCGTTGGGTCAACCGCCTGTACTACGGCAGTGGTCATCTGCACCAAATCAACCTCGACGGCCACGTCATCAGCGACTTCGAACGCGACCGGCTGCATCGAGAGGTGCTGCGCACCCAAGGCCAAATCAGCACACGGAGTGAATATGACCGTAGCGGGCGCTTACGCAGCCGCCAACGCCGGCATACCAGCCAGCCGTCGTTGTTGCCTGCCGCAGATCAAACCCATTTTGAGTTTGATCCTGGCGACCACCTTGTGGCGCGCCTTGAACGGCAGCCAAAAGGTCAACAACGCCAATTGCTGCACTACGATGTGACCGGCCGCATCCTGGCAAGCCAGGGCACTCGACAAGGCCAGAATGAAACATTTTCCTTCGATGCCGCCGCCAATCTCCTCGACAGTTCACCTGGTACAGGTGGGCAGGTTACGCACAACCAACTCAAGCGCTATCAGGATAAGCACTATCGCTACGATGGTTTTGGCCGAATGATTGAAAAGCGCAGTGGGCGACATGGCCTGCAGCGCTTCAGTTACGACTCGGATCACCGGCTGGTTGAAGTTCGAACCCAGAAATCCGACGGTGAAAACGTCGTCAGGATGCGCTACGACCCGTTGGGCCGAAGAATCGAGAAAACCGAACATGACGACAAAGGGCGTCTCATCGCCCGCACGCGTTTCGACTGGGATGGCCTGCAATTACTCAAGGAACAAAAAAATAGCCTGACCAGCCTGTACCTCTACATTGGCGACAGTCACGAGCCCTTGGCCCGGGTCGACGGCATCGGTGAACATCAACGCATCCGCTATTACCACAACGACCCCAATGGTCAGCCACAGGCCTTGACGGAAAGTGACGGCCATCCGCTATGGCACGCTCACTACCAGGTATGGGGCAATACCACTGCTGAAGTCCGTGAGCCGTACTACATCGAAGAACAGAACCTGCGTTTTCAGGGGCAATACCTGGACCGGGAAACAGGCCTGCACTACAACACCTTCCGCTTCTATGATCCCGACATAGGCCGCTTTACCACGCCCGACCCCTTGGGCCTGGCCGCAAGCCTGAATCTTTATCGCTACGCACCGAATCCATTTACCTGGATCGACCCGCTGGGGCTTAAAGAGAATGAGATTATCCGGTACATGGGCGAGAGCGAAACCGTCTCGTCCAAGGCCGCCAACGGAGGCAAAGGCGGCTTGGTTCCGAATATCCGAGGAGAGAAAGCGGTCTGGGTCAACCAGGACAGTAACCCTGGATTCAACCCAGGCAATGAAAAGTATCGGGTAGTGGCCACCGTCAATAACGAAGGGGTCAGCATGCTCAATAACCACAAGGACATCTCTACCGTTGACTATAAAGAGACGGGCCTGAAAGATGGCGTGCTGTCCAAGACGAATGAGCCCAAGGCCAGAGGCATCGGTTTCCGATTATTGGATAAATTCAATAAAACCATTACGTCATTTCGTGTCGAGAAGAAAGGCCCGAACGGAAAATGGAAGACCTGCGGATAAAGCCAGATGGACATATTCGATCTTCTCTCATACAAGCTTGAAAATTTCCTGAACGCCCGGCCGTATCCGAAGGCGTTGGGTGCTGTTTTTTACGAAGAAGACGAGCCTTCGCTGCTGACCGTCGTCGCGAAAAAACACAATGGCTCCCCCTTCAGCGTTAGCCGTTGGCATGATTTGTTTTCCGTCAGTGCCTTTGAAAAAGCCATGTTGAAGAACGGTTTCACAGAGCCAGACTGCTACGCCCTCCTCCTGGTCCTGTCGCGCTTTGGCTACCTGCTTGAAATCGACAACCGTCAACGAACCAACAAGGAATACTTCATTTTCTTCTACCTGATCCAGCTGATCAGTTTGAAGAACAGCGCCCTGGATGCGGATGCGCGCCTTCGGAACTACATGCTCAGGTTCCTCCTTTTCGAATTGAGCATTGATGACGAGGCGTATCGTCGGTTCAGCATCGAGGGCAATCAGTTGATGATGGCGACCGATGGGCTGGGGACTGTGGCTTTTCTGGATGTGATTGATCTGGTTTACAAAGCGATCAAGGCCGACAGCAGGAAAGAGCATGAACTGCTCAGCACGTTGAAAACGTTTCAAACAAGCACAGTCAGATTACTCACCGAGCCCGACGATACCCATTACCGCTTCGCGATCAATGATCGCCACAGCGAGCTTATGTACCCTGACGCCTTTCTGCTTGCGTATGCTCAGGCCCCCAAAAAAATATTTGATGCGTTGATCGATGCGGTCAATCCGCTTCAGTCAACGGCAAACCTGTTCGTCTCCAATATGGTTGTGATGAATTACGCCTTTCACATCCTGAAAGACAAGCCTCGCGAAATTCTAAAATTGAAAAAGCACGTCCGTGATGAAGCGTTGTTCGGCCAATTGCTGGAGGTGATCATCCTGCGTCGGATGGCGGTCAGCAAAGCGTTGTTCGAAAAAATTCCCACGGGGCACGATCTTTCCTTGATCAAGGATGAGCAAGCCTCGTTCTACAACATCTTGTACAGCCATTAGAAACTTGATGCATGTGTGCGCCTGACGCTTCTTCTTGCCGCGCACAAAAATAATCAGGGCCTGAATTCGGCGGTGCTCAAGAAAACCCTGGCGGCTGGATCAAGTTGGGAACAAGCCGTTCGATCTGGCGCTTGCGAGCACATGACTAGACGCAAGTTATGCGCAAATCCCCGTGGCGAGGGAGCTTGCCCCCGCTTGTTAGAAAAAGACGTCTGGGTGACCCGCCCAAAAATTCTTTGCTCGGCTCGGTCGCAGACATCGATCCCATGAGCTATACCAAAGTGCCATCATCACCGAGCAAAGGGAGCCATGCGCCATGAAGGGAACCTTATTAGCTTTCATCATTATGTCTATCGCCGGATGCGCCAACTTGAACAGTATCTATCGAACATTTGATATCTCTAGTGGGGAAAGCACCATGAGCGATATCCGACAGAGAGCCATACTGGTAGCCCCCAATGAGACCATAACCAAAAAATACGACCCGACCGGAAAGTACGTTTTGGAAGAGCACATAAAGAAAGGGACGGTTGTGTGTGCAGAACCAAGCCCCGATGCAATGGCCTCCCTTGCTTATGAGTTGGCGGCAAAAGGCGGGTATCCAGGTAAGGCAAGCGGTGAATTGGCTTTCGCCATGCAGGATGGGGCGGCATTCACCGGCATACGCACACAAAGCATCCAGTTGCTCCGCGATTTTGGCTATCGCTTGTGTGAAAGCTACATGTCTGGCTCGATAAGTTCCGCTCAATATGACCTGTACATGAGGCGATTCCAAAAAAACACAGTCGCCCTCCTGGCGATTGAGCAGCTAACAGGAACGGTCAAAGCCCCTCCGATAGCTCTCACGACAAGTGGGAGGGCTGAGGCGACAAAATCACTTTCTGAACAAAGAGCCGAAAGAGAGAAGGTCAGCGATAGAATTTCTGCGCTGGAAGCAGAGAAGACGGCCGTAGACAAGAAAATCAGTGATGCAAAAAAAGCCGATGCCAAAGCTGATACGTCGGAAATGGATCAAACCGCATCGGGCTTGGCGGAAAAAATTAAAAACCTGAAAGATGATAGAACCGTTATCGACAGCGCAATAGCCGAAACAAAAAGCGTCATTGCAGATGGAGAGATAAAGGTAAAAATAGAAACCTCTGGCATGGGCAGCCAACGGTCTGATGCGCACATACAACAGATAGCAAAAACCGTCGAAGGGATTGTTAACAATGTCGTGCTTGCCGATGACCAACTGCAATTGTGCATGTCGGCTCTTTTGGTACCAAACCCAAGTGCTGAGCAAACAAAATTCTCGGCTTGGTGCCTTAAGGAAATGGATACCCAAGCTGACGCTCGGAATGCCTTGATGAAAGTCAAAATATCCCAGCTGGAAAAAGAGCAGTCCATTTTGCGAAGCGGAGCCAGCGAGGTAAGAAAAGAAGAAGCAACTCAGAAGGTTGATGACCTTCAGAAAGCGCTTGAAGAACTTGGGAAAGCCCCAGGGATCTACAGCCTATCCCGGCCTCTGCGTTGATCGAGCGCGGGATGTCGACCCTCGCTAGCCACTAGGAGGCGTCCGTAAAGCGGTGTAGGAGCTGTGTAGGAGCTGTGTAGGAGCTGCCGAGTGCAACGAGACTGCGATCTTCCCCCAGACGCTTGAATCTAAGCGAAATATCAAAAGATCGCAGGCTGCGCCAGCTTCTACAGAGCCGAGCGGGAGCAAGCTCCCTCGCCACGAATCCTGGGCATTACGAATGCCTCGTTTATTCGTAAACCTCTGCGCAACACATCTCAGCGTTTGTCTGGGAGAAGACATCTACCTCGTAGATCCCCCGTGTCGCGCGGACGGTGGCAGAACCTAGGCTGTTCACTGTGTCGCTTTCGAACTCCACTCCCGGATCTACCGGCCAATCACCTGTAAGTCATTGTAAGAAAAAAACAAACGGGCAGTAGCAGCCTCTCGAAAGGTGGCCTATACATGGGGAGGCTGGCAAACAGAAGTGCCAGCGCCTTTCCACTTTGATCGGACAAGGAGTCCGTTTATGGCTACAGAACTGGACGCGTTGCTCTCAAGTATTCGCGGCTGCAAAACCTACGACGCAGTAAAAAATCGCCTCGCTACCATCACAGAAAAAAAGGACGCTGCTACTGACCCTGATGTGGTGCGGGCGCTGCGGGATGCCCAGGTATATGCACTGGTCTGGGGGGTGTTTACTGTCGCTCTCGAGCGGGGGGCGCCGATAGTCGCCTACGACAAAGCCCTCAAGGCACTCGAGGCCGCTAAAGCGAGCGCAGATGACAAAATTCTTGAAGCGGCCTACATCACTTACGAGGCAGCCTGTACCGCCCACCGCGAGGCCCAAGTTGCGGACAACAACCTCATCAACGACGCCATCAAGTCCGTAACCGATGACGCAGCCAAGGCTGCCCCCGGTAAGAACGGCATCGACGCCATTGCCGATGCTGCCGCCGCCGAAATGGCCTCCGCCGACATCGACCATCACCTCGCAAGCCAAAACGTTATCTATGCCTGCGAAGGGCCTAGTGCAGACCCTTATGCGGAATACTATGACAGGGAGCGGCAGATCAGAAATATCACCAGCCCTGTGAGGGTAGCGTGTGCTGCTTATGTCAATGAGCATGTCACCCGTGCTCGAGTGGCGGCCCAACTCAAGCAATCACTCGATCGGTATCTGCTCGTCTGGCGCGTGAAAACCACCGGAGGCGGTAATCCACTGGCCGAACAAGGCATATTGGAAAGCATTGATGAGAAGAACGGGACGTTCGTGCTGAGAAGCACTGTCTATAAAGGCCAGCGCACCACGGTCTCGTTTTCCGACATAGGATCCATCGATACATCACGGACGGGCTCAGGGGCACTATCCAGTGCAATCGCACCCGACTGGAGGAAAGTAGACCTGGGGAAATGGGTTCGCTCCGACGAATATTACAAACACAAAAGCGCTTGATGCCTGTATAGCGTAACCCTTCACAGCAGTGACCGGATGCTAGCTCCGGTCACTGTTGCTTCGAAACCCGTCCGCCAGCTACACATCCTTGCGCCATTGCCTACAACTACGCCAGAATCCGCCCGCTTGTGCGCCTTGCCCATGGCTTCTATTGTTTCCCTGCCACTGCCCATCAGTGGTCGGGCTTGGCGGCCCGCGCAACAGCCCCTCAATAGGATTGCGATGCCTCTGGCATTGGCATTCCTATGTTATGGCGGGTTGCGCAAGGATCCCTTCGGGGATGCCGGGTTCCTTTCGTTCCGGTCCGCCAACCTTGTGTAATCCGTCACCCCATCTGCTTGGCGGCAGACGGTGATGGTTCCTCTTACGAAAGGAGCTCCACCATGTTCAAAATCACACCGAATCCCCCCGAAGCAGATCGCACCTCTGCGTCTACTCAATCCAAAACGAAGAAACAAGACGAAGCAGAGAAGCGCGCCTTGGATTACTACCTGCTACCGAAACCGGAAAAGTCCGAAGATGCGTCCCAACCGGACCAGCTCTTCACCGTGGCAAAAAACGCCGACAACGAATGCCTGCTCGCCAACCTCAGCGAAAACCTGGCATCCGCCGACGCGATGATCAGCAACCTGGCCTTCGACCTCGAAGGCCCCCGCCGCCACATCGCCCTTGGCATACAGCAACTGATCGAACTGAGTTCATTGCTGGCAAATCGAGTGCTGGATAACGTCGACCCACGCTAGCCGTTACACCACCCGTGGCGAGGGGGTTTAGCGAAACGTCGCACCACCCCGCTGGGGTGGTGAAGCCGCCCCAAAACAAGCTGACGCATTTCTTCGGAAATACCGCGTCAGCCGGTCTACGACGGCTGCGCCGCCGAGCGGGAGCGATCCTGGCCACGGACCGCGTACATCTTGAGGCCAGGTATGTATGTGCTGCCGCCTTCGCGAGCAAGCTCGCTCCCACAGGGGATTGGCGGTGCGCCCCCGGTGAGAAGCTCGACCTGAACGCGAGAGCGCTGTGATATCCGATGGATTGATCACGGCCAATTCACCTTAAACTTTATCGACGACCCCGCCATCTACCGCTTTGGGGATGAGACGCCCGGGCGTCCGTTTCACCTTGGAAATAGCGAAGCGAGCGATTGAAGTCGAGCTTCAGCACAAAGCTGACGCCGCAGACACGGAAGCCCAGAAAATCACAGCCACTCATCAAATTTGTTTGACGGTACGCTTAAAGGCTAATAGCCTTTCCTTTGAGCGCGAAACCAGTTGCCTCCCAGCGGCTATAACTGGCGTAGGAACCCCGTCGATGGTTGGGACATCAGCGTAGGGTGAGACCTCCACACCCCTGCTTGAGGGTGTGCATATGAATATCAAGCTTAAAATTCGAGGGCTACTGTCACCAGTAGCCCTTTTCTTTGCCTGTCACAAAAGCGTGTAGCGCTTGTATAGCAGCTCGCCATGGCGGTGCTTGTTGAGCGACTTCGCGTCAGTGTGCATGAAGTTCCACAGCAGCCGCCCCTCGAAGAATACAACGCTTACTAACATCTGCCGCTTTGACTCATACGCGCCGATGAACGCCAGACGATCAGCGCCGTTAGTAAAAGCCACTTTCCACACTTCCAGCGGACCTGTGAGCGTATCTAGAGCAAGCCTCACGTAGCGCTCACGGGCATCCAGCCGCTTTTCGACGATGTGATAAATGCTGCTGCGCAAAATGGTCACGTCGCCCATGGGCGTCTCGACGGTTAGGGACAAGATCGCTGGGTCAATAAATCCCAGGTACTGAGCCGTCACCTCGATGGCGTCTTCATGGCTGGTCGCCGCAATCACTTCCTCAAGGGCATGTGTACGCAGCTCACGCGCCAGAGTGCGCAGGTCGGGGAGATTGCTATCAACCCAAGTGGGCTGGCCTTTGACTTCAGAAATCTTAGGCAGGAGAGTGTCCATGCTCAAACGTCGTCGCTCATCCTGGCGGTGGTTAGGGTTGATCTGCTATTTGCTGGCAACGTTCAGGCGGCGGTCACCACCAGGACAACACACCCCCCAAGGCATCACGCAACCGAGCCGCGCCAATACGCCGCTGCCCCGGATCAAACGCCAGTGCCATTCGCAGCGCCGGCCAGCAGCGCCTGGGCAGGTTGCGCGGCGCCTTGAGTGAGCGCTCCAACCGAGCATCGCGAGCCTGGGTGGCGGGTAAGCGTCGGAATGGGTGTTTGCCGCTCGCCAGTTCATACAGCACGCAAGCCACACCGTAGACATCGGCAGCGGCTGACAGAGGCGCACCTTCGAGCAGTTCAGGTGCCGCGTAACCGGGCGTCCAAGCGTTAAGACGTTCACGATTCAGGTTTGGCAGATGCTGCGAAGGCCCCTCCTCGGCCAGGCCCAAACCGAAGTCGAACAGGCGCAGGCCTTCTTCGCTCAACATGATGTTGCTTGGCTTCATGTCGCCATGCAGTACGCCGCGGCTGTGGGCGTAGGCCAGTGCATCAAGCAGCGGCACGGCGATAGCCTTCAGTTCAGGCCAAGGCACCCCCTGGGGCCGCTCACAAAGCAGTTTGTCCAAGGTCAGGCCACGCATCAGCTCCATGGTGATGAAGGCCCGTCGTTGGGCTGCATCCACTTCGAAGGTGTAGGGGCGCAGAATATTCGGGTGATGCAATCGCCGCGTCAGGGCGAACTCGCTGTAGAGCAACGCACTGGCATCAGGTGACTCGTCGAATACTTCACTGAGCATCTTCAAGGCAAGGTACGGGTCAGGATCAGCGTATTGTTCGTGCAATAAATCCCGTGCGCGGTAAACAACGCCCATGCCGCCAGCGCCAAGCAAGCGTTCCAGGCGATAGCGGCCTGCGAGTATGTCCGGTGTTTCGCTGATGCAACGCTGGCTGGATATCGCAGTAGGTGCAGCGTTGGCGAAGGCGAAATACGTGGGATAGGCACCCTCTTCACTCACGGGCGGATCACCACGGCCGTCAGGTTATCCGGCGCCGTGCCACGCAAAACGTCGTCAAAAAGATGCTCTAACACTCTACGAGGCGAAGCCAGGTCCAAGGCTCTGCCAAGGGCCTCTGTGCCGAGGCCTTGGTACAGGCCATCACTGCACAGCAAAAACGTATCGCCCGGCTGAACGTCCAGCTCCAGCACCTCCAGCGTCAACTCCGGCGCGGCACCGACCGCGCGGGTCAATGCCTTGGCCGCAGGGTGGGCGCAGGCCTCATCGCGGCTGAAGTGTTGCCTGTCGATCAGTTGCTGTTGCAGCGAGTGATCCTTGGTCAGTTGGTACAAGCGTCGACCACGCCACAGGTAACAACGGCTGTCACCAGCCCAAATGCAGACCCCGCGGTTTCCTTCCAGCAACAGCACCACCACGGTGCTGCCGATAATGCCGAGACGATCTTCGGTGACGGTAAGCTCCTGGCTCAGTCGTCGATTGATCCAGCGCAGGCATTGGCGCACCGCTTTCGAACGCTCCCCCAAGTCCCGGTACAGTGGCAGTTCCGTCAGGTTGGCAACGATCATCTGGCTGGCGATGTCACCGCCAAAGTGGCCACCCATGCCGTCGGCCACCGCCCACACCCCTTGCTGTGGGCAGTCGAGAAAAGCATCCTCATTACGTGCGCGGGCTTTGCCCGGGTCGGTGCGCGCCGCGCTGTACCAGGGACTAGCCACCATCAAAGCTGCACCGGCAGACGAAATGTGCGAAGCACGCTCATGTCGAAAGGGTTCGGTGTGCGCTGGCTCGTCAGCAAATAATTGGCGCGCAGGCCACCCAGATCCGCCTTCAAGACGCGTACATCGCGCCCGGTCAGGTATTCGCTCTGCATCAAATCGAACAAACGAAACAGCGACCATGGCCCGGTATTTTTCTCGATACCCACGCCTCGCCCAACCATTTTGTCCAGCACCAGCGCGGTTCGGCCATTCTGCGCGTCGCTTGGCCAGGTAAACGCCACCGGCAGGATCGGACCGTGGCGATATTCAAGCATCTGGTCGCCAAAGCGGAATTCAGCACGGCTTACTGCCGGGTCCAGGGTGTACGGCTCAAGCTGGAACTGCACTTGTGGCTCGGTCGGGTTTTCGGCGAAAAAGCTCCGGCGAATGGTATGCGCTGTTGCCATCTGATCGAGATAGACCCGGGAGATCGGCAAGCTCTGCCCGTCGATACTGCGCAGGCGGTAGTCTCCCGCCGGACCGCTGACGAAGGGCTGCATATAATTGTCGAAAAAGCGACCGACGATGCCTTGGTCCTTGAAGAATTCTCGGAAATCATTGAGCGCCACGTCGCTGGCACTGTGGGCGCTGAACGGGTATCGCTTGTCGATTGCCTTGCCGTAAAAGCTGTACAGCTCGCTCTGATAACGCTGGTTCAGGTATCGATAAGAATCGCTGAGCACCAAACGCCAGCTGTCCTCGGCCAGCACGTTGAACCACCCACTGATTGGCCGCGGCAGGCGAGCAGACGCACTGCGCAGGTGACTCAACGCATCTCGCCCGCCGCCCATGCGGTGCCTGGCCAATTCGAACGCCGCTTGTTCCGGTGCACTGGCTCGGGCCAGGTTCGCCAATTGCAATTGCACCTCATCAAGGGCCCGCAAGACCTGGACCAGATCAGCCGTGGGCCCGCCCTCTCCATCCAGCAGGCGATGCAGCGGTTCGAAACGCCGTCGCAAGGATTTTTGTGCGTTGTCCGGCAGATGTTCGGTCAGGGACGCAGAAGCTTTCCCTGCCACAGCGGCTAGTTTTGTAACGGCATGTTCGCCCTTTCCGGCCGCTTGCGTCAGGTCGTCGAGTTGCTCGACAACCGCCTGGAGTCGAGTGTTTTCGCGCACCTGCACCAGCATCCGCAAAATCGGTGAATGAGCCGAAGTCAGCCCCGCGAGTTGCTCGGCGCCCTCAGCCGCATTGCTGACGGTTTGCAGGGTGATCTGACCGACCGCTTCGCTCCAGTGGTCGGCATAGTCACGAAAATACCGCTGTTCCAGTTCGACCATCAGGCGACGCATGTCCATGCCGCTGAGGCCCTCGCCTTCACCCAATACCCAGTTGTCCTGCAACAATTCGCTGATCAGCGCCGTCCCCTGAACCGAAAAGTAACGTTCGTAACCCTGGCGGGTATAAAACCCAGGAATCACACGATCGGTACCGACCAACAGCCCTCCTTGTGAACCCAAGTGTTGGCCGAGTCGATATGGCGGTAGATGGCTGGCCTGTTCGTGCAGCATTTTGTACACGACGGCGGCCAAGGACTCACGACGAAGGGCCTCTCGGGCCTGGGCTACCAGCGGTTCATTGAGTGCATGAATGAAGGGTAGCTCCAACAGGCGCGCGAAGTGAGCATTCAGGCCCTCCTGTAGCGCCGTGTTGCCGGGGTAACGAAGTGACCCATCGTTGGCCAGCCAATCCTTGAGCCAGGCAACATCTCGACGCTCTTGCAGACCCAGCATCAAGTACGCGCGCAGGCTGTTGAGCAATTGCTCGCGGTCACTCCAGTTGTTGCGGACTTGCTCTTCCAGCCTCTGCGCAACCTTCGGCAACAGTTGCGCCTGCAATTCACGCTCATAGGCCTCGGTCACCGCAGGGTTGCTCGCATCGCCCTGGTACAGGCCGGCACGCTCGTACAATGGCACGGCCCTGTAGGGTGGGAAAACCCGGGTGGCGTCGAAACGAATATCCAGTGACTCGAGCATTGCGGCCCAGTCATCAGCGTTCACTTTGACCGATTGCTGCTGGTCCCAGTGTTGCGCCAGCATACGCAAGCTATCCAGACGCTCGTGGTTGGCCGAAAAACCGTTCGCCCACAACAGCCCGCACAGGCCAACGACTGTCAGCGCCCCGAGGTACAAGGCCCGCTGTCTCCAATGGATACGACGGCGTTCGCGCTGAACGAGGTCAGTCAGATCGGCTTCCGGAAAAATCACCCGGCTGATCAAATGATGAATGAACCGCGAGCGTCGACCAGACACGGTATTACTGGCGCGCAAAGCCACGTTGCCGGGTTCGGCAGTCAGCTCCATTGTTCGACCCGGCAGCAATGCACAGGTCAAATAGAAACCACGCAGCGTACCGACGTTGCCAGTAAACGCCTGCTCGACCAGCAAACAAAGCCCGGCGCCGAGTTGTCCCAGTTGGTGAGGAAAATCAAGCATGCAGCTACGGCGTAGCGGGTCGCGCTCCTGATGCATGCGCATGATCATCTGGCTGTTGAGTCTATGCAGCAGCGCCTCGAACTCGGCACGTAACACGGCTACGTCACTGCCCCGCTGGTCTCGACTGAAGCTCGCACCCAACACCTGGTCGTTTTCCTCACGCGTCAGCGAATCAAAGAATTCATTGAAACCAGGCACGCTGTCCGCTTTGCTCAGGACCAGGTAAATCGGGACATCGATGTGCAGCCGCCTTTGCAGTTCCTGCAAGCGGCCACGAATCTGGCACGCCAGCGTGGTCATTTCATCTTCGCTGCCCAGCAACAGGATCTCGGTCGGAACCGTCACCAGTACCCCGTTCAACGGACGACTGCGGCGACGTTTGCGCAGCAGTTCGAGCAATACGGCCCAAGCGCTGCTATCGATATCACTGTCCGCCTGGGTCAGGTAGCGCCCGGCGGTGTCGATCAGCACGGCGTGCTCGGCAAAATACCAATCGCAATGACGGGTACCCGATATGTCGCCGACTGGCTTGCGCTCAAGCCTGTCGAGAGGGAACTCAAGGCCTGAACAATCCAACAGACGGGTTTTGCCGCTGGCGGGCGGGCCTATCAGCAGATACCACGGCAGATCGTTGCGCCAGCGGTCACTGCGGCCAGGATAGACGCTTGAGGACCTTAGCGAGGTTAAAGCCCGCTTGAAGCGCGAGCGTACTTCGCGCTGCTCATCAATCCTGGCCTGGTACAGGGCCCGCGCATGCCCGGAGGCGTCTTGCTGGGCATTGGCGCTTGAACCGGCGCGCCCATTGACGAAAACCATGACCAGGCCCCAGCCCAGCAGAAGCACGCTGATGGTCAGCAATCGCGCCGTCGGGCTTGCCCAAAACTTGTAGTCATTGACGGCCAGAAGTGGCCCGGCGAACCACACCAGCAGCGCAACACAAAGCACCAGCAGCAGCGTCCAAATCCACGTCTGGCGCACCCAGGCACCGGCTTTCCTGAAAAGCAATTTCATGACACGTCCCTGTTTACGGCAGCGGCCGAGCGGCGGCCGGCTCTGACAGTTGATAAGGTTGCAGTACGCTTTGGCGTTGCTCGTTCAATACCCAGGCGAAACTCGAGTACATCACTCCCAGGCAGACCAAGGTAAAAACCGCCACTGTCCAGGCAGGGACAATGCGCACCGGACTGCGTCGCGCACCATCGAATCCTTCCCAGCGAGGTGACAGTTCGCGGGGAATGTCGCCGCGGGTCTGGCAAATCAGCCGGTACAGGGCGTCGCGCAGGCTTTCGAGTTCGAGCATCCCGCGGGCCTGAACCCGATACTTACCCTCGAAGCCCAGGGATAGGCACAGATACAACAGTTCAAGCGTCGGCAGGTGCTTGATAGGGTTTTTCGACAGGCGCTCAAGCAACTGGAAGACCTTCTCGCCGCCGAAGGTTTCGTTGTGGAAAGTGCTGAGCAGGCTTATCTGTGACCAGCCGCCTCCTTGACCCCACGACGTGGTGACGATCGCCTCATCGATCACTGAGCAGAGCACGTAACGCGCGGCGATCAACTGACTGTTTTCAACACCGCCCTGCAAGGCACAGGCTTCGAATTGCTCCAGACCTCGCTTCAGTTCCCCTTTAAGGGCTTGCAGGTCCTCGCGTGCGCGGCCGTGTTTGAGCTGCACCATTTGCGAAAGCAATCCGGACGCCGCCGCGACCAGCGGATTCAGGCTGACATTGAGTGACTGGGAACGTGGCAGGTGCGCGGCGTAGATCATCCGCTCTTGCAACTGTTCGAAACGCGGCGGCGAAGCAGCATCGGTCAAGGGCCCGGAAGCAGGACGTTGTCCATGATGGTCGAGCAGGACGGTCGTTTCGTCCTGAGGATTTTCCTTATCCATTTCGTTCAATTCCTGATGGCCCAAAAATTCAGCTCAAGCTCAGCGAAATCACCGCAAACATGGAACGCAAAGCCTGCGGATCGCTTCAGTTGCGCCAGGTCTTCGGTATTGGGTTCAAGGATGAAATAGGTTTTGTTGGCGTGAAATGCGATCTGCCGCGGAGCCACGGGCAGAGGCCTGATCTTGATACCGGGCAGATGCAGGTTGACCAACTGGCGGATACGCTCCACCGAGCCAACCTTGAGGTTCGACGGCAATCGATGGCGCAGTTCTTCGCTGTCACAGTTGGCACTTGCCGCCAGTACGAACGAAGCCGTATCCAGCAGGGAGAGATCCTGCACTGGCGAGACGATGATTCCATACTGACGCGGCTGCAACTGCAGCTCGATCGCGTGCTGTTCGAGCACCATCGATAGAACCTGGCGAATCGCTTGCATCAGGCTTCGAAAACACGCGCCTTGGTTGCTGTGCTGGTAGCGGTGGGTCAGCGGTGGGCGTTTGCTGTCGCTGGAGAACGTCGCCAGGTCACCCAGCAGGGCCAGCAGCATTCGGTACAGCGTTTCAGGATGTACTTGCTCCAGGTCCAGATAATGACGCAGCAGCAATTCACTGCGATTGATCAGTTGCAGCATCATGAAATCGCCGACTTGCGCGCCACCTGCCTTGCCATTGAAACGGATCCGCTCGGCAAGGCTGTCGCCCCGATGAGCAAGCATGCCGATGATCTCCTTGAGGCACGACAGCAAGTAATGGGATGAGCGTGCCTGGATGAAGGTCGGCACAAAGTCCGGATCGAGCCTGATCACACCATCGGCCGTGGTATCCAGCACCTCACAGAGCTTGAGCTTCACAAACGCATGGTCGCTCTGTTGCTCGCCCAACAGCAGGCGCAGGTCCGGCCTTCCGCAACTGATCTGGCTCCCGCCGCAATCCCCGGCGTTGGAGTCGGTCACTTGTGTCTCGTAGATGGTGTAGCGCGCCAGCACGTCAGACTGCTCTGGACGACGGGACTCGATGTGATTGCCGGTCACCAATGGCAGAGCGAGGTAGATCGGTGTATTGCTGGTATTGGACGGTACCTCCAGGGCCAGCGGCTCGGCGTTGCCACCCAGCTCGAACAGACTTCCGTCCGGTAGCACCCCGCTGGCCTGGCTGACCACCAGTTGACCCATATTGAGAAATTGCACATCGATTTCCAGCGTCAGGAATCCCCAGGCGTAACTGGCCAGCAATCGGGTACGAACCTTCAACTGATGGTCGAAGTAACGATCGTTGTGTTGTAGATGCTGCGGACGCAACAGCATGCCTTCTTGCCAGATGACTTTATCGTGACTCATCGGTCATCTACCCTGGCCTGTCTTTCAAGTGTAGTGGCGACCCCATCCTGGTCGAGGATCAGGTTCGCTTCGGTCAACTGTGTCGCAACCACTGGCAGTGTGTAGCGCCAGCGAACATGTGGCAGGTCACGGTACGCCGCGATTATGCCGACGTAATGGCCATTCCCAGAGAGACCGAGCCTGAGCTCGACGGTTTCACCTGGACGCAGTTCCAGCTCTTCGCTGGAAACCAGGTCAGGGGCCAGTGTTTCCCTCGCGTGCTCATAGAGGCTGAAGAAATCTGAGTTTTCAAAAGCCACCGGATGCCTGAGTTCGAACAGCCGCACCACCACCGGCGATGGTCGCCCATTGATATCGGGGTTGAGTCGCTCACTGGCCGTCAGGGAGAGGTTGAGCTTGGTCATCGTCGAAAAGGGCGACAGCGCGGTGCAACCGGCCAACAGCAAGGTCATGGCCAGCGTCGTCAAAGGCTTGGATAAGTGCATCGTGCAGTGGGACATGGACGTCATCCGTGGTAATCGATTTGCAGGCCGGCAATCAGACGAACCTGTTCTTCATAGGTCTGGGCCAGGCGCAGTTCGCTTTTCAGCTCCGAGCGAGTACCCAGACTCTGTTGCAAACCCTGGATGCTTTGCTTGAGCAACAGCGCTGCGTTGATCGCCAGACCTTCGCGGGCCTCGCTGTCCAGGCCTTCGAGATCCATGCCCAAGGCGGTACCGAAGCGCTGCCAAAAAACGTCATGCGAATGATCAATAGCGTTGGTGGGCGGGACGGGCGCAGGCCTTGGTTCAACTGGCTCTTCGACCAGCTCCGGCAACAGCAGGCTTTCCCTGTCGATACGCGCATAATCCGCACGTCCAAGGGTGTCCGGTGGTACCGCCGTAGGATTTATCAGCTCGTCGATGTCCAGCGAGAGCCGCTCCTGTTGATCCAGCGCTTTGAGCGGGTCGAGTTCCAGGAAGGCATCGTCGGGAATAAGACTGTCGACCGGCATTGAGCGGCTGACTTCGGCAAAGCTGTTCGACGGCCCGGCGACCAGCCGCGCCAGGATCTCGAAATCACCCATGATGTAGGCGTCTCCGTCCTGTATCCGGACCGGTTCGCCCTTAGGCAGGCGCGCGCCGCTTTCGCGATGGGTCGTACCGTTACCACTGGTGTCGGTCAGGAAAAACGCGCCCTCACGGAAGCTGACCTGCGCGTGACACTTGGACAGCAGGCGGTCGCGGTCGGGGATCATCCAATGGCAACCCTCGCCCCGTCCTATTACTCCGCCGCCCGGCCCGAAGGTCTTGTGACACAGCTGTACAGGGACGAACTGGTTGGCGTTCAGCATTTCAAAAACAAGATCCATCTCTTAACGGTTCCTTGGGTCACTTGCCGCGATTGATCGCCTGTGGATCACCCAGAGGGCGATAATCACTGTCGTTGAATTTGTAGTTGCCACTACAACCGCCGAGGGTGAATGACATCAGGAGCGTCAGCAGAACGGTTCGCCAGGTAAAGAAAGGCATGGAAACTTCTCCAGTAATGAAGGGCCGGCTGGGATGGGTATGAGGGGCAAGGATCAATCATTGAAATCACTGCGCTGAACGTTCAGGCGCGCGAGACGATAGATCAGCGTGCGCAGCGGCAGGCCGAGTTCGCGGGCGGCACGTGTCTTGTTGCCTGCACTCTCGCGCAGGCAATCGATCAACAGGCCACGTTCTATCTGTTCCATCCGCTCACGCAGGTTCACGCGGCCGCGCTCGGATGGGGTCTGGATGTGCAGCGCAAAATGCTCGACGAGCAATTCGCCGCTCTCGCACAAAAGCACGGCCCTTTCCACGATGCTCTTGAGTTCACGGACATTTCCCGGGAAGTCGTAGGCAGCCAGGTGATCGAGTGCCGCGTCTGACCAGCGCACCGGATCGCGCCTCAGGAGTGTGCAAGCCTTGTCGGCAAAATGCCGCGCCAGCTCGATGATGTCGCCGTCGCGCTGACGTAACGCTGGCAACTGAATTGGAAACTGCGCAAGGCGGTAATACAGGTCTTCGCGGAACTTGCCCTCCTCCATCAACTGCTTCAGGTCGCGATGAGTGGCGGCAATGATGCGCACGTCGACATGGTGAGTGTCGTTGGAACCCAACGGTCGGATTTCCCCTTCCTGCAACACTCGCAACAACTTCGCTTGCAGGGACAACGGCATATCGCCGATTTCATCGAGCAACAGCGTGCCGCCGTTGGCCGCGTCGAACAGCCCGGCACGGTCTCGGTCGGCACCGGTGAACGCGCCCTTGCGATAGCCGAAAAGCTCACTCTCCAGTAAGTTCTCGGGAACCGCCGCACAGTTCTGCACGATAAACGCCTTGGATCGACGCGGACCGTAATCATGGAGGACCCGGGCCACGACTTCCTTGCCGGTACCGGTCTCACCCCGCAGCAGGACGGTATAGGGGCTATGCAGTACTTTACTGAGCAACGAGCAGGTCTTGCGCATGGCGACGCTCTTGCCGATCAGGCCGTAACTGATACCGCTCGGCAAGCTTGTGGCATCGGACACCGACTCGTCGACAGGACCGCGCAGGCGCTGCAACAGATGCATCTGACCAAGTGCAAAGGTCCCAAGACGTCCCAGGGATTCAGCGACCCCATGCAAGTCGAGGTGCTGATTGCTGGCGCACAACAACAAGCCACCAACCTCATCCTGCGGGTCGACCAGGGGCACACAAAGCAGCGACTGCCATGGTGTGGCCCGCGCGGGCAGAAAACGGGTTTCGTGCACACTGTCACTTAGCGCGCCGAGGCATACCACACGGTTCTGGCGTAGGGAAAATTGCAACAATTGCTCAGCGTGATAATCGGAGGACAGGCTTTGCGGGTCACGAAATTGCACCAGGCCTTCCAGATACTCGGTGTTCATTTCCAGGCGGGCGCGAGTGGCATCGAGCAGGTACAACTGCACCAGTTCACAGCCACTGAGCCGCGCAACCCCCTGAATGAAATTCCCCACCAGCTCAGCACCGTCCACCAAGCGTGAAAGGTTGGAAAACTGCGCCAAAAGTGCCTCGGCATAGTCCAGCGGTTGCGAGAGTTTCTTGAACATCGCACCCACCTCAGGAGAACTCACACGCAATGCTGGCATCGCCGTTGAGCACGGCGTGTACATGCCGCAGCTGTTCGTCGCCGGCCATGGCCGCGAGCAACCGGTCGGCAACCAGCGGCATCAGGTGCAGGTCAAGCAGTTGGTCAATCAGTCGTGCGCCGCGATCATTGCGACTGCAACGCGCGACCAGATGGTTCACAAGTTGGCCGCAGTAACTGAAGCCCAAGTGACGACGGCGCAGCCGCTCGCCCATGCGGTCGAGTTTGATCGTCACCAGCTCACGCAACACCGGCCCGCTGACCGGGTAGTACGGCACCACGCACATGCGGGCTAACAGAGCGGGTTTGAAATGTTTACTGAGGATCGGGCGAATGGACTCTTCGAGGCTTTCGGCGCTCGGGTGTGCGCCGTTTTCGCACAGTTCGTCGATGCGCTCACTGCCCAGGTTCGACGTCATCAGAATCAAGGTATTGCGAAAATCAATCTCCCGCCCTTCCCCATCGTTGGCCAAGCCTTTGTCGAATATCTGGTAGAACAGGTTCAACACATCCGGGTCGGCTTTTTCGATTTCATCGAGCAGCACCACGCAATAAGGCTTTTTCCGCACGGCTTCGGTGAGCATGCCACCTTCGCCAAAACCAACGTAGCCCGGCGGTGCGCCGATCAACCGCGAAACGGTATGTTTCTCCTGGAATTCAGTCATGTTGAGCGTGGTGATGAAACGATCACCGCCATAGAGCAAGTCGGCCAGGGCATGCGCCGTCTCAGTCTTGCCGACGCCACTGGGCCCCACCAGCAGAAACACGCCCACTGGGGCGTCGGGTTTGTTCAGGCCTGCGGCGGCGGCACGCATCGCGCGATCAAGCGCCTGTACAGCTGGCTCCTGACCACGAATACGCGCACGCAGGTCCGCCGCGAAACTGGCGACTTTCAAATTGTGCTCTCGGGCCAGTTGCGCCAGCGGTACACCGGTCCAGGCACTGATGACCTCGGCGACCAGTCGCGGGCAAACTTCGAAGCTGACCAAGCGCTCCTGAGCCTGCGCAGCCACCAACGTGCCGTGTGTTTCATGCAGCGCCGCTTCCAGGGCTTCGACACCGTGGGTTTGATCCTGCTCGGATTCCCGTGCCCTGGCCAATTGTTGACGAAGCGACAACAGGCGTTGCGCAAGAATACGTTGCTCGGTCCATTGGGTTTCCAGCGCTCGGCACTCGTCTTCGATGGCCTCCAGGCGGGCCTCCAGCGCTTCTAGCGCCTGAAGATCGATCGATAAACCGGCCTGCCCATCACGGCGCAGCGCCTGGCGCTGACGCTCGCCTTCGGCCAGCTCGCTGCGTATTCGCTCCAGGCTTTGCGGCGCAGCGGCCAGGCTGATGCGTACGCGAGCGCAGGCGGTGTCCAGTACATCCACAGCCTTGTCTGGCAACTGACGACCAGCCAGGTAGCGGGCCGACAATTGCGCCGCCGCGACCACCGCGTCATCACGCAGGTAAATGCCGTGACTGTTCTCGTAGACGCGGGCCAGGCCACGCAGGATGGTCACCGCCTCGCTGACAGTGGGCTCGTGCAATTGCACCGGTTGGAAACGACGGGCCAGGGCTGGGTCTTTCTCAAAGTATTTTTTGTACTCGGTCCAGGTAGTGGCCGCGATCGTGCGCAGCTCGCCCCGGGCCAAGGCTGGCTTGAGCAGGTTGGCCGCATCGGCGGCCCCCGCGCTGCTGCCCGCACCAACCAAGGTGTGGGCCTCATCGATGAACAGAATGATGGATTTCGGCGAAGTCTTGACCTCGTCGATCACCCCCTTGAGACGACGCTCGAATTCACCCTTGATGCCGGCGCCGGCCTGCAGCAGCCCCATATCCAGCGAAAGCAGCTCGACATCTTCGAGCACTGACGGTACTTCCCCTGCGGCGATGCGCAACGCCAGCCCCTCGACGATGGCGGTCTTGCCCACTCCAGCCTCACCGACCACGATTGGGTTGTTCTTGCGGCGACGAACGAGGATATCGATCATCTGCCGGATTTCACCGTCGCGACAAAGCACCGGGTCGAGCTGGCCTTCGCGGGCCTGCCGAGTCAGGTCATGGGTAAAGCGCGCCAGCAGGGAGTCGCCCGGTTTGGCGGTCTGATCGGCGACCGGTTGAGCCTGTTGCGACAAGGCGAAATCTTTCAACCGATCGATATTCAGCCGGGTGAGCAGCGCATGATAAGCACTCCCTGCGTAACGAAGCGGGTTGCGCAGCAACGCCAGGATCAACGCGGCTTGTCCGACCTGGCTAAGGCCCAGCTCGAGATTGGCCACCAGCAGGGCATCCTGTAACCATTGCACCAGCGCTGGGGCGAATACCGGGTTGCGCGAAGCACTGTGCCCCATCCGTGGTTGCAGGGCGGCGCTCAGTTCACCCGCGCTGACCTGGGCATCTTGCAAGGCTCGCGCGAGCAGGCCTTGCGGACGCTCCAGCAAGCCCAGCATCAAGTCTTCCACCAGGACCTTGTCTGCGCCACGCGCGATGCATTGCTCGGCCGAGCGCTCCAGATCGCTCCTGGTTTCGGCGTCCAATGCCTGAATCAGTTGCTGAAGGTCTACGTTGATCATGTCATCCATTCCTAGTGAATTTTGCTGCCGAGGATCACTACGCCATCGGCGCGCTCGTGCCCCAGCCAACTGGTCCATCCCAGGCGACAGGTATTCTGTTCACCCATGCACAGCTCACGAATTTCCTGCTGGCGCAGGACCAGGCGAATGTCATATTCGAGGGGATCACGCAGGGTGAATCGCACCAGCGAGCACAACGGCTGGTAACCGGTGCCGATGGGCAGGAATTCGTGAAAACGCTGCCAATCCAGTTCGCTGATATGGATCCGGAACTTGCCGCTGCGGTCGCGCACCCGTTCGCCGAGCACCAGGTCTTGGCTCAGCAGGCTGTTGGCGCTCCCCAGGCGATTGCGCTGTTCGCCAAGGATGTCCACGCGCCGCTCGATGCACTGTTCAAGGTTCAGTTCGGCATGCTTGAAGTAATAACGCAGCACGGCCTCTATCAGAGCCGCCGAATGAGCACGAAGACTCAGCAGGCCCAGGTACGGCAGCAGACGCTTCCAGTTCAGTTGGCTGGCCTTGCGAATGTCTTCGCCGCCCAGGCCGATCAGCGCAAACAGCTGCTCGGAAAACGGGTCTTGAGCACCGCTCTGAAAGCTTGCGCAATAACGATACTTGCGCCAGATCGGTAGCATCAGCCGTTGAAGGCGGTGATGGAAAACGTCGAGAAAGTCGCGCGTCGGATTGCCATCCCCTTCCCCCAAGGCCTGTTCACCATAGAACGCCGGTAGCGGCGACCCTGCCCCTACCAGGCTGACCAGATTCATGCTCAGGCGCGCCCGCACCTGGCCGTGCTCTTCGAAAAACTCCACACGATCAATGTCGCTGGCGGGGAACCCCAGGCTTGGGTTGGCTCGGAATTCCAGCCGGTCATACAGCGCGTCATCATCGAGCGCTGGATGAGCCTCGCGCAGCCGATCAACGACCAACAACACGGCCTGAAATAGCGAGTACTCGCGTATCCCTCGTGTCAGCACGCTTATAGAAGCGGCTGCTGGCCCATGCGGGGTGTCCATTGGTAGACCTCTCCTTGTGTGCTGTTCACCCGTAGTTCGTGGTACGAATTGAGGCTGGCATAAAGCGCGAAAAACTCGTTGAGGACCGACGCGAAGACGAACAGGTCGCCCTCGCCGATGTAACCCTGCGGGTCGATGGTCAGCTCGGTGCGCAAGCCACGAACCGGCAAGCCCCGGTGCAGACGGTCGACATGCTGGTGCCTGATCGACTTGAGCCCGTCCAGCAAACGCTTGCTGACCTTCTCTGTCTGTTCGTCGTAGTAACGCGGAAAATCATAGGTTTCGAGAATCACCTTGAGCGCATTGACGTCCGCCAGCGACAGGTAGTTGAGTGACATGTTGCTGATCAGCTTCCAGAGGAAATCGCGATTGAGCGGAGGGGCGAAGCTCGAAGTGACCGGACCTATGTTGCGGAAACTCAGTGATTCAGGGCTTTTCTCACCGGGCTGGTCGATGTCACCCGGCTTTAGCTGGCGCGGCAGGTTCTGGTTGGTGCACATCAACTCGATAGACAGGGTTTCATGGAGGTGAGTGTGGCGGACACCGAAGCCCAGGCAGGTGTCCAGGCCACCGTGCAGCAATGAAGGACGCTGACGAACGCTGTAGTAGGGTCTGCTGTGGGGCACATCGAAGCTTGAATCATGCTCGAAGGATTCGAACGGCACATAGGCCTGATAACCCAGGCCGCCGGGGTTCCAGCCAGTGACGCTTTCGACCGAAAACACGCCGCAGTGCTCCTGGTCATAATCGGCCGGCAGCAGCAGATATTCGTCCTGTTTGCTGTCCAGGCGGATCGGCTGCGCGTCATGTTTGAACAGATTGACGATCGGCGTGCAGTACAGCTTTATGTTATCCAGTGTCGGACGCATCCGCTGGATACCACTTTTGCCAATATCGAAGCGCAGTTCCAGGCCCCGCATCTGTTCGACACTGCTGTGCGGTGCAATGTTGATCACGTCCAGGCCATGGATATCGACGAACAGGAACTTGTCCTGGAAAGCGAAATATTCCTGCAGGTAGCGATAGCCGCGAAAGGTATTCAGCGGATACGGGATCAGCGCTTCCTCTTCGGCAAAGCCTACTGGCTGGACACTAGCGGCTGGGATCCTGAACGTCATTGGGCTGCCGTCTGCCGCCTGCAAAGCTGCGCCAGCGCCGTCCAGCGGAATCAGCTCGATACCCTCGAGGTTGCGCAACAGACTGATGTAGAGCATCTGGCTGATGTAACGCTCGCCGGTCAGGTGCAGACGCAAATGGCTCAGTTGCAGTTCGCCCAAATGACCGTCGCAACACATCTCCAGACGCAGGCTCAACAGCGACCCATCCCCTTTCACTGAATAACTCAACCTGGTCAGATCAAGCGCCAGCACCTCGGTCGGGTAACACGTCAGGAAACGGCAACGCACCTGCTGGACAGGTTTACTTTCGACCGGCGTATCGCGTTCCACCCGCAACGCGGGGCCGGATCGCCGCTGCGGATCGAACTGCAAGATGCTGAAGGCTGGCAATGGCCGCATGTAGTTCGGCCACAATAGCTGCATCAGCGAATGGCTCAGCTCCGGCAATTGGTCATCGAGCTTCTGGCGCAGTCGCCCGGTCAGAAAGGCAAACCCCTCCAGTAGCCGCTCCACATCCGGGTCCCGTCCGGCCTGCCCCAGAAAGGGGGCCAGCGCTGGGTTACGTTCGGCGAAACACCGACCCAGCTGGCGGAGCGCCGTCAGCTCACTCTGGTAGTAATGATTGAACGACATGTATGGCTATCCTTGTCTGACCTTGACTTGGCCGCTGCCGTCCAGGCATGCGGAAAAGCTGACCTGCCGCCTGACCCCCTCCACGTCCAGCAAAGCGTCGATGCTGAAGGACAGGCGAAGTTGATCGGCGTTACTGGGCATTGAAACGACACAGACATTTCTGAGGCGTGGCTCGTAGGTCTTGATGAAGATCTCGATCGCCTTGCGGGCCTGACTCCTCGCGTCGTGCAGGCTCAAGCGCATGTCATTGAGGTCCGGCAGCCCATAATCGGAGAGTGTCTGCACGCTACCCGCCCGGGTGCTGAGCATCTTGGCCAGATGCGCAGCCACCGATGTCACGACACAAACCTCGCGGTTCAAACCCGCGCGCTTTTCAGAATCACCTGCCAGGCGCTCGAAAAGGCTGCCATACGTCATGAGCGCGCCTACACCTTGTCCAGCTTGCCAACCAACGACAGCGTGAAATCGGCGCCCATGTACTTGAAGTGAGGCCGTACGTTCAGGCCAACGCGATACCAGCCAGGCTCACCTTCCACGTCACTGACAATGATCTTCGCTGCACGCAGCGGACGGCGACCACGGACTTCGGCGCTAGGGTTCTCCTGGTCGGCCACGTACTGGCGGATCCAGTTGTTGAGCTCGCGCTCCAGGTCCGTGCGCTCCTTCCATGACCCCAATTGCTCGCGCTGCAGGACCTTCAAGTAGTGAGCCAGCCGATTGACGATCATCATGTATGGCAACTGAGTGCCAAGCTTGTAGTTCAGCTCTGCATGCTTGTCCTCGGCGCCGATACCAAAGAACTTCGGCTTCTGCACGGAACTGGCAGAGAAGAACGCAGCGTTGTCACTGCCTTTGCGCATGGTCAGGGAGATGAAGCCCTCCTCGGCCAATTCGTATTCGCGCCGGTCGGACACCAGCACTTCGGTCGGGATCTTGGTTTCGATTTCGCCCATGCTTTCGAAGTGATGCAATGGCAGGTCTTCAACCGCGCCACCGCTTTGAGGACCGACGATGTTCGGGCACCAGCGGAACTTGGCAAAGCTGTCGGTCAGCCTTGTACCGAATGCATAGGCGGTGTTGCCCCACAGATAGTGCTCGTGACTGTTGGCAACGGTTTCCTTGTAGACGAACGCCTTGACCGGGTTCTCTTGCGGATCATAGGGGTTGCGCAACAGGAAGCGCGGGACGGTCAGAGCAAAATAGCGAGCATCTTCCGATTGACGGAAGCTCTGCCACTTGGCGAATTGCGGACCTTCGAAGTGGTCTTTCAAGTCCTTGAGGTCCGGCAGACCAGTGAAGCTCTCCAGGCCAAAGAACTTCGGACCGGCCGCTGCGATGAACGGCGCATGGGACATGCAGGCGACACTGGACACGTACTGCATCAATTTCACGTCCGGCGAGCTTGGGGACATGAAGTAGTTAGCGATGACCGCTCCTACCGGCTGCCCACCGAACTGACCGTATTCAGCGGTGTAGATATGCTTGTACAGGCCTGACTGCATGACTTCTGGCGAATCCTCGAAGTCGTCCAACAAGTCGTCCTTGGAAACGTTGAGCATTTCTATCTTGATGTTTTCGCGGAAGTCGGTGCGGTCCACCAGCAGTTGCAAACCGCGCCATGCCGACTCCAATGCCTGGAATTGCGGGTGGTGGAGGATTTCGTCCATCTGGCGACTGAGCTTGGCATCGATCTCGGCGATCATGCGGTCTACCATGGCCTTCTTGACCGGCTCACCGCTGTTTTGCGGCTTGAGCAGCTCTTCGATGAACGCAGACACGCCGCGCTTGGCAATGTCGTAGGCGTCATCGTCCGGAGTCAGGTGAGTCTGGGCGATGATGCTTTCAAGAATGGTGGCGTTGTTCTGGCCCTGCTTCTGTACTGCATGGGTACTCATGTTTCGGCTTCCTTGGCTGAAAGAATCAAGCGCTCTTCGCTGTGGTGTTCAGACCCAGCTCATCCAGTACGCGGCGGCGGGAATCGTCATTGGCGAGTACGCCCTCGATGGCCTTGCGAAACGCCGGTGCGTTACCCAATGGCCCTTTGAGCGCAACCAGGGCGCCACGCAGTTCCATCAGTTTGCTGAGCTCCGGCACTTGTTCGACCAGGCTCGCCGGGTTGAAATCCTTCATCGAGTTCACACGCAGCTGTACGGCCAACTCTTGAGTTTCGCTCCCTTCCTGAAGACGATTCGGTACGCTCAGGGTCAGGTTCAGCTCCTGTTTGGCCAACACTTCGTCGAAGCTCATCTTGTCGATGCCAATCGGCTTGCGGTCCTCGATCTTGCGTTCGTCCCTGCGGTGGGTGTAATCACCGATCGCCAAGAGTTTCAATGGCAGTTCAATTTCTTCCTGGGCACCGCCAGTGGCAGGCTTGAAGGTGACGTTGATGCGTTCCTTGGGGGCGATTGAGCCTTCTTTGGCCATGACTTTCTCCTTACAATTTGCGACCCGAAGGCCTATTCAATGACCCGTTCGAGGTCGAGGTGACACAACCTGCGATAGGTTTCTTCCTTGCACTCGCGTATGGAGTGGTTCTGGGGTAATAAATCGCAGCAGCTGTGCAATAAATGCAGCACCTGCAACTCCAGGGCGGGCTCCCAGGTATTCAGGCCTGCGTGTTGCAGTGTCTGGTCGAGGGCCTCCAGCTGGACTTTGGCGAGTTCGTATTTCCTGGCCGAGAAGCACAAGCGAGCCATCGCGAACCGCCAGAGGAAACACTCGCGTGCCCCAAGGGCGTTTTGCATGCCTTGCCTGAGCAATTGGACGGCGGGCTTGAGGCCATCCTTGGGCAGGATCGACTGGGCTTCTTCCAGCGTCAGCTCCCAAGGCGCATCGTTGTGAATGACATCGACTTCGTGTGTCGCGCCGGGGCTTTGCAGGTGAGGCATGACCTGGGCAGCGATCCAGGCCCGGGTGGCCGGATCGGCGAACGGCACACCGTCATGCCAGCGCAATTCGATAACGCCCGGCAGGCGCTGGATGAATAGTGCGAGATGGACCTCCACTTCACGCATGGCCAACTCGGCATTCAGCCCTTGCAGGCACTCCCAGGCAAGCCTCTGGCCATCGAGCCAGTACGGTGCCTTCGCCAGGCTGGCCTCGATCTCCACAAGCAGGTTCGCGTAATCGCCCCGTTGCAGGCTGTCCTGATAAGCCTTGAGTTTGTCCGCCGGCAGCCCACGCAGCGGCGTGATCTGCTCGGCGTTGCGCTCGGGCATGACGTCAATGGTCAGCCAGGTCAAAGTACGATTCAGACGCAGGGCGCGAACGTCGGTCGCTTTTTGCTTGAGCCACCAGATGCATAACGAAGCCGCGCTTTCCTGCTGGGCGCGTAAGGCCTTGTGGGCTTCTTTTTCGTTTTCGATCGGAGCGCCGGGCGTGAGCAGTTGGGTGGCAACTTGCTTCACCTGAGCCACTACCGTCCCGAGGGCACCCGCCTGCGGCAGGTTGTCAGTGGCACGCTGGATCATTGTGTTGAGGCGTCGACACAACGGCAGTAGCAGAGGAGCGTCATCACCCAAGTGGGCGGTGCAAGCAGCATCGAGCCCCTCAAGCTGTTGCGTCAGGTGACGGAACAGCGGCAACTGCTCCTTGATCGCCACGTCATCGCCCAACGCCTGCTCCAGGCGTGGCACCAACCAATTGATACTGGCCGCACGGGTTCGGCTTTTGGCCGGATGAATCTCAGGCCAATGGTCTTTACACAAGTACTGCAAAAGACAGAGGCCGGCCAACAGCCCCTGGAAAGACTCACGCTGATACAGCGCCCAAACCAACCAGGCCGCCACCCGCAGATCCTTCGACTGGGTACGCAACAGCGCTTCACATCCTTCACGGATCTTCAGCCAGTCGACCTGGCCGCTTTCGTGCATCGACTGGGCTTTGCCCAGCTCGCTTTCCAACGCCTCGTATTCATTCGAAAAACGCACGTCTGCCCCCGCAAAGTCCTCTTGGGAAATGGGAGCTTTGGCAAGAGCCAGATAATGGGCGGACAGTTTTCCGGAATACGACATTCACGACCCTGTTAAGAACAGTTCAGTTTGTGACACGGGTAGTTTTGGCGACATGATTAATCAAGGTAAATGTTCGGCTTCGCTTGTAGGAAGTTTCGCAAAAGTGCAATCAAGGCATACCCACAAAACTCACATCGCCCTCAATCAACCGAACGCTGCGAAGCATGCCAAGGTTTTAAACATAAAAAAGTAGGAACTTTCCTTTTTTCCAAAAAATTACCCCTTCGAAAATCCCCAATGCGAAAGTTTTTTCTGTCAAGGCTGAATACACAATCGAACCTCCTAAAAACCACTTCAAATCATTTCGCTCTCAACTCTTACTTGCTGCGAAGAGAACTCCTACATCCTTTTCTTTTTTTACGGGCCTCTGCGCACGCACCCAGCAGGACTGCTTCAATGTAATCAGGAGTCAAAGCCAACGCCCAAGGACCCTCGAATGTTCCACACCCCTGATTTACACGACTTCCATCTCACCATTCCTGACCTCGAATATGACCTTCAAGTGTTGGCCTTCGAAGGCTGCGAAGCCATCAGCACACCTTATTCGTTCGATATCGAGCTCGTCAGTGAACAACGCGATATGGACTTGGAGAACTTGTTAAACCAGCAGGCATTTCTTGCATTCAATAAACAGGGGCACGGTGTTCACGGGCTGATTTATCGTGTTGAACAAGGTGACAGCGGTAAACGCTTGACGCATTACAAAATAAGAGTGGCTCCACGACTGGCTTACTTGGAGCACCGCACTAACCAGCGCATTTTTCAACAGGTCAGCGTGCCGCAGATCATCACATTGATCCTCAAGGAACACGGCATCCTCACCGATGCTCATCGCTTCCAGTTGAGTGCAAGTTATCCGCTTCGTGACTACTGCGTGCAGTATCGCGAATCTGACTTGCACTTCATCGAGCGCCTGTGTCACGAAGAAGGCTTGCATTATCACTTCCAGCACAGTGACTCCGGTCACTACCTGGTATTTGGTGATGACCAGACCGTCTTTCCCCGACTTGAAGGCCGCACTGTTTACAAACACGGCAGCGGCATGGCTAGCGAGGAACCGGTCATCCATCGATTTGGCCTGCGACTGGAGACCCGGACCAGTCGCGTCACGCGCCGTGATTACGATTTCAAGAAATCGACATTCCTACTGGAGACTAGCTGTCAGCCTGGTATCAAAAAAAATAGGCCAGACTTGGAGGCCTATGATTATCCCGGTGACTTTACCCAGGAAAAACGCGGCAAGTCGCTGAGCCGCCGCGCCTTGGAACGCCATCGCGCCGACTACTGCCAAGCCGAAGGAAAGAGTAATCAGCCAGCACTGATGACGGGGCACTTCCTGAGCTTGAGTGAGCACCCACGCCAGGAATGGAATGATCTATGGCTCCTGACCGAAGTGCATCACGAAGGCAAACAGCCGCAGGTGCTTGAGGAAATAACGCCCAGCGACACTGGCAGGACTGCGGATCATTTCTATCAGGGCTATCGCAATCACTTCGTTGCCACGCCTTGGGATGCGGTCTTTCGTTCGCAGCGGGTTTACCAAAAACCACGTGTATGGGGCAGCCAGACGGCAATCGTCACGGGGCCCAAGGATGAAGAGATCCACTGCGACCCGTATGGCCGGGTCAAGGTCCGGTTTTTCTGGGATCGTGCGGGGCACTTCGACGATGGCAGCAGTTGTTGGTTACGAGTCGCCTCCAATTGGGCGGGCAACAGCTACGGGGGCGTCACGATCCCACGGGTGGGCATGGAGGTGTTGGTGACCTTCATGGAAGGCGATCCCGATAAGCCCTTGATCAGCGGATGCCTGACCAACAGCGCCAACGCTCCGCCCTACCCGTTGCCTGCGCACAAGACCCGCACCGTGTTTCGTTCTTGCAGCTCGCCGGGCAACAAAGGCTTCAACGAGCTGCACCTGGAAGACCGCGCCGGTCAGGAACTGATCTATCTGCGTGCCCAGCGTGACATGGAACAGAAGATCGAAAACGACAGCCGACTGGAGATTGGTAACGAGCGGCGGGAGACCATCAAGGGCAATAGCTTCACCATCCTGCACGCCGAGGAACATCGGACCACCGCCGCCGACCGCACGGTCCAAGTCGAAGGCAATGACTACCTGCGCGTCACCAACCGCCACACCCGCGTCGATCAGACATTGGTGGTCGAGACCGGACAGCAAATACAGATCAAGGCAGGCGCTCATGTGGTCCTTGAAGCAGGTGCAACCCTCAGTTTGAAAGCCGGAGGCCAGCACATCGTGATCGACCACAGCGGTGTCTACAGCAGCAGTGAAATCCAGCTCGGCGGCGCCCCCATGGTCGGCGCCACCGCCTCATCATTTGCGCCTGGCTTGACGGATCCCTTGGCGGCGCCAGCCCCAGTGTTCGCCCCCACTCAACGCTCGCTGATAACGGCCAGCCAAGCAGCGGGATTGGATTTTTGTCCGATCTGCGAGGCCTGCCGCGGAGGGCTCTGCCCAACGGAAGTGGCCGCCGCATGACTCGCTCATTCCCCCATCAATGGTTGATCGAACAGCAACGCCTCGGCCACGCCTTGTGTGTCGTCCTGGACTCAGAAAATGAACACCACACGCGCCAGGCAATGCTCAAGAACAGTCGCCCCGACCAGTACCTGAGCGTGTACGGCCAAACGCTGGTCGCTGATCTCGCTGACGCCGGGCCCTTTGTCTTCACCTTCGATCGGCCCGGCGACGAGCACATCAATGAATTGCTCAACCGGCCGGACAGCCACTGGGGATGGCTCGCCAGCCTTCCAAAAGGGGGCCTGCCAACGCTGGTGGAGCACTGGCGTGAACGGCTGGTCATCGGAGAGCGCCCCCATCAGGCGTTGTACCGCTTCCATGACAACCGTGTCTTGGCCCGGGCGCTCAAGCACCTGCCCGTTGAAGCCTATCCGGCCTACCTTGGGCCAGCGATCAGTGTCTGCTATTGGCAGGGCACTCGCTGGTCAAGCACCTATAACCCGGCCCCTGGGACATACCCGGTGCCCGATTTTCCTCTTTGGCTGCAGGTGCCTGTTACCCCGCAACAAGCGATGCAGACTCGCCTCCTCAATGCCCGCCGCTTCCTGCTGGCCGAGCATGTCCTGGCCTTCGCCACACTGGCCGAGCAACAGGACCCGGAGGTGTGGTTGCGTGCCACGCTCGATCAGGCCGAGGCCTGGCACTGGCAAGCACCTGAGCAGTTGGAGTTCTTGCTGACTCAGCGCCTGCAAGCACCCACCGATACTCCGGTGTCGTACTGGCAAGTTCGCCCAGCTGAAAGTCCCGATGAGCATTTTGAACGGGTGCGCCTGATGGCGGCGTTCTGGCAGGGAGATGCGCCGCTATGAAACAGGTTTTGCGCATTGCAAGTTTGAGCGGTCTGGCGATGTCGGCGGGGTGCGTCAACACACAGCCGAACACGTTTACTTTTACGGCAGATTTGCCGCCCGATTTTGCCTACGAAGCTGCGGTGTACTACGTACCTGCGCCAGGTGAAACCTGTACCGTCGAGACCCGGTATAACAAAGCGCCTGTGTTCAATAGGGAGTGGCGTAAGGCGTACAAGCCTGATTCCGAAATCGTTATTCGCCGAACCCGTATGGGTTGCCCCCTGGTGATCAGCCGCATTGAGCTCGAAATCTATTCCGCCTATGGCAAGGACTGGAGCGATATCAGTCACGATTCAGCCAACGTGGTGATTCGCGATGAGCTGGAAGCGCAATACAAAGGCATGTTCAGCGAAGCGGGTGAAAGCACTTTTTACGGCCAATGCCAGTGGCTGTTCCGTACTTCAGGCAAGCCCCGCATTCTCAGAAAAATCCTCGACTGCAAAAAAACCAACCCACAGGGCGAGCTTGGGCGTGGGCGTCCTTTCTCGGCGTACACCCTGGATCAACTGCCGGGTAAGACCGTGAGGATGAAAATCAAATTGGCGGACGAGGAAAGACCCGCCATTGGAGACACTTGGGTGAAAGTGCCTAACGGTTGGAAACGCTGCCTGGGCAAGCACTTTGAGGACCAGTACGCATTTTGTTATGGCAATTACCAGGACTTCAGCGGTTTTCAAATGCCCGACGGACAGAGATGCACTATTTACCCCGGTTGTACGGAATAAGGAGATCCGCGTATGACGTCATTGCAAAAAGAATTGGAGTCACGGCTGAGCCATCGCAATCTGACCTGCCCTGTGGGGGGTAAGTGGAGCAGTTTTCAGCTCGTCGATGAGTTTGGCTCTGGTGAGCCTTATGCAGGGCTGGCTTATGTCGCTACCGATTCAGAAGGACAAAAATACCCTGGCAACCTGGATGTCATGGGTGTCGGCAAGGTTAGCAACCACTATGCAGGACCAATTGCCCTGCTTTTTGATCAGACGTATCAGGGGTTTGAAGAGGTCTACTCATTTCTACAAACAAGACCGCACTACCCTCTCAAGATCACCGAACTACAAGTCCGCGCCGAGCAAACCCGTTACCTGAACCCAAACGCCACGCGCACCCGGGAAAATCCCGCACAAGCCTGTGCAGACGACTTCTTCCAAGTGGAAGTACGGCACCTGGTCAAGTACGTCGCGCATTTGCCTCCCGAGGTGTACCGCCATTATCCACTCCCTGCAGGGCCGGCACGTCTGATGGGCGAGCATGGCAAGCTCGGCGTGACCTTGATGCCGCAAAAACACACGGTGCTTGAAGTTCGACCGTTGCGCGCCTTGCGGCCCATGCTGTCCACCGCTCCCGAATTCTGTGCGCTCAACTTGTACCAATTGGCGCTCATGTCGACCTTGACCTATTGCCCCTTCGGCCAGACGCCTGACAAAGCTCCGATAAAAACACCGGTGAGCTTCACCGAGCAACCAAGCGTGGGCAACTGGTTCGCCGACGCCTTGGCGAAGTTCGAGGAACTCGGGAAGTTCTATCCGGAACAAACAAAACCCTACTATCCACTGTACGAGGAGGTGCCCTATTCCAAACGCCTGGAGATCGTGCCGTTCGACCCGGCCCTCTACGCGGTCAACGATCCGCAATTGGGTGTACATCAGGAGCATCCCGCCAAAGTCCATTTCCTCGATGACACCGACAAAGAAGAAAGCACTGATACCCAGGCCTACATCACCCACAACGACGAACTGATCCTGATTGCAGTACGTGGCACCCAGCAACCCGCAGACTTCCTGCGCGACGCCGATGCGCTCCAAGTACCGTTTGAAGAAGGGGTCGGCCAGGTGCACCGAGGGTTCTATGGCGCCGCCAAAACAACTGCGGCCTTCGTGACGAGTTATCTGGACAGGTTCTACGCAGGGCAAAAACTGCTGATCTGCGGCCACAGCCTGGGAGGCGCGGTGGCGTTACTACTTTCAGAGATGCTGCGGCGCAGACCGGAAGGCTACACCCTCCAGCTCTACACCTATGGCGCCCCCCGAGCCGCCGACGCCACCTTCACAAAAAACGCCGAAGCCCTGGTGCATTACCGAATGGTCAACCACAACGACCCGATACCCAGCGTGCCCGGCAGTTGGATGAATACCAAGGGCGGTGTTTATGGCACAGGGTTGACCCTTACGTTCGCCAACGTACCAGTCGGCCTTTCCGTGTTCGTGGCGGGCATCACTAACTGGGCGGGCGAGCCCTACGAACACCACGGCATCTTGCGGCACTTCCTGCCGGTGGAGTTCGATCGCAAGGAACGCTCTTCGATCCTGTGGATGCCCCATTGCGACACCATCACCCAACACGCCGCCTGCGAAGTCGCCCTAAAGCATAAACATGGCCTACCGAACCGTCCGGCATTACTGGCGCAACTCATCCAGACCGGCGATCACTTCATGCTCCCCAGCTACATTCCCGCTTGCTGGGCGACCTTGCGCCGCTGGCAGCAAGCGCACAGCAACGCAAGCACACTGGTGACAAAACGCGAATATGAATGGATCGATCATGCTCTGACGCGGGTTACCCAACAATTGCGCGATGAAGAGCGCTACCTGGCTGGACGAGCAGCACCCAATGGTCGTAGCGACAGATCGATCAACATTGCGCTCATCCGTGAGGTCGACAAGCTGCACAGCACCCGTGCGCGCCTGGCGACGCTGCACACCGCGTCGGTCAGTGAAAAAGACGTTTACGGGAGCTTGTCGGAACGCCCCGAACAACTGGCACACAACCTGGCTCGCTGGCAGGCCCACCCGGAAAACCGAGTGGCCGAGCCGCTGGCTATGGCGCCGCCCTTGGATGACGACAGTGAATTGATCTGCGGCGCTCACGGGTACGCTGTTGGTAAACCCTACGTGCTGGATCTCGATTCCATCGTCTGACCGGCAGGGCCAAACGGTTTACGACGGCTGCGCCGCCGCTATCGCGAGCGGGCTCGCTGCCACCTGGGTGAGCCCTGTTTGATCACATATTGATCGGCACAGCCTCGAACCGTACCCGTGGATGGACGATCCGGTCTTGGGCGCGGATCAGTTGCAGCTCGTAGCTCGTGCAGGCCTGGGTTTCCAGCAGCACTTCATGCACCGCCGCAGCGGTGAATTCGAACGCGGCCACCAGGCTGTCGCCCAACAATATCCGCGCCAGGAACAACCCTGACGTCAGGTCACCCACGCCCACCGGCTGACGCGGGAAGGCCAGCAGTGGACGGCGCAGGTGCCAACTGCCCTCGGCGGTCACCAACAGCATTTCGAAGCTGTCATCGGGTTTGCCGGGGTAGGCCAGGTGCTTGACCAGGACCGCCTTCGGCCCACGGGCCAGCAACGCCCGGGCCATGGCCAGGCAGTCCAATAAAGACTGCGCCTTGCGTCCCGAAAAGCTGTCGAGCTCCAGTTGGTTCGGGCACATGAGGTCTGCCACGGCAGCGGCCTCTTCGAGGAGAAATTCGCTTACCTCGGGTGCCACGATGCAGCCCTTTTCTGGATGCCCCATGACCGGGTCGCACAGGTACAGCGCCTTGGGATTGGCAGCCTTGATCCGCGCCACGCCCGTCAGAATCGCCCGCCCCTGGGCAGCGCTGCCCAAGTAACCGGACAGCACCGCATCGCATTGACCCAGCTCACCGATGGCCGCGATGCCTTCTACCAAGGCTGGGATCTGCTCTGGCGCGAGCACTTCGCCGGCCCACTGCCCGTACTGGGTGTGGTTGGAGAACTGCACGGTGTTGAGCGGCCATACGTTCACCCCGACCCGCTGCATCGGAAATACGGCCGCGCTGTTGCCAGCGTGACCGAATACCACGTGAGACTGGATGGCAAGCAGATGAGGTGTACGTTTCATGCGGGAAGTTTCCGTAAAACGATTGAAATTCAAGCCGCGCAGTATGCGACTAAACGCAGCCTGTACGACAGACCAGCGACACAGTTAAGCTGACCGCAACTTGTTGGAGCACTTCGTTCATGCTGACCCTTGGAAATATTTTCGTGCTGATGCTGCTGGCTACCGGCGGCGCCTGGCTGTGGCACAACCATGGCTTGCGCGAACGGGCCTTGGCGAGGGTCATGCAGCATTGTGCCAACCTCAAGATCGAGCTGCTGGACGGCAACGTAGCGCTGAAAAAAATCGGTTTCGTGAAGGATGCCAGCGGACGACGACGCCTGGCACGCGTCTACACCTTCGAATTCACCGTCACCGGTGAAAGCCGCCATTTGGGCACCATTACCCAGTTTGGCGCCCACAGCGCGCACATCGAGCTGGCGCCCTACCCGATGCCCTTCGAAGAAGCCCCGCCACCGCCAATTGAAGCGGTCCAGACCCGGCCCAGGGCTGAGGTCATCGAGTTGAGCCAGTGGCGCCAGGAACACAACAAGTGGAAGCCTTGAAACAGCGCTGACTCAGCGATGCCGACAATTCGCCAGACCGGCTTGCAGGCGATCAACGTCTTGCGGCTGATCGAAAATCAGCTCGATCCGAGAATCCTGGCGCCATTCACTGGCTTGCCAGCCCAGTGCCTCCCCCTCCAACGCATTGGCTGAAACCCAACCGTCGCGGCTGTGGATAACCATCTTCGCCCGTTTCCAGTCTTGGCCTTGTAGCCAGCGCGTCAGCGCCGCTGCGTCGAATGGCTGGCTTGGGTGCCAGCGCCAACCAATGCTCCAGCCACCTTCCTGCTGCTGATACAGGCAGATCGGTTGTGTCGGGTCGGGCCAGATGGCCGGTATCTGGCCCAGGCTCTTGGGTAGATTCAAGTTATCCACAGCCCCACTGCCCCGAGCCGCATGGCCTGGCAATCGCTTGATCGGCAGCGCAGCGTGTTGTGTCCAGTACAGCGCACGCCCCGAGAGTTGCGCCGTCACTTGGTCGCGCTCGGCTTGTGTGAGGCTTTCGGACTTGTTCAGCACCAGCAGCCCGGCATCCGCCAGGGTCTGTCGCTGCGCGTCGGGCAGGGGCTTGCCGTCGGCCATCGCCCGGGCATCCAACACCAGCACGCAGGGTTGCACCGCCAGCACGCCGAGCCAGGGTGCTTCACTTAATTGCCTCATCAATTGTGCCGGGTGACCCAGGCCCGAGGGTTCGATGAACAGCCGATCCGGGCGGGCCTTGCGCAATAAACGCCCAAGACCGATCTGGAACGGCGCGCCGTTGACGCAGCACAAGCAGCCACCGGCCACTTCGCCCAGTGCGATACCATCGCCAGCCTGGGTCAGCAACGCGGCATCCAGGCCGATCTGACCGAACTCATTGATCAGCACCGCCCAGCGTTCATTGGCCGGGCGCTGGGCCAACAGGTGCCTGATCAGGCTGGTCTTGCCGGCGCCCAAGGGGCCGGCGATGACATGGGTGGGGATGTGCTGCAACATAATCGACGGCTTTCGATGGAGGTGAAAATGCGAATGATCGGCTGGTTGTTACTGGCACTGACGTCGAACCAGGCACTGGCGCAAGCCTGTGTGGTTCACAGCCAGGCGGAACGGCTCGATGTGAAAGTCTGCCAGCAGAACCGCAGCATTCCGCAGAAGCTGTTTGCCGAGGGCTTCTGCCAGCCAAACCTTGCCGGCCAGAAGGTCGAGGTGCAGTACGTCGATCAATGCCCTGGCGGCGCGTTCGGCGTTTGCAGCAACGCCCAGGTCGCCAATATGCCTTACCGCCAGGATATTCACTATTACGGCGTAGCGACCGATGCCGCTTATCTGCAGCCATTTTGCGAAGGGCAAAGCCAGGGCACTTGGCTCAAACCTTAGGCCAGCCAATCCAGCGTGAGGATCAACCGACACTCTCCCGGCGCGGGCTCCGGTGAGCGATGGATCAAGCCAAGCCCCTCGTTACCGTGCCATTTTTCGCCTTTGAGCAACCCGACATCACCGCAACAAAACTGTTGGATGACCTGCGGATCAACGGGTTCGGCCTCAGGCTGTGCCAGGCGACGGCGGTCCATGGCGCCTTCCTTGAGCCACTGGCTGCCGACTCCGGCGTAGGTGGTCAGTAGCCGCACCGGCACGTGGTCAACGTGAAAGCGCGGGCACATTGCCTTGTCCAGCGTGCGCAAGCGCAAGCCGACACGTTGCGCACCCAACAGGCAGGCAAACGCACTGACCAGCCAGGTGACATCGGCGATGAAGCCCTCGTAGCCTTGCAGGTCGCTGAAGCCTGCCGCCAGGCCCTGTAGCGCCGGCGGGGTATCTTCTTCCGGCAGGTCGAGCACCCGTGATTCTGCCAGCGGCTGGTCCATCGCCAACACCATGGCCGCAAAATCGCTGATGTGTGCGGGAAGTTGACGCTGCCAGACCGCCAGGTTGGTGCCGTCTTCCAGGATCTGCGTGAAGATCCCTGGCGTATCACCGTGGGCCTGTCGTGCTCGCGTGGCCCTCTTAAGACTGGGCGCCAGCATCATGCTGCGACCTCTTCATGCCATGGGCCAAATGGATCCGGCAACAAGCGCCAGTTTTCAACGCCGAGGGCCATTTCCGCGTCGGTGAGCAGGCACGCGTCCAGTTCGGCGGTGAGTTGACTGAAGTCGATGTCCTGACCGATGAACACCAACTCCTGCCGGCAATCGCCCGTGGCGGCGAGCCAGTGCTTCATGATCGCTGCTGTACTTTCCTCATCCTGCGGCCATCGGTTTTTCGGCACGAACCGCCACCAGCGCCCGGCGAAGCCATGCCGCATCAAGCCGCCGGCCTGGGACCAACTGCCCGCCTCCTCAGGTTTGCTGGCCAGCCAGAAAAAACCTTTGGAACGCAGGAGTTTGCCGTTGGGCCACGGACGGTCGATAAAGTTGAAGAACCGCTCGGGATGAAACGGCCGACGTGCCCGATAGGCGGTCGAGGCGATGCCATATTCCTCGGTTTCTGGCACGTGCTCACCACGTAGTTCCTGTAGCCAGCCAGGCGCCTGGGCCGCGCGCTCGAAGTCGAAAAGGCCCGTGTCGAGGATCCTGCCCAGTGGCACCTGCCCCATGACCATGGGAATGATCTGCGCCTGGGCGTTGAGGCGCTGCAGAATCGCGATCAATTCTTCCCGATCATGCTGGCTGATCAGGTCGATTTTGCTGATCAGAATCACGTCGGCAAACTCAATCTGTTCGATCAGCAGGTCGGTGATCGAGCGTTCATCCTCCTCACCCAGGGTTTCGCCCCGTGACGCAAGGCTGTCGGCGGCCTGGTAATCCAGCAGGAAATTTACCCCGTCGACCACCGTCACCATGGTGTCGAGTCGCGCCACATCGGCCAGGCTTCGGCCTTCTTCATCACGAAAGGTGAATGTTTCCGCCACTGGCAGCGGTTCGGATATGCCCGTGGATTCGATGAGCAGGTAATCAAAACGCCCCTCTCTGGCGAGCTGGCCGACTTCTTCGAGCAAGTCTTCGCGCAACGTGCAACAGATGCAGCCGTTGCTCATTTCCACCAGTTTCTCTTCGGAACGACTCAGGGTGACATCGCGCTGGACTTCGCTGCCATCGATGTTGATCTCGCTCATATCGTTGACGATCACGGCAACTCGCAGATTGTCGCGATTACGCAGGACGTGGTTGAGCAACGTGCTTTTACCGGCACCGAGGAATCCGGAAAGGACGGTTACAGGAAGACGATTGGGCATCAGGTATATCCTCATCGGGCGGCCGCTTCGATTACGGCTCGTTTCAAGGGGGTGGCTTGGTTCAGGATCCAGGTGTTTTTATGTTATAGTATAACAACTCAATTCAACCAGCCCCGCCGTCCCCCATTGGTCTGAGATCATCCATGCGCAAGCTTCTGAAATTGGTATTGGCGAGCCCGTTGTTGCTGTGGGTGTTAAGCGCTTCGGCCCAAAGCCCGCTCCTGGCGAACTGCACCCGCAGTGCGAATTTGCTGGCGTGTGTGGATAGCCAAGGCAATGCCTATAGCGTCGCGACGGCTGGAAACACCATTTATTTGCGAGGTTTTGAAGCAGCCAGTCACCGCTATTGGGCGCAAACGAATAGCCGTTATGGTCAGCTCACATTTTTTACTGGCTTGGCATCGGATGGAGAAAGTTGGGTCGGGTACAGCCGGCGTGTGGGCTGGACGACCCTCAATCGTTTCTCAAGCTCAGGCGGGAGCGCGGGCGCATTTGTATGCGGACGCATGAACGGCTGCCAGGACTCTGCTCGCTGATGTTTCACGTGGAACGCGAACGCTTGGCGAGATGAAACTCCTTTCATGGAAAAGGTTTCTTAAAATTAACCGTTATACTATAACATCTAATTTTGAACCTTCGATGGACCTTGACCATGAACGCGTTAACCCTGCCCGACGTCGCTGCGCAGGCTTCACGTCAAACCCTACCTCTTGATTGGGTGGGCATGTGTGGCATCGCAACGCCGGTGTTGATTGACGGCCAGCGTCTGAGTGCATTGGCCGACGCGGGTGTCAGCCTCGATGACGGTGAGGCGCGAGGCATTCACATGTCGCGCTTATACCTGGCGCTTGAACTGCTTGAAGAGACGGCACTTTCGCCAGCGTTGTTGCGCCGAATACTGCAGCAATTTCTCGATAGCCATGAGGGCTTGTCCCACGCGGCATCACTCAGTGTGCATACAGATCTGCTCCTCAAGCGTCCGGCGTTAATCAGCCCGCTGGTGGGTTGGAAAAGCTATCCAGTGAGCATCGAAGCTCATCTGAAAAACAAAATGTTCCACGTGGAACTGAAAATTCAGATCGCCTATTCCTCGACTTGCCCTTGTTCAGCCGCGCTTGCTCGACAGTTGATCCAGCAGCAGTTCGTCGACGACTTCGCCAACAAGAAACTCGAGCATGCCGAAATCCTGTCCTGGCTGGGTTCATCGAACGGCATTGTCGCTACCCCTCATAGTCAGCGCAGCACCGCTACCCTGACCCTACGCCTGAACGCCAACGCAAACGAATTGCCGCTGCTGTCGCTCATCAATGAAGCCGAAGCAGCCCTCGGCACCGCTGTCCAGACCGCAGTAAAGCGCGCCGATGAACAGGCATTCGCCCTGGCCAATGGACAAAACCTGATGTTCTGCGAAGACGCCGCACGGCGATTAAGTACAGCCCTGAGTCGCTCCCCCGACATCGTTGCCCTAGATGTACGCGTCGTTCACGCCGAAAGCCTGCACGCCCATGACGCCGTGGCGCAAAGTCGCTGGACCCGAGGCGCGTCATGATCAACTGCCAAGCGCTACGCTGGGGTGCTCCCGGACAACCTCTCACGCCGCCACTGGCCATGGAGCGACCGGCCGGCAGCCTCACGGCGATCATCGGTGCCAACGGCTCTGGAAAAAGCAGTCTGTTGAAGGTGCTCGCAGGGCTGCAAAAACCGCTATCCGGTAAAGTTACCTTGGATGTTCCGCGGCGCGGCGGGGTTTCGTTCATGCCGCAGCAGCAACATCTGGATCGGCAATTCCCCATCAGTTTGCAGGAGTTGGTGGCCGCCGGCTCTTGGGGTAATCAACACACACCGGCAATACGCAGGCAGTTGCTCCAGAGCGTACTGACCGACTGGGCGCTGACCGGCCTCGAACATCGGCCGTTAATGGCGTTGTCTGGAGGCGAGCTGCAACGTGCCCTGCTCGCTCGCCTTAGCCTGGCCGAAGCGCCGCTGCTGTTGCTCGATGAACCCCACGCCGCCCTGGATGAACAAGGCCAAGCGCTGTTGTGGAAGCACATACATCGCTGGCATGCCGCAGGCCGGACCGTCGTGGTGGTCTGTCATGATCTGGCAGCGGTACGCCAACACATCCCCCATACGCTGCTGATTCGCAGCACGGGCTGCGTGCTGGGGCGCAGCGTCGACTTGATCGCCCAACAACCTCAGACGTGGGTGGCCTGATGCTTGCGGCCTCTCATCTCTGGCAACCGTTTCAAGAGTTTGTCTTCATGCGCAGGGCCTTGCTTGGCGGCTTGGTGCTGGCGTGTAGCACAGCGCCATTGGGTGTATTCCTTATTCTTCGGCGCATGAGCCTGATTGGCGACGCCGTGGCGCATGGCATTCTGCCTGGCGCCGCCCTCGGTTTCTGGTTTGCCGGGCTGAGCCTGCCCGCCTTGACCGTTGGCGGCCTGGGCGCGGGCTTGAGCATGGCCGGGCTCGCCGCCTGGATTACCCGGCGTACCGGTCTAAGGGAAGACGCCAGTCTCGCGGCGATTTATCCCATTTCCTTGGCGGCCGGCGTGTTGATCCTCGGCATGGCCGGCAAGCGCCTGGACTTGCTTCACCTGCTGTTCGGCTCGGCATTGGCGGTAGACGGCCCGACACTCACCGGCATGCTGTGGGTTTCAGGAGCCAGCCTGTTGGCGATGGCGTTGATCTATCGACCGTTGCTACTCGATACCCTCGACCCACTGTTCCTGCAAACCGTCAGCCGTCTCGGCCCGTTGGCCCATGGCGTGTTCCTGACCCTGGTGGTGTTGAACCTGGTGATCGGCTTCCAGGCCATTGGCGCATTGATGGTGGTCGGCCTGATGATGCTGCCGGCTGCTGCGTCGCGATTCTGGAGCCGTCGCCTGCCGCTCCTGATGTTGATAGCGGCGCTGTCTGGCTGCCTCTCCGTGTGGCTTGGCCTGTTGTTGTCCTTCTATTACTCACTGCCCAGCGGACCGTCCATCGTACTGGTGGCGGGTGCGTTGTACCTGCTGTCGGTGGTATTTGGTCCGGTGCACGGCTTGCTGCGCCGCCCGCCTTTGCTCACATCCCAATGAGGTATTTCCCGATGCGCGTTCTGCTCGTGCTAATCAGCCTGATGCTGTCCATGTCCGTGTCCGCCGCCGAAAAGCTCCAGGTGGTGACCAGCTTCAGCATCCTCGCCGACATGACCCGACAGGTCGGCGGTGAGCACATCCAAATCACCAACATGGTCGGACCGGACGCCGATGCACACACCTACGAACCGACGCCAGACGACGCCAAGGCATTGCTCAAGGCAAAACTGATCATCAAGAATGGACTGGGTTTCGAGCCGTGGCTGGATCGCCTGGTGACCAGCACCGAAACCAGCGCGCCGGTGATTAGCGCCAGCTGCGGCGTAATCCCGCGGTCACTGGATGAGGATGGCGAGACAATCCCCGACCCGCACGCGTGGCACAACTTGGCGAACGCCGAGCTGTATGTCAGCAACATCACCAAGGCATTGGAAGCCGCAGACCCGGCCAACAAGGCTGACTACGAGCGCAACAGCCAGGCGTACCTGAAGAAAATCTACGCCCTGCTCGCCGAAGCCAAGGCCAAGCTCGGCACATTGCCTGCCGGTAATCGCAAGATCGTGACCTCCCACGATGCCTTCGGTTACCTGGGCCAGGCCTATGGCATCGAGTTCATGGCCCCCCAGGGATTGTCCACGGAACGTGAACCTTCGGCGGCAGAAGTCGCGGCGCTGATTACCCAGATCCGTCAAGCGAAGGTCAAAGCGGTGTTCATGGAAAACATCAAGGATGCGCGCCTGCTCAAGCAGATTGCCGACGAGAGCGGCGCCCACATCGGCGGTACGCTGTACTCCGACGCCCTCGCAGCCAGCGGACCGGCCAGCACCTTCACCGGCCTGTTCGAATACAACCTCAACACGTTGTATGAGGCATTGAGTCGGCCTTGATCAGGCATTTGTGGGAGCAAGATTTGCTCCCACAGGTTGCCCCAGGCGATTACTTCAAACGAGGTTCAAGCCCTCGGCTTGACCGTCCCGCAATCCTGCCCCAGCCACACCGCGCGCGTGTCGAGGCTGCCGTTCTGCTGGATGCCGGTGGCATTGAAAGTGCCGTTGACCTTGGTGGTGAATTCACGATCGCTCTGGAACGTCGCTACCCCGTTACCCTGGGCTTTCGGGCAACTGAAACGAAACTTCCACTGATTGCCGCTGCGTTCGGTGATCTGCTGCTTGCAACCTGATTGCGGGTCTTGCAGCGGGATGTCATTGGTTTGTACCTGCGCCGGGGTCAGGCAGACACGAATGCCTTTACCGCCCATGGTGATGCCCTGTTTTTCCAGCATCGCCCGTTGCTCCGGGGTCATCTGGGTTTGCAGCTGGCCGAGGATCAGTTGCAGATCCGGCAGGTTCTGGTTATCGACCTTCATGTTGCTGGTGGTCAGTTCCCACAAACCCGGCTGGAGCATCTGCGCCTGAGCCGCCATCGGAACCGACAAACCAATTGCCAAGGCCACACCCAGCAGACGAACATTCATTGCATAAACTCCAGAGGACAAGTGGCCGTTAGACGCCGCCCACAGGCTTCGGTTCAGGCTTGGGACGAGTGAATTAAATAGCGACATTCGCCATGGAACATGGTCTGTTAAGCATTGAAACTTCCGGAGCAAGGCTGCCCCATGGATTATTTTGGCCCGCATGTTTTCGGTTACTTGATCGCGCTGCTTCACACCCTGGGTTCCATCGCCGCCGTCCACGCCGTCCTGACGGTGCGCACGGCCCAAGGCTCGATTGCCTGGGCCCTGTCGCTGACGTTCATTCCCTATCTGACGTTGATTCCTTATCTGGTGTTTGGCCGCAGCACGTTCGATGGTTACATCAAGGCTCGCCGCCAAGCCAACGAAGAGATGCGCAGGGCAATCTCCGAGCTGAACTGGCGTCCCTGGGTCGAAGAAGCCCTGACCGCCCGCGCCTCCCAGGCCTACGCCTCGTTACGGGCCATGCCAAAACTGGGACGCACACCGTGCCTGGCGAATAACCAGGTGCGTTTGCTGATCAATGGCCCTGCCACGTTCGAGGCAATTTTCCAGGCCATCGAGCAGGCTCGACAGGCCGTGCTGATTCAGTTTTTCATCATCCATGACGACCGTCTCGGCCAACGCCTGCAAACCCTGCTCTTGAAGAAAGCCGCCGAAGGCGTGGCTGTGCATTTGCTCTATGACCGCATCGGCAGCCACTCCCTGCCCCACCGTTATGTACAGGCCTTGCGCGACGGTGGGGTCCATGTAAAAGCATTCGCCACCCGCAGCGGCTGGCTCAACCGGTTCCAGGTCAACTTTCGCAACCACCGCAAGATCGTGGTAGTGGACGGTGTGCTGGGGTTTGTCGGCGGACACAACGTGGGCGACGAATACATGGGCCAGAAACCGCCCCTGGCGCCGTGGCGCGACACCCATGTGCAAGTGCGCGGGCCGGTGGTGGCCAGCATGCAAGAATCCTTCGCTGAAGACTGGTTCTGGGCGGCCCGTTCGCTGCCACCGTTGATCCTGCCCGACAGCTATCCAGACGACGGGGTGCTTTGCCAGTTGCTGGCCAGCGGCCCGGCCGATGCCTACGAAACCTGCTCACTGTTTTTCGTCGAGGCCATTCACGCGGCCAGCGAACGCGTGTGGATCACGACGCCCTACTTCATCCCTGACGAGGCGGTATTCGCGGCCTTACGCCTGGCGGTACTGCGCGGGGTCGACGTGCGCATCCTGCTGCCCTCGCGACCCGACCACAAAGTCGTCTACGCCGCGTCCAGCCTGTATGCGTTTGAAGCGGTGCGGGCCGGGGTGCGGATGTTCCGTTATGCGCCGGGCTTCCTGCATCAGAAAGTTGTGCTGATCGACCGGGAAATCAGCGCCATCGGCAGCGCGAACCTGGACAACCGTTCGTTCCGCTTGAACTTCGAAGTCATGCTGCTCACCGTGGACATTCCGTTCGCCACCGAGGTCGAGCAAATGCTTGAGCAGGACTTCGCCCAGGCCCAGGAAATCGACATACAGGAAAGCCGGGAAACCCATCGCCTTCAGAAAGTCGGCATGCGGGTCGCCCGGCTTATTTCCCCGATACTTTAAGGCGCGTAGATGTCGTCGCGGGTCCAGGGTAATTCGTGGCTACCGTCAGCGTGGGCCTTCACCGCCAGGATCTGGTGCAGATTGATCCAGCCCTTGGCGAACGCGTAGGCACAGCCGGCCAGGTACAAGCGCCAGATCCGCAGTGCCTGTTCCGGTACTTCCTTCGACGCGGCTTCGAGGTTGTCTTCCAGGCGCTCACTCCAGTGATCGAGGGTACGCGCGTAGTGCAGGCGCAGGCTTTCCACGTCGACGATCTCCAGTCCCGCTTCGCTGATGTGGGCGGAAATCATCGACAGGTGCGGCAGCTCGCCGTTGGGGAATACGTACTTCTCAATGAACTCGCCCGCGCCGCGCCCGACCGGACGCCCGTCGGTGTGCTTGGCGGTGATGCCATGGTTCATCACCAGTCCCCCCTCGCGCACGGCGCCGAACAGCGTCTTGCAGTACTGCTCGAGGTTGGCGTGGCCGACATGTTCGAACATACCCACGCTGACCACTTTGTCGAAGCGGCCGTCCTGGGGCAGATCGCGGTAATCCAGCAGTTGCAACTCGACCTGGTCCTCCAGGCCTTCGGCCTTGACCCGTTCCCGGGCCAGCGTCAGCTGCGCCTTGCTCAGGGTAATGCCGAAGACCTTGGCACCGAACTCCCGCGCGGCATAACGCGCCAGGCCGCCCCATCCGCAACCGACATCCAGCAGGTAGTCACCCGGTTGCAGTCGCAGCTTGCGACACAGGTGGCGGAACTTAGCTTGCTGGGCCTGTTCGAGGGTTTCGCTGCCCGTCTCGAAATAGGCACAGGAATAGGCCATGTCGCTGTCGAGCCATAGCTGATAAAACGCGTTGGAAAGATCGTAGTGGTAGGAGATCGCCTTGGCGTCGGCTTCCTTGTCGTGGACCGAGCGCACCGGCTGGTTGTCGGGATCGTCCTCGACCAATGCCTGGCTCAACTCATCGCAGACCCGAATGACTTCGTGGATCGGACCTTCGAGCTCCAGTTTGCCCTCAACGAACGCCGCTCCCAGCGCGTCCAGGCTGGGATGAGTAAATTGCGCGACCATTTGTGGGTCCTTGACCACGATCGTGACACTGGGATCGGCACCCAGGGTAAATTCATGGCCGTCCCAGAGCCGCAGCCGAAGCGGCAAATGCAGATTCTGTAAGGCCGGTGGAAGTTGCGCGAGCATGAGTAATCCCCCCTTTTTTCAGACGTCTGAAATGAGGGTAGACCATCATAGAAAAATAGCAGGCTATCGAATTTATAGCCTTTCTCTATCACTGTCCCAAATTCACTCCTTGTGCCGGGTACGGCCAGTATGGGTACGCCCTCTCCAACAGAGACTGCAAGGGTGATGCACAGTTCGCCGAGCGTTATCCAACGGTTCCCTTCGCCTGGATTTTCAGCAGTGGCTCCTGGAACCGCAACAATCGCCCCGCATTACCTAACACTAGCAGGGTACTGAGATTGTGCAGCAACGCAGCGATCATCGCCCCCGCCGCGCCGAGCCAGCCGAAGGCGGCAAAGGCGACAATTGCCAGCGTCCAGCCCAGGCCGATGATCACGTTGACCTGCAACGTGCGCCGGCATTGGCGACTCAATCGCACGCAAGTGCCGAGGCGCCGCAGGTCGCTGCCGATCAGTACGATGTCTGCCGATGCCAGGGCGATGTCCGCGCCGCCCGCGCCCATTGCGACGCCCACCACCCCGGCCTTGAGCGCCAGGGAATCGTTGATGCCATCGCCCACCACCATAGGGCGGAAACCATGGTCGATTTCGGCCATGACCCGTTTGAGTTTGTCTTCCGGCAAAGCCTGGGCTTGCAGATCGCCGATACCGACATCCCGCGCCAGGGTCGTGGCCACGCTCTGGCGGTCGCCGGTCAACAGCAACTGACGCCCCAGACCCAGCTCGCGCAGCTCGGCCATGGCAACCCGTGCCTCCGGCTTGACGCTGTCGGCCAACAACAGCCAGGCGAGAAATTGCCCGTCCAGGGCCAGGCCGGCAATCGGACCGTCGTGTTCAGGGACCGCTGATGTTTGAATCCCCAGCTGTGCAAACAATTCTGGCCGACCAAGCGCCGCTTCACCCTGCGCGGTCATGGCGACCACACCCAGCCCTTGGCGCTCATGGATATCCGTCAGCGGCAGGCAGTTTTCCTGTTCCACCAACCCTGCCAACGCGCGACTGACCGGATGGCTGCTGGCCGAACCGAGGCTGGCGGCCAACGGTAGCAGCAACGGTGCGTGAGCATCCTGGGCCTGTTCAATGGATTGCAGGCGCAGCACGCCGTAGGTCAAGGTACCGGTCTTGTCGACCACCAACGAGGTCAGGTCCGCCAGCTCTTCCAGGAAGGCCGAGCTGCGGATCAGGATCCCGTGGCGCGCCGCCACCGCGATTCCGGCAATGGCGGTGGCCGGCGCCGACAGCACCAACGCACAAGGACAGGCAGCTACCAATACCGCCAGCATCGCCTGGGCATCGTTGGTCACGAACCAGGTCACCGCCGCCAGCAGCAGCACCAATACCAGGTAACTGCCGGCGTAACGCTCCAACAAGCGTGTGATGGGTGGCTTGGAGCGTTCAGCGTTTTGCATCAGGGCGATGACTTTGCCCAGGGTGGATTCTTCACCGGTACGGGTCACCTCCAGGCGCAGCAGGCCATCGAGGTTGATCGCGCCACCGAAGACTTCAGTGCCGACCACAGCCTCCAACGGCACCGACTCACCCGTGATGGGCGCAGTGTCGAGGCTGGCCTGGCCGGACAACACCCGGCCATCGGCCGGCACCCGGTCGCCGGCACGCACCTCCACAATATCGCCGGCTCGAAGCGTCGCGTTGTCGACATCGATGATGGAACCGTCGGCTTGCACCTTGCGACCTTGGCTGCGGGTCAGTTGACCCAGGGCATGGATCGCCTCCTGGGAACCGATGACGCTGCGCTCTTCCAGCACATGGCCGAAGATCATGATGATCGGCAACAGTGCTGCCGTCAGCAGATCGCCGGTGGCCCAGGCACCGAGCATCGCCAGGGCGATGAGTTGGTCAGTGATCCCGTGCAGGCTCGGGTAACGCAAGCTGTACCAGGCCGAACGCATCACCGGCACCGCCACCAGCAGCGAGGCAAAACCCAACAACAGTTGGCTGACACCGCTCTGCTCCGGCGACCAGGCGCGCCATACCAGGCCCAATGCCAGCAGGCCGAGGGCGAGCATCGCCAAGGTCAATTGCCGAGCGGCGACGCGCTGCTCGGTCGAGGACAACATCGGTACCGCAGGGGTTTGAGCGGTCATTGGCCGGCTCCCTGGATGATCAGGCGGAAATCGTCTTTCGGATCGACCGTGGTCACTGAACCGGCCTGGCGAAGGATGGCCGGTATGCGTTCGCGATACAGGCGCAGCAGCATTTGCGGATCGCTGCCTTGAGTCTTCGCCAAGCCGAGCACCGTGGCCGTGTCGGCCGAAGCCTTGGCGAGCCGTTCACTGGCCTGGGCATGGGCGACTTGCACGGCACGGTCGGCTTCCTGGCGGGCGGCCTGAGTGAGTTTTTCCGCTTCAGTCCGGGCGTTGGCCACGGCTTTGTCGGCCTGCTGGCTAGCGGTCAGCACCGCGTTGAAAGCACTCACCGCCGGCCCGGGCAGACTCGATTGCACATCGACCCGCACCACTTCGATGCCCAGCCCCTGCCCTGTCGCCGCCAGGTCAGCCAGGCGTCGGTTAAGACCCTGCACCAGATCACCCCGCAAGCGTTCGCGACGCTCGGCAGCCTGGTTGTCGCTGCCCATCAGTTCGGGGCGCGCCACCAGGATGGTGTCCAGGTCCCGGGCCGCGGTCAGAGCCACGGCACTGCGGGTCGCCAGCCGGTCCAGGGCCGGCAGGACATGTTCACCTTGCAAGACGAAGGCGTAAGGGTCGGTGACCTTGTAGAACACCCGCACATCCAACTGCACCACACCGGCATCGCCGGTCAATAAATAACCAGAGCCGGCCAACGCATCGCTGACCGGCGTGGCGAAACTGGCCACGCGATCGGCCTGCAGGGCCGCATCCGAGCGCAGCAGATTTTCCACTCGCCGCTCAAGCACTCGATCCGCCGCTGGCAGCAGGATCACCTGTTCCACAGGACGCGGCCACGCCACCAAGAGGCCGGCATTCTGGATGCGATCCAAGGCACCAAAGTGCAGCACCACCGCGCGATTCTGCGGATCGATCTGCCGCACGTTGGAAAAGACCCAGGCCAATGCGGCCAGCACCGTGACGGCGTAAAGCGCCAGAAACGCCAGGCGCCCGGCTTGAATCCACGGGCTGGATAACTCGTTTGTTCCACGTGGAACCAAACTCATGGTTGTGTTCCACCTTTGCCTTCCACGGAAACAGGACCATCCACCAGGACACGGAATGGCGCGGCATCGGTGCGCAAAATCAATTTCGTGCCTGGGCTGACAATGGTGCCCAAGGTGTCCAGCGAACGTAGCAGGTTGTAGAGCTGTGGAGAGCCAGCGTAGGCCCGGCCATAAATTTCGGCCGCTTCTACCCGCGACTGCGCTTCGATATCGGCAGCCTTCACGGTAGCGTCAGCCTGCACGACTCGCGCATCACGTTCTGCGGCGGAGCGAATCTGCGCCGCTTCGCGCTTGCCGATGGCAGTGCGTTCGGTGGCGATGGTCTCGCGCTCGGCCCGCATGCGATCTACCGTCGCCGTCAGCGTTACCGAGGGCAAGGTCAGGCGCTCGATGCCCACTTGCAGCACCCGTACGCCGTAAGTGGTGAGCAACTGTTGATCGATCTGTTGACGCAACTGTGCTTCGAAATCGGCGATACGCACCTGACTGGCATCGGTGTTGACCAGGTTCGCCAGGTCAAAACTGGCAGCCGTGGTTTCCAACGCCGAGCCGACGAACGTACGGATCTGTCGTGCAGCCTCGTCCGGTTGGTTCTGCACCGCGCGCATGAAACGCTGCACATTGTCGGGGTCGCCCTGCACCTGCCAAGCCACGTACGCCTGGACGATGATCCGCAGCCCATCACGGGTACCGACATCCTGCAGGCCACTGGATGTGGTACGCAATCGCAGGTCCACCGGGATCGCCGCTTCGAACGGCGCCGGCAAGCGCCAACCGAGACCGGGTTGCAGCAGCACCCGTGCTGGGTTGCCGAAACGGGTGATGACGGTAGCCTCTCCCGAACGCACCTGCACCAGGCTCGCGGCTGCAACGGCAAACGCCACCAGCAGCGCCGCCCAGCCCATCCGCCGCCAGGGGAACGGACCGGTTTGCGGCGGATCGCCATGATGGTGGTGATGATGTCCGTGATGATGACCGGCATGACCGTGATCGTGACCGGCGTGGTCGTGGTGACCGTGTGAAGAGGACTGGCTCAATGGGCAGCTCCTGGCTGGACAGGGTTACGCGGCGACGCGGGGTCTGCCGGCAGCGTGAAGGTTCGCAAGTCGATAGTCGGCGCGTTGCCGCTGCCGCCCAGGCGGTGATCGAGAATCAGCAACTGGGCTTTGCCAAGGCCCTGGCTCAGTTGGCTCAAATAATGTTCCAGCACAAAAGCGTGCCCTGCCGTGGCGTAGGCTTTGCGATCGGCGTTGAAACGCAAATCGGCAGCCTGGGCGGTCGCGTTGATTTCCCGAGCAGTGGCATTAGCCTGGTCATGGGCGATGCTGGCTTGTAGTTGTGCCTGGTTGGTCTGTTCCGCCGCCGCACCACGCTCGCGGGCGATCAGCGCCTGAGCGCCGATCTGCGCCGCCTGCACGCCGTGGTAGGCATTGGCCGCGCCGGCCGGCGGATGAATCGCCTCCACGACCGTCGCGAGGATTTCCACACCGCTATCGAGCGTTTGCAAGTCCGCCTGGACGGCGCGACCGATTTCGTCGGCCAGGCTGACACGGTCCGCGCCCAGCAAACCGTCCAGCGTGCGCGAAGCAAACTCATGCACCAGGATGCGGCTGGCGGTACTGCGGATCAGCGTCGGCACATCGGCGCTGTTGTAGGTTGCCGCCAGTGCCGCGGCGTCAGTCAGGCCGATGCGATAGACAAAGCGCACATCCATGTTGACGATCTGGAAGCTCTGCTGGTCGGCACGACGGCTGGCAATGACCTGGGACTTGTCGTTCACATGGCTGGCGTCCCACAGCCGATTGGCAATTGCCGGAGCCGGCCCCTCCGCCGGTTCAGCCTCGGCAACCGCTCGACTATCGACGACACTGGTCGCCAGTTCATGCACAACGCCATTCTCGACGTTGAGCACCCTGCCCCACGGCCAAGGCAACGCAACATGCAAACCCGGGCCGAAGACCTCCACCGGTTTACCAAAACGCTCATAGATGCCACGCCCCTGCAGTGGCACTTCGTGCACGCCCGTCAACAACCAGCCCACCAACGCCACCAGCGCCAACACTGGAAAAAAAGCCCGGCGCATGTAACTGAAGGCCCAGATCTGGCGCAGGTCGATGCCAAAACGGTTGTGCAGTTCATGTTGCAAAGCGAGCAACGGTTGCGGCGGCCAACGCAGCAGATCGGCGATGACACTTCGGCCCAACAGCGACGGTTCCAGGGCGTCCCGGCGCGGGATGAATAACGACAGCACGGCGCGCAGCAACAACTCTGCCGCCACCAGCCCCGGCAACAGCCCCATCGACACCGCCAGGCGCATCGGCCAGATGGACGTTTCTGCGGCGAACAAAAGGCACAAGGCGCCAAGCACCAGCACGATGATCGCCACTCGCGTCAGTTGCGCCAACGGCGGCGCTTCCGGCCATTCCACGGGGGATTGCTGGGCCAATTGCCGCTCGAACACCAGTAATCCGAACGCCAACAGCAACGACAGCACCGCCCCCACACTGGCCGAGACACCGAGGGCGGCAGCGGGCAGCGTCAAGTTCCAGGCTTGCTCCAGGCTCAGCAACACCAGCACTGCCCAACCGGCCAGCCACAACGCAGGCGCACCGATTTGCTTGAGCAGGTCGACCCAGCGTGCGCCGATTCGCTCCAGCAGCCGCTCATACCAACCCAGGTTATCAACAGGCTCGCTTTGCGCAGGCAAGTTATCCACAACCGGCAACAGCGCCCTGCTACGCCATTGCGTCACCCACCAGGCCGACTGCAAACCCGCTACCAACACCAAGAGTCCCGCAGCTTGGCTGACCAGCAGAGCCGGCCATAGCGATTGCGGTGAAAACACCCCGATAAAAAATGCCAGCACCAGGCCCAAACCCGCCACGCTTCCCAGGGCGAAGGCGATTTGCTTCAAGCGGCGCCCTTGGAACGACGCTCGCTGAAAACGCGGCCATTCGGCCACCTGTGCCCCTTCGACATCAAGATCGACTTGCATACCACCCCAGCACTCGTGGCGATCAAAATCCGGCCCGTGACAGATGCCACCGACACTCCGTTATATGCCGTTACCTTATAACGGTTCCTGTGAAATTTCCGTTTTGAATTCTTCATGACAAGGTCCGCGCCGACCTCTTGACTTAAGCCTTGACCGAAATCTCTGGAAACGCTCATATTACGAGCATAATTTTTTATCAGGCCAAGCGGGAGAACAGCGATGGGCAATTACGATGTGGTCATTCTGGGTGGCGGACCCGGAGGGTATAACGCGGCAATTCGGGCCGGGCAGCTAGGGTTGAAAGCCGCCTGTGTCGAAGGCCGAGCCACCCTCGGCGGCACCTGCCTGAACGTCGGCTGCATGCCCTCCAAGGCATTGCTGCACGCCTCGGAACTGTACGAGGCCGCCACAGGAGCGGAGTTCGCCAACCTGGGCATTGAAGTCAGCCCCACCCTCAACCTTGCGCAAATGATGAAGCAGAAGGACGAAAGCGTGGCGGGCCTGACCAAGGGCATCGAATTTCTGTTTCGCAAGAACAAGGTCGACTGGATCAAAGGTTGGGGCCACATCGATGGGCCGGGCAAAGTGACCGTCACCGGCGACGACGGCACCAAGACCGAACTCAGCGCCAAGGACATCGTCATCGCCACCGGCTCGGAGCCCATGCCCCTGCCAGGCGTGACAATCGATAACCAGCGCATCCTCGACTCCACCGGCGCCTTGTCCCTGAGTGAGGTGCCCCGGCATCTGGTGGTGATCGGCGCCGGCGTCATCGGCCTCGAACTGGGCTCGGTCTGGCGACGCCTGGGTGCCCAGGTCACCGTGGTGGAATATCTCGACCGCATCTGCCCGGGGGTGGATGGCGAGGCCGGCAAGACCCTGCAGCGCGCCTTGGGTAAACAAGGCATCCAGTTCAAGCTGAGTTCCAAGGTCACGGGCGCCGCTGCTTCGGCCGACGGCGTGCAATTGCACATTGAACCGGCGGCGGGCGGCGAATCACAGACCCTGGACGCCGATTACGTGCTGGTCGCCATCGGTCGACGGCCTTACACGCAAGGGCTGGGGCTGGAGAATGTCGGGCTGAGCCCTGACCAGCGCGGCATGCTCACCAACCAGCATCACCGCACCGAAGCACCGGGCGTCTGGGTGATCGGCGATGTGACGTCCGGACCGATGCTGGCCCACAAGGCCGAGGACGAAGCCATGGCCTGCATCGAACAGATCGCCGGCAAGGCCGCCGAGGTCAACTACGCGCTGATTCCCAGCGTCATCTACACCCGTCCGGAACTGGCCAGCGTCGGCAAGACCGAGGAACAGCTCAAGGCCGAAGGCCGCGCCTACAAGGTCGGCAAGTTTCCATTCACGGCCAACAGCCGGGCCAAGATCAACCACGAGACCGAAGGGTTCGCCAAAGTCCTGGCCGATGAACGTACCGATGAAGTCCTGGGCGTGCACCTGGTGGGTCCGAGCGTCAGTGAGATGATCGGTGAATACTGCGTGGCCATGGAGTTCAGTGCCTCGGCCGAGGACATCGCCCTGACCTGCCACCCACACCCGACCCGCTCGGAGGCATTGCGCCAGGCGGCGATGAATGTGGAGGGGGGATGGCGACGCAGATGTAGGGACGACGCAAAGCGGGAATGAACACCTGTGGCGAGGGAGCTTGCTCCCGCTCGGCGGCGAAGCCGTCGTAGAACCGGCTGATGCGATTTGCCTGAAAATCGCGTCAGCCCATTTGGGGCGGCTGCGCCACCCAGCGGGAGCAAGCTCCCCTCGCCACAGGCTGTGTTCGGCTGGCCGTTAGCTTAGCTGGCCGACATCCGCGCCTTGCGCCGGCGCCGACTGATCAATCCCAACGCCACTGCCACCACCAGCACGGCCCCGCCCACTTCCAGCCAAACCTTGTAAGGTCGCAGCGCCGAACGAATCGGGTCCAGGGCCTGGGTCACGTAGCGTTTGTTCGCTTTGCCGAAGTCCGGCTCCTGGCATTGATGACCGAAATCCCCGGCCCAATCCACATACGGACCTTCCTTCACATAGCGTTGATACAACGCGCTTTGCTCTTCAAGGCTGGAGTTGTACCCCACCGCTTTGCACAGCACCGCCGCAAACGCCTGGCTGGTATACGGCAAATGATCCGCAGCCTGGCTGGCCAGCGCCGTGGCGACAAAGCGATAGTGATAACGCACATCCGGCTGCGCCGCGCTGGCTTGCTGGCGTTGCACTTCGCCTTCGGCCACCAGCGGTCCGACGCTCAGCTCGACCGGTTCCAGGCTGTAGTTGCCTCCCAGGCTGGCGTAATCCGGCGCCATCTCATAGCCAAGCAGTTCCATGCCCCACTCGCGAGCCATCCGGGACGCATGGAAATACGCCTCGGCCCGCCGGGTTGGCCACCATTTGGACTCGGCATCCTGGCGCAATTGCCCATAGGCACGGGCCTTGTTCTGCAGGTCCGCGTTATCGAAATAAGCCGGCGCCTCATCGAAGCGCCCTTCCCTCAGCAAGCGACGGCCCAGCAGATTGCGCAGGCTCGCGGCCACCGGCAGCGGCACGTAGTTGTCCCGATCCTCCTGGCTCAACGCCGGTGGCGCCGGGACTTGGGCGTCGACGTACTGCTTGAGCTCATCCACCGTGAGCACACGCTCGGCCACTGCGGCCGCGTCGTACCAATAGTTGCTCTGGCCGCGATAGAGCTGATCGAAGGCTTGCAGGTAATCACCCCGCTGCAAGGCCAGGATCGCGCTTTCCCCTTCGACCCGGCACTTGGGCTGCACCGACTCGAAATTCCAATCCGCTGTGCGCCGCGGCCCCCAGGATTCATCGTTCGGAAAGGCCTGGGCCGCCTTGGCATAAGCCGCCGCCGCGGCCACCTTGTCGCCGGCGCGCAATGCCAGCTTGGCCCGCACCCACCAGGCCAGGCCAGTGTCGGCGGCTTTTTGCACAAAAGCCTGGGCGCTGGCGTAATCGCCGTGCTGGTAACTCACCGCCGCCAAACGGTCGGCGTCGTCCAGGTTGTCCCGGGCGTTGGCCTGCAACAGTTCGAAGAGCCTTTTCTCGCCCGAGGGTTCTTCTCCGTCCCACCAGCCGACGCGGCTGAGCAAGTAGGCGGTGACCAGCCGCTGCACTGCCTTAGTCTTGAGCAATTCGCTCAAGCGCTCATCGGGCTGGACGCTCAAATCACCGGCCAATTGCAGCAACGAGCTGTAGCCGACCGCAGATCCTTGCAGGTTCTGGGTCGCATACAGGCCGATGGCACTGTCCCAGTCGTCAGCGGTGTAGGCCACCCGGGCTTCTTCGCCAAGGCTGGCGATGCCCAGCTCCAGCGGATCGCTGAAGCCGGCAATACTCATTTCCCGGGCCTGGCGAAACGCAGCTCGCGCCTGGTCCTGCAAGACCACAGGGTCACCGCTGCCAGCCTCGGTGCTCACGGCGAACAATGCCCGGCCCAGGGAGTACGCGGCCCAGGTGCTGCGCAACCGACGTTGGTCGGCCGGTAATGCCAGCAACTGCTGGAACGCTTCCACGGCGCGTTGATGCTCACCGATGTTAAAAGCCGCCGCGCCAATGGCATACAGACGCAGCTCATCGGGCAGGTTGGCCGCTTCGGCCGCCACCTGGTCGACATCGGTCAGGGCCCGCAGGCGCTCCACCACCGCTTGCTGCGGCGGGGTCAGGCCAATCTGCTCGGCCTTGGTGCGTTGTTCAACGTAGGAAGACTGATCGTCATAGCTGTAATCCGGGTTGCGCGTCGCCTCGGTGGCTGGCTTGAGCCCGGCAATCGCCTGGCCGAGTCGACTGACCTCGAAGCGAAAGCTGCCTTCGGGCAATTCGGCCAGCGATTGGGCGCGGTTATCCAGCAGGCGCATCGGGAAATCCGGCCCGCAGGCCAGCACCGGGCCCAGCGGCAGGCAAAGGCTCAGGCACAGCAGGTGACGAGGCCACTTACGGGTAAACATTGAAACCTCCTTGGTCGATTTTCGTACAGCGCGCCCAGCCGATGGCTCGTTGGCTGCCGGCAGCCAAGCGGCCTTCCTGAATGCGGGTGAAGGTAAGCAGTCCGGGGGTTTGTTGCAACGTATAACCGGCCAAGGCATCGACGCCGTCACACGCGCCCACGGCGAGCGTCAGACGCTGGGGCCAGGGGCTGTCGAGATTGCCCTGGTTGACCAGACGAATATCGTACAAACCGCCCTGCTCTCCCCACTGCAACGCCAGGCGACTGTCCAGATGATCGCCCCGGGCGACGGCGCCGAGTGTGGTCAGGCTCCACGCCCGTCGGTCGCCGGCCAAGGGCAGGCGAAACCAGATCAGCCCGGCGAGATGTGGCGGCGTATCAGCCCGCAAATTCGCCGCAAGCCCGGCCACTTGCTGCGGATCGGCCAGCAGCTCCCGCCGCTCGCCACCGCGATCGATCGGCACTTCGCTTTCCACCACCGGCACGCCACTCTCCTGGGTCAGCAGCGCCACGCCGTAGGCCGGCAGGGCCAGATAAAACGGCCTCTGGGTGACCTTGCCCCAGCGTTGCGCCCAGTGCCGGGCCTGTTTCGGATCGAACAGTCCTTGCCGTGGGTCGCTCACCGCGTGGACCTGCAACACACTGCTGTCCACCGCTTCCAACAGCCCCGGCAATGCTGGACTGTCGAGCCAGGCCGGCAGCGCCGTGATGCTTAGCCGCAGATTGGCGGGCAGGACTTGCCGCAGTTGGCCGAGAAACTTTCCATAGGCCGGCAACCGTGCATTGCCGGCATCGTGGTCGATCTCTATCCCTATCGGCGCCAAGCCCTGGGCTTGCCAATCACTCTGCACTTGCTGGATTTGCGCGATCACCTCGTCCTGATCCAAGGCCTTGAGCTGGCCGTCCAGGCGAATCACGGCGATCAGCGGACGGCCGTCAGCCTTGAGCAGCGCCGGATCGATCCGCGCACGGCTCCAGCCCGCTCCGGGAAAAAGCCTGCAACGCCAGCACCCGCAGCGTGGAAAAATCGCCCTGGCTTTGGCGCAGCGCCAACTCATGGGCAGGCGTCCATTGGCGTTGCCAGATATAGACCTGTTGATCGAGGGCCGGGGTTGGAGGCTTTTCGCAGCCCCCCAAAAGCAACATGGCGAGGGCCAGGGAGAGCCGGAAAAGAAACGTCATGAAGCCTTACCACCCATAAAGCCCGGCAGATTACCGCCACCCGCGTCGAAGAGAAACTCTGTGGCGAGGGAGCTTGCTCCCGCTTGGGTGCGCAGCACCCACCAAAAGGGGTCGCTTCGCAACCCAGCGGGAGCAAGCTCCCCTCGCCACAGTAAGCGCCCTTGCCACAATGAGTGTTATGAAAGGCCACCAGGCTTACGCGCAATAATCACCTGACTCTTGGCCACCACCGCGTCCAACGCCTGCTTGATCTGCGCGCCACGGGGCGAGTTCAGCACGGCTTGCCAGGTATCGGCCCAATGATTGAGCAACGGGTGGTCGGCGTTGCTGAAATCCACCTTGGCCTCCCAGAACAACAGCATCCACATCGACCAGTAGAAACCGTATTGGCTGTGGCTCAACACCTCCAGTCCAGCGTCGCTGACCATCGCCTTGAACTGCTCTTCGCTGATGATGCGAATGTGGTTGGGCTTGCGGAAATACTCCGGCGCGGCGATGTCTTTTTGCAGGTCTTCGGAACTGGGGTGCGGCACGCTCAGCAGGTACAGCGCGCCGGGCTGGCCGACCCGTACCAGTTCAGCGAGGAACTGCGCCGGGTCGTCGACATGCTCGATGACTTCGGTGGACACCACCCGGGTGGCCGTGGCGTCGGCAATCGGCAGCGGGTTGCAGTCGGTCACATGACACTCGACTTCGCGTGCAGGTGTGTCGCTCAAGCGCTGGCGAGTGGCTTCGACCTTGGCCGCGTCGATGTCGGCGATGATGATCTTCGCCCCGCGCATCCCACAAAAATGCACGTTGCCGCCATCGCCGCAGCCCACGTCCAGCAGCGTGTCTTCAGGCGTCACCGGGAAGCCGGTGAACAGTTCGCCGGTTTGCTGGTTGAACCAGCCGCTGAGCATCGCATCGTGCAGCCCGAGCATGTACGGATCGACCTTGTCGGCCACCGGCGCGGCGGGCGCGGGCGTGCCCGTGGTGAGTTTCTTCAAAAGGCTCAGCATGACGGAGCTCCAGAGACAGGAAGGACAGTTCGGGCGGCGGACAGGCGTTCAACCAGTTGGGCGCCACGATTGCGCATGGGCATTTCGACCCAGCGGTAGTTGAGTTCGCTCAACAGCCCGATCAGCGACAGGGCGCAAGCCAGGGCCAGCCAGGGGTGGCTTGCCGGGTCCGGCGAACCCAAGGGCGCGAAACGAAACCACAACTCGCGCAGCAGAAAAAATACCGGGATGTGGATCAGGTAGATCCCATAGGAACGACTGCCCACCCAGGTCAGCGCGGTTTTCAATCGGCTGCGGGGCAACAGGTAATCCCGATCGTAAGAGGCCACCCAGACCAGCACGGCGCTGAGCACAGCAATGACCCCGAGCCGGTAGAACGACAAATTGAAGTGCTCGGTCGCGATCCAGGCCATCACGCTGCCCAGGGCCAGTACCAACAACACCCCCAAGGGCGGGCGGCGCAACCATGTGGGCTCGAAGCGCCAATAGCTGGACCGCAGGCTCCAGATCGACAACAACACCCCCAACGCCAAGGCATCGGTACGAATCACCGACAACCACAGCGCCCGCCAGGTGAAAAACTGCACCAGCACCACAGCCAGCAGCACCCACACCAGATAGCGGCGCGAGACGAACACCAGCAGCGGCAGGATCAAATAGAACTGCTCTTCCAACGACAGCGTCCAGTACACGAAGCTCGCGCCGTATTCATACCGCATGAACGCATCGGCAAAACGCAGGTTGGCGAATTGCAGGAAACCGGCCAGGGTCGCCTGCAGGTTGGCCTGCACGCTGCCAAACGCGCCGGAGCGATTCAGGAAGAACACCGCCAACAGCACCAGCAGCAACCAGAGCCAGGCCGATGGCAACAGGCGAAACGCCCGGCGAATCCAGAACTCCCGGGTGACGGCCCAGAATTGCCGAGGGCTGTCGCAGCGACGCAATTGCGGGATCAGGCTGCGACCGATGACGAACCCGGATATCGCGAAGAACAGATCCACGCCCCACCACAGCTGGAAACTCTCGGCCAGGGCTGCCAGACGCGGCCATCCACCAGGAAACGGCATGCCTTGCAGGTGATGGAACAACACGCCGATCACCGCGACGGCGCGCAGCAACTCGATGTCCATGATCCGCTTGCTGCTCATGAAGTACTCCCGGAGAAAGGATCGGGTTTACGCGCGATGATGACCTGGCTCTTGGGCATGAACCGGTCCAGCACCTGCTTGATCGCCAGGCCGTCGGGTTGCGCCAACAAACCCTGCCAGAGGCTCGCCCAGCGCTCCATCAACGCGGGATACGGTGCCTGGATACGGTCGCGCACGGCACCCTCGAGGTCCCGGCCTGCCGCCTGTTCGCTGGCCCAGAAGAAAATCATGCCCATGACCCAGAAAAACCCGCTGGCCTGGCGATGCTCGATCACCAGCCCGGCCTCCTCCACCAGCGCAGCGAATCGTTCGGCGCTGAAAATCTGCACATGGTTGGGCGCTCGAAAGTAGCCCGGCGGTGCGATGCCTTGCTGCAAATGTTCGCCCACCGATGCCGGCACGCTGAGCAAATACTGCGCCCCTGGCCGGCCCATGCGCACCAGTTCGGCCATGAACGGCTCTGGCTCATGGATATGCTCGAGCACCTCCATGCAGACGATCTTGTTCGCGCAGCCATCGGCCAAGGGCAGCGGCAGGCTGTTACTGACCAGGCCCAGGAACGGCGCGACGGCCTGGGTCTCGACCTGGCGGGCCAGGTCACGCACCTTGTCCTGTTCGCTGTCGGTAAAGATCACGGACGCGCCCTGGCGCATCGCAAACAGCGTCGCCACACCTTCGCCGCAACCGACATCCAGCAAGGTATCGGCGGCCGTGATGGCAAAACCCTTGAGCAATTCGCCGGTTTCACTGCGAAACCAGCCATCCAGCATCGCGTCGTAGAGGCCAACATCCCGGGGCGAAACGGCCACCGCCGGCGGTGGTGAAGGCTCCACCGCGGGTCTGAACCCGGCCAGCCATCGCCGGATCATGGCTGCTGCGCGTTCCGGCGCCGCTCAGTCAGGTCTTCGAAAAACGCCCGCAAACGCTGCTCGGCGTTGGCCTGGCTGCAGAACTTCTCCAGGCTGCGCACGGCGTGGGCCGACATGCGGCGATAACGCTCGGGGTCGTTTTTGGCCACGTCATAACTGGCGCGGTAGGCCGAACACAGCGAGTCCCAATCGGTGACATAACGCAGGGTCCGGTACGCCGCACGCGGGTCGTGGGGCCAGGCAGTCAGTTCCTCGGTGGAATCCACCACGAAGGCGTTATCATGGTCGATGTAGTCGGCCATGGCCGTGTTCAGCGGCGCGATCGCCGGACGGCCGCAAGACATGAACTCCATCAACGGCAAGCACTGTCCTTCGCCATAGGAACTGTTGACCACATACCGGGTGGCTTCCACCAGCCGCTCGTAGTCCGCATCCGCCAGGTAGCCATGTATCAGCACGATGCGGCAGCGGTACGACTGGTTCTTGTAGACGTGATGGAGCATGTCGACGAGCGCGGCTGTGACGTCGTGATGCGTCAGCTTGAGCACCAGGGTTGCGTCGGCAACGTCGCGGAACGTCGTGCAAAACGCGCTGATCATGTCCTTCCAGTTCTTGCGCCCGTCGTAAGGGTTGAACACGGAGGTATAGATCACGCCGTCCAGGAGCAACTCGCAATCCTGGGCCGGACCGTCCAGCACCAGCGGCGTACCGGCCTGGTGCGCCGGCGGGCCATAAGGCCGCAGATCCGTGGTGCGGCTGTCGATCAACAGGCCACGCAATTGCAGGCGCATGTGATCCACCGTCGGCCGCTGGGCCAGCATCGCGCCGCGAGCGGCAAAGCGGTCCCATACCGGCGCCGCGATGGCGGCGATGGGGAAGTCCACGCCCATCACCTCACGAACGGACGTGACGGTGAAACTGGAATGGGTAATCGCCATGCCGGTTGCGCCCAAAACCACCCGCCAATCGTGCCGGGGCTCGCCCTGCCAGCTTTCGGTGGGAATGGTGCTGAACTCCCAGGCGAACACTGGAATCGTCGGGCAGGCGTAGTGGGCGGCGGTGCGATGAGGAGGTGAAAACGACAGGAATACGCAATCCTCGCCCCGCCCCAGGCAATCGGCGTACAGCTGATCGACCTCTTCGTCAGGCCGAGTCACTTCGACGACCCGCCCCAACCGCTCCAGCACCGGGCGAAACTCCTTGAGCACGAAGTAATAGCTGTACTCGGGCTTGCCGAGGTTTTCCAGGATGTTGCTCTGGTTGGTTTCCGAATAAATGATGATCAGCATGAGGCGGTACCTGCCTGGACCACCAGCGGCAACCTTTCGTCACAGCCCGGCGCAGCCAGGAAATCCGCCAGGCGCTGCTGTACCGGGGTGAACGCACAATAGCGACGCATCCGCTCGTTCGCGGCAACCGCCATGGCCTGATAGGCCTGCGGTTGGCGCTTGGCCATGGCGTAGCTCTGCTGGTAGGCGAGCTTCAATGAACCCCAGTCAGGCCGATGGCGCAGGGTGCGATACAAGATGCGCGAGTCTTCCGGCCAGATGGTCGGCTCGCGGCTGGACTTGACGATGAAGGCCACCTCGGCGTCGATGTAATCGCGCATCGCCGTGTGGTCCGGTGCGATGACCGGGCGGGCGCAGGACATGAACTCCATCAACGGCAGGCACAGGCCTTCGCAGCGGGACGCATTGACGTAGAAACTCGCGGCGCCATACAGCCGCGCGAATTGTTCGTCTTCCAGGTAACCGTGCATCACCACCACCCGGCAACTGAACGGCGACAGTTGGGACAGCAGCGTCAGCAGCTCGACGTAGTAGGTCGACAGGTCGTTCTGGGTCATTTTCAGCACCAGCGTGGCGTCCTCGACGTCGCGCAGGGCCCAACAAAAGGCGGTGATCAAGTGATGCCAGTTCTTGCGACCGTCATCGGGGTTGAACACGCTGACGTACACCACCCCGCTGACGTCGGTCTCCACCACCTGGCTGGTGTCCGGCAGGATGGCCTGGGGATGTTCCGGTGGCGCGGGCTCGGGAGTGGGCTCCTCGACGAACACCGGCGGCGGGGCCGGCCCTCTCAGGATCCTGCTGATCGCAACGCGTACCGGCACCGGTATCAGGTCGCGGACCGCCTCGCGATACCAGCACAACAGGTTGTGCTTGAACAGCCACACGGGGCCCTGCTCGGTCTTGCCGGTAAAAGCACGGATGACTTCACGCAGGTAATGGCGGGAAACGAATGCCCGCCGCCGCCAAGTCAGGGGCGGCGGCTCGATGATCGGTTCTGGTTCCGGTTCTGGCTCAGGCGTCTCTTCGATGATTGGCGCGATCAAGCCGTCAGCCGACAGCCCGAGCGGCCGGCTGTCGATGATGCAGCCCTTGATCTGCAAGGTCGTTCCCGGGTTGATCGGCAAGCTCGGGTGTTGCTCACGAACCGCCGCGAAACGCTCCCACAGCGGCGTGGGCAATACCAGTACCGGGAAATCCTCGCCCAAGGTCCGACGGATCGCCTCGGCTGTGTGGCTGGACAGGGTAATTACCCGGCCATGACGAGCCAGCGTGCGGCTCCAGTCATGCCGCAGGTCGTCGTCCCAGTGCTCGGCCGGGATCGAATCGAACTCCCAGGCCACCACGCAGACCATCGGGCAAAGCAGGTCGAGCGGCGTCTTGTGCGGAGGGGAAAACGACAGGAACAAGCAGTCCTGCCCAGCCTGCTGCAATGTTTGATAAAGCGGATCGACCTCGGCGACCGACGACACCACATGCACCGGCCCCAGGCTTTCCAGCACGGGACGATAGGCCTTTAGCACGAAGTAATAGCTGTACTCAGGGCGACCGAGGCTCTGGCTGATGGAGTGATCGTTTACGTCCGAGTAAAGAATGAAATTCATGGCATCCCATCATGGCGCCGCCATCCCGGCAGCCCCACTTCATGACGGTCGAGTCACGCATCGAACCGGTCCGGAGGCCGCCGCTCGTCGTTCGTCTTGCTACCCGTCTCGTTCTTGTTTTTTTGTGGTCAGGCCCCCGGGGGGCGATCCGAAGATCGGCGCCAGGGGCAGCGTGACGAGGGGCATTCTAAACACATCCGCCAAGGGTTCGTGAACCGCTTGGCGAGAATAAACCGTCTATAAATATGAGAACTGACCGGTCACGGTTTGCCCTGTTGAAATTGCGACAAAATTGGCACAGATTGGCAACCAAACAACTACAACAAATGCTTCTCTAGGCTGAACGTTAAGTGATTTTTCCCCGATCTTACGGAAATTTCCCACTCAGTTCGCAATAGACGAAGCAACCGTCAAGGGAGCTGGTGCTTGAAAAAACGTCTGTTCGTTACGGGCCTCAGCGGTTTCGTGGGACGTCACATCAAATCTCGACTGAACGGTCATGATTCGGCGTGGCAGGTCATGCCTGTCGCTGCCCGCTACGACCTGACGGATGCCAAGACCCTGGAAGGCCTCTGGCCTGAGGTTCCCGACGCCGTGATCCACCTGGCGGGCCAGACATTTATTCCTGAAGCCTTCCGCGATCCGGCGCGCACTCTGCACATCAATCTGATGGGCACCTTGAACCTGCTCCAAGCCCTCAAGGTCCGGGGTTTCACCGGGACATTCCTATATGTCAGCTCCGGTGATGTCTATGGCCAAGTCAGCGAAGACCGACTGCCGAGTACCGAACTGCAACCGCCCGCCCCGCGCAACCCGTATGCCGTAAGCAAGCTGTCGGCCGAACTGCTGAGCCTGCAATGGGGCATTAGCGAGGGCTGGACAGTGCTGGTGGCCCGCCCGTTCAATCATATCGGTCCCGGCCAGAAGGACAGCTTCGTCATTGCCAGCGCCGCCCAGCAAATCAGCCGGATCAAGCTGGGCCTACAATCGGCCCAACTGCAGATGGGTGATATCGACGTGACGCGCGACTTTCTCGATGTCGACGACGTGATCTCCGCCTATCTGGCCTTGCTGGAAAAAGGTGCCCCAGGGCAGGTCTACAACATCTGCTCGGGCCGCGAGCAGAGCATTCGCAGCATGATCGAACAACTGGGCGATATCGCCCAGGTCGACGTGCAACTGATCCAGGACCCTGCGCGTCTTCGCCGCGCAGAACAGCGCCGCGTCTGTGGCAGCCCTGCCAAGCTGCGACAGGCCACCGGATGGACGCCTGAAACGACAACACAACAATCCTTGCGGGCGATTCTGTCCGACTGGGAGATACGGGTACAACAAGAATGAAAGGTGCGTTGACCACCGGGATCACCGATCACAACGAACATTGGGCGGTGACTGAAGGCATGGCTAAGGTCATCAACAACGGCTCGGGCTCGCACCTGATCACCAAGAATGAATCGACTTTTATCTCCGCAGGCCACAAGCTTTGCTTGAAAAACCCTAGAGTGATCGATCGGGTGATAATCGAAGTGCAAAGTGACAAACACCTGGGGGAAGACGACATCGTTCGCACTGAGGATCACTACTTCAGGGCCAACCCATGTTGCTGAGCTTGCACTACTCGCTGTGGAGTCACCGTGGCTTTATCCTTGGCAGCGTCAAGCGCGAGTTCCAGGCACGCTATCGCAACTCGCTGTTCGGCGCGTTGTGGACGGTGCTCAACCCGTTGTCGATGATCCTCGTCTACACGGTGATTTTTTCCCACATCATGCGTGCCCGTCTGCCCGGGGTGGAAGACGGCATGGCCTACAGCGTCTACCTCTGTGCCGGGCTACTGACCTGGGGTTTGTTCGCGGAAATCACCACCCGCAGCCAGGGCATGTTCCTGGAAAACGCCAACCTGCTGAAGAAAATCAGCTTCCCCCGGATCTGCCTGCCGGTGATCGTACTGTTCAACGCCGGGATCAACTTCGCGATCATCCTCGGGCTGTTTCTCGGTTTCCTGCTGATCACCGGGCGCTGGCCGGGCATGACCTTGCTGGCCTTGGTGCCGTTGCTGGCCCTGCAAGTGCTGTTCGCCGCCGGGCTGGGCATGCTGCTGGGGATCCTCAATGTATTTTTCCGCGATGTCGGGCAGTTGTTCGGCATTTGCCTGCAATTCTGGTTCTGGCTCACGCCGATCGTTTACCCGATGACCATCCTGCCGCCGTCGATCCAGCAACTGCTCGCCTTCAACCCCATGACCGCCCTGATGCAGAGCTATCAGAACCTGTTTCTCTACAACCAGTGGCCGGTCTGGAGCTCGCTGGTGCCGTTGCTGGTGGCCGGCCTGCTGTTATGCACCTTGGGCCTGCGCATGTTTCGCCGACGCGGCGGTGAAATGGTGGATGAACTCTGATGGGACATTTGCGCGTCACCGGCCTGGGCAAAGCCTACAAGCAGTATCCGAACCGCTGGAGCCGGCTGTTCGAATGGCTGATCCCCTTTTCCCGCCCGCGCCATCAACTGCACTGGATCCTGCAAGGTGTGGATTTCGAGATCCAGCCCGGGGAAGCCGTCGGCATCGTCGGGGTCAACGGTGCCGGCAAAAGCACTTTGCTCAAAATGATCACCGGCACCACCCAACCGACCTGCGGCCACATCCAGTTGCAAGGCCGCGTCGCCGCGTTGCTGGAATTGGGCATGGGCTTTCATCCGGACTTCACCGGCCGCCAGAACGCGTTCATGGCCGGTCAGTTGCTGGGCATGCAGGTGGAGGAAATCGAAGCCTTGATGCCCGAGATCGAGGGGTTTGCCGAAATCGGTGAAGCCATCGACCAGCCGGTGCGCACCTATTCCAGCGGCATGCAGATGCGTCTGGCGTTCAGCGTCGCCACCGCCCGGCGCCCGGATATCCTGATCGTCGACGAGGCGCTGTCGGTGGGCGATGCCTATTTCCAGCACAAGAGCTTCGAACGCATCCGCAGCTTCCGCAAGGCCGGCACCACGCTGCTGATCGTGTCTCACGATCGCTCGGCGATCCAGTCGATCTGCGACACCGCCATCCTGCTCGAACACGGGCGCATGGCCATGCGCGGCAAGCCGGAAGAAGTGATGGATTACTACAACGCGATGCTGGCCCAGCGCGAGGGCCAGGTGGTGCGCCAGGAGATGCTCGCCAACGGCCAGGTGCGCACCATTTCCGGCACCGGCGAGGCGGGCATCATCGATGTACAACTGCTCAACAGCCAGGGGCAGTCGGTGGAAGTGGCCGAGATCGGCCAGCCGATGGTGTTGCAAGTGCGGGTTGAAATCCGCCAGGACATTGAGCGGCTGGTGCTGGGCTTCTTGATCAAGGACCGACTTGGCCAGCCCATGTACGGGATCAACACCCATCGCCAGGACAAAGCCGTGACCGACCTCAAGGCCGGCGAACAGATCACCTTCCGCTTCAGTTTCGACATGCGCCTGGGCAAGGGCAATTACTCCGTCGCGCTCAGCCTGTCGCGGCTGGACTCGCACCTGGACCGTAATTTCGAATGGCGCGACTACGGGTTGGTGTTTCACGTCATCAATAATCGCCAGGAGGATTTCGTCGGCTGTTCCTGGCTCCAGGCCGAAACCAGCATCCGGCGTTCGAGCCAGACTGCCGTCGAAGCGGTGCCGCAAAAGGAGTTGCCATGAGCCGTCTGTTGGTGGAATGCACCTATGTCTATGAAAATCCAAAGGCAAACTCCGGGATCCAGAGGGTCGTGCGCAATGTCATCCGCGAGCTGCCCGCCAAGGACCTGGAGCGCGAATGCATTCCCGTCGTGATGCTGCAAGGCAAGCTCTACGAGGTTAAAAGCCTGGCACCACCGCCCAAAAAAGCATGGGACCTGGCCAGCCTGCGCGCACGGCTGGAGCAAACAGCCAATCTGTTCTGGCTCAGGCACCGGACGCTGGAATCGCGGTTCCCCTTCAGCCAGTCGGTCTGGGCTCGCCGCCTGCTATATGCCGGCTGTCGGCTGTTTGTCTTTGGCTGCCTGAGCCTCCCGATTCGTCTGCTCAATCTGCTTCTCAGGCACCGGCAAATCCCGGCGCGCATCGTGCCGCTACAACACCGGGCCGGGGACCAGTTGGTGTTGCTGGACTCCTCCTGGCACGCCGATTTCTTTCCTCTGGCCGAACAGCTCAAGCGTGATGGCGTCGGGATCATCTCGGTGGTCTACGATCTGATTCCCCTGACCCATCCACAATTCTGCGACGCCGGGCTGGTGAGGGTGTTCAACCGTTGGTTCGATTGGATCGCCCGCACCGCCGACGGCTACATCGCCATCTCCACCACCATCCGCGACCAGCTTCGCCAGGAAATGGTCCGGCGCATTGGCGAGCAGCAGGTACAGGAACGCTGGTTCGATTATTTCCACCTGGGCAGCGAACTGGACCAGATTGACCCCACCCACACCGTCGACCCGAATTTGCAGAGGCTGTTTAAGCGCCCCGAGCCGGTGTTCCTGATGGTCAGCACCATCGAACCGCGGAAAAACCACGCTTATCTGCTCGATGCATTCGAGCGTGCCTGGGCCGCCGGTTCCCAGGCACGGCTGTGTATCGTCGGGAAAATCGGCTGGAAGTGCGAGGGCTTGATCGAACGAATCCGGCGTCATCCACAACTCGACAGCCGCCTGTTCATGTTCAACAACCTGGTGGACCAAAGCCTGGAACACGCCTATCGACACTCTACTGCACTGGTGTTCCCATCCTACGTGGAAGGCTTCGGCCTGCCGTTGGTGGAGGCCATGCAACGCGGCTTGCCGGCAATGGGCAGCGACATCGCAGTGTTTCGGGAAATCGGCGGCGAGTTCATGACCTATTTCGATCTCGACGATCCGCAAAGCCTGGCGAACCTGGTCATCGAGATGGAACGTACCGGAGTATTCCCGGCCACTCGTAACCTGGATCAATGGCAATGGCTGAGCTGGCGCCAGGCCAGTGCGCAATTGGTGGAGCGGATCGAGTGCCACATCAGTGAAGTGGTCCCCGACAGGGAAACAGCATGCGGATAGCCCTCAACGCGCGCATTCTCCAGGCACCACGCACCGGCATCGGCCACTACGTAGCCGAGCTGGCGACTGCCTTGACCAGGGAACCGGATGTACAGCTGTCACTGTTCCACGGCTGGGGCTGGAGCCCGCAATTGCCGCAAACAGCCAAGCCTGGTTATTCAAAGCTAAGCCCCTTGCTGCGACGGGTTCCGGGCGCCTATCAGGCACGGCGCTGGCTGGAGCAGAAACGTTTCGATCAAGGCCGTTCAAAGGCCATCGACCTGTATCACGAACCCAGCCTCTGGCCGTTGGATTTCGAAGGGCCGATGGTGATCACCCTCCATGACCTCACGCACCTGCGCTACCCCGAAACACAACCACCGGCACGCCTGAAGGAAATCGAGCGACGGCTCGGTCGCGCGGTGGAACAGGCGCAACTGATCCTGACCGATTCGCAGTTCATCGCCGATGAAGCCCAGCAGCATTTTGGCCTGCCTGCCGAGCGCCTGAGGGTCGCGCCGCTGGGGGTGGCGGCACGTTTCCACCCACGCGAACCGGAAGCGATCGACGCCGTGCTCAAGGCCCATGGCCTGGAGCACCGCCGTTATTTTCTCTGTGTCGGCACCCTGGAACCCCGCAAGAACCTGTCGTTGGCCCTGCGCGCCCATGCCGGGCTCCCGGAATCAGTGCGTCAGACCTTTCCCCTGTTCATCGTAGGAATGAGCGGATGGCAACAGGCACAGCTCAATGATGAGTTGAAATGCGCCCTGGCTGACGGTCATGTTTGCCTGGCGGGTTACCTGCCTGACGAACAGGTCGCCCAGCTATTGGCGGGAGCACGGGCACTGATTTTCCCGTCTTACTACGAAGGCTTTGGCCTACCGGTGCTTGAAGCCATGGCCAGTGGCACACCGGTGATTACCACCCGTCACTCGGCGATGCCCGAGGTGGCGGGACCCGCTGGCAATTACTGCGAGCCGGACAATCCGCAAGGCATGCGCGACGCCATGAGCCGGTTGATGGAAGATCACCCGCACTGGCAAGCGTGTCGCGAGGCGGGGTTGCAACAAGCGGCGCTGTTTTCCTGGGAACGCTGTGCAAAGGTCACCGCCCAAGCGTATCGCCAGGTATTGGGAGGTTGAATGCGAGTCCTGCACTTTTTCAAAACCTATCTGCCCGACTCCATGGGCGGCATCGAACAGGTCATCTTCCAGCTGTGCGACAGCACTGACCGGTTGAATATCGATAACACCGTGTTGACCCTGAGCAGGCAGCCCGCGCCCGAGCCGATCAAGATCCGACAGCATGTCGTCCATCAAGCCCGAATGGACTTCCAACTGGCGTCCACCGGTTTCTCCTACAGCGTTTTCAAGAAATTCCGTGAGCTGGCCGCCGAAGCGGACGTGATCAACTACCACTTCCCCTGGCCATTCATGGACCTGGTGCATTTTTGCAGTGCCATGAAAAAGCCCTACGTCGTGACCTACCATTCGGACATCGTTCGCCAGCGGCACCTGCTCAAGCTTTATCGGCCGCTGATGCGACGCTTCCTGGACGGCGCTGACCGTATCGTCGCCGCCTCACCGAACTATGTTCGTACCAGCGATGTACTCAAGGAATACAGCGCCAAGACCCGGATCATCACCTACGGCCTGAACAAGACCAGTTATCCACAGCCTGACCCCGAGCGCATGGCGGAGTGGAAGGCAAAACTAGGGGAGCGGTTCTTTTTGTTCGTGGGGGTGATGCGTTACTACAAAGGCCTGCACATTCTGCTCGACGCCCTCAAAGGCGTGGATTACCCCGTAGTCATTGTGGGCGCCGGCCCGCTGGAAAAACAACTGCACGCCCAGGCGAAAGCCTTGGGCCTGCGCAACCTGCATTTCCTCGGACGCCTGGGGGATGAAGACAAGGTCGCGCTGCTGGAACTGAGTTATGCCATCGTGTTTCCTTCGCATCTGCGCTCCGAAGCCTTTGGTATCTCCCTGCTCGAAGGCGCGATGTCCGGCAAGCCGATGATCTCCAGCGAAATCGGCACCGGTACCAGCTACATCAATATCCACGACGAAACCGGCCTGGTGGTGCCACCGAGCGATCCCGAGGCGTTCCGCGAAGCGATGCGCACCCTGTGGGAAAACCCGGCACAAGCCCAGGCCATGGGTGCCAGGGCCGAAGCCCGTTACCGGCAGTTGTTCACTTCCGAGGAGATGGGCCACAAGTGGGTGCGACTGTACGAGGAACTGCTGGAGGAAAAGGCGCTTTCCTACGCCTGATCCCCCCAACTGGATCCGTGTTTGTACCGGGACATAGCTCACCCTGTGGCGAGGGAGCTTGCTCCCGCTGGGCTGCGCAGCAGCCCCAAAGCCGACACCGCAGCCATGCCAGGCACACCGCGCGCCCTTTTCAGGGGGTTGCTTCGCAACCCAGCGGGAGCAAGCTCCCTCGCCACACAGCCCCCCCATTCAAATGCTCAGGCCTGCTTTTGCAACCCGGCAATCGTACGCGGCATGCCCACGAACCCGGGCAAGGCTTCGATCCGCGCCAGCCAGGCCCGTACATTGGCATAGTCCTCCAACGACACATTACCTTCCGGTGCATGGGCGATGTAGCTGTAGCCGGCGATGTCCGCGATGGTCACCGTATCACCCGCCAGATAAGCGCGGCTGCTCAATTCCTGATCAATGACTTTCAGCACGTTGTGGGAACGGGCAATCACGTCCTCGGCGTTGTAGGGCGCGCCAAACACCGTGATCAGCCGCGCCGTGGCCGGCCCCGCATGAATCGGCCCGGCCGCCGCCGACAACCAGCGCTGCACCCGGGCGGCGCCGATTGGATCGCTCGGCAACCAACGGCCCTCGCCATATTTGAGCGCCAGGTACACCAGGATCGCATTGGAATCCGCCAATACCACACCGTCATCGTCAATGACCGGGACCTGGCCAAACGCATTGAGCGCCAGGAAATCCGCCTGTTTGTGCGCCCCTTTGGCCAAGTCGACGAAGATCTCCTCGACAGGTAGCCCGAGCAACGAAAGCATCAGTTGAACGCGATGGGAATGGCCGGAAAGCGGGAAGTGATAGTGCTTGATAGGGTTCATGGTCGACTCCGCTGCAAGTGACGCCATCAGCACAACGGCGTCGATGGAGTCATCTTCCGCTCCAGGCAAAAACAAGAGAATCACCCAGAAACGCAATCCATTGTTTCGCCCAAAGAAATAATGCTTCAGCCATTCAAAGCCGGATGTTCGCGCAACGCACTGACGACGAAGTCGACAAAGCTACGGACCCGCGCGGGCGCATTGCGTCCGCCCTGGTACACCACATGGATCGGCAGAGGCGGCAATTCGAAATCGGCCAGGACGATTTCCAGTTCACCAGCGGCCACGTTGCCCGTCACCTGATAAGACAGCACTCGCGTCATCCCCAGTCCCTGGCAGGCGGCGGTGATCGCGGCCTGGTTGGCCGTCACCACCAGCCTAGGCACGGGCCGGACGGCCAACGGTTGGCCCGAGTCGACGAAGGTCCAGCTTTTGACCTGGCCAATGGCCGATGACGCCACCACGGGCATTCGTTCCAAGTCATCCGGATGCCGGGGCCGCCCATGGCGCGCGAAGAAATCAGGGGAGCCGCACACCACCCGCCGCACTTCACCGACACGCACGGCGTGCAGGTTGCTATCCGGCAGTTCGCCAATACGCAGGGCAACGTCGATGCCCTCCTCGGCCAGGCTGACCGTGCGGTCCAATAGCAAGGCGTTGATGCAGACCTCGGGAAACCGCTGCAGGTAATCCACCAGTAACGGCGTGACGAACGACTGACCGAACAGCACCGGTGCGGTAATCGTCAGCTGCCCACGGGGCTGGACGTGGCTACCGGCCGCCGAATCCTCGGCTTCCTGCAAATCGCTCAAGATCCGGCGACAGTCCTCGAGAAAACGCTGGCCAGCTTCGCTCAGGTACACATTGCGCGTGGTGCGCACCAGCAAGGGCGTGCCGATGCGTTGCTCCAACGCCGCCACCGCCCGCGTGACGCTGGCCGCCGACAGCCCCAGGCGCCGCGCCGCCGCCGAAAACCCCGACTCCTGGGCCACGGCAAGGAAAACCTGCATTTCCTGGAACCTGTCCATCCATCCCCCGATGAGAAATCCTGATACAAGTTTTTTACCCGGCCCAAAGCCGCGCTACACGGCCATTGTAGAGACCTGGGCCAGTGAACCACAGCGTAACGCCGCCGGACACTGGGACATTGGCCCGACCGCTGGCGACTGTGCTTGGTACCATCCATTTTTGTGACAGTTTAATGACTGTAAGACCACCCTGTGGGTGAACCCCCTTTGTGGGAGCGAGCCCGCTCGCGATAGCGTCGATCAGCACAAATTCTTATCGACTGACACAACGCTATCGCGAGCAGGCTCGCTCCCACAGGGTCATCGCGTGCTGTTTAATGGATTGGCTTCAACTGGAAGACCTGCTGTGAAAGTTTTTTACCGCCACTTAACCCATCCCCTCGCCTCCCTCATCGCCCTGATTGGCTGCGTATTACTCGTCCCCATGGGCCTGCGCCTGGCCCTGGGCTGGTCCGACCCGCTGGGTTATCTGTCGGACCTGGGCATCGGTGGGCTACTGATCGCGTTGCTTTACCGTCGCCCCTGGTGGCTGGCATTGCCGGTATTGCTGGCCTGGAGTGCGTTGACCCTGGCCAGCATCGAGTTGGTCAGCGCGGTCGGGCGAATGCCCAATCCTTCGGACATTCATTATCTGACCGACCCGCAGTTCGTTGAAAATTCCACCAGCGGCGGCTTCGCTCATCCGTGGCTGGCCGCGCTCCAGTTGGCCGCGCTGGCGTTCTGGCTGGCGATCCAATGGACCCACCGCCCACGCCAGGCGCCACGCTTGCCTCGTCACGCCTGGGCCGTGCCCGTGTTGCTCCTGATGGGCCACGGCGCGTTGCAGTCCTGGCGCCCCAGCGAGGCGGACCAATGGAATGTGTTCAACCTGCCTCACCAACTCGTCACGGCGGGTATCGCCGCCGGGCAGGATCAAGCCCGGCAATGGCTCGACGGCGATACAGTGGACCCAGCCCCGGCCATGGCAGGGCTGACCCGCCTGGACCTCGATGGCAACAGGTTGCTGGCCGAACCGGGGCGTGCACGCAACGTCCTGGTCATCGCCCTGGAGGGCATTCCCGGGGCCTACGTCAGCGCCAACCGTCAGGCCCTGAAAAGCAGCTATCAGGAGAACCTGATGCCGCACCTCAGTGCCTGGGCCGAGCGCGGCATGAACACCCCCGATTACGTCCTGCACAGCCATCAGACCATTCGTGGCTTGTACGCGATGCTGTGTGGCGACTACGACAAACTCGACGACGGTACGCCCAAAGGCGTCGAAATGCTCAACCAGACCCAGCGCAACCAGGCCTGTCTACCGGCCCAGTTGCGCCAGAACGGCTTTTCCACGCATTTCCTCCAGGGCGCGGGCCTGCGGTTCATGGCCAAGGATCGGATCATGCCGCACATCGGCTTCGACACGACCCTGGGCATGGAGTGGTTCACTCGTCCCGCCTACCTGGAATTCCCGTGGGGCAAGGACGACAGGACCTTCTTCGAAGGCGCGCTGGACTACGTCGGGCAACTGCAACAAACGGACAAGCCCTGGATGCTGACCCTGCTGACCGTGGGCACGCACCAGCCCTACTCGGCGCCGGATGAATACCTGCAACGCTACGACACCGCCAAGCAGGCGGCGGTGGGTTATCTGGATGACGCACTGGCGAGCTTCCTGGCGGGCCTGGAACGCCAAGGCATCCTGGAGAACACCCTGGTGGTCATCACCTCGGACGAATCCCACGGCATCGACGACGTACGCCTGGCGTCGTCCTGGGGATTCAACCTGACCCTGGCCCCGGAACCGTTGCCCCGGATCAAGTCAGGGACCTACGGCCACGTCGACCTGACCGCCTCGATCCTCGATTACTTCGGCTTTGCGGTGCCCACGTCGTTGTCCGGCCGCTCGCTGTTCAGGGACTACCCGACGGGCCGGGAGATCATGTCGTTCACCAACGGCAAGCTGCGCTATCACGACGGCAAGGGCACGTTTACCGAGTGCGACTTCCTCCAGCATTGCCGTTACTACACCAGCGAAGGCTTCATCGCCGACCGCGCCACCTACGGCGGGCAATACAGCGGCCAGCGCGCCAGGCTGATTGGAGCCCAGGCCATGGCCTTGGGCCAGACCCTGATGCGCACACCCTTGAACCAGCATTATCAATTCGGCAGCACGGATAAAATCCCGCTGCCGGCCCAGGTCACCAACGATTGGACCGACAACCTGATCGGCGCCCAATACCTGGAAATGCCCAAGGGTTCACAGACCCGCGTCAGCCTGACCATCCGCACCGTGGAGGCTGACCATGCCGCCTACATTTCCCTCAAGGCCAAGGAGTTCGAGAAGGAAGTGCTGATGGACCTGCCCACCGACGTCGCGGTGACACCCGACCAGCCGCTGGTGATGAACATCAGTTTCGACAACCCGCAGCAGCGCAAGGCGTTTTCCTTTCATTTGCTCGGTCATGGCGTCGGCGCCATCGAAATCAGCGACTTCAGCGTCGTGACCGAACTGCCGGAGCAGACGGACCAGCCGCAATACCTGGACGATATGCAGGAAGACAGCGAGGCCCAATCCAGCTGAACAAAAAAACGCGCAGCCCTTGAACACGGCTGCGCTGAGGTCCGCCCACAGAAGGCCTGGGGCTAATCCAGCAACCGATGCAGCTTGGCGTACTGCAACAGCATGATGGTCTTGCCGTCGCAAATCTCTCCGGTCTCGATCATGCCCAGGGCCTGGTCGAGGGACAGCTCCAGCACTTCGATTTCTTCACCTTCTTCTTCCAGGCCACCGCCTTCGTGCTGCTTGTCTTCGTCAAAGTACTCGCCGACGAAAAAATGCAACCGCTCAGTCACCGAACCCGGGCTCATGAAGGCTTCGAACACCTTGCGCACGTCCTGGATGATATAGCCGGTTTCTTCCTGGGTTTCCTTGCGGATACAGGTGTGCGGGTCGTCGTTGTCCAACAGGCCGGCGCAGGTTTCGATCAACAGGTCATCGTGGCCATTGACGAAGGCCGGGAAGCGGAATTGCCGGGTCAGTACCACGGTCTGCTTGGCCTTGCTGTACAGCAGGATGGTGGCGCCGTTGCCACGGTCGTAGGTCTCGCGCGTCAGCTCGCGCCATTGGCCGTTGCGACCGAGGTAGTCATAGGTGGTCTTGCGCAGCACGTACCAATTGTCCGAGAGGACTTCGACGTGCTTGATGCGTACGCGATCTTTGGTGCTGGTTGCCTGTGTCATTTGCCCACTCCGTTCGGGACCCGAGGTCCACTTTGAAAACTCCATTCGCACCTCTTTCATACCCACAAAAAAACTCACGATGACCCATCGTTTTTTCTAGTTCGACAAAATCTGCCCGCTCATTAAATCTTCGACCAGCCCTGAGCCTGCGGGGGTTCCATCCATAAAAAAACAAACCAGACGAGAATTCCTCATGGGCATCAATCTGAAATTCGGGCACAAGATTCTTCTGGGTGCCTGCGTCATCGTGATGGCGGTATTCCTGTCTTTCTCGTTGTTCAACGACCATCGCCAGCAAGCCAGCACCCGCGAAGCACTGCACCGCAACTTACAAGCCACCGGCCAGTTGCTAGGCGCGAACCTCGACAGCTGGCTGGCCGGTCGGATCCTATTGATCGAAGGTGCCGCCCAAACCATCGCCGCCAATCCCACCCCGCAGACCATTGGCGCGATTCTCTCCCAGGACATCATTACAAAGACCTTCATCGCCAGCTACGCCGGCCTTGAAGACAGTCGTTTCTTTATTCATCCCGACCGGGTAATGCCCGACGGGTACGACGTTCGCCAGCGCGCCTGGTACAAAGACGCGGCGCGTACCCTTGAACCGGTGCTGACCGAACCCTACATCGGTGCCGGTATTGATTATCTGATCATGACCCAGGCGGCTCCGATCAAGGTCAATGGCAAGGCCGTCGGTGTGCTGGGTGCGAGCCTGAGCCTGGAGCAGCTCGCGAAAATCATCAATGCCGTGGACCTCAACGGCATAGGCTATGCCTTCCTGGTCAGCGACGACGGCAAGATCCTGGTGCACCCGGACAACACACTGGTGACCAAGACTCTCACACAAGCGTTCCCCGAAGGCCCGCCGAGCATCAACAACGCCTTGAATGAAGTGCAGGAAAACGGCCGAACACGGATTGTCACGTTTACGCCGATCAATGGCCTACCCTCGCTGCACTGGTCCATCGGTCTTTCGGTGGATAAAGACAAAGCCTACGCCGCACTCCACGAATTCCGCACCTCGGCGCTGGTCGCCACATTGATCGCCATGCTGGTCACGGTCGGTTTGCTAGGCCTGTTGATCAACGCCCTGATGCGACCATTGCGCAGCATGGGCTTGGCCATGCAATCCATCGCCGATGGAGAAGGCGACCTGACCCAGCGCCTGCACAGCCTGTCCCGGGATGAGTTCGGCATGATGGCGGGAGGGTTCAATCGCTTCGTCGAACGTATCCAGCAATCGATCCGGGAAGTCCTGGCGTCCAGTATCCAGCTCACCCAATTGGCGGCACAGGTCAGCCAGGCGTCAAACGCCTCCCTGAAAAGCTCTGACACTCAATCGGCCCTGACCCATAACGTCGCCACGGCAATCAATGAGCTTGGGGCCGCGGCCCAGGAAATCGCCCGCAGCGCCGCTCATGCGTCAAGCCGAGCCTCGGATACCCGGGATCAGACCCAGGAAGGCCAGTCTGTGGTGCAGCGCAATATCAGCGCCATGTCGCAGCTCTCGTCGCAAGTGGTCAATACCCGCCGGGACATCGAAAGCCTTAATGAAAAAACGCTGAAGATCGGACGTATCCTCGACGTCATCAAAGGCATCTCCGACCAGACCAACTTGCTGGCCCTTAACGCCGCCATCGAGGCCGCCCGCGCCGGGGATGCCGGACGCGGTTTTGCGGTGGTCTCGGACGAAGTACGTACGCTCGCCCATCGCACCCAACAATCAGCTCAGGAAATCCACAGCATGATCGAGGAGCTGCAAGCAGGTGCTGGCAGCGCCGTGAGCGCCATGCTCGAAAGCCAGCGTCACAGCGACGACAACGTCAGTGCCGCCAAGCTCGCGGGCGAGCGACTCAATCGCGTGCTGCTGGGCATCGGCGAGATCGACGAGATCAACTTGTCCGTCGCCACCGCCACCGAAGAACAGACCTCAGTGGTGGACAATCTGGATCGCGACATCAGCCACATCAATGACCTGAACCAGGAAATGGTCGGCAATTTGCAATCCACCTTGCGGGCCTGCACCGAACTGGAAAACCAGTCGCGCCGCCTGCAACAAATGGTCAACACCTTCAGAATCTGAACATCATTGGAATCGGGTTGGCGGGACCCGTGGCAATGCTCGTTTGTGGGCCGTTTTGAGATAGGCACGTTCGATGATCTGTCGCGCCTGAGGCGGTACCTCTTCACCCATCAGATACGCATCGATTTCCTCGTAGCTGCAGCCATACGCCACTTCATCCAACTTGCCGGGTGCCAGGTCTTCCAAGTCCGCGGTCGGCGCCTTGCGCACCAGGTACGCGGGGGCACCCATCGCGTCGGCCAACCCTCTCACCTGAGTCTTCGTCAGCCCGGACAACGGTGCCAGGTCGCACGCGCCGTCGCCGAACTTGGTGAAAAACCCCATCACCGCCTCTGCCCCATGATCGGTGCCAACCACCAACCCGTTGCTCAGATTGGCAATAGCGTATTGCGCCAGCATCCGTGCCCGGGCCTTGGCGTTGCCTTTGGCAAAGTCGGTGAGCTCGGCCGAAGGCTGCAAGCCATCGATTTCGATACTGCCCATCAGCCCGTCGACACACGCAGCGATGTTGCTGGTGGTGATCGAGTCCGGGCGGATGAAGTCCAGGGAAGCCTGGGCGTCTTGTTCGTCCGCCTGGGCCTTGTACGGCAGCCGGACGGCGATAAATCGCGCCGCGTAGTCTTCACCCCGCAGTTGCTCCACCGCGAGCTGGCATAGACGGCCGGCGGTGAGCGAATCGACGCCGCCACTGATACCCAGGACCAGGGACTTGCAACCCGACTCGCGCAATATCTGCTTTATGAATTCGATGCGGCGGGCAATCTCGGTTGCTTCGTCGCCCCGGGTGAGTTGGCGGTCGATACCCAGTTCCCGGGCAATGCGGTCTTGCGCAAGCGTAGTCATATCAGGCTCCCAACTGTGGATTGATCAGGGCAACGTTGAACACTTGGGCGGCGTACCGCAGAAACGAGGCATCCTCGCAGACGTTCTTGATCGGATCGTCGGAGAACTTCACCACCGGCTCGCCGTGGACCCGCACCAGTTTCATGACGATGCTCAGCGGTTCGACACCGTCAACATCGCAGGCCAGGCTGGTGCCCATGCCAAAACCGAATTTGGCCTTGCCGCGAACATGACGCAGGATCGGCAGGCACTTTTCGAAATTGAGGCCATCGGAGAACATCAGGTCCTTGGTACGTGGATCGATGCCCAGTTCCTGGTAGCGCCCCAGCACCTTGTCAGCCCAGATGATCGGGTCACCGGAATCCTGGCGCAGGCCGTCATAAAGCTTGGCGAAGTACAGGTCGAAATCCTTGAGGAAGAAGTCAGTGCTGATGCAGTCCGTCAGGGCGATACCGAGCCGGCCGCGATACTCGTGCACCCAGTTTTCCAACGCTGCGTTCTGGCTCTCGCGTAACCGCCCCAGTTGCTGGTGCACCATCAACCATTGGTGAGCCATGGTGCCGATCAGGGGCAGATCGAACTCGTAGGCCAAGTGAGCGTTACTGGTGCCGACAAAGACCCCAGGAAAATCGCTGCGCATCACATTCACCACTTCACGCTGGGCCCTGAACGACAGGCGCCGCCGGGTGGAGAAGTCTGAAACGCGAAACTCGGCGAGCTCTTCACGACTGGCATTTTTCTCCAGCCATTCGAACTTCTGGTACAGCTTGCGGGTGACGTCGGCCAACTCGACTTCGGGGTATTTCTCGCGGTTGCGCAGTTCGCTGACCATTGCCAACACCGGTTGCTCGAACATGATGCAGTGCAGCATCGGCCCACGGACGCGGATGTGCAGTTGGCCGTCGACTTCCGAAACATGTATGTAGCGCAAATTGAAGCGAAACAGGCCGAGAAACTGTTCGAAGTCCGGTGTCAGGTACTCACGGAAACGCTTGTTGAACAGAAACCGCTGCTCCCCCTCGCGCAGCTGCAGCCCGGCGAGCTTCTCCAGCTCCACACGAATGTCCGGGATCAGGTGACCGAGCCGCTCTTTGGAACGCACGATGAACTGGTATTCCACCTCGACATTCGGGTGCTGGTGCAAGACCGCCTGCATCATGGTGAAGGTGTAGTAGTCGGTATCCAGAAGGCTCTGGATGACGCCGTTGCTTGAATCGTATGCACTGTCCATGTCAATTCCTTATGCGTTTGCCAGGCGGATGGTTTCTTCGCGAGTCGCGGCAACCGAAATGCCTGCTTGCTGCATGTCGTGAATGGCTTGAAGAGCCCCCTCCTCACTGATGGCCCGGCAGGCCGGAAGGTGAATGATCACCTCGAAGCCGGCGGCGGCCAGTTGCAGCGCGGTGGTCTTGACGCAGAAATCCAGCGCCAGCCCACCGACAATGACCTGCTCCACACCCAGACTTTTGAGGTACTCGATCACCCCGGTGGACAGCTTGCCGTGCAGGTCGTGGTAGCAGGCGCCGTACGGGTGCAAATCCGGCTCGACACCCTTCCAGACGAAATAGTCGTAGTCGTAGGGGGTCGGCAGTTGATCCAGCAAGGCAAAACCTTCGGTGCCAGGAACGCAGTGGCTGACCCAGGTGATGTCGGCGTGCTCGAGCCCGGTGGGCACGAACATTTGCGCGTGATCGGCGACTACCCATGGGGCCAGGGGCGTATGGGCGTCCTTGCTGCCGATACGGAGGCTGGCCAGGGACGCGATGAAATTCAGCTCGCCGCCAATCTGGTCACCGCCCGGCACTGGAAGCTCATCGGGGCATAACGGCGTGAAGCTCTTTTGCGCATCGACATCGAAGGAAGCGGTTTTCCGGGTCAGGCTGTTCATGCTGGGTTTCTCCTCTTCATGGTCACGAGAGTACATAATGTGTACTTTCATAACAAGCCACTCGCAGAAAATATTTTTGCTGATCCTTCTCTAATCAGTGCCTATGGCTCAGCTAAAAGCCGATTTTCACCAGAAAGATTTTACTGATAGAGTACATGTCATGTACCAATAGAGGATAAGCCATGTTCGAGATAGCCCTTTATGGCGGTGCCTTCAACCCTCCTCACGCCGGTCACGCCCAGGTGATGATCGAGGCCTCATGCCAGGCCAGACGCGTGCTGGTGGTCCCCAGCTTGCGGCATCCCTACGGCAAGCAAATGGTTGACTATGAGGTGCGCCTGAGCTGGCTGGAATCGATCGTCGAGAAGGTTCAGCCGCTGTGCCGCGCCGAAGTGCGGGCAAGCCGGGTGGAACAGGTCGTGGCCCGTGGCGTTGAAGGCGCAATCTACAGCTACACCCTGCTCGCCCACCTCGCCGACAGCCTGGCCCTGGACGGCAAGCGGATCGCGTTGGTGGTGGGTCGGGATGTCGCGGATCAGCTGCCGACCTTCTATCGCGGCCAGGAATTGCTGGAGCGTTTTTCCATCCTTTGCGTGGAGGAAAAGATCCACGTGCGCAGCACAGGGGTTCGCGAACGACTGGCCTTGGGCAAGCCGCTTCCCATCGACTGGATGGCACCCGGCATGAACCCGTTAAACTATGACCTTTACGCTACCCACGGAAATCGACATGCCCACTAACACAGCCCCCGCGCGCGATTATCTGCACACCATCGACCTCTGTGTGCTGCGCTTCTGCCGGGAGACCCAGGCGCTGGAAATCCTCCTGAACCGACGGGAAGCCGAGCCGTTCACCGGTCATTGGGCCCTGCCCGGGATCGTGGTCAATGGTGGTGTCGAAGACCTCACACTGAACGACGCCGTGGAGCGCCTGCGTCATTCAAACAAGGTCGGCATGCCGCTGGCCTGGATCGAACAGGTGGGCACCGTCGGCGACGCATTCCGCGATCCACGCTGCTGGTCGTCCTCGACGTTCTACCTGGCGATTGTCAGCGATGCGGTCCAGCTCGCCGAACACCAGGGATTTTTCCCCCTCAAGGACGTCGCTGACGCCTCGATCAAACTTCCTTTCGATCACAACAGCCTGGTGGCGGCTGTCCAGGAGCGGTTGTTGTCCAAGGCCCTCTACAGCAGCCTGCCACTGATGTTCCTGGGTCCGGAATTCAGCGCGCCGGAAGCGGTGAATATTTTCTCCGTGGTGCTCGACCGCCCGGTGCTCAAGACCAGCATGCGCCAGCGTTTGCTGAAGATGACCGAGGCCGGTTACCTGCAGGAAACCGGTCGCAAGAAAAGCGGCGAAGGCGGCCGCCCGCAACGCACGGTAGAAAATCTCAGACCGGGTAGCGTATATCTGTTTGATCGGTGTTTTCTGGAGTAGCGCTTAGCGGGCAAGCGCAAATGCTGGCGCCATCCGCTCCTGCTCATTAGAGGAAATTCCCAGATAGCGCGCGACCCTGGGCCATTTTCTGACGACCCCCTGGAATCGCTCGATGGTTTGTCTGGCATCGTCAGCAGACACGCGGAAGTAGCCGGCCACGCTCATTGCCAAATCAAGGTCTATGGCGTTATCTGCCTCTGAAACGTTGAGCCTCAAGCCAGTGTCGCCAGGGACAGGGTTCATGTCATATGCAGGCGAAAGACGCCAACCGCGCCCTGGCACTAATAGGAAGCCATGGTTTCGTAGATGATCGTCAGTATTCGAAACCAGCATGTTGAAGACTATTCTTCGCCAAAGCTCGCGAAGATCTGCTTCGGGTGCGGCACCCGCCCTTATCAATACCTCTGCAATCTCCAGATAGCTTGCCCCTGTCTCATGCCCATCACCATCCTGGTGCTCCGTCAGAGTCATCGCTGAAGCAAAGTGAAGTCGCCCACCCTCTGCTGTTCTGTCAAAACGCTTAACCATGAAACAGTGGTGATCACTTGCGTATCGTTGCGCTCTTCCTTCGGCAACATATAGCTCACAGCCTTGGGCCAATGTGTTGACGACCATCTCCCAAGCGCCTACATCGTGGGTATCTCTATTACTGGGGAACTTTCCTATCCAGAGAGCGTGATCGTCATCTACTACGCTTGCCTTGGGCCTCGCTCCACCCAGAGAGCCACCTGGGGCAATGAGCATTCGAATCCAGTCCTGACCCTGAGCCCCCCAATCCTCTCCAGCTTCAAATCGACGCGAAGCCTCTTCAAGCTCACGCATGCGGGCCATGGGTGGGGCGGCTTGCTCCACATGGTCATCAAGGAACTCTCCCTCTTCCTCGACTTTGAAACGCAGTCCCCCTACCCGGTAGACGTCGTGGACACCGATGAGGTAGTCCGAGTCAAATAGCCGTGCGTCCTGCGGTACAACTCCTGCTCTTTTATCCCGCTCCAAGCGACGATCCATCAGCAGTCGCCCCCATCGATCAGGTGAGGAGTCCGATACGCACCCAAAGCAATTTCTCGCTGGATATTGCCGTCCTTCGTAAGGCTGAATCCGAGGGTCGATGGCGATTTGAGTGTGGATGGTTTGAAGAACAGCCCGCGCGTATTCAAATTCCATACGCTCGGATCCTGCCAATCTGCGGGAATGAAGGGTCCCAAGCAGTACCGGTGCTGTTTCATCCCAGTCTGCGTAGACGAAAATCCTTTCAGGCATCGTCGTCCCCTAAAAGTTTCTTGGCCAGTTCAGAGCTTGTCTGGCTCCGACTGTCAGCGGCTGGCGATGTAGAAATATTCTCTTTCGCTGAAACGCTGACCAGGTTGTTCCAATGAAACTCACTGGGCAGCCGTACTTTTGGCTTGATGTGCTCGACCGCAGAGCGCCCTTTCAACTCAGCATCTTGCAGATCACGGCCTAACTCATCTGTGCGTGCGAGCAATTCGAGGTCCTTCTCCAACCCCAAGGCTACTAGCACTGAAACGTAGGCGCCGATGGTCACAGCGGGGCTGCCACTCTCCAGCGCTCTCAACGTGGGGGCGCTCATGCCTGCCCGCGCCGCCATTTGCGCCGCCGTTATCTTACGGCGCTTACGAGCCAGCTCAATGCGTTCACCAAACTGGCGCAGGAGCCGCTCGGCTGACGGCATGAGGGGTGCGGTTTTTTTAGGCATGGCTGTATTTTTTCAATTTCTGCAGGAATTTGAAAAAATACTAGCATACATCTCCCCAACATCTGCTCGGAAGGGCAACTTATGAAAGTATTTCTTCAAAAAATCGCGCTAAATAAAAAAATACTTTGTATAGAGACTGTGCTTGCTAAATCGAAGGGATCAGCCCAGACGTTACTGGCCTGACGGCTAAGGCGACGGCAGGAGTAACACGCAGCGGCGTGGTTACCCCAGGCTCGACAGTACGGAGTGTCTGGTTTGATGATCGGGTTTAGCAGCGCTAAACCCGAAAGGACTTATTACTTGGAATCAGCAGGGACGACTCACTCCACCGTCACAGACTTCGCCAAATTCCGCGGCTGGTCCACATCCGTGCCCTTGAGCACAGCGACGTAGTACGACAGCAGTTGCAGCGGGATGGTGTAGAGGATTGGCGACAGGATGTCGTGGATGTGTGGCATGTGCACCACGTGGGTACCTTCGCCATTGGTCATGCCGGCCTTTTCGTCAGCAAAGACAATCAACTGGCCGCCGCGGGCGCGGACTTCCTGCAGGTTGGACTTGAGCTTTTCCAGCAGCTCGTTATTCGGCGCGACGGTGACGACGGGCATGTCGTTATCCACAAGCGCCAGCGGACCGTGCTTGAGCTCGCCGGCCGGGTAGGCCTCGGCGTGAATGTAGGAGATTTCCTTGAGCTTCAAGGCCCCTTCCATCGCCACCGGGAATTGCGCGCCACGGCCGAGGAACAGGGTGTGGTTCTTCTCGGCGAACAGCTCGGCGATTTTTTCCACGGTGCTGTCCATGGCCAAGGCTTCGCCCAGGCGGGCAGGCAGGCGACGCAGTTCTTCCACCAGCTTGGCCTCGACGCCTTCACCCAGGGTGCCGCGAACCTGGCCCAAGGACAGGGTCAGCAACAGCAGGCCCACCAGTTGCGTGGTGAACGCCTTGGTCGACGCCACACCGATTTCACGACCGGCCTGGGTCAGCAGGGTCAGGTCGGACTCGCGCACCAGCGAGCTGATGCCGACGTTGCAGATCGCCAGGCTGGCGAGGAACCCCAGTTCCTTGGCATTGCGCAGGGCGGCCAGGGTGTCGGCGGTTTCGCCGGACTGGGAAATGGTGACGAACAGCGAATCGGGCTGCACCACCACTTTGCGATAGCGGAACTCGCTGGCGACTTCGACCTGGCACGGGATACCCGCCAGTTCTTCCAGCCAGTAACGGGCGACCATGCCGGCGTGATAACTGGTGCCGCAGGCCACGATCTGCACGTTGCGGACCTTGGCGAACAACTCCGCCGCCTGTGGACCGAATGCCTGGACCAGGACCTGGCTCTGGCTCATGCGGCCTTCCAGGGTGCGTTGCACCACAGCCGGTTGTTCGTGGATTTCCTTGAGCATGAAGTGGCGGAACTCGCCTTTGTCGGCAGCTTCGGCACCGTCGCGGTATTGGACAGTCTCACGTTCCACGCTTTTGCCGGCCAGATCCCAGATCTGCACGCTGTCGCGGCGTATTTCGGCGATGTCGCCTTCTTCCAGGTACATGAAGCGATCGGTGACCTGGCGCAGCGCCAACTGATCGGAGGCCAGGAAGTTTTCCCCCAGGCCCAGGCCGATAACCAAAGGGCTGCCGCTGCGGGCCGCCACCAGGCGATCGGGTTGTTTCGCGCTGATGACCGCCAGGCCATAGGCACCGTGCAGTTCCTTGACGGTGGCCTTGAGGGCCACAGTCAGGTCCACCAGATCCTTGAGCTTGTGATTGAGCAAGTGAGCGATGACTTCAGTGTCGGTGTCCGAGCTGAACACATAGCCGAGCGCCTTGAGCTGTTCACGCAAAGCTTCGTGGTTTTCGATGATGCCGTTGTGCACCACCGCCAGGTCGCCGGAAAAGTGCGGGTGAGCGTTACGCTCGCATGGCGCGCCATGGGTGGCCCAGCGAGTGTGGGCAACGCCAAGGCGACCGATCAGCGGTTCGGCCTCCAGGGCCTGTTCCAGCTCGCTGACCTTGCCTGGGCGACGCATGCGCTCGAGCTTCTCGTCGTTGGTGAACACCGCTACACCGGCGCTGTCGTAGCCGCGGTATTCCAGGCGCTTGAGGCCCTCGAGCAAGATTGCAGTGATGTTGCGTTCAGCAACGGCGCCGACAATTCCACACATGCTATTTCTCCTGGCTGACAGGCGCGCAGATCAAGGTGATGCCGCGGGCCTGAATCTGATCGCGGGCCTCTACGGGCAGGCGATCATCGGTAATAAGGGTATGGACGCTGCTCCACGGCAGCTCCAGGTTGGGAATCTTGCGGCCGATCTTGTCGGCCTCCACCATCACGATCACTTCGCGGGCCACCTCAGCCATCACGCGGCTCAGGCCCAGCAGTTCGTTGAAGGTGGTGGTACCTCGAACCAGATCGATGCCGTCGGCGCCGATGAACAGCTGGTCGAAATCGTAGGAACGCAGGACCTGCTCGGCCACTTGGCCCTGGAACGACTCGGAGTGAGGGTCCCAAGTGCCGCCGGTCATCAACAGCACCGGCTCATGCTCCAATTCGCTCAAGGCATTGGCGACATGCAGGGAATTGGTCATCACCACCAAGCCTGGCTGTTGGCCGAGTTGAGGAATCATGGCCGCCGTAGTGCTGCCGCTGTCGATGATGATGCGCGCATGTTCGCGGATCCGCTTCACAGCGGCCCGGGCAATGGCGAGTTTGTACTTGGAGACGGTCTGCCCGTTATCGGCCACCAATTCCTGCGGCATTGGCACCGCGCCACCGTAGCGCCGCAGCAGCAGGCCGTTGGTTTCCAGGGCGGCGAGGTCCTTGCGAATCGTAACTTCCGAGGTTTCGAAGCGCTTGGCCAGTTCATCCACACTGACCTCACCCTGCTCCTGGAGCAAGGCAAGGATGTTGTGCCGGCGTTGTGGCGTGTTGCGTTTCGACATGGCGGGATAAGTTTCGATTCGAAAGATAACGTAAGCAATCAAAACCTATTGGAGCGATATCGTCAAGGCGCAACAAGAAAAATTCAGAAATATCCTAATGAAATGTGGGGAGCGAGCCTGCTCGCGAAGCGGTGAGTCAGCCAATACTGCTCTTCTGACCCACCGCTTCGCGAGCAGGCTCGCTCCCACAGGGGAATGTGGATAACTTCAGGGTTTCTTGATTTTTTTCTGGTCGCTTCCAACCATCGATATTGCGCTGGCGAGCGCGTCCAACCGCCAATTGAGCGTTATCCACATTCTGCGTGATGGTTGAACCGGCCGCCGTGGTCGCACCGCTGGAGATATCCACAGGCGCGACCAAGGAGTTGTTCGAGCCGATGAACACGTCTTCGCCCAATACGGTTTTCCACTTGTTGGCGCCATCGTAATTGCAGGTGATGGTGCCGGCGCCAATGTTGGTGCGGGCGCCGACTTCAGCGTCACCGAGGTAGGTCAGGTGCCCGGCCTTGGCGCCTTCGCCCAGGTGAGCATTCTTGAGTTCGACGAAGTTACCCACATGGGCACGGGCCTCCAGCACAGAGCCTGGCCGCAGGCGGGCAAACGGGCCGGCGTCGCTGCCTTCGCCCATGATCGCACCGTCGATATGACTGTTGGCCTTGATCACCACGCCTTTGCGCAAGGTGCTGTCCTTGATCACACAGTTCGGGCCGATCACCACGTCGTCTTCGATGACGACCTTGCCTTCGAGGATGACGTTGATATCGATGACCACGTCGCGACCCACGCTGACGTCACCGCGCACATCGAAGCGGGACGGATCGCGCAGGGTCACGCCTTGGGCCATCAGCCGGCGGGCGGCGCGCAATTGATAGTGGCGCTCCAGCTCGGCCAGTTGCCGGCGATCGTTGGCGCCCTGCACTTCCATGGCGTCCAGCGGCTGCTCGGTGGCGACGACCATGCCGTCAGCAACGGCCATGGCGATCACATCGGTCAGGTAGTACTCGCCCTGGGCGTTGTTGTTCGACAGACGACTCATCCAGTCGCCCAGGCGCTCGGCCGGCACGGCAAGAATCCCGGTATTGCCCTCGGTGATCGCGCGCTGGGCTTCGTTGGCGTCCTTTTGCTCGACAATCGCCGTCACATGGCCGTCGGCGTTACGCACAATGCGGCCGTAACCGGTGGGGTCATCCAACTCGACAGTCAGCAGGCCCAGCTGCTGTGGCGCGACATGCTTGAGCAGGCGCTGCAAGGTCTCGACTTCGATCAGCGGCACATCGCCGTAGAGAATCAGCACCGTATCGGCCGTGATGAACGGCACGGCCTGGGCCACGGCATGGCCGGTACCGAGTTGTTTGTCCTGCAGGACGAAATTCAGGTCATCCGCCGCCAGGCGTTCGCGTACCGCATCGGCACCGTGGCCGATCACCACGTGAATGCGCTGTGGATCAAGTTGCCGCGCGCTGTGGATAACATGGCCGAGCATGGAATTGCCGGCTACCGGGTGCAATACCTTGGGCAGCGCCGAACGCATGCGGGTGCCTTGACCTGCCGCGAGGATAACGATTTCGAGAGACATGACTGGCTACCAATCCTGGGTGGTCAGCGGCTGCGACCAGATGATGAGTGTCGGGAAAATGAAAAAAGGGTAGCCGAGGCTACCCTTTTTAATCAATCGCACAGAAAGCAGACGGCTTAGCCGCCGAACTTCTTGCGGATCTGCTGGACGGTGCGCAGCTGGGCTGCGGCCTCGGCCAGACGTGCAGCAGCAGAACCGTAGTCGAAGTCTGCGCCTTTTTCGTTCAGGGCCTTCTCGGCAGCCTTGACGGCTTCCTGAGCGGAGGCTTCGTCCAGGTCGGCAGCACGTTGCACGGTGTCGGCAAGGACCTTGACCATGTTCGGCTGAACCTCGAGGAAACCACCGGAGATGTAGAACACCTCGGTTTCCCCGCCCTGCTTGATCAAGCGGATCGGACCCGGTTTCAGATTAGTGATCAGCGGTGCGTGACCCAGAGCGATACCAAGATCACCCAGCTCACCATGCGCAACCACCATCTCGACCAGACCGGAGAAGATTTCCCCTTCCGCACTGACGATATCGCAATGGACTGTCATAGCCATCTGATTGCCTCAACCTAAATTAGCGCCCGTTGCCGGGCGCCGGGATTACAGTTTCTTGGCTTTCTCGATCGCTTCTTCGATGCCGCCGACCATGTAGAACGCTTGTTCTGGCAGGTGGTCGTAGTCACCGTTGAGGATGCCTTTGAAGCCAGCAATGGTGTCTTTCAGGGAAACGTATTTACCCGAGGCACCGGTGAAGACTTCAGCCACGAAGAACGGCTGCGACAAGAAGCGCTGGATCTTACGAGCACGGTTTACCAACTGCTTGTCGGCTTCCGAGAGCTCGTCCATACCCAGGATCGCGATGATGTCCTTCAGTTCCTTGTAACGCTGCAGCACGTACTGAACGCCGCGAGCGGTGTCGTAGTGCTCCTGGCCGATCACGTTCGGGTCCAGCTGGCGCGAAGTCGAGTCCAGTGGGTCAACCGCTGGGTAGATACCCAGGGAAGCGATGTCACGGGACAGAACGACGGTGGCGTCCAAGTGGGCGAAGGTGGTCGCTGGCGACGGGTCGGTCAAGTCGTCCGCTGGTACGTATACCGCTTGGATCGAGGTGATCGAGCCTTGCTTGGTCGAAGTGATGCGTTCTTGCAGCACGCCCATCTCTTCAGCCAGGGTCGGTTGGTAACCTACTGCCGAAGGCATACGGCCCAGCAGTGCGGATACTTCGGTACCGGCCAGGGTGTAACGGTAGATGTTGTCGACGAACAGCAGAACGTCGTTACCTTCGTCACGGAACTTCTCGGCCATGGTCAGGCCGGTCAGGGCTACGCGCAGACGGTTTCCCGGCGGCTCGTTCATCTGGCCGTAGACCAGTGCCACTTTGTCCAGAACGTTGGAATCCTTCATCTCGTGGTAGAAGTCGTTACCCTCACGAGTACGCTCACCCACACCAGCGAACACGGAATAACCGCTGTGCTCGATGGCGATGTTACGGATCAGTTCCATCATGTTTACGGTCTTGCCTACACCGGCACCACCGAACAGACCGACTTTACCGCCCTTGGCGAACGGGCAAACCAGGTCGATAACCTTGATGCCGGTTTCCAGCAGCTCGTTGCCACCTGCCTGCTCAGCGAAGGTTGGCGCAGGACGGTGAATGCCCCAGCGCTCTTCGGTGTCGATCGGGCCAGCTTCGTCGATCGGGTTGCCCAGTACGTCCATGATCCGGCCCAGGGTCGCTTTACCGACCGGTACGGAGATGGCTGCGCCAGTGTTGTTGACGTCCAGACCGCGCTTCAAGCCCTCGGTGGAGCCCATCGCAATGGTACGAACCACACCGTCGCCCAGCTGCTGCTGAACTTCCAGGGTGGTTTCGGCGCCTTGAACCTTCAAGGCGTCGTAGATGCTCGGTACGCTGTCGCGTGGAAATTCCACGTCGATAACGGCGCCGATGATTTGAACGATACGTCCGCTACTCATAGCTGGATCCTCTGAATATTTGAACCGTTAAACCGCGGCAGCGCCGCCGACGATTTCCGAGATCTCTTGGGTGATCGCAGCCTGACGCGCCTTGTTGTAGATCAGCTGCAAATCGCTGATCAAATCACCGGCGTTGTCGGTAGCGTTCTTCATCGCGATCATCCGCGCCGCTTGTTCAGCTGCGTTGTTCTCGACCACCGCCTGGTAGACCTGCGACTCCACGTAGCGGACCATCAAGCCGTCGAGCAGCTCCTTGGCGTCCGGTTCGTAGAGATAGTCCCAGTGGTGCTTGAGTTCCTGTTCCGGGGTCGCCACCAGTGGAATCAACTGCTCCACGGTCGGCTGTTGCGTCATGGTGTTGATGAACTTGTTGGATACCACGGACAGGCGGTCGATCCGGCCTTCCAGGTAAGCATCCAGCATCACCTTGACGCTGCCGATCAGGTCATTGATCGACGGTTCTTCACCCAGGTGGCTGATAGCAGCGACGACGTTACCGCCGAAGTTACGGAAGAAAGCCGCACCCTTGCTACCGACCACGCACAGATCGATCTCGACGCCTTGTTCGCGGTTTACCGCCATGTCCTTGACCAGGGCCTTGAACAGGTTGGTGTTCAAGCCACCGCACAGACCACGGTCACTGCTCACCACAACGTAACCGACGCGCTTGATGGCGCGTTCGATCATGAACGGGTGGCGGTATTCCGGGTTGGCGTTGGCCAGATGACCAATCACCTGGCGGATGCGCTCCGCATAAGGACGGCTAGCAGCCATGCGCATTTGTGCCTTGCGCATTTTGCTGACCGCCACTTTTTCCATGGCGCTGGTAATCTTTTGCGTGCTTTTGATGCTCGCAATCTTACTGCGAATCTCTTTTGCGCCTGCCATGTAACACCTATCAGGTTAGCAAGCGGGAGCCTTGCGGCTCCCGCTGCGGCTTACCAGGTTTGGGTGGCCTTGAACTTCTCGATACCGGCTTTGAGGCCAGCGTCGATTTCGTCATTGAAGTCACCTTTAACGTTGATCTTGGCCATCAAATCGGCGTGATCGCGGTTGAAGAAAGCGATCAGCGCTTGTTCGAAGCTGCCGATCTTGGCGATTTCAATGTCAGTCAGGAACCCACGCTCAGCGGCATACAGCGACAGCGCCATGTCAGCGATCGACATTGGTGCGTATTGCTTCTGCTTCATCAGCTCGGTAACGCGCTGACCATGCTCAAGTTGCTTACGGGTCGCTTCGTCCAGGTCAGAAGCGAACTGGGCGAATGCCGCCAGTTCACGGTACTGGGCCAGGGCGGTACGGATACCACCGGACAGCTTCTTGATGATCTTGGTCTGAGCGGCACCACCCACACGGGATACCGAAACACCGGCGTTCACAGCAGGACGGATGCCCGAGTTGAACATGGCCGATTCCAGGAAGATCTGACCGTCGGTGATGGAAATCACGTTGGTCGGAACGAACGCGGAAACGTCGCCAGCCTGGGTTTCGATGATCGGCAGAGCGGTCAGGGAACCGGTCTTGCCAGTCACGGCGCCGTTGGTGAACTTCTCTACGTACTCTTCCGAAACGCGGGATGCGCGCTCCAGCAGACGGGAGTGGAGATAGAACACGTCGCCTGGGTAGGCTTCACGGCCTGGTGGACGGCGCAGCAGCAGGGAAATCTGGCGGTAGGCCACTGCTTGCTTGGACAGATCGTCATAGACGATCAGCGCGTCTTCACCGCGGTCGCGGAAGTATTCGCCCATGGTGCAACCGGAGTACGGTGCCAGGAATTGCAGCGCGGCCGATTCCGAAGCACTGGCAGCCACGATGATCGTGTTGGCCAGGGCGCCGTTCTCTTCCAGCTTGCGAACCACGTTGGCGATGGTCGATTGCTTCTGACCGATTGCCACGTAGACGCAGAAGATTCCGCTGTTTTTCTGGTTGATGATCGCGTCGATCGCCAGAGCAGTCTTACCGATCTGACGGTCACCGATGATCAGCTCACGCTGGCCACGGCCGACAGGGATCATGGCATCGACAGCCTTGTAGCCAGTCTGTACAGGCTGGTCTACCGACTTACGCCAGATCACGCCAGGAGCAACTTTCTCGACCGCATCGGTCTCGGTGTTGTTCAGCGGACCTTTGCCGTCAACAGGGTTACCCAGTGCGTCGACTACGCGACCCAGCAGTTCCTTACCAACCGGAACTTCGAGGATGCGGCCGGTGCACTTGGCGCTCATGCCTTCAGCCAGAGTCGTGTATGCGCCCAATACCACGGCACCTACAGAGTCTTGCTCCAGGTTGAGGGCCATACCGTAGACGCCGCCCGGAAACTCGATCATCTCGCCGTACATGACGTCGGCCAGACCGTGAATCCGCACGATGCCGTCAGATACGCTGACGACAGTGCCTTCGTTACGGGCTTGGGAGGTCACATCGAGTTTGTCGATGCGGCCCTTGATAATTTCACTTATTTCGGAAGGATTGAGTTGCTGCATTGCTCTGCTGCCCCTTCAAACTCAAGATTTCAATGCTTCGGCAAGTTTCGCGATTTTGCCGCGAATCGAGCCATCGATAACCAGGTCGCCGGCGCGGATGACAACGCCCCCAATCAGGGACTTGTCTTCCTCGACTTGCAGGCGCACTTCCCGGTTGAGTCGTGCACTGAGAACCTTGGCGAGTTTGTCTTGCTGTTCTTGGTTCAATGCGAAAGCACTGGTGACTTCCACGTCTACCGACTTCTCTTGCTCGGCCTTGTACAGGTCGAAAAGAGCGGCGATCTCCGGCAGAAGCGGGAGACGGTCGTTTTCGGCAACGACGTGAATGAAATTCTGTGCCTTGGCATCGAACTTGTCGCCGCACACGTCAATGAACGTGGCGGCCTTTTCTGCGCTCGTCAGTCGCGGGGCCTTGAGCACGCGCTGCATGGTGTCGTCTTGCGACACCGCTGCTGCCAGGCCGAGCATGGCTGACCAATTGGCCAGTTGCTGGTGGGCCTGAGCGTGCTCGAAGGCCGCCTTAGCGTAAGGTCGGGCCAACGTGGTCAGTTCTGCCATGATCGCCCTCGCTTAGATTTCAGCAGCCAGTTTGTTTACCAGCTCTGCGTGCGCGTTTTGATCGATTGTGGCACCCAGGATCTTCGAAGCACCGCCAACGGCCAGAGCACCCACTTGGGCACGCAGCGCGTCTTTGACACTGTTGAGTTCCTGTTCGATCTCGGCTTGAGCCTGAGCCTTCACACGGTCAGCTTCGACGCGAGCCTGTTCACGGGCTTCGTCGACAATCTGGGTACCGCGTTTCTTGGCTTGCTCGATGATTTCAGCTGCCTGAGCTTTCGCTTCGCGCAGTTGCTGACCCACTTTCTCATGGGCCAACTCCAGGTCGCGAGCTGCACGGCTGGCAGCGTCCAGACCATCAGCGATCTTCTTTTGACGTTCGTGCAATGCCGCAATGACCGGAGGCCATACGAACTTCATGCAGAACAGTACAAAAATCAGGAACGCAACGGACTGGCCAATCAGGGTCGCATTAATGTTCACGCCAACACCTCGCAGTTACGTTGTCCATCACACCAATCTACTCGAGACATCCGAGTAATTAGCCAGCGATTTGACCAACGAACGGGTTCGCAAAGGTGAAGAACAGAGCGATACCAACACCGATCATGGTCACGGCGTCGAGCAGACCAGCCACGATGAACATTTTTACTTGCAGCATTGGAACCATTTCTGGCTGACGCGCTGCGCCTTCCAGGAACTTGCCGCCCAGCAGGCCGAAACCAATTGCGGTACCCAGTGCGCCCAGGCCGATCAACAGTGCAACAGCGATAGCGGTTAGACCAACTACAGTTTCCATCTTTCCTCCCGACTTTTACGTCGTATGGTTTAGGTTTTTTAGATTAAAGCGGTAAAACAAATCGTTTCTCAGCCCGGTTCGGGCTCCTTCCCGTTTGACCGGGAAGGACATCAGACTAGTCGAGACTGGCCTTAATGGTTTTCTTCGTGCGCCATCGACAGGTAGACGATGGTCAGCATCATGAAGATGAACGCCTGCAGGGTGATGATCAGGATGTGGAACACAGCCCACGCCCATTGCAGGACTACACCCAGGCCGCTGAGCCACAGCAGGCCGCTGCCGAACATCACAGCGATCAGGATGAACACCAGTTCGCCGGCATACATGTTGCCGAACAGACGCAGTGCCAGAGAAATCGGTTTGGCGATCAGGGTCACGAATTCCAGCAGGAAGTTCACCGGGATCAGCAGGGCTTGAACCAGGATGTTCTTGCTGCCGAACGGGTGCAGGGTCAGTTCGCCGATGAAGCCGCCGATGCCCTTGACCTTGATGCTATAGAAAATGATCAGTGCGAAGACCGAGAACGCCATGCCCAGGGTCGCGTTCGGGTCGGTGGTCGACACGGCGCGGAATGGGATGTGGTGGTCGCCGGAGATCAGGATGGCCAGCTGAGGAATCCAGTCGACCGGTACCAGGTCGACGGCGTTCATCAGAAACACCCAGACGAAGATGGTCAGTGCCAGCGGTGCGATCACCGGGCTACGGCCATGGAAGCTGTCTTTCACGCTGCCATCGACGAATTCGACCAGTACTTCAACGAAGTTCTGCAGTGCGCCGGGCTGACCGGAGGTCGCTTTCTTTGCCGCCATGCGGAAAAGAAGAACGAAAATCAGGCCCAGTGCGACCGACCAGCCGAGGGTATCGACGTGGAAAGCCCAGAAGCCCATTTCCTTGGCTTCTGCTGCGGAGTGGGCAAAGCCCCAGCCGCCGTTGGGTAGCTGACCGAAGGTCAGGTTCTGCAAGTGGTGCTGGATATAGCCCGAAGCGGTTGTCTCTGCCATGGTTGCCTCAAACGCCCTAAGGTCTCGAAAGTCTTGTTCTCATTAGCAGGGGAGCGAACCAGCTAACCAGTTGGGTCAGCAAGAAGACACCGAATACAGCCAGTGGTGCCAATGGCTTCACACCTGCGAACGTCAGTGCAAACAGCACTGCCGTCAAAATCAGTTTCCCCGCCTCGCCGGCATAAAAAGACCGGACGATAGCCTGGGCTGCTCGGGCGCCGGAAAACCGAAATGCCCTGTGAGCGAAGTAAATATTGGGGAGCAAGGCTATCAGGCCTCCGCAAAGACCTGAGTATCCGGCGACGACTCCTTTCCATTGCCAGAGCGCCAATGCGGCGATCAGTACAACGATGAACTGAGTCATCAAAACCGGGAAAACTGCCAGACGATGGAACGGCAAGCGGTTTGGCGTGCGGGTTTCCATCGCTTTTGCTCTCCAAGGGTCGGCCGCCATAATTCAATAACTTGGCATAATTTGTGCCGACAAAATGCGCGCAGAGTATAGGGGCGGTTCTGCCCCTATTCAACTGTCAGGTAGTGATTTCCGACTGCGCGCTACAAGAGCAATTGTTTCAGCGAATGTGTGCAAGGACACCTTGCAGTTCATCGAGGGAGTTATAACCGATCACCAGTTGCCCTTTGCCCTTCTTGCCGTGGCGAATCTGCACCGCAGAGCCCAGGCGCTCGGCCAGGCGCTGTTCCAGACGAGCGATATCAGGATCGATTTTGGGGGCTTCGACGGGGGCCGGTTTACCGCTGAGCCACTGACGAACCAGTGCCTCGGTTTGGCGCACAGTCAGACCTCGTGCGACAACATGTCGCGCCCCTTCAACTTGTTGATTTTCCGGCAAACCGAGCAATGCCCGGGCATGACCCATTTCCAGGTCGCCATGGGACAGCATGGTCTTGATGACTTCCGGCAACGCAATCAGGCGCAGCAGGTTGGCCACGGTCACGCGGGACTTGCCCACCGCCTCGGCGACCTGTTGCTGGGTCAGCTGGAATTCCTGCTGCAAACGCTGCAGGGCCACGGCTTCCTCGATCGGGTTGAGGTCTTCACGCTGGATGTTCTCGATCAGCGCCATGGCAATGGCGGTTTCATCCGGCACATCGCGCACCATGGCCGGGATGGTTTCCTGGCCGGCCTGCTGGCTGGCGCGCCAACGGCGTTCACCGGCGATGATCTCGAAACGCCCATTGGCGATCGGACGGACCACGATCGGCTGCATCACGCCCTGGCTCTTGATCGACTGGGCCAGTTCTTCCAGCGCCTGCGGGTCCATGTCTCGGCGCGGCTGGTATTTGCCGCGTTGGATCAGGTCCAGGGGCAGATGCTGCAACTCGCGCTGATCGGCCTGGACGGCCTGTTCTTCCAGCGAGCTGACAGTCGGACCGCTGAGCAGTGCATCCAGTCCACGTCCGAGACCTCGTTTCTTGACGGCCATGGGGTTTCCTTAAGTTGGCTGGGCTGCAGCGGTGCGTGGGTTACGGCGCTGACGGCGAACCATCTCGCCCGCCAGGGCCAGGTAGGCCAGCGCACCACGGGATTGTTTGTCGTAGGCCAGGGCCGGCATGCCGTAGCTCGGCGCTTCGGCCAGGCGAATGTTACGCGGGATGACAGTGTCGTAGAGCTGCTCGCCGAAGTGTTCCTTGAGCTGGGCCGAAACGTCGTTCATCAGGCTCAGCCGTGGGTCGTACATGGTCCGCAGCAGGCCTTCGACTTTCAGTTCCGGGTTCAACAGTTCGGCGATGCGCTTGATGTTATCCACAAGGTCGCTCAGCCCTTCGAGGGCAAAGTATTCGCACTGCATGGGGATAATCACCCCATCAGCGGCCACCAGCGCGTTGAGGGTCAGCATCGACAGCGAAGGCGGGCAGTCGATCAGGATGTAGTCGTAGTTTTCCCGGATCGGCGCCAACGCGCTGCGCAGACGGCTTTCCTTCATCTGCATTTCCAGCAGGACCACTTCGGCCGCCGTCAAATCACGGTTGGCCGGCAGCAGTTGATAACCGCCGTGTTCGGAAAAATGCATGGCCTGACCCAGATCGCATTCACCGATCAGCACGTCGTAGATGGAGTTTTCCAGGCCATGTTTATCCACACCGCTACCCATGGTGGCGTTGCCCTGTGGATCGAGATCGATCAACAGCACCCGACGCTTGGTCGCGACCAGGGATGCTGCGAGGTTGATACAGGTGGTGGTCTTGCCCACACCACCCTTCTGGTTCGCTATCGCGAATACCTTAGCCATTCTTGCTTGTGTTCCCAATCATGCCGTGCGGCGCAGTATCAGCAGATGGCGTTGGCCTTGGCAACCGGGTACGGCCAAGGCGTGTTCGCTATCGAGGTGGAAGTCTGCCGGCAATGCTACCAGCTCATCGGCCGGATGAACGCCCTTCATTGCCAGCCAGCGCGTATCGGCATCGCCCAGGTGGCGAGTCCAGTTGCTGAAGTTCTCCATGCTGCTGAATGCCCGGGAGATGATCCCGTTGAATGGCTCTGCAGGCTGGAATGCTTCGACGCGGCTGTGGATAACTTGAAGGTTATCCAGTTTGAGTTCGAGTTTGACCTGGGTCAGGAAGCGGGTTTTCTTGCCGTTGCTGTCCAGGCAGGTCACTTGCGAGTCGGGAAACAGGATCGCCAACGGGATTCCCGGCATGCCACCGCCGCTGCCGACATCCAGCCAGCGACCGTTTTCGATGAAGGACATGACGCTGAGGCTGTCGAGCAAATGCCGCGAGACCATTTCATCCGGATCGCGCACGGCGGTCAGGTTGTAGGCCTTGTTCCATTTGATCAACAGCGCCAGATAGCCCAGCAGCTGCGCGTGCTGGGTTTCGGTCAGGCTGACGCCGAGTTGACGGGCACCTGTGGATAACTCTTCGGCATGTTGCGAGGTGACCATCGAACTCAAGCGCTTTGCTCCAACTGACGGCCCGCGCCGCGTTTTTTCAAATGAATCATCAACAGGGAAATCGCCGCCGGGGTCACACCGGGGATGCGCGAAGCCTGGCCCAGGGTCTCTGGACGGGTTGCGCCGAGCTTGCTCTGGATTTCTTTCGATAACCCGGAAATGCCCGTGTAATCGATATCCACAGGCAGTTTCGTGTCTTCGCTGGCGCGCAGACGGGCAATTTCATCCTGCTGGCGGTCGATGTAACCGGCGTATTTGGTCTTGATCTCGACCTGTTCAGCCACTTGCGGATCTTCCGCGCCCTGGCCGGTCACTTCCACCAACCCGGCGTAATCGATTTCCGGGCGGCTCAACAGGTTGAGCAGGTTGTATTCGTGGGTCAGCGGTGTGCCGAATTTCGTCGCAATGGCATCGCCCTGCTCGGTACCGGGGCGCACCCAGGTGCTTTTCAGACGCTGCTCTTCCAGCTCGATACTCTCGCGTTTCTTGCAGAACGCGGCCCAGCGCACGTCATCCACCAACCCCAACTCACGACCTTTCTCGGTCAGGCGCAGGTCGGCGTTGTCTTCACGCAGGATCAGGCGATATTCGGCACGGGAGGTGAACATCCGATACGGCTCCTGGGTACCCAGGGTAATCAGGTCGTCCACCAGCACCCCGATGTACGCTTCATCGCGGCGTGGGCACCAGCTGTCTTTGCCCTGGGCACGCAGCGCTGCGTTGGCACCGGCCAACAGCCCTTGGGCACCGGCCTCTTCGTAACCGGTGGTGCCGTTGATCTGCCCGGCGAAGAACAGACCGCCGATAGTTTTGGTTTCCAGGCTGTACTTCAAATCGCGCGGATCGAAGTAGTCGTACTCGATCGCATAACCCGGACGCACGATGTGCGCGTTCTCCATGCCCCGGATCGATTGCACGATCTGCAATTGCACGTCGAACGGCAGACTTGTGGATATCCCGTTCGGATACAGCTCATGGGTGGTCAAACCTTCCGGTTCGATGAACACCTGGTGGCTTTCCTTGTCGGCAAAGCGGTGGATCTTGTCTTCGATCGACGGGCAATAGCGCGGACCGACACCTTCGATTTCACCGGCAGCGGAATACATCGGCGAACGATCGAGGTTCGCCGCGATGATTTCGTGGGTGCGGGCGTTGGTGTGGGTGATCCAGCAACTGACTTGCCGTGGATGCTGTTCCTTGTTGCCCATGAACGACATCACCGGGATCGGCGTGTCGCCAGGCTGCTCGGTCATCACCGAGAAATCCACGGACTTGCCGTCGATGCGAGGTGGTGTACCGGTTTTCAGGCGCCCGACACGCAATGGCAACTCACGCAGACGGTGAGCCAGAGCAATCGACGGCGGATCACCGGCGCGACCGCCAGAAAAATTCTGCAAACCGATGTGGATAAGTCCGCCGAGGAAGGTCCCGGTAGTCAACACCACGGAGTCGGCGAAGAAACGCAGGCCCATTTGCGTGACGACACCGCGCACCTGGTCCTGCTCGACGATCAAGTCATCGGCCGCTTGTTGAAATATCCACAGGTTCGGCTGGTTTTCCAGGATTTCACGGACAGCAGCCTTGTACAGGACTCGGTCGGCCTGGGCGCGAGTAGCGCGCACGGCGGGGCCTTTGCGGCTGTTCAACACGCGAAACTGGATACCACCTTTATCGGTGGCCATGGCCATCGCACCGCCAAGGGCATCGATTTCCTTGACCAGGTGGCTTTTGCCGATCCCACCAATGGCAGGGTTGCAGCTCATGGCGCCAAGGGTTTCCACGTTATGCGTCAGCAACAGGGTCTTTGCCCCCATGCGTGCTGATGCAAGTGCTGCCTCGGTACCGGCATGACCGCCGCCGATGACGATCACTTCAAAACGGGAAGGGAAATCCACCACGCACCTCGTGCCTGCTTTATTCAGGTAATTCGGAATAGGTTTTGAGTCTGGCCCTGGGCGTTTTTCGAACCAGGTCGGCAAGTATAGGGACTTCGCCCTTTCTAAAGAACCCTTTGCACAAAATTTAACCAGCTGTGGAGAACTCGCGGTTAAAAAAATAAAAAAGAAAGAAATTTATAGAATCTTTGTTTTTATGTTTATTCTTACTGAGCTCACTATCTGTGGATAAGGTCTTATAAGCCTTTATTTTCAATGTGTACAAAGATTCAAAACCCTGTGGTCATGTGGCATTGAGGGGCTTGGATAACCGGTGTAAGCCTGTGGATGAATGGGCCTGTTATCCACAGAGGCGCTTATCTTCAGTTTTGAAGGGGGGTTATCAACCGACCTCAGTGGCAGTTATTCACAGGGCTTAATCCACAGAAAGCCGCCGTGATGGGCAGGCCGGTGCCCACAGGCAAGCCGCCATCAAGGGCAATCGTTCTAAAAAAGGAGAAGGAGCGACCGGGTTTGCGTTGGACTCGATAGGCTTCGAGGACAAACCCGGTTTGAAAGGTGGGGCTATTTACCGATGCAGAAGCTGGAAAAGATCCGCCCCAACAAGTCATCGGAACTGAAGGCGCCGGTAATTTCCCCAAGGGAGTGTTGTGCCTGGCGAAGGTCTTCGGCCAACAACTCTCCTGCCCCCGCCAAGGTCAACTGCGCGCGCCCGTGTTCCAGGGCGGCGCTGGCGTGGCGCAAGGCTTCAAGATGCCGCCGGCGGGCGCTGAAGCTGCTTTCCGATGTCTGCTCATAGCCCATGCACGCCTTGAGGTGCTCGCGCAGCAGTTCCAGGCCCTCGCCCGCCGATTTCGCGCTCAGGCTGATGGTCACATGGCCGTCGTTGCTGACCTCGAGAACAATCGCTTCCCCGGTCAGGTCGGCCTTGTTGCGAATCAACGTGACCTTTGCCGGATCCGGGCGGACTTCGAGGAATTCAGGCCATAAGGCAAATGGATCGTCCGCTTCCGGCGCGGTGGCGTCCACCACCAGCAATACCCGGTCGGCTTCACCAATGGCCTTCAGCGCCCGTTCAACGCCGATTTTTTCCACCTTGTCCTCGGTGTCGCGCAAACCTGCTGTATCCACAACGTGCAGTGGCATGCCATCGATGTGGATATGTTCACGCAGAATGTCCCGGGTGGTGCCGGCGATCTCGGTGACAATTGCTGCCTCGCGACCGGCCAGGGCGTTCAGCAGGCTGGATTTGCCAGCATTGGGCCGTCCGGCGATCACCACAGTCATCCCATCGCGCAACAAGGCGCCTTGCCCGGCTTCACGAAGCACTGTGGATAACTCATCGCGTACCTTATCGAGCAAGCTCAGCACGTGACCATCGGCGAGGAAGTCGATCTCCTCTTCCGGGAAATCGATTGCCGCCTCGACGTAGATCCGCAGGCCGATCAATTGTTCGGTGAGGTTATGCACACGCTGGGAAAACGCTCCTTGCAGGGAACGCAATGCGTTGCGGGCAGCCTGTGCAGAACTGGCTTCGATCAGATCGGCAATCGCCTCGGCCTGGGCCAGGTCGAGCTTGTCGTTGAGAAATGCCCGTTCGCTGAACTCCCCCGGCCGGGCCAGGCGACAGCCCAGTTCAAGGCAGCGCTTGAGCAGCATATCCAGCACGATGGGTCCGCCGTGTCCTTGCAACTCCAGCACATCTTCACCGGTAAACGAATTCGGTCCCGGGAAATACAACGCCAGCCCTTCGTCGAGCACCTGCTGGTCATCACTGAAAAACGGGCCGTAATGCGCAAACCGCGGCTTGAGTTCACGACCGCTGATAGCCTTGGCCGCGACACTGGCCAAGGGCCCCGAAATACGGACGATGCCGACACCGCCGCGACCTTGGGCGGTGGCAACGGCGGCGATGGTTTCACGCGGTGTGCTCATAAACCGGTATCCAGACAAAAGTGGCAGATAGCAAAACGCCCCACTAGGGGGCGTTTTGTGTGGTTATCCACAGAGCAAGTTACGCCTCGGCTTTTTTCGTAGCCGCTTCGATCTTACGCGTGATGTACCACTGCTGAGTAATGGACAGCACGTTGTTCACAACCCAGTACAGCACAAGACCTGCCGGGAACCACAGGAAGAAGAAGGTGAAGATGATTGGCATCATTTTCATGACCTTCGCCTGCATCGGGTCCGGAGGCGTTGGGTTCAACTGCTGCTGGATGAACATGGTCGCGCCCATGATGATCGGCAGGATGAAGAACGGATCCTTGATCGACAGGTCGGTAATCCACAGCATGAACGGTGCCTGACGCATCTCCACGCTTTCCAGCAGAACCCAGTACAGCGACAGGAACACCGGCATCTGTACAAGAATCGGCAAGCATCCACCCAGCGGGTTGATCTTCTCTTTCTTGTACAACTCCATCATGGCCTGGGACATTTTCTGCCGGTCATCGCCATGTTGTTCTTTCAGGGCAGCCAGTTTCGGGGCCACTGCTCGCATGCGCGCCATGGATTTGTAGCTGGCGGCCGACAATGGGAAGAAGATCCCCTTGATCAGCATGGTCAGGAAAATGATCGACCAGCCCCAGTTACCGACGATGCTGTGGATATGTTGCAGCAACCAGAAGATCGGCTGGGCAATGAACCACAGGAAACCGTAGTCCACAGTCAGTTCCAGGCCTGGGGACAACTCTTTCAGCACCGCCTGGCTTTTCGGACCGGCATACAGAATGGCGCTGGTTTCGGCTTTCGCACCTGGCGCGGCAGTCAATGTCGGGCCGGTGTAACCGATGATGAAGTTGCCTTTGCTGTCTTTACGCGTCTGGACGACGTTGCTTTCGCCCTTCTGCGGGATCCAGGCTGTTACAAAATAGTGCTGCAGCCAGGCAACCCAGCCACCTTGGACGGTTTCCTTGAGCTGGCCCTTGTCCATGTCCTTCATGGACACTTTCTTGTACGGCTCCGAACTTGTCCACAGGGCAGCGCCCAGGTAAGTCGCGGTACCGGTGGCGGTGCTGGAGGACGGATCGTCGCTGGCGTCACGCTTGAGTTGCGCGAACATCGCGCCAGACCAAGGCTGGGCGCTCTGGTTGTCGATCAGGTAGGAGACGGTTACGTCATACAGGCCACGTTTCAAGGTGAAACGCTTGATGTAGTTGACGCCATCCTTGCTGAACTTCAGGTCCACGACCAGTTGGTCCTGACCGTCAGCCAGTTGATAAGCCTTCTTCTCGGCGGAGTAGACCGGGCGACCGGCAGGGTTCGAATCCGGGCCATTGGTACCGATCAGGCCACTTTGGGCCAGGTAGGTCCGCTCGTTACCGTTGTCGAACAACTGGAACGGGATTTCCGGATGATCCTGGCGACGTGGGTACAGCGGCAGCTTCAGCTGGGCGACATCACCACCTTGTGGATCGATTGCCAGCTCGAGCACGTCCGTCTTGATCTGGATGAGATCTTTGCTTACGGCCACTGGGGCTTCGGCAGGAGCGCTGGTATCGCTTGCCGCGCGCGGGATGTCGTCATTGTTGGCGGCGTTGTTGCCAACAGGGGCATCCGGCAGGCTCGGTGCGGTATTGCTGGCTGCAACATTCTGAGTCGGCAAGGCAGCCTGGCCATAGTCCTGGTTCCATTTAAGGACCATGACGTAGGACACGATTGCCAGGGCGACGATCAGGATCGTGCGTTTGATATCCATGATTACTCGGCCATCGAAGAAGAACGGGAGGTAGGGATAGGCGGAACCGGGTCATAACCGCCGGGATTCCACGGATGACAGCGACCTAAACGACGAAAGGTCAGCCAGCCACCGCGCAGTAGGCCATGATTTTCTATGGCTTCGTACGCGTAGCAGGAACAACTGGGGTAGAAACGACAGTGACTAGCCATCAAAGGACTAATGGCATAGCGGTAAAACTGGATCGGAACGAGTGCCAGTTTACGCATCGGGACTGTCTACCCCTACAGTTTCGGTGTTGACTGCTGGTACTGGCTTGTTGCGTGCCAGACGCTTCCAGAGCTTGCCGAAATGCTGAATCAATTCGGGGTTTTCTACGTCACCCAAACCTTTGCGCGCGACGATAACAATGTCCCATCCAACCAGTGAATCCTGGTTCAGGCGAAACGATTCGCGCATCAGACGTTTGAGGCGATTGCGCTGAACGGAGAGCTTGACGCTCTTTTTCCCAATAACCAGCCCTAGTCGGGGGTGATCGAGATCGTTGCTGCGCGCAAGGAGCAGGAGATTTTTCCCCGGAACCTTGCCGGTAGGGGAGTCAAAGACTGCCTTGAAATGCCGGGGTGTAAGCAGACGCTTTTCCCGACTGAAGTCCTGACTCACCTCCAGTGCCGGATTATCAAACTGCCAGACGCGCACGACCTTTGGCGCGACGACGCGACAGGACGGCACGACCGTTCTTGGTAGCCATGCGAGCACGGAAACCGTGGGTACGAGCGCGTTTGATAGTGCTTGGTTGGAAAGTACGTTTCATGTCGTGTTACCTGGTTCGTCCACAACGGGCCGGAATGGCCCCCGTTTTAAGAGACCGGGGATTCTAGAGAAAGCAAGCCTCTAGGTCAATTTCCAACCAGCGTTTCCTTTAAATAGATATCCAGCCGCTTGGGCGGATTCATCACACCACGCTAGATATAGAAATAAAGAAGGGAATTATTTAAAGCTTTTCTGTAAAGCTTATAAAAGCAAGGCCGGCACCTAGCTGTGGATAACCATCCATAGCCCTTGTAATCCGCCATGTACAGGGAATGACAACTACAGGGGAAAACGGTGGCAAGCCTGTGCTGCACTGTCGGATAAGCTGTGCGTGGAATGGTCAGTTATCCACAGGGCGGTTATCCACCGACTTTCGCCCCCACTTGTGCAATGCCCTCAGGGGCGGTTATCCACAGAGCTTATCCACCGACCGCCTGTCGTCTTTTTCTGCGTTAAAGCATTGATAAATCATGCGCGATGGGCAACCTGCATGTGGATAAGTGGACGCCTGCTCGCTACAATGGCCGCTTGTTTTTGCCTCACCGGCTTTCAACTTAGGGGATATCCGTGTCAGTGGAACTTTGGCAGCAGTGCGTGGAGCTTTTGCGCGAGGAGCTGCCTGCCCAACAATTCAACACTTGGATCCGTCCACTACAGGTCGAAGCCGAAGGCGACGAGTTGCGTGTCTATGCACCGAACCGTTTCGTTCTCGACTGGGTCAACGAAAAGTACCTGGGCCGGGTCATGGAACTGCTCGACGAGCATGGCAATGGCATGGCGCCTGCGCTGTCCTTATTAATAGGCAGCAAGCGTAGCTCGGCACCACGCGCCGCACCCAACGCGCCACTGGCGGCCGCCGCGTCACAGGCCCAGCAAGCGGCCACGGCACCGGTTAACAACCATGCTGCCCCGGCGCCCGCGCCTGCCCCGAGCAAACGCAACGCACAAAAGGTCGCCGAGGTCAGCGAAGAGCCCTCCCGGGATAGCTTCGACCCGATGGCCGGTGCCAGTTCCCAGCAGGCGCCGGTGCGTGCCGAACAACGTACCGTCCAGGTTGAAGGTGCGCTCAAGCACACCAGCTACCTGAACCGGACCTTTACCTTCGAGAATTTCGTCGAGGGTAAATCCAACCAGCTGGCCCGCGCGGCCGCCTGGCAGGTCGCAGACAACCCCAAGCATGGCTACAACCCGCTCTTCCTTTATGGTGGCGTGGGCCTGGGTAAGACCCACTTGATGCACGCCGTGGGCAACCACCTATTAAAGAAGAACCCGAATGCCAAGGTCGTGTACCTGCATTCCGAGCGTTTCGTGGCCGACATGGTCAAGGCGCTGCAACTGAACGCGATCAATGAGTTCAAGCGTTTCTACCGTTCGGTGGACGCCTTGCTGATCGACGATATTCAGTTCTTCGCCCGCAAGGAACGTTCCCAGGAAGAGTTTTTCCACACCTTCAACGCGTTGCTTGAAGGCGGACAGCAGGTCATTCTCACCAGTGACCGCTACCCGAAAGAGATCGAAGGTCTCGAAGAACGCCTCAAGTCTCGTTTCGGCTGGGGCCTGACGGTGGCCGTCGAGCCACCGGAGCTGGAAACCCGGGTTGCGATCCTGATGAAGAAAGCCGACCAGGCCAAGGTCGAGCTGCCTCACGATGCGGCATTCTTCATCGCTCAGCGTATTCGCTCGAACGTGCGTGAACTCGAAGGTGCCCTCAAGCGGGTGATCGCTCACTCGCACTTCATGGGCCGCGACATCACCATCGAGCTGATTCGCGAATCCTTGAAGGACCTGTTGGCGCTTCAGGACAAATTGGTTTCTGTGGATAACATTCAGCGAACTGTTGCTGAATACTACAAGATCAAGATTTCCGACTTGCTGTCCAAGCGTCGTTCGCGTTCGGTGGCGCGTCCGCGCCAGGTGGCCATGGCCCTGTCCAAGGAACTGACCAACCACAGCCTGCCGGAGATCGGCGATGTGTTTGGCGGACGCGACCACACCACCGTGCTGCACGCTTGCCGCAAGATCAACGAACTTAAGGAATCCGACGCGGACATCCGCGAGGACTACAAGAACCTGCTGCGTACACTGACCACTTGATGACCACCAGCGCAGCTTATTAAGGCAAGGGACTAGACCATGCATTTCACCATTCAACGCGAAGCCCTGTTGAAACCCCTGCAACTGGTCGCAGGCGTCGTCGAACGCCGCCAGACCTTGCCGGTACTTTCCAACGTGCTGCTGGTTGTCGAAGGCCAGCAATTGTCGCTGACCGGTACCGACCTGGAAGTCGAGCTGGTCGGTCGTGTGCAACTTGAAGAACCGGCCGATCCGGGTTCCATCACCGTGCCGGCGCGCAAGCTGATGGACATCTGCAAGAGCCTGCCCAACGATGCGCTGATCGACATCAAGGTCGATGAGCAGAAGCTCGTGGTCAAGGCCGGCCGCAGCCGTTTCACCTTGTCCACACTGCCCGCCAACGATTTCCCGACTGTGGAAGAAGGCCCGGGTTCGCTGACCTGCAGCCTGGACCAGAGCAAACTGCGTCGCCTGATCGAACGCACCAGCTTCGCCATGGCCCAGCAGGACGTGCGTTATTACCTCAACGGCATGCTCCTGGAAGTGTCCGCCGGGGTCATCCGCGCCGTCGCCACCGACGGGCATCGCCTGGCCATGTGCTCGATGCAGGCCGATATCGGTCAGCCGGATCGCCACCAGGTGATCGTGCCGCGTAAAGGCATCCTGGAGCTGGCCCGCCTGCTGACAGAGCCGGACGGCAACGTCAGTATCGTGCTGGGCCAGCACCACATTCGCGCCACCACTGGCGAGTTCACCTTCACTTCGAAACTGGTGGACGGCAAATTCCCCGACTACGAGCGTGTGCTGCCAAAAGGTGGCGACAAGCTGGTACTGGGCGATCGCCAGGCACTGCGCGAAGCCTTCAGCCGTACTGCGATCCTCTCCAACGAGAAGTACCGTGGCATCCGCCTGCAACTGGCCAATGGTCAGCTGAAAATCCAGGCGAACAACCCGGAGCAGGAAGAGGCGGAGGAAGAAGTAGGTGTGGAATACACCGGCGGCTCCCTGGAAATCGGCTTCAACGTCAGTTACCTGCTCGACGTGTTGGGCGTGATGACCACCGAGCAAGTACGTCTGATCCTGTCTGACTCCAACAGCAGCGCACTGGTGCAGGAGTCCGATAACGACGATTCGGCTTACGTTGTCATGCCGATGCGTCTGTAATCCTGGCCACTAGATGTCCTTAAGTCGCGTCTCGGTCACCGCGGTGCGCAATCTGCACCCGGTGACCTTCTCCCCTTCCCCCCGCATCAATATCCTTTACGGCGCCAACGGCAGCGGCAAAACCAGCGTCCTGGAAGCCGTGCACCTGCTCGGGCTTGCCCGTTCGTTTCGCAGCACCCGCCTGTTACCGGTCATCCAGTACGATCAACTGGCGTGTACGGTGTTTGGGCAGGTGGAACTGGCCGAAGGCGGCCACAGCGCCCTGGGGATATCACGGGACCGGCAAGGTGAGTTCCAGATTCGCATTGATGGGCAGAACGCGCGCAGTGCTGCGCAGTTGGCTGAGATCCTGCCGTTGCAGTTGATCAACCCGGACAGCTTCCGCCTGCTGGAGGGCGCGCCGAAGATTCGTCGGCAATTTCTCGATTGGGGCGTGTTTCACGTAGAGCCGCGTTTCATGACCACTTGGCAGCGTCTGCAGAAGGCGCTGCGCCAGCGAAACTCTTGGCTGCGACATGGTACACTTGACGCCGTTTCGCAAGCGGTTTGGGACAGGGAACTGTGCCAGGCCAGCGCTGAAATCGATGAATACCGCCGCGCTTACATCAAAGCCTTGAAACCGGTCTTCGAGCAGACCTTGAGCGAACTGGTTGAGCTTGAGGGCCTGACGCTCAGCTATTACCGAGGCTGGGACAAGGACCGGGAACTGAGCACCGTACTGGCCGGCTCGCTGCAGCGAGACCAGCAGATGGGCCATACCCAGGCTGGACCACAACGCGCTGACTTGCGCCTCAGATTGGGCGCCCATAACGCCGCGGACATCTTGTCCCGGGGGCAGCAGAAGTTGGTGGTGTGTGCCTTGCGCATAGCCCAGGGGCATCTGGTCAGCCAGGCCCGTCGCGGTCAGTGTATTTATCTGGTGGATGACTTGCCGTCCGAGTTGGACGAAGCCCACCGTCGCGCGCTTTGCCGCTTGTTGGAAGACTTACGCTGCCAGGTGTTCATCACCTGTGTAGACCACGAATTATTGAGGGAAGGCTGGCAGACGGAAACGCCAGTCGCTCTGTTCCACGTGGAACAGGGCCGTATCACCCAGACCCACGACCATCGGGAGTGAAGGCATTGAGCGAAGAAAATACGTACGACTCAACGAGCATTAAAGTGCTGAAAGGCCTGGATGCCGTACGCAAACGTCCCGGTATGTACATTGGTGACACCGACGATGGCAGCGGTCTGCACCACATGGTGTTCGAGGTGGTCGACAACTCCATCGACGAAGCCCTCGCCGGCCACTGCGACGACATCAGCATCATCATCCACCCGGATGAGTCCATCACCGTTCGCGACAACGGCCGTGGCATCCCGGTAGACGTGCACAAAGAGGAAGGCGTTTCCGCCGCCGAGGTCATCATGACCGTCCTCCACGCCGGCGGTAAGTTCGACGATAACTCCTACAAGGTCTCCGGCGGTCTGCACGGTGTAGGTGTATCGGTGGTGAACGCGCTGTCCGAAGAACTGGTCCTGACCGTCCGCCGCAGCGGCAAGATCTGGGAACAGACTTACATTCACGGCGTGCCCCAGGCACCGATGGCTATCGTTGGCGACAGCGAAACCACCGGCACCCAGATTCACTTCAAGGCTTCCAGCGAAACCTTCAAGAACATCCACTTTAGCTGGGATATCCTGGCCAAGCGGATTCGTGAACTGTCCTTCCTCAACTCCGGTGTCGGCATCGTCCTCAAGGACGAGCGCAGCGGCAAGGAAGAGCTGTTCAAGTACGAGGGTGGCCTGCGCGCGTTCGTTGAGTACCTGAACACCAACAAGACGGCGGTCAACCAGGTGTTCCACTTCAACGTCCAGCGTGAAGACGGCATCGGCGTGGAAATCGCCCTGCAGTGGAACGACAGCTTCAACGAGAACCTGTTGTGCTTCACCAACAACATTCCGCAGCGCGACGGTGGTACTCACCTGGTGGGCTTCCGTTCGGCGCTGACCCGTAACCTGAACAACTACATCGAACAGGAAGGCCTGGCGAAGAAGCATAAGGTTGCCACTACCGGTGACGATGCCCGCGAAGGCCTGACCGCGATCATTTCGGTGAAAGTGCCGGATCCGAAGTTCAGCTCCCAGACCAAGGACAAGCTGGTCTCTTCCGAAGTGAAGACCGCGGTCGAACAGGAAATGGGCAAGTACTTCTCCGACTTCCTGTTGGAAAACCCGAACGAAGCCAAGCTGGTGGTCGGCAAGATGATCGACGCCGCCCGTGCCCGTGAAGCGGCGCGCAAGGCCCGTGAGATGACTCGCCGCAAAGGTGCGCTGGACATCGCCGGCCTGCCGGGCAAACTGGCCGACTGCCAGGAAAAGGACCCTGCCCTGTCCGAACTGTATCTGGTGGAAGGTGACTCTGCTGGCGGTTCCGCCAAGCAGGGTCGTAACCGTCGCACCCAGGCCATCCTGCCGCTCAAGGGCAAGATCCTCAACGTCGAGAAGGCGCGCTTCGACAAGATGATCTCCTCGCAGGAGGTCGGTACGCTGATCACCGCGCTGGGCTGTGGCATCGGCCGCGAAGAGTACAACATCGACAAGCTGCGCTATCACAACATCATCATCATGACCGATGCTGACGTCGACGGTTCGCACATCCGTACCCTGCTGCTGACGTTCTTCTTCCGTCAGTTGCCGGAGCTGATCGAGCGCGGCTACATCTACATCGCCCAACCGCCGCTGTACAAGGTCAAGAAAGGCAAGCAAGAGCAATACATCAAAGACGACGACGCCATGGAAGAGTACATGACGCAGTCGGCCCTGGAAGACGCGAGCCTGCACCTGAACGAAGATGCCCCAGGCATTTCCGGTGAAGCCCTTGAGCGCCTGGTCAACGACTTCCGCCTGGTGATGAAGACCCTCAAGCGCCTGTCGCGCCTGTACCCGCAGGAGCTGACCGAGCACTTCATCTACCTGCCAGCGGTCAGCATGGAACAGTTGTCCGATCACGCGGCGATGCAGGATTGGCTGGCTCAGTACGAAGTTCGCCTGCGCACCGTCGAAAAATCCGGCCTGGTCTACAAAGCCAGCCTGCGCGAAGACCGTGAGCGTAACGTCTGGCTGCCGGAGGTCGAACTGATCTCTCACGGCCTGTCGAACTACGTCACCTTCAACCGCGACTTCTTCGGCAGCAACGACTACAAGACCGTCGTATCCCTTGGCGCGCAACTGAGCACGCTGCTGGACGAAGGCGCCTACATCCAACGGGGCGAACGCAAGAAAGCCGTGACCGAGTTCAAGGAAGCCCTTGAATGGCTGATGGCCGAAAGCACCAAGCGCCACACCATCCAGCGATACAAAGGTCTGGGTGAAATGAACCCGGATCAGCTGTGGGAAACTACCATGGACCCAGGCTCGCGCCGGATGCTGAAAGTCACCATTGAAGACGCCATTGGCGCGGACCAGATCTTCAACACCCTGATGGGTGATGCGGTCGAGCCTCGTCGTGACTTCATCGAGAGCAATGCATTGGCGGTGTCCAACCTGGATTTCTGATCCTTAAGCGCGCCTCACATCCAAAAAAGCCAACGCTCATGCGTTGGCTTTTTTTTACGCTCAAAAATCGATGCCCACTTTCAGACCCTGTGGTCGAAAATGGGGTAGCTCGGTAACACTTTGGAACAAAGCCTTCCTGCTCAATAGGTTAGGAACTGGACGAGAGCCGCGGATACCGGGGGCTTGCGGTTTTTTGGCGCAAAACTTGCGTGTTAAATAACTTACACATCGTTTTTTTAAATTTACAGAAAACGATGGGACGAGGCGGTACGAATAAATCCAAAGACCAAGGGTAGTCTCAATGAGCGGTACGCAAACTTCCAATCATCTGGAGCAAGGGCTCAAGCCCCGTCATGTGACGATGCTATCCATCGCCGGCGTGATCGGCGCTGGCCTTTTCGTTGGCTCCGGCCACGCTATCGCAGCGGCGGGTCCGGCTGTGCTGCTGGCCTACGCCGCCGCGGGTGCCTTGGTGGTGCTGGTGATGCGGATGCTGGGCGAAATGGCAGTGGCGTCGCCGGACACCGGCTCCTTCTCGACTTATGCTGACCGTGCGATTGGGCATTGGGCCGGTTTCACCATCGGCTGGCTTTACTGGTGGTTCTGGGTCCTGGTCATTCCGCTGGAGGCTAACGCCGCCGCAACTATCCTGCACGCCTGGTTCCCGAACGTGGCAATCTGGGCCTTCACCCTGGTCATCACCCTGCTGCTGACGGTCACTAACCTGTTCAGCGTGAAGAATTACGGGGAGTTCGAATTTTGGTTCGCCTTGGTCAAGGTCGTGGCGATCATTGGTTTCATTGGCCTCGGCATCATGGCTATCTTCGGCTTGCTGCCTACCAGCCAGGTCAGTGGTGTTTCGCACCTGTTCGACACGCAAGGTTTCTTGCCGAACGGCATGGGCGCAGTGCTGGGCGCGATTCTGACCACTATGTTTTCGTTCATGGGCACTGAGATCGTGACCATCGCGGCGGCCGAATCGAAGAACCCTGGCCAGCAGATTTCCAAGGCAACCAACTCGGTGATCTGGCGGATTGGCTTGTTCTATCTTGTCTCCATTTTCATCGTCGTAGCCCTGGTGCCGTGGAACGACCCGCTGCTGGCCAGCGTGGGTTCCTACCAGACGGTGCTGGAACGCATGGGCATCCCCAACGCCAAGCTGATCGTCGATATCGTGGTTCTGGTAGCGGTTACGAGTTGCCTGAATTCGGCGCTGTATACGGCTTCGCGGATGATGTTCTCGCTGGGCAAACGCGGTGATGCGCCAGCGGTTTCCCAGCGCACCAACAAGAGCGGCACGCCTTACTGGGCCGTGATGTTGTCGACCGGGGCGGCCTTCCTCGCGGTGTTCGCCAACTATGTGGCCCCGGCAGCGGTCTTCGAGTTCCTGTTGGCCAGCTCTGGCGCCATTGCGCTGCTGGTGTACCTGGTCATTGCGATTTCGCAGCTGCGTATGCGCAAACAGCGCATGGCTCGCGGTGAAAAAATCGCCTTCAGCATGTGGCTGTTCCCCGGCCTGACCTATGCGGTGATTGTCTTCATCGTGGGGGCCCTGACCATCATGCTGTTCCAGGAAGCCCATCGTGTGGAGATCCTGGCGACGGGGCTGTTGAGTGTGTTGGTGGTGCTGTCCGGCGTGCTGATACAGCGTCGCCGGATCACAAAGACAGGCAGCTTGGTACAGACCATAGGGTGATCTCCATCTGTGGCGAGGGAGCTTGCTCCCGCTGGGCTGCGTAGCGGCCCCTTTTGATGAGTGCTGCGCACTCAAGCGGGAGCAAGCTCCCTCGCCACGGATGCAACCCTAACTCGCGACAGACGCCTCGCTTCCCGCCGCCACACTCTCCAACCGATACCCATACCCGTAGATCGTCAGCAGTTGCCAACCGCGATCCGCCGTCAGCCCGAGCTTGTTGCGCAGGCGATAAATGTGGGTGTCGAGCGGTCGGGACGAGGTCATTTCCTCGTGGGTCCAGAAACGTTCGTAGAAATACTCCCGGGACAGCGGCCGGCCCAGGTTGGCGAACAGGCATCGGGCAAGGCGATATTCCCGTTCGGTCAGGCTGATGGGAATGCCGGCGCGGGTGATGGTCAGTTCGGCGTCGTCGAACGCCAGGTCGTTGAACACCAGCACGTCGCTGGCGGGCGCGCGTTGCAGGTTGTGGCGGCGCAGCACGGCGGTGACCCGGGCCTTGAGTTCGTTGGGCCTGAAGGGTTTGCTCACATAGTCGTCGGCACCGCCGTTGAGGGCCTGGACGATGTCATGCTCGCCATCGCGGCTGGTCAGCATGATGGCGGCCGGTGGCGAATCCATGTGCTCGCGGGTCCAGCGCAACAATGAAAGGCCGCTGATGTCCGGCAGTTGCCAGTCGAGGATCAACAGGTCGAAAGTTTCCCGGCGCAGTTGTCGCAACAGGTCCTCGCCTCGTTCAAAGCTGTGCAGGGTCCAGGCTTGCTCGCCCCTGCCGGGGATTTGTTGCAATGTCTGTTCTACCCGGCGCAGCTCGGCCGGTTCATCGTCCAGTATGGCGACACGCATGCAATGCGATTCCTTGATCTCGAGAGTAACGGACATCTTCAGGTGGCAATGAAAGGCAGCCAGCGGCTGATTTGTTGTCATTGACCTGTCGCTGGCTGCGACAATACCGGCTCGCGGCACAGAGGGAAAGGCAGCAGCGCGCCACCCATCGAGTCCGCTATAGTCGTGGGCTTTTCCGGCTGTGGGCTTGATGCAGTCCTGCGAAGAAATCCCCCAACCCTTGAATTCGGCCAGGATGCCTATGAGTAACCAGCGTCGCCGTGAAAGTCGTGAGCCAACCCAGGTCCAGCGGCTGTTTCGACAGTTGGTGCGAGAGTGGTTGTGGATAAGTCTGCTGCTGTTGCCGCTGACAGCCTTGTTGTCGTTGAGTAGCCAATCAACAGGCAACCGTTCAGGTGCTGCGCTGGTGTCGGTGTGTCTGGTGGCCTGTGTATTGGGTTTGCTGCTGTTGCGCCCGCGCCTGGCCCTGTGGACGACGGTGGGTGGCATGAGCCTGGCCCTGTTGATCAGCGCCGTGCTGGGCGCGCGAGGTTGGTGGTGGTCGCCCATGGCCAGTGTGCTGGGGATTATGTTCGGCTACCTGATCTGGAATTGGCGACGCCTGAGCGTAGTGCTGGCTTATTTTGGCTGGGAGCTGGCCCGCCTGGACGCGGAGCCCAAGGTCTTTCCGGAACGTCGTCGTGCTTCCTACACCGGTAGCGACCGTTTGCAGGGCCAGATCATGGCCCTGGAGCAAGCCATGAGCCGAACCCGCGACACTCGGCGCTTCATTGCCGATGGCCTGGAATACCTGCCCGTGGCGACCATGATCAGCGATCCTCAAGGCAAGCTGTTGCTCGGTAATCGCAAGGCGCGCGAGCTGTTCGGCCATGGCCTGGCGGGCGGCGATGTGCTGGAGCATCTCGGGCAATTGGGCTATCCAGGGTTGGAGCATGGGGCGCATCACCGGTTATCCACATTGCCCTTGGTGGAGTTTCGCGACATTCGCGAGCGCAGCTTGCGCCTGGAACGGGCGGCGCTGTTGCCGGTTGATGGCGATGCGCCGATTGGCTGGTTATTGAGCCTCACTGACCTGAGCGCCGAACGTGAAGCGGAAGAACAGCGCAGCGTCATGCTGCGTTTCCTCTCCCATGATTTGCGCGCCCCGCACTCGGCGATCCTTGCGCTGCTCGATGTGCAGCGGCACCAGACTGGTGGGGATAATCCGCTGTTCGACCAGATCGAGCGCCAGGTGCGTCGCGCCCTGGACCTGACCGAAGGCTTCGTGCAATTGGCCAAGGCCGAATCCGAGGCGTATCAATTCCAGCCGACGTTGTTCGCCATGTTGGTCCTGGACGTGTTCGACCAGGCACTACCCATCGCCCAGGCAAAGCGTATCCAGTTGGTCCATGAAATAGAGGATGAAGAGGCGATGGTGAGGGCGGATCAATCGTTGCTGACCCGTGCTCTGTTCAATCTGCTGGAAAATGCCATCAAGTACAGCTCGCCAGACTCCTGCATTTCGCTGCAGGTTCATTGCACGTCGGGCTGGTTGATCTGCAATGTCGCTGACCAAGGCAAGGGCATCGGCGCCGAAGAGTTACCCGAGCTGTTCAGTCAGTACCGACGGTTTTCATCGGCCCAAGGGGTCGATGGCATTGGCTTGGGGTTGTCGATGGTCAAGGCCGTGGTTGACCATCACGAGGGGAAAATCGAGTGCCATAGCGTGGTAGGTAAAGGAACTACGTTTAGCCTGAAATTCCCGTTGCTGGAAGAGTAAAAATGACAGCGTTCGGCGGCTCCTACCAATACGTGTAGAGGCCACCGAAGACTGTGAGTTTTTGGTGCTATAAAAACTTATGCACCTAGGAATGGCTTTTATGTGTTTAAGAAATATGTATTAAAAACATATACCTACAGCGTAAAAGCAACGGATTTCGAAAAAACGGTACACAGGTTATCCACAGATGTCAGACAGCGATCTGATCGGTGCTGGCCGGAGTGGCCGGTGCCGGTGGCAGCGAACCCATTTCCCGTTGTGTCTGTTCATTCCAGGCCTGGACACGATCGTTAAGCTCGGCAATGGCGCGGGGCCCGCTGCCTTCGGCATACATTGGCGCGCCGATCACCACGGTGATGACCCCTGGCGTGCGGATCCAGCCCGCCTTGGGCCAGAATTTGCCGGCATTGTGTGCAATTGGCAGCACAGGTAGGTCGGCGTTCACGGCCAATGCGGTACCGCCCCGGGAAAACTTGCCGACCGTTCCGTAAGGAACACGAGTGCCCTCGGGAAAGATCAACACCCAGACATTGTCCTTGAGCAACTCGTCACCCTTCTTCGCCACATGCTTGAGCGCAGCCTTGGGGTTGTCGCGATCGATGGCGATCGGACGCAGCATCGCCATGGCCCAGCCGAAGAACGGCACGAACAGCAGCTCACGCTTGAGCACTTGGCTCAACGGCTCGAAATAGGCCGAGAGAAAGAATGTCTCCCAGGTGCTCTGGTGGTTGGACTGGATCACGCAGGGCCGGTCCGGCACGTTCTCGGCGCCCTTCACTTCATAGCTGATGCCCAGGAACACCTTGCTCAGCCACAGTGCGCAACGGCACCAGTACACATTGATGAAGCGGTAGCGCGCCTTGAATGACATGAACGGCGCGATAAAAAAACTCAGGGTGCACCACAGCAAGGAGCTGGTGCCCAGCAGCAGGTAAAAGAGAAAGGTTCTGATGGCCTGCAATATCGACATAGCGGCGTTTACCGTTGCGGGCAATGCCCGCCTGTTCAAGCGCTTCCCGAACAATCCTTGATCAGGATGTCTTGGGAGCTCTAATTGTGGATAAGTTCAGCGGCAATGGCCGCCAGGTCGTCAAAAATCAAGGTGCCCACCGGAAGAGTCTTGCCCAGGGTCTTTTCGCCTTTCCCGGTCTTAACCAAAACTGGCTGACAGTCGACGGCCTTGGCTGCCTCCAGGTCACCGAGGCTGTCGCCGACGAACCACACACCCGCCAGCGGCACAGCATAATGCCCGGCGATGGCCTTCAACATGCCCGGCTTGGGTTTGCGGCAATCGCAACCGTCATCCGGCCCATGTGGGCAATAAACGATCAGCCCGACTTCCCCGCCCTGTTCGGCCACCAATTCGCGCAAGCGCTCATGCATGGCCTCGAGCACGGCAAGGTCATAATAACCGCGGGCAATGCCCGACTGGTTGGTGGCGACTGCCACCGTCCAGCCGGCCTTGCTCAACTGCGCGATGGCTTCGATCGAACCGGGCAGTGGCAACCACTCCTCCACCGATTTGATATATGCGTCGGAGTCGTGATTGATCACGCCATCCCGATCGAGAATCAGCAGTTTCAACAGCAACTCCTCAACCCAGCACGGAAATATCGGCAATATTGAGGAACAGGCTGCGCAGACGTGCCAGCAACGCATAGCGATTCTTGCGCACGTCTTCGTTGTCCGCATTCACCATCACGGCTTCAAAGAACGCATCGACAGGCTCGCGCAGTGCCGCCAAGCGGGCCAGTGCTTCGGCATACTCGCGTTTCTCCATGAGCGGTTGTACCGACGCATACGCCTGTTGAATTGCCGAGTGGAGCGAAAACTCCGCGGCATTATCAAAGTAGCGTGCTTCAACGGCCTTGACCGAAGGTTCGGCCTTGCTCAGCAGGTTCGACACTCGTTTGTTCACCGCCGCCAGTGCTGCGGCTTCCGGCAATTTGCGGAACGCCTGCACCGCCTGTACGCGCTGGTCGAAGTCCAGGGCCGAACCCGGTTTCAGGGCACGCACCGACAGGTAGGTCGCGACCTCGACGCCTTCATCTTCATAACGCGCACGCAGGCGGTCAAAGATGAATTCCAGCACCGCCTCGGCCAGGCCGACAGCCTTGACCTTGCTACCGAACGCGTTGACGGCGAAGGCCACGGCGTCGTTCAGGTCCAGGTCCAGTTGCTTGTCGATCAGGATCCGCAGCACGCCCAGGGCCGCGCGACGCAGAGCGTACGGGTCCTTGCTGCCGGTGGGCAGCATGCCGATGCCGAAGATGCCGACCAGGGTGTCGAGCTTGTCGGCGATGGCCACGGCCGCACCGGTCAGGGTGGTCGGCAATTCAGCGCCGGCACCGCGCGGCATGTACTGCTCGTTCAGCGCCAGGGCCACGTCTTGTGGCTCGCCATCGTTGAGGGCGTAGTAGTAACCGGCGACACCTTGCATCTCCGGGAACTCACCGACCATCTCGGTGGACAGGTCGCATTTGGACAGGATGCCGGCACGGGCCGCGCGCTGGGCGTCGCCGCCGATGCGTGGGGCGATGTACGCCGCCAGTTTCGATACGCGCTCGGCCTTGTCGTAGACGCTGCCGAGTTTTTCCTGGAACACCACGTTGCGCAGGCGCTCGTTGAAGCTTTCCAGGGGCTGTTTCTTGTCCTGCTTGAAGAAGAACTCGGCATCGGTCAGGCGCGGGCGAACGACTTTTTCGTTACCGGCGATGATCTGCTGCGGGTCCTTGCTTTCGATGTTGGCGACTGTGATGAAGCGCGGCAGCAACTTGCCTTCGGCGTCCAGCAGGCAGAAGTACTTCTGGTTGTCCTGCATGGTGGTGATCAGCGCTTCCTGGGGCACTTCGAGGAAACGTTCCTCGAACGAGCACACCAGCGGCACTGGCCATTCCACCAACGCGGTCACTTCATCCAGCAGGTTGGCGGGCACGATGGCGGTGCCTTCCTGCAGGGTCGCCAGCTCCTCGGTGCGCTTGCTGATCAGCTCGCGACGCTCGTTGGCGTCGGCCAGCACGTAGGCGGCACGCAGGTCGGCCAGGTAGTTGGCCGGCGAGGTGATGCGCACGCTCTGCGGATGATGGAAGCGGTGGCCGCGGGAATCGCGACCGGCCTTCTGGGCCAGGATCGTGCAGTCGATGACCTGGTCACCGAGCAGCATCACCAGCCATTGGGTCGGACGCACGAACTCTTCCTTGCGCGCAGCCCAGCGCATGCGCTTGGGAATCGGCAAGTCATTGAGGGAGTCTTCGACGATGGTCGGCAACAGGCTGGCGGTCGGCTTGCCCTTGATGTTCTGGCTGTAGCGCAGCTTGGGGCCGCTCTGATCGATTTCGCTCAGGTCCACGCCGCACTTCTTGGCGAAGCCCAGGGCGGCCTGGGTCGGATTGCCATCGGCATCGAACGCGGCCTGGCGTGGCGGGCCGTCGAGGTTGATGCTGCGGTCCGGCTGCTGGGTCGCCAGGGCGGTGATCAGCACGGCCAGGCGGCGTGGTGCGGCATAGACGTGCTTGGCTTCGTAGTTCAGGCCAGCGGCTTGCAGGCCTTTGTCGATACCGGCCAGGAACGCATCGGCCAGGGTGTTCAGGGCTTTGGGTGGCAGTTCTTCGGTGCCCAGTTCAACCAGAAAATCTTGAGCACTCATTGTGCAGCCTCCAGCTTAGCCAACACTTCATCACGCAGGTCCGGGGTCGCCATCGGGAAGCCCAGCTTGGCACGGGCCAGCAGATAGGCTTGCGCAACGGAACGCGCCAGGGTGCGCACACGCAGGATGTATTGCTGGCGCGCGGTCACGGAAATCGCCCGGCGTGCGTCCAGCAGGTTGAAGGTATGGGACGCCTTCAACACCATTTCGTAGCTCGGCAACGGTAGCGGCTGGTCCAGCTCGATCAGGCGCTTGGCTTCGCTTTCATAGAAATCGAACAGCTCGAACAGCTTGTCGACGTTGGCGTGTTCGAAGTTGTAGGTCGACTGCTCCACTTCGTTCTGGTGGAACACATCGCCATAGGTCACTTTGCCGAACGGGCCGTCGGCCCACACCAGGTCGTAGACCGAATCCACGCCTTGCAGGTACATGGCCAGGCGTTCCAGGCCATAGGTGATTTCGCCGGTCACCGGGTAGCACTCGATGCCACCGGCCTGCTGGAAGTAAGTGAACTGAGTCACTTCCATGCCGTTGAGCCAGACTTCCCAGCCCAGGCCCCAGGCGCCCAGGGTTGGCGATTCCCAGTTGTCTTCGACGAAACGAATGTCGTGCACCAGTGGGTCGAGACCGACGTGCTTGAGCGAGCCCAGGTAAAGCTCCTGGAAGTTTTCCGGGTTCGGCTTCAGAACCACCTGGAACTGGTAGTAGTGCTGCAGACGGTTCGGGTTTTCGCCGTAGCGGCCGTCAGTCGGGCGGCGGCTGGGCTGCACATAAGCGGCGTTCCAGGTTTCCGGGCCGATGGCACGCAGAAACGTGGCAGTGTGGAAAGTGCCGGCGCCTACTTCCATATCGTAGGGCTGAAGTACCACGCAACCTTGCTCGGCCCAGTATTGCTGGAGGGCGAGGATCAAGTCTTGGAAGGTACGCACGGCTGGCGTAGGCTGGCTCACGAAATTCACCTGTTTCTTGGGCTGCGATTTAAAGAGCGGGAGTATACCCGATTCGTTCGTGCGCACGCCCCCTGGAGCCTTATGCCACGCTGCTTTTGGTGTTCCGAAGATCCGTTGTACATGGCTTATCACGACCAGGAGTGGGGCACGCCGCTGCGCGATGCGCAGGGTTTGTTCGAGTTGCTTTTGCTCGAAGGGTTCCAGGCCGGGCTGTCCTGGATCACCGTTTTGCGCAAACGCGAGCGCTACCGGGAAGTGCTGTACGGCTTCGATGTGCAGCGGGTGGCGCAGATGAGCGATGCGGAAATCGACGACCTGATGCTCGACCCCGGCATCATCCGCAACCGCCTCAAGCTCAAGGCCGCCCGGCGCAATGCCCAGGCCTGGCTGGCCCTGGAAGACCCGGTGGCGTTCCTCTGGTCGTTCGTCGGTGACAAACCCATCATCAACCATTTCAAGGACCGTACCGAAGTGCCGGCCATCACGCCCGAGGCGCTGGCGATGAGCAAAGGCCTGAAAAAAGCCGGCTTCACCTTCGTCGGCCCGACCATTTGCTACGCCTTGATGCAGGCCTCGGGGATGGTCATGGACCACACCCAGGACTGCGACCGCTACGCCGAGCTGGCAAACGGTGGTTAGAATAGCCGGCTCGCAACACGGCCCATATATTCAGGAGTGACCTGTGGATAAGTTGAAAGGCGCCTTGCTGGTCGGCGCTCTGCGGTTGTTTGCGCTGCTGCCTTGGCGCGCGGTGCAAGCGGTGGGTTCGGCCATTGGCTGGCTCATGTGGAAGCTGCCCAACCGCTCCCGCGATGTGGTGCGGATCAACCTCGCCAAATGTTTTCCCGAGATGGACCCGGCCGAGCGCGAACGCCTGGTGGGCCAAAGCCTCAAGGACATCGGCAAATCCCTGACCGAAAGCGCCTGTGCCTGGATCTGGCCGGCCCAGCGCTCCATCGAACTGGTGCGTGAAGTCGAAGGCCTGGAAGTATTGAAAGAAGCGCTGGCCTCCGGCAAAGGCGTGGTGGGCATCACCAGCCACCTCGGCAACTGGGAAGTGCTCAACCACTTCTATTGCAGCCAGTGCAAACCGATCATTTTCTACCGCCCGCCCAAGCTCAAGGCGGTGGATGAATTGCTGCAAAAGCAACGCGTGCAACTGGGCAACAAAGTCGCCGCATCGACCAAGGAAGGCATCCTCAGCGTCATCAAGGAAGTGCGCAAAGGCGGCCAGGTGGGCATCCCCGCCGACCCGGAACCGGCCGAATCCGCCGGCATCTTCGTGCCCTTTTTCGCCACCCAGGCCCTGACCAGCAAGTTCGTACCGAACATGCTCGCCGGCGGCAAGGCGGTCGGCGTCTTCCTTCACGCCCTGCGCCTGCCGGACGGCTCCGGCTACAAAGTCATCCTCGAAGCCGCCCCGGACGCGATGTACAGCACCGACACCGAAACCGCCTGCGCCGCCATGAGCCAAGTGGTGGAACGCTACGTGCGGGCCTACCCGAGCCAGTACATGTGGAGCATGAAACGCTTCAAGAAACGCCCGCCGGGTGAGGCACGGTGGTACTGAACGCCGGGAATCAATTCTGCAAGGGCTCCTAATTGTGGCGAGGGGATTTATCCCCGTTGGGTTGCGCAGCAACCCCCCTATTCCTCGCAGCGCCACAATCCACAGGCGAGCGCTTCGCACTCGAACGGGGATAAATCCCCTCGCCACAATAATTACCTGATCCAACTTCTGCGGCGAGGGAGCTTGCTCCCGCTGGGCTGCGCAGAACAGCCCCTTCCTAAAGCTTGGTCCCCCGCTGTCGATAACCCAATGTATCCGCCAATCATGGACCGATGAAATGGAACTCTCCCTGAACGCTGCCAATATCCCGCCCGCCAACACCAACCTCACCCGCTCCGACCAGAAGTTGGTGAGCAATCCTCCAGCGGACGCGGTAAAGCAGCTGGCAGAGGCCGGCCCAGCGGCTATCTACCACCCCAGTGAAGAAGCCCAGATCATGGTGGAGTCGCCAGTGGTCATCGAAACCTGGATCGGTCGCTCCCAATCGCCAGATTTCCCTCGATTTGCCGCGATCACCGAGAGCGCGAAAAACAGCCTGAAAAGCTCTTTCGAGACGTTCCAGACAACGCTATCGGCCACCCATCCGGATTTGGCCGGCAAGAAATACGGCTTCACCGTCGAGGCCGATGGCAAGCTCAAGGTGCTCAACACCGCCGGCCAGCTCAGCAGCTCGGACACCCAGCGGTTGACCGATCTGCTCAATGAATCCACTGATCTGAAAGCCGCCGCCGTGGCGTTCCGCGATGCTTCTATCGACATGGTGGACGCCGACTCGCCCTGGTCCGGCAGCTACCTGGGCCGCTACAACCTGACCAAGGAAAACTTCGCTAACACCATCGACCTGGCGCCGATGCTCAAGCGCCCCGGCTCGGTACCGCCCCAGGAGTTTTCGGACGGGTTGTTCTTCAACCAGCTGGCATACAAAGGCGAACTCGCGACGCGAGAGACGGAAGCGGCGATGTTTGAACGGCGTGCAGCCCAGCGATTCAGCGCGCAGGCCTGAAAACCTGTAGGAGCGAGCCTGCTCGCGAAGAAGTCGGCACATTCGCATGAATGCCGGTTGGAGCTTGTCGATCCGGATGGCTATGAACTGGCCGTGTGGTCGGCTTCCTGATGGTCGATTGATCACAAAGAGGCGCAAAACCTCAATCGTGTCCATGATTAAGGGCCTGCGATCGGCGACGTTGGCATGACAAAGTCATCTCTTAACCCGTCGGATGACTGTCCAGCCAGCCATATCGCACTTCCTCTGGTTCATTAATCAAGGAGTCCCCTCATGAAAATCGACTTCACCGGACGTCACGTCCTGGTCACTGGCTCCACCAGCGGTATCGGTTTTGCCACAGCCAAAGGCTTCCTCGAATCCGGCGCCCACGTGGTCATCAACGGTCGCAGCGAGAGCAGCGTGGAGGACGCGTTGCAGCGCTTGGGCGCCCTTGCTTCAAATGCCACCGGTTTTGTGGGCGACCTGAGCAACGCGCCTGGCTGCCAGGCACTGATCGCCAAGCACCCGAGTTTCGATATCGTCATCAACAACCTGGGCATTTTCAAACTGGAAGACTTTTTCGAAACGCCGGACAGCGAATGGCAGCGCTTCTTCGAAACCAACGTGATGTCCGGCGTGCGGGTTTCCAGGGCTTACGCCCAAGGCATGGTCGAGCGCGGTTGGGGGCGGATTGTGTTTGTCTCGTCGGAATCGGGCGTAAACATTCCCGCTGACATGATCCACTACGGCTTCACCAAAACCGCGCAACTTTCAATCGCTCGCGGCCTGGCCAAGCGCCTCGCCGGCACGGGCGTGACGGTGAACTCGGTGTTGCCTGGGCCGACGCTTTCCGAAGGTGTTGCCCAGATGCTGCAGGCAGATGTCGAGCGCAGCGGGGAAAGCCTGGAAAAAGTCGCGGCGGATTTCGTCAATCAGCACCGCAGCACCTCGATCATCCAGCGTGCGGCACGCGTCGAGGAAGTCGCCAACATGATCATCTATGCCAGCTCGGAACAGGCCTCGGCCACCACCGGTGCGGCGTTGCGTGTGGATGGTGGTGTGGTGGACAGCATCGTTTAGGGTCCTATGACAGGTCGCAAGAAAACGCCGCTTTCTCATGAGAGATAAGCGGCGTTTTTTCTTTTGGAAGCAACATGGGTTGATTCAACCGATTTTCGGAGCGGTGAAGGGACAGTTCAGCCCACCCTGTTTTCGATGAGTCGATCCGAGCCACCTTCGGCCACGCGGTTCTCGATCAGTCGATCCGAGCCGCCTTCGGCCACGCGGTTCTCGATCAGTCGATCCGAGCCACCTTCAGCTACACGGTTTTCGATGAGTCGATCCGAGCCACCTTCAGCTACACGGTTTTCGATGAGTCGATCCGAGCCACCTTCAGCTACACGGTTTTCGATGAGTCGATCCGAGCCGCCTTCGGCTACACGGTTTTCGATGAGTCGATCCGAGCCGCCTTCGGCTACGCGTTTTTCGATCAGTCGATCGGAGCCGCCTTCAGCCACACGTTTTTCGATCAGGCGATCCGAACCACCCTCAGCGAACGTAGGTTGAACAGAAGAAGTCGCGAACGCATTGCCGAGGGACAGTGCCAGAAGCGAGCCAACGAGAGTTTTGCTGAAAGTGTTCATGTCCTGATCCTTTTTATTCGTAGATGGAGTGAGTTAGACGGTGACGTGCAAACGGACGTCGACGTTGCCGCGGGTCGCGTTGGAGTAAGGGCAAACCTGGTGAGCCGCGTCGACCAGCGCTTGAGCATCGGCTTGATCCAGACCCGGCAGGTTGATGTGCAGGTCGATGTCCAGACCGAAACCACCAGGGATCTGGCCGATGCCAACGTGTGCCGTGATCGAGGCGTCAGCGGGGATGCTGCGTTTGCTCTGGCTGGCGACAAACTTCAATGCGCCGATGAAGCAAGCCGAGTAGCCGGCGGCAAACAACTGCTCAGGGTTGGTGGCTTCACCACCAGCGCCGCCCAAGGCTTTGGGAGTGGCCAGTTTCACGTCGAGAATCTTGTCGCTGGAAACAGCACGGCCATCACGGCCACCGGTGGAGGTTGCGACTGCGGTATAGAGAACGTTCATGGTGTTTCCTCTCTTGCTGATTGGTTTGATCGAGTGTCGGGTTTGGCTTGCGCTAAATGTTTGTGCGCTAACCAGTTGCGATAAAATTAACGAACAAATAGTTTGCGCGCAAGATAAATTTTTGAAAATTTTCCGACTTTTAATTAACCAATTGATCTGAAAGGAAATTAATTTTCTCGTCGCAGTACCGCCAACCTGTTTGGGTCGCAAGTGAGCCAGGACGAAGGAGGTGTTTGGGGGATCAACAGGGCCCGCGCAATAGCTGGCCTTCGAAGAGAGGGGAATCCACAAGCAGAATCATGGGATTTTCAATCGTTCCCGCGCTCCTGCGTGGGAATGCCGCCGGGGACGCTCCGCGTTCCGCTTCTGGAACATGACGCGGAGCGTGGGGACGATCAACTCCCGACTAACGATGCAAAGCCAACCTGACTAAGCCACAGCCACTCGATTGCGCCCCAACGCCTTCGCTCGATACAGCGCTTTATCCGCATCGTTCATCAAGCTGTGGAGATCCTTATTACAGGCCTCCGTCGATGCAACGCCGAGGCTGGCTGATATGCAGTGCACAGGCTCGATCACCAAGGCTGCGAGCGTATCGATAAGCCGCTCTGCAATCTGGGTGGCGACTTCGATGGAGGTGTTGGGCAGCAGAATGGCGAATTCTTCCCCACCTAGCCGGCCATGGATGTCCGTTGTGCGAAACGACGAGCTGATGACCTCCCCCATTTGGCGCAAAACCTGATCCCCGACCTGATGGCCGTAGGTGTCGTTGATGTGCTTGAAGTGATCCATATCCAACATGACCGCGCACAACCCTTGCCGCTTGGCCTTACATTCGTTGTAAAGTCGCTGGGCATGCTCGAAAAATGCTCGCCGACTCTTCAAGCCAGTCAGCTCATCGGTTTGAGCGGCGCGGGTTGAAATGCTGTTCGCCTGTTCCATTTCACGGGTGAGTCGGAAGGCGGTTTCCAGTGCCTGGGACATTTTGTGCGTGGCGCGGGCAGCGAATGCCGCGAACACCAGGATCGAGAGGGCCATGCCGACTTGGATCGGGGATGGTTGAAACAGCAGCCAGGCGGTGCATGGCAACAGCACCAGGCCGATGGAGACCAGTGTCATATCACGGTAGGCCGAGTAGCACGACACCGCGCTGACAGACATCCCGACAGCAAAGAGCATGACCAGTGCCTGCGTCAAAAGATCGTCTGCCGGCATGACAGCCAATGCGCCTCCGCCCCAGATGCTGGCGGACGACACCAGCGTGATCCAGTACTTGCGCTCCCAACGTTGAGGCGTGCGCTGACTTTCGTCGCTGCGGAAATAGGCCACAAATAGCGCGATACGCAACAGCGTCGAAGCGGTCAGGATGGCCAGCCACCAAAGAATGACGCTGTGCTCAAACCGATCCCAGCACAGCCAGCTCAGCATGATGGCTGCGAGGTAGCTACCGAAAACCGCAGAAACGGATTGGCGAAACAGTTGCTGCAAGCGGTCAGTTCGCACTTGCTCGGCTATTACAAAATCCTGGCCATTGCGCAATCTTGGGCCATCCATTTGAACCACCTGGTTATGACGCAACAAAAAAACGATTGTGGCACCCTGCCATTAGCGCAAACAACTGAATTACGCTCTTGGCCTCAACCAGATTCCAATATCCCCGCTGAAATTGAACCTCATGGCGAGGGAGCTTGCTCTCGGGGCATTGCGCATCTTCTGTGTTACAAGGAACAAGCAATCAGACTGGAATCAATCCCGTCTCCTGATAGCTCAAAATCAGATCATCGAACAGACGGATATCCGCCCGTGTTCGCGCGATCAACTGAGCACCCGCGACAGCGGTGTAAATGGCGCGGGCTCGGCGTTCGGATTGTTCTGGGCTAGCCGCTCCGGCATCTGCCAACACCTGGGCGAGCCACGTCACGTTAACGTCTGCAAACGCCCTGATCTCTCGCGACACCTCTTCGGGAAGGTCTTCGTATTCGGCGGCCATGAAGCTGGACAGACACAGCCTGTTGCCGTCCTCGAGCGACTTTCGAAAAATCGACGGGTACGCTTGCAGGCACCGCTTCGGATCGGTATTGGCGGAGCGTATCCCTTCCAACACCCGCAGCGCGTCCTGCCAGTAGCGTTCGGCGACTGCGGCACCCAGGCCTGCCTTGCTCGGGAAGTGGTAGTAAATACTCGCATTCTTGATGCCCACTTCTTCGGCAATGCTACGGAAGTTGATCCCGCTGTAACCGTGCAATTGGGCGGCGGATTTTGCCGCCGCCAATATGGCTTCCCGAGCATTTTCGTTCACGTTGCCCCCTCGCTTCGAGTCTTCGATTTATTCATACGCGCGGATTCTACTCACAGTTCCGTTTACCTGCCAATTGACAGGTAGGGGGTTGACAGCGCAAAAACATCGGCCCAGTCTTTACCTACCAATTGACAGGCAGGTGATCGGATCATGACCTCTTCGCAGCAGCACATTGACGTTTCCACTGTTCCTTCGATGAAAATCTACGATTGGTTCAACGGCCCTTACCCCGCCCGAGTGCGCATTGCGCTGGCGGAAAAGGGTTTGCTACCGAAAATCGAATTCGTGTCGGTGAATCTCTGGGCCGGTGAACACAAGCAACCCGAGTTCCTGGCCATCAATTACTCCGGGACTTTGCCCGTGCTGGAGCTGAACGATGGGACGCGAATTGCGGAATGCACGGCGATTACCCAGTACCTGGATAGCCTGGTCGGCGAACCGACGCTGACGGGCGAAACGCCTCTGGAAAAGGGCCTCATCCATATGATGACCAAGCGTGCCGAGAACGAGTTTCTCGATGCGGTCAGCGTGTATTTCCACCATGCTACACCGGGCCTCGGGCCCAAGGTCGAGCTGTATCAGAATGCGGAATGGGGTCGCCGGATGGGCGACAAGGCGATCAGGGGCATGGGCTATTTCGATAACCTGCTCAAAGACCAGCCCTTTGTCGCGGGTGACAAGTTCTCGATGGCCGACATTGCGGTGCTGGGCGGCATGATCTTCGCCTCGCTGGTGCAGCTCCCCGTGCCTGAAGAGTGCGTGGCGCTTCGAGCCTGGCACGCCAGGATACAGGAGCGCCCCAGCGTCCAGGCATGGCGTGCCATGGTCGAGCGTGGCGTTGAGCCGCGATAGCGGGTAAACCCGACAAAGAAAAACCCGACGCGTTACGTCGGGTTTTTCCTGGGTATTGCGACCCGCAAGTGAGTCACGGGTGCAAAAGGGATGGAGCGCTATGTTGAATGAGCGAGAGCAAGCCCGACGTGCTCATTGTTTACGGGTTACTCGACTTGCGACAGCTTGGCGTCATCGCAACCGGCAGCACGGCACTCGCGCTCGACAGCCTTGAGTATGACGATACGCGCCTCGGTCTTCTCATTGGCACAGTCCAGGTAGAGCAGGCCATCGTTGGAACAGGCGCTGTCACGATTTTTGATCCACTGGATTTGAGCGGCTTTTACTTTTTTCTTTTGCTCCGGGTTCAGAGCACCCATCGTCTTCTTGTATTGCTCGTTGATTTCCTGATCCGACTGAACCATTTTCAGCGACGCGCAATAGGTTCTGTCATAGGCATTTCTAGGGTTATCGCAACTCATCGCAGATGCCGATGCTGATGCCATTGCCAGCAATGCCCCAACCAACAAAGACTTGATCACTTACTTCTCTCCCTGAATGCCCTCTATTGATTAGAGGTCGCGGCGGGGAATTTATCATGAGGGTTGTCGAACAATGAAGCGGATCCTACCGCCTTCATGTTTTCCATGGCCCATGATCGGCCGCGACTGCCTTGCGCTACAACTTTGACTTTCTCGACCAAAGATCGAGGTCGCTGCCGCACGCCGCAACGATGTAGTTCCCACACCAAGAAAATCCGAACGCCCTCACATGGTCCCTGTAGATCACCGTGCAATCCGCTTGATGACCCTCAATCAGCGCATTTTTGAAGGGTTTGCTCAGAATAAGGCTGTTCTCGGGCCAATCCGGGGAAACCAGCTCCAGCCCTTCCCCGGCGATGTTGCCGGTTGGCAAGCCACCGCCGTTTATGCCACACAGCGATATGACTTCATCGGCGATCACGCCAATGCCCTGGCAATGCAACCCAAGTTCGCTCAAGCCCGCATATTCTTCATAGTCGCGCTCAATTTTTTCGCCTGTGTCGCAGTGCACAACACTTCGACCCGAGCTTGAGACGACCAGCAAATAGGGGCCTTTTTGCGAAAACCCTACCGATAGCAGCCCGCCGACGGCTATCGAGGCAATATGACTCCAGCCCTCGGGATTCTCATCGACAGGGATCTGGTCGATGAGTCGTATCAAGCGCTTTCGATTGTTTTCGCGTAATGAATTCATGAGTGCATTCGGATAAAAAGGTTTTGCAGCATCCCCAAACATCCCCAAGCCGGTCAAACATTCGTGGCGAGGGAGCTTGCTCCCGCTGGCTGCAAAGCAGCCCCACCCACTTCAAACCTCAACCGTAAACCCGTCTCGCCCCAGTTTACGGGCCAAAACCAAGCCCTGTTTATCCTCCTCACCACTCCCCGTCCACCAGGCTACCTAACCTTGCGCCATTGCCTACAACTACGCCAGAATCCGCCCGCTTGTGCGCCTTGCCCCCGGGTTCTATCGTTTTCCTGCCACTGCCCATCAGTGGTCGGGTTTAGTAGCCCGAGGTATTTAGTAAGGTGCAAAGCTCTATCAGTCAGGTATTTCCATGCCTGTATTTGATGGCGGCTGTGCGCAGGGCGCCCTCGGGCGCGCCGGCTTTGCTGAGTCCCCGGTCTACTAACCTGCGTACAGCTGCCACCCCTTGTTTAGTAGCTGGAGGGTTGCGGCTTCACCTACAGGACTTAGCACATGATCAAACCTACGCCGAATCCGCCAGAGGCGGACCAAGCTTCCCTGCGAACCAAATCCAAAGCCAAGAAACACGACGAAGCCACCAATCGCGTCTTGGATTACTACCTCCTACCAAAATCGGAAAAGTCCGAAGATGCGTCCCAACCGGGCCAGCTCTTCACCGTCGCAAAAAACGCCGATAACGAATCCCTCCTCGCCAACCTCAGCGAAACCCTGGCGGCAGCCGACGCGATGGTCAGCAACCTGGCCTTCGACCTGGAAGGTCCCCGTCGTCACATCGCCCTTGGTGTCCAGCAACTGATTGAACTGAGTTCATTGTTGGCGAATCGGGTGTTGGATAACGTTGATCCGCGATAGCAGATAAACATCCTTCCCAAAAGCAACCCGACATCTAGTGTTGGGTTTGCTTTATTAATGCTTTAGAAACACGCAAGTCCGCAGAGATTTCTCTCAAGCAGGCCTCGGAGGTAGGCACGAGAGTCAACCCTCATGCGTTGGGATAGGTATTGCGGCGGGACAATCACTAGGTCAATTAAATTTGATGAATGTCCGTGAGCTTGCAGATCTTTGCGGGACGCGCATATTTCCGAGCAAAAAAAACGGGCCTGCATTCCCACGCAGCCCCGTTTTTTCACCATCTGATCAGCTCAAAACGCCGGCAAAACCGCCCCTTTGTATTTCTCCAGAATAAAAGCCTTCACTTCCGGCGTATGCAGCGCCGCCACCAGCTTCTTCATCGCCTCACTGTCCTTGTCATCCTCACGAGCCACCAGGATATTCACATAAGGCGAGTCGTTACCTTCAATCACCAGCGCATCCTTGGAAGGATCAAGCTTGGCTTCCAACGCATAGTTGGTGTTGATCAACGCCAGATCCACCTGAGTCAGCACCCGCGGAATGGTCGCTGCTTCCAGCTCACGGAATTTCAGATCCTTCGGGTTCTCGGTGATGTCCTTGGTGGTGGACAGGATGTTGTTCGAATCCTTCAACTTGATCACCCCAGCCTTCGCCAGCAGCAACAGCGCACGGCCGCCGTTGGTGGCGTCGTTCGGGATGACCACGTTGGCGCCGCCCGGCAGTTCGGTAAGGGCCTTGTACTTGCTGGAGTACGCGCCCAGGGGTTCCAGGTGCACACCGGCCACGCTTACCAGGTGCGTGCCCTTGGCCTTGTTGAACTCATCCAGGTACGGCTGGTGCTGGAAGAAGTTGGCGTCCAGGCGTTTTTCCGCGACTTGTACGTTCGGCTGGATGTAGTCGGTGAAGACTTTGACCTTGAGGTCCACGCCTTCTTTGGCCAGGGCCGGTTTGACGAATTCGAGGATTTCCGCGTGCGGCACCGGGGTGGCGGCGACGGTCAGGGTGTCGGCGGCGTGGGCGGAAAACGCTGCGGCGGCAGCGAAGGCAACCAGTAGTTTCTTCATTCAGCTAACTCCTTTTGAAGCGCCTGCTCTCGGCGCCTGCCAGCGAATGGCCGGCTCATGGTTTATTGGCCGCGAGGCCTTATTTTCTAGAAAAATGCACAACCAGTTTGTCGCCCACGGTTTGCAGGACCTGAACCAGCACCAGCAGCAACACCACCGTGACCACCATCACATCGGTCTGGAAACGCTGGTAACCAAAACGGATCGCCAGGTCGCCCAAACCACCGGCGCCGACCACACCGGCCATCGCCGTGTAAGACACCAGCGTAATCGCTGTCACCGTAATCGCTGCAAAAATGCCTGGACGGGCTTCCGGCAGCAAGGCGTTGACGATGATCTGCCGGGTGGTCGCGCCCATGGCCTGGGTCGCTTCGATGATGCCGCGATCGACTTCGCGCAAGGCGGTTTCCACCAACCGCGCAAAGAACGGTGTCGCGCCGACCACCAGCGGCGGGATCGCGCCGGCCACGCCCAGGGAGGTGCCGGTGATCAATACCGTGAACGGGATCATCACGATCAACAGGATGATGAACGGCAGCGAACGCAGGATGTTGACGATGAGCGACAGCAGCGCATAAACGCCGCGGGCTTCGAGCAACTGGCGCGGGCTGCACAGGAACAGCAACACGCCCAGCGGCAGGCCGAGCAGCACGGTAAACAACAGCGAACCGAACAGCATCAGGAAGGTGTCGCCCGTCGCCAGCCAGATTTCCAGCCAGTCGATGTTGGAGAAGAACGAACTCAACAGTTCCATTAGCGCAGCACCTCCATGTGGACATCGGCCGCGGTGAAGCGGGCGAACGCCGCCTCCATGTCACCGCCGGTGATGGCGAGGGTCAGTTGCCCGTAGGGGGTGTCTTTGATGCGGTCGATGCGGCCGGCCAGGATGCTGTAGTCCACGCCGGTTTCCCGGGCGATGGTGCCGAGCAATGGCGCGTAGGTCGCGTCGCCCTGGAAGGTCAGACGCACGATGCGCCCGGGCACGTGGGCGAAATCGTCGCGCTGTTCGCTTTCGTCGATTTGCTCGTCTTCCTGGACGAAACGCTTGGTGGTCGGGTGCTTGGGGTGCAGGAACACCTCGGCCACCGGGCCTTGCTCGACGATCACGCCAGCGTCCATCACCGCTACTTGATCGCAGACGCGGCGGATCACGTCCATTTCATGGGTGATCAGCACGATGGTCAGCTTCAGCTCACGGTTGATTTCCGCCAGCAGTTGCAGCACCGAGGCGGTGGTCTGCGGGTCGAGGGCACTGGTGGCCTCGTCGCACAGCAAGATCTTCGGCTTGGTCGCCAGGGCGCGGGCGATGCCGACGCGCTGCTTCTGGCCGCCGGACAATTGCGCCGGGTACTTGCGGGCGTGGTCGGACAGCCCGACCCGCGCCAGCAACTCGGCCACTCGGCGGTCAATGTCGCTGCGGGACAGTTCGCCCGCGAGCGTCAGTGGCAGCGCGACGTTGTCGGCCACGGTCTTGGACGCCAGCAGGTTGAAGTGCTGGAAAATCATCCCGACCTGCTGCCGGAAACGCCGCAGGCCGCTGGCGTCCAGGGCGGTGACTTCTTCGCCGTCGACGATGATCTTGCCGCCTGTGGAATCTTCCAGGCGATTGATCAGACGCAGCAGGGTACTTTTTCCCGCACCGGAATGGCCGATCAAGCCGAAGACCTGACCGTTCTCAATCGTCAGACTGGTCGGATGCAGGGCGGGGATATCCCTACCGGCGACCCGGTAGGTTTTATGGACGTTTTGAAACTCGATCACGTAGCGAACCTTGTGGGGCGCGTTGGAAAAGGGTCAGCGGTTAGCCGGGCGCGCATTTTAGCCTGTCCGTATAGAGGTTCTTAGCATTTATTTGCGATCGGACCTGTCATTTGGCAATAACGCGATCAAAGGCCATAAAAAAGGAACACAGCCAAACGGCATCGGTCACTCATTAAGCAACTCGAAAATGCCCAGGTACCGACCTGCGGCATCGAACTCAAGAGTCCTGGCCACGGCGGGGATCGCAAAGAGGAGTCATGCCTGATGAGTACCGAAAAGCCCACGGTCAACAAGAGCCAACTGGCCGGGACCGACACGCTGGATCGCGGCAACACCAACGCCAAGCTCGAGAGCCTGGAACGGTTTCGCTCCGACGCCACCGAACAAGCATTGCGCACCAATCAGGGCGTGAAGATCGCCGATAACCAGAACACCCTTCGCGTCGGCGCTCGCGGGCCTTCGCTGCTGGAAGACTTCATCATGCGTGAAAAAATCACGCACTTTGACCATGAGCGAATCCCGGAGCGCATCGTCCACGCTCGTGGTACCGGCGCCCATGGTTATTTTCAGAGCTATGATGCGCACTCGGCCTTGACCAAAGCCGGTTTCCTACAAGATCCGAGTAAGAAAACCCCGGTGTTCGTGCGTTTTTCCACCGTGCAAGGGCCGCGGGGTTCCGGCGATACCGTGCGGGACGTGCGTGGCTTTGCGGTGAAGTTCTTTACCGACGAAGGCAACTTCGACCTGGTGGGCAACAACATGCCGGTGTTTTTCATCCAGGATGCGGTGAAGTTTCCAGACTTCGTCCACGCGGTGAAACCCGAACCGCACAATGAAATACCTACCGGCGGTTCGGCCCACGACACCTTCTGGGATTTCGTCTCGCTGGTGCCGGAGTCGGCGCATATGGTGATCTGGGCGATGTCCGACCGGGCCATTCCGAAAAGCCTGCGCAGCATGCAGGGCTTTGGCGTGCACACCTTCCGCATGATCAACGCCGAAGGCAAAAGCAGCTTCGTCAAATTCCACTGGCGCCCTACGGTCGGCACCTGTTCATTGGTGTGGGACGAAGCCCAGAAACTGGCGGGTAAAGATACCGACTACCACCGTCGCGATCTCTGGGAATCGATCGAGATGGGCGACTACCCGGAATGGGAATTTGGCGTACAGATCGTCGCCGAGGAAGACGAGCATAAGTTCGACTTCGACCTGCTCGACCCGACCAAGATCATCCCTGAAGAACTGGTCCCCATCACGCCCCTGGGCAAGATGGTGCTGAACCGCAACCCGGACAACTTCTTCGCCGAAGTCGAGCAAGTTGCCTTCTGCCCCGGGCATATCGTGCCGGGCATCGACTTTTCCAACGACCCGTTGCTGCAGGGCCGGCTGTTTTCCTACACCGATACGCAAATCAGCCGACTCGGTGGGCCGAATTTTCATGAGCTGCCGATCAACCGGGCGATTACCCCGGTGCACAACGGCCAGCGTGACGGCATGCACCGCAGCACCATCGACAAGGGGCGCGCTTCCTACGAGCCGAACTCCATCGATGGCGGTTGGCCGAAAGAAACCCCGCCCGGACCTGAGGACGGTGGCTTCGAAAGCTATCCAGAACGCATCGACGCCTACAAGATTCGCCAACGCAGCGATTCGTTCGCCGACCATTTTTCCCAAGCGCGGTTGTTCTACAAGAGCATGAGCCCTCATGAGCAGGAGCACATCATCGCCGCCTACAGCTTCGAACTGGGCAAGGTGGAGCGGGAGTTCATCCGGGCGCGGCAGGTCAACGAAATCCTCGCCAACATCGATCTGGAACTGGCCGGACGGGTCGCGAAGAACCTCGGCTTGCCGGCACCCACCGCCGGCACCGTCGATGTACCGAAGCCTTCGCTGGAGCAGTCCCCGGCCTTGAGCCAGGCGAACCTGCTGTCCGGGGACATCAAGACCCGCAAGGTGGCGGTGCTGGTGGCCGACGGTGTCGATGGCGCGATCATCGATGCGCTCAAGCAAGCCCTGAAGGCTGAGGGCGCCCATGCCAAAGTACTTGGGCCGACTTCGGCGCCAGTGACTACGGCCGATGGGAAAAAGCTAGCGGTGGATGCGTCCATGGAAGGCTTGCCGTCGATTGCCTTTGACGCGGTGTTCGTACCGGGTGGCGCGGAGTCGATCAAGGCCTTGAGTCGCGACGGCGTGGCGTTGCATTACGTGCTGGAGGCCTACAAGCATCTGAAAGCCATTGGGCTTCATGGTGAGGCCCGGCAGTTGCTGGTGGAGTTGAAGCTGGAAGTGGATGCGGGGTTGATCGAAGACGCGGAGGCGAGCGGTTTTTCGCGGTTTTTTGCGGCGATTGCTCAGCATCGGGTTTGGGCGCGGGAGCCTAAGGCCAAGGCGGTTCCGGCTTGAGGGTTGTCTGAAAGAGATTGTTTGCTGGTAGGACGCTATCGCGAGCAGGCTCGCTCCCACATGGGGTTTTGTGATCGACACAAAATCACTGTGGGAGCGAGCCTGCTCGCGATGCTTTTTAAGGCTTACGCGGAGTTAGAACCATCTGCGCCGGCACGCTGCGCAAAATCTGCTTTTGCAACTTCAGGTCAAACCCAGGATCAAGTTTCTTGACCCGCTTGGTCAGCAACGTCGCCAACCACGGATAATCATCGGTGCGTGGCGCCTGGATGCTGACGTCACATTGAAAATTCACCACATCAGCGGCGATGGCATCCAATTGACGGCGCAGTTGCTGGATATCGGCGATGTTGAGTGCCACCGTGGTGCTTTCGGCGCTCGGATCGATCACTTTGGCGACCGGTTTGGCTTCGGCGGCCTGGAGGGCTGCCTCGGCTTTATCCAGCTCGGCCTTGCGCGCTTCGGCAATGGCGCTGTTGACCTCGCCGGTGAGCGCCGGGGCCTTGGGCATCAAGGCTCGGGCACGGCTCAGGGCCGTGGCGGCGGCGTTGACATCGCCTTTTTGCAGATCGATCTGGCTGCGACGCAAGTACGCCTCGGCCAGTAGCCGCTGGTAGGGTTCCAGCGACGGGTCTTCGGGCGACTGGGCTTGCAAGGCGGCCAACTGGTCTTCAGCGGTGGCCAGCTCATTGCTGGCCAGGCTTTGCTCGAGCTGCGCGATGGCCGGGCCCCGCGTATCGGGGGCCTGGGTGACCGGCGGTGTACTCTGGCAAGCGCCCAGCAGCAGGGAAAATGCGACAAGGAGCAGATAACGGGAGGCGAACGGCTTCATTCCTGCGACTCTCTATTTGCGCAAAAAGCGAGCAAGTCTACACCCCTCTACGAGGCAGGACAAAACTCAGCAGAAACAACGCAGCGGCGCTGACCACGATCGACGGACCGGCCGGGGTGTCCTTGAACCACGACAACGCCAATCCACCGCACACCGCGAGCATGCCCAGCAGGCTCGCGCCCAGGGCCATTTGCTCCGGGGAGCGGGCGTGACGCTGTGCCGCAGCCGCCGGGATGATCAGCAATGAAGTGATCAGCAAGACACCGACGATCTTCATCGCCACCGCGATGACTACGGCAATCAGCAGCATCAGTGCCAGACGCAAACCCACCACCGGCAAGCCTTCGACGCGCGCCAGTTCCTCGTGCACGGTGACGGCCAGCAAGGGCCGCCAGAGCGCCACCAGCAACAACAGCACCGCCGCGCTACCGCCGAGGATCCACGACAGGTCTGTCGGACTGATCGCCAACAGATCGCCGAACAGATAGGCCATCAGGTCAATTCGCACGTCATGCATGAAGCTTAGTACCACCAGCCCGAGGGACAGGGTGCTCGGCGCCAGAATGCCCAACAGTGTGTCGGACGCCAGCGGCTGGCGCTGTTGCAACGTCACCAACAACACCGCCAACAACAGGCAGCCAACGGTCACCGCCACCGCGGGGCTGACATCCAGCAGAAACCCCAGGGCCACGCCGAGCAACGCCGCGTGGGACAAGGTGTCGCCAAAATAAGCCATGCGCCGCCAGACCACGAACGAGCCCAAGGGGCCGGCCACCAGCGCCAGGGCCAGGCCTGCGAGCAGGGCGTACAACAGAAAATCAGCCATGCTTGCAGCCATCTCCATGAACATGATTGGAAGCAGAAGGGGCACTGACCACTGAACCATGCAGGTCGTGGGCGTGATCGTGGTGGTGGTGATAAATCGCCAGGCTTTGTGCGTTCTTTCCGAACAACTCGACGAAGGCCGGATCGCCGCTGACCTGCTCGGGATGCCCGGAACAGCAGACGTGGCGGTTGAGGCAGACCACTTGGTCGGTGGTGCTCATCACCAGGTGCAGATCGTGGGACACCATCAGCACGCCGCAACCATGACGGTCGCGCAAGCGCGTGATCAGGCTGTACAGCTCGGCCTGCCCCGCTACATCGACACCTTGCACCGGTTCGTCGAGCACCAGCAGTTCAGGCTCGCGCAGCAGAGCGCGGGCCAGCAGCACGCGCTGCATTTCGCCACCGGAAACACTTTGCACCGGGCTGTCGATTACCTGTTCGGCGCCGACTTCGTTGAGCGCCGCCAAGGCCCGTGCGCGGTCCACGCCAGGCACCAGGCGCAGGAAGCGCAACACCGACAGCGGTAGCGTCGGGTCTACGTGGAGTTTTTGCGGCATGTAGCCGACCCGCAGCTTTGGCTTGCGCCAGACACTGCCGCTGTCGGGCTTGAGCAAACCGAGCACGGCGCGCACCAGTGTGGTCTTGCCGGCGCCGTTGGGGCCGATCAGGGTCACGATCTGCCCCGGCTCGACGCTCAGTTGGATGTTGTCCAGCACGCTCTGCCCGGCGAACGTCACGGCCACCTGCTCAAGGCGGATCAACGCATTGCTCATCAGGCCCCCTGGCAGCCGGAGCACAGACCGACCACTTCGACGGTCTGGGTATCGACCACGAAGCCGACTTCTTTGGCGCTGGCGATGATCGCATCGCTGATGGACTTCTGCTCCAGCTCGATGGCCGCATGGCATTCGCGGCAGATAAGGAACTGGCCTTGGTGGGCGTGCTCCGGATGGTTGCAGCCGACGAAGGCGTTCAGCGACGAAATGCGATGCACCAGGCCGTTTTCCAGGAGGAAATCCAGTGCCCGATAGACCGTCGGCGGCGCGGCGCGGCGGCCGTCCTGCTCGCTGAGCACGGCGAGGATGTCGTAGGCGCCCAGCGGCTTGTGGCTCTGCCAGACCAATTCCAACACGCGCCGACGCAAGGCGGTCAGGCGCAACCCCTGGCGCGCGCAGATGGCATCGGCCTCGGACAGCGCGCTGTGCACACAGTGGGAGTGATCGTGGGGACGACTGGCAAGGGGTGTAATAGGCATGGGCAGCGACGAGTTTAGTGAGAGACGTTATTATGTTACCCGTTCTCGCCTCTACGAGTGGTCATCGTGTCCCGATTTTTTTCGCTCTTTGTCGTTTTTGTCGCAAGTTTTCTACTGATTGGCCCGGCCCAGGCCGACGTCAAGGTGCTCACCAGCATCAAGCCGTTACAGCTGATTGCCGCTGCGGTGCAGGACGGCGTGGCGGTTCCGGAAGTGTTGCTGCCTCCCGGTGCTTCGCCGCATCACTATGCCTTGCGGCCATCCGACGTACGGAAGGTGCAGTCAGTGGACTTGCTGTACTGGATTGGGCCCGACATGGAAGGTTTCCTGCCGCGAGTGTTGAACGGTCGTACCCTGCCCTCCGTCGCGGTGCAGGATCTGCCGGGGCTCAAGTTGCGTCACTTCGCCCAGGACAGCGCCTCCCACGAGGACGATGATCATGACGGCGATGAACACGATCACGACCATCGCCCCGGCAGCGTGGATGCCCACTTGTGGCTCTCGCCGCTCAATGCGCGGGTGATCGCGGCGAAAATGGCGGCTGACCTGAGCGCGGCGGATCCGGCCAACGCTGCCCGCTATCAAAGCAACCTCAAGGGTTTCAACCAGCGTCTCGACGCCCTGGATACACGCTTGAAGGCGCACCTGGCCGGGGTCGCGGGCAAGCCGTATTTCGTGTTCCACGAAGCGTTTGATTATTTCGAAGACAACTACGGCCTCAAGCACGCCGGGGTGTTCGCCGTGGCTGCCGAAGTCCAGCCCGGTGCCCAGCACGTGGCGGCGATGCGCACGCGCTTGCAGGCGGTGGGCAAGACCTGCGTGTTCAGCGAACCACCGCTGCGCCCGCGCCTGGCCGAAACCCTGGTGGCCGGGTTGCCGGTGAAGCTGGCGGAACTGGATGCACTGGGCGGCTATACCCCGGCGACGGCGCAGGGGTATGAGCAGTTGTTGGAGAAGTTGGGCAATGATTTGGCGGGGTGCCTGGAGTCGCTGTAATCCCCTCCGCTGTTGTGGTGAGGGAGCTTGCTCCCGCTGGGCTGCGAAGCGGCCCCAACATCTTGCGGTCGCTACGCAACCCAGCGGGAGCAAGCTCCCTCGCCACAAAAGCATTCGCGCATTGACTGGCTGTTACAAGGCGAAAGGCAACTGTGCGTGAATCGTCTGCCGCTGCGCCAGCCGCTGCTGGAACTCCATCGGATCGTGAATCAACACATCCTGCCCGGCAAACGATTCGGCGGCGATCAACCGCGACAGCCAGAACCGCACGCACGCCACGCGCAGCATGGTCGGCCATAGCTCGGCCTCGGCAGCCGTAAACGGCCGCAGCGCCGCATAGGCGCCCAGCAACGCCCGCGCCCGAGGGCCATCGAGCGCACCGTCGTCATTCGAGCACCAGTCGTTCAAGGCGATGGCAACGTCATACAGCATCGGCCCGGAGCAAGCGTTGTAGAAGTCGATCAACCCGGTCAGGTGCGTGCCTTCGAACATCGCATTGTCGCGGAACAGATCGGCATGGATGTTGGCGCGCGGCAGCGCCAGGATGCCGACCTTCTGCAAAACGATTTCATCCAATGCCGCTTCCAGCAACCGACGCGGCTCAGCGTCGAGGTGCGACAACAGCTTGGCGCCCTCCTCCTGCATCCAGTCCAGGCCGCGGTCGGTCTTGCGCTTGATCATCTTGTCCCGGGTCGCCAGGTGCAGATGGGCCAGCAACTCGCCGACCTGGGCGCAATGTTGCGCGTTGGCCTGCTTGATGTGCTTGCCTGCCAGGCGCGGTTGCAACAGTGCCGGTTTGCCCGCCAGTTCCCGCAGTGCCACGCCGTCGGTGGTGCGCAAGGCATAAGGCACCGGCAGGTCGGCGTCATGCAGCACGTCCAGCAGTTCGATGAAGAACGGCATTTCCTGCACCGGGCCGCGCTCGACCAGGGTCAGGACGAACTCGCCCTGCTCCAGGCTGATGAAGAAGTTGGTGTTTTCGCTGCCAGCGGCGATCCCTTGGAAATCAAGCAGACGGCCAAGCCCGTAAGGGGCGAGAAAGGTTTCCAGCTCGGGCCGAGCCAGGGGGGTGAACACAGACATGGTTAAAACTGCCAGTACGGGCGCCCTTCAGCGGGCGCCGGTTGAAGTCGCGAGCGGTATTACCACTCAAAGATTTTCCACGACGGAATCAGCATATCCGGCTGGTCCGAGCGGATGAAGTTTGCATCAGTGCCATCGGCGCGTACCAGGAAATAAGGCTTGCCGTTCTTGGGCGTGACCTTGATCGCGTACAAAAATCCGTTTTGCCGATACTCCTGAATGGTTCTATCACCTTCGGTGCGGATGGTGACGTCCGGGTCCGCGGAGGGTGCGTCATCCGCTGCCATGACGGCCAACGGTGTAATTGCAAACAAGCCAGCCAGTAACAGGCGATTTAGTGTACGCATGATAACCTTGTCCCTTTGTCGTCAACGGTCCCGCTATTCTAGCCCCGGACCCGCCGAAAAGGTTGATCCTGCTCATGAGCCAAGCCCCCCTCGTCCTGGTGGACGGTTCTTCTTATCTGTACCGCGCCTTTCACGCGCTGCCACCGCTGACCACCTCCAAAGGCCTGCCGACCGGTGCGGTCAAGGGCGTGCTGAACATGCTCAAGAGCCTGCGCAAGCAGTATCCGGACAGTCCGTTCGCGGTGGTGTTCGACGCCAAGGGTGGGACATTTCGCGATGCGCTGTACGCCGAATACAAGGCCAACCGCCCGAGCATGCCCGACGACATGCGCGTGCAGATCGAGCCGCTGCATGCCAGCGTCAAGGCCCTGGGCTTCCCGCTGCTGTGCGTGGACAACGTCGAGGCCGATGACGTAATCGGCACCCTGGCCCGCAGCAGCGCCGCGGCCGACCGCCCAGTGGTGATCTCCACCGGTGACAAGGACATGGCGCAGTTGGTCGATGGGCACATTACCTTGGTCAATACCATGACTGGTAGCGCCCTGGACGTGGCTGGCGTGAAGGAGAAGTTTGGCGTCGCTCCCGAGCAGATCATCGATTACCTGGCGTTGATGGGCGATTCGTCCGACAACATCCCGGGCGTCCCGGGCATCGGACCGAAGACCGCTTCCGGCCTGCTGGTGGGCGTCAATGGCGGCCTGACCGAGCTGTATGCGCAACTGGACATCGTCGCCACTTTGCCGATCCGTGGTGCCAAGACCCTGGCCGCCAAGCTTGAAGAGCACAAGGAAATGGCGTTCCTTTCCTATGAGCTGGCAACCATCAAGACCGACGTGCCGTTGGACGTCGGTCTCGACGACCTGCAAATGGGCACGCCAGATCACGAGAAACTGGCCGAGCTGTACACGTTGCTGGAGTTCAAGAGCTGGTTCGAAGAAAACCAGCGCGACGCCAAGCGTGCCGGCCAGGAGATCGTTGAAGTCAGCGACGAACAACCCGGCGCCGCCGAGGCCAAGTACGAAGTCATCCTCGATCAGGCGCGCTTCGATGCCTGGCTGGCCAAACTCGACAAAGCGCCGCTGTTCGCGTTCGTCACCGAAACCAACGGTAGCGACGCCCAGCATTCGCAACTGGTGGGATTGTCGTTCGCCGTTGCGCCGTTCGAGGCCGCCTACATCCCGCTGACCCACTCCTACATGGGCGTGCCGGAGCAACTGGACCGCGATGCGGTGCTCAAGGCCCTCAAGCCACTGCTGGAAAACCCGAACAAGCTCAAGGTCGGCCAGCACGCCAAGTTCGAAACCAATATCCTGGCCAACTGCGCCATCGGTGGCGACCAGGGCAATGGCATCCTGGTCCAGGGCATCGCCTTCGACACCATGCTCGAATCCTACGTGCTGGACTCCACCGCGACCCGCCACGACATGGACAGCCTGGCGCTCAAGTACCTGGGCCAGAGCAAGACCGATTTCCAGGATATCGCTGGCAAAGGCGTCAAACAGCTGACCTTCGACCAGATCTCCCTGGAACTGGCCGGCCCTTACGCCGCCGAGGATGCGGACGTGACCTTGCGCCTGCACCAGGCCTTGCAGGAGAAGCTGGCGGCCACGCCGAGCCTGGGTAAAGTGCTCACTGAAATCGAAATGCCGTTGATGCCGGTCCTGGCGCGTATCGAGCGCCAGGGTGCGTTGGTCGATGCCAACCTGCTGGGCGTGCAGAGTGTCGAGTTGGGCGAGAAGCTGGTGGCGCTGGAGCGTGAGGCGTTTGCCATCGCCGGCGAGGAATTCAACCTGGGCTCGCCGAAGCAATTGGGTGTGATCCTCTACGAAAAACTCGGCTTGCCGGTGCTCAGCAAAACCGCCAAGGGCCAGGCGTCCACCGCCGAAGCGGTGCTCGCCGAGTTGGCGGAGCAGGATTACCCGCTGCCCAAGGTGCTGATGCAGTACCGCTCGCTGAGCAAGCTCAAGAGCACCTACACCGATCGCCTGCCGGAACAGATCAACAGCCGCACCGGTCGCGTTCATACCAATTATCAACAGGCCGTGGCCGCTACCGGGCGTCTGTCGTCCATCGACCCGAACCTGCAGAACATCCCGATTCGCACCGCCGAAGGTCGACGCATCCGCCAGGCCTTCATTGCGCCGAAAGGCTACAAGCTGTTGGCGGCGGACTACTCGCAGATCGAATTGCGGATCATGGCGCACCTGGCCAAGGATGAAGGCCTGCTCCATGCCTTCCGCAATGATCTGGATGTGCACCGGGCCACGGCGGCCGAGGTTTTTGGTGTCGATCTGGAGGCAGTCACCCATGACCAGCGCCGCAGCGCCAAGGCAATCAACTTCGGTTTGATCTATGGCATGAGCGCGTTCGGCCTGGCCAAGCAGATTGGTGTCGATCGCAAGCAGTCCCAGGCCTACATCGACCGCTACTTCGCCCGCTACCCAGGTGTGCTGGCGTACATGGAGCGCACCCGCGCCCAAGCGGCCGAGCAAGGTTTTGTCGAAACCATTTTCGGCCGCCGGTTGTACCTGCCGGACATCAACGCGAAAAACCCGGCCCTGCGCAAAGGCGCCGAGCGTACCGCCATCAACGCGCCGATGCAGGGCACGGCGGCCGACATCATCAAGAAAGCCATGGTGGCGGTGGATCGCTGGCTGAGCACGTCAGGGCTGGATGCCAAGGTTATCCTGCAGGTACACGACGAACTGGTGCTGGAAGTGAGGGAAGACCTGGTCGACCAGGTGCGCGAGGAAATCCGCCAGCACATGAGCGCCGCCGCCACCCTGGACGTGCCGCTGCTGGTGGAGGTGGGCGTGGGCAATAACTGGGACGAGGCGCACTGAGTCGTAACGGCTGGACTGAACGAACTGGGGATAGGGTGAGCCCTGTGGCGAGGGGGATTTATCCCCGCTGGGCTGCGAAGCAGCCCTAAGACCTTTCACCTCAGTGTGTCAGCTGATTACATTCGGCTTTTTTGGGGGCTGCTGCGCAGCCCAGCGGGGATAAATCCCCTCGCCACATTGAAACACCGCAAATCCGGGGACAGAGCCATTAGTTCGGAAAATTCCTAGGGCTATTTCCAAAAATAATCTGAACTAAACCCGTGAATTGCCACTCAGAGATTTTGAATGGCTGGTGAAGCCCTTCAATGCTCCTATGTTGTGTTAAGTGTTGGCAGATATCTGGACCCCGCCCTAGCGGTCCGGAACTTGGACCCCGAACTTCCCCCTCCCCATAAGAAGTCCGGGGTTTTTTTTTTTGCCTGCGATTTGGCTTATTCCGCCGTTTCGCTGCCCTTGTCCGCCAATTCCATCCAGTCGGCCAATACAGTGTAGGCCTCTTCCAGACCCATGCGCTTGGGGGCCGAGAACAGCTGGATGGTGACCGCATCGCCCCAGCCCTTGCGAATTTCCGACTGCACTTTGAGCAACGTATTTTTTGCCGCGCCGTAGGTGAGCTTGTCGGCCTTGGTCAGCAGGATGTGCATCGGCATGCCACTGGCGACCGCCCAGTCGAGCATCAGCAGGTCGAAGTCGGTCATCGGATGGCGGATGTCCATCATCAGGATCAGGCCTTTCAAGCTCTCGCGGCTGCCCAGGTAGGCTTCCAGGTGGCGCTGCCAGTGTTGCTTGAGCGGGATCGGCACTTTCGCGTAGCCGTAGCCGGGCAGGTCGACCAAACGGCGTTCATCGTCTAGCTTGAAGAAGTTCAAGAGCTGCGTGCGGCCCGGGGTTTTCGAGGTGCGTGCCAGGCTGGCATGGGTCAGGGTGTTCAGCGCGCTGGATTTGCCGGCATTGGAACGCCCGGCAAAAGCCACTTCAAAGCCTTCGTCGTCGGGGCATTGATCGACTTTGGCGGCGCTGAGCATGAAGGTGGACTGTTGGCACAGGCCAAGGATGGGGTTCTTCAGTTGCATGGGATTTCCGATGTGGGCGGCGTCGGGAATGGACGCGGCAAGCTGTGTCGTTTCCGTTTCAGTGACGCCAGTATATAATGCCGCAGATTTTGTGTGCGCTTTGTCCCAGCGTAGGATGAAGCACACGGGAGCGACCGACCGAAATTGCGCATTAGAACGCAGCTCGTTCCCAACCCTGAAAAGGTCGTTTTATGACGAAATGGCTGCTAGCTGCCGGTGTCTTGATGCCGCTTTACAGCGCTCAGGCTACACAGGATCCGGAAGCTGTGTACAACCGTGTTTGTGGTGCCTGTCATTCCGGCCAACTCCCCATGGCGCCCCGCAAGGGCGATCAGGAAGCTTGGACGCCGAGGTTGGCGAAAGGTATGGAGACGCTGGTGCAACACGTGACCCAGGGTTTCAAGGCGATGCCGCCGCGTGGTTTGTGCATGGACTGCAGTGCCGAGGATTACCGAGCCATCATCCAGTGGATGAGCGAGTGAACCCGGTCCATAACTCTTTAACCCTTAGCCGTAGTTGGATTAGCTGATGAACAAACTGATCGTGAGTCTGCTGTTGACCTTGGGGATATCCGGCGTAGCCCACGCCGCTGGCGATGCCGCTGCCGGTCAGGCGAAAGCGGCCGTATGCGGGGCCTGCCATGGCCCGGATGGCAATAGCATGGCGCCCAACTTTCCGAAACTGGCGGGCCAGGGCGAGCGTTACCTGAACAAGCAACTGCACGACATCAAGTCCGGCAAGCGCACGGTGCTGGAGATGACCGGCCTGCTGAACAACCTGAGCGATCAGGACCTGGCGGACATCGCGGCGTATTTCGCCAGCCAGAAAGGTAGCGTCGGCGCTGCCGATCCGAAACTCGTGGCCCGTGGTGAAGCGCTGTTCCGCGGCGGTAACCTGGACAAAGGGCTTCCAGCCTGCACCGGTTGCCACTCGCCTGACGGCAAGGGCAACGCCGCTGCCGGTTTCCCTCACCTGGGCGGCCAGCATGCCCAGTACGTCGGCAAGCAACTGACCGATTTCCGCAAAGAAGAAGGCGGCCGGACCAACGATGGCGACACCAAGCCCATGCAGAGCATCGCCAAGAAGCTGAGCGACGAAGATATCGCAGCTGTGTCGAGCTACATCCAGGGCCTGCACTAAGGCCATTGGCGAGCGTTGCGAGGGGATACACCGCTTGTAACGTTAACGCTCGATTAATCTGTCGATGCGAGCATCAAAAGGGTGGCTTTGGCCGCCCTTTTTTGTGGCCGCTGCCGTTACACTAGCGAACTAGAACCCGCCACGGTCAGTCTTAAAAACAGGCCTCGCGAGGTCCCCTCATTGTCCAGGAGTAAAGCATGCGTAATCTGATCACCAGCGCCGCGCTCGTCGTCGCCAGCCTGTTCGGCATGGCCGCCCAAGCCAACGCGGAAGAATCGAAGGCCCCTTACGTCGAATTGACCAATCCGGTTCCGGTGGCCGTGCCTGGCAAGATCGAAGTGGTGGAGCTGTTCTGGTACGGCTGCCCGCATTGCTACGCTTTCGAGCCCGTTATCAACCCATGGGTCGAGAAGCTGCCTAAGGATGTGAACTTCGTACGCATCCCCGCCATGTTCGGCGGCCCATGGGACGCCCACGGCCAGATGTTCCTGACCCTCGAAGCCATGGGCGTCGAGCATCAGGTTCACGCGGCGGTATTCAACGCCATCCAGAAAGAAGGCAAGAAGCTGGTCAAGAAAGAAGACATGGCTGACTTCCTCGCGACCCAAGGCGTCGACAAGGATAAGTTCCTCGCCACCTTCGACTCCTTTGCCATCCAGGGCCAGATCAAGAAGGCCCGGGAGCTGGCGAAGAAATACGAAATCACCGGCGTACCGACCATGATCGTCAACGGCAAATATCGCTTTGACATCGGCTCTGCCGGCGGTGCCGAACAAGCGCTGCAACTGGCCGACCAGCTGATCGCCAAAGAGCGAGCAGCCCCTAAGGCTGCCGCCAACTAAGCGCGGCTCACGCCCATGGCCCGCTGGAGTACCGAACGCATCGTTGGCCTGCATGAACCGCGGGTCAACGAGCACCATGTCACGTCCACGGGCCTGCCTGGCGACAGCCGCTTGCGGCTGCTCAGCTTCAATATCCAGGTGGGCATCAGCACCGAGCGCTACCGGCATTACCTGACCCGGGGCTGGCAGCATCTGCTGCCGCACACCGGACGCGCCGGTAACCTGCAGAAAATCGGCGACCTGCTGAAAGATTTCGACCTGGTGGCCCTGCAAGAGGCTGACGGCGGGAGCCTGAGATCAGGTTACGTCAATCAGGTGGAACACCTGGCCCAACTGGGCGCCTTTCCCTACTGGTACCAGCAACTCAATCGCAACCTCGGACGGCTCGGCCAGCACAGCAATGGCGTGTTGAGTCGTTTGCGCCCCTGGGCGATCGAGGATCATCCGCTGCCCGGGCCCAAGGGGCGCGGGGCGATCCTCGCGCGGTTCGGCGAAGGTCCGGAAGCGCTGGTGGTGGTCATGATGCACCTGGCGCTCGGGGCGCGTACCCGGACGATGCAGTTGGCGTACATTCGCGAACTGATCGGTGGATACAAGCACCAGATACTGATGGGTGACATGAACACCCATGCCTCCGATTTGCTGCAGACCTCGCCCCTGCGCGATCTTGGTCTGCTCGCTCCACAGCTGGAAGCGACGTTCCCCAGTTGGCGTCCCCAGCGTTGCCTGGACCATATCCTGTTGAGCCCGACCCTGACCCTCGAACGCGTCGAGGTGCTGGCCCAACCCATTTCCGATCACCTGCCGGTCGCGGTAGAAATTCGTTTGCCTGGTTCGCTCACGGCTGATGCCTTTCCCGCGCTGAGTCCTGCCCCTCGCGGATCCGATGAATGAGCGACGACGCCGAACGCTGGAGAGAGAAGTACCTCAAGAGTATCGAACAGCAGGAAAAGCTCGAGCGCCGTTGGGCTGCTCGGCTCGACTTGCTGCGTCGTGGCCTGGTGCGCAGTACCCTGGCCGCCGAGGGCACTGACCGAGCTGTCGACCAATGCATGAAAGAGATGCGCGAGGTGGTGCGCACCGATGAAATGGACGCCGGTCTCGCCGCCCTGCTGCCGCGCCTGGAGAAAGCCGTACTCGATTCCGAGCAGCGCCGCGAAACCCGGATCGAGCAGATGAGCACGGCGTTGACGGCCCTGGTTGCCCAGTTGCAGAGCCTGCCGCTGCCGAAGGAAGTCAGCCGGCCACTGAAGAAATTTTCCAAGCAGTTGGAGGAGCGGGTCGGCCAGGCCCGGGAGATTCCGCTGCTGCTCAGCGAACTGAGCGGTTTGCAAGGCAAGGCGCTGAGCGCCCTGGACGCTCCTGTCGAACCGAGTCGACCTGGCCTGCTGCAACGGCTGTTTGGTGGCCAAGGCCATGAAGAAGCGGCGCCCCAGCCCCACGAGCATGCCCAGGCCGGCGTAGCGCCTGAGGCAGAAACGTTCGTGCGCGTAGTCGCGGAGCCGGCAACCGACGCAGAATCCGTCGCGCTAGCACCAGCACCGCAGCCATCGGTCGCGGAGCAAGCTCCCACGTTGGAGGCAGCGCCCGAACCGGTTGTCCCGACTGCACCGAAGATTGAGCCCGCTCCCGTACCTGAAGCCGAAGTGGTTCAGCCCATCAGTGAGCCGGATGAAGCAACCGAACCCGCGCCATTGCCAACGCCGGTTGCCGAAGAACTGTCGGCAGTGGCACCTGCCCTCGACAACCCCGACGAACTGATGCCCGAGGAGCCAGCACAGGCCCTGCCCGCCCCCTCGCAGCCTCCAGCGGAGCCTGCCGAGCCGCTGGAAGCCGTCGATGTGGCTGATGCCCAGTACGCCCTGCCCGACTCGCCGGAACCGTCCTACAGTTCGGTCGCCAAGCACATCGAAGACACGTTGTTGGGCCTGTTGGGCGACCTGACCTTGCCCGAGCGGCATCGGCCACAAGCCGAAGCCATGCGTGAGCGGTTGCGAAATGGCTTGAATTGGTACGAGCTGCTACCGATCCTCGACGATCTTGCAGTATTGATGTTGGCTATCACCGACACCGGCCAGCATGAGTTCGAAGCGTACCTGCAACGGCTCAATGACCGGCTCGAGTCATTCCAGAGCAGCCTGCAGGCGGCCAGTGAAGACCACGCCGACAACCTGTCGGCCTCCAGGGAAATGGACACGCAGATTCGCGAACAGGTAGACGGCCTGCAAAGCAGCGTGCAACAAGCCGATGACCTGGAAGGCCTCAAGCAGGTGCTCGAGAATCACCTCGAAGGCTTGCTCGGCACGATGGATCAACACCGCCAGCAACGTGATCAACGCGAGCAAGAAGTCTCGGCGCGCCTGAAAAGCCTGGCCGATCGCGTCGCGCTGATGGAGCAGGATGCCCAGGTCGTGCGGGAGAATCTCGAGGAGCAGCGGCAGAAAGCACTGGTCGATCCGCTCACCGGGCTGCCCAATCGCGCGGCCTGGTCCGAGCGCCTGGAGCATGAAGTCGGCCAGTGGCAGCAGCACGGCAACAGCTTGCTGCTGGCCATGCTCGATCTCGATCATTTCAAGCGCATCAATGACAACTACGGCCATCTGGCCGGGGATCGGGTGTTGAAACTCATTGCCTCGGTCTTGCGCAAACGCCTGCGTGGCGGTGATTTCATTGCGCGTTTCGGGGGCGAGGAGTTTGTCCTGCTGGTGCCCGACACGCCCCTGGCCGCCGGCGCGAAGCTGGCCGAGGCGCTGCGCCTGGCCATCGAAGCCTGCCCGTTTCATTTCAAGGGCGAGCCGGTGACAGTGACGGTATCCATTGGCCTGACGGCCTTCAAACCGGGCGAACACAGTGATTCGGTGTTTAAAAGAGCCGATCAGGCGCTCTATCGGGCAAAAAATGCCGGGCGCAACCGTGTAGAGCTGGGCTGAGAGGCTAATTGTTCCAATTTGTTTAATATCGGCGCGCGCATCGGATCATCGCGGGGCGATACGTTACACTGTTGCATTACTTCCAGCGCGTAATGCCCTCCACCATGAAATTTCTTTCCCTCATTGTTTCTTTATTTATCCTGGCCGGCTGCACCAGCGGCCCGCGGCTCGACACCAGTCACCCTTCCGTCAACCATGACAACCGCATCCAATTCGTGGTGGTGCATTACACCTCGGCTTCCCTGGAGCGTTCACTGGCCCTGCTGACCCATGGCGAAGTCAGTGCCCATTACCTGATCGGCGATGATAAAGGCGCGACCGTCTACAAACTGGTGGATGAAAGTCGACGCGCCTGGCACGCCGGGGAAAGTGAGTGGGAAGGCCGGACCTGGCTCAACTCCAGTTCCATCGGCATCGAAATCGTCAATCCGGGTTTCGTCGACACGCCTACCGGACGCCTCTGGTATCCCTACAGCGAAGCCCAGGTCCAGGCCTTGATCGTATTGCTCAAGGACATCATCCAGCGCAACGGAATCAACCCGCGCAGCATCATCGGCCACAGCGACATCGCGCCCCTGCGCAAGCTTGATCCCGGCCCGCTGTTTCCCTGGAAGCGCCTGGCGCAAGCCGGCTTGGGGGTTTGGCCGGACGAGCAGGCAGTGGCTCGCCAGCAGGCCATCTTCGCGCCACAGCTGCCGCCTGCCAGTTGGTTCCAGGCCGAGCTGGCCCGCCTGGGTTACCCGACGCCGCAGACCGGCGAATGGGACGTGGCCACCCACCATGTGCTGGCCGCCTTCCAGATGCATTATCGGCCCACCCGTTTCGATGGCACGCCGGACGCGCAAAGCGCGGCGATCCTGCAGGTGCTCAACCAGACAAAATAATGACGCCCGTCTGACGAATCGGGCCAAATCCAAATCAGAAGCTATAACTCATTGGTAACTTTCGGATTACCCATGATGACGGCTGCCCGTGAAACCCTGCAGAGCTGGCTCCATCGCCCGCTTTTTTTGGCGATGATAGCGGCTGCCCTGAGTACCGTCCTGCTGCTGGCGGGAAGTCTGTTCGTGGTCATGCAACAGATCCAGCAACGCGAAAGCGACCAGATGAATGCCCAGGGCGAGCGCTTTCTGCAACGGCTGGAACAGCTTTTCGGGCAACTGCGCGAAAGCCTCGACGACCTGCAAAACCAGCCGTTGCGTGGGTGTGACGATGACATGATCGCGACCTTGCGAGAGGTCAGTTTCAATTACCGTTTCGTTTATGAGGCGGTGTATATCGATGGCAGCGGCGTCTGTTCCAATCGTCCGCGCCAGAGCGGATTGTCGGTGACCCGCCCACCCGATCTCCGGGGTCCGACCTACAGTTACTGGCTCAATACCACCACCGAACCCAACGAAGACCGCGCGGCATTGATGCTGGGGCGCGGCAATTTTCGGGTCGCCACTTCCCGCGGGCATCTGGCCGACGTGGTCGATCTGCCTCCGGGCAGCAGCCTGCTGGTGGTCCTGGATCATGGCGAGCGAGCCATTCCCGTGTTGGGCCCCCCTCAACACTGGCCGCCCACGGAGCCTTGGCCACCCAAAAGCCACAATGCCTTGCAAGCGACGCAAACCCGGCTGATCTATCGGATGCCCACCGACAGCCCGGAATATCAACTGGTATTGATTGCCCAGCGCAACGGTTTCACGGTTCCGGCCAACGCCTGGTGGATGTTGCCCATCAGCCTGATGTTGGGCCTGGGGATTGGTTTTCAGGTGTTTCTGCTGGCGCGCCAGCGCCAATCCATGGATGCCGAACTGCACGGGGCCATTCGCCGCGGTGAGTTGCAGGTGCTTTACCAACCGATTTTCGACCTCAACAGCCGCAATTGCGTCGGTGCCGAAGCCTTGCTGCGCTGGCGCCGACCCGACGGCACCCTGACCAGCCCGGACTTGTTTATCCCGATGGCCGAGAACACCGGACAGATCCGTCAGATCACCGATTTCGTCTTGCAGCGGCTGTTCGATCAATTGGGCCAGTTGCTGCGGGCCAATCCGCAGTTGTACATCTCGGTGAATCTGGCGGCCTGCGATGTGATGGTGCCGCGTATCGGCGAAGTGATCGCCCGCCTGCTGGCGCTGCATCGCGTGTCGGCCCATCAGATCGCCTTCGAAGTGACCGAGCGCGGGCTGATCGATGTGTTGGTCGCCCGGGATAACCTGCAATCGCTGCGCGATGTCGGGCATCAGGTGTTGATCGACGATTTCGGCACCGGTTATTGCAGCCTGGCCTACCTGCAAACCCTGCCGGTGGACTGCCTGAAAATCGACAAGGCCTTCATCGATGCCTTGGGCCACGATGCCGCCAGCAGCGGCGTGGCTCCGCACATCATTCGCATGGCCCATGCGCTGGAACTCAAGGTGATCGCCGAAGGCATCGAGCATGAAGCCCAGGCCTCTTACTTGAGCAGCGAAGGGGTGAGGTTCGGTCAGGGCTGGTTGTTCGCCCATGCTCTCAGTGCGGTGCAGCTCATCGAACTGATTACCCGTGGCCGCCGCCTGCTTGGGCGCCGTTTCGATGACGAAGCCTGAGTCTGCTCAGACCGCCAGCGCCATGTAGAACTGCGTGCCCTGCCCCGGCCTTGAATAAACGCCCATGCGTCCGCCGTGGAGCTGGACGATCTCCTTGCACAGCGCCAGGCCGAGGCCCGCGCCACCCTTCTTGCGTCCGACCTGGACGAAAGGCTCGAAGATCCGTCCTTGCTGGCCGTAGGCAATGCCTTCACCGTTGTCTTCGACGCTGATGATCACCCGCTCGCCATGGCGTCGGGCCTGCAAGCGAATCTGGCCGTTTTCGGCGGTGTGGCGCATGGCGTTGTCGATCAGGTTATCGAGCACTCGATCCAGTTGCGCGGCGTCGGCATGCAGTCGCGGGAGCGGGCCCTGGATCGCCACGAGCAGCTCGATGCCCTTGGCTTGGGCCTGTTCGGTAAAGCGCAGCCGGGCGGCTTCCAGCAGATCGTCGATGGAGCAAGGCGCCAGGGTCAGCTTTTGCAGGCCGTTCTGGTAGCGAGAGAAGTTCAGCAGGTCATTGATCAGTTGCATCAGCCGCTGCATTTCTTCCGTGACGGTGTTGAGCAGGTCCGCCTCGCGTGACTCCTCTGGAAAATGCAAGCGCTCCTGCAACAGGCCGAACGCCATGTGCATGCCCGTCACTGGCGTGCGCAGTTCATGGGAGGCACGCAGGACGAACTCGCTGCGCACCCGTTCGAAGGCGCGTTGTTCGGTCACGTCATGCAGCACCATGACCGCGCCGAGGATGTGGCCCTGGGTGTGGCTGACCGGCGTGAGGCTGTAAGTCAGCACCCGCGACTCGCCATCGACTTCGATGCTCAGGTCCTCCGGCACGCGCTCCAGGCTTCCGCCGCGCAGGACCAGGTGCAGCTCTTCATCCAGCTCAAGGCGTCCCAGCGCCTCGCCGAGTCCTTGGCCCAGGCGCGCCTCATCCCAACCCAATTGCCGTTGGGCCACCGGGTTGAGGTGTTCCAGCCGGCCTTGGCGGTCGATCATCAGCAAGCCGTCATCGATGCTGTCGAGCACGGCTTGCAAGCGTTGCTGGCCGGCGAGCAGTTCATCGACATTGGTGGCCTGGTGCTCGCGCAAGGCCTGGGCCATGACCCCGAAACGACGGGTCAAAAGGTTCAACTCGGCGGCGGAGGATATGGGCAGCGTGACCTCGAAATTGCCCTGGCCGATGTCGTCCGCCGCTGCCGCCAGCGCCTCGATCGGCGCGCCGAAACGCCGGGCAATGCCATGGGCGGTGATAAACCCGATGATCAGCACCGCAAACCCCACCAGCCCCAGCAGTCCGGAAATCCACAGCGCCCGTTCACGGGCACGGTCCTGGGTTTCACTGATGTTGGTCAGGGCCTGGCGATAGCCCTCGATCAGCCCATTGCGCAGTACGTTGAATTTTTCGGTAAGGTCCTTGATGCCCGAGAGCTGGCTCGGCTGCTGGCGAGATGCGGTGAAGGCCTCGAGAAACTCAATGTAATCGGCCTTGGCCTTACTGAAGCTGTTCGTCGACTCATCCAGTTCCCGTTCGTGGGCGATCCCCTCGTCGATCAACGCCAGGTATTGCTGTTTGGATGCCTCCAGCGCCGCGAGGTCGGGCTTGTCGTCGAGCATGATAATCAACTGATCGCCCAGGGTCTGGCGCAGCTTGAGGCCCAGGTCCAGCAGGATGAAGTTGTCGCGTACCGATTGTTCCTGGGTGTTGGCCATCTGCATCACGCTGACCAGGCCAAGCACCAGTCCCAGCAAGGCCACCGTGATCAGGGCCGAGATACTGAGAAACAGTCGTGTGCGCAGCTTCATCGCCAGTTTCATGAGGTGCTGCTCACAAGTTGTACTGCTTGCGTTTGCGATACAGCGTGGAAGCATCGATCCCCAGGGTCTTGGCCGCCTGGTCGAGGGTGTCGGCCGTGGCCAGCACCGCGCCGATGTGGGCTTTTTCCAGTTCGTCCAGGCTCAGGGCGGCGCCGATGCGCGGCGCATTGTTGACTGGCTGCTCGGCCATGCCCAAGTGACTGATTTCGACTTTTTCCTGGGGGCAGATGATGCTGGCGCGTTCGACCACGTTACGTAGTTCCCGGATGTTGCCTGGCCAACGATAGCCTAGCAGCGCTTCGCGTGCTTCGTCGCTGAAGCCCCGGGCCGGGCGTGCGTATTCCTTGACGAAGCGGGCCAGGAAGCGGTCGGCCAGCGTCAGGATGTCTTCGGCGCGCTCGCGCAGCGGCGGTAGATGCAAGGTAATGACGTTCAAGCGATACAGCAGGTCTTCGCGAAAACGCCCGTCGCGCACCATGTCCTCGAGGTTGAGGTTGGTCGCCGCGAGAATCCGCACGTCGGCACGACGGGTGACGGGGTCCCCTACCCGCTCATATTCCTTGTCCTGGATGAAACGCAGTAACTTGGGTTGCAATGTCAGTGGAAAATCGCCGATCTCGTCGAGAAACAGCGTACCACCGTCGGCTTGATTGACGCGCCCCAGCGTACTTTCGCTGGCACCGGTGAAGGCCCCGCGGCTATGGCCGAACAGTTCGCTTTCCATCAGTTCGGCGGTCAGTGACGGGCAGTTGATGGTGACGCAGGACTTTTTCGCGCGCTTGCTCCAGCCATGGATCGCCCTGGCCAATTCGCCTTTACCGGTGCCCGATTCGCCGAGGATCAGGATATTGGCATCGGTGCTGGCAACCTGGCGTGCGGTTTCCAGGACGACTTTCATCGCCGGGCTGTGGGAGTCGAGGCCGTCCTTGGGCTTGCGCACCTCCCCTTCAAGGGCTTCGAGCCTGGCCGACAACTGGCGTACTTCCAGTTGCTTGGCGGTCGCCAGGCGCAATTGATCGGGGCTGCAAGGCTTGACCAGGTAGTCGGCGGCCCCGGCCTGGATCGCATCCACTGCCGTATCGACCGCCGAGTGGGCGGTGACGATGACCACGCGCATCCAGGGGGCCTGGATACGCATTTGCGCCAACACATCCAGGCCGTTGTCTTCGCCCAGGCGCAGGTCGAGGAAACACAGGTCGAACACCTGGCGTTGCAGCAGAGCGTCGGCTTGCGCGGCGCTGTTGGCGGTGGCAACGCTGTAGCCTTCGTCTTCCAGGCAGTATCGGAACGTACGCAGGATGGCGGACTCATCGTCTACCAGCAGAATGCGGCCTTGATGCTCAGTGGCGGATTCCATTTTTCCTACGCTCCTTTAATGAATGATGATGATTAGTGTCAGAAAAATCGGGCAAGTTGCATGGTCGATTCTGAGGGGATATTACCCACGCAGTATGCCCCTGTGGACGTCTGACTCCTAAAAGACTGATTTGAGTTCCTTTTTTTATGATTCGTGTGGTTCGGACGGTTCGCATTGCTCATTCCGACAGCTACGTCTGACGGGCAATTCAAAAACAATCTAGCGTCTTTTCTCCCTCATTCGTGCAATACGCACGACTGCCACGCGGGCCATCGTGCAGGATGCGCTCCCCGCCTCCGATAACTATTTTGTAAATATATGATTTTAAAGAGTTTTTTATATAAAAAATCCTGGCACGCCGACTGCAATGTCCTGATCAACGTGGCGTTTAGAGCGCCTCAACCAGATCACCGCACCCGGGTGGGGAGGAATTCCAGGATGAATCGTCAAAGTGCCGCCCAATTTCGATTTTCTTCTCTGCACATTCAGCAAGGCTTATGGGCTGCCCTGGCATTGCTGGTCACCCTCGTGATAGGCCAGCAATGGATGCTCTGGCAAGAGCGGCAACAGCCAGAGGCGCCACAGACGTCGATTCATCGTGCCCCACAAACCCATTTCAGCGCCGTCAGCAGTGTCGCGGAAGCCTCCGCTTCAATGCGCATGATGGATGTCGATCAGGCTCAGCCAGTGGTCGATATGCCACGTGAAGAGCGCTGGGTGTTTTAACCCGATGGACCGGTCGTCCATCGCGCCGGAACCATCATCGCCAGACCCTCACTAAATAGAAAAGCGTAAGGAGAATCACCATGTTGAGCTGGGCAATTACCTTCCTGATCATTGCCATCATCGCCGCAGTACTGGGCTTCGGTGGTATCGCAGGCACCGCCACGGGCATCGCCAAGATTCTCTTTGTCGTGTTCCTGGTGATGTTCATCGCTTCCTTCTTCTTTGGCCGTCGTGGCCGAGGCTGACCATGAGCGTTTCCTTTAAAGGACTGGCCGCCGCCCTGTTGTTGGGCGGCAGTGCCATGGCAATGGCTGCCAATGACGGGCAGATGCGGGCCAACGAGTTGCTGGCGTCAGACCCGCAATACCGTGAGACCTGGCAGCACGTCGTGAAAAAAGAAGAACGCCTGCCCGAATGGGTGATGAACCTGTCAGGCGATTCGCAACAGATGAATGCTGTCGAGGAAGATGGCGACAAGTATCTGGTGGGACCCCTGTGTGAAACCCAGGCGACGTGTCGCAGCCAGCGCCTGATCGTCGCCTTCAGCTTCGACAAGGACGAAGCCTACGCCTTGTGGGTACAAGTCCCTGCGGGGCTGCCGGCCGACAAGTCGCCGACGCGGCATGCCGACTACCGTTTCCTCGGCAAGCCCGACGAAGGTATGCAGAAACTGTTAATGGAACAACTCGAGAAAGATCCGAACTGGTACTGATTCTGAAAAATGGGAAAAGCAGCCCTGCTTTTCCCTTCTGCACGGCCCGAGGAGGGCCAGTGCATGACCAGGGGGCCGGGACGTTCTGACTGATGAGAGTCGGAGTGACCTACGGGCACAAGGAGTGCCTGCGAAAGGGCCGGGTCAGGTAAAAGCTGCAACGCAGGTTCGCAAAGCCATTACGGCTGGGCGAACTTGCGTAGCGCTTTATAACGCAGAATACCTGTGCCAGAGCGGTTGATGGATTGGATGCCACCGGTTGCTGCGCGATGCGGCATTTTGTCTCCTCCCGCCGATTTATTGCCCTTTCCCTGACCGTATATCGGAGAATGCCGGCGCGTTTTCTCCCACGGGACACGTCTCGATTCGCAGTCGTTTTATTGGTTGCCCCCGCTGGCGAGAGAAGGCGCAGCTACGCTGAAATGGCCGGCTCACGGCACTTATGCCTGCATAAATGGCCTATTCGAACCGGTTGGGATGCGGGTTTCGTTTGAAAAATCTCATGCCGATTCGGCATAGGGTAGGCGTTTACGGCATTAGACGAGCCCCCCTTGCGTCGCAATAGTTGCGCCTTTTTTCGCCTGCCAGTAAGCCGCTAATGCGCTCGGGGTGACCTTATACGGGGGCAGGGGCGCGAATGTGTTTTGTCATCGACGATTCCGTTCGTACCCCTGTCCGAGACCAACTGAAGTAAGGGTAACGATATGAAGAAGGCACGACTAAGCCTCGCCTGGCAGATCCTCATCGGTCTGGTGCTGGGGATTGCATTGGGCGCGCTGCTCAACCATTTCAGTGCCGAAAAGGCCTGGTGGATCAGCAACGTTCTGCAACCGGCGGGCGATATCTTTATCCGTCTGATCAAGATGATCGTGATCCCGATCGTGATTTCCTCGTTGATCGTCGGCATTGCCGGGGTCGGTGATGCCAAGAAGCTCGGGCGCATTGGCCTGAAGACCATCCTTTACTTCGAAATCGTCACCACCATCGCCATCGTCGTCGGCCTGTTGCTGGCCAACTTCTTCCAGCCCGGCAGCGGCATCGACATGAGCACCCTGGGTACCGTGGATATTTCCAAGTACCAGGCCACCGCCGCTGAAGTCCAGCATGAGCATGCGTTTGTCCAGACCATCCTCAATCTGATCCCGTCGAACATCTTCGCCGCCGTTGCCCGTGGCGAGATGCTGCCGATCATTTTCTTCTCCGTACTGTTCGGCCTGGGTCTGTCCAGCCTGCAATCGGACCTGCGCGAGCCGCTGGTGAAAATGTTCCAGGGCGTGTCGGAAAGCATGTTCAAGGTCACCCACATGATCATGCAATACGCCCCGATTGGCGTATTCGCCCTGATCGCGGTGACGGTCGCCAACTTCGGTTTCGCATCCCTGCTGCCGCTGGCGAAACTGGTGATCCTGGTTTACGTCGCCATCGCCTTCTTCGCCTTTGTGGTGCTGGGCCTGATCGCCCGCCTGTTCGGTTTCTCGGTGCTCAAGCTGATGCGCATCTTCAAGGATGAGCTGGTACTGGCCTACTCCACCGCCAGCTCCGAAACCGTGCTGCCACGGGTGATCGAGAAGATGGAAGCCTACGGCGCGCCGAAAGCCATCTGCAGCTTTGTGGTGCCTACCGGCTATTCGTTCAACCTCGACGGCTCGACCCTGTACCAGAGCATCGCGGCGATTTTCATTGCCCAGCTGTATGGCATCGACCTGTCCATCAGCCAGCAATTGCTGCTGGTGCTGACCTTGATGGTCACCTCCAAAGGCATTGCCGGTGTGCCGGGTGTGTCGTTCGTGGTGTTGCTGGCTACCTTGGGCAGCGTGGGTATTCCCCTGGAAGGCCTGGCCTTCATCGCCGGTGTCGACCGCATCATGGACATGGCCCGTACTGCCCTGAACGTCATCGGCAACGCCCTGGCCGTGCTGGTCATCGCCCGTTGGGAAGGCATGTACGACGATGCCAAGGGCCAGCGCTACTGGAACTCTCTGCCGCACTGGCGCAGCAAAGAGCCGCTGCCGGCGGGGGAAACGTCCAGTAATTGATGCCTTGAGGCCGCTATCGCGAGCAGGCTCGCTCCCACAGCCGCGATCACTGAGAACCCTTGTGGGAGTGAGCCTGCTCGCGATGGCGGCGGCACCTTCGATATCAAGCCAAGCAAACCCCGGAGCAATCCGGGGTTTGTCGTTTCTGCCAGCCCCGCTATCATTCGCGGCATCTTCCGGGGGATTTAACCGATGCTCAATGGCCTGTGGCTTGGCTTCTTTATCGTGGCAGCCGTGTCGGCGCTGGCGCAGTGGCTGATCGGCGGCAATGCCGGGATCTTCGCGGCCATGGTGGAAAGCATTTTCGCCATGGCCAAGCTGTCGGTAGAGGTGATGGTCCTGCTGTTCGGCACCTTGACCCTGTGGCTGGGCTTTCTGCGTATCGCCGAAAAGGCCGGCATCGTCGATTGGCTGGCCAAGGCCCTCGGCCCGCTGTTCCTGCGCTTGATGCCGGAAGTGCCCGCCGGCCACCCGGCCATTGGCCTGATCACCCTCAACTTCGCCGCCAACGGCCTGGGACTGGACAACGCCGCCACGCCCATCGGCCTCAAGGCCATGCGCGCCCTGCAGGACCTCAACCCCAGCCCGACCATCGCCAGCAATGCGCAGATCCTGTTTCTGGTGCTCAACGCTTCGTCACTGACGCTGTTGCCGGTGACGATCTTCATGTACCGCGCCCAGCAGGGCGCGCCGGACCCGACGCTGGTGTTCCTGCCGATCCTGATCGCCACCACGGGCTCGACCCTGATGGGGCTGCTGTCCGTGGCGTTCATGCAGCGCCTGCGCCTGTGGGATCCGGTGGTGCTGGCCTACCTGATTCCAGGTGCGCTGGCGCTGGGCGGTTTCATGGCTCTGCTGGCGACGCTCTCGGCCACGGCCCTGGCCGGGTTGTCATCGATCCTCGGCAACTTGACGCTGTTTGGCCTGATCATCCTGTTCCTGGTGGTGGGCGCGCTGCGCAAGGTCAAGGTGTATGAAGCCTTCATCGAGGGCGCCAAGGAAGGTTTCGACGTCGCCAAGAACCTGCTGCCGTACCTGGTGGCAATGCTCTGCGCCGTGGGTGTGCTGCGGGCTTCGGGCGCGCTGGATTTCGGCCTGGACGGCATTCGCCACCTGGTGCAGTGGGCCGGCTGGGATACGCGTTTCGTCGATGCCTTGCCGACGGCCATGGTCAAGCCGTTCTCTGGCAGCGCCGCTCGGGCGATGTTGATCGAGACCATGAAGACCTCCGGCGTGGACAGCTTCCCGGCCCTGGTGGCAGCGACCATCCAGGGCAGCACCGAGACGACGTTCTACGTGCTGGCGGTGTATTTCGGCGCCGTGGGCATCCAGCGAGCGCGCCATGCCGTGGGCTGCGCGTTGCTGGCCGAACTGGCGGGCGTGCTGTCGGCGATCGGGGTCTGCTACTGGTTCTTTGGCTGAGGCCTTCAGGGCGCCGGCGTTGCGAAACGCTGGCCCTGCTCCAACGTCCAGTTCACCACCTCGGCGGTCAGCCGATCAGCAGCCCGGCCAAAACCGTCCACCACCGCTGGCACTTTTGTATCGCCCAGCGGCTGGCGCACTTCAAAACGGCGGCTGGCCAGGATGCGTTGGTCGAACCCGCGCACCAGCAGGGCGTCCAGGCGAATCACCACGCTGGCCGCCGTGCCCTGGTATTCGGTCTGGAACGCTTGCAACTGCCCGCCCAGCTCCAGGTCTGCTTGCAGGTTACTGTCGGCGACGCTCAACAGCCTGACGCGCCCGTCCTGGGCAAAGCCATCGAGCAGGCGGTTGCGCAACAACACCGGGGCCGGGTCGCTCCAGCGCGAGGCCGCATAACTGCTGAACAGATTGCCTTGGGGAATGACCGCGATTTTCGGGCTGTTGAGCACTTCGCTGGCTTGCGGGCTGGCCAGGCGCAACGACCAGTTGACCGCAACGCCAGGGGCACTGGACGCCTGAGTGGCGGGCAGGCGATAGATGTCCGCAGGTTCACTCTTGGGCAGGATCGAACAACCGCCCAGCAGGATAAAGCCGGCCAGCAACAGGGCAGGGCGGACGAGTCGATGGGTCGGCTTCATGGCGTGAACTCCTTGTCCTTGTCGTTACCCAGCAAATAGCCGCTGGGGTTGGCGTCCAGACGCCGGGATATGCCGCGCAGGGCACTGAGGGTTTCGCGTAGCTCGCGCACGGCTGGTGCCAGGGCATTGAGGCCCTGCATGCCGTTGTTCAGCGAGTCGCGGTTGTCGTTCAGCAATTTGTCGAGGGTTGCCGTGCTGCGGGCCAGCGATTGCATGGCCTGCCCGGCACTGCCCACGGCTGCCTTGCCTTGATCGTCGAGCAAGCCATTGGCGTTGCGCATCAACGCCGTGGTCTGTTCCAGCGTGGCGCTGGCCTGTTTGCCGATGGACGCCAGTTGCTGCATGGCCTGGCGAATGTCGCCGCGCTGCTCGGCGATGACCCCGGTGGTTTGCTCCAAGTGTTCGAGGGTGTTGCCCAGGCGTTGGACGTTGTCCGGGGAAAACACCTCGTTGGCGTTGTGCAGCAACAGGTTGATGCTGGTCATCAAGTCATCGCTGTTGTTGAGCAGGCGGGCAATAGGCGAGGGCGCGGCGATGATCACCGGCGGTTCACCGTCGTGCCCCGTCAGCGCCGGGCTCTGGGGCGTGCCGCCGCTGAGCTGGATGATCGAGGTGCCGGTGATGCCGGTCAGGGCCAGCTTGGCCTGGGTGTCCTGCTTGATCGGTGTTTCACCGCTCAAGCGTATCCGCGCCAGCACCCGGCGCGGGTCGTTCGGGTCCAGGCGCAGATTGACGACGTCGCCGACCTTGATGCCGCTGTATTCCACCGAACTGCCCCGGGACAAGCCGCTGACCGCCTCGTTGAACACTACTTCGTAATCCTTGAACTCGCTGTCCACGCTGGACTTGGCCAGCCATAGGCCAAACAGCAGGGCGCCGGCCACCACAATGACGGTGAACAGGCCGATCAGCACATGATGGGCTCGGGTTTCCATGTCAGACCTCGTTCGATTGTATAGCGGCCGATAGCGCCGCGCGGCCGCGAGGGCCATGGAAGTATTCGTGAATCCAGGCGTCGTCGGTTTCCGACACCTTGTCGATGACATCGGCCACCAGTACTTTTTTCTGCGCCAGCACCGCCACCCGGTCGGTGATGGTGTAGAGCGTGTCCAGGTCATGGGTGACCAGGAACACACTCAAGCCCAGGGCATCGCGCAGCGTCAGGATCAACTGGTCGAACGCCGCCGCACCGATGGGGTCGAGCCCGGCGGTGGGTTCGTCGAGAAACAGGATGTCCGGGTCCAGGGCCAGCGCCCGGGCCAGGGCGGCGCGCTTGATCATGCCGCCGGACAGCGAAGCGGGGTACTTGTCTGCGGCAGAAAGTGGCAGCCCGGCCAAGGCGAGTTTCACCGCCGCCAGGTGCTCGGCGTCGGCGCGGCTGAGGCCGGCGTGTTCGATCAGCGGCAGGGCGACGTTCTCTGTCACGGTCAGGGACGAAAACAGCGCGCCTTTCTGGAACAGCACGCCAAAGCGCCGCTCCACCCGCGAACGTCGTTCCGGGGACAGGCTCGGCAAGTCCTCGCCGAACACCCGCACGGAACCCTCGCTGGGCTGGTTCAAGCCGACGATGCTGCGCAACAACACCGATTTGCCGCTGCCGGAACCGCCGACCACGGCGAGAATCTCGCCCCTGTACACATCCAGGTCGAGGTTTTCATGCACACTCTGGCGACCAAAGCGATTGCACAGGCCCCGCACTTGAATCACCGCCTCGGTGGGCGGCCGTAAAGGTTGGCTCACCAGTTCATCTCCATGAAAAACAGCGCGGCCACGGCATCCAGCACGATCACCACGAAAATCGACTGCACCACGCTGGACGTGGTGTGGGCTCCGACCGACTCGGCGCTGCCCCTGACCTTGAAGCCCTCCAGGCAGCCCACGGCAGCGATCAGGAAGGCAAAGATCGGCGCCTTGACCATCCCCACCAGGAAATGCTGCACGCCGATGTCCGATTGCAGCAGCGACAGGAACATGGCCGGGGAAATACCCAGCGACAGGGCACACACGACTCCACCGCCGACAATGCCCGAGAGCATGGCCAGGAAGGTCAGCATCGGCAGCGCCACCAACAGCGCCAGCACCCGTGGTACCACCAGCAACTCGACCGGATCGAGGCCAAGGGTGCGGATCGCGTCGATTTCTTCGTTGGCCTTCATCGAGCCGATCTGTGCGGTAAACGCGCTGGCGGTGCGGCCCGCCATGAGGATCGCCGTGAGCAACACACCGAATTCGCGCAGGAATGAGAACGCCACCAGGTCCACGGTAAAGATGCTGGCGCCGAAGTCGGCCAGCACGGTCGCCCCGAGGAACGCCACCACCGCGCCCACCAGGAACGTCAGCAGGGCGACGATGGGGGCTGCGTCCAGGCCGGTCTGTTCGATGTGAACGACCATCGCTGTCATGCGCCAGCGCTTGGGGCGAAACAGGTTGCGGGCCAGGGTTTCCAGGATCAGGCCGACAAAGCCCAGCAGTTGCAGGGTGTCTTGCCAGACTTTGTCCACGGCACGGCCGATGCGCGTCAGCAACTGTGTCATCACGCTGACCTGGGGCTCTTTCAGCGGCACACAGAAGTCCGTCAGCGAGCAATAGACCGTCTGCAGCAGCGCCCGCTCGGCGGCCGGCAAGCTGCAATCGGGGTGCTCGGCAGTCTTGCCCAGCCGTTCGGAGCCCAGCAACTCCACCAGCAACGAAGCCCCGGCGGTGTCGAGGGCGCCGAGGCCGTTGAGGTCGATCAGGGTGTTTTCGTCGTATTGGCCGCGCAGTGAATCGCTCAAGCGCTTGAGCTGCGGGTAGTGGGCCAGCGTCCAGTCGCCGCTGACCCATAGCTTCGCCGCAGAGCCGGACGTATCCAGTCGGGCAGTGCCGGTGTGGGATCCTGGGGTCATAAGCTCCATGCTCGTTCGACTTGAACAGCGCTACCTAATAGCACGGCCGCGGTCATTTTGCTTCGGGTGTGGCGGCGCTCACATTGAAACGCAGCACACCGATCATCTGGCCATTTTCCGTCAACACCCGCACCTGCCATTTGCCGGTCGGGTCATCCGGGAAGTTCTGTTTGTGGGTCCAGGCGCGATAGCCTTCCTTGCGTCCGCCATGGATGTCCAGGGCGATGCGGTCGACTTCTTTACCGTTGAACTGCCAGACATGATAAATCCGCTCATCGAGCCCACGCGGCGCGTTGATGGCCGTGTAGGCGTACAAGCCATTGCCGCGAATCTGGGCGGCGCTGACTTCCTTGAGACTGGCGCCCGGCGTGCGGTCCTCCAGTTGGGTGCTGATCGCCACTTCGGTCATCCACAGCGTGGCCGGCGGCACCCAGGAGCGCAGTACCCAGCCGGCGGCGCCAATGCCCAAGGTGATGCACAGGATTGCCAGGGCGTTGCGCACGGTGCGGATCGGGAAGATCGAGGCCAGGCTGGGAAACGACAGCAGCATGGCAATGCCCAGCGCCAGCTTGAAACTCTGGTCGGTGGTCAGGTGCAGGATGACCGGCAACGCGGTGAGCAGGGCGGCGAACAGCGTCAGCGTGTGCAACGCCAGGAACGCCCAGCGCCGCGGTGCCAGCCATTTGTAGTAGAGCGGGTCGGTGATCGAGATCAGCGCCGCGACCGTCAGCAGGCCGGTGAAAATCAGCTGGCTGCTGTTCCAGGTGGTCGTGATGAAGAAAAACGGCAAGACGAAAAACAGGCTCTCCTGGTGAATCATCTGCGTGGCGTAGCGCAACAGCGGCTGGGGTATTTCCCGCTTGAAAATCCGCGTGAACAGCCGGGTCATGCTGTTCTCGACCATCAGCCAGAGCCAGCTCACCAGCATCATGATGGCGATCCAGGTCGCCAGGCCCTGCTGGCGGTCCACCAACATGAAACTGCCGACCCCGGAGATGAAACCACCGAGCGCAATGACCCCGGGATAGCGCTTCATCAATTCAAGGATGCGCTGGACGTAGAGCGTCAGGTTTTGCATTCGGTGGTTTCACAGTAAGTCGTAGGAAATATCCCTGACAGAGTATCGTCAGGACATCGATGTGACGAGTGCTCTTGTGGCAAGTGGGATTTGCTGTGGGAGCAAAGCTTGCTCGTGAAACAGACGCCTCGGTTTCGGAAAGACCGCGTCGCGTCCATCGCGGGCAAGCCTTGCTCCCACACAGCAGACAGATGCCCTCGCCACAAATGTGGGCCGCCACGAATCATTCTTCGTTCGGTCGGGCCCTGCGGCGCACTTGCCACACCACCAACCCCAGCAACAGCAACCCCAGCACACCGCCCAGCCCCCACACGAGCTCATCGTCACTGAGCAACGGCTTCTCGATACGCAGGTAACCCGGGTCCTTGAGCAGTTCACGCAGGGCCACGTTGGCCTGTTCCAGGCTCACCCCCTGCAAGCGCACGGCCGGGTTGGCGAAGCGACCGTCTTCATAATCACCCAGGGCGCCCCAATAATAATCGGCCAGGGCGCTGTTACCTTGAACCGCCCAGGTCTGATGCGCGATGGCCGCGCGTTTGATGCGCATGAAACTGTCGGGATCGAGGCCATCCTTGAGCAGCGTATTACGCAGCTCCTCGAGCGCCTGTTCCGCTTGGGGTAGATCCTCGCGGGCCAGGTCCGCATTCAGGCTGAAGAAGCCGACGCCGCCGAACACCTCGCGCTCGGTCCACGGCCCGTAGGACAGGCCGCGGGCCAGGCGCAGTTGGCGATAGAGCGCCCAGTCCAGGTAATCCTTGAGCAGGTCGAAGGTTTCGTCATGCTGCTCGTCCAGCACCGGCTCCGGGAACAGCCAATGCAGCTTGGCGCTGTTGCCCACCAGGCCACGGATCAGGTTGCGTTTGGTGACCGCTTTGTAGCGGATCTGCGGCAGTGCCTCGTGCACGCTGGGTTCCACTGGCTCGAGTTCGCCAAAGGCGCGTTCCAGGTAGGCCGGCAGCAGTCGGTCGAGATCGCCGACCACGATCAGCGTCATGTTGTTCGGCGCATACCAGTCCTTGCGCACCTGCTTGAGCCGGGCAAGGGTGAGGTGTTCGACCTCGGCCCGTTCCGCGCAGCGCAGGCCCAACTCGACTGCGAGCTGATTGCTGGCCTTGTGGCCCAGGTCCTGATGATCGAGCCAGCGTTGCAGATGGGTGTAGTGGCCGCCGTCTTCGCGTTCCACCACCCGCTTGGCCGCCTCCAGGGCTTTTTCATCGAGGCGGGTGCGGGTCAACAACGCCAGTAGCAGGTCCAGGACTTTGCGTTGGTTGCGCGCCGGCGCTTCGATGACAAACGTGGTGTCGGCGTTGCTGGTGAAGGCGTTCCACTCGCCACCCAAGGCCTGCATGCGCTCCTCCAGGCCGCCTTCGCCACTCTCGTCGACGCCGCTGAACAGCAGGTGTTCGAGCAAATGGGGCAGTTCCTTGTCGGCGCAACTGAAGTCGTCCAGGCCCACGCCGACCACCAGGCGGATCGCCACATGCCCGCGCTCGGTGCCGGGCTTGAGCATCAGTTGCATGCCGTTGGGCAACGTATAACCTTCGACCTGGAACCGGTCCAGGGCAACCACGGGCAATGAGCCGAGCAAAAGAAAGGCGAGCAACAGACAACGCATAAGGGCTTCCTGGCGGCTGAGTGGAGATCCATGGTGCCGGGCAGGCCATCATCGGCGGATCGTCGCCCGGGGTCGGCTCGCTCCTCCTATCGAATCTATGGGGTTTTCATGACAGCGGGAGCAGGCGGGCCGGTGAACGGTTTCAGGCCCGAGCCATTGTTACTGACTGACCAACGCGCCAGTCGTTCACGGCGAATGGGTAATGTCGCTAATTTCATCCGCCGCCAGCGCGCCGATCTCGGACGTCTCCAGCACCACATAGGCGCTGCCGCAAAACAGCGAATTGAGGCGTCTCATGTCGGCGATCAGCTCCAGGTGCAGGGAACTGGTCTCCAGGCTTTGCACGACCTTGCGCTGCAGGCGGCTGACATGGGCATGGGCCATTCGCCGTTCCTGCGCCCGAAAGCGCCGTTTCTCACGCAGCAACTGGCGGGCGCTTTCCCGATCGGCACTGAGGAACACCGACAGGCCCAGCCGCAGGTTGGCGATCAAGTGGCTGTGCAGCCCGGCCAGCTCCTCCAGGCCTACCTCGGAAAACGAGCGCCGTTGCGAGGTCTTCTGCTGCTGGACCTTGCGCAACATGCGCTCGATGAGATCGCTGGCCAGCTTGAGGTTGATCGCCAGCTCGATGATTTCCGCCCAGCGACGGCTGTCCTGTTCACTAAGGTCCTCGCGGGGCATTTGCGCCATGTACAACTTGATGGCGCTGCACAACGCCTCAATGTCATCACTCATGCGCCGTACTTCCTGGGTGACCGCGGTCTGCTCGCCGCGCAGCACGTCGAGCATGGCTTCGAGCATGTTTTCAATCAGGTCGCCGATGCGCAGGGTTTCCCGGGCGGCGTTCGCCAGCGCCAGGCTTGGCGTGGCGAGGGCCGCGAGGTCCAGATGCCGGGGCGTGGCCGTGCCGTTGGTGTTCGGACGTTCCGGCAGCAACCATGTGCAGAGCCTGGCCATCGGCGCGACGCTGGGCAGCAGCACCAGGCAGCGCACGGCGTTATAGAGCAGATGGAAACCGATGACCGTTTCCTGAGGGCTGAAATCCAGGCCGTCCAGCCAGCCCACCAGCGGATCGAGCACTGGAATGATCAGCAACAGCCCGATCAGCTTGTACAACAGGCTGCCCAGCGCCACCTGGCGCCCGGCGGTGTTCTGCATGCTGGTACTGAGGAATGCCAGGACGCCGCTGCCGATGTTGGCGCCGATCACCAGGCCGATGGCCACTGGCAGGCTGATCACCGCGGCGCCGGCCAATGTCGCGGTCAACAGCACGGCGGCCAGGCTGGAATAGGAGATCATCGCGAACAGCGCACCGACCAAGGCATCGAGCAGGATGTCGCCGGTCAGCGAGGCGAAGATCACTTTCACGCCCTGGGCATGGGTGATGGGAGCGGCGGCTTCGACGATCAATTGCAGGGCCAGGATGATCAGGCCCAGGCCGATGCCGACCCGGCCCATTTGCCCGACGCGGGTCTGTTTGCGCGACAGGAAAAATATCACCCCGAGGAAAATCAGCAGCGGCGACAGCCACGAAAGGTCGAGGGTCAGCACCCGTGCCATCAGCGCGGTGCCGACATCGGCGCCCAGCATCGTCGCCAGGGCCGGGGTCAGCGCCATCAGGCCCTGGCCAACGAACGAGGTGACGAGCATGGCCGTGGCGTTGCTGCTCTGGACCATGGCCGTGACCATGATGCCGGCGACAAACGCCAGCCAGCGCCGGGACATGTTCTGGCCGATGACATGGCGCAGGTTCGAGCCATAGACCCGCAAGATGCCGGTACGCACGATATGCGTGCCCCAGATCAGCAGGGCCACGGCGGAGAGCAAATTCAGCAGGGTCAGCATGAGGAGCCCCCTGTTAGCGTCCCAAAGGGACAAATTGACGATGCCACATTCTTCTTTCTTGTACTTAAGCTGTAGTTGCCGAACGGTTCGAGCGCCAGCATTGCACAGCTAAAGATGGCTTTGAAACAAAACTGTCATAAAAAACCATTCACCAAAGACACCACGAAACCCTGTGGGAGCGAGCCTGCTCGCGATAGCGGTCTGTTAGCCAATGAAGATATTGAATGTTGCGGCCTCATCGCGAGCAGGCTCGCTCCCACAGGTTTTGCATCCGGTTACCTTCCGGCAGGCATGAAAAAGGGGCTCGAAAGCCCCTTCATTCATTGCCCCGCAACCCTTACTGGCCCGGAACATCCTTACGCAGTTTCACCGGATCCTGCTGCTTGCGCTTGCGGGCAATCGCCGTGCGCATCTTGATGTTGATCGCTTCCACCGCCAGGGAGAAGGCCATGGCGAAGTAGACGTAGCCTTTTGGTACGTGCACGTCGAACGATTCGGCGATCAGCACGGTACCGACCACCAGCAGGAACGACAGCGCCAGCATTTTCAGCGACGGGTGCTTGTCGATGAACTCACTGATGGTGGCCGAGGCCAGCATCATCACCAGCACGGCAACGATGATCGCCGCCACCATCACCGGTACGTGGGAGACCATGCCGACGGCGGTAATGACCGAGTCCAGGGAGAACACGATGTCGATGATCGCGATCTGGATGATGGTGTAGATGAAATTGCCGCCCTTGCCCGCAGGCTCGTCGTTGGTTTCATCTTCGCCTTCCAGCGCGTGGTACATCTCCTGGGAGCTTTTCCACAGCAGGAACAGGCCACCGAAGAACAGGATCAGGTCACGACCGGAGATACCCTGGCCGAACACTTCGAACAAGTCGGCGGTCAGGCGCATGACCCAGGTGATGGACAGCAGCAACAGGATCCGCGTGACCATGGCCAGCGCCAGGCCGAAGATCCGGGTGCGCGCCTGCATGTGCTTGGGCATGCGGCTGACCAGGATCGAGATCATGATGATGTTGTCGATACCCAGGACAATTTCCAGGGCGGTCAGGGTAAAGAAGGCAACCCAGATTTCCGGGTTGGTCAGCCATTCCATGTGAGTTCCTTTGAGCGAGTGTTAAACCACGACGCCAGCGATGAGCTGGCGGCGTAGTCGTTTGATGCCGTTACAGTTACAGAGTGCTGAACAGCGGGAAAGTCCCCAACAGCAATGCCGCAACCAGTATGCACAGGCAGACCAGTACTGCCCACTTCAGGGTGAAACGTTGGTGATCGCCGAACTCGATCCCGGCCAGCGCTACCAGCAGGTAGGTCGATGGTACGAGCGGGCTCAGCAGATGGACCGGTTGGCCGACGATCGAGGCCCGGGCCATTTCCACCGCGGTGATGCCGTAGTGGCTGGCCGCTTCGGAGAGCACTGGCAACACACCATAGTAAAACGCGTCGTTCGACATGAAGAACGTGAATGGCATGCTTACCAGCGCCGTGATCACCGCCAGGTACGGGCCGAGGAAATCAGGGATCACCGCCAGCAGGCTTTTCGACATGGCATCGACCATGCCGGTGCCGGACAGGATACCAGTGAAAATACCTGCTGCGAAAATCAGACTGACCACCGACAACACGCTGCCGGCATGAGCCGCGACGCGATCCTTCTGCTGTTGCAGGCAAGGGTAGTTGACGATCATCGCGATACTGAACGCCACCATGAACAGCACGGGGAGCGGCAGGAGGCCGGCGATCAGGGTGCACATCAACGCCAGGGTCAACAGGCCGTTGAACCAGATCAGCTTCGGACGGCGAGCATCCGGGAACTGCGAAACGCTGATTTCGCTGTGATCGATCTCGTCGCCGACCAGGTGCAATTCACCCAGGCGCGCCCGTTCACGCTTGCCGTAGAAGTAGGCAATCACCAGGATCGCCACCACGCCGGCGGCCATCGCAGGAATCATCGGCACGAAGATGTCGGACGGGTCCACGTGCAGCGCACTGGCCGCGCGGGCCGTCGGACCGCCCCACGGGGTCATGTTCATCACGCCACCGGCGAGGATGATCAGGCCAGCCATGATGCGCGGGCTCATGCCGATGCGGCTGTAGAGCGGCAGCATCGCGGCGACGCAGATCATGTAAGTGGTCGCGCCGTCACCATCGAGGGAAACGACGAGCGCCAGGACGGCGGTACCGACCGAAACTTTCAACGGGTCGCCCTTGACCAGCTTGAGGATCTTGCGCACGGCCGGGTCGAACAGGCCGGAGTCGATCATCAGGGCAAAATACAGAATCGCGAACATCAGCATCACCCCGGTCGGGGCGAGCTTGGTGATGCCTTCGAGCATCATCGGGCCGATCTTCGGCGCAAAACCACCGAACAGGGCGAACAGGATCGGGATGATGATCAAGGCGATCAGCGCGGACAGGCGCTTGGTCATGATCAGGAACATGAACGTGATGACCATGGCGAAGCCAAGGAAAGTCAGCATAGGAAATACTCCAGGCGTGGCGTGGCGCGGCGGGCAAAGGCGAACCGGATGGGTCAGCGCAGGATGCAGGGCTCGGGACGGACGGATGGAGTGGGTGCAGCGGGACGGGTAGCAGCGGACATCAGAATCACCATTGTTGTTGTTAAAAGGGCCGAACGAGCCTTTGGAGCTCGCCTCTGGCCACCGGTCTTTTGCCGGTAGTGGGGGCGATCCTAATCGCGCAAGCTTTCAGCCAGCTTTCGCAACGCCAGGGAATGATGAGTCGTGATGATGCTGCGACGAGCAGTGTTCTTGTGGCGAGGGGATTTATCCCCGCTGGGGCGCGAAGCGGCCCTAATCAATGATCACGCCGTGTCAGCTCAAATGCGTAATGTCCTTTTGGGCCTGCTGCGCAGTCCAGCGGGGATAAATCCCCTCGCCACAGAAACCTCAGGGGTTTGCTTTAAAGGCCGAAAGATCCAATGGCCGCACCGCGCCCATCCAGATCGCGTGCTCGGTGTGGTCCATCAAGTCATCGCCCGTATCCGGGTGCATGAAAATCACCAACCCCTTGCGATTGAGCGCCAACCACGGCAGGACCACGCCGATGTACTGCGGATCGAGCGCCAGCTGACAGCTCCAGTCCGGGTGCGGGCCGACCGGGCGTTGGTGGACGCGGCCCATTTTCAGCGGGAACAGTTGCGCCGCTTCCTCGCACAGGGCCCGGGCCTGGTCGAGGGTATTGGCGTCGAAATACACGTGGGCGTGGTAGCCCTTGATCCGCTGCATCTGTCACTCCTTGAAAAAGAGGCCGAACCCTCGCCGTTTTCCGCGGGTCAGAGGCCTTATACGCGGAAAAAAAGGAAAAACAGCCATGAAAAACGCCGAAACCCCGGTCATCAAAGTGGTGCTCTATGGTGCCATGAGTAGTCTCGGCAGTGCGTTGATGGCTGAAATGCTACGGCGCCAGCACGAAGTCATCGCCATTCTCGACGATCTCACCGCCCTGGCTCCACGCCCGGGCTTGCGGACCAAGACCGGTGATCTTTTCGACCCCGAGCGGGTCAAGCAGAGTGTGGCCGGCGCCAGTGCCGTGGTGTGTCTGTTGAATGCGCCAGGGTTGCCGATGAACAGCGAACAAGTGGAACGCACATTGATTCCCGGCCCCGTAGAGCAAGTATTGGCTGTGGATTCACTGATCGCCGGCATGCAGGCGGTGAATATTCCACGGCTGTTCCTGGTGGGTGACTTCGCCGTGCTCGACGAAGAGCCGACGGATGACGATTTGCAGCGCCATGCCGCCGAAGAAGTACTCGATGCGTTGAAGAACAGCACCTTGCAGTGGACCTTGATCAATGCGCCTTACGCCGCGCCAGGCTTGGGCATCGAGCATTTCAGCCAAGTCAGTACGAGCCTGGAGCCTGGAATGGCCGAATCCCTGGAGCGGCTCAACCGGGTGGCGGTCGGCATCGCCGATGAGCTGCGCCTGAACCTGCATGTGGGCGAGCACGTCAGTTTTATCGCGGCCGTGTAGGCGCGTTAAACGGCAATGGAAGGCAGCGGCAGTCCGGTGAGCGATTCGGCACTGTTGGCCTGTTCTTCCATCAGCCAATCGACGAATTGCCTGATCAATACGCCGCGCCGTTTGCGCTGGGGCAGGACCACGTAATACCCCAGCCGCGACAGCACCGTTTCAGCGATCGGACGACACAGCAGCCCCTGTGCCAATAAGTTATCCACAAGGTGACGCCAGCCGATGGCCACGCCCTGGCCGCCAATCGCCGCCTGGATCAGCAGCGTGTAGTTATCGAAGCGCAACTGCCCTGGCGCCGGCGGTGAAGTGATGCCCAGCTCGCGAAATACGCCACTCCAATCGAACCAACTGCTGCTGTTGCCCGCGCGCAGGTGCAGCAACGGAAATTCCGCCAAGGCCTGGGCAGGCAAGGGCAGAGGGCGTTCCTTGAGCAGCAGCGGGCTACACACGGGAAAGACTTCTTCGCTGAACAGCCAGCGACTTTCGCCTTGTTTGAAGCGACCATCGCCGAATAGCACGGCAACGTCGATATCGGTCCGGAGCATGTTGTGGTTGCGCTCGCTGGTCACCAGGCTGACGTCCACCTGCGGGTTGGCCGCGTGAAAGCGATGCAGGCGCGGCATCAGCCAATAGGCGGCGAACGCGAAGTCCGTGGCGACTTGCAGCACTTCGTGTTGATGCTGGGCGGTGATCGCGCTCAACCCGGCATCGATGCTCTGCAAGCCGGCCTGTACCTGCTCGAACAGGATCGTCCCGGCCTCGGTCAGTTCGATGCCGCGGTAGATGCGGTCGAACAGCCGCGTACCCAGTTGTTCTTCCAGGCGTTTGATCTGTTGGCTGATGGCCGGTTGCGTGGTGCCCAGCTCAATCGCCGCCGCCGTGAAGCTTTGCTGGCGCGCCGCGGCTTCAAAGGCGCGGAACAGTTCCAGAGACAGGTCACCCAGGGCGTCATACATAAGCTGTGCTTATCCTAGTCATTATCCTGTATGGGCTTTACCCCAAAACCCGGGGGCTACATGCTCAATCGCAGCAATGTCGCATAACTGCCTACTATGGAATGCCGCGAATACATGAAGCGCAAGAACATTCTTTTCATCATGGCCGATCAAATGGCCGCGCCAATGTTGCCGATCTACGGTCCTTCGCCGATCAAGCTGCCCAACCTGTCGCGTCTGGCCGCCGAGGGCGTGGTGTTCGATGCTGCCTATTGCAACAGCCCGCTGTGCGCCCCGTCGCGTTTTACCCTGGTGAGCGGCCAATTGCCGAGCAAGATCGGTGCGTACGACAACGCGGCGGATTTCCCGGCGGACGTGCCGACCTACGCCCATTACCTGCGGCGCCTTGGCTATCGCACGGCGCTGTCCGGCAAGATGCACTTTTGCGGGCCGGACCAGTTGCACGGCTACGAAGAGCGCTTGACCAGTGACATTTACCCGGCCGACTACGGCTGGGCGGTGAACTGGGACGAGCCGGATGTGCGGCCGAGTTGGTACCACAACATGTCGTCGGTGTTGCAGGCCGGGCCGTGCGTGCGCACCAACCAGCTGGATTTCGATGAAGAAGTGGTGTTCAAGGCCCAGCAGTACCTGTTCGACCACATCCGCGAGGACGGTGACCAGCCGTTTTGCCTCACCGTATCGATGACCCACCCACACGACCCGTACACGATTCCCAAGGCGTTCTGGGATTTGTATGACGACAACGACATCCCTTTGCCGCAGACCCCGGCGCAAACAGAACTCGATCCACATTCCCAGCGACTGCTGAAGGTCTATGACCTGTGGGACAAGCCACTGCCTGTGGATAAGATTCGTGATGCCCGTCGTGCCTACTTCGGCGCCTGCAACTACATCGACAGCAACGTCGGCAAACTCCTGCAAACCCTGGAAGACACCGGTTTGCTGGACGACACCATCATCGTGTTCTCCGGCGATCATGGGGACATGCTCGGCGAAAAGGGCCTCTGGTACAAAATGCACTGGTTCGAAATGGCTGCCCGCGTACCGTTGCTGATCAGTGCGCCGGGGCAGTTCGCCAGCGGCCGGGTGAGCGCAGCCGTGTCCACCGCCGACTTGCTGCCGACCCTGGTGGAGCTGGCCGGCGGCACGCTGGAGCCGGGCTTGCCGCTGGATGGCCGCTCACTGGTGCCGCATCTGCAAGGGCAGGGCGGGCATGACGAAGTCTTCGGTGAATACATGGCCGAAGGCACCATCGGCCCATTGATGATGATCCGCCGCGGCCCGTGGAAATTCATCTACAGCGAAGATGACCCATGCCTGCTGTTCGACGTGCGCAACGACCCGAAGGAACTGGAAAATCTCAGCCAATCCCCCGAGCATCAATCCGTGTTCGCCGATTTTCTCGCCGAGGCGCGCGCCAAATGGGACATTCCGACGATTCACCAACAGGTGCTCGCCAGCCAGCGACGCCGCCGTTTCGTCGCCCAGGCGCTGACCCTGGGCAAACTCAAGAGCTGGGACCACCAGCCGCTGGTGGACGCCAGCCAGCAGTACATGCGTAACCACATCGACCTCGACGATCTGGAGCGCAAGGCCCGTTATCCACAACCCTGCCAAAACCAATAACGTAAGGGGCAAACACATGCAAAAGTTATCCACAGTACTGACCGCCGGGCTGTTGGCGTTGAGCAGTGCTTCGGCGTGGGCCGAGCAAAGCTGCGAAACCGTGAAGATGGCCGACCCGGGCTGGAGCGACATCGCCGCGACCAATGCGATCACCGGTTTCCTGCTGGACGGGATGGGCTACAAGGCCAAGGTCGACACCCTTGCGGTGCCCATCACCTTCGGTGGCCTCAAGGACGGCCAGGTGGATGTGTTCCTGGGTAACTGGATGCCGGCGCAGCAGGGTTTCTACGACAAGTTCGTCGCCACCGGCGATGTCACGCAATTGGCCAAGAACCTGGACGGTACGGAATTCACCCTGGCGGTACCGGACTATGTCTGGGACGCGGGTGTGCATAACTTTGCCGACCTGAACAAATTTGCCGACAAGTTCGAGAAGAAGATCTACGGCATCGGTTCCGGCGCCCCGGCCAACCTCTCCCTGAAAGAAATCATCAAGACCAATGACTTCGGCATGGGCGAGTGGAAACTGGTGGAATCCAGCGAACAGGCGATGCTGGCGGAAGTTTCTCGGGCCGTGAAGAAACAGAAGTTCGTGACCTTCCTCGGCTGGACCCCGCACCCGATGAACGTGCAACTGAAAATGCACTACCTCAAGGGTGGCGAGAAGTACTTCGGCGACACCGGCAGCGTCTATACCTTGACCCGCAAGGGTTATGCACAGGCCTGTCCGAACGTTGGCAAGCTGTTGACCAACCTGAGCTTCACCCAGGAAATGGAAAACAGCATCATGTCCGAGGTGGTGAACAACAAAGTCAGCAACGCCGATGCGGCCAAGGCCTGGATCAAGGCGAATCCGGCGGTGCTGGATAAGTGGCTGGACGGCGTGAAGACGGTGGACGGCAAGGATGCGTTGGCGGCGGTGAAGGCCAAGCTCTAGGCATAATCGCGAGCCGCTTTTGTGGCGAGGGAGCTTGCTCCCGCTGAACTGCGCAGCGGTCCCAATTTTTGCGGCCGCTGCGCGACCGAGCGGGAGCAAGCTCCCTCGCCACATTGGTTCACCTGATACTCTTGCGCCAAACCCCATCCTTGAGGCTCCATGGCAATCCCCACGCGCCGTTCACTCTTGCCTTTCCTGAACTGGCTGCCCCGGCAGACCCGTGCCAGTGTCGGCCGTGACCTGATCGTTGGCCTCAGCGGCGCGATTCTCGCGTTGCCGCAATCCATCGCCTACGCCCTGATTGCCGGTTTGCCACCTGAATACGGCTTGTACGCGGCGATTGTCCCGGTGTTGATCGCTTGCTTGTGGGGCTCGTCCTGGCACCTGATCTGCGGTCCTACGGCGGCGATTTCCATCGTCCTGTATGCCAGCGTCAGCCCTCTGGCCGTGCCCGCCACTGATGACTACGTGACCTTGATCCTGTTGCTGACAGTGTTGGCCGGTATTTTCCAGTGGCTGCTGGGGTTGTTGCGGTTCGGCGCGCTGGTGAATTTCGTCTCCCACTCGGTGGTGCTGGGGTTCACCCTGGGGGCGGCGGTGGTGATTGCGCTGGGGCAGTTGCCGAACCTGCTGGGTCTCGACCTGCCGAACGAAGCCACGGCGTTGAAAGGCCTGCTGATGTTGCTCAGCCACATCGAGGCTGTGGATAAGCCGTCGTTGCTGCTGGGAATCGGCACTTTGGTGCTGGGCGTGGTGCTCAAGCGTTTGCTGCCACGTTGGCCGAGCCTGTTGATAACCTTGGTCATCAGCAGCCTGGTGGTCTGGCTGTGGCCGGCGATGTTCGGGCATGTGGCGCTGGTCAGTGCCTTTGCCGGGCGCCTGCCACCTTTCACGCCGCTGCCGCTGGACCTGGAGTTGATCCTGCGCCTGCTGCCCGGTGCGGTCGCGGTGGGCATGCTCGGGTTGGTCACCAGTCTGTCCATCGCCCGCTCGTTGTCGGTGCGTTCCGGGCAGTTGCTCGATGCGAATCAGGAGGTGAGGGCGCAGGGGCTTTCCAACATCGTTGGCGGATTTTTCTCCGGGTCATTGTCAGCCGGTTCCTTTACCCGTTCCGGCCTCAGCTATGAAGCCGGGGCCTGCTCGCCGTTGGCCGGGGTGTTCTCGGCCTTGTGGGTGGCGTTGTTTGCGGTCGCCGGGGCGAATCTGATCGCGCACATCCCGATTCCAGCCATGGCCGGCAGCATTCTGTTGATCGCCTGGGGGCTGGTGGACCATCGCGGCCTCCGCGCGTTGTACCGGGTCAGCCGTGCCGAATTCGTGGTGATGAGCCTGACCTGCCTGGCCACGTTGCTGCTGGAGCTGCAAACCGCCATCTATGCCGGTGTGTTGGCCTCGCTGTTCTTTTACCTCAAGCGCACCTCGCAGCCGCGAGTGCAGCATTTTCGCGAAGGGGAAGCGGAGATCCTGCGGGTCGGCGGCTCGATCTTTTTCGGGGCCAGCCATTACCTGCAAGCGCGCCTGCAACGGTTGCAGGCGCAGCGGGTGGTCATCGATGCCCAGCAGATCAACTTCATCGATTATTCCGGGGTGGAAATGCTCCATCAGGAAGCCCGGCGCCTGCTTAGCCAAGGGCGTAGCCTGACCTTGCGCATGGCCCGGCCCCAGGTGGTGGAGGAGTTGCTGAAGTTGGAGGGGGCGCAGAAGTGCCCGATTCATTTCGAAGACTAGGGCTTAAGGTAGGCATACCCTGTGGCGAGGGAGCTTGCTCGCTGGGCTGCGAAGCAGCCCTAGACTTTAGTACCGTGTGGTCAGTTTTGCGGGCGCTTCGCACCCGAGCGGGAGCAAGCTCCCTCGCCACAGTTCACAGTTCACAGTTCACAGTTCACAGTTCACTGCGCCAGTTGGCGGCGCAACTCGGCCAGCACCGGCGCAGTGTCCGGGCGAACCCCGCGCCACAGGTAGAAGGCTTCGCCCGCCTGTTCGGCCAACATGCCCAGGCCATCCATCGCCACCGCCGCACCGTGTTCGCTGGCCCAACGGCAGAATGAGGTCGGTTCCTTGCCATACATCATGTCGTAGCAAACCGTCTTGCCCGGCTCGATCAAGCTTGTGGCAATCGGCGGCACGTCCCCCGACAGGCTTGCGGAGGTGGCATTGATGATCAGGTCCACCGGCTCTTGCAGCCAATCGAAGCCACTGGCCGAGACCGGGCCCAGATCGGCGAACAACTCGGCCAGCAATTCGGCTTTTTCCAGCGTGCGGTTGGCGATGATCACCGAGGCCGGCGCTTCGGCCAGCACGGGTTCCAGGGCGCCACGCACCGCACCGCCGGCGCCCAGCAACAGGATGCGCTTGCCCTTGAGGCTGAAGCCGGCGTTGACGGTCAGGTCCCGGACCAGCCCGGCGCCGTCGGTGTTGTCCCCCAGCAGGCGACCGTCAGCCAGTTTGCTCAACGTATTGACCGCCCCGGCCCGCTGGGCGCGTTCGGTCAGGCTGTCGGCCAGGCGGAAGGCGTCCTCCTTGAACGGCACCGTGACATTTGCCCCACGACCTTCGCGGAAAAATTCCCGGGCGCAGCCGACGAAATCCTCCAGGGGCGCCAGCAGCGTGCTGTAGTCCAGGGTTTGTCCGGTCTGCTCGGCAAACAGGCGATGGATCAACGGCGACTTGCTGTGGCCGATCGGGTTACCCATTACAACGTAGCGGTCCATGGATAATCCTCGTTCAGGCCGTCGCCAGCCAATCGCGATCCTGCAGGAAATACTCGGTCAGCCGCGCTTCTTCGCTGCCCGGCTCGGCTTTCCAGTCATAGCCCCAGCGCACTTGCGGCGGCAGCGACATCAGGATCGATTCGGTACGCCCGCCCGATTGCAGCCCGAACAGGGTGCCGCGGTCGTAGACCAGGTTGAATTCCACGTAGCGTCCACGGCGAAACTCCTGGAACTCCCGCTGTTTGGCGGTGAACGCGTCGTGCTTGCGGCGGCGCACGATCGGCAGGTACGCCTCGATGTAGGCGTCGCCGATGGCGCGAATGAAGGCGAAGCAGGTGTCGAAACCCCACTCGTTCAGGTCATCGAAGAACAGGCCGCCAATGCCCCGGGGCTCGTTGCGATGCTTGAGGTGGAAGTAGCTGTCGCACCAGGCCTTGTAGCGCGGATACACCTCGGGGCCGAACGGCGCGCAGGCCTGCTCGGCGACACGGTGCCAATGGACGCAGTCTTCTTCCACGCCGTAGTACGGCGTCAGGTCGAAGCCGCCGCCAAACCACCAGACCGGCTCTTCGCCTTCCTTTTCGGCGATGAAGAACCGCACGTTGGCGTGGGAGGTCGGCACATGGGGGTTGTGTGGGTGGATCACCAGCGACACGCCCAGGGCTTCGAAGCCGCGCCCGGCCAGTTCCGGCCGATGGGCGCTGGCCGAGGGTGGCAGGCCACTGCCGAAGACGTGGGAAAAGTTGACGCCGCCCTTTTCGATCACCGTGCCGTTTTCGATCACGCGCGTGCGACCGCCACCACCGGCTGGCCGGGTCCAGGCATCTTCGACGAAGCGAGTGCCGCCGTCCTCGGTTTCCAGGGCGGTGCAGATACGGTCTTGCAAGTCGAGCAGGTAGGCTTTCACGGCCTCGGTGCGAGTGGACATGACATCACCTTGTTCAGGGCTACGCTACGCGGCGTATAGCGGGCCGGTGGCAAATGGGCGCACAGGATACCACCGCACTTGCCGACACCACAGTTGACGACGGTCAAGCTTAGGAGTCCGATAGAAGGCTTGGTTAAAAGTCCCGCGACAAGGAGAAAGTGAAGATGGCCAAACGTATCCAGTTCAGTTCCCACGGCGGTCCCGAAGTGCTCGAGTACGTCGGCTACCAGCCTGCCGAGCCGGGCCCGCAGCAGGTGCGCGTCAGCAACAAGGCGATCGGCCTGAATTTCATCGACACCTACTACCGCAGCGGTCTTTATCCGCCGCCAGCGTTGCCGTCGGGCCTGGGTGCCGAGGGCGCGGGGGTGGTCGAGGCGGTCGGTTCAGATGTCACGCGGTTCAAGGTCGGCGACCGGGTGGCGTACGGCAGCGGCCCACTGGGGGCCTACAGCGAGGTGCATGTGTTGCCCGAGGCCAACCTGGTGCACCTGCCCGAATCCATCAGTTTCGAACAGGCCGCTGGCGTGATGCTCAAGGGCCTGACCGTGCAATACCTGTTGCGCCAGACCTATGAACTCCAGGGCGGCGAAACCATCCTGTTCCACGCCGCTGCCGGTGGCGTGGGTTCCTTGGCCTGCCAGTGGGCCAAGGCCCTGGGCGTGAAGCTGATCGGCACCGTCAGCTCGCCGGAAAAAGCCGCCATCGCCAAAGCCCATGGCGCCTGGGAAACCATTGACTACAGCAAGGAAAACGTCGCACAGCGGGTGCTGGAGCTGACTGACGGCAAGAAAGTGCCCGTGGTGTACGACGGAGTGGGCAAGGACACCTGGCTGACCTCCCTGGACAGCGTCGCCCCCCGTGGCCTGGTGGTCAGCTTCGGCAATGCATCGGGTGCGGTGGAAGGGGTGAACCTGGGGATTCTCTCGGCCAAGGGCTCGCTGTACGTCACCCGCCCGACCCTGGCGACTTACGCCAACAACGCCGAAAACCTGCAACGCATGGCCGATGAGCTGTTCGGGATGATCAATAGCGGCAAGATCACGGTGGACATCAACCAGCGTTATCCACTGGCGGAAGCGGCCAAGGCTCATACCGAGTTGTCGGCGCGGCGCACGACCGGGTCGACCATTCTCCTGCCCTGAAATTCGGTGATCCTGGATTGAAAAACCTGTGGGAGCGAGCCTGCTCGCGATGGCGGTGGATCAGCCAACATCAATGCTGGCTGACCTGACGCCATCGCGAGCAGGCTCGCTCCCACACTCGGTCTGTGGTGTTCATAAATGCTGTGTTCACCACAAAACCTTTGTGGGAGCGGGCTTGCTCGCGAAAGCGGTGGGTCAGCTTGCATCAATGTTGGATGTGCCGGCGCCTTCGCGAGCAAGCCCGCTCCCACACATGGGATCTGTGTCGAAGAGGGGATGTGTGTTCGCGCCTAGTCCGGCCGCACCACTTTGCCGGTCGCCAGGTCGCGAATCACGCTGGGGTTCTTGCGCCCGCCCAGGTTGCCGCCCAACACCAGGTCGATCTGCCCGCGAAAATACTGCTCGACACGAATCCGCGTGCGCGCCGCCGGGCGTCCTTGCGGGTTGGCCGAGGTGGACACCAACGGCCCCACCAGTGAGCACAAATCACGCACGGTAGGATGGTCGCTAACCCGCAGCGCGACGGTGTCGTGCACCCCGGTGATCCATTCCGGCAACAGGTTCTGGTGCGGCACCAGCCAGGTATTGGGCCCGGGCCAGGTGCTGGCCATGCGGTCCATCCAGGTTTCGGGGAAGTCTTCGAACAGAAAGTCGAACTGGTGGATGTTGTCCGCCACCAGGATCAGCCCCTTGTCGGGCAGCCGCGACTTGATCGCCAGCAGGCGTTCCACCGCCTCCTCGTTCCACGGGTCGCAGCCCAGGCCCCATACCGCTTCGGTTGGATAGGCAATCACCGCCCCGGCGCGAATTTCTCGCGCGGCTTGTTGCACACGCCAACTGTTGACCATGAAAGATTCTCCCGCAACGCAAATAAGGCTGTGGGCAGTTTACCGATCTTCCTCATAAAACCTAGCGCGCGAACCAGCGTCCGTTGTCGCAGGTGGCGCGTCCTTCCATTTCCAGCTCGGTCAGCGCCGCCAGCACCTTGGGCAAACCCCAACCGCTGGCGTCGGCCAACGCCTCGCTGCTCAGCGGCGCGGCATGCAGCAGGCGTAGCAGCGGATGGGTCACCGGCTCAGGCATCGCAGCCAACGGCAACTGCTGCCAACCGCGCAACGCTTCGAGGATGTGCTCGACGGTTTCCACCAGTGCGGCACCGTCGCGGATCAACTGATGGCAGCCTCGGGCCCCGGGGTGATGGATCGATCCAGGGATGGCGTACACCTCGCGGCCCTGTTCCGCCGCCAGTCGGGCGGTGATCAGCGAGCCGCTGGCGACACTGGCCTCGACCACCAGCACACCCAGGGACAAACCGCTGATGATCCGGTTGCGACGCGGAAAGTTGCTGGCATGGGGCGCGGCGTCCAACGGGAACTCCGACACTACCGCGCTGCCTTGGGCAATCATCGCGTCCGCCAGCCGATGATTGCGCTGTGGATAAAAATTTTCCAGGCCGGTGCCCAGCACCCCGACGGTGCGCCCGCCCACATCCAGCGCCGCCTGATGGGCCGCCGCATCGATACCCAGGGCCAGGCCGCTGGTGATGACGAAACCGGCCCCGGCCAGGCTTCGGGAAAACGCCGCCGCGGTGTCCATGCCTGGCCGCGATGCCCGGCGACTGCCGACCATCGCCAGCTGGGGTTTTTCCAGAATGGTGGAATCGCCAGCGACGAACAGCAGTGGCGGCGCGTCGCTGATTTGCGCCAGCAGCGCCGGGTAGTCGGGTTGGTCCCACATCAGTAAATGCTGGCCCGCGCGCTCTAGCCAGGCCAATGCGTGGGCGGCGCCGTCACGCACATCCGGGCTGCGCCGGGCCTCGGCGCAGGCCAGCGGCAAGCCCAATGCGCGCCAGGCGCTGGCCGGTGCACTGATGGCCTTGGACGCCGAGCCGAAGGCCTCCATCAGGGTCATGAACCGCTTGGGTCCCAGTTCCGGCAAGCGGTGAAGGCGTAGCCGGGCCTCCAGTTCCGCAGGGGAAACCGGAGCAGATTCAGGTAGTGACATGCGATCATCCTTGACCGTTATAAGCCCCGTACAAACGGGAACAAGCTGTGGATAACTCTGTTGGTAACTTGTGAGACCCGTTATGGATTACGGACCTTGTCGAGCACTGCCAACGAGCGCGAGGCGTACAGCACCAGGCCGTAGCTGAGCTTGTCGTAAGTGCGGAACACCATCAGCAGGCCGGCCCGCTCATCGGGGATTTTCACCGACTCGCCGGTGATGCGGTCGCGTACGGTTTCCCCGGTCTTCATCACCGCCAGCACATTGCCTTCGGTCAGTCCGTCACGGCGGCCTTTGTTCAGGGTGACCACGTCCAGCGCGCCGATCTGGGTCACGCCCCGGGGCACGTCCAGGATCAACCCGTTGATGTCAGATTTCGGCGCGCTGGGCATGAACGTCGAATTGATCGAGCGCTCTTCGCCGCTGAACAGGCGATCACCCAGGCGTACTTCCTGGGTGGTGCGTTGCAGGGCCAGGGTGGTGACGTCGCCTTCGGTGGCGACCACCTCGCCACCGCCGATGTCGTCGGCGTTGATGCCCAAGAATTCCTTGGTCTCTGGATCGGTGTAGACCTTGCCCTGGCGGAAGATGCCGTAGGCCGACTGGCCCGCATCGAACGAGCCACGGGCAAAGACCCGATCCCCCATGCCGCTGAGGACCCGCTCGGCGTTGCCGGCGACGATGTACGGCGCCTTGTTGAACTCCTCAGGCGTGTCGACGATGCGATTGCTCAGCAAAAAACTGTTGATGGCTTGCAACGGGATGCTCGGGATGGCATCGGCCACCGGCGAGCTGCGAATGCGCGGCGACAGCTTGATCGTGCCGCGCGAGGCGCCGCGATTGAGGGTCAGGCGCGGTTGGCCGTTGACGTAGACCAGCGACAGGGTATCGCCGGGATAGATCAGGTTGGGGTTTTCGATCTGCGGGTTGGCCTGCCAGAGCTCCGGCCATTTCCACGGCTCGCGCAGGTATTTGCCGGAAATGTCCCAGAGTGTGTCCCCCGTCACCACTGTGTATTGCTGGGGAAAACCTTCCCGAAGTTGCACTTGCCCGTGCGCGATACCGGCCGAGACCAGGAGCAGCAGGGCGAGTAGTGATTTCCTCATGCGGTGAATCCCTTTATTATGTGCGTTCGCGTAAAACGCCAGAGCCCCCGTGGCTCGCTCCGTGAGGCGCTATTCTTCACAAGAGCAACGTTTTACAACGGTAGCCTGCATCCCAAGACACGCCAGGCCAGCCACCCGACTTTACCTCACACGTGCATTTATCAAGCTTATGGCCATTTTGAACATTCTCGAATTCCCGGACCCGCGCCTGCGCACTATCGCCAAACCGGTGGCCGTAGTGGACGACGAAGTGCGTCAGTTGGTCGACGACATGTTTGAAACAATGTATGAGGCGCCAGGCATCGGCCTCGCCGCGACCCAGGTCAACGTGCACAAGCGTATCGTCGTGATGGACCTCTCCGAAGACCGCAGCGAGCCGCGGGTGTTCATCAACCCCGAGTTCGAAACCCTGACCGACGAGATGGACCAATACCAGGAAGGCTGCCTCTCGGTGCCGGGCTTCTACGAAAACGTCGACCGCCCACAGAAGGTCAAGATCAAGGCCCTGGATCGCGACGGTCAACCTTACGAACTGATCGCCGAAGGCCTGCTGGCGGTGTGCATCCAGCACGAGTGTGACCATCTCAACGGCAAGTTGTTCGTCGATTACCTGTCGACCCTCAAGCGTGACCGGATCAAGAAAAAACTGGAAAAACTTCATCGCCAGAATGCTTGATGCCCCCCTTCAAAGGCTTGCCGCGGCAAGCCTTTTCCTTTTTGCGACTGCTTTGTAACTGAGAGCTTCCCATGACTGAGCCACTGCGCATCGTCTTTGCCGGCACTCCCGAATTTGCCGCCGAACACCTCAAGGCCCTGCTGGCCAGCCCCCACGAAATCGTCGCGGTCTACACCCAGCCGGATCGCCCGGCCGGTCGCGGGCAAAAACTGATGCCCAGCCCGGTCAAGCAGCTGGCCCTGGAGAATGGTCTCCTGGTGTTGCAGCCGCCGACCCTGCGTGATGCCCAAGCCCAGGCCGAACTGGCGGCGCTGAAGCCGGATTTGATGGTGGTGGTCGCCTACGGCCTGATCCTGCCGCAAGTGGTGCTGGACATCCCGCGCCTGGGTTGCATCAACAGCCACGCCTCGCTGCTGCCACGCTGGCGCGGTGCGGCGCCGATCCAGCGCGCCGTGGAAGCCGGCGACGCGATGAGCGGCGTCACGGTGATGCGCATGGAAGCCGGCCTGGACACCGGGCCGATGCTGCTCAAGGTCAGCACCCCCATCAGCGCCGAAGACACCGGCGGCAGTCTGCATGATCGCCTCGCATTGATCGGCCCGCCGGCCGTGGTCCAGGCCATTGCCGGCCTGGCCGCCGGCACGCTGGAAGGCGAAGTGCAGGATGACAGCCTCGCCACCTACGCGCACAAACTGAACAAGGACGAGGCCCGCATCGACTGGAGCCGCCCGGCCATCGAGCTGGAGCGCCTGGTAAGGGCCTTCAACCCCTGGCCGATCTGCCACAGCACCTTGAACGGCGAAGCCCTGAAAGTGCTGGCCGCCAGCCGCACCGAAGGCAAGGGCACACCGGGTGAAATCCTCAGTGCCAGCAAGGACGGTCTGGTGGTGGCCTGCGGTGAGCAGGCGTTGTGCCTGACACGCCTGCAACTGCCCGGCGGCAAGGCGCTGAGCTTCAGCGATTTGTTCAACAGCCGCCGTGAGAAATTTGCCGTCGGCACCCATCTCGGCCAAGCGACGGACGCCTCATGAACCCGCGTCTGGCCGCCGCCAAGGCACTCGCCGCAGTACTCAGCGGGAAAGCCTCGCTGAACAGTTCCCTGCCGACCCAACTGGACAAGGTCGAAGACCGTGATCGCGGCTTCACCCAGGACCTGGCGTTCGGCACCGCCCGTTGGCAGCCTCGGCTGTCGGCCCTGGCGGCCAAGCTGTTGCAGAAGCCCTTCAAGGCCGCCGATGCCGACGTCGAGGCGCTGCTGCTGGTGGGGCTCTATCAACTGCTCTACACCCGCGTTCCGGCCCACGCCGCCATCGGCGAAACCGTGGGCTGCGCCGACAAGCTGAAAAAGCCCTGGGCCAAGGCCCTGCTCAATGCTGTGTTGCGCCGCGCCCAGCGAGAAAGCGAAACCCTGCTGGCCGAACTGGAACACGATCCGGTGGTGCGCACCGCCCACCCGCGCTGGTTGCAGAAATCCCTGAAGGCGTTCTGGCCCGAACAATGGGAAGCCATTTGCGCGGCCAACAATGCCCATCCGCCGATGATCCTGCGGGTCAACCGTCGCCACCATAGTCGCGACGCCTATTTGGCATTACTGGGCGAGGCGGGCATCCCGGCTATCCCATGCCAGTACAGCCGCGACGGTATCGTGCTGGAAACCCCCGGCGATGTGCGTGCACTACCGGGTTTCGCCGAGGGCTGGATCAGCGTCCAGGACGAAGCCGCCCAACTGGCCGCCGACCTGCTGGAACTGGCGCCCGGCCAACGGGTGCTGGACGCCTGCTGCGCACCGGGGGGCAAGACTTGTCACATCCTCGAGGTCGAGCCAAAGCTGGCCGGCGTGGTAGCGGTGGACCTGGAAGCCAAGCGCCTGGTGCGGGTGAAGGAAAACCTCGAACGCCTGGGCCTGGAGGCTGAACTGATCGCCGCCGATGGCCGCGACACCGCGACCTGGTGGGACGGCAAGCCGTTCCAACGCATCCTCCTCGACGCGCCATGCTCGGCCACCGGTGTGATCCGCCGCCATCCGGACATCAAGCTGACCCGCCAGCCGGACGACATCGCCGCACTGGCCGTGTTGCAGGGCGAACTGCTCGACGCCCTGTGGTTGACCCTGGAAGTGGGCGGCATGCTGCTCTACGCCACCTGTTCGACCTTGCCGACCGAGAACACCGAAGTGATCGACGCCTTCCTCGCCCGCACCCCGGGCGCCCGGGAGCTGGACATCGCCAGCCAGGCCGGCCTCAAGCAGCCCCATGGCCGCCAGTTGCTGGCCCAGGAAGGTGGGCATGACGGGTTCTACTACGCCAAGCTGATCAAGATCGCCGCCGCACGCGGTTAAAACCGATTCGATAGGGAGTGAGTGGATGAAAATCATCATCCTCGGCGCAGGGCAGGTCGGTGGTTCGCTGGCGGAACACTTGGCCAGCGAGGCCAACGACATCACCGTGGTCGACACCGACGGCGAACGCCTGCGCGACCTCGGTGACCGCCTCGACATCCGTACCGTACAAGGTCGCGGCTCTTTGCCTACGGTGCTGCGCCAGGCCGGCGCCGACGATGCCGACATGCTCGTGGCGGTGACCAACAGCGACGAAACCAACATGGTCGCCTGTCAGGTGGCCCATACGTTGTTCCACACCCCGACCAAAATCGCCCGGGTGCGCGAAGCGGCCTACCTGACCCGCGCCGACCTCTTCGACAACGAAGCGATCCCGGTAGACGTGCTGATCAGCCCCGAGCAGGTGGTGACCAACTACATCAAGCGCCTGATCCAACACCCGGGCGCCTTGCAGGTGATCGACTTCGCCGAAGGCAAGGCGCAACTGGTGGCGGTCAAGGCCTACTACGGCGGGCCGCTGGTGGGTCAGCAGCTGCGCCAGTTGCGCGAGCACATGCCGAATGTCGAGACCCGGGTCGCGGCGATCTTCCGTCGTGACCGACCGATCCTGCCCCAGGGCGACACGGTGATCGAAGCCGACGACGAAGTGTTCTTCATCGCCGCCAAGGCGAACATTCGCGCGGTCATGAGCGAAATGCGTCGCCTGGACGAGAACTACAAACGCATCGTCATCGCCGGCGGCGGGCAGATCGGCGAACGCCTGGCCGAAGCCATCGAAAGCCGCTATCAGGTCAAGATCATCGAGATGAATCCGGCCCGCTGCCGCTACCTCTCGGACACCCTCGACAGCACCGTGGTATTGCAAGGCAGTGCCTCGGACCGCGACCTGCTGCTGGAAGAAAACATCGCCGACGCCGACATCTTCCTGGCCCTGACCAACGACGACGAAGCCAACATCATGTCGTCGCTGCTGGCCAAGCGCCTGGGGGCGAAGAAGGTCATGACCATCATCAACAACCCAGCCTACGTCGACCTGATCCAGGGCGGTGACATCGACATCGCCATCAGCCCGCAACTGGCAACCATCGGCACCTTGCTCGCCCACGTACGCCGTGGCGACATCGTCAGCGTGCACTCCCTGCGCCGCGGCGCGGCCGAAGCCATCGAGGCGATTGCCCATGGCGACGCCAAGTCCAGCAAAGTCATCGGCAAGGCCATCCGCGACATCGGCCTGCCACCCGGCACCACCATCGGCGCAATCATCCGCGACGAAGAAGTACTGATCGCCCACGATGACACCACCATCCAGACCGGCGACCATGTGATCCTGTTCCTGGTGGACAAGAAGCACATTCGCGACGTCGAGAAGCTGTTCCATGTGGGGTTGAGTTTCTTCTGATCCAAAGTATGCAGTGACAGGAAGGGCCTCATCGCGAGCAGGCTCGCTCCCACAAGGGGGAGGTGTTCACAGTATTTGTGAGCAATGGCGATCCTCTGTGGGAGCGAGCCTGCTCGCGATAGCTATCTAACACTCGACAGACCAATCACTGACACAACCCCAGAGGACCTTCCCCATGCTCGACTCCCTGGAAAAAATGCTCGCCAAGGGTGTGGATAACTCACTGCTGCGCTTCGGCCTGGGCAAGGGTTACCTGGACCTCGGCGAATTCGCCCGGGCAGCCGAACATTTCCAACGCTGCGTCGAACTCGATCCCAAGTATTCGGCTGCATGGAAACTATTGGGCAAAGCCCATCAAGGCCAAGGCGACCTACCAGCCGCCCGCCAAGCCTGGGAACAAGGCCTTGAAGCCGCCCGCGCCCATGGCGACAAACAGGCCGAAAAGGAAATGACGGTGTTCCTCAAAAAACTGGATCGCCACCCCTGACACCCACCCCCTCGTGGCGAGGGAGCTTGCTCCCGCTTGAGTGCGAAGCACTCATAGAAAAGCGGCCAATCCTCTGGCCGCTTTTAGCCGAAACAAAGACTGCAAGCAATGAAGTTTGGGTTTCGGGATAGTTGGCAACATGGTAGAGCGTCTGCTCTCGATCAATAGGCGGTTATGTATATTCTAGGTGAATTTCAATATGGGAACCTGTACCTGACGAATCAAATACTTGTTTTCGATCTTTTACGCGGTAAGAATTTTGTTCCCAAAATCCCGTAACGTTATCACCAGGATATGGAATCATTTCGAGGATAGCAGCGGTGTCATAATATTTATTACCATTTGGCTCTATATAAGACAACGTGATTTTATTAGCCATTTTTAGCTCCTCATGAATCTGGTTGTGATTATCCTTAGTACAACCCTTCCAATCCTTGAAGGAAGTGACTGTGAACAGGAGTCTTCTCTATGTTATACGCCTGATGCATCCAGTTCTCATGGCTCTCCATATTGTAGCGCTCCTGAGCTCAACCGATAGTAGCTAATCCTATTCAAGTTCAATAGAGATGTGAGAGCCTGTGCCCTCTTTAGTGAAATTATATGTTCTTTGTTTGACTGTATATGTTGCATTTCCCCAATATCCCCAGACCTTATCTCCAGGGCTTGGTAGCATCCAGCTGATGAAGGCGGAACTGTCAACTGAGCCTTGACCTGCGACGTTCAGAATAACTCTCATTTTAAATTCCTCACTGGGTTGGGTGTGATCTTTTAAGCACAAGCTATCTATCCCTGAACGGAAACATTTAATACAGGGTTTTTCCTGCTGTGCACCCTCATTCAAGATTAAAGGAAAGCCGCTGTCTCCTGTCAGAGATAACAGTGGCGACGAACGGTTCAAACTCTTGGATGCAAATCATACGTGACAACTCCACTGGCCTTGTGGCGCTGGGGTCGCCTATCCACTGCGCTTTTAAGGTGTACGAGAAAGAAGAAACCGGGGGACAGACCACGATTTGGGCTCACCTGTAATCGGACTGTTTCATATTCGTGGTCTGTTCCCGTTTCCCCAAGACAACACCTCAACCCTTAGGTTGAATAGAACGTAAGCACGCTCTCATATATTGCTGCGTCTTGAGTTATCAGTAAGAGGCGACAGGCGCCAAGCAGAGCATGCACGGGTTGTAAATCTTCAATTTGTGCCCAGAACGCGTCGACCTTATCGCTCTCTCCGAACGGTTTAAGTGCGATAGCGTTGCTGAGTTTGGAGAGCCTCGCCCGATCAGGCAAGCGCTCAAAAACGTACCATTCATCAAAGCCCGGCGTGGGCAACTGATCGATATCCGTAATGATAGGACTGATCGCCAAGTCACCTACACGTTGCCACCCGCTAGCGATTTCAACGGCGCTAAGGCTATAGGGCCCGCTATCCGACGCAGCAATCGCCACATAACGCCCATGTACGAGCTGAGGAAGCTGGTGTATGAGGTCACCCAGGTTAACGTCGTATCCATCGTGCCAGTCGAGAGTGCGGTAGCCCGCGTGCGCCCCGGTATGCAGTTTGGTTGTCATGTATTTCCTTTGAGGATCAGCGATGACAAAAAAGGGATTTATCTCCTGAAAATAAACCTGTTCCCCGACTCCTAGTAAAAGTCGTAATAAAGCGCCCACTCCCCAGTTTCATTGTGCTTCCAGAACATCAGGCTCCCACTGTCGACCACGTTCAGATTGATCTTCGAGTCCGATGAAATCTGGAACACAAACTCGAAGCCTTCACCCGGATCAACACCCGACTGGCAGAACGAAGGGTAACCACCGATCTTGTGTTCGTAGGTGTGGGTGACCAAGTCGTAATAGCTTTGGATCTTGCCCGCGCGTTCCAGCGTGAGGATTGCTTGCTCAAGGTCCTCCGGGACACCACCGCCATCCCACAATGGAAAGTCCTCCGGCACCGCTTGCGCTGTCAGTGGGAAGGGTTTGAGGAACGTACCTGCCACCGACAGAGACTTGCGCACCAACACATCATCCGGCCCGTACTCGCGGATAACCCAATTATCCCCCATCGGCTCAAAGTGCTCGGGGAACGGGTTTGAAATGAACACCGTCAGCACACGAACCCCTGCTAGCAGAGGGCTATTGATAGGCAGGGCGGGCAGGTAAAACTGCGCATAGGGGAGCAACTGTTGCCCCGCCTGATTAGTGGGCACCTCTTCATCCGGTCGGAACAGGAATACATTGCCCAGCCAGCTTTCTTCATCGGTGCCGGCAGGACGAAAGCCGCCGGCAATGAGCTTCACGGCGGGGCGGGCCAGGCGTTGCTTGATTTCCCGGATATCCATGGCGATGTAAACCTCCTTTTTACTACAGGATTAATACTGAAAAGGGGGCAGATTTATTTGCTGGAAAATAAATCTGTCCCCTCTGTGCGCTCTCTGTGTTCGCCAAGGTTTTTTGCGTTTTTCGTGAGTAAGGTCAGGGCACTACCTTGGGGCTGGCGTACTAGTCCCGTCCCGCACCTGCATCAATGCAAATCCCAGCAGATTCAAGCCTTTCCACAGATTCGGATTGTTCGCATCTGCGTTGTCCTGTGCGAGCCCTATACCCCAGATGTTATCAACCGGGCTGGCTTCGACAATAACGCGCGAACCGGTTTGTAGAAGATATTCGTTCAACTGTGGATTCTGAGAGAACTTGGCCTGGTTCGCTCGAACGACAATGTCGTATCGGTGTTGCAGCCAAACCTTATCATTGAATCCGCGCACGTTGCGGCCAAGTGCTTTGGCGGCATTAGGAGTAGGGGCTTGGAGCACCTGCGCACGAATTTCCTGATCGTCGAACAAGGCCGCTTTCTCGGCCATCATGAAGTGTTCGGCCGTCGGGTAATGTTGCCCCTCGACAATGAAGCCAGCCTCGAACCATTGGCTGAAGCACGACGCCGTGACGACAGTTTTGCTGCGCTGGTGCCCCCAGAAAAACGTAAAGCTCAGATGTTCTCCAGAGTTGAAACGTGCGCACAGTTCTTTCAGATGTTCAGAGTCGTTCAATGAGATTTCCTCGTTAACTGAAGATCGAAGTTACAGCTACTGTGCTGACCAAGACAACCACGAAGCTTGGTAGGTCGAACGTCCACAGATTGATGCATACGCGCAACTCTTCGTAAACAAAACCCGACGCAAAACGTCGGGTTTTTTCGTTGAGGAATTAAATCCTATTGCCGCGGCTCCACGTTATCCAATACCCGGTTCGCCAGCAACGAACTCAGCTCAATCAACTGCTGAATCCCCTGCGCCACATGACGCCTCGATCCATCCAGATCAAACGCCAGATCACTCACCATGGCATCAGCCGAAGCCAGGGTTTCGCTGAGGTTGGCGAGCAGGCATTCGTTATCGAGGCCTTTCACGACGGTGAATAGCTGTCCCGGCTTAGGGTCGTCTTGGGATTTATCCGATTTCGGTAGCAAGTAGTGATCAAGCACGCGTTTGGTGGTTTCGTCTTGCTGCTTGGCTTTCGATTTTGCGGATGTAGAAGTGGAATCTGCCTCTGGCGGATTCGGGGTCGTTTTGAACATTGACGTAATCTCTCAATTAGGCCGCAACCCTCTCGCTACTAAACGAAAGGGTGGCGACTGTGCGCAAGTTAGTAGACCGGTGATTACGTCAAACCCGGCGCACCCGAAGGTGCCATGCGCACAGCCACCATCGAGAACAGGCAATGCCTGACCGATGAGACTTGTACACCGAGACGTAAACCGGGCTACTAAACCCGACCACTGATGGGCAGTGGCAGGAAGACAATAGAACCCCGGGACAAGGCGCACAAGCGGGCGGATTCTGGCGTAGTTGTAGGCAAAGGCGCAAGGATGCGTAGCTTGATAGAGGGGTGTAGGTGGGGGCTGTAGGAGGGAGGGTTTTTGGTGATGTGGGTGGGGTGTTCGGCTCTGGAGCTGGGGCGATTTCATCGCGAGCAGGCTCGCTCCCACAGGGCTCGGTGTTCGGCTCGACACAAGTCCCCTGTGGCGAGGGAGCTTGCTCCCGCTGGCATGCGCAGCAGGCCCCTGCATTTCTTCAGGCAAACCGCATCGTCCGGTTTTGCGTCTGCTGCGCAGCCGAGCGGGAGCAAGCTCCCTCGCCACGGGGGCTGACTAAACCGCTTTCCAAATCTTTTATGGCAGCGTGCCATTCGTTATAGATAATCTATCTGCGAATCATTAGCATTACCTGCATTGGTTTCCCGTTTCCCCGCAGGTACTCACTCCATGCTATTTCCATCTCGCCTTACGTTGCTGGCTGCGTGCTGCTCAGTCAGTTTTCTTGCCCAGGCGGCAGAACCTATTGAATTGGGAGCGACCGACGTTACTGCCAGTGCGATCAAACCCAACTCCAACACGCTACCAACGCCCTATGCGGGAGGTCAGGTTGCGAGGGGAGGCCAGATGGGGGTGTTGGGCAATCAGGACAACATGGATGTCCCGTTCGTGATGACGAGTTACACCTCGCAGTTGATTGAAGATCAACAAGCTGAAGACGTGGGTGATGTGCTTCTCAATGATCCGTCGGTGCGTCAATCCTATGGGTTTGGTAACCAATCCCAAGTGTTTGTGATTCGAGGCTTGCCGCTTAACAGTGACGACATTTCCTACAATGGACTGTATGGCGTCTTACCGCGTCAGATTCTGTCGACGGATGCTATCGAGCGTGTCGAGGTGTTCAAAGGCCCCAACGCGTTTATCAATGGTGTCAGTCCGACGGGCTCGGGTCTTGGGGGCGGCGTCAACTTGCAGCCCAAACGCGCAGAGGATGTGCCGACGCGTCGTTATACCCAGGACATCAGCACCGATGGCCGCATTGGCGAGCATTTGGATATCGGGCAGCGATTTGGCGAGGATAACCGCTTTGGCGCCAGGTTGAATCTGAGCCAGCGGGAAGGTGAAACAGCGATCGACAACCAGGATCAGCGCACGAAGTTGTTCGTCGCGGGTTTGGACTATCAAGGTGACAACTTCCGCGTTTCCACCGATTTCGGGTATCAGAAACAGCGTATCAATGGACTGCGTAATTCGGTGAATATCGGCACCGCCACCCGCATTCCAACTGCTCCGCACGCCAGCCACAATTACGGACAGGACTGGACTTACTCCGAAACGGAAGACACTTTCGGCATGGTTCGTGGCGATTGGGATCTGAACGAAAACTGGACCGCCTACCTGGCTGGTGGGGCAAAGCACACCCGAGAAACCGGGGTATACGCCACGCCGACACTGGTCGGCAATAACGGCGTAGCGACGATCGGTGGCTCGGAAATTCCTCACAATGAAGACAACACATCGTTCAGTGGCGGGTTGAACGGGCGCTTTAACACGGGCCCTGTTTCCCACCAGGTTGCGATCGGGGGCTCGACGATCTGGACCGAGCAGGAAAACGCCTACACGTTCTATCGTTCCGTTACCGGGAACAGCAATATCTACGACACCCCCAAGCTGCCTAAGCCGACGGCGGTGTCCAGCACGGGCGGTGAAATGGGGGATCCCGGGGTGACCGGCAAAACCCGCAACCGTAGTTTGGCGATTTCCGACACGCTGGGCTTGTTCGATGACAAGTTGCTGGTCACTTATGGTGTCCGTCGTCAGCAGTTGCGTGTCGAAAACTATAAGTACGATGGCACTACTTCAAATGGTGTAGCCAATCCAGCAAACGATGGCAGTCGTAGCGCGCTCTACGATGAAGCCATTACCACGCCTGTTTATGGCATCGTCTACAAGCCTGTGGAGAGCGTGTCGCTCTATGCCAACAGAATCGAAGGCCTTGCAAAAGGGCCTGTGGCGTCCGGTACCGGCATCACGAACCTGGGCCAAGCCTTCCCCCCTGGCCGCACCAAACAGTTGGAAGCCGGCATCAAGCTGGACCTGCAAACCTTCGGTGCCAACCTGGGTATTTTCCGCATCGAGAAACCTTCCGACGGTTACGTCGACAACGCGCAGAGCCTCTATGTGCGTGATGGCGAGCAGGTCAACAAAGGGCTGGAGCTCAGCGTTTTCGGCGAACCCATCGAAGGCCTCCGGTTGATGGCCGGCGGTACCCGCATGACGTCTGAGCTGAAAAAAACCGCTGGCGGTCTCAACGATGGCAATCACGCCATTGGCGTGCCAACGTTTCAGCTCAATGCCGGCGTAGATTGGGATGTTCCGGGTATCGAAGGTGCCGCTCTCAGCGCCAGGATGTTGCGCACTGGCGGGCAGTACGCGGATCAGGCTAACAACCTGAGCTTGCCTACCTGGAACCGTTTCGACGCAGGCGCACGTTACAAGATGAAATTCGTGGAGAAAGACCTGACGTTGCGCGTCAACGTGGAGAACATTACCGATAAGAACTACTGGGCGTCGGCAAACGGCGGCTACCTCTCGCAGGGTGATCCGCGTTTGGTGAAGTTCTCGGGGACTATCGATTTCTGAGCAAAAAGGGGATTTGAAAGGGGAGAGCGTTGGCGAGTGCCCCAAGCTTTGAATGCTAGGCTTGGTCTCTGAGATATCTTGTGGCGTATGGCTGCTTTGGGTGTCTAAACGCCATGGTTGCTTCTGGCCGAGATATAGCGCCAACCCCCGCCGGGTTTTCCCACGTTTCGTTAGCGAGCCTCCAAGCCCTTGTGTATGCGCATTGTAGTGCTGGCCCTGGTCCTCATGCTGTTCGGCTGCGCCACCGCGTCGGACCCGCCGAGGAGTGAGGGTGGCGATTGGCGGTCCTTCTATGTAGTGAATCATGGCCTGCATACCGGGTTGGTCATTGCGCGCCCCGATCTGCTTCAGGTGCTTCCCGCATTGGCCGAAGCGTTCAGCGACGGCGACTTCGTTGAGTTCGGTTGGGGCGACGAGGATTTTTATCGAACCCCACAGGCCACCTTGAGCCTCGCCTTGCGAGCCTTGTTCGGGTCGACGGCAACCGTGCTGCATGCGGTCAAGATTGACGGGGACCCCAGGCAGCGTTTCGCCACAAGCGAGGTCATCGAAGTGCGGGTGACGGAGGACGGCTACCAACGACTGCTCGCGTTCGTGGCCGGGACCTTCACCCGCTCAGCGACGGGCACCTTGGTAGTGCTCGGGCCTGGCCTGTATGGAGAGAGCCGGTTCTACCAGGCCGAGGGTCGCTATTCGCTGTTTTATACCTGCAATACCTGGGTCGCAGAGGCGCTGGCCGCGAGCAGTTGCCCAATGTCGCCTACGGCGGTGATTACGGCGGGGAACGTCGTGTCGCAGTTACGCCGGGCGACAGCGGTCGGTGCATCCTGCGTTGACTGAAAAGGGGACAGAATCATTTGCTGGAAATAAATCTGTCCCCTTTTTCGCTTTTTCGCTTTTTCGTCAAATTTATTGACGCTGATCGCTCAAAGGCGCGTTGGAAACCGACCCGGTCGTATCGAGCCGCGAGCCATAAAACGAAGACCTCAAGCCTACCCCTTGCTGACCAAATCACGTCAGTCAGCAAGGGCAGATGTCAGGAAAAATGGGCACGCTAAACATGTTAAGTAAGGGCCATTCGGGACAGATTTATTTGCTATTTGTTGGAAATAAACCTGTCTCTCTTTTTTCCATTTAAATGTTTGCGGCAAGCCGTTTGAGAGTTGAGGCGGCGCTTTCGTAGCCCGGTTTTCCATCTAGATGTTCGCCGAGCTTTTTAACTGCTTCTGCGACGGTAGGATTTGCCTGCTCTTTGATATTGAATAGGGAAACTTGTTTCAAGTGTTCAGAGCATAATCTCTCGCCAAGGCTTGATCTGAAACGAAAAACCCGCACGTAAATGTGATTGGTCTGAAGCTTTAGAAAGTCAACATGTTCATCGTAAGTATGGAAGATTGGATGAAGGCAATCGAACAAATTGGCTTTGTAATTACCAGAAAGATTTTTGACACGATAAAAATCATTGTCGCTCTTCAAGGCATTGCACGTGACGCATGCGAGAGCTAGGTTGTTATAATCAAAAGCAAACATCGGATAATGCTTGATTGGTAAGATGTGTTCAATATTAGAGTTTTTTCCGTGGAAGATCCTATCGCGACAATAACAGCACAGAGATTTCTGTCGTTCAAGCAAGTGTTTGCTAAGTTTTTTATGTATGTACTTGCCTCTGGCCTCTTCGTAAAACTTGCTCCAGATACCTTTCCGCGGAGGAAACTGATTATGTGCGGCCGACCTGTATTCCAAAATACAGCTTAGTGCTTCACGGTGATATTTTATTGACCTGCTGTACAAGCTTTTTACGAAGCTGGCACGACTACTGCTTACAGGTTTAAGCATGGTTACCGTTCCTGTTCAATATTTCTAGCACTGCTCCTTCAAACTCTTCCGCTGCTCCTGTTACACCCAGACTGTCAGCGTCAGAGGTAGAAAGGTCTTGGATTCGCTTTTTTAGCTCGCCAAGCTCAGCCTTTATACTGCTTTTTGTATACGCACTATCATTAACATGATCAATAGCCATGCTTAGAATTCTGGCGAACTCTTCAAACAACGCTTTGTTCTTTGGCGTGTAAGTATGGAACTCCTTGAGCATCAGCATTTCAACATTGATATCTTCCCTCGTTATCACCCTCAAGCCGCTACCTTGCTCCATATTAAAACAATTAGCCCCCACGGCCATTGCGCTTGATATCAGCACCGGAGAGTGTGTGGCAACTATCATTCGGCAATTATTAATACTGGAAATAATACGATGTACAAGGCTCGGCCAAGCTAACTGCCACTCCAAGTGCAGACTGATTTCGGGTTCGTCTACAAAAAAAATAACGCCTTCCCTTAAGTTTGAAATAATTTTTAGTGCTGTCGATATGATATTTTGCTCGCCAGAGCTGAGATCAATAAAATTTATTTGCTCATCACGTTTACTGATCGATAATGAAAAAGGTTTGACAGGATTCGCCAGAACTTTTGAGTGCTGCTCAACGAAGGTGTCGTCAAGGACTGAACGATTAAAGCCTGCGTCTTCTGCGCGTATCTTCTTGGTGGTACGGGGTGTTACATAAACAATTGGATCAAAACCAAGCCTAATCAAAAAATCAGATAATATGGAAGAAGTTCCCCTCTTTAAGCTCTCCACATAATGCAACACTGCATTCGCAGAAAGAGTAGTTATATGGCTTGCGTTTCCAACAGTACGATTACCTAAATAGGTATAGCTCCCTTGTTTTTCTTTTCTAACTGTCCTGCCAAATCGAAATTTATCAGTCAGGCCTGATGCAATGACCACAACATCCTGTCGAAAGGAGATTTTCTTGGCATTATGCTCAAGCATGCGGCTCTTCCCTACGCCGTTGTTACCGATCAGGTATGTGAATTTCGCACTCAAATCGAGAGTAGGAAATACTGGAATTGAAATCGTAATTTCCATAGAAGCGTGCTTCCTTGCTAAATTTTGATAATGGCATTATGCCTTAGTCGTAAGAACCCATAAAGCACCAGATGGACGTGTATTTCAAGAACATGCGCTACGAATTCGGCCTAAAAATATCGTCTGATGCACCGTTGCGATCAATGTGAAGGTAAGGCACCAACATAAGGCATACACGTGTCTGCTTATCGTCGTTTGTAACTGTCGCTGGAAAGGAGGGGGTCATTGGCTAAAGATTTAAGGAAAGCAGAAATTGCTCCCCCGTGTTTGCGGGTGAAGAAAAAACCCGGCACAGGCGTTGGGTTTTTCTTTGAATATTATTGACTACCGTCTCGGCTCCACGTTATCCAACACCCGATTCGCCAGCAACGAACTCAGCTCAATCAACTGCTGAATACCAAGCGCAATATGACGCCGCGATCCATCCAACTCAAACGCCAAGTCATTAACCATCGCATCAGCCGAAGCCAGGGTTTCACTGAGATTAGCGAGCAAGCATTCGTTATCGAGGCCTTTCACGATGGTGAATACCTGCCCAGGTTTGGGGTCGTCTTGAGATTGGTCCGGTTTCGGTAGCAAGTAGTGATCGAGCACGCGTTTGGTGGTTTCGTCTTGCTGCTTGGCTTTCGATTTTGCGGATGTAGAGGTGGAATCTGCCTCTGGCGGATTCGGGGTTATTTTGAACATAAGCTTCGGTTCCTGATGTGGTGCCGACACCCCGAAGCTACTAAACAATGGGGTGGCAGCTGTACGCAGGTTAGTAGACCGGGGAACCGAAGAAGCCGGCGCGCCTAAGCGCCCTGCGTACAGCCACCATCAAGCACAGGGGAGGGCCCTGTTTGAGAAGCGCTTGTACAACTTCGATTACCTCGGGCTACTAAACCCGACCACTGATGGGCAGTGGCAGGAAGACAATAGAACCCAGGGAAAAGGCGCACAAGCTGGCGGATTCTGGCGTAGTTTTAGGCAAAGGCGCAAGGATGCGTGGCTTGGTGGAGGTGTGTAGGTGGGGGCTGTAGGAGCGGGGTTTGCCGGCGATGCGGGTGACTTGTTTTGGTCTGGAACCGCGTCGATTTCATCGCGAACAAGCTCGCTCCCATAGTGGGCGGGGCTGTTGCAAATACTGTGTTCGGCCACCATCCAGTGTGGGAGCGGGCTTGCTCGCGAAGAGGCCTGTATGTTCAACATTGATGCAAGCTGACCCGCCGCTTTCGCGAGCAAGCCCGCTCCCACAGGAGAATGGCGGTGGGAGCAAGCGTTCTCGTCGTGGCGTTATTTACGCTTGAGCATCTCCGGCAATTGCGCCACCAACTTCTGATTATTCAGCGGCGCCCGAATAAACCCACGTTGGGTACCGTCCGGGCCAATCACGGCGAGGTTGCCGCTATGGTCGACGGTGTAGTTGGGTTTGCTGGTGTCCGCCGGGATGAACGGAATGCTCACCGCATTCGCCAGTTTCTGCAGGTCTTCAACCGATGAAGCGGTCAGGCCTTTGAACTGCGGATCGAAGTAACCCAGGTACTGCTTGAGTTGCTTGGGCGTGTCGCGGTTGGGGTCGACGCTCACCAATACGATCTGCAACTTATCCACAGCCTCGGGCGGCAGTTCGCTTTTGATCTGGCGCAGTTGGGCGAGGGTGGTCGGGCAGATGTCCGGGCAGAAGGTGTAGCCGAAGAACAGCAGGCTCCATTTGTCTTTCAAGCCGTCCATCGCCACGGGCTGGCCGTCCTGGTCGGTCATTTTCACGTCCGGCAGGTTGCGGCTCTGGGGCAGCAGGATGATGCCGGCATCGATCAGCGCGGTCGGGTCGCCCTGGCCTTTGCCGGACAGCACTTTATTGATGGTCAGGCCGAGGATCAACGCGATCACGGCCACGAGAATGAAGACGGTTTTCTGGGTTCGAGTCATAGGCTCAACAGTAAGTAGTGATCTACAAGCAGGGCGATGAACAGCAGGAACAAGTAATAAATAGAGTACTTGAAGGTGTTGATCGCCGCGTGCGGCCGACTGCCACGGTACAACACCACGGCCCATTGCAGGAACCTGGCACCCAGTACCAGCGCGCAAATCAGGTACAGCATCCCGCTCATATGGATCACGAACGGCATCAGGCTCACTGCCAGCAGCACCAGGGTGTATAGCAGGATATGGATCTTGGTGTAGTGCTCGCCGTGGGTCACCGGCAGCATCGGGATATCCGCCTTGGCGTATTCCTCCTTGCGGTGAATCGCCAGGGCCCAGAAGTGCGGCGGGGTCCAGGCGAAGATGATCAGCACCAGCAACAGTGGTTCGGCGCTGACATGCCCGGTGGCCGCAACCCAGCCCAGCAGCGGCGGCGCCGCACCGGCGAGGCCGCCGATGACGATGTTCTGCGGTGTCGCCCGTTTCAGGAACCCGGTGTAGACCACCGCATAACCGAGCAAGGAGGCCAGGGTCAGCCAGGCTGTCAGCGGGTTGGTGAACGCCAGCAGCAGGGCCTGGCCGGCCACGGCCAGTGCCAAGGCGAAGGTCAGCGCGGCGGCCGGTGAGATCCGTCCTTCGGCCAGCGGCCGTTTGTGGGTGCGGGCCATGACCGCGTCGATGCGCCGGTCCACCACATGGTTGACCGCCGCCGCGCCGCCGGCACACAGGGCGATGCCCAGGTTGCCGAACACCAGCACCGTCCACGGCACGCCAGCGCGGGTGGCGAGGAACATGCCGACCAGCGAGGTGATCAGCATCAGCACCACCACTTTGGGCTTGGTCAGCTCCAGGTAATCGCGCCAGATCGCTTGGCTGTGGCGTTCACCGGTCAAGGTTGCCATGGCATCTCTCCTTTTATTGTTATGGGGCTGGGGCTGTGTTTATGCGGATTGAACCGCCAGCGCAGCGGGACTTGATGCTTGACCCGGACCAGGCTGGTGCGGGCGTGATAGTTGACCAGCACCAGGGTCAGCAGCAGCGCGGCGCCCCCGGCGTTGTGGGCGACGGCCACCGGCAACGGCAGATGGAACAGCACGTTGCTGATGCCCAGTGTGATCTGCGCCGCCAGTGCCGCCAGCACCAGGCCGGCTAGGCGGGTCATGCCGACGGTCTTCAATTGCCAGGCCAGCCCCAGCAGCACCACGGTCACCAGCAACGCGCCGATGCGGTGGGTCAGGTGGATGGCGGTGCGGGCGTCGCTGTCCAGTTGCCCGCCCAGGTAGTTGGGACCGATGTGCTGGGTCAGGTGGAAGCCGTTGGCGAAATCGGCCGGTGGCAGCCATTGGCCGTGGCAGGTGGGGAAATCGATGCAGGCCACGGCGGCGTAGTTGGAGCTGACCCAGCCGCCGAGGGCGATCTGGCCTATCACCAGCAGCAGCCCGGCCGTCGCCCAATGTTGCAGGCGCTTGGGCACGGTCAGCGCCGGCAATACGCCGGACAAGCGCAAGGTGAGTAGAAACAGCAGGCTCAACGTCGCGAACCCGCCCAACAGATGCCCGGTGACCACTTGCGGCCACAGCTTGAGGGTCACGGTCCACATGCCGAACGCCGCTTGCGCAAAGACCACGGCGAGCAGGAACAGTGGCAACTTCAATGGCAGGCCCGGGTGACGGCGGTTCATCCAGGCCCGGGCAGCCAGCACGGTAATCAACAGCCCCAAGGTCCCGGCAAAGTAGCGATGGACCATCTCGTTCCAGCCTTTGTGGGCTTCCACCGGGGCGTCGGGAAAATGCAGTTCGGCATGGGCCAGTTGGGCTTCGCTCTTGGGCACGCTGATAAAACCGTAGCAACCGGGCCAGTCCGGGCAACCGAGGCCGGCGTGGGTCAGCCGGGTGTAGGCGCCCAGCAGGACGACGATCAGTGCCAGCAGCGTGGCGAACAGCGCGAGGCGAAATCCAGGTTTGGCCATGTCGATGTCCTCATCCGATGTTCGACAGTTTCAGCAAATGGCGCAGGTCGTTGAGCAAGTCCTTGCCCTTGACCCGGGCGTCGTAGCGCAGCACCAGGTTGCTGTGGGGATCGATGATCCACAGTTGGGCGCCGCCGGAGCCTTGGGCGCCCTTTTGATAGGCCGGCAGGTCCAGTGGGTAACGTTGCAGTTGTGGGTATTCGCGCTGCAGTTGCGCGTCATAGTCCGCGTCCAGCGGTTGCGCCACCGCCAGGGCATGGCTGGCGCGGCCGGCTTCGCGGCCCAGGCCGATCTGGACCTGGCGGGCCAGGTACACCAGTTGCCGGCAATCCACCGAACATTCCTGCGGTGCGGTGACCAGGATCTGCCAGCGCTGCTCATCGGCCTGTACGCCGATCTCGGCTCGGGTCTGGCCGTTGCCGATCAGTTCGCCGTGGTAGCTGCGGCTTTCCGGCACCCAGAACTGGAATTTGTACATGCCGGTGGCGAGGATCATCGGGCCAATCACCCCGAGCACGATCAGCAACAATTGCACGCGGCCCTTGCGACGGTTGGGCGCCTCAGACGTGTTGGTTGGATTCATGGTGCTTCCCATGGTGTCTCCCTGCGTTGTGCCATCCGAGATAAAGGAACAGGCCGAACAGTGCCGTCGCCATGGCGAACCACTGCACGGCGTAGCCGAGGTGTTTTTCCGGACCCATGGCCACTACGGGCCAATCGGTCCGGTAGGCGCCGGGGCCGCTCTGTTGGCGTAATTCATAGTTGAAGCCGTTGCGGTCCAGTTCGGCCCAGAGCTTGTCCGGCTCGATGGCGGTGACCAGTCGTGGCCAGGGCGCGCCCGCCGGGTCGGCGTGGAGCTGGAATGTCGCGCCGGGTGCGACGTAGACCCAGGCTTGTAGGCTTATTGGTTGTTCCGGTGTGTTGAAGACCGGCGGGGTGCGGCGGTCAGGCCAGGGCAGCCAGCCGCGATTGACCAGCAGCCACAGCCCGGTCCGGTGGTCGAGGAACGGTTGCAGCAACTCGACGCCGACCTTGCCGTCGTGCTGGCGGTTATCCAGCAGGATGCTGTGCTCGCTGTCGAACTGGCCCTGCAGCGTGACCGGGCGAAAGGCCGGATCGCTGGTGTGCGCAAGCTCGGTGCTGTCCAGCGGCGGGGCCACGCGGCGCTCGGCATAATTTTCCATGAGCACACGCTTCTGTTCGCCCCGGCTCAATTGCCAGAACCCCAGGCACACCATCACGGGCACCAGAATGGCGACCACCAGCGATGGCACGATGCCCGGCCGGAAGTGTTTCATGGCGCCGTCCGAAAGCCGTCGAACGGGATAGCTATACTCACGTGCATCGCGTCCCCCCGGAGTGTTCCTGATGCTAAAAGCAGCCATCGTCCTGATGCTGATTGCCACGATTGCCAGCCTGTTCAGCGGCCTGTTTTTTCTGGTCAAGGACGACAGCGATTCCAATCGCCTGGTCATCGCCCTGGCGGTGCGGGTCAGCCTGGCCGCTGTCACCGTCGGCTTGATCGCCTGGGGTTTTTTCAGCGGCCAGTTGGTGTCTCACGCACCCTGGTAGTCGTGCCTCAGAGCACGTAGACGAAGACGAACAAGCCGATCCACACCACATCGACGAAGTGCCAGTACCAGCTCGCCGCCTCGAAGCCGAACTGGTGCTCGTTGTCGAAGTGCCCGCGCATGATCCGCATCAGCATGACGAACAGGATGATCGTGCCGATGGTGACGTGGGCGCCGTGGAACCCGGTGAGCATGAAGAACGTTGCACCGTAGACGCCGGAGCCCAGGGTCAGGCCCAGTTCCTTGTAGGCGTGGATGTATTCCTCGGCCTGGAAGCCCAGGAAGGCGCAACCCAGCAGCACCGTGATCGCCAGCCAGAGCTTCAGTGCGCCGCGATGGCCTTTTTTCAGGGCGTGGTGGGCGATGGTGACGGTGACGCTGGAACTGACCAGCAGCACGGTGTTGAGCAGCGGCAAGCCCCACGGGCTGATGACTTCCTTGGGCGCCGGGAAGAGTTTCGGATCGGGGTTGTTCAGCAACGGCCAGGCGAACTCGAAGCTCGGCCAGAGCATGTGCGACAGGCCTTTGGTGCCTTCGCCCGCCAGGCCAGGCGCCGAGATGTTGCGCACATAGAACAGCGCGCCGAAGAACGCGATGAAGAACATCACCTCGGAAAAGATGAACCAGCTCATGCCCCAGCGGAACGAGCGGTCGAGTTGTGCGCTGTACAGCCCGGCGCGGCTTTCCTTGACCACCGCGCCGAACCAGCCGAACAGCATGTAGGCCACCAGCAGGCCGCCAATGAAAAAGATCAGCGGGCCATGGGATTCCGGGCGCGCCGCCTTCAGGTCGTTGAACCAGGTCGCCAGGCCATACACCGTGACGAACATCCCGACCGTGGCGATGATCGGCCATTTGCTCTGGTCCGGGACGTAATAGTGTTCGTGAGTTGCCATTTATTGTTCTCCTTATCGGGCACGCTATCGGTCAGTGTTTAGAGCCACCGGTGGATGACGAGCGGTGATATCGAACAGCGTGTAGGACAGCGTCAGGTGCTTCACTTCCTTGGGCATGTCCCGGTCGACGATGAAGCGCATAGGCATTTCGATGCGTTCGCCGGGTTGCAGCACTTGCTGGGTAAAACAAAAACATTCGGTCTTGTGGAAATACGCCGCCGCGGTGCTCGGCGAGATGCTCGGCACTGCCTGGGCGCTCATCGGCCGGTCGGTGGGGTTGTGGGCGACGAAGACCATCTCGTTCACCGCACCCGGCTTGACCACCAGTTGGTCGCCCTTGGGGTAGAAATCCCAGACCATGTCCACCGCGTTGGTCGACAGGAACTGCACGCGGACCTGGCGTGACTCATCGACGGTCTGCTCACCTTCGTATTGCCCACCGGTCTTGCCGTTGATGCCGAACGCCTTGCACATCACGTCGTAGATCGGCACCAGGGCAAAGCCGAAGATGAACATGGCCACCACCACTATCAGCAGGCGAGTGACCAGTTTTTTCAGCGAAATCGACTCAGCCATGGTTTCCAGTCCCTACCGAGAACCCTGTGGGAGCGAGCCTGCTCGCGATAGCGGTGTATCTGACACACCGAGTCGCGCTTATCGCGAGCAGGCTCGCTCCCACAAAAGCTGCGGTGTTTCCCACAGAAGCGGCGGTGTTCATTTCACTTCCGGCGGCGTAGTGAAGGTGTGATACGGCGCCGGCGACGGCACGCTCCACTCCAACCCTTCGGCCCCATCCCACGGCTTGGCCGGTGCCGGTTCGCCGCCACGGATGGTCTTGATCACGATGAACAGGAAGAAGATCTGCGTGGTACCGAACATGAACGCGCCGATGGACGAGACCATGTTGAAGTCGGCGAACTGCAGGTTGTAGTCGGGAATCCGCCGGGGCATGCCCGCCAGGCCGACGAAGTGCATCGGGAAGAACGCCATGTTCATCCCGATGAACGAAAGCCAGAAGTGCAGCTTGCCGAGGGTTTCGTCGTACATGTGGCCGGTCCATTTCGGCAGCCAGTAGTAGGCCGAGGCGAAGATCCCGAAGATCGCGCCGGGCACCAGCACATAGTGGAAGTGCGCGACCACGAAGTAGGTGTCCTGGTACTGGAAGTCCGCCGGGGCGATTGCCAGCATCAGCCCGGAGAAACCGCCGATGGAGAACAGGATCACGAACGCCACGGCAAACAGCATCGGTGTCTCGAAGGTCAGCGAGCCCTGCCACATGGTGCTGGCCCAGTTGAACACCTTCACCCCGGTGGGCACGGCGATCAGCAGGGTGGCGTACATGAAGAACAGCTCGCCCACCAGCGGAATGCCGACCACGAACATGTGGTGCGCCCAGACGATGAACGACAGGAACGCAATGGCGGCCGTGGCGTAGACCATCGAGGTGTATCCGAACAGCGGCTTGCGCGAGAACGCCGGGATGATCGAGCTGACGGCACCGAAGGCCGGCAGGATCATGATGTACACCTCGGGGTGGCCGAAGAACCAGAACACGTGCTGGAACAGCACCGGGTCACCGCCACCGGCGGCACTGAAGAAGCTGGTGCCGAAGTGGATGTCCATCAGCATCATCGTCACGCAGCCGGCCAGCACCGGCATCACCGCGATCAGCAGGAACGCGGTGATCAGCCAGGTCCAGACGAACAGCGGCATTTTCATCAAGGTCATGCCGGGGGCGCGCAGGTTGAGGATGGTGGCGATCACGTTGATCGCGCCCATGATCGAGCTGATGCCCATCAGGTGGATGGCGAAGATGAAGAACGTCACGCTTTCCGGCGCATAGGTGGTGGACAGTGGCGCGTAGAAGGTCCAGCCGAAGTTCGGCCCGCCGCCTGGGGTGAACAGCGTCGAGACCAACATAAGGAATGCGGCTGGCAACAGCCAGAAACTGAAGTTGTTCATGCGCGGCAGGGCCATGTCCGGCGCGCCGATCATCAGCGGAATCATCCAGTTGGCGAGGCCGACGAACGCCGGCATCACCGCGCCGAAGACCATCACCAGGCCGTGCATGGTGGTCATCTGGTTGAAGAATTCCGGCTGCACGATCTGCAGGCCGGGCTGGAACAGCTCGGCGCGGATCACCATGGCGAACGAGCCGCCCAGCAGGAACATGGAGAAGGCGAACCACAGGTACAGCGTGCCGATATCCTTGTGGTTGGTGGTCAGCACCCAGCGCATCAGGCCCTTGGCGGGGCCATGGGCGTGGTCGGCGCCGGCATGACCGTGGTCATCGATCACAGCACTCATGTCCTGTCTCCTTCGAACGAGTGGGCTGGACGGCGCGGGGCGTTGAGCCCCGTCCGGTTGCGGGAACTAACGTCAGGCCGGTTCATTTGCTTTCCGCCTGTTTGAGTTCCAGCACTTCTTTGGGCGTAACCATGTCGCCCTTGTTGTTGCCCCAGGCGTTACGTTCATAGGTCACGACCGCGGCGATATCGACTTCCGACAGCTGTTTGCCGAACGCGGCCATGGCGGTGCCGGGCTTGCCGTGGAAGACAATGCTCAGGTGATCAGCCTTGGGTCCGGTGGCGATTTTCGAGCCCTTGAGCGCCGGGAACATCGGCGGCAGGCCCTGGCCTTCGGCCTGGTGACAGGCCACGCAGGTGGTGTGGTAAACCTTGTCGCCACGCTCAACAAGTTCTTCGCGCGTCCATTCCTTGCTGGTCAATTCTTTGAGCTGCGCGGCTTCGGCCTTGCGCTCGCCCAGCCATTTCTCGTAGTCGGGCTTGCTCTTGACCTCTACCACGATCGGCATGAAGCCATGGTCCTTGCCGCACAGCTCGGCGCATTGGCCGCGATACAGGCCGGGCTTGTCGACGCGGGTCCAGGCTTCGTTGACGAACCCGGGGATCGCATCGCGCTTGACCGCGAAGGCCGGCACCCACCAGGAGTGGATCACGTCGGCGGAGGTCACCAGGAAGCGCACCTTGGCGTCGACCGGCAGCACCAGCGGCTTGTCGACCTCCAGCAGGTAATGCTCGCCCTTGGCGCTCTGGTTATGGATCTGTTCGGCGGGGGTGGCCAGGTTGCTGAAGAACTCGACGTCCTGGCCCAGGTACTTGTAGTGCCACTTCCATTGATAGCCGGTGATCTGGATATCGATGTCCGACTCGCTGGAGTCGTACATCTTGATCAGGGTGGCGGTGGCAGGAATCGCCATCAACACCAGGATCAGGAAGGGCACGATGGTCCAGAGGATTTCGACGCGGGTGTTTTCGTGGAAATGCGCGGCATTTTGGCCGGTTGAGCGGCGATGCATCATCATCGACCAGAACATGGCGCCGAAGACGATGATGCCGATGACTACACAGATCCAGAAGATGGTCATGTGCAAGTCGAACACTGCATTGCTGATCTGTGTCGCTCCAGGCGCCATATTCACAGTCCAGGCCGCTTGCGCCTGGCTGAAAATCGACCACAACAGGAGGCCCATCCATACGTGTGGATGTCGCGTCATTGCGGGTTCCCCTTATCGTTCTTGTTATCCCGTAGGCGTAAAGCCTGCGGCAAGGGATCGGCTATTCAGACTGCTTAATTGACTCGCCGCGCCTTGCTGCACATGCAATCGGGTGTCATCAGCTAACTCCATTCCAAACCGAGTATAGACAGCACCTGCAACCTCGCAACGCGATGGCGTAAATCGTTTGAAACACCCGGGGCTTGCGCTAGAGCCCACGAATGGAGAAGGATGCGAGCCTGAGTGATGGCAAACCGATATAACTGTGACGTAGCAAGGAAGAGACGGTTATGAAAAATAGGTCTTAGGAGTGTTTTTGCGCCAGCTAAGTTATGTCTTCCCTATTTCATTGCCTTTGTTTCCTGGAGTTGTCATGAACACCGCCGCATTGCGCGAGCAGATCCAAAAAGCCCAACAACACGAAGCCGAGACCGGCCAATTGACCCGCCAGCTGGAGGCCCAGTTACCGCATCTGCATGCCGCGATCCAATTGCCAGACATCGACGCGAAGGGCGTCATGACCCGTTTTGTCACCGCTTACATCGAGCAGGTGCCGGACTTGCTGGACGCCGCCAATGAGGTGGCCCGCGAAGCCGGTATCGAATCGCAGATCAAGCCCGTACTGAAGATCGCCGAACAGTTTTTCCTCCAGCCGCCCAAGGTAATGGAAGGTCACGTCGGCCTGGACGGCCTGTTGGATGAGGCCTACCTGGCGCATCGGTTGGTGGAGGAGGTCAACGATCTGTATATCAAGCATTTCAGCCAGCCGTTGATCCCGCTGGACATGACGGTCGCCAACCTGATCGCCCACCATTTGATCGGCGAACCGTTCGCCAACCAGTTGGATGAAGCCGTGCATCACGCCGTGGACGAGATGCTCGACGAAGACAGCTTTGCGCTGGAGTCGGTGGAAACTTACCGGGACAAGCTGGGCAGCCCGGACACCGGCGCTGCCTGGAAGCGCTGGCCGTGCCTGTCGCGCCAGCTGGGCGTTGGGCTGGAGCTGGATCAGCCAGCGGCCTGACCCATCAGCAAGCGCCATGAAACCCCTGTGGGAGCGGGCTTGCTCGCGAAAGCGGTGAATCAGTTAGCTAAATGCTGCCTGACACTGCGCTTTCGCGAGCAAGCCCGCTCCCACATTTTTTTAAGTGACCGATCAAGGCCCATCCGCCTTGATCTCCTGGTAGCGTCGCTCCAGTTCCTGACGAATCTGCCGACGTTGCTGGGCCTGTTCGTAGCGGCGTTTCGCTTCGCTGTTTTGCGGCTGCAATGGCGGTACGGGCGCGGGTTTACGCTGGTCATCCACCGCCACCATGGTGAAGAAGCAACTGTTGGTGTGGCGTACCGAGCGTTCGCGAATATTTTCGGTCACGACTTTGATGCCCACTTCCATCGACGTGTTGCCGGTGTAGTTCACCGAGGCCAGGAAGGTCACCAACTCGCCGACGTGAATCGGCTCACGAAAGATCACCTGGTCTACCGACAAGGTCACCACATAGCGCCCGGCGTAACGGCTGGCGCAGGCGTAGGCGACTTCGTCGAGGTATTTGAGCAGGGTGCCGCCATGGACATTGCCAGAGAAGTTGGCCATATCGGGGGTCATCAACACCGTCATCGACAGTTGGGCGTTTCCGGGTTCCATAACGTACTCACGGTTCAAGGCAGCAATTGTGGAGGGGCACCTCTGCGGGTGCTGGTGAGGGGCCTGTACACAGGTCACCCAGGTTTTAAAAACCACCGATATCGGGACGCTGCGGCTGTGGTTGCCGTCACGCGCCGATGGATCTGTTTCCATATATTGCACCGTCTTTTTGTCGGAAGTCGCGGTGTTACCCTTCAAAAGCCCATTGCGAGGGCAATTCCTACAGAGGAAACGGATTTCTCCAGCTCTGCAGTGAGTCATTTTGAACAGGGAGCCCCGACATGCATGCCATCAGCTTCATTCAGGACTTGGCGATCATCATGATGGCGGCGGGGTTGGTGACCGTACTCTTTCATCGTTTCAAACAGCCGGTGGTATTGGGCTACATCGTGGCCGGCTTCATCATTGGCCCGCATACGCCGCCGTTCGGCTTTATCCACGACGAAGACACGATCAAGACCCTGGCCGAACTCGGGGTGATCTTCCTGATGTTTTGCCTGGGCCTGGAATTCAGCCTGCGCAAACTGTTCAAGGTCGGGGCCACGGCCTTCATCGCGGCGTTCCTCGAAATCGTGCTGATGATCTGGATCGGCTATGAAATCGGTCGCTGGTTCGAGTGGAGCACCATGGACTCGCTGTTCCTCGGCGCGATCCTGGCCATTTCCTCCACCACCATCATCGTCAAGGCCCTCAACGACCTGAAGATGAAGAACGAGCGTTTCGCGCAGCTGATTTTCGGGGTGTTGATCGTCGAGGATATCCTGGGCATTGGCATCATCGCCTTGCTGTCGAGCATTGCCGTCAGCGGCACCGTGAGCTCCGGCGAGGTGTTTTCCACGGTCGGCAAGCTGTCGTTGTTCATGATCGTGGCGTTGGTCATCGGCATTCTGCTGGTGCCGAGGGTGCTGGCCTACGTGGCGAAGTTCGAAAGCAACGAAATGCTGCTGATCACCGTGCTGGGCCTGTGCTTCGGTTTCTGCCTGTTGGTGGTGAAGCTGGAATACAGCATGGTGCTCGGGGCGTTCCTGATCGGGGCGATCATGGCCGAGTCCCGGCAACTGCTGAAAATCGAGCGGCTGGTGGAGCCGGTGCGTGATCTGTTCAGCGCGATTTTCTTCGTCGCCATCGGGCTGATGCTCGATCCGGCGATATTGCTGCAGTACGCCTGGCCGATTGCGGTGATCACGGGCGCCGTGGTGCTCGGCAAGATGCTGTCCTGCGGCCTCGGTGCCTTTATCGCCGGCAACGACGGACGCACCTCGCTGCGAGTTGGGATGGGGCTTTCGCAGATCGGCGAATTCTCCTTCATCATTGCGTCATTGGGGATGACCCTGCAGGTCACCAGCGACTTCCTTTATCCGGTCGCGGTCGCCGTCTCGGTGTTGACCACACTGCTCACGCCTTACCTGATCCGGGCCGCCGACCCGCTGTCCGTCAGGCTGGCGACGGTTATGCCGCAACGGCTGACCCGGGTATTGGGGATGTATGGCGAATGGCTGCGCAGCATCCAGCCCCATGGCGAAGGAGCGATGGTGGCGTCGATGATCCGGCGGATCTTGCTGCAGGTCGGGGTCAACCTGGCGCTGGTCATCGCGATTTTTGTCTCGGGCGGTTATTTTGCCGAGCGGATGTCGGCTTACCTGCAAGCCTGGATCAGCGACCCGAGCTGGCAGAAGGCGTTGATCTGGGGCGGGGCGTTGCTGCTGTCGCTGCCGTTCCTGATCGCCGCCTACCGCAAGCTCAAGGCGCTGTCGATGTTGCTGGCGGAGATGGGCGTGAAGCCGGAGATGGCTGGCCGCCATACACAGCGGGTGCGTCGGGTGATCGCCGAAGTGATCCCGATTCTCTCGCTGCTGGTGATTTTCCTGTTATTGGCAGCCTTGTCGGCCAGCATTCTGCCGACCAACAAGTTACTGGTATTGATCGCCGTGGTGGCGACTGCCGTGGCGGCACTGCTCTGGCGCTGGTTCATCCGCCTGCATACGCGGATGCAGGTGGCCTTGCTTGAAACCCTGGACAATCACAAGGAATCGTCCGGGCATTGACCAGCGTCGGGGCTCAGCTTTCCAGCCAGACGTCCCGGGCCCAGTGCCAGACCGATTCCCAGGTTTCTTCGGCGATCAGTTCTTCTTCGGCTTGCCACAGCACCACAGTGCCGTCTTCTTCGACGCAGTAGTAATCGTCGCCGTCCTGGCAGATCGGGATCAGGCTGCGGTCGACACCGGCATCCCAGGCATTGGCGGCCACGTCTGGCAGGTAGGTGTGGGATTGTGGATCGGTGACGGTCACCGGTTCCAGACTGCCATAGACAACATCGCTGACGGTCAGCAAAAACTCTCTGAAGACGAATGGGATATCGATGAACAGCTGTTCTTCGATCTCTACCAGCAGGTCTTCGTCGGGCAACTCCAGCGGGACCGGCACGGGCTCGTTGGCTTCACGCAATTGTTCGATGATTTCTTCCACGTCCGGGATCCTCTTTTCTCGATGGCGCGGTTCTACATGGAGCGGTTTATACAGTAGCTCGCTATAGATGCAACCGCGAAATGGAAAACCCCGGCCTGGGCCGGGGTTCTTTTATTTCAACATGCAAACCGCGCAAAGGTTCAACCGTTCTGGCGGATGCCGGCTACCAGCCAAGGCTGGTCGTCACCCTGGGCACGTTCCATGTTCCAGCTTTCGCTGAACGCTTCGCCCTTGTCGAAGCGAGAATCCTTCGACACACCGCTGAAGGTCAGGGTGGCGATGGTCTTGTCGGCGCGATCGTCGACACCGTCCAGTTGCACCTGGAGATTGTCGATGTAGGTGGACTGGAAGCCATCACCCAGCTCGGCCCGCTCGCGCTTGAGGAACTCCAGCAGTTGCGGGGTCACGAACTCGGCGATCTTGTCCATTTCGTTCGCGTCCCAGTGTTGCTGCAAGGACATGAAGTGGCTGCGCGCGGCTTCGATGAAGCGTTGCTCGTTGAACCAGGCCGGCGCGTTGATGACCGGACGGGCGGCCACAGGCGCTGCCGAACCACCGAAGATCGAGCCGCTGGCAGGCTGCTGGTTGAACACTTCACGCTGCATCGGCGCGTGGCCGGCCGGAGCCAATTGCTCCTGCTGCTTGCGACGACGGGCGGCAATGAAGCGGAAGACCAGGAAGGCGATGACCGCCATGATCAGGATGTCGAAGATTTGCATGCCCTGGAAGCCGTCGCCCATGAACATGGAAGCGAGCAAGCCACCGGCGGCGATGCCGGCCAGGGGGCCGAGCCAGCGCGAAGCACCGCTGGCCTTGGTGGCTGCGCCCGCGGCACCGGCCGCGCCTGCGGTGGCGGCAGTGGACCCGGCGGCAGAGGACGGCGCCATCTGGCTGGTCTGGTGAGTCGGGGCTGCGCCCGAACTTTTACCACCGCCAAAACGCTTGGCGGCATTGGCGTCGATGGCCATCGTCAGGCCGATGCACAGCGCCATGGCGATGCTAAGAAAACGTTTCATATAAAGGCATTCCCATTTGTGGATAGCACGCGCGCCATGTTGCACAGCTGAACTGTTGCTGGCTAGCGACAGAGTGTTTCGGGCTTTTGCGTGACAGGTTAGGTTCAGCTTCGCCGCGCAAGAGGGCTTGTTCGCTTTGGGCTGTAGGAAAGGGGGACAAGTTCTATCGGAAAACTAGTATGGGTAGGGGAAGGTATCTGTGGGAGCAAGGCTTGCCCGCGATAGCGATCTATCTGACGCATCTATGTCGGATGCGCCACCGCCTCGCGGGCAAGCCTTGCTCCCACAAGCCTTGCTCCACAGGGTTTAGCAAATTTTTAGATCGCTTCCAACTTGGCATACCCCAGCATCAGCCACTTGCTGCCTTCGCTGAAGTTCACCTGCACCCGGGCCTGGGCCCCGGCACCTTCGAAGTTGAGGATCACGCCGTCGCCGAATACCGAATGCCGCACGGTCTGGCCAAGGCTGAAGCCGGTTTCCGGGATGTCGCTACCGCCGAACAGGCTGCTGGTGCTCTGTTGCTGGCCGCCACCGAACGGTCGGCTGACACTGTTGGACAGCCGCACTTCCTGAATCAGGCCCTTCGGTACTTCACGTACGAAGCGCGACACCTTGTTGTAGGTCTCGCTGCCATACAAGCGTCGGGTTTCGGCGTAGGTCAGTACCAGGTTCTGCATGGCGCGGGTGATACCGACATAGGCCAGGCGCCGTTCTTCTTCCAGACGCCCAGGTTCTTCCAGGCTCATCTTGTGGGGGAACAGGCCTTCTTCCATGCCCACGAGGAACACGTAGGGGAATTCCAGGCCCTTGGCGCTGTGCAGGGTCATCAGTTGGATGCTGTCTTCATGCTCGTCGGCCTGGGTGTCGCCGGCCTCCAGGGAGGCATGGCCCAGGAAGGCCGACAGCGGTGACAGGTCTGCGTCTTCTTCGGTGTTTTCGAAGTTGCGTGCGGCGCTGACCAGTTCCTCGAGGTTTTCCACCCGGGCCTGGCCTTTCTCGCCCTTTTCCGCTTCGTGGTAGGCGATCAGGCCGGATTGCTCGATGACGGTCTGGGTCATCAAGTGCAGCGGCATCTCCCCACACTTGGCGGCCAGGTCCTCGATCAGGTCCATGAACGCCTTCAGCGCACCGGCGGCGCGACCGGTCACGCCTTTGTTGGCGACCAGCTGACGCATGCCTTCCCACATGGAGACGTGGCTGTGGCGGGCGTGATCACGAATGGCTTCGACGGTTTTCTCGCCAATGCCCCGCGTCGGCACGTTGATCACCCGCTCCAGGGCCGCGTCGTTGCCGCGACCTTCGATCAGGCGCAGGTAGGCCATGGCGTTCTTGATTTCGGCGCGCTCGAAGAAGCGCTGGCCGCCGTAGATGCGGTACGGGATCCGTTCGCGCAGCAACGCCTCTTCCAGTACCCGCGACTGGGCGTTGGAGCGGTACAGGATGGCGATGTCGCTGCGGGCCAGGCCGGTTTTCAGCGCGCTTTCGATGGTTTCCACCACGTAGCGGGCTTCATCGTGTTCGTTGAAGGCGGCGTAGAGGTTGATCGCTTCGCCTTCGCCGCCATCGGTCCACAATTCCTTGCCCAGGCGCCCGGTGTTGTTGGCGATCAGGGCGTTAGCGGCCTTGAGGATGCCGGCGGTGGAGCGGTAGTTCTGTTCCAGGCGGATGACTTCGGCGTCGGGGAAGTCCGCCGAATACTGGTGAATGTTCTCGATCTTGGCACCGCGCCAGCCGTAGATCGACTGGTCGTCGTCACCCACCACCATCAGGCTGTCGCCGCCCTTGGCGAGCAGGCGCAACCAGGCGTATTGCACGGCGTTGGTGTCCTGGAACTCGTCCACCAATACATGCCGGAAGCGCTTTTGATAGTGGGCCAGCAGGCCTGGGTGGTCGCGCCACAGGTCCAGGGCCCGGAGCAGCAGCTCGGAGAAGTCGATGACCCCGGCGCGTTGGCACGCCGCCTCGTAGGCTTCATAGATGCTACGCATGGTCGCCAGGAACAGGTCGCCGCTGGCCTGGATGTGCTGCGGGCGCAAGCCTTCGTCTTTCTGGCCATTGATGAACCATTGCGCCTGGCGGGCCGGCCAGCGTTGCTCGTCCAGGCCCAGCTCGCGGATCACCCGCTTGACCAGGCGTTGCTGGTCGTCGCTGTCCAGGATCTGGAAGGTCTGGCTCAGCCCGGCTTCCTGCCAGTGCGCCCGCAACAAGCGGTGCGCCAGGCCGTGGAACGTGCCGACCCACATGCCGGCGGGGTTGATGCCCATCAGTTGCTCGATGCGATGGCGCATCTCGGCCGCGGCCTTGTTGGTGAATGTCACCGACAGGATCGAATGGGGCGAGGCGTTCTCGACCTGGATCAACCAGGCGATACGGTGCACCAGCACTCGGGTTTTACCGGAGCCAGCACCGGCCAGGACCAACTGACGACCCACGGAGGCTGCTACGGCCTGGCGTTGGGCATCGTTGAGGGAGTTCAGCAGAAGGGAGAGATCATCGCGCATCGGGGCATTCTAGGGTGCGGCGTCACCCCGGGCAAACCGAGCTTTGCATCAGCCGATAAAAGACCGGTTGTGGATGACCGGTGGGTCACAGGCTACAGCCATTGGCGGGGCTCGCTCGAGAGCGTCGCCACCCAATGAAACAGCGACTTTTTTCAGCGTTTTTATGAGCTGGGGCAGTGTGGGATGGCCCATGGCTTGTGTATGCTCGGTGCTCGCTTCGGGTTCTCCACGCTCCACTGAATAAGAACAAGAACAGTGCCAATGACCCTCAATTCCGATCCGGCGGGCCCCAGTGTGGAACCGCGGGTCATCTATAAGCAGTACGCCATGGAGATGGCGGTCGAGCGCACACGTCTGCTGTATCAAGGCTCACTGCTGCCTACGCTGTTCATGTTGCTCAACGGTCTGGTCTGCGCCGCGCTGTTATGGGAGCCGCGGCGCTATTTCCTGGTCAGCGTCTGGCTCGTCTGGTTGTTGTCACTGGTGGCGTTGCGGGTGATCCAGGTGGCCGCTTTCGATTCGGCCATGCCAAGCCGCCAGGCGCACCCGATCTGGCTGCGTATGTTTTTGCTGGGTTCGGCGATGACCGGCCTGACGTTGGCCGGGGCTGGCATCGCGCTGGTCCCGGCCGACAGCTTCCAGCAGCAGGCCTGGGTGTTCGGCCTGATTGGCGCGGCCGCCCTGTCGGCCAGCGTGGCCTACGCGGTGAGTCTGCCTGCGTTCCTGTCCTTTACCTTGCCCTGCCTGTTGCCGGCCATTGGCTATCTCTTCTGGGGGGGCGATGAGCAGCAACGCGGGTGGGGCTGGCTTGGGCTGATTGTGCTGGTCTCGCTGAGCGTGGTGGCCTGGCAAGTCAACCGGTTGATCAAAAGCGGCATGCTGCGCCGTTTCCAGAACCAGGCGCTGATCGAGCACTTGCAGCAGACGCAGGCCCGGAGCGTTGAGCTCAACACCGCGCTGGCCCGGGAGGTCGAGCAACGTCGTTGTGCCGAGGAGCAACTGCGGGCGGCCCAGGTTGGCCTGGAGGCGCGGGTAGCGCAGCGCAGTCTTGAACTGGAGGTCGCCAGCCAGGCCCTGCGCAAGAGCGAGGCGCGTCTGGCCCTGGCTCTGAAGGCCAGTGAGTTGGGGTTGTGGGATTGGAATCTGCAGACTGATGAAGTCCACCACACTCAGCTCAAGGAACTGTTCGGCCTGGAGCCCGAATACGTCACGGCGATGCTCAGCCATCTCACCCCGCGGCTGCACCCCCAAGACCTGCCGGCGCTCAAGCGAGCCTTGGTCGAACACCTCAAGGGCCGCAGCGAGGATTACCAGATCGAATACCGCGTGCGTCACGGCGATGGTCACTGGGTCTGGATCGAAGACCGTGGCCGGGCGGTGGAGCGTAGCGAGAGCGGACGGGTGCTGCGTATGGTCGGCACCCGGCGCGACATCAGCGCCAGCAAGGAGCTCGAGCAGCAACGGCAACTGGCGGCCACGGTGTTCGAGGCCGCCAGCGAAGGTATCGTGATTTTCGACCCCAACTACGTACTACTCGCTGCCAACCAGGCGTTCACCCGGGTCACCGGGTTCGATATCGATGACATGCTCGGGCGCAATGTAGTTGAGCTGCCGTGCAGCCGCGACGCGCGCCGGCACTACCCCGTCATTCGCCAATCGCTCAAGCAGCACGGCACCTGGCAGGGTGAGCTGGTAGAGGCGCGAGCCAACGGCGAACTGTACCCGCAATGGCTGCAACTGAATGTCGTGCGCAATGCTCGGGGAAATGTCAGTCATATCGTAGGCTTCTTCGCCGATCTTTCGGCGCGACGCGAATCCGAAGAGCGAATGCGCTACCTGACCCATTACGACGAATTGACCGGGTTGGCCAATCGCTCGCTGTTTCGTGAGCGCCTGCACGAGGCCCATCAGCGTGTGCGCCAGGGTGGACGGCGCAGCCTGGCGTTGCTGCATATCAACCTGGACCGTTTCAAATTGCTCAACGACAGCCTTGGTCATGACATCGCCGACCAGTTGTTGCAGAAAATGGCCCGACGCCTGATCAATGCACTGCCCGAGGCGGATACCATCGCCCGGCTGTCCGGCGATGAGTTTGCGGTGTTGTTCGATGCCTATGGCAACCTTTCAAGCCTGGCGCGGGTGGCGACCCGACTGGCCGCCAAGTTGCGAGTGCCGCTGACCATCGAAGGCCATGAACTGGTGCTCAGTGCCTCCATCGGCATCAGCCTGTTGCCTGACAATACGCGGGAAGTTGCAACGCTGGTCAGCCAGGCGAACATGGCCATGCAGCATGCCAAGCATCTGGGGGGCAACAACTTCCAGTTCTACACCGACAGCCTCCAGGCCAGCACGCTGGAGCGCCTGCAACTGGAAAATCAACTGCGCAAGGCCTTGGAAGAGCGGCAGCTGAAGGTCTTTTATCAACCAAAACTGTGCCTGGCGACCGGTCGCCTGAACGCCGCCGAGGCGCTGGTGCGTTGGGATCACCCGGTCATGGGCCGGGTGCCTCCGGGGGATTTCATCGGCCTGGCCGAAGAAACCGGGTTGATCGGGCCGATTGGCGAATTCGTGTTGCGCCAGGCTTGTTGGCAGGCATGCGAATGGCAGCGCCAGGGGCTCGCGCCGATCAGGGTGTCAGTCAATCTGTCGGTGCATCAATTGCGCCAGGGCAAGCTGGTCAGCCTGGTGCGGCAAGTGCTGGAAGAAACCGGCCTGGAACCCCAATACCTGGAGTTGGAGCTGACCGAAAGCCAGTTGCTCGACAGCGTCGAGCACATCATCGCCACGTTCCAGCAATTGCGTGACCTTGGGGTCAAGCTGGCGATCGACGATTTTGGCACCGGTTACTCATCGCTGAGTTACCTCAAGCGTATCCCGGTGGATTACGTGAAGATCGACCAGGCATTCATTCGTGGGTTGGGCGAGGGCAGCGTGGACACGGCCATTACCCGGGCAATCATTGCAATGGCCCATGGGTTGTCGCTCAAGGTAGTGGCCGAAGGCGTTGAGCGGCAGGAGCAGCTCGAGTTCCTCAGGAACGAACGTTGCGATGAGGTTCAAGGGTATCTGATCAGCCGGCCGGTAGAGGCTGAAGGGTTGGCTGGGTTGTTGCGGGCGCAACACCTGGTTGAATGAGCCTGAACCACGACGATAACTTCCCGTCAGGCAACGAAATCGTCTGACGGGAAGTTATGGGGTCTACGCTTAGTTAGTGACTAGCACTTCATCGATGTGGTGCAGTAACTGGCCTTCGAAAAAAATACTGACGCCAGTGACATTGGAGTCGCCCAGCTCTTTATATTCAACGAACTTGTCTGTCAGTACCGGCAGTGAAACTCCGTCGGAGTGTTTAAGTTTCAATTCCAGTCGCAGATCAAAGGACTTGTCCTGTAGGTCGCTGCGTACCAGCGTGGGGATAACGCCGCTATTGGCTACACTGACGGTGCCAAAGGTACGGAAAGACGCGGCACCTGGCATGCGGTCGATTTGTGCGGTCCAATCTTTAGTCGTGATTTTCATGGTAGTAACTCCTGTAGTTAAGTTGATTGCTTCCTGCGGGAGCCAATATATCTACTTTGCCTTGGTAGCGTCTGCTCAATTGCGGTTGGTATTGTAAGGAGAAATGAGTTTTCGACGGCTTACTTGGTTCGGTCTTAAGATCTACTGTCTAGTGTTGCAGAGATATATTGTTGAGGGGGAGCAAGTTATTGGGTGATTGGCTAATGACCAATAGACGATTTCCCCCCGGGTTGGAAGTTCAGGACGGGGCTGGAAATCAGCGGATCGGCAGCGTTGAAGGTTTGCGCTATGGCACAAGCTGCTACATCGGCGGATCCTCGGCCAAAACAAAGGGGCGACGAGGTCATCCAGTTACGTTTTGGACGGGCAAAAAGCCAATTCTTGTAGTATAACTACAAGCTTGCTACATCCCGGCATCTGCCCATAACAAGAGTCCAGCCCCTTGAACCTGCTGCAACACATCGCCCAGTCACGCCACTTGCTACGCAAGTCGGAGCTGAAAGTCGCCGATCACGTACTGCTTGATCCAGCGGCCGTGATGCATAGCTCCATGGCCGATCTTGCCCACAGCGTCGGCATCAGCGAGCCGACCATCGTGCGTTTCTGCCGGGCCATCGGTTGCTCGGGCTTCCAGGACCTGAAACTCAAGCTAGCGCAAAGCTTGGCGGCCGGTGCGAGCTTCGGTCAGTTTGCGATCCATGAGGACGACTCGGTCGCGGACTACAGCCTGAAAATCTTCGACACGACCCTGCATACCCTGATGGAGGTTCGCGAGAAGCTCGACCCGGTGGCGTTGCAAAAAGCCGTCACGGCCATGTCCCAGGCCCAGCGTGTCGAGTTTTATGGCTTCGGCGCCTCGGGCGCGGTGGCGGCCGATGCCCAGCACAAGTTCTTCCGGCTGCTGCTGACGGCAGCGGCCTATTCCGACCCGCACATGCAGGCCATGTCGGCGGTGACCTTGAAACCCACCGATGTGGCGATCTGCATCTCCCAGTCGGGCCGTTCCAAGGACCTGCTGATCACCGCCAACCTGGTGCGCGAAAGCGGTGCCTCGCTGATCACCTTGTGTCCGAGCCAGACGCCGCTGGCAGAACTGTCCACGGTGAACCTGGCCATCGACGTGCACGAAGACACCGAGATCTACACGCCGCTGACCTCGCGTATCGCCCATCTGGTGGTGATCGATGTGCTGGCAATGGGCGTCGCCATGGCGCGGGGCCCAAGCCTGGTCAACCACCTCAAGAGCGTGAAGCGCAGCCTGCGCAGCTTGCGGTTGTCGCCCAAGTCGGTGAAGGCGCTGGACGACTGAATCCCGAACCCTGAGGTTGAGGGGCTTCTGTGGCGAGGGGAGCTTGCTCCCGCTCGGCTGCGCAGCAGTCGCAAACCAACCCATCCGGTGTATCTGGATAAATCGTGGGGGCCGCTTCGCAGCCCAGCGGGAGCAAGCTCCCTCGCCACAGGGATCATTTGCCCGAATTCATCGTTCTGTAACCCTCGCGCCGCCAAACCGTCATCGCGCGCCGTCATCGTAAAGCTCCCCGTATACGTCTTGGGAGTCTCGACATGACCCAGTCCTACGAAGAACGCAGCGCCGTCAAAACCCGTCGTCAGCAGGAAGACCAGCGCCGCATGGCGTTCCGTCGTGCAATCGAAGACCGCTATGAGCAGCGCCAACTTCTGGCCGAAATCAGCGAATTTCCTGACGCCACAGAGTTCAATTACTGGCAGGCAACGCCGGCGGCTTCCCGTCGAAACGCTCAACCAGGCCAATGATCTGAGCGCGCTCGCCGCGAACGAATGCCAGGAAGGCGTGAGCCACTGGTGACAGGCGCTTGGCCCTGGCCTGCACCAGGCACCAACTGCGGTACAGCGGCAACTCCTCCACCGGCAGCTCGATGAGTGCGCCGGACGACAATTCCCGGCTCACGGCGTGGCGCGTCAACAGCGCCACGCCCAGCCCGGCCACCACGCACTCGCGCTGAGCCTCCGCCGACGCCACCTCCAGTGTCTGGGTGAAGTGCACCCGTTTCTCCTTGAAGTACTCCTCGCAGGCCAGCCGCGTACCTGAACCCGGTTCGCGCAATAGCAGCGTATAGGGTTCCAGGTCCTGCAAGCGCAGCGGGCCCATGTGGCACAACGGATGATCGGGCGGCGCCACGGCGACAATGGGATTGTTGAGAAATGGCAGGAACTCCAGGCCCATGTCCTGGGGCACCATGGACATGATCACCAGGTCATCACGGTTGTCCGAAAGCCGGCGGATGACTTGGCCGCGATTGACCACGGTGAGGTTGAGATTGACCTCCGGGTGCTGGCGCTTGAACGCGGCGAACAGGTGCGGGACGAAGTACTTGGCGCTGGACTCCACTGCCAGCTTGAGCTGGCCTTGCAGCGAGCCCTGCATGTCCGAGAGCTGCATGTCGAGGTTTTCCAGGCGCCCGAAGATGTCCCGGCTGGCCCGTTGCAACGCTTCGGCGGCTTCGGTCATGTAGAGTTTTTTGCCAACGTACTCAAACAGGGGTTGGCCGATAAGCTCCTCGAGGGATCGAATCTGTAGGCTAACGGCCGGTTGTGTGAGAGACATTTCATCGGCTGCACGGCTGTAGGACCTCAGGTCGCAGACCTCGTTGAAAATCTGCAATTGACGCAATGTCATACGCATCAATGACTTACGCATTTTCTAAGCACTCTGGGCCGGGACGATTAGCACAACTATAAGTCTTTGCTTATGCATGACCCAATAATTATTCATTTTTGTTAATCAACGGCCAGGACTAGTGTGGAGCTGCGACCAATTGTTACATCTGGTCACGCGTCGGCCTGGACCCCAGGCCGTGGTATCACCGGCTCAAGGGAACCTCCAATTGATAACAAAGATCCTGATCGCCAACCGTGGTGAGATTGCCGTCCGCATCGTGCGCGCTTGCGCCGAGATGGGCATTCGCTCGGTCGCGGTCTACTCCGACGCGGACCGCCATGCGTTGCACGTCAAGCGTGCGGACGAGGCCCACAGCATCGGCGCCGATCCGCTGGCCGGCTACCTCAACCCGCGCAAACTGGTGAACCTGGCGGTGGAAACCGGCTGTGATGCCTTGCACCCCGGCTACGGTTTTCTCTCGGAAAACGCCGAACTGGCAGACATCTGCGCCGAGCGCGGAATCAAATTCATTGGCCCGTCGGCCGAAGTCATCCGCCGCATGGGCGACAAGACCGAAGCGCGCCGCAGCATGATCAAGGCCGGCGTGCCGGTCACGCCGGGCACCGAAGGCAACGTGTCGGGCATCGAAGAAGCCCTGACCGAAGGTGATCGGATCGGTTACCCGGTGATGCTCAAGGCCACCTCCGGTGGCGGCGGTCGTGGTATCCGTCGCTGCAACAGCCGCGAAGAGCTCGAACAGGCCTTCCCGCGGGTCATTTCCGAAGCCACCAAGGCGTTCGGTTCGGCGGAAGTGTTCCTGGAAAAATGCATCGTCAACCCCAAGCACATCGAGGCGCAGATCCTGGGTGACAGTTTCGGCAACGTGGTGCACCTGTTCGAACGTGACTGCTCGATCCAGCGCCGCAACCAGAAGCTGATCGAAATCGCCCCGAGCCCGCAACTGACCCCCGAGCAGCGCGCCTACATCGGCGACCTGTCGGTGCGCGCCGCCAAGGCCGTGGGCTACGAGAATGCCGGCACCGTGGAGTTCCTGCTCGCCGAAGGCGAGGTGTACTTCATGGAGATGAACACCCGGGTGCAGGTGGAACACACCATCACCGAAGAAATCACCGGTATCGACATCGTTCGCGAACAGATCCGCATCGCCTCCGGGCTGCCGCTGTCGGTCAAGCAGGAAGACATCCAGCACCGTGGCTTTGCGTTGCAGTTCCGGATCAACGCCGAGGACCCGAAAAACAACTTCCTGCCCAGCTTCGGCAAGATCACCCGCTACTACGCCCCTGGCGGCCCGGGTGTGCGCACCGACACGGCGATCTACACCGGCTACACCATTCCACCGTTCTACGATTCGATGTGCCTGAAGCTGGTGGTCTGGGCGTTGACTTGGGAAGAAGCGATGGACCGTGGCCTGCGAGCCCTGGATGACATGCGCCTGCAGGGGGTCAAGACCACCGCCGCGTATTACCAGGAGATCCTGCGCAATCCGGAATTCCGCAGCGGCCAGTTCAATACCAGCTTCGTTGAAAGCCACCCTGAACTGACCAACTACTCGATCAAGCGCAAACCCGAAGAGCTGGCCCTGGCCATCGCCGCCGCCATTGCCGCCCACGCAGGCCTGTAAGGAATCATGAACATGTCCAAGAAGATCTTTGTTACCGACACAATCCTGCGCGACGCCCACCAATCGCTACTCGCCACCCGCATGCGCACCGAAGACATGCTGCCGATCTGCGACAAGCTCGACAAAGTCGGCTATTGGTCGCTGGAAGTCTGGGGCGGCGCGACATTCGACGCCTGCGTGCGCTTCCTGAAGGAAGACCCGTGGGAACGCCTGCGCCAACTGCGCGCAGCACTGCCCAACACTCGCCTGCAAATGCTCCTGCGCGGCCAGAACCTGCTGGGCTACCGCCATTACAGCGATGACGTGGTCAAGGCGTTCGTGGCCAAGGCGGCGGTCAACGGCATCGATGTGTTCCGTATTTTCGATGCGATGAACGATGTGCGTAACCTGAAGGTTGCCATCGAAGCCGTGAAGGCCGCCGGCAAGCACGCCCAGGGCACCATCGCCTACACCACCAGCCCGGTGCACACCATCGGCGCGTTCGTGGCCCAGGCCAAGCAAATGGAAGCCATGGGTTGCGACTCGGTGGCGATCAAGGACATGGCCGGCCTGCTGACGCCGTACGCCACCGGCGAACTGGTCAAGGCGCTGAAAAGCGAACAGTCGCTGCCGGTCTTTATCCACTCCCACGACACCGCCGGCCTGGCCGCGATGTGCCAGCTCAAGGCGGTCGAGAACGGCGCCGATCACATCGACACCGCGATCTCCAGCTTCGCCTGGGGTACTAGCCATCCGGGCACCGAATCGATGGTCGCGGCCCTCAAGGGCAGTGAGTTCGACACCGGGCTGGACCTGGAATTGCTCCAGGAAATCGGTCTGTACTTCTACGCTGTGCGCAAGAAGTACCACCAGTTCGAAAGCGAGTTCACCGCAGTGGACACCCGCGTCCAGGTCAACCAGGTTCCGGGCGGGATGATCTCCAACCTCGCCAACCAGTTGAAAGAGCAAGGCGCACTGAACCGGATGAACGAAGTGCTGGCGGAGATTCCGCGCGTGCGTGAAGACCTCGGCTTCCCGCCGTTGGTTACCCCGACCTCGCAGATCGTCGGTACCCAGGCGTTCTTCAACGTGTTGGCCGGTGAGCGCTACAAGACCATCACCAACGAAGTGAAGCTCTACCTGCAGGGCGGCTACGGCAAGGCGCCAGGCTCGGTGAACGAGAAGCTGCGTCGTCAGGCCATCGGTAGCGAAGAAGTGATCGACGTACGTCCGGCCGACTTGCTCAAGCCGGAAATGACCAAGCTGCGTGGCGAAATCGGCGCGCTGGCCAAATCCGAAGAAGACGTACTGACCTACGCCATGTTCCCGGACATCGGCCGCAAGTTCCTCGAAGAGCGCGAAGCCGGCACCCTGACCCCGGAAGTGCTGCTGCCAATCCCCGAGGCGGGCAGCGTGAGCTCGGCGGGCGGCGAAGGTGTGCCGACCGAGTTCGTCATCGACGTTCACGGTGAGACCTATCGCGTCGACATCACCGGTGTGGGCGTCAAGGCCGAAGGCAAGCGTCACTTCTACCTGTCCATCGATGGCATGCCCGAAGAAGTCGTGTTCGAACCGCTCAATGAGTTCGTCAGCGGCGGCAGCAGCAAGCGCAAGCAAGCCACTGCGCCGGGTCACGTCAGCACCACCATGCCGGGCAACATCGTCGATGTTCTGGTCAAGGAAGGCGACGTGGTCAAGGCCGGCCAAGCGGTGCTGATTACCGAAGCCATGAAGATGGAAACCGAAGTGCAGGCGGCCATCGCCGGCAAGGTCACCGCTATTCATGTAGCCAAGGGCGACCGGGTCAACCCGGGTGAGATCCTGATCGAGATCGAAGGCTGAATAAACAGCCTCGATACAACGTTTTAACCTCGGGGGGGCATGTGCTCCCCTTTTTTTGCCTGTCAGAACATCATTCGCCACTGGCCCATCAGCGCGCCGTTGCGGTTGTCCTGACCGGTTTCACCGTTATAACTCACCCCCAGGGTATGCCGTGGCGAAACGGTCAGGTCCAGCCCTGTTTCGAAGAGCAGGCTGTCCCGGTCCAGCTCGACGCCTTCGACGGTATAGGTATTGCCTGCGCTGGCCAGGCGCTGGCGGGAAGTGCCCCGGGTCTCGCCGTATAAGTGTTTCCAACCGAGATTCAAGCGGGGCGTCAGTCGCATGCCTTGGTCAAGAGGTAGAGTTCGGGCGAGGCGCAGGCCAAGGTTGCTGTTGTAATTGTCCTGAGACTGGCCACTGAACTGCAGCGCCGCGCTTCCACCTTTCTCGGTATAGCGATCGCGTTGATAGCGTTGGTAGCCCACTTGGACATAGGGCTCGACATCGAAATGCCCTACGTTCAGGTTGTAGCCGAGTTGCCCAAAGACCTGCTGCGTATTGGCATCGTAACGACCTTTGAGGCGATCGCTGAAACCGTTGTAGGCCACGTGGCGTTTGGTGCTGCCGTCATGACTGCCATAAACGGCACCCAGGCGCAGCGCCAGTGGTCCGTCCTGGCGTAAGGCATAGGCACCCACCAGCCAGCTGTCGAGCCGGCCGTCGAATTGACGACTGTCCAACCGGGTGTGCGTCTTGCCGCCGATCAATCCCAAGCGCCAATCGGGGCTGATAGCCCAGTCGGTTCCCAGCATCAAACCCTTGGTCGAGTGCTTCAGGGCATAGCTTCCCAGTTGCCTGCCGATGCTGCCGCTGTTGCCGATCGCCTGGACCCAGACCTGGCCGTTGTCGTGTGCACCCGTCGGACTTCGCCGATCCATGGCTGAGAGCATTCCTGTGCTGATGGGGGTGATGCTGCTCAGGGTGGCGCTGCCCAGGTCGGCGGTGTTGTAGTCGCCCAGTTGGTCGATGGCGTCGGCGGCTGTGGCCATATTGGTGCCGAGCAAGGCGTTTACGGCGGCATTGGGTTTGGGGGCTGGCTTGACAGCTTGCACCTGGGCGGCGGGCTTGGGTTGGGTGCTGGCAACAACTTTTGCTGGTTCGGTGGGCTTGGACGCTGAGCGATCGGCTTGTGGCTCGACGGCAGGAGAGGGTGGCGTCGGAGAGGTGATGGAGGGTTCCGCTTGCGTTGGTTGGGTCGATCCTGATCCCAGGATAGCGGCTAAAACAGCTTGGCCATTAGGAGTGGGCGCGACTTCCTTGGGCGGAACATCCTTGAGTGTGAGCGTCAGTCCCACTTGTTTCTCGGTGGCGTAGTCAGGTTTCGCGGTCACGAAGGCGAGCTCGTTGACGACCTTCCCGAACTCCCCATCGACTTTTTTCGCCTCGATCACGATGTGCTTGCCCGCGCCGATGGACTCGCCTGGCAACGATGTAATCTTCAGCGTCGCACCGCCTAGCGTCGCGGTGCCGCCGACCTTGATTGTGGCGCTGCCGCTTTCTGGATGGATGCCGTAGAGCAGCGTTGCGCTTTGCGACAGTTCAAGATTTTTTTTGACCGTAGGCGCCCCGCTCGCAGGGTCTACGTTCAACAGGCCCTTCACGTTCAGCGTGTCGACTGTGCCATGGCCGCTGAAACTGCCTGTCTCGTTCACGAAGACAGACTTGCCCACACTGCCCTCGTTATGAAACTCGCCGGCAACGTGTACCTCGGCCCCCATTTGACCGAGATTGCGAAATCGAGTGCTCGCTTCTACCAAGCCTCTATTGAAACGGATAGTGGGCGGCGTTTCTCCCTCCAGTGTTGTGAACTTGGGTGGCCTGAGGGATGCCTTCGAATGATTGGGTTGGGTTTGCTTCTGGGTCGCTGTTTCAGAGGTTGGGGGCGTAGCGTCGTCGGTCGATTGCAGGGCCATCGAAACATCGGCACAGCCGAGTACCAAGGCTATTGTCAGCGTGAGCTGTTGGGGCAGGAATGAATGTTGGGTTGGCATCGAATGTGACCTCTCATGAAGGAGGTCGCACTTTAAAAATTTCACCTTGGGCGGCGATGCCAGCCGTCTCCTAGCTGCTGGCGAGACATAGCGATGGAGCTTGTAGGCTGCCCACGCTGTGATCACAGAGTCACGGCGCCGGCCTCCGTGGCGGTGAGGCATTGCCCTACAGCATACTCAGGCCTTTCTGTTTGGTCGGAGATCCGAGATCTGTCTGTCAAATATCGACTCTGTAAACCTGCTCCGTGTTTCGCCTAGGATCGACCTGGTTCCTGGTGGGACCGCGTTCCTCCTGTGGGAGCGAGCCTGCTCGCGATGGCGGTGGTTCAGTCACATGGATGTTGGGCTTGCTGGCCTCATCGCGAGCAGGCTCGCTCCCACAGGGGAAACGCGATCTCACCAAGAACCAGGTCGGCTATCAGGCCGCCTCGCGGAGGACGTTGATTTCGGCGCCCCGTTAACCACGCTGGCCGAATGCAGGTATTGCGCAGTGGGCATGCCGAGCCTAGGCGAGGCACCGAGTGGTGGGGCAGAAGCGCTTTGGTTACCTTCGCCTGGGCCGGCATTCCGGCTTTTCGAAAGTGAGCCGCCGTCAGGGCGGAACCCTAAGTGGCCGTGACCGCAGAAACGGATATACACAGCGACCTTAAAATCCCACCCCAGCTCAGCGATTATTCAGATAAGCCTTCCCATAATGCCGTTCCATCCGCGCCTGGACCAACTCCAACGCAATGGACATCAACCAGTAAATAATCGCCGCCGTCGTCAGCATCTCAATATACCGATAGCTGGACCGACCATAAGACTGCGCCAAAAACATCACCTCCCAAACGCCCATCACCGAGATCAGTGAAGAATCCTTGAGCATGGAGATGAATTGGTTGGTGGTCGGCGGGATGATGGTGCGCATGGCCTGGGGCAGCGTGACGCGCCAGAAGATTACGGTTTCGCTCAGGCCCAGGGCGAGGGAAGCTTCGCGTTGGCCGTTGGGGACGCCGAGGATGCCGGCGCGGAAGATCTCGCTCAGGTAGGCGCCGTAGTTCAGCGACAAGGCGATGATCCCGGCGGCGATGGCGCCCGGGACCACGCCCAGTTGTGGCAGGCCCAGGTAGATCAGCAGGATCTGGATCAGCAGCGGCGTGCCGCGAAAGAACGACGCGTAGAAACTGGCGATGCCAAACGCCACCGCGCTGCTGGACAACCGCGCCAGGGCGGTGATGAAGCCCAACAGTGATGACGCGACGATCGAGCACAGGCACAGAAACAGCGTCAGCACCGCGCCTTGCAGAAAGCCATTGGGCGCCAGATGCACGCCCAGCAAGTTCGGCAGTTTGTCGAGGATGATGGAGAACTTCAGGTCGAAGCTCAGGAAGAAACTCGCGAACAGCACCAGCATGGCCGCCCAGGTCAGGTAGAGCCGGGTGCGGAAACCGAAGATTTTTTGCAGGCGTGACTCAGCCACCGTTGGCGGTGGCTGAGGCGGTGGAAAAGAAGTCATTGGGTAATGTCGGCGCCGATCCATTTTTGCGAGAGTTTGCTCAAGGTGCCGTCCTGTTTCAACTGGGCAAAGACTTCACGCACCTTGTTGTCCCATTGAGCATCGCCTTTTTCGATGGCGACCGAGTTCGGTTCGGAATAAAGCGACTCGCCGGCCAGTTTGAAGCGCTTGTCTTCGGTCAGGCGCGGTTGTGCGGTCACCAGGTTGGTCAGCACGGCGTCCAATCGCACTCCGGCGCCCAGGCCGAGGTCCTGGAACGCTACGTTGTCAGTGTCGTACGGGGCGATCTGCACGTCCTCGAACGGATAGCTCAGTTGGGTATCCTCGGCGCCTTCGATCACCAGGTTCTTGTTCAGGTAGCTCTCGTAGCTGGACGCGCTGGTGAGGCCGACCTTCTTGCCGCTCAAGTCCTTGGCACCGTGGATACGGTCGTCCTTGGCGTTGACCACGATCACCGCTGGCGAGGCGTAATACTGCACCGGGAAATCGAACACTTCGGCGCGGGCCTTGCTCGGCGTCATGGAGCAGATGCAGATGTCATAGCGCCCGCTCCAGTGTCCGGCAGCGATCACGTCCCAGGAAGGGGTTTCCAGGCGCAGTTTCACGCCCAGTTTCTGCGCCACGGCCTTGGCCACGTCCACGTCAAAACCGTCGAGCTGGTTCTGATCGTTGAGGAACGAGAAGGGCGGGTAGCTTTCCATCAGCACGCCGACCAGTTCTTTTTTCTGTTCGATGCGATCCAGGGTGGCACCGGCGAAGGCTTGCGATGAGGCGGCCAGCAGAGTCAGGCCCAGGGCCAGCAATGGTTGTAGTTTCACGTGAAGTCCCTGGGTAGAAAAATAAGTTGTAGTTAACCGATTGGTGCGTATTAAATAGTTATAAGAACAACTCCGGTAGTGAGTATTTTTCATAAGCTTATGAGTGAATCGCATATGGGCGCAGCAACGACAGTCATTCTCGATGGCGGCATGGGCCGCGAACTGCAACGCCGTGGCGCGCCGTTTCGGCAGCCCGAGTGGTCGGCACTGGCCCTGAGCGAAGCACCTCAGGCGGTGGAGGCCGTGCACGTGGCCTATATCGCCAGCGGCGCGAATGTCATCACCAGCAATAGCTACGCCGTGGTGCCGTTTCACATTGGCGAGGCGCGTTTCGCCGCAGAAGGCCAGGCCCTGGCTGCGTTGGCGGGTGAGTTGGCGCAACGGGCGGTGCAGGCTTCAGGCAAAGCGGTGCGGGTGGCCGGGTCGCTGCCGCCGCTGTTCGGTTCCTATCGGCCGGATCTGTTCGATGCGTCCCGCGCCCACGAGCTGCTGGCGCCACTGGTGACCGGCCTGGCGCCCCATGTCGATCTCTGGCTGGCCGAGACGCAAAGCTCGACCGTCGAAGCGCGGGCGATTCACGCCGGGCTGCCGAAGGATGGCAAGCCGTTCTGGCTGTCGTTCACCTTGAAGGATGAAGACACGGACGAAGTGCCACGCCTGCGCTCCGGCGAACCGGTGGCGGACGCTGCAGCGGTCGCGGCCGAGCTGGGCGTCGAAGTGCTGCTGTTCAACTGCAGCCAACCAGAAGTGATTGGCGGGGCGATCGATGCGGCGCGGGAAACCTTCGAGCGACTGGGGGTGAGCATCCACATCGGCGCCTACGCCAACGCCTTCCCGCCGCAGCCGAAGGAAGCGACGGCCAACGACGGATTGGACCCGCTGCGCGACGACCTCGATCCGCCGGGCTACCTGCAATGGGCGGCCGACTGGCGCAAGCGCGGGGCCAGTCATTTGGGCGGCTGCTGCGGGATAGGACCGGAGCACATCGCAGTGTTGGCGCAAACGCTGGGCTGAGTTGCCCGGCCGTTTTGTTGGACGACATCCACGCTTACGGTTTTCGTCGAATGGGCGGCGACAGCTATATATATGTATGTCATTTGCCGCTCAGTGACGGGATAGGGTCCGGGTTCCTCAATTAAACCGGACTCTTAAATGTCTACTTTTCCTGAAGATGAGCCGGGCGTGCCATCGACCTCTGTCGCTCCCTTTAAACCCATCAACCTGTTACCCGGTGGGGCTCCATTTCAACCGCACACGTTTGCCGATCAATGGCTGCTTGAACGAGGCCTTGCCGGTGACACCTTGGTTCAGGTCACTTATCAAGAGGTCGAGACCGTCGACTCGGCCGCAAAAAGAAAACGCACTTCGGTGCCTTTGCGCGATGCCGTTACCCAGGGTTTTTTAGTGGCCTATCAAAGCCAGGAGACGGGCGGCACTCCTGCCCGGTCCCCCCGCGATGGCTGGGTTTATCCACACAGAAGCCTGATGTCCCTGGATTTCTCGTCCCTTCGCGTCGAGGGGCGAGCGCTCTCGCAAAACCGTTTGAACGAACTGCACGCAGGCATTCCCCGCAACTATCGAAGCACTCCGCAACCTGCCACCCCCACAAGCGCGGTTCAATACGATCTGCTCAGCCCCAAGGGCAAGGAGCAGGCCAGGTTACTGGAGCTTCTGGACACCAACCAGGTGAAACTGGCGCGTTTGTTCGCCGCGCTTCCGACCTTCGATTCGGTGCTCAATCGTTTGCTGGTGGACACGCTCGAGACAAAGATCCCCGAGCGCAAGCTACGCGCTTCACTGCTGGGTAAGATCGACCCTGATTACTGTTATGTGAGCCGCTTCACCAGCGACTCGAACGGTGTGCGCTCGCTGACGGTCTCGGAGAGTTTCAGCGACGTCATGTGGGGGTGTTTGCAGACGAATACGCCTGCGAGTTACACCGGCGGCGGCGTCGGATTCTGCACTCGCCCGGACTCGGTGGCCGAGGCCGACAGCCTGTTTGCCGGCCCGGTGGACGCCCAGGTTCTACGGGCCATGGAGTCGGTACTTTACATCGCCAATCCAACCACGAATGAGCGTGTGAAGCGCCAGTTCCGCGATGAGTTGAAGCGCTTTCGCGATAACCCATGTCACGCGGGCATTCTTGAGACAGCGACCCCGTGCACCACGGCAGAGGCCCTCGCTCATTTGCTTTCCCTGCGATTCCTGCATCTTTTCGATTTGTACAAAGTTGATCGGAGTTCGGCCATCCCACTCACGGCCAGTGAACGAATCCAGCAAAAAGATGAAGATCGTCTGCTGGACCTCATCACGACTCACCCCTCCATGGCGGACCGAAACCGTTTGGCACGGGCGCCCATCCCCCATGTCTACACCGTGATGCTTGATATGGGCACGGCAGCGCCGCAGAAGTGGCCTGCTGCGATGGTGATCAAGTTTACCGATAGCCTGACCTTGTTCCTGTATTCCCTGGAAGGCGGGATCCAGCGATTCCGCTCTGTGCAGGATCTGCTCAGCAACGTCCGTCCGACCCATGGAGGGCAGGAACGTACGATTGTGGATATCACTGCTGAACTGTCCGGGCATGTTTTTGAAGTGGCCGCCGATGACCTGTTGCAGGTACAAAGTGCTGCCCTGGAAACGGTCATGAACGCGCCAGGAAACGAGACGCTCGCGTTGAGTGCCTTTGCTGCAAGTGCCGAACGTGCGCTTGTTTTACCCATGTTGTCGCTGGCCGCGCCCCTGGCTGTGCGTCAGCAGACCCTGGTCGAATACAATCGCCCCGGTTTCTATAAAGCCGCGACGCGTCCTGAGCAAGCCCACTATCGTCGTCTGGAAGCGCAGGTATTCCAGGCCGTCTTCCAATTGGGTGGCGGTATCCAAACGTTGTTGCAGTTCACTCGCCAGAAGATCAAGCAATACCTGCAGCAAACCGTGCATCCGGGTATAGAGCCGGATCCGGACAAAACCATGGTCACGCTTTTCTATGGGCAACGTGCTAATCGAAAGCAGTCCCGTATCAGCAGCCTGACCCAGTTGATGCTCGATAATCTGCGCCCGCATCAGTATCCGAATGCGATGAGGGAAGTGCTGACCGTTTACGTTGTCGATCAACACGGCCAACGTGTCAGGCACCCGGCAAGCGGCTTTTTTGTCACGTTGACGGGCAACCAACTCGCCCGGATGGCGGGCCATCTTGATGTTGGGGGCCGTTATGAAACCCTGTTGCGCAAGGAGATGAACAAACCTGAATACAAGGCAGCGTGGCAGGCGGCGTATCTGGCTAACTTGAAATTCAAAGGTTACGAGTCTTCGCTCAGGGGCGACGAAGTGTTCAAGGCCAGCGTGCTGGATAACGCTTTCACCCCTCCGATGTCGCGCAAACGAGTCGCTTGCTGGCTGGACGCTGTCCTGCGCTCGCCCACCACGGCGGGGCGTGCCCGGGTAGGTGGGCGCAAGGTATGCGTCCATGGTCTTGTACTGGGGGGCAGCGTGGGCGCGGGCGCGCAGCAGGACATGATGGGCAATGCGGTCAGCGTCGATGGCGTGCTGGTTTTTTCCGATCAGGAGGGGCCGGAAATCGAGGGAACCGTTGGCGTTTATTTCCCGGACAGCCCCGGTGGCGATGATTTTCATGAATTCGCTGACCTGAGCGACGGCATTGCCGGGCTTTTGCCGGAAGAAAAATGGCAGGCGTATTTCCGTTCGCGCATTTCCACACTGGACCCCGAGCAGATCAAGCGTTTGTTGGGCCAGCAAGGCGGTCGTCCGCTGATTCGTGGTTCGTTGTTCGCAGGCGATCTTCTCGAAATGCTGCACCAGGCCTACGTCAATTTCCAAAGCGCCTACGCGGATCACCGCTCCAACAGCAACCGGGATGTCAGCCGTCAAACTGCTGGGAAGCTGGCGATGATGACGGTCGGAATTATCTTTGACCTGGCCGGATTCCTGGTGCCCGGTTTTCAAATGCTCACGCGCGCCATCAAGACCGGTTTGCTGGTGGTCAAGACCGGTGCGGTTCCGATGAACCTGCCAACGCTGGCGTTCGTTCATCAAGTGGCAAATTATGCGGGGAAGAAGGCACTGTCCGGTGGTGTGACGCTCCCCGTGCGAGGGCAATCCTCTTTCCTGGCGGTGACGGCTCGTCAAGGCTCGAGGGAAAAACTGCTCGGGCTGCCACTGGAAGAGGCGCTCTATGACCGTTTTACCGTGACGGATACGTCGCTGATAAAAGGGGTTACGCCGGATCGACAGGGTTTTTACCGTCCCGCGATCACGGATACCGCCACGGGTAACGTGACGCGCCCCGTGTTCGTGCGGCAACCCGACGGGACCGTGTACCGGGTGCACGACCATACGCGGTTGAAGGCCACCGAGGCCACCATTGTCGAAGCCACTACGGGATTGCCCATCCGCTCCCATGGCGTGATGCGCGATACGGTGCAGCGGATGTCCGACGACGAGTGGCGCGCGGTAGGACACGGCTTTGGGGGCGCAAAGCGCTCGCGGGACACATCCCCTCAGCCCGGCCCTTCGCAGCCCGGGCAACCGGCTACATCGTCTCGTTCCGTTTCCGATCTGGTGCGCACGCCAAACGAGTGGGACGTCGAGATCATGGATCTGGTCCCGAGCCTCGTCACCCGGCTTGCGAGTTGGCCACAAAACCGTAGCTTGCTGATCATTGAGCAAAGGCCTGTACGCCAGGATTGGTCAGTACGCTTTACTCCGGGGCAAGAAGAAAGTGCCTTCCCGGCGGCTGATCATCCGCTCAGGTCGGGCTCGGATATCGTCTTGAGGCGAATCGGTGAAAACCATTACCTCCTGGTGCTGGGCGAGCAGAATGAAATCGCGTTTGATATCAACGGCGATTGCTTCTTCAATGCCGTCGCCCGAGGATTGAACGAAGGGCAGCCGCAGGCGAGGTTTTCGATGCAGGGGCTGCGTAATGAAGTCGCCGATTACATCGATCAACACCCGCAGGTGCAGGATTACCTGGTGACGCAACCTTCCGGGGTGCAGCAATTGGTCTTTGATAATGCCCAGGCGTTGGAGAGTGTGCTGGGTAGATCAGCGGTGCGTGACCTGACTCGGATGATCTACGGTGCTCCCAATCCCCATGGCTTGTTTCAGCCGCTGGAGAATTACTTGAGCCTGCACGCAAGAGGCATCGTGCGCAGGGTACTGGATCAAGTCACTGCGGCGGATTTGCCCCCGGAGATGCTGCAGATGCTAGGGCGTTTTGTATCACCCCGTACGCAGGGTCGCTTGATGCTGAGCAGAATTCCCTACTACGCGCAAAAAGACCAAGCCTTGCAGAGTTTTTTTGAGGATGTCCTGTTGCAGCCCATCCGCAGTCAGGAAATCGCCGAACTGCTCAATAATCAATTCCTCCTGCTCTCTCAGGATACGCTGCATATCATGCTTGAGTACGGCGTCCGGGCCCGTGATCTGACCGACCATCATCCGCGCAATGAATTGGCGTATGTCAGGTACGATCAGGCCACGCACGGCCACCTCGATGACGATCAGCTCGAGGAACTGCTCGACGGTGCCTACCTGGTCGATCGCGACGACTTGAAGAATGTGGCCGAACGATTCGAGCGTGAAACAGGCACGGTCATCGACGACGACGTAGACCTGATGGACCAGTTCATGCACTACGACAGGGCCGAGGATTTCACGGATCTGCTCACCGTGGCCCTCCAGCGTCACCCCATCCTGTTGAGGCGGGCGACTATCCTCCTGCGATCCTCTGTTGTTGCTTCCAACCTGGGCAGCCTGTTCCCCGTGAATGTCCTGGCGCAATGGATACGTAATCCGGCGTTGTCTGACTCACGCCTTCAGCTCATTGCCGAGTATGCCGGCAGCCGTTATCAAGAATTGGTGAGCAGCGGACGTATCGATATCGATTGGATGCAGCCGTTCGATGATCAAAACCTGCACGACCTGATCTTCCATCAGCGGGCACTAATCAGTTTTTTGGATTTCCTCCAGGGCGTGCGGTATCTCGATCAGCGCAATATGGCGACCGTCACAGGTTTATTCAGCGCTGCGGGACAATCGCCTTCGAACAGCAGGGTTGCGATTTTGCTCGGGACGCCGAATCTATGGCGATCCATTCAAAATATGCCGGGTATCTCGCCGCGCAGCGCCCGGCGAATCTGGGAGGATCTGGTGGGACCGCAGTTCAGTGATGAGAATATCCGGCGAACGCTGGCGCAACGGGATTCACTGAGCTCTGAGTCAGCGTTTACCAGCGCATTGATCGACAGCCTGACCCTCGACGAAGCCCAGGCTCATCAGGTGATTCTGGGCGCTTATGGCGTGACCCCAAGACAAGTCATGCATTTTCTGCAGGGTTTCGATTTCCCAGGGACTGTTGCGGGCCATAGTCGCTTGACGCTCGCGCTGGATCTGAGTGCTCATGGATCGATCCCGGCCTGGGCCTGGCAATACGCCCGACCGGGGGTGACCCCCGAGTCGCTACGGTCATTCCTGGCCACACGCAAAACGTCGAACCCCGAGTGATTCGAGCCGTTTCTGTGGGGAGGGAGTAACCACCGCGTCTGCGACGCTGCGCTGTCGTGCAGTGAACCAGGCCCTGTGGCGAGGGGATTTATCCCCGTTGGGCTGCGCAAGCAGCCCCAAGCCAGGCAACTCGGTCTGTCAGGAAGATTGAGTTCAATGCTTTAGGGCTGCTGCGCAGCCCAGCGGGGCGGTGCGACGTTTCGCTAAATCCCCTCGCCACAGGGTTTTGTGTGCAGCCTAGGAGCGGCACTCCACCAAGCCGCGCACTTGCCCGTCCTCGCGCTGGTTTTCCTCGCTCAACCAGCGCTCGAACCCGGTGGCGATGGCGGGCCATTCCGAATCCAGCATCGAGTACCACGCGGTGTCGCGGTTCTGGCCCTTGACCACCATGTGCTGGCGAAACACCCCTTCGAAGGTGAAGCCCAGCCGTTCGGCGGCGTATCTGGAGCGGGCGTTGGCGTTGTTGCACTTCCACTCCAGGCGGCGATAACCCAGGGCGAAAGATTCCTTGGCCAGCAGATAAACCGCCTCGGTGCTTTTCGGTGAGCGTTGCATCGGTGCACCGAAGGTCACATGGCCGATCTCGATACGGCCCTGGGCCGGCACGATGGACATCAGGCTGAGAATGCCCTGCACATCGCCGCTGGCGCGGTCGATCACGCTGAAGAAATACGGGTCGGCATTGGTCGCATGATTCTGCAGCCAGGCATCGAAAGCGCCGCGATCCTTGAAGGGCCCATAGGGCAAGTAATCCCAGAGCTTCGGGTCGGCGCCGGGGCCTTCGAGGGCTTGCCACAGGCCATCGGCATGACGCGCCGGATCGAGTTTTTCCAGGCGGATGAAACGCCCTTCGATCAGTTGCGTAGACGGTGCCGGGGCACCTTTCCAATCGGCGAGTGAAATCGACATGCTGTGCTCCTTAAAGGGCTTTGCGAAATTGAATGAAACCCGGGCGTTCGGCGATGCGCTCGTAGAGCTGGATCGCCGTGGCGTTGGTTTCGTGGGTCAGCCAGTGCACCTTGCCGCAACCGTCGGCCTTGGCGGTGCGGTAGACGAATTCGATGAGCTGGCGACCGACGCCGGTGCCACGGCATTGTTCCGTCACCAGCAAGTCTTGCAGGTAGCAGGAATTCTCGATGCTCCAGTTCGAACGGTGATAGATGAAGTGCACCAGGCCCACCGCCGTGTCGCCGTTCCAGGCCAGGGCCCCGTGGGTTGGCTCGCGGTCATCGAGCAGGCGTTGCCAGGTGCTCTGGCTCACCGCGTCCGGCAGCTCGGTGTTGTAGAACCGCAGGTAGGCTTGCCACAACGGCAGCCAGGCAGCGTGATCGTCGGCGCTGACGAGACGGATTTCGACTTGGCTCATGTTCACTCCTTGGATGATAGGTCTGGCATCAGGCGTGCGAGCGCCTGGTCCTGTGGATCGGGGCTGGCGGCGAGCCCGTTGCGCACGCCGGCGACATCCGCCGGGCTGCGGTTCTGGTTGAGCTTGCGTTTGCCTTCCAGGCGCTGGATGGGCAAGGCGAAACCGACGATCGCCTTGAGCATGCTGTCGATGTACTCAGCCGGCGCATCATCGATTTTCCAGGGCTGGGCGCGGCCGGTTTCGTGGCGATCGGTGAGGGCGCTGACCAGGTTGCGCAGGCGATGAGGATCGCTGAACACCTCGGCGCGGCCATAGGCGTGTACCGCCAGGTAATTCCAGGTCGGCACGACTTTGCCGTGTTCGGCCTTGCTGGGGTAGAAGCCCGGGCTCACGTAGGCATCGACCCCGCTGAAGACCACCAGGGCTTCGGCGCCGGCTTCCAGGTCGCGCCATTGCGGATTGGCCCGGGCCATGTGCCCGTACAGGCTCCCGTTGGGACCTTGTTGCGGGTCCAGCAACAACGGCAAGTGGCTGGCTTGCAAGCCGTGTTCGCCCTGCGTGATCAATACGGCCAGGCGGCAATCCCCCATCATGCCATGCAGTTGGGGCAGGTCTTCGACGACAAAGGCTTTAGGGTTGTACATGACGATTTTCCTTGGCGAATGCGAGCATCCTAGGCAGGCTATTGGTCTGTTGTAAGAGCCACTTTCAGCCAATTTCACAGGTCCATTTTCGGGAGCTGTCATGAACAACGCCGTGCCGCCACTGTCGTTCAACCCCGCGGGCATCGAGCTCGATCGCCGCCAGGGACTCAGCCGCCAGCTTTACCAGGCCTTACGGGCACGGGTGCTGGACGGGCGCCTGGCCAGCGGCACGCGCCTACCGGCCAGTCGTGACCTGGCGGCGGCCCTGTCGATCTCGCGCAACAGTGTGGTGCGCGCCTACGACCAGCTCTACGCCGAGGGTTTCATCGAAGGGCGGGTCGGTGACGGGACTTATGTGGCGAAACTGTCCTCGACGACGCTGCCGCTGAAAAACATATCCACAAAAGTATCCACAGGGTTTTCAACAGGCTTACCCACAGCCTTATCCACAGATTGGCTCGATTTACCTGTGGGTCCATCCAGTAAAGTTATCCACAGCGATGCGCTGGATCGGGTCGAAAAGCACCATTTGCCCCTGCCGCCCAGTGGCCCACCGAGGGCGTTTCGGGTCGGCATTCCAGCGTTCGATCTGTTCCCCTTCGACGTCTGGGCCAAGCTGAATGCGGCTTTCTGGCGCAAACCGGACCTGCAACAGCTCTGTTATGGCGATTCCCAGGGGGATGCGCGCTTGCGTGGGCTGATCGCCGCATACCTGCGCAGTTCGCGAGGCCTGCACTGCACGGCTGAACAAATTGTGATCACCAGCGGCGCGCAGCAGGGCATCAGCCTTTGTGCACAGTTGCTGGTGGACCCGGGTGACATCGTGGCGGTGGAAAACCCAGGCTATCGCGCCGCCGGGCATGCGTTTGCTGTTGCGGGTGCCGAGGTGAGAGGCGTACCGGTTGATGGCGATGGGTTGAATTGCACGGCACTCGGTGCGTTGAGCCACTGTCGGCTGGCCTACGTCACACCGTCCCATCAATACCCGACCGGGGTGGTCATGAGCCTGGCACGGCGGCTGGAGCTGCTAGCCTGGGCCGAACGCAATGACGGCTGGATCGTCGAGGACGACTACGACGGTGAATACCGCTACAGCGGCGCACCGTTGGCGCCATTGGCCGCGCTGGATCGCCAGGGGCGGGTGCTTTACGTCGGCACGTTCGGCAAAGTCGCGTTTCCGGCCTTGCGCATGGGTTATCTCGTATTGCCGCCTGGCCTGGTCGACGCCTTCGCCCGCCGCCGCGCGGTGGATATGCGTCACTCCGAAGTCAGCACCCAAGCGGTGATGGCCGAGTTCATGGCCGCCGGGCATTTCCAGCGGCACATCAGGCGCATGCGCCGGGCCGCCCTGGCCCGGCGTGACGCGCTGCTGAGCGGCTGGCCGAAGGCGGTTGCGGGCGTTGGCGTCATGCCCACGGTGGTGGCCGGGCTGCATGTCACCGTGCCGGTGGACAGCGTTGAACGTGAGTGTGAACTGATAGCGCAAGCGACCAGCGTGGGCGTCGAGATCAATGGCTTGAGTGGTTATTGGCTGCCCACTACAACGTCGTCGCAAGTGCATGCCGGGTTGGTGCTGGGGTTCGCGGCCGTCCCGCCAGCGGCGATAGACATTGCGCTGGCGGGCCTGGCGACAGCCTGGAAAACCTGACGGCTGAAACAGGGCATCTGTGGATGCTCCGGGTTTTCGCCGTTATGACGGTTGTTTGGAAAAAAACACTTCCTTGGCCTGATCCACCGCGATTTCGCTGCGGTAATGCTCGATCAGTTGGCGCTGGTTGAATGTCTGGGTGGATTCGACGCCAATCCGTTGATTGACTTGCTCGGGTGTTCTCAAGCGCGCGGAAACGAACGCATGAGGCGGCACCCAGCTCGTTGAGTAATGGAAATCGGCGAACCAGAGGGTCTTATTGGTTTTCAGGTCTTTGATCTCATACCGGTCGAGATAACCGCGCAGAGGGCCTTTGATGCGTTGCCGATTTTTTTGCTTGGTGATGGAAATCTGGTTTCGGTTCTTGAGCCAGAGAAGGCCGCTCATGGTCGGCGGGCGTTGTTTGATGACATTCAGTACGGTGTCGAAGCTTTCGTCGTGAAGGGTTTTCGAGGCTTTCTTGAGTGCCGTGCGTGTGGATTGCGCCAAACGCTGTTGCTCAGCCGAGAGGTCAACCGTTTCGTTTGACGCATTGTCCAGGCCCTTCGTGATCGCGATGGCGACTTTCTCCATCCGGTTGGCGTGTGCGTTCAGAATCAGTCCGATGCCGGTGGGCGACCGCTCTGGCTTTGTCGTGTATTGCTCGACCTGTGCCTTGAACGCAGCCAATCCGTCGAGCAGAGCCTTGCCCTTGGTGATGCTGGTCGCCAACACCGGGACGGCCAACGGCGTCTCAGTATTCACATGGGGCAGCCACTCGCCGGTTTCCTTGCGATGGAAGGTGGCGATGATTCGATCCGTGAGCGGATGTTTGACATCGAGCCAATCGGTTTCTTCCAGGGTCTTGGTTAAACGGAGTTCGCCACTGACCAGCCCCCAGAAGCGCGCCCGGATGAATTTTTTCCTGGGCCTGGGGCGCGCCTGGTAAGGACCGGCTTCGCTTCGCCGGTTGCTTCTTTCGTCGAGGGCGCGTGCTAAATGGCGCAACGCCCGTTCTTTAAGCTGGCCGATCTGCTTGCCCAGTCGAGTGAGTTCCGTCACACGGACGCTGTCCCTGTATTCCTCGCCCACGTATTGGAGGTGCTCCTGGATGGCCGTGAACTGCTCCGTCAGGCTGCCGAATGCATCGATCTGCTCGTCCAGGCGGATCACGCTTCGTTCATTGATGGCGTCATGCAGGCTTTGAAAAGCGACGGTGGTGTTATCGACAAGCTGGTTGATGTCGGCCCAGCCTTCGGGCAGGTCGTTGAGGCTTTCCAGTGACAGGCAGAGGTGACGATACATGTCCAACTGAATGAGCCGAATCGCATCGCTCTTGTAGGCGGGCATTCTCGCCCGGTGTTTGCGCAGCAGTTCAACGCCTTCGCGCCCCACCTTCCTCAGCCTGGAAAAGCGCGTTTCCATGTAATCCAGGCGCTCGATCATATCTTCACCGACGTTGATCATGTTTTCGGCGGCATCAACGTGTGCTTGCTCCACTTGTTCGATGCTCGAGGTGGCCATGTCCACCGCTGTTCTCAGGGCCGGGGTGAATCGCTCCTGCAGGGTGCCTATCTCCTCGAACGTGAAGTTGATCTGCGCGTTCAGGTAACCGAGCCTGGCTCGAGGTGCGTCGGGCCTTGATTGGAAGACGGGCCACTGAATCAAAATCTCCAATGCTTCTTCGTAGCTTTCCCGCTGTGTTTTCAAGGTGCTCAAGTAAGCGTTGCGCCTGGCCTCCCTGGAAGAGTCGGAGGCTTGGTTCATCTCCTTGGCGTTCATGGTCAGCAGCTTCTGGTCCTGGGTTTTGCGTTCCTCGAACCGGTTCAGTTCGGCAAGCAGTTGGGTGCTGAGGCGTTTCGCATCCGCGATGACTTTTTGCCTGACGCCCTTTGACCCGCTGCCGCGCAAGCGCAGGCGCGTGTCGATACGCCATTCGCCCTCAGCATCATTGATCAGGGGCGGGCCGGTGCGTGCGGGGTCGTTTTCATCAACGATGGATACCTGCTCGCCCTCCACCGTCACGTTGAACCACTGGTTGGCCATTTTTGCGTACCAGTGCCCTCCCTGCTCGTAGAGCCCCTTGAGCGCGCCTTCTGTCATGGGCTGTTCGGCGTTTTCGGGTTTGTTCACGCTGAAGGATTCAAGCAGCTCGGCGCGTTTGGCGGATTGGTCTGTCAAGGCACCGCTGGAGTGGATAGCGTCATAGTGCTCGGGTGACAGTTTTTTGTTCGTTAGAGGGGCAAGCTTCTCGATCACGAGTTCAGGTTTTGTCGGGCTTGCCGGTTCAGGCACGACCTCTGGCGCCTCGGGTCGACGGCTGTCGGCGTTTTCCCTGGCGCGGTCGATGGCGTGAGTCGTGATCGCCATGGCCATGTTCAGCAGCAGGTCGACGAAGGCCTCCCACTTGGCCTGGCGGTTGGAGGCTTCGTCGCTCTGGGTCAACGTTTCAAGGTCGTCCAGAATTTGCCAGAGCCAGGCCGCGGTGCCTACGGCGGTGCCCAGGTAAGGCAGCGCCAGGTTGAGAATCAACCAGCCGGTCTGTTTGAAGGTGGCCCAACGATTTTCGCGGTTGGACACCGATTGCCGGTCGGCCAGCTCGACCAGGGCAGCGGCATTGGCTTTGAACAGCCGCGACAGGAAGTCAGCCCCCAGGGTTTTGTCGCTCAAACCGATGGGCGCGCTATTGAGCCATGACGATACAGGGTCGACCGCAAACTCCACGATGGCCCAGGGTGAAGGCAGGGTGTCCGGGAAAACGAATCGGCTGTAACTGGCGCGTACCCCATCGGGTAGCCACGCCAGGACCGATTGGCGCAAGGAGGCCGTTTGCCGGATGGCGTAGATCAGGTTGCTGAACGACGGGTACTGACACAGCGGCGGCTCAAGCAACGGTCGATAAAGCAGGCAGGGGCCGGCATCCGGATCTTTCGGGCCGATCACGAACATGTTGGTCACGACGTCTGCCGAGGTGCTCAGTGCATGCTTGGATTCGAACGCCAGTGGGCGCAGGACGATGGGGTGCCCATCGACCTGGCGATCGGATTCCTTGGGCTCCATCAGCGCAGCGACATAGCGGTAACCCCGTTCATCGATGTCCCCCAGCCTGCGGATTTTGCTCTCCAGCGCCAGCAGGGGTAACTGGATTCGCAACTGTGAGGTGTACAGGTTTTCGCGCCGGGTTGATTCGGCCGGATCGTCGAGTAGTTGGGTTTTGATCAGCTCGGGATAAACGCGACCGATATCGACTTGGGTGATGAGGTTCTCGATGTAATTAGCCGTCATCCACTTGGGCAATGCACGGCCATTGACAGACCTGAGGGTTTTATCGCCCAAGGGAAGCGCAATCAGGTTTTGCAAGGCCAGTTCAACGAGGCTGAACCGAGTGGTTTGGATTTTGCCGGGGACCACGAAAGTCCCCCAGACGACGGGACTGCGTATCTGGATCTCGATGGCTTCCAAGTCGAGGGTCAAGGCATCGGCGTGGTCGGCCAGCATCTGCTGCTTCAGCCTGTTCAAGGCGTACTGCTTGATGGCGGGGATACCGTCCAGATAGGTCTTGCCGGCATGGGCGCTGCCCAGTGCCGAGAGGTTTTTCAGGTGTTGGGCGAACAGGAATTGGTCGGATGTCGACGCGGCCTGCAACCAATCGGGCGTCTGTTTCTCGAACCAGTCCTGGGAAGGGGCGTTACCCCGGTCCGGTCCGTCGTGATCGGCCTGTTCCCTCTCGTCGGCTATCAGGCCTTCCAGATAACCGGGATCCCCGATGACTTTGACCTGCATAGCGATCAGCCCACAGGCCTTGTGATCGAAAACATTGCCGTCGGGCTCATACAGCCGCCACTGGATTTTTGTGCGGTTGACGGTGTTCAGATGAGTCGGCAGGGATTGCCCCAGCGCGTCTTGTGAATCGAACTTCTCATAACCGTTGCGCAGAGAGTACATAAGGATGACTTCTTTGCCGTCGATCTTTGCGATCAATGCCACGATCGAGTTTTCGTTCACGCGACGGACTGTATCGCCGTCAACTTCATCGATATCGATCAAATAGGCGTGCGTGTCATAGCGGTCATGGTGCTTGCGGTCCTGCAGGTCCGGGTAAAGGAACAATTGCCTGGCCATGTCGCATTCAGTCGAGGTCCAGCCCTGGACCTGGCTGACGTTCCAGATCTTGCGCAGGTTGCTGGAGAGCTCATGCCAACGAGGGCCGGAGGCGCCGAGTGAGGCATTCCAGTACGCCAGTTGTTGTTCCTGGAAAGCGGACGTCATGGCGGGCACCAGTTCGTTGATCAGCAGCCCGATCAGACTGATACGCACCGGCAGGTGCACCTCTGGGACGGTGAGGGGCAGTTGAATCAGGAAGTGCTGCCCTTCGATCAGCAAGGTCGATTCACTCTCGCCCACGCGCTCGGCCAACATGTCGCTGAGGGATTTATAACGGGTGGGAAGCTGCACGATGTTGCCGTCGACGACGTCCCAATTAGGCTCGCCGACCACTGTGTTGTGTGGATCAAGGTCCAGCGTCGGGTACATTTTTTTGAGGGCTTGGCGCAGCAGTAGGCTGGCCACTTCCGGGGAGGTAGGCCCCGCGAGCATCTGATTGAGCACCGCATCCCGAAGGCGCGCTTCGGGTGCGGAGCTCGTGGTGGTTGTGACGGTTCTTGTCATTTGGGTTTCCCTGTCTTGTGCAATCCCCGAAACGAGTGCTTCGGGGATTGCATGCTAGGGAAGGGCATGACGGGGAAGGTGGTAACTATGTATACGCCGCCCTGCGGCGCCTCGGTTGTCTGTCACGCATTCACGTGTGTTTCTTTTGAAAGAACACCTCCCTGGCCTGGTCCGTGGCAATTTCACTGCGGTAATGGTCGATCAGTTGACGCTGGCTAAACAGCTCGGTGGATTCGGTGGTGATTTCTTGAGCGGCTTGCTCGATTGTTTTCAAGCGCGCTGAAACGAACGCATGGGCGGGCACCCAATTGGTCGTGTAGCGGAAATCCGCGAACCAGAGCGTTCTGTTGGTTTTCCGATCCTTGATCTCATACCTGTCCAGGTAGCCATAGGGCGCTTTTTTGATGCGCTGCCGGCTTTTTTGCTTGGTGATGGAAATCTGGTTGCGGCTTTTAAGCCAGATGATGCCACTCATGGTCGGCGGGCGTTGTTTGATGACATTCAATAAGGTCTCGAATCCCAGCTCATAAAGGGCTTTCGATTGCGTCGTGAGTTGAGTGCGCAAGCGCTCGGCCGATTGCCGTTGTGCTTCAGGAAGCTCCGTCGTTTCGTTTGAAGCAACCCCATTGGTCTGATCGAGCGCCTTTTGAATGGCAGCGCTGACTTTCTCCATCCGGCTCGCGTGGGCGTTGAGGATCATCCCGATACCCGCGGGTGTCTGTCCCGGCTGTTTTGTGGCGAGATCGAACTGTGCCTTGAACGTGTCCAATCCGTTGATCAGGTCGGTGCCCTTCGTGACGCTGATAGCCAGCGCAGGCACTGCGGCCGGCTCGGCGTCGGGCCTCATGTGAGGTATCCATTCGCCGGTTTCCTTGCGATGGAACGTGACGATGATCTCCCCCGTGAACGGGTTCTTCACATCGACCCAATCCGTTTCTTCCATCATTTTCGATAGTCGGGGTTCACCACTGACCAACCCCCAGAAACGCGCCCTGATAAAGGTTTTTCGAGGCCTGGGGCGTTGCTCGTAAGGAGAGCCTGCGGTTCGCTGGTTGCTTCTTTCATCGAGGGCGGATGCCAGATGACGCAAGGCGCGCTTTACGACCGTGCCGATGCCCTTGTGCAGGCGTGCCAGTTGTGGCGCGCGGACGCTGTCTTTGTATTCGCTACCCAGGTAGCTGAGGTGTTCATCGATGGCCATGAACTGTTCGGCCAGGCTGCCAAAGGCATCGATCTGCTCGTCCAGGCGGATTCTGCTTCGCTCATCGATCGCATCGCGCAGGCTTTGGAAAGCCACTGTGGCACTGTCAGCGACATGGTTGAATGCTTCCCAGGCTTCGGGCACTGACTCGACGCTTTCAAGTGAAAGGCAGAGGTGACGGAACATGTCCAGCTTGATCAGGCGAAGGTCGTCGCCTGTGTAGAGCGGCATCTTTTTACGGTGCTGTCGAACAAATTCGAAGCCCTCGCGCCCGATCTCCTTGAGTTGGGAGAAGCGCGTCTCGACGTAGTCCAGGCGTTCAATCATGTCGTCGCCGACGCTGACCATACTTTCGGCCGCCGCAATGTGCTGTTGCTCCAATACCCGGATCCTGGAGGTGATCATGCTTTTGGCTTTGCTCATGGCCGGGCTAAAGCGTTCTTGCAGTGCTTCCATCTCGGCGAAGGTGAAGTCTACCTGCGCGTTCAGATAGCCGAGCCTGGTACGGGGGTAGTCGGGTCTCGACTGGAAGACGGGCCATTCGATCAGCACCTTCAACGCCTCTTCGTAGCGCTCGCGCTGGGTTTTCAACGCACCGACATACGCATCGCGCAGGGTCTCCCTGGCAGGGCCCGAGGCCTCGTCCATCCGTCTCGATTCCATGGTCAGCAGTTTCTGGCTCTGCGGTTTCTTGGCTTCAAACCGGTTCAGTTCAGTCAGCAGTTCAACCCGGCGATGTTGCGCGTCAGCAATGACTTTTTGCCTGACAGTCTTGGAGCTGGGGCCACTCTTACGCAGGCGAGTATCGATGTGCCATTCGCCATTGCGGTCACCCATGAGGAGGGGGCCGGTACGTGTGGGATCTTTCCCATCGACGATAGAGACCTGCTCTTCCTTCAGGCCCACCTTGAACCATTTGCCTGAGATTTTTGCGTACCGCTCCCCATGGTGCTCGTAGAGCCCTTTGAGCGGGCCGTCGGCGAGGGGATCTCCTGCCGCTTCGGGCTCTTTGACGCTGAATGGGTCAAGGAGCGTCATACTTTCTCTCGACCGGCTCATCAAGGCGCCACTGGAGCGAATGTTCTCGTAATGCTCGGCCGGCAGGGCTTTGCTCGTGAGCGTAGCGAGCTCTTGTATAGCCAGTTCATGTTGGGGTTTGAGCAGGCTCTCCAGTTCGCTTATCACCTCCTGTGCTTCCACCCGGCGGCCACGCTTGGTTTCCCTGGCATGGTCCAGGGTGTGGGTAATGAGCGCCAGTGAGAGATTCAGCAGCAGGTCCGCGAACACTTCCCACTTGGCCGGGCGATCGAGCATTTCGTTGTTTTGCGTCAACTTGTCGATATCGTCCAGCATTTGCCAGAGCCAGACCGCGGTGCCCGCGGTGACCCCCAAATAAGGCAATGCCAGGTTGAAAATCAGCCAACCGGCCTGTTTAAAAGTCTCCCAACGATTTTCGCTGTTGGAGACCGATTGACGGTTGGCCAACTCGACCAGGGCATCGGCATTGGCCTTGAACAACTGTGGCAGGAAATCCACCCCCAGGGTCTTGTCGCTCAAACTGACGGGGCCGCTATTGGCCAATGACGTCAAAGGGGCCGCCACGAACGCTACGATGCTCCAGGGGGATGGCAGGAGGTCCGGGAAAACAAATCGGCCGTAATCGTCACGGACCCCATCGGGCAGCCACGCCAGCACCGATTGGCGTAAGGAAGGTGTTTGCTTGATCGTATACAAAAGGTTGCTGAACGACGGGTATTGGCTCAATTGCGGTTCCAGCATCGGTCGATAGAGCAGGCAAGGGCCGGCGTCCGAGTCCTGGGGGCCGATGATGAACATATTGGTCACGACGTCTTCCGAGTTGCCCACCTGCAGCTCGGGTACGAAGGCCAGTTTGCGCAGGACGATGGTTTTGCCGTCCACCTTGCGATCGGCTTCTTCGGGCTCCATCAGTGCCGCGATGTAGCGGTAGCCCCTTTCGTCCAGATTGCCTTGCCCACGGATCTTGCATTCCAGCGCCAGCATCGGCAGCTGAATGCGTAACTGGGCGGTGTACAAACCTTCGCGCAGCGATGATTCTTCGGGATCGTCGAGCAGCTTTTGCCTGATCAGCTCAGGGTAAACCCGACCGATATCGACGGTGGTGATGAGATCTTCGACGTACTCGACAGTCAGCCACTTGGGTAACGTGTCGTCACCGAGCGATGTGACGGTTTTGTTGCCCACGGGCATTGCAATCAGGTTTTGCAGCGCCAGCTCAACCAGGCTGAACCGGGTGGTGTCGATCCTGCCGGGAACGACGAAACTCCCCCAGACAACGGGGCTCCTTATCTCGATCTGGATGTGTTCCAGGTCGAGGCTCGACGCGTCGGTGTGTTCCGATTGCATCTGCTTTTTCAGAGCATCCAACGCATAGTCCTTGATGGAGGGAATGCCGTCCAGGTAGGTTCTGCCGGAGTGGATACTGGTCAATATCGACAGGTTCTTCATGTGCTGGGCGAACAGGATCTGGTCGGATGTCGAGGCAGCCTGCAACCAGTGGGGCACCTGCTTCTTGAACCAGGCCTCGATCGGGTCGTTGTCCAGGTCCTGGCCGCTGGCAGGCGGTTGTCCGGGCTCGTAGGGTGCCCTGATTTTCGCGCCGGAGGCGCCGATGATCTTGATTTGCTCGGCGATCAACCCACAGGCCTTATGGTCGAAGATGTTGCCGTCGGGCTCATAGAGCCGCCATCGGATGGTCCTGTATCCGCGCGAATCCAGATGAGCTGGGAGCGACTGCCCCAGTGCGTGTTGCGAGCCGAACTTCTCGTAGCCGTTGAGCGTCGAGTACTTGAGGATGACCTCCTGGCTGTCGATTTTGCCGATCAGCACCACGATCGAGTTTTCATTCAAACGTGTCACTTCATCGTCGTTAACGCCGTCGACGTCGATCAGATAAGCGTGGGTGTCAAAACGGTTGTTGTCCTTGCGGCCCTGGCGATCGGGGTAGCGGAACAGGTGTATGGCCATTTCGCATTCAGTCGCGGTCCAGCCCCTGATCTGCCTGACGTCCCAGGCTCTGCGCAATGTACTGGAGAGATCATGCCAGCGTGGGCCGGATTCGCCGACTGAAGCATTCCAGTACGCCAGTTGTTGTTCCTGGCAGGCCGTCAACATGGTGGGTACCAGCTCGTTGATCAGGTTGCCAATCTGGTCGATGCGCACCGGCAAATGCACGTCGGGGGTTGTGAGCGGCAGTTGGGTCAGAAAGTGCAGCCCTTCGATCAGCAGAATGGGTTCTCCTTCGTTCGCGAGCCCCGCCAGCATGTCGCTGAGGGTTTCATAGCGGGTCTGACGCTCCACGATTTCGCCGTCGACAATGTCCCAGTTCGGCTCGCCGACCACGGTGGTGTGGGGATCGAGGTTCAGCGCGGGGTACAGCTTCTTGAGGGCATCGCGCAGGAGTATGGCGGCGACCTCTGGATAGGTGGGGCCCGCAAACAACTGGTTGAGTACCGCGTCCCTGGGGTTGGCATAGGGCGTGGCGTTTGTGATCGTTGGGGGTTGTGTCATCTCAGTCTCCCGTCTCGCGATACTTGGAATTCCCGAAGCGAGCGCTTCGGGTTTTCCATGCTAGGAGGGCGTATGACTGGGAAGGTGGTAACTATGTATATGCCGCCTTACATCCCTGCACTTACTGTCCAGACTTGATCCGGGTCCAGGCTCGTGTCCGCGCGCGCTCGGCGTCCCTTGGCAACGGTTGCAAGGTGTAGAGCGTGGCCATCGCCGCCTCTGTCGGGTACAGGTTGGGGTTGTTGCGGATCGCCGGGTCGACCATGTCCGTGGCGTCCTTGTTCGGGTTCGGATAACCGACGAAATCGCTGACTGGCGCGATCACCTTCGGTTGCAGCAGATAGTTGATGAAGGTGTAGGCGTCGCCCGGGTTGGCGGCACCTTTGGGGATGGCGAGCATGTCGAACCAGATCGGTGCGCCTTCCTTGGGCAGGCGCATGTCCACCGTCACGCCGTTCTTGGCTTCCTTGGCGCGGTTGGCCGCCTGGGAGAAGCTGCCGGAGTAACCGACGGCCACGCAGATGTCGCCGTTGGCGATGTCGGCCATGTACTTGGACGAATGGAAATAAGTGATGTACGGACGGATCTTCATCAACAACGCTTCGGCCTTCGCGTAGTCCGCCGGCTTCTTGCTGTTGGGGTCCAGGCCCAAGTGCTGCAGGGCCAGGGGCAGGATCTCGGACGGCGAATCGAGCAATGCCACGCCGCACTGCTTGAGCTTGCTGATGTTCTCTTCCTTGAAGATCAGATCCCAGCTGTCCACCGGTGCGTTGTCACCCAGGGCGGCCTTGATCTTGTCCGGGTTGAAGCCGATCAGGATGGTGCCGTACATGTAGGGCACGGCGAACTTGTTACCCGGGTCGTTGGCTTCGATCAGCTTCATCAGCTTGGGATCGAGGTGGTTCCAGTTCGGTAGCTTGCTGCGGTCCAGGGGCTGGAACACCCCGGCTTCGATCTGCTTGGCCAGGAACACGTTGGACGGCACCACCACGTCATAGCCGGAATTGCCCGTCAGCAGCTTGGCCTCCAGGGCCTCGTTGGTGTCGAAGATGTCGTAGACCAGCTTGACCTGGCTGTTCTGCGCCTTGAAATCGTCCAGGGCCTTGGGCGTGATGTAGTCGAACCAGTTGTAGACGCGCAAGGTGCGCTCCTCGGCCTGGACCGCGCCGCAAAGCAGCGCGGCGCACAGGGCCGGGGCCATTAAACGCTTGAGTCTGTTCATGCTGTTATTCCTCATTGGGCGTTTTGGAAACCTTCAAGAACGTTCACGGCATTGATGCCGATTTCTGCCACCGCATAACCGCCTTCCATCACGAACAGCGTCGGTTTGCCGAGCGCCGCGATGCGCTTGCCCATCGCCAGGTAGTCCGGGCTGTCGAGCTTGAATTGCGAGATCGGGTCGTCCTTGAAAGTGTCCACGCCCAGGGACACGACGATGACATCGGCGTCGTAGCCCTGGATTTGCCCGCAGGCCTGTTCCAGCGCCGCGCTCCAGGTGTCCCAGCCTGAGCCGGCCGGCAAAGGGTAGTTGAAATTGAAGCCCTCACCTTGGCCCTCACCATGCTCATCCGCATAGCCCAGGAAAAACGGAAACTCGGCTTCCGGATGGCCGTGGATCGACGCGAACAACACGTCGCTGCGTTCGTAGAAAATCGATTGGGTGCCGTTGCCGTGGTGGTAATCCACGTCGAGGATCGCGACCTTCTTATGGCCTTGGTCGAGAAAGGCCTGGGCGGCGATGGCGGCGTTGTTCAGGTAGCAATAACCGCCCATCAAATCGCCAGCGGCGTGGTGCCCTGGCGGCCGGCACAACGCAAAGGCACTGCGCGCACCGCGCTGGATATCCGCCTGGGCGGTGAGGGCCACTTGCGCGGCGCTGTAGGCGGCCTGCCACGTGCCGGCGGTAATCGGCGCACCGCCGTCGAAGCTGTAATAGCCGAGCTGGCCGTGCAGGCTTGTCGGGATGACCGTGCGCAGGGTCCGTGCGGGCCAAGTGAAAGGCAGCAAATCGCCGTCGCGCCCATACTCAGCCCAGCGATCCCACGCACCTTTGAAAAATTCCAGGTAGGCCGGGCTGTGGATACGCTGGATCGGTCCCAGGCCAAAATCCTGCGGCGCCTCCACCGGCCCGAGTGCCCGCGCCTTGACCCGCTCCAGCACATGATCGGCCCGGGACGGCATCTCGAAACAGGGCATCAACTGCCCATCCATCAATTCGCAGCGCCCGTGGTGCAGGTGGTGATCGTCCGAGTAAATCGTCAGCATTTTTTGTTCTCCGCAAGGCTGATCCGTTTGAACACAGTCTTGCGGCGCGCGGCGTTTCAGAGAACGGCAGGAGAGGCCAAAAGGGGATCGAAATGGCCAAAAGATTTGACCGTAAATCGCCCCTTGTTGGCGCAGGTGTGCGCGGGGTTGGGGCAGAAAGGCGGCTTTATGCGGCGATTTGTGGAGAGGGAAACTTGCTTCCGCTCGGCGGCGTAGCTGTCGTGGTGTGGTTGATGCGGTGTGTCTGGAAAAGGGAAGGAGAAGAATAAATGAATGGTCGGCCCCCCTGAGAGACCGGCCATTGCGTGCATCTTTTGAATCATTGGGGCTTGATGGCGGGAAGCGAAAGGGCTGCCCGAATTTCGTTCAAGGACTCGTAGAAATCCTTAGTGATTCCAAACAACCCTTTGCGAATCTCGTGAATCAGAGCCTCGTCATCTTGTTTGGCGATCTCAATGAACAAGGCGAACGTCAAGGAAATGCCTCGTGGCAGTCGCATGTAGCCCTTTTGGACTAGCTGCTTGGCACGCAGCTCGAGCAGTGGAAGGTTCCCTTTAAACACGGCATCCACTTTATCGATGCTATCGAGCTTCAGTTTGGTGCTGAGGTAGCGGTCATATTGGATGGTGTGCTCACTTTCATACCATTCCGAAAGAATCTCGATTCCGAATTTTTTCCCCAGCTCGGTATCCATCGCCGAAACCAGCAAATTCGACCGCGCGTAAGTGGAGATGTAGTTGTAAAACTCCCGCTCCAGCGTCTCAAGGATCAAGGTGTTTTTCGATTTGCCAAGCGTATTGGCAACGGCAGCGATGGTCTTGTCCAAGCTGCTGCTCAAATTACGCAGCGTGTAGGAGACCGTTTCGGCCTTTTCAGCATCAGTCATGGGAATGATTCCGGTAAAGCCCCTCGGAAGTAGAGGAGACGTAACCATCCTATTGCCTGGGAACCAATTTATCAATAGTGGTTCAAATTATTTTAAATGGTTCTTTTTGCGTCAAATGAATCTCTTCGGATTCGGAACACGTTTTATTTCAAGGCGACCATTGCCAGTCCCCTGTGGGAGCGAGCCTGCTCGCGATAGCGATGTCACAGGCAACATCCATGTTGGATTGATGCCCTTATCGCGAGCAGGCGCGCTCCCCCATTTTGGACTTGAAGGGTCAGGCAGAGGCTGCGCCAACCCCCACGGTGGTCCGCAACCGCCCTTCCAACCGGCGCTTGAGCCCGCGGGATTCGATCAGCAGTTTCGAGCCCTTGCTGGCGTTCGCCCGGCCCCATTCTTCCAGCAGCTCCAGGCACGAGTGGTCGATGTAGCTCAGGTTATTGAGCGGCACATGCACGGTGGCGCCTGTCGGTATGGTGCCCAGCACTTGGGTCAACGCCGGGACCTTGAGGAAGGTTGCCGCCCCGACCAACCGCAGTTCCATCTCACCGTCACGGGGCAGGTCGATCAGGCTGATTTTCAGGCGCGAGGCTTTCCAGGCTAGTTTCGCCAGGGTCAGGCCGAAACCGATCAGTACACCGGTCAACAGGTCGGTGAAGATGATCGCCAGCGCCGTGGCGGCGTAGGTGAACATCGGCATCCGGCCATAGCGGCCCAGGCTGCGAAACGCCTTGAGGTCCACCAGTTTGAAACCGGTGTACACCAGCACACCCGCCAGGCTCGCCACCGGAATGCTTTGCAGCACGCTGGACAGCAACAGCACGAAGAGCAACAGCCACAGGCCGTGGAAAATCGTCGACATTCGTGTAGTGGCTCCGGCCTGGACGTTGGCCGAGCTGCGCACGATCACGCCAGTCATTGGCAGGGCGCCGAGCAGGCCGCAGAGCATGTTGCCGATGCCTTGCGCCGACAGTTCCCGGTCGAAGTCCGCACGTTCACCGCTGTGCATGCGATCCACGGCGGCTGCTGACAGCAGGGTTTCGGCGCTGGCGATGAAGGCCACGGCGAACGCGGCGATCAGCAGCGTAGGGTCGGCCAGGTTCAGCAGGTCGGCCGGACGCAGCCAATCAATGGCTTCGGCGAGGTTCTCGGGGACTTCCACGCGTTTGACCTGCAAGGCCAGCAGCAGGCTGGCGACGGTCGCCAGGCCTACGCCAAGCAAGGCGCCAGGAATGAAGCGCAGGCTGTGGGGGCGAAATTTTTCCCACAGCCACATCACCGCAATCGTCGACAACCCGAGCAGGCCGGCCTGCCAGCCAAAGGATGGCAAAGCCTGGGCCACCGCTGCCGGGAACGCCGCCAGGTTATCCAGCCCTGACGGCTTGGGCGCGGCGTCGAGCATCACGTGGACCTGGGACAACACGATCAGCACGCCGATACCGGCGAGCATCCCGTACACCACCGCAGGTGCGGTGACCCGAAACCAGCAGCCCAGGCGAAAGCGCCCGGCCAACAATTGCAGCAGACCGGCCAGCAGCAGGATCGGCCCGAGCATTGCCACGCCATGCTGGCGCACCAACTCGAAGACCAGCACCGCCAACCCGGCGGCCGGGCCACTGACTTGCAGCTTGGAACCTGCCAGGAAACCCACCACCAAACCACCGATGATCCCGGTGATCAGGCCTTTGGCCGGTGGCAGGCCGGAGGCGATGGCAATACCCATGCACAAGGGTAGCGCCACCAGGAACACAACCACCGAAGCCAGCAGCTCCCGTGGCAGAACAGCTTTTAATTGAGCAGCACGCATGGCGACTCTCCCGCAGTTTTCTTCAGGCATGGCGAGGCCCTACCGCGCAAACAGCGGTAAGGCTTGAACCACACGAGGATGTTTAGGAGTGGTTAGAAGCGCGCTTTGGGCGTCGCCACCGGTATCGGATGGCTGCCATCGAGCGGCAGGAAACGTCCCTGGTCCGCGTCGTAGGCTTTGATCTCGCTGGTCTCGATGTTGTACACCCAACCGTGGATGAACAACTGACCGCTGGCCATGCGCGAGGCCACCGAAGGGTGCGTTCGCAAATGCTGCAACTGCGCGATCACGTTCTCTTCGGTGAGGATGGGCATGGTTTGCTTTTCGTCACCGCACGGACAGTTGTCGTGGACCATGGTCTTGGCCACTTCGGCGTGGCGCAGCCAGGCTTTTACCGTGGGCATTTTTTCCAGGGTGTCGGGGTTGAGCACCGCACGCATGGCGCCGCAATCGGAATGGCCGCAGACAATGATGTGCTGCACGCCGAGGGCCAGCACGGCGTACTCGATGGCCGTGGAGACGCCGCCGTTCATCTGCCCGTAAGGCGGAACGACGTTGCCGACGTTGCGGGTCACGAACAGGTCGCCGGGGGAGCTATGGGTGATCAACTCGGGCACGATGCGCGAATCGGCGCAGGTGATGAACATCGCCCGGGGTTTCTGGGCGGTGGCGAGTTTCTTGAAGAGTTCTTCCTGCTGCGGAAAGATCTCGTGATGGAAATGCAAAAAGCCGTCAACAATATGCTGCAGCGCTGCATCGGCGGTTTCCGCCTCGGGTTGGGCTGAAGCCGACGCAGCCAACGGCTGTTTATCCTTGTCACTCATGATTCATCCTCTTTTTGACGGTCTGACGCCAGTGGCTGGTTAAAAAACATCCAGGTCGAGATGTTCGACCCGTCAGTCACTCGCTGAACAAGGTAGCGGCCGAAACTTAACTCAAACTGAAATCGAAGGCTCTAGGACAACGATTCCAGGGGTGGCGAAACACTGGCGCAGTTCATGTCCAGTGGCCTTTCCAAGGTCAACTTTAATCAAATCAACGACATCTGTCGGCCCGGCGGACAGAAGGCATCGCAATCAAGAGTGTACCCGTCGCGGCGCTCAAGCCCCAAGCGCTTGAGTGCCTTGGCGAAACGCTGGGCCAGCAGGTCGGCGAACGGGCCCTCGCCGCGCATCCGCGCACCGAAGCGGCTGTCATACAGTTCACCGCCGCGGCTCTGGCGAACCAGGCTCAGCACGTGGGCGGCGCGTTGCGGGTAGTGCGCCTGCAACCACTCCTCGAACAGCGGCGCGACTTCCAGCGGCAGGCGTAGCATGACGTAGGCGGCATTCTGGGCGCCGGCGGCGTGGGCTTCGGCCAGCAGGCTTTCGATCTCGCTGTCATTGATCATCGGGATCATCGGTGCACACAGCACCCCCACGGCAATACCCGCCTCGCGCATGACCTTGATCGCCCGCAGCCGTGCCTTGGGTGCCGCCGCGCGGGGTTCGAGAATGCGCTTGAGTTCATCGTCCAGGGTGGTGAGGCTGATCATCACGTGCACCAGGCGTTGTTGCGCCAGCTCGGTCAGCAGGTCCAGGTCGCGCAGGATCAACGACCCCTTGGTGACGATGGTCACCGGATGCCGATAACGCAGCAGCACTTCGAGAATCCGCCGGGTGATCCGTTGTTCGCGCTCGATAGGCTGATAGGGATCGGTGTTGGAACCCAGTGCGATCGGCGCGCATTGATAGCCGCGCCGGGACAATTGCTCTTCCAGCACATCGGCGGCATTGGTCTTGGCGATCAGCTTGGTTTCGAAATCCAGCCCCGGCGACATGTCCCAATAGGCGTGGCTGGGCCGCGCATAGCAGTAGATGCAGCCGTGTTCGCAGCCGCGGTACGGGTTGATCGAGCGGTCGAAGGGAATATCGGACGAGGTGTTGCGGGTAATGATGGTCTTCGCCATTTCGATGCGCACTTCGGTGCCCTGGGTCGGCGGGACTTCCTGGTGCCAACCGTCATCTTCAGCCACCGAGCGACTCGGGGCGAAGCGGTTGTGCGGGTTGGTCGCGGTGCCGCGGCCGCGAGGTGGAAGGGAGGCTGGCATGGGAATGCTCGGATAGCTGTATGTGCATACAGTATTCGCTGTATTCGATTAAGGCCAGTGCCATTCAGCAGTCCAAATACCGGATCATCGTTCACAACACTTTGACGTTCTCCTCACAGGCTTTTAACCGCAGCGAGCCGAAACTGATCATCTCGTATTCCTTCGTTTTCGGTCGTTCGTGCATGCTCAAGCTCTGTTCCCGTTCACTGCTCTGCCTGGCCTTGCTCATCGGGTTGGCCGAAACTTCCGCCCAAGCGGCTGATTCCACTGAGGCGAGGCCCGCTGAATGGGCGCAACCGGTGGAAAAGGACTACAACCTCTACCAGATGTCACCGACGCTCTACCGCAGCTCCCTGCCGGACGGCGGAGCGCTGCCTTTGCTGACGAAGCTCAGGATCGGCACGGTCATCACTTTCCTGCCGGAGTCGGACAAGCGCTGGCTGTCCACCCCGGGCATCGAGCAGGTGCAGTTGCCCTATCGCACCAATCACGTCGATGACAGCGACATACTCAGGGCCTTGCGCGCCGTCCAGGCGGCCGAAGCCAAGGGGCCGGTGTTGATGCATTGCAAGCACGGCTCGGACCGCACCGGATTGGTGGCCGCCATGTACCGGGTGGTGGTACAGGGCTGGAGCAAGGAGGATGCGTTGAACGAAATGACCGAAGGTGGCTTCGGTGACAGCCATCATTTCAAGGACGGCGTTCGCTACATGATGCAGGCCGATGTCGACAAACTCCGCACGGCGTTGGCGAACGGTGATTGCAGCACCAGCGTCTTTGCCCTTTGCTCCCTGGAAAGCTGGGTCAACTCGACCACGACGACGCGTCATCTTGACCCTCAGATTGTGCTTCCCGAACGCTGATCGGTTACGTCTCCAAAAACGCCGAGATCGATTCAGACAGCGGTCGTGAGTCGCTCGGCCCGAAAATCGTCTCGCGCAACGCCCGCCCGGTTTCCCGGTTGAACAGTCCGTCGCGCTCGAAGCGCTGGAATACGGTTTTCGCCAATTTCTTCGCCCAGGCATAGGCGTAGATCCCGGCCCCATAGCCGGTCACCATATAGTCCAGGCCATTGGGCCAGCGTTCGTTTGCAGACATCGGCAGATGCCCGACCTGTGCGCTGACTTGCGCGAATACTTGTTGGGCAGTGCGTCCGTCGCCGTGGCTGCGGTGCAACTCCACGTCGAACAGCGCATCACGCAAGAAAGAGGCGCTTTCCCAACTGGTCTGGGTATGGAGGTAAACCAGCAACTGATCGGCGATGTTGTCCGGCAAGGGCGCCCCGGTTTGGTGATGTTTGGATACACGAATCAGGCATGGCTTGGAGAAGCACCATTGCTCGAACAAAACCCCGGCGAATTCGGCCGTATCCCGGGACAGCTCCGAGATCCCGGAAACGACGCGGTATTCAGCCCGGGTCAAGATGTGGTGCAAGCAATGGCCGAACTCGTGAAAGAGGATTCGCAGTTGCCGATGATCCAGCAACACCGGGCTTGCACCTGAGCCACGCGGCAACCAGCCATGCAACGCGGCGATGGGGTGCCGAGGCCGGCCCTCGGCGGTGATGCGGCGGTTGCGCAGGGTGGTGGTATTGGGGAAGCCGTCCTGATGTGCATCCTCGAACGGGTCGAAATAGAGGTAACCCAGGGTCTCATCCCGCTCGCGGATTTCAAAAAGACGCACGTCCGTATGCCACGTCGCCACATCCTGACGTTCAACGATGTTCACGCCGAACAGGTCCCTGGCGATCAGTAACAGTTGTGCGAAAGTCGACTCCAATTCAAACCAGGCACTGGCGGCCTGCTCCGAAACCCCAGTCGTTTGCCGCCGAAGTTGTTCTGCCAGGTATTGATAATCCCAAGGCTGGAGCCTCCTGAAGCCTTGCGTCGTGGCAAATGCCTGCAGTTGTTTTGTGTCCCGGACAAATGCGCTGTGCCGCTGGGCGAGCTGTGTTTGCAGGAAGGCCAGTACCTGTTCAGGCGACTTGGCCTGCTCCGGCTCAATCGCCATTTGAGCGTAATTCGAATAGCCCAGTAACGTGGCCTGTTGATGACGATCCCTGAGCAATTGCGCGAGTACTTCACCGTTGTCGAACGCGCCGGCATGCGGCCCTTGGTCCGACGCGCGCGTGCTGAAGGCGACGTACATTTGCTTGCGCAAAAGGTGATCGTCAGCGTAACGGGTGACGATGCGAAACGACTCCTCATTGAGCGTCAGCAGCCAGCCCTCACGCCCGGCCTCACGCGCCTGGTCGACCATGCGTTGCTTGAAAGACGGCGGCAGGCCGCTCAGTTGAGCTTCATCGTCAAACGTTTTGCTCCAGGCTTTATTGGCTTCGTGCAGGTGCTCCAGGAACAAGCTCTGGGCACCTTGGATGCGTAGCTGCAGGTCTTTCAAGTCTGCCTGTGCGGTGTGCGCCAACCCGTTCTGGCGAAACTGCCGGAGGATCTTTTCCAGGGTTCTTTTTCTCGCTGGTGTGAAATGCCGGGCTATCGGGCTGTTCGCCAAGCGCTGGAAGAGTTGGAACAGTTCGGGGTGTTGTTTCAACGACCGCTGGTAATCGTGCAACCGTTCGCTGCAGTCGAGTGAAGCCTGGGTCCAGGCGTCGCCTGTCCTGGTCAAGGTCAGGCGCTTGAGCACATAGTCGAAACCTTTCAGCCGGGCGTGGATTTCGTCCATCGCCAGCACGAGGTCGTCCCAGGTGGGGAACGGTGTCTGGGTCTTGATGATGTCGGCTACTTGATCGCGGCTCTCGGCAAGAATCCGGTCGAGGGCCGGCGAGAAATGCCGGGCTTGGATCTGGGAAAAAGGTGGCAGGTCATGGGCCTGCAACAGCGGGTTGTCATCGTTGGGCATCGGAAGCCTTCCATGGACTGAACGGGATGAGCAGTCTGGGCAGGAAGGTGGGCGGCATGGCGATATATATGTATCGCTTCCGGGCCTTGGGGCCCGGAAGGTGATGCCGAAGATGTCAGTCGGTTTTTTTCTTCAACTTGGGGTTGGGGAAAAACTGCACCGCCTGGACCTTGGCATCCGGCACTTTAAGCGCCGAGGTGTTGACCCGGGTGCCCAATTCCTTGGGCACCGACAGGCCTTGCTCGTTGAGTGTGTCGGAGTAACCGCAGGCCACGCATTCACGGTGCGGTACGCCGTCTTCGTTCCACATCATCAGTTTGTCCGGCTCGCTGCAGGCCGGGCAGACCGCCCCGGCGATAAAGCGTCTCTTGGTAATCACAGGCCCCTCGCTCATGCTGCCGCGTCCTCGGTCAGGCCGCTATGGCGCAAGAGTGCGTCAATCGACGGCTCACGGCCACGGAAGTCGACGAACAGCACCATGGGCTCCTGGGAACCGCCACGGGCCAGGATGGCTTCGCGGAAGGCACGACCGGTGGCAGCGTTGAGCACGCCGTCCTCTTCGAACTTGGAGAACGCATCCGCTGACAGTACTTCCGCCCATTTGTAGCTGTAGTAGCCCGCCGCATACCCGCCGGCGAAAATGTGCGCAAAGCTGTTGGGGAAGCGGTTATAGGCCGGCGGACGCATGACCGACACCTCGTCGCGCACGCCTTCGAGCACTTGCAGCACGCCGCGTCCGTCGCCGTGGGTGGCATGCAGCTCGAAGTCGAACAGCGAGAACTCCAGTTGGCGGACCATCATCAGGCCGGACTGGAAGTTTTTCGCCGCGAGCATTTTTTCCAGCAGGTCCTGGGGCAGCGGGTCGCCGGTTTCGTAGTGGCCGGAAATCAGCGCCAGGCCTTCAGGCTCCCAGCACCAGTTCTCCATGAACTGGCTTGGCAGTTCCACGGCATCCCAGGCCACGCCGTTGATGCCGGACACGCCAGCGTGCTCGACGCGAGTCAGCAGGTGGTGCAGGCCATGGCCGAACTCGTGGAACAGGGTGGTGACTTCGTCGTGGGTCAGCAGCGCCGGCTTGCCGCTGTCGGCCGGGGTGAAGTTGCACACCAGGTTCGCCACAGGGCTTTGCAGTACACCCTCGATCGTACGGCGACGGTCGCGGGCGCCGTCCATCCAGGCGCCGCCACGCTTGTTGGCGCGGGCGTAGAGGTCGAAGAAGAAGCGGCCGACATGCTGGCCGTTCTCCTTGATTTCGAACAGGCGCACATCCGGATGCCAAGTGTCGAAACCTTTCAGTTCGGCGATTTCGATGCCGTACAGGCGTTGCACGATGGCAAACAGGCCGCTCAGCACTTTGTCGATCGGGAAGTAGGCGCGCAGGGCTTCCTGGGCCACGCTGTAACGTTGCTGGCGCAGTTTTTCACCGTAGAAACCGCTGTCCCAGCTTTGCAGGTCGGGGCAGCCCTGTTCGGCGGCGAAGGCTTTGAGCTGCTCCAGGTCCAGGGCGGCGAACGGCTTGCTGCGCTTGGCCAGGTCACGCAGGAAGCTGAGGACCTGATCGCTGGATTCGGCCATCTTGGTCGCCAGGCTCAACTCGGCGAAGTTGGCGAAACCGAGCAGTTGGGCCAGTTCCTGACGCAGGTCGAGGATCTTTTCCATCACCGGGCCGTTATCGTTCTGACCGGCATTCGGGCCCTGGTCGGAAGCGCGGGTGCAGTACGCCGCGTAGACTTCTTCACGCAGGGCGCGGTCTTCGGCGTAGGTCATCACCGCGTAATAGCTGGGGAATTCCAGGTTGATCAGCCAGCCGTCCAGTTCCTTGGCCTGGGCAGCCGCGGCCATTTGCGCCTTGGCCGAATCGGTCAGGCCGGCGAGGGCGGCTTCATCGGTGACGTGCTTGGTCCAGGCCTGGGTTGCATCCAGCAGTTGATTGGAGAAGCGGCTGCCCAGCTCGGAGAGTTTGCTTTGCACTTCGGCGTAACGCTTCTGCTGCTCGGGCGGCAGGTCGATGCCCGACAGGCGGAAGTCGCGCAGGGAGTGTTCCAGGATGGTTTTCTGCGCCACGTCGAAACCAGCGGCTTCGGGGCTGTTGGCCAAGGCTTCGAAAGCCTGGAACAGTTCGCGGTTCTGGCCCAGTTCCGTGGAGTAGGCACTCAGCGCCGGCAGGCAGGCCTCGTAGGCCTCGCGCAGTTCAGGGCTGTTGCGCACGGCGTTCAAATGACTGACCGGGCTCCAGGCGGCGCCCAGGCGATCATTGAGCTCGTCCATCGCCAATACCAGGCCGGCCCAGGTAGGCTGCTGGACTTGGGTCTTGAGGAGTTCGGCGATGGCGGCACGGTTGTCAGCCAGGATCTGCTCGATGGCCGGTTGCACGTGCTCGGCACGGATCGCCGAGAATGGCGGCAGGTCATAGGGCTGTAAAAGAGGGTTGTTCACGCTCACGGTCGACACCTTGGCTGGAAGAAACATGGGCCCATCTTAATTACAATCGACGTTCACCGCAGCTAGCAGCGCCTATCACTGGATAAGAGAGAGCCTATCGTGACCCTTCGTACGTACCAGAACCACAGCCCGCGGCTAGCCCGTGGCGCTTTTGTCGACAGCACCGCGGTGGTGATCGGCGACGTCGAAATCGGCGAAGACAGCTCTGTCTGGCCGCTGACGGTGATTCGCGGTGACATGCACCGCATCCGTATCGGTGCGCGTACCAGCGTCCAGGATGGTTGCGTGCTGCACATCACCCATGCCGGTCCCTTCAATCCCGATGGCTTCCCGCTGTTGATCGGCGACGACGTGACCATCGCCCACAAAGTCATGCTCCATGGCTGCACCGTAGGCAGTCGGATCCTGATCGGCATGGGCAGCATCGTCATGGACGGCGCGGTGGTCGAAGATGATGTGATCATCGGTGCCGGCAGCCTCGTACCGCCGGGCAAGCACCTGGAAAGCGGCTTCTTGTATGTGGGCAGCCCGGTGAAACAGGCCCGGCCACTGACTGACAAGGAGCGCGCTTTTTTTCACTTACAGCGCGGCGAACTACGTGAAGCTCAAGGATCTGCATCTGGCTGAAGGTTACGACCGGCCTTGATGGGTTTGTCACTGTTCTTACTTGTTTGATTCATCGTGGCGAGGGAGCTTGCTCCCGCTTGAGCGCGAAGCGCTCACAAAAAATGGGTCTGCTGCGCCCGAAGCGTCGGACCGGCCCAGCGGGAGCAAGCTCCCTCGCCACGTGATGCCACTACCAGGACCTGCAATGCACTACCAGATCGTACTCTTCGACCTCGACGGCACCCTCACCGACCCCCCGCGAGGGCATCACCCGTTCGATCCAGTTCGCCTTGAGCAAACTGGGCATCGACGAACCCGACCTGACCCGCCTCGAGCACTTCATCGGCCCGCCGCTGTTGCAGGCCTTCATGCAGTTCTATGACTTCGACGAAGCGAAGGCCTGGGAGGCGGTGAATTTCTATCGTGAGCGATTCAAGGTCACCGGCCTTTATGAGAACCGTGTCTTCGACGGCGTGATGCCGCTACTGGAAACCTTGGGCGGCCAAGGGCGCCAGTTGTACATCGCCACCTCCAAACCCTGGGTCTTCGCCCGGGAAATCGCCCGTCATTTCGACTTCGCCCGGCACTTCAAGGTGATCTACGGCAGCGAACTGGACGGCACCCGCACAAACAAGGTCGAACTGATTGCCCACCTGCTGGCCGAAGAAAGCCTCGACCCGGCCAGCACCCTGATGATCGGCGACCGCAAACACGACCTGATCGGCGCCCACAGCAATGGGCTGGATGCGGCAGCGGTGGGGTATGGGTTTGGTAGCCATGAAGAACTCAGCGCCGAGCGCCCGGCGTATCACTTCCAGACGGTGGACGAGCTGCATCAGGCGTTTTTGCGGGGTTAGTCATATTGCAATCGCGGGCAAGCCTTGCTCCCACGGAGCAGTACCTGGAATGCCTGAGGGCGGCATGCACCCTGCCTGTGGGAGCAAGGCTTGCCCGCGATGGGCCGTCATGGACACAGCTTGAATCGAGTCAAACCCATATCGCGTCCCACAATGGATAGTCCCCGATTTTCGTAACCAAACCGGCCCGCAACGGGTTCGCCACGATGTATCGAGCGACCGTTTGCAAATCCTCCTCCTTGCGAATGGCCCGGTTATGGAACCCATCCTGCCAAAGCGATCCTTCCCGCTGCATCAATCGATTGAAGGTAACTGTGGCCCGAGATTTTGTTCGCGCAATCAGTTTGGAGAGTCCTATCTCCTGCAATTCGATCAGCCAGTGAAAATGGTCCGGCATCACCACCCAGGCCAACGAATGGGCAAATTGCTCTTCCTGAGCCTTCCGAAAGGCATCAACCACCAAGCGTCCTGTCTCGAAGCGACCAAAAAACGGCTCGCGGTCGCGCGTATTCACTGTCAATAAATAGATTTGCCCAGACTGCGAATAACATCCGGAACGTAACTGTTGGGAATGAGGCCGTGTGGTCACAAGTGATCATCCTTAATCTGTCCTTTAGTTCAAGGCTAGGACAGCAGGAGTAGATCCGGCTTGGAATGTTGGAGCAGGATGTGTCTGGTTTGACGCCATCGCGGGCAAGCCTTGCTCCCACATCAGGACCGGAACTGGCTTGGCGCTACCCCGCTCCAGCGCACGAAGGCATGGCGAAAACTGGCGGTTTCGCTGAAGCCCAGGCGTTCGGCGATGCGATGGATCGGCAACTGGTCCTCGCAGAGCATCTGCTTGGCCCGTTCGAAACGCAGTTCATCCAACAGTTCCTGGTAGCTGCAACCCAGGTCCTTGAGGTGCCGGCGTAAGGTGCGCGCCGAGCAGTTCATTTGTTCGGCCAGGCCTTCCAGTCCGGGAGCGGCGTCCAGTTGGGCGGCGAGCAGCTGGCGAATCCGCCCCAGCCAGGCCTGGCGGCCGGTGAACTCGGTGTTCTGCCGGCGGCAGCGTTCGGCCATGGCGTGATGGGTGATGGGGTCGGCCAGGGGCAAGGGTTGGTCGAGCCAGTGTCGCTCGAAAGCGAAAGCATTATCGACGCTGTCAAAGCGCACTGGGCAATCGAATAGCGCTGCGTAACGCGCCTGGTAATCGGGTGCCGGATGTTCGAAGCGTGCTGCGCGCAATGGCAGCGTGTGGCCGAGCAGGTCGTTGCAGATGATATTCAGCGAAACCATGCAGAACTCGGCATTGAACACCGCCAGGGCCGGGTTTTCCCGATAATCGCTGGCGCTGAACCATATGCAGTCGCCGTCATCGTCCAGGTTCAGGTCGAAGAGTGTTCCCAATAGCGCCGGATAGCGCAGCGCCAGGCGCAAGGCGTCACCTAAGGTGGCACTGGTGAGCAGGGCGTAGCCGAGCATGCCGTAGGACGAAACGTGCATGCGCAGGCCCAGTTCCAGGCCGATGTCGCGCTTGAGGGCCACGGCGTTGGCGCAGACCTGCATCTCCTGGTTGGTGGTGATGCGCGTGTCGGCCCGGCTCAGGTCCGCCGCGCTGATGCCGCTGCCGGCCAGCAACGCATCACTGGACAGCCCTTCGCTTTTAAAGGTGCTGAGTACCAGTGAGACGGCGTTCAGGGTGGTGAGGTGAGAATGAAGCATGTCCGTTTCCAGCCTGGGGAAGCTGGAAACGGAGCAAGTTATATGCCGGGCGAAGATTGCAAGGCTTGAGCGGGCCCTGTGGGTGTCAGCTCAGCTCGCCACACAGGTCCAGCTCCACCAGCCGCCGAACTTCGTCTACCGGCAAGCCCGCGCCAATCAACGCCTGCAACTTGCCAAGCGCAGCCTCGCGAGTCATGCCGCCGCCGGAGAGTACGCCAACGCCACGCAAGCGACTGCCAGCCTCGTACACGTCCAGCTCGACGCCACCTTCATGGCATTGGGTCACCGCCACCACCACCACGCCGTTGTCCCGCGCTCGCTCGAGGCTGGCGAGGAAGGCCGGGTTGTCGCTCGGCCCGGTACCGCTGCCATAGCACTCCAGCACCAGACCCTGGATGCCACTACCCAGCAGGCCATCGAGGATCTGCGCGCTGATGCCGGGAAACAGTGGCAGCGCCGCGATGTTCGCCAATTGCTTGGGCTGGTCGTAATTCAACTGCACCGGCAGGGAGGATGCCTTGGCGCCGCCGCCCTGGCGCTCCAGGCGCTTGAATGGGTGACGACCGAAGCTGCGCACTTTCGCGCAACGGGTCGGTGCCAGCAGTTCGCCGTGGAAGTACAGGTGCACGCCCGGCGCCAGGCCATGGCCGAGCGCGACCAGTGCGCCGCTGAGGTTTTCCCAGGCGTCGCTGTCGGTCACGCCGGCGGGCAACATGGAACCGGTGAAGCAGACCCGCGCATGCAGGCCCAGCAGTTGGAAGCTCATCGCCGCTGCGCTGTAGGCCAGGGTGTCGGTGCCATGCAGGATCAGTACGCTGTCGCAGCCCTGCACGTCCACGGCATCGACCACCGCTTCGCGCAGTTGCTGCCAGTAGGCCGGGGTCATGTTGGCGCTGTCGATCAGCGGCGACATTTCCCGGAAGCGCCATTGCGGCACGACGAGTTCGGGTTGGCTGTGCAGGTAATCACGCATCCGCGCTTCGAAACCGGATGCCGGGGCCAGGCCGTGAGCACTGGCCTGCATGCCTATGGTACCGCCGGTGTAGAGCACCATGACGTGCTGGGCGGCGGGGTAGGTGGTGGAATTCATGGTTGTTCTCCGAGGACGAAAACGGCAGCTTGGGTTAGCCGCCACAACATAAGGTCGAGCATGACGCCGACCTTATGCTGTGTCACGCCGGGCGCAGGGGATGCGCCCGGTTTTTTCCAAACAGCTTGTTACCGATCAGCGTTGCGCTGCGGTCACGCCAGCAACAGCGGCGTCAGGCTTGGTAACCGGCGCCGAGGGGGTCGCAGGCCAAGCCTTGCGGTCCAGGTCCAGATCCGGGAACTTGCTGGAGTCGAAGACTGGCGTCTTGATACCGGCCGAACGCTGGTCATCGTAGTCGCGCAGGATGCGCATGCCGACCTTGAACAGCAGGAACAGCGCGATCAGGTTCACGAACGCCAGCAGGGTCATGGTGATGTCGGCGAAGGCGAACACGGTGCTGAGGTTTTCGATGGCGCCCCAGAAAATCAGGAGCAGGACCAGCGCGCGGTAGGCGATCAGGGCCTTGCGGTTTTCACCCAGCATGAAGCGAAGGTTGTTTTCGCCCAGGTAGTAGTTGTAGAGGATCGAGGTGAAGACGAACAGCGCCAGGGCCACGGAGATGAACATCCGGCCCCAGTCACCGACTACGGCTGCCAGGGAGTTCTGGGTCAGGGCAATGCCGTCGCCTTCGAAGCCTGGGGTGTAGAAGCCCGACAGCAGGATCAGCAGCGCGGTGCAGGTGCAGATCACGAAGGTGTCGAGGAACACGCTGAACGCCTGTACCACGCCCTGGGCAACCGGGTGCTCGACGGAGGCTACGGCGGCCACGTTAGGCGCACTGCCCAGGCCGGCTTCGTTGGCGAACACGCCACGCTTGACGCCCATGACGATGGCACTGCCGATCAGGCCGCCAAAGGCCTGGTCGAGGCCGAAGGCGCTCTTGACGATGGTCGCCAGCATGGCCGGTACGTGGTCGAACTGCAGCACGATCACGTAAATGGTCACGGCGATGTATGCCAGGGTCTTGACCGGTACCAGCAGGTCGGCAACCTTGGCGATACGCTTGATCCCACCGATAAACACCAGGCCCAGCAGCACCGCCAGGCCCAGGCCGGTGTAGGTGGTGTCGAAGCCGAAGGCGTTGTTCAGCGAGTGGGTGACCGCGTGGGCTTGCAGGCCGTTGAAAGCGAAGCCGAAGGTGACCAGCAGCAGGAACGCCATGATCATGCCCAGCCAGCGCTTCTGCAGGCCGTGCTGGATGTAGTAGGACGGGCCGCCACGGTACTGGCCTTCGGAGTCGCAGCGCTTGTAGAGCTGGCCGAGGGAGCATTCGAAGAAGCTGCTGGACATGCCGACCAGAGCGGTCACCCACATCCAGAAGACTGCACCCGGACCGCCAAGGGTCACGGCGATGCCGACACCGGCAATGTTGCCCGCGCCAACACGGCCAGCGAGGCTGAGCATCAGGGCCTGGAAGGAGCTGAGCTGGTCGGTGCTGCTTTTCAGACTGTCACGGAAGACCGTGAACATGTGAAAGAAATGACGGAACTGTACGAAACGCGAGCGGATCGTGAAGTAGCCACCGAGCCCGACAATGAGCACGATCAGCACTTTCCCTGAAAGGAAGTCGTTGATGACTTCGAGCATGAGTATTCCTCGCTGTTTTTTGTTTAAGCAAATACTGGCCATTTGGAAACATTGCGTTACATCGGTCGGCGCGCGGCACGACAGGTGAGGGCGATGTTGCGTCCCGGTCCATTTTTTGCGGGTTTGTTATTAGTTCGGTTTTCGCATGTTTAAGGGTCTCGCTGCCGACGACCGCTCATGCGAAGAGGGGCGGCACTATACCTATCAGCGCGGTGCCCGTCTGCACAGTTGTGGTGCGTCCGACGAAACGGATCCTTTGAAACACCTGGCCTTTCGGTCAGGTTCTTGTGGGGGCGAGCTTGCTCGTGTTGGCTGGCGACGCGGTTTACAACGGGCAGCGCGTCGTCGTTTATCACGAGCAGGTTCCTTCCCACAGGTTCGGTCATCCTTGGCTGCTATCAATTAAAAAAAGGGCTTGGGGAATATTCCCCAAGCCCTCAAAAGGTGAGAGGTGTCTAGTCCCTCGACCTGGTGAGCGGTGCTCGTGTCGATCACGCTTTGAGCGGGACCAGACGCGGAGCGATCATGTTTTCCGGGCGCAGGATGTCGTCGAGCATGGCGTCGTCGAGCAAGCCTTCTTCGCGCACCAGTTCCAGCACGCCGCGGCCACTTTCCAGGGCAACGCGGGCGATGCGGGTGGCGTTTTCATAGCCAATGTATGGGTTCAGGGCGGTGACCAGGCCGATCGAGTGCTCGACCAGTTCGCGGCAGCGCGCTTCGTTGGCGGTGATGCCGACGATGCAGTGCTCGCGCAACATGTCCATGGCCCGTTGCAGCAGGCGGATCGAGTCGAAGATCTTGAAGGCGATCAGCGGTTCCATCACGTTCAGTTGCAGTTGGCCGCCTTCGGCCGCAATGGTCAGGGCCAGGTCATTGCCGATGATCTGGAACGCCACCTGGTTGACCGCTTCCGGGATCACCGGGTTGACCTTGCCGGGCATGATCGAGCTGCCTGGCTGGCGGGCCGGCAGGTTGATTTCGTTGATGCCGGTGCGTGGGCCGCTGGACAGCAGGCGCAGGTCGTTGCAGATCTTCGACAGCTTGACCGCGGTGCGCTTGAGCATGCCGGAGAACAGCACGAAGGCGCCCATGTCGGAGGTGGCTTCGATCAGGTCGGCGGCTGGGACCAGCGGTTGGCCGCTGATGGTTGCCAGGCGCTGCACGGCCAGGGCCTGGTAGCGCGGGTCGGCGTTGATGCCGGTGCCGATGGCGGTGCCGCCCAGGTTCACTTCGGTGAGCAACTCAGGCGCCAGGGTTTTGAGGCGTGCCAGGTCTTCGCTCAGGGTGGTGGCGAAGGCGCGGAATTCCTGGCCGAGGGTCATCGGCACAGCGTCTTGCAGCTGGGTGCGGCCCATTTTCAGGACGTGGCTGAATTCTTCACCCTTGGCCGCGAACGCCTGGATCAGGCTGTCGAGGCTGGCCAGCAAGGCGTCGTGGCCCAGCAGCAGACCCAGGCGGATCGCAGTCGGGTAGGCGTCGTTGGTGGACTGCGCCATGTTCACGTCGTTGTTGGGGTGCAGGTATTGGTACTCGCCTTTCTGGTGGCCCATGGCCTCCAGCGCGATGTTGGCGATGACTTCGTTGGCATTCATGTTGGTCGACGTGCCGGCGCCGCCCTGAATCATGTCCACCACGAATTCTTCGTGGAAATCGCCGCGGATCAATCGTGCACAGGCTTCACTGATGGCTGCGTGCTTGGCTTCGCTGAGCTGGCCCAGTTCACGGTTGGCGTCAGCGGCGGCCTGTTTGACCATGGCCAGGCCGACCACCAGCTTGGGGTAATGCGAGATCGGGACACCGGAGAGACGGAAGTTGTTTACCGCTCGCAGGGTCTGGATGCCGTAATACGCTTGCGCCGGTACTTCGAGTACGCCAAGCAGGTCTTTTTCTGTGCGGAATGATGCAGCGGAGGACATGATAGAAATCATCTCGATAAGGACCCGGTCTGAGCCGGAACGCTGCGAATCCTAGGCTCTGGGAAAAATTAGGGCCAATGCTGTTAAACACTGGGCTATGCATATTCGGCATAATGCCGGTGTGACGCCGGCGGTGCGGCGAACGTGTGACCTGTTTTGGTGCGTTTAAGGGAGGGTGGTGGGATGAATCTTGAAAGCAAATGGCTTGAGGACTTCAGTGCCCTGGCCGCTACCCGTAGTTTTTCCCAGGCGGCCGAGCGGCGCTTCGTGACGCAGCCGGCGTTCAGTCGGCGAATCCGTAGCCTGGAGGCGGCGCTGGGACTGACCCTGGTCAACCGTTCGCGTACGCCCGTCGAGCTGACGGCGGCGGGGCAGTTGTTCCTGGTGACGGCGCGCACGGTGGTCGAGCAACTGGGTGAAGTGCTGCGCCATTTGCATCATCTGGAAGGCGGACAGGGCGAAGTCATTCAAGTGGCCGCCGCCCACTCCCTGGCGTTGGGATTTTTCCCGCGCTGGATCGCGCAATTGCGCAACGAGGGGATGAACATTGCCACGCGGCTGGTGGCGACCAACGTGGGCGACGCCGTCCACGCCCTGCGTGAGGGGGGCTGCGACCTGATGCTGGCCTTCTACGATCCGGATTCGGCCATGCAGATGGACCCGGAGATTTTCCCGTCGCTGCATCTGGGCCAGACCGAGATGCTCCCGGTGTGCGCCGCCGATGCCAACGGCAACCCGCTGTTCGACCTTGAAGGTGAGGCCAGCGTGCCGTTGCTGGCCTACAGTGCCGGGGCGTTCCTCGGGCGTTCGGTCAACCAGTTGCTGCGCCAGCGAGCCCTGCGTTTTACCACGGTCTACGAGACGGCCATGGCCGACAGCCTGAAAAGCATGGCCCTGGAAGGCTTGGGCATCGCCTGGGTGCCGCACCTGAGCGTACGCGCCGAACTGGCCCGGGGGGGGAACTGGTGATCTGCGGCGGCCCGCAATGGCACGTGCCGTTGGAGATCCGCCTGTACCGCTGCGCCCTGGTGCGCAAGGCCAATGTGCGGTTGTTGTGGCGCAAGCTTGAGGGTGGTGTGGCGCAGAACGCCATCGGATCCTGAAAACAACGCAGAACCCCTTGTGGGAGCGGGCTTGCTCGCGAAGGCGGTGTGTCAGTCGCCACCTTCTGAACTGACACACCGCCTTCGCGAGCAAGCCCGCTCCCACAGTGGATTTGCGCTGATGGTTCGCTGACCTGCAGGTCAATAAATCCGCCGTTTCACCGCAAATGACAGATGGTCGGCGAAAGTGCGTTTAACGCACCATTTTCGGTATACTGCCCGGCCTTCGGTCGGTTCACCCGGCCATAATTCGTACAACAAGCCACGCCGGTTTCCTGCGTGGCTTGTTGTTTTTTGACGCGCCTGCGGGCGCCCAGAGAGAAGAGGCACGACGATGAGTGCACTGGTTGGCGTGATCATGGGCTCCAAGTCCGATTGGTCCACCCTTAGCCACACCGCCGATATGCTGGAAAAGCTCGGCATCCCTTACGAGGTGAAAGTGGTCTCCGCCCACCGTACCCCGGACCTGCTGTTCCAGTACGCCGAAGAGGCCGAGGCGCGTGGCATCGAGGTGATCATCGCCGGTGCCGGTGGCGCCGCCCATTTGCCTGGCATGTGTGCGGCCAAGACCCACCTGCCGGTGCTGGGCGTGCCGGTCCAGTCTTCGATGCTCTCGGGCGTCGATTCGCTGCTGTCGATCGTGCAGATGCCGGCCGGCATCCCGGTCGCTACCCTGGCCATCGGCAAGGCCGGTGCGATCAACGCGGCCCTGCTGTCGGCAAGCATCCTGGGCGCCAAGCATCCAGAATTTCATACCGTGCTGAAAAAATTCCGCGCTGAACAGACAGACAGTGTCCTGGACAATCCAGACCCACGTATTGCCTGAGGTTGTTGACGAATGAAGATCGGTGTAATCGGTGGCGGCCAGTTGGGTCGCATGTTGGCCCTGGCGGGTACGCCGCTGGGGATGAACTTCGCTTTCCTGGATCCGGCGCCGGACGCCTGCGCCGCGGCACTGGGTGAACACCTGCGGGCCGACTACGGCGATCAGGATCACCTGCGCCAATTGGCCGATGAAGTCGACCTGGTGACCTTCGAATTCGAAAGCGTCCCGGCCGAAACCGTGGCCTTCCTGTCCCAGTTCGTCCCGGTCTACCCGAGTGCCGAAGCCTTGCGCATTGCCCGCGACCGCTGGTTCGAAAAGAACATGTTCAAGGACCTGGGCATCCCCACGCCGGCCTTCGCCGACATTCAATCCCAGGCCGACCTGGACGCCGCCGTTGCCGCCATCGGCCTGCCGGCCGTGCTCAAGACCCGCACTTTGGGTTACGACGGCAAGGGCCAGAAAGTCCTGCGCACCCCTGAAGACGTGGCCGGTACCTTTGCCGAGCTCGGTAGTGTGGGCTGCCTGCTGGAAGGCTTCGTGCCGTTCACCGGCGAAGTCTCGCTGATCGCCGTGCGGGCCCGTGACGGTGAAATCCGCTTCTACCCGCTGGTGCACAACACCCACAAGGACGGCATCCTCAAGCTGTCTGTCGCTAGCACCGATCACCCGTTGCAGGCCCTGGCCGAGGACTACTCCAGCCGGGTGCTCAAGCAGCTCGATTATGTCGGTGTGATGGCGTTCGAGTTCTTTGAAGTGGACGGCGGCCTCAAGGCCAACGAAATCGCGCCTCGGGTACACAATTCCGGGCACTGGACCACCGAAGGCGCCGAGTGCAGCCAGTTCGAAAACCACCTGCGGGCGGTGGCCGGGCTGCCGCTGGGGTCGACCGCCAAGGTCGGTGAGAGCGCAATGCTCAACTTCATCGGCAAGGTCCCGGATAGCGAGAAAGTCCTGGCGATCGCTGACTGCCATTTGCACCACTATGGCAAGGCGTTCAAGGCCGGACGCAAGGTCGGTCACGCCAACCTGCGCTGCGCTGACCGGGCCACGCTGGCTCAGCAGATCATCAAGGTCGAGACGCTGATCGCCGAACAATAATCTGGAACGACGGTGGAACCATTCGTCGGCTAATCTCTCTCATGGCTAAGTGCCAAAGTCTGACTAGGCTTTGGCCATAGCTATCCAACCAGAGGGAAATGCCATGGGAATCATCGGAACCATTTTTATCGGCTTGATCGTTGGCCTGCTGGCACGCTTCCTGAAACCAGGCGATGACAGCATGGGCTGGATCATGACCATCCTGCTCGGTATCGGCGGTTCGTTGGCAGCCACTTACGGTGGCCAGGCCCTGGGCATCTACCAGGCCGGTCAAGGCGCGGGCTTCATCGGTGCCCTGGTGGGCGCGATTGTGTTGCTGGTGATCTACGGCCTGATCAAAAGAAACTGATTCAAATGCGACAAAGCCCTCTCTGCGTGGCGCGCAGAGGGGGCTAGAATGCCCGGCGTTGCACTTCCTACTCATTGCCGAGCCCTTTCATGCGCCGTCTAGTGTTGACCCTTCTTTTGCTGGGCAGTGGCCTGGCCCATGCTTCCGAACTGCCGGAAACCGACTGGCTCGAACTGATGCCCAAGTCGGACCAGAAAGCCCTCGAGGCCATGCCCGAGATCGACCACAACTCCCCGGAAGCCAACGGCACCTTCACCGAAAAAGGCGGCCTGAAGCAGAGCAAGGGCTTGCCGGCGGTGATGTATTCGACCAAGACCGTGGCGTCGATGAATGACAAGCACATTCGTATCGGCGGTTACCCGGTGCCCCTGGAAAGTGATGCCAAGGGCCGTAGCACGCTGTTCTTCCTGGTGCCTTACCCTGGCGCCTGCATCCACGTCCCGCCACCGCCGCCTAATCAACTGGTGTTGGTGCGCTATCCCAAGGGCTTGAAGCTGGACGACATCTATACGCCGCTCTGGGTAACGGGCACGTTGAAGATCGAAAAGGTCGACAACGATTTGGCGAGTGCGGCGTATGCGCTGGATGCGGAGAAGGTGAGGGTGGTGCAGGAGGCGGATCTGTAGCGCCAGCGTAGTTCCACTGTGGGAGCGAGCCTGCTCGCGATAGCGGGCTGACAGTCGACATCTGCATTGACTGGTGCAGCGCTATCGCGAGCAGGCTCGCTCCCACAAGGGATTTGTGGTGTGGCTTAGAGCGGCTTGCTACCGATGCTCACGCCCAGGGTATGACTGGCCTGTGGCAACAACGTCACCACATCGTCCATTACATTCGCTGTCTCGATGCACAACATGCGCTGCCAGCCATCGTCGGCCATGTCGCTGAAGGCCTTGGCGCGTTCGGTCCAGGGGTTCCAGATCACCGCCGAGCGCGAACCGCTGCTGGTCAGTTCGATCCGGCGTTCCCAGTGCGGGTCAAGGATGCTCAGCGTCGGTGGGGTATCGAGGTAGATGCGGTCGGTTTCGCCGGCAAAGTGCAGGTTGCCGGCCTGGGTATGGGTGTTCCAGTCGTCCAGGGTCTCGATGTAGCTCAAGCCATCCACCCCTTCGACCTGCACGTTGCGCACGTCGCTCACGGCGAAATAGCTGTGCAGCGCCTGGCTAAGGCTGACGGTTTCGCTGCCACGGTTATGGCTGGTGAGGTGGATGTGCAACCGCTCGTCCATCACGATAGTCAGCGTCAGGTCCACCTGGTGCGGCCAGCCCGAGAGACCGTTCTCGGGATAGGGCAGCACAAATTCCACCTTCAGGCTCTCGCCTTCGGTTTCGATGCCCTTCAACTCCCAGTCCATCGCCCGCACCAGGCCATGGGCGGTGGCTGGATCGTTGCTCACGCGCATGGCTTGTACGCTGTCGGGGTTGCGCGTCAGGTTGCCGAACCATGGCCAGCACACCGGCACGCCCGCACGGATGCTCTTGCCGGTCTTGAACGTGGCCTGGTCGTTGAGCCAGATCAGCGGCGGCTGGCCGTCCACTTGATAGCTGAGGATATGCGCGCCTTGTTGGGCCACCAGCAACTCGGCCTGACCGTGGCGGATGCGCCAGGCATTGAGTTCATCCAGTTTGACGGCTTCGACGTTGGGCGTAGGCATGTTGCAAATCTCGCTCGAGAACAGGGACTGCAATGGACCGCAAAACGGCCGTGGTGTTTAACGAGCGCGCGGCGGAACCGAGCGGGTGCGACCGCTGCCGTCGATGGCGACGAAGACAAATACCGCCTCGGTCACCTTGCGCCACTCACTGGACAGCGGGTCGTCGCTCCAGACCTCGACCATCATCTGGATCGAGCTGCGGCCGATTTCCAGCGCCTGGGTATAAAAGGACAGCTGCGCACCCACCGCCACCGGTACCAGGAACGCCATGCGATCGATCGCCACGGTGGCCACGCGTCCGCCAGCCACTTTGCTGGCCATGGCGGTGCCGGCCAGGTCCATCTGGGACACCAGCCAGCCGCCGAAAATATCGCCAAAGCCGTTGGTCTCGCGAGGGAGCGCGGTGATTTGCAGGGCCAGGTCGCCTTGCGGGATTGGATCTTCTTGTTCGAGTTCTATCATGCCGGGGGTGCCTCTGACCCGTAACGCTGTCTTGTGCTTCAGGTGAATAGCCGTCTTTGTAAAAAACGATTCAGCCCGAACATGCTGCGTTCGTCACGTTTTTCGTAAAGGCGTGCCAAAGGGAAACTCTGCGAAACCGGCTGGTTCTGGTACTACTCCCCCAACGACGTTTTCGCACAGCAACCCCTTACAGAGTACTGCAAGGTTGCGAGTATATCGGGCGATAGACGTCGAGACGACCACTCGGTTCTGATTTCGACTGTCAAATACGCGCCTCTATGTGCTTTTTTGAACAATTTGCTATCGTGCCGGACCTGCCCAGGCCCCCAACCCGTGTCTTCAGGGTTGCAGAACCGACTATAAGAGAAGCCCTTGCCATGACCACTGCGCCTTCGAGCACGGCGACGCCCGCACAACCGGCACGTCCACTGACCCGCAACGATTACAAGACCCTGTCGCTTTCTGCCTTGGGCGGTGCGCTGGAATTCTACGATTTCATCATTTTCGTGTTCTTTGCCACCGTAGTCGGCAAATTATTCTTCCCTGCCGAAATGCCCGAGTGGCTGCGTTTGATGCAGACATTCGGCATTTTCGCCGCCGGTTACCTGGCCCGGCCGCTGGGCGGGATCATCATGGCCCACTTCGGCGACCTGCTGGGGCGCAAGAAAATGTTCACCCTGAGCATTTTCATGATGGCCGTGCCGACCCTGATCATGGGCCTGTTGCCCACTTATGCGCAGATCGGCATGTGGGCACCCATCCTGCTCTTGCTGATGCGGGTGATCCAGGGTGCGGCCATCGGCGGAGAAGTGCCGGGCGCCTGGGTATTCGTTTCCGAACACGTTCCGGCGCGTCACATCGGCTATGCCTGCGGCACGCTGACCTGCGGCCTGACGGCGGGGATTTTGCTGGGTTCGCTGGTCGCCACCGCAATCAACAGCCTCTATACGCCGGTGGAAGTGGCCGATTACGCCTGGCGCATTCCGTTCCTGCTCGGCGGTGTGTTCGGGCTGTTTTCGGTGTACCTGCGTCGCTGGCTGCACGAAACCCCGGTGTTCGCCGAGCTGCAACTGCGCAAGGCCCTGGCCGAGGAAGTGCCGCTGCGGGCGGTGCTGCGTGATCATCGTGGCGCCATTGCCATTTCGATGCTGCTGACCTGGTTGCTGTCGGCCGGCATCATCGTGATCATCCTGATGACCCCGACCGTGCTGCAGACGGTGTACCACTTCAGCCCGACCACCGCGTTGCAGGCCAACAGCCTGGCGATCGTGTTCCTGAGCTTTGGCTGCATCGGCTCCGGCGTACTGGCCGACCGTTTCGGCGCCGGGCGGGTCTTCGTGTTTGGCAGCACCTTGTTGCTGATCATCTCCTGGACGTTCTACCACAGCCTGTTCGACCACCCCGAATGGCTGTTTCCGCTCTATGCCCTGAGCGGGTTGCTGGTAGGCACCATCGGTGCGGTGCCTTATGTCATGGTCAAGGCGTTCCCGGCCGTGGTGCGCTTCAGCGGCCTGTCGTTCTCCTACAACCTGGCGTACGCGATTTTCGGCGGCCTGACCCCGATGATCGTCACCCTGCTGCTCAAGGAAAGCCCGCTGGGGCCGGCGTATTACGTGGCGGTCATCTGCGGGATCGGGATTGCGGTGGGTGGTTATCTCTGGAAGAAGGGGCGCTAGGTCCGAATCTTTTACTGACTGCACTGGCTTCATCGCGAGCAGGCTCGCTCCCACATGGATGCTGCGTTCACCGCGAATCCCCTGTGGGAGCGAGCTTGCTCGCGATTGGGGTCACAAGAATCATCCTGCAAAACTCAATGCTGGCCTTTCATCCAATTGTCATATTTCAGCCATAGAGTGTTCACACGGCTTATCGATACTTTGCCGACTTAACACACCCTATCTGCTAGGAGTAAGGCATGAAACTGAAGCGTTTGATGGCGGCAATGACTTTTGTCGCTGCTGGCGTTGCGACTGCCAACGCGGTTGCCGCTGTTGACCCTGCGATCCCGAGCTACACCAAGACCACTGGTGTATCGGGCAACCTGTCCAGCGTCGGCTCCGATACCCTGGCGAACCTGATGACCTTGTGGGCCGAGAACTACAAGAAAGAATACCCGAACGTAAATATCCAGATTCAAGCCGCCGGTTCCTCCACCGCGCCGCCCGCACTCACCGAAGGCACCGCCAACCTGGGCCCGATGAGCCGCAAGATGAAGGACAACGAACTGCAGGCCTTCGAAACCAAATACGGCTACAAGCCAACCGCTATCCCGGTTGCCGTGGACGCCCTGGCGGTATTCGTGCACAAGGACAACCCGATCCAGCACCTGACCATGGAACAGGTCGACGCGATCTTCTCGTCCACTCGTCTGTGCGGCGCCAAAGCCGATGTGAAAACCTGGGGTGACCTGGGTGTGACCGGCGACCTGGCCAACAAGCCAGTGCAACTGTTCGGTCGTAACTCGGTATCCGGCACCTACGGCTACTTCAAGGAAGAAGCCCTGTGCAAAGGCGACTACAAGCCAAACGTCAACGAACAACCAGGCTCGGCTTCGGTCGTGCAGTCGATCAGCTCTTCGCTGAACGGCATCGGTTATTCGGGCATCGGCTACAAGACCGCCAGCGTGAAGACTGTGGCCCTGGCCAAGAAAGGCAGCACTGACTTCATCGAAGACACTGAAGAAAACGCCCTGAACGGCAAGTACCCGCTGTCGCGTTTCCTCTACGTCTACGTCAACAAGGCACCGAACAAGCCTCTGGCCCCGCTGGAAGCCGAGTTCGTGAAGCTGATCCTGTCCAAGCAAGGCCAGGAAGTCGTGGTCAAGGACGGCTACATCCCGGTACCTGCCAAAGTCGCCGCCAAGGCACTGGCTGACCTGGGGCTGCAAGAAGGCGGCAACGTCGCCAAGAAGTAATAATCCGGCCTAGCCCGGACCTTGTGGGAGCGAGCCTGCTCGCGATAGCCGGTTCACTCCCACAGACAAATTTCCTGTCCGCTGCCGGTTCCCTCCGGCGGCGGATTTGTTGCGTCACTGCACTGTCATCTTTCTGTCATACAGGATCGCTAGGGTGTGCGCATGAATGATCTGGCCAACTCCACAATGACTACGACTTCCCCTCCCAAGCGCATTGACTTCAATACGCCTGAGCTTCAACGCAAGCGCCGTATTCGTGCGCTCAAGGATCGCCTGACCCGCTGGTACGTCCTGGTTGGCGGCCTGGCCGTCCTGGCCGCCATTACGTTGATCTTCTTCTTCCTGGCCTACGTGGTGCTGCCTCTGTTCCAGGGTGCGGACCTGACCGCCAAGGATTCGATCACTCCGGCCTGGATGCAAGACGCCGGCAAACCCCTGATGATCTCCATCGAAGAACAGAACCAAGTCGCCATGCGGGTTTCCGACAAGGGCCAGGCACTGTTTTTCGATATCAGCAGCGGTGCCGAACTGCGCCGTGTCGACCTGCCGATTCCGGCCGGTGCCAGCGTGACCTCCATTGGCGAAGACCAGCCCGGCAGCCCATTGGTGGCAATCGGTCTGTCCAACGGCCAGGCCTTGGTGTTCCGCCACACTTATAAAGTCACCTACCCGGACGGCAAGAAAACCATCTCGCCCGCCGTCGAATACCCTTATGGCGAGACGCCGATCACGTTGAACGAACAGGGCGCGGCCCTGGAACATGTCAGCCTCAACGCCACCGATTCGACCCTGCTGCTGGCCGGTTCCAGCGGTGCCCAACTGCACGTGCTGTCGCTCACCAGCGAAGAGAACATGATGACCGGTGAGGTCACCAGCGAGCAGACCCGCATCGACCTGCCGCAGATGACCGAGCCGGTGAAAAACATCTTCGTCGACCCACGCCAGCAATGGTTGTATGTGGTCAACGGGCGTGCCCAGGCCGATGTGTTCAGCCTGCGGGACAAGAGCCTCAACGGCCGCTACAAACTGCTGGAGAACGCCGACGCCCAAGTCACCGCCGTCACTCAGTTGGTGGGCGGGATCTCGCTGATCATCGGCGACTCCAAGGGTGGCCTGGCCCAGTGGTTCATGGCGCGCGATCCGGATGGCGAGTTGCGCTTCAAACAGATTCGTACCTTCCAGATGGGTAGCGCGCCGATCGTCGAGATCAGCGCCGAAGAACGCCGCAAAGGTTTCGTTGCCCTCGACGCCGCCGGCAAGCTCGGCGTGTTCCACAGCACCGCCCACCGCACCCTGCTGGTGGACCAGGTGGTCGACGGCCAGGGGCTGTTCGGCATGTCGCCCCGGGCGAACCGCCTGATCGTGGAACAAGGCGGCAAGCTGCAACCGCTGACGCTGGACAACCCGCATCCGGAAGTTTCGTGGAGCGCGTTGTGGAGCAAGGTCTGGTACGAAAACTACGACGAACCCAAGTACGTCTGGCAATCAACCGCCGCCAACACCGACTTCGAACCCAAGCTGAGCCTCTCGCCACTGACCTTCGGTACCTTGAAAGCGGCGTTCTACGCGATGCTGCTGGCCGCGCCGCTGGCGGTTGCCGCGGCGATCTACACCGCTTATTTCATGGCCCCGGGCATGCGCCGCAAGGTCAAGCCGGTGATCGAGCTGATGGAAGCGATGCCGACAGTGATCCTCGGTTTCTTCGCCGGCCTGTTCCTGGCGCCGTACGTCGAAGGGCACTTGCCGGGCATCTTCAGCCTGCTGATGTTGCTGCCAATCGGCATCCTGGTCGCCGGTTTCGCCTTCAGCCGCCTGCCGGAATCCATTCGCCTGAGGGTTCCGGACGGCTGGGAAAGCGCCCTGCTGATCCCGGTAATCCTGTTCGTGGGCTGGCTCTCGCTGTACATGAGCCCCTACATGGAAGCCTGGTTCTTTGGCGGCGACATGCGCATGTGGATCTCCCATGACCTGGGCATCACCTACGACCAGCGCAACGCCTTGGTGGTCGGCCTGGCGATGGGCTTTGCGGTGATCCCGAACATTTATTCCATCGCCGAAGACGCGGTGTTCAGCGTGCCCCGCGGCCTGACCCTGGGCTCCCTGGCCCTCGGTGCCACGCCGTGGCAGACCATGACCCGCGTGGTGATCCTCACCGCCAGCCCCGGCATCTTCTCGGCGCTGATGATCGGCATGGGCCGTGCGGTGGGCGAGACCATGATCGTGCTGATGGCCACCGGTAACACGCCGGTCATGGAAATGAACCTGTTCGAAGGCCTGCGCACCCTGGCGGCCAACGTGGCGGTGGAAATGCCTGAGTCGGAAGTCGGCGGCAGCCATTACCGCGTGCTGTTCCTGTCGGCACTGGTGCTGCTGTTGTTCACCTTCGTCATGAACACCCTCGCCGAGCTGATCCGTCAGCGTCTGCGCAAGAAATATTCGGCGCTTTAAGGAAGGTAGAAGTCTGTGAAACAGAACTCCCTGAAAGGATGGTTCAAGAGCGGCGCCCCCGGCGTCTGGATCAGCGGTGGCGCGGTGTCCATCGCGGTCATCATGACCATTGGCCTGCTGGCGGTGATTGCCGTGCGCGGCCTGGGTCACTTCTGGCCGGCGGACCTGGTCCATGCCAGCTACAACGTGCCGGGCATGCCTGCGCACCTGGTGGTCGGCGAAGTCGTGCAGAAAGAAGAAGTGCCTCGCGAGCGCCTGAAAAGCGCCGGTCTGCCGGTGCCCGCCGAAGGCCCCGAGTTCATGACCCGCGAACTGATCAAGGTCGGCAACCGGGACCTGAACGGCACCGACTTCACCTGGATCGTCGGCGACTGGCTGACTAACCAGACCACGCCGCCGGAGTTGATGGCCATCGAGCGTCGTGAGTGGGGCAACTTCTACGGCTACCTGGTCAACGTCAAGGAAGACGGCAAGGTCATCGCCGAAGGCGAGGCCGCCTGGCCGCAACTGCAGGCTCGCGTACAGCGAGTCAACCAGTTGGCCGCCGAGCTCAAGACCCTGGAAAAAGTCGACATCGGTGCAATCAACGCCGGCCTTGAGCGCATCCGCCTGCACGGTCGCAAACTGGAGCTGGACGGCAAGCTCGATGCCGCCGCCCAAGCGGATCTGGAAAGCGAGCGGGCCGAACTCAATGCCCGCTACAAGGATATCGAAGCGCGCCTGTCTGACTTGCACGCCCAATTCAACCGCGACAGCCTGACTGCCCGCGATGCCAACGGCAAGGAAGTGGAGATCGGCATCGGCAAGGTGGTGCACGCCTACCAGCCGAACGGCATGGGTACGTTCACCAAGGTCGGTTTCTATTTCAGCAAGGTCTGGGAGTTTCTCAGCGACGACCCCCGTGAAGCCAACACCGAAGGCGGCATCTTCCCGGCGATTTTCGGCACCGTGATGATGACCCTGATCATGGCGATGATCGTGACGCCGTTCGGCGTGCTGGCGGCGGTTTATCTGCGTGAATACGCCCGCCAAGGGCCGATGACCCGCCTGATCCGCATCGCGGTGAACAACCTGGCTGGCGTTCCGGCGATCGTCTACGGTGTGTTTGGCTTGGGCTTCTTCGTCTATGTGCTGGGTGGTTCGGTCGACCGGCTGTTCTTCCCCGAAGCCTTGCCGGCGCCGACCTTCGGTACCCCGGGCCTGCTCTGGGCTTCCCTGACCCTGGCACTGCTGGCGGTGCCGGTGGTGATCGTCGCCACCGAGGAAGGCCTGGCGCGGATCCCGCGGACCGTGCGCGAAGGCTCCCTGGCCCTCGGCGCGACCAAGGCCGAGACCCTGTGGAAAATCGTCCTGCCGATGGCGAGCCCGGCGATGATGACCGGGATGATCCTCGCCGTGGCCCGTGCCGCCGGTGAAGTGGCGCCGCTGATGCTGGTGGGCGTGGTGAAACTGGCCCCGTCGCTGCCACTGGACGGCAACTACCCGTACCTGCACCTGGACCAGAAGATCATGCACCTGGGCTTCCATATCTATGACGTGGGCTTCCAGAGCCCGAACGTCGAAGCGGCACGGCCGCTGGTGTACGCCACGGCGCTGCTGCTGGTGCTGGTGATCGCGATACTGAACCTGTCGGCGGTATGGATCCGTAATCACCTGCGCGAGAAGTACAAGGCACTGGATAGCTGATTACACATTGATTTTCTGTGGGAGCGAGCCTGCTCGCGATGGCATCACCTCGGTTCAACGCCAACCGAGTCGCCTGAATCGCGAGCAGGCGCGCTCCCACAAATACACAGATTGGCATGGCCACTCAGTGGTCAACCGAACCGAATTTGTTAGCACAGGGAGCCTCCCATGCAACACGAAGCACATACACACGGCATCAACATGTCGGCCCTGGGCCGCGACAAGCAGAGCCTGGACCTGGCCCAGGAAACCGTGGCCATCGAAGTGCCCGGCCTGAATCTGTTCTACGGCGAGAAGCAGGCGCTGTATGACGTCAGCCTGAACATCCCGAAACAGCGCGTCACCGCGTTCATCGGCCCGTCGGGCTGCGGCAAGTCCACCTTGCTGCGTACCTTCAACCGCATGAACGACCTGGTTGACGGTTGCCGCGTTGAAGGCGAAATCAACCTCTACGGCAACAACATCTACCGCAAGGGCGAAGACGTGGCCGAGCTGCGTCGTCGCGTAGGCATGGTGTTCCAGAAGCCCAACCCCTTTCCGAAAACCATCTACGAGAACGTGGTCTACGGCTTGCGCATCCAGGGCATCAACAAGAAGCGCATCCTCGACGAAGCCGTGGAATGGGCCCTCAAGGGCGCTGCACTGTGGGATGAGGTCAAGGATCGCCTGCATGAATCGGCCCTCGGTCTGTCCGGCGGCCAGCAGCAACGCCTGGTGATCGCCCGCACCATCGCCGTAGAACCGGAAGTGCTGCTGCTCGACGAGCCCTGCTCGGCCCTGGACCCGATCTCGACGCTGAAAGTCGAAGAGCTGATCTACGAGCTCAAGTCCAAGTTCACCATCGTCATCGTGACCCACAACATGCAACAGGCTGCGCGGGTTTCCGACTACACCGCGTTCATGTACATGGGCAAACTGGTGGAATTCGGCGATACCGATACGCTGTTCACCAATCCGGCCAAGAAACAGACCGAGGACTACATCACCGGTCGTTACGGCTAGTCGAGGCGGCTGCATAGCCGCGCTGTGCTATCAGGATCAACATTTAACTGCTTGAAGCTTGCAGCTTGAAGCTTGCAACTTTCGCGGAGCGAACAAGATGATTTCGAAGGAAGGCCTTACTCACCACATTTCCGCACAGTTCAACGCCGAGCTGGAGGAAGTACGCAGTCACTTGCTGGCCATGGGCGGGCTGGTGGAAAAGCAGGTCAACGACGCGGTGACCGCGCTGATCGAGGCCGATTCGGGCCTGGCCCAGCAGGTGCGCGAAATCGATGACCAGATCAACCAGATGGAGCGCAACATCGACGAGGAGTGCCTGCGTATCCTGGCCCGTCGTCAGCCAGCTGCTTCTGACCTGCGCCTGATCATCAGCATCTCCAAGTCGGTGATCGATCTTGAGCGGATCGGCGACGAAGCCACCAAGATCGCCCGTCGTGCCATCCAATTGTGCGAAGAGGGCGAGGCGCCGCGCGGTTACGTCGAGGTTCGCCACATTGGCGACCAGGTGCGCAACATGGTCCGCGATGCACTGGACGCCTTCGCCCGCTTCGACGCCGACCTGGCGCTGTCGGTGGCCCAGTACGACAAGATCATCGACCGCGAATACAAGACGGCCCTGCGCGAGCTGGCGACCTACATGATGGAAGACCCGCGCTCCATCTCGCGGGTGTTGAGCATTATCTGGGTGCTGCGTTCTCTGGAGCGTATCGGCGATCATGCGCGCAACATCTCGGAACTTGTCATTTATCTGGTGCGCGGTACCGATGTGCGGCATCTGGGGCTCAAGCGCATGAAGGAAGAAGTTGAGGGCACCCCGTCCGAAAACGCTAATGTTCCGGGCGAAACTGACGATAAGTAAGATTGCCAAGAAAAGCGCCCGGCCTTCTGGTCGGGCTTTTTTTTTTGGGTTTTTTTTAATCGACAGCAGCACCCCGCGAACGAAAAGTCCCGGCGTGACTGAAGGTTTTTTGGCAATGTGCCATCAGTAAAAGCGGTATGCTTGCCGGGATTTTTTTAGAGGTGTATCTGGATGAGTAAGGTCAGTGTGTTGGTCGTGGACGATGCTTCGTTCATTCGTGACCTGGTGAAGAAGTGCCTGCGCAACTACTTCCCGGGCGTGCGCATCGAAGACGCGGTGAACGGCAAGAAAGCCCAGGCCCTGCTGGCTCGCGAGGCGTTCGACCTGGTGCTGTGCGATTGGGAAATGCCGGAAATGTCCGGCCTGGAACTGCTGACCTGGTGCCGCCAGCAGGACACCCTCAAGGGCATGCCGTTCGTGATGGTCACCAGCCGCGGCGACAAGGAAAACGTCGTCCAGGCGATCCAGGCCGGCGTTTCCGGCTATGTCAGCAAGCCATTCACCAACGAACAGTTGCTGACCAAGGTCAAGCAGGCCCTGCATAAGGTCGGCAAGCTCGACACGCTGATGAACAGTGCCCCGACCAAGATGAACTCGGCGTTTGGCAATGATTCCTTGAGCGCCCTGACGGGCGGTAAGGCTCCAGTTGCGGCGGTTGCTTCGGCGCCTGCCGCCCCTGCCCCTGCGCCGGCCCCAGCCGCTCGTGGCTTGCTCAACAGCCCGCCGGTCAAGGCACCGGCCGCCGCCGCTTCGACGACCAACCGTGGCCAAGGCCAGTTGCGCCTGTCCAGCGGCACCCAGCAATGCGTGATCAAGGCCTTGAGCCTCAAGGAAGCGCTGCTGGTGGTCAAGCGCTCCGACACCCTGCCGCAAGTACTCGAAGGCGCGGTGCTGGACATGGAGCAGGGCGACAACGCCGAAACTGCCCGTCTCAATGGCTACCTGCACGCCATCGTCGCCCACGAGCAGACGCCCGACAGCGAATGGCTGCAACTGACGTTCCGCTTCGTCGACAAAGACCCGCAGAAACTCGACTACATCTCCCGCCTGATCGCCCGCGGCACGGCGCAGAAACACTTCGTGCCTGGCGCCTGATCCCCGGCGGCGCCTGTCAGGCCGCCATCGCGAGCAGGCTCGCTCCACATTGGATCTGCGCTGAATGCAGATCCAATGTTCACTGAGACCAACTGTGGGAGCGAGCCTGCTCGCGATGGGGCCATCGGTCTCCCACCAACCCATTTTGAAACATCCGTCGACTACGCTGGTCCATCCCAGCTGCTAGGCTGCTGTTCAGGCCTTCATTTTTCGACAGAACCTTTGCCCATGCTCGCGCCCCTGCTGTTCGCCTGCGGTCTGGTCCTGGCCTCCACTTCGGCCATGGCCATGACGATCTACAAATCCACCGACGCCAATGGCGTGGTGTCCTACAGTGACCGTCCCAGCAAGGGCGCTCAGGTGTTCGTGTTCCGCGACCGCATGGTCGAGCGCCTGGAGCGACAGGTCTTTCTTGATATCAAGAAGCAGAAGGGCGGGGATGCGGTGTTCGTGCGCAACGATTTGTATGCGCCGGTGGAGATCGAGTTGAGTTTCACTGGGGTGCGCAATGTCATCGGTGCGCCGAGCCGGCCGATTCGGCGGGTGCTGCCGGCGCGCAGCAACCTGCGCCTGGCGCTGCTCACGGCCACGCAGCCTGGCAGGCCCCTGGTGTACACCCCACGGTTCGAATATTCCCTGGGCGACCCTGCCGGCACGGCGCAGGCCTATCAGTATCCGCTGCCGTGGCGTGGCGGGCCGTTCCGGCTCAGCCAGGGGGCCAACGGCCAATACAGCCATTACGGCCCGAAGAACCGCTACGCCATGGACATCGCCATGCCCGAAGGCACGCCGATCATCGCGGCGCGCGGAGGCGTGGTGATCAAGACTGAAAATCAGCAGACCGGCCGCGGGGACGACCCTTCGGGCAACTTCGTGCGAGTACTGCACGATGACGGGACGATGGGCGTCTACCTGCACCTGCAGAAAGGCTCGGTGAGCGTACGGGAAGGGCAGCGGGTCGGAGTGGGCACGCCGTTGGCGTTGTCGGGCAATACCGGCAACAGTTCGGGCCCGCACCTGCATTTCGTGGTGCAGCGCAATACCGGATTGGGGCTGGTATCGATTCCCTACCAGTTCAATCAACCGGTGGGAGAGTTGCCCAACTTTGCGTTGGGCAAGCAGTAACTCTGGAGATTCGAGGGGCTTTTTGTGGCGAGGGAGCTTGCTCCCGCTGGGTCGCGAAGCGGCCCCAAAAACGACGACTGCTTCGCAGCCGAGCGGGAGCAAGCTCCCTCGCCACAGGGGGTTTATGCCCTCTTGCGGGCCGGTTGATGCTCAATCGAGCATCAAAACCTTCGCCAGGATGATCTTCGGTCCTTTCATCTTCTTGATGATGATCCGCAGGCCTTCGACTTCCAGCACTTCTTCCTCTTCCGGCACGCGCTTGAGGGTTTCATAGACCAACCCGGCCAGCGTTTCGGCTTCGATGTGGTCCAGATCGATCCCCAGCAAGCGCTCGACCTTGAACAGCGGCGTATCGCCACGTACCAACAGCTTGCCCGGCTGGTAGGCCAGGATGCCGCGTTCGGCTTTGCGGTGTTCGTCCTGGATGTCGCCCACCAGTACTTCCAGCACGTCTTCCATGGTCAAGTAGCCGATGATGTTGCCGTCGGCTTCCTCGACCAGGGCGAAGTGCGAGCCGCCCTTGCGGAACTGCTCCAGCAACTGCGACAGCGGCATGTGTCGCGATACGCGTTCCAGCGGCCGGGTCAGTTCGGCCAGGTTGAACGACTCGGGGATGTGATCCAGGGCCGCCAGTTCCAGCAGCAGGTCCTTGATGTGCAGCAGGCCGACGAACTCCTGGCGCTCACTGTCGTACACCGGATAACGGCTGAATTTGTGGCGACGGAACATCGCCAGGATTTCCTTGAGTGGCGCGTTGAACTCCAGCGTCACCAGGTCTTCCCGGGAGTTGGCCCAGTCCACCACTTCCAGCTCGCCCATCTCCACGGCCGAGGCCAGCACGCGCATGCCCTGGTCGCTGGGGTCCTGGCCACGGCTGGAGTGCAGGATCAACTTCAGTTCTTCGCGGCTGTAGTGGTGTTCGTGATGGGGGCCGGGCTCGCCTTGGCCGGCGATGCGCAGGATGGCGTTGGCGCTGGCGTTGAGCAGGTAGATCGCCGGGTACATGGCCCAGTAGAACAGGTACAGCGGCACGGCGGTCCACAGCGACAGCAGCTCGGGTTTGCGAATCGCCCAGGATTTGGGTGCCAGCTCACCGACCACGATGTGCAGGTACGAAATGATGAAGAACGCGGTGAAGAACGACACGCCCTTGATCACTTCCGGCGACTGTACGCCGACCGCGCCCAGCAACGGTTCGAGGATATGGGCGAACGCCGGCTCACCGACCCAGCCCAGGCCCAGGGAGGCCAGGGTGATGCCCAGCTGACAGGCCGACAGGTAAGCGTCGAGCTGGCTGTGGACGGTGCGCAGGATATGCCCGCGCCAGCCATTCTGCTCGGCAATGGCCTCGACCCGGGTCGAGCGTAGCTTGACCATGGCGAATTCCGCCGCAACGAAAAAGCCGTTGAGCAAAACCAGGATCAGAGCAAAAAGAATCATGCCGAATTCGGCGAAGAGTGTAACGAGGGACAAGCCAGGGGAAGGGTCCATGATGGAGTTTTGCGGGTTCCGTATAGTCGTAGAAGTTGGAAATGAGCGCCTGAAAAGGCAGGCACAAGTCAGTCAATGTAGCGGCTGGCTCGGCGATTGCCTAGGGGGCGCTCTCAATCAGCGGGGCGGGCGAGGCGTGCGCGAACCACCTGGGCCGGGGCGAAATGGCAGGTAAAGGTGCTGCCATGGCCAGGCACGCTGCTGATTTCCATGCGGGCGCGATGGCGCAGCAGGACGTGTTTGACGATGGCCAGGCCCAACCCTGTGCCCCCGGTATTGGAGTTGCGGCTGGAGTCGACGCGGTAGAAACGTTCGGTCAGGCGCGGCAGGTGCTTGCTGTCGATGCCAATGCCCGAATCGCGCACACTCAGGTGCGCGCCTTGCTCATCGCCCCACCAGCGCACATGGATCCGACCTTGCTCCGGCGTGTACTTGACCGCGTTGAACACCAGGTTGGAGAACGCACTGCGCAGTTCCGCCTCGCTGCCTTTGAGCTGCACGGCCGGATCGGCTTCCAGGGTAATGGTCTGCTGCTTGGGGCCGGACAGTTCCTGTGCATCTTCGACAATGGTTTGCAGCAGATCGTCGATGGGCACCGGCTGGTTGTCCGACGGGTAATCGGTGGCCTCCAGTTTCGCCAGCAGCAACAAGTCGTTGAGCAGGGTCTGCATGCGCCCGCTTTGCTGGTGCATCTGCTGCAAGGCCCGGGTCCAACGCGGGTTCACCTCCTCGACATTATCGAGCAGGGTTTCCAGATAACCGCAGATCACCGTCAATGGCGTGCGCAGTTCGTGGGAAACGTTGGCGATGAAGTCTTTGCGCATCTGTTCTAACTGATGGATACGCGTGACGTCGCGCACCAGCATCAGGTGCTCGTTGTTGCCGTAGCGCGTGATGTACAGCTGGATACGCAGCCGATCATTGGTCGGCGAAGGAATCTCCAGCGGCTCGGCGTAATTACCCTGCTCGAAATACTCCTTGAAGCGCGGGTGACGCACCAGGTTGGTCACCGGTTGGCCGCTGTCCTGTGGGGTCTTGAGGCCCAGCAGGGTCTCGGCGGCGCGGTTCCACCACTCCAGGTTGCCGTCGCTGTCGAGCATGATCACCGCGTCTTTCAGCGCGGCGGTGGACTCCTGGACCCGGTCGATCACCGCCTGCAGGCGCCCGCGAACGCGTTGGTCGCGCCGTTGCAGATGGTAGATGCTGTCGAACACCTCACCCCACAGGCCATAGCCGTCGGGCGGGGCTTCGTCGGGTTGGTGCAGGCGCAGCCATTCATGCAGGCGCAGCAATTGCTTGAGGGTCCAGGCCAGGTAAAGCCCCAGGCCTGCGGCCAGGCTCCAGCCGTAATAACCGCTGATCAGGCCGATCAGCAAACAGCCGGTCACCAGCAGCAACATGTGGCGAATCAGGGTGCCATGCCAGTTTTGATTCAATTGAGCGCGCGTCCTTGTCAGCTTGTCGGGCGGTAAGGGCTCGGATCAGGCCTTGGTAGAAAAACGATAACCGGTGCCGCGCACGGTTTGTACAAGATTTTCATAGGCATCGCCGAGGGCCTTGCGCAGGCGGCGGATATGCACGTCCACGGTGCGCTCCTCGACATAGACGTTGCCGCCCCAGACCTGGTCCAGCAGTTGTCCGCGGGTGTAGGCACGTTCCTGGTGAGTCATGAAAAATTGCAGCAGGCGGTATTCGGTCGGGCCCATCTCGGCGGGTTTGCCGTCGATGGTCACGCGGTGGCTGATGGGGTCGAGCAGCAGGCCGCCGACTTCGATGGGCGCTTCGCCGTCGGTCGGTCCGGCACGACGCAGCACGGCCTTCAGGCGTGCCACCAGCTCCCGTGGGGAGAACGGCTTGGTGATGTAGTCGTCGGCGCCCACTTCCAGGCCCTGGATCTTGTTGTCCTCTTCGCCCTTGGCGGTGAGCATGATGATCGGAATATCACCGGTCAGCTCGTCGCGCTTGAGGCGCCGGGCCAGTTCGATGCCTGACGTGCCGGGCAGCATCCAGTCCAGCAGGATCAGGTCGGGCTTGCGGTCGACGATGATGGCATGGGCCTGTTGAGAGTTTTCTGCTTCCATGCAGTCATAGCCGGCCATCTCCAACGCAACGGCGATCATCTCGCGGATGGGCGCCTCGTCGTCGACGATCAGAATGCTCCTGCCAACCATGGGGTAATCCTCTTGTCATTTAACTGTCTTGCGCCGCATTAGATAACGGAATTATTGCAGTCGTGTGACAGTTATTTCCTCGAGCGGCAGTGAAGGGGATCCTGGACTAAGCTTTTCAGTCCGAATCCTGACAACCACAAAAGAAGGTTTCCATGAATTACTTCACCCAATCCATCCAGGCGCTGGCGGTAGCGGCTGCCCTGGCGTTGCCTGCCATGGCGTTCGCGGCTGAACCGGCGATGAAAGAAGGCGGCATGTGGACCGATCACCACGGCATGACTTTGTATACGTTTGACAAGGACAAAGGCACCGAGTCAGCGTGCTATGACCAATGCGCGAAGAACTGGCCACCGCTCAAGGTTGAAGGCGCAGCCAAGCCTACGGGCGACTGGACCGTGATCGAACGTAAAGACGATGCGAAGCAGCAGTGGGCCTACAAGGGCAAACCGCTGTATACCTACATTGAAGACAAGAAGGCGGGCGATAAGAATGGTGACGGCAAAGGAGGCGTCTGGCACGTCGCCAAGTAGAATTGACAGACTTCACCAAGGTGAACGCAGATCATTTGTGGCGAGGGGATTGATGTGGGAGCAAGGCTTGCCCGCGATGAAGGCGCTGCGGTCTTTCAGAAATCGAGGCGCCTGGTTCGCGAGCAAGCTTTGCTCCCACAGCAAGCGGGGATAAATCCCCTCGCCACAAGTTAACGGCTTGGAGACCGATGGGCCTCAGCGCAACGCGTAATCCAGCACAATTCCCACGAAAATCGCCAACCCGGCCCAGTGGTTATGCAAAAACGCCTGGAAGCAGCGCATCCGGTCCCGGTCACGGGTGTACCAGAACTCCCAGGCGAAGCACGTGGCAGCGGCCACCAGCCCCAGGTGGAACCAGCCACCCAGCTGGAATTTCGACCCGGCCAACAGCAGGCAGCCCAAGGCCAGGCCTTGCAACGTCAGGATGATCACCCGGTCGGCGTCGCCAAACAGGATCGCCGTGGATTTCACGCCGATGCGCAGGTCATCGTCCCGGTCGGTCATCGCGTAATAGGTGTCGTAGCCCACCGTCCACAGCAGATTGGCGATGTACAGCAACCAGGCGGCGGCCGGCAGATGACCGGTTTCGGCGGTGAACGCCATCGGCATGCCCCAGGAGAACGCCGCGCCCAGCACCACTTGTGGGTAGTAGGTATAGCGCTTCATGAACGGGTAGCTGAACGCCAGCGCCAGGCCACCGAGCGATAGCAGGATGGTCGGGGCGTTGGTGCACAGCACCAGCAGGAAGCTCACGCTCATCAACACGGCGAAGAACACCAGCGCCTCTTTCGAACTGATCTTGCCGCTCACCAGCGGGCGCTGCTCGGTGCGTTTGACGTGGCCGTCCACCTTGCGGTCGGCCCAGTCATTGATCACGCAGCCACCGGCGCGAGTCAGCACCACGCCGAGGACGAAAATCACCACGTTGGCGATGGACGGCGAACCTTCCCCGGCAATCCACAACGCCCACAACGTCGGCCACAGCAGCAGGTAAATGCCGATGGGCTTGTCCATGCGGGTCAATTGCACGAAGTCCCACGCCCGTGGATTCAGGCGATTCAAGGATTTGAGCAGTTGCACGTACATCAGAAATTCTCCGAATAGGCGCGGGCGACAGTCCACAAGCGGGGCAGGAAGATTTCCGCCACCAGCACGCTCAACGCACCGCGATCGAAACGCGAACGGCGACCCCACAACCCGCTGGCGCGGACGTCTTCCGGCAACCCGGCCTCGGGATAATGGCAAACCTCGATGGCCCGGCGCTGGAACGCCTGGTCGCAGAACAGCAATTCCCCCAGGGAGCGGCTGCCCAGTTCGTCCATCTGCAAGCCGTCGCCCTGCAAGGCGCTGCGCGCCGCCACACTGCGGGCGAACACCCAAGGCTGGTCGCGACCGCGCAGATACACCTCGCGTACCCAGCCCTCGCTGCCCTCGGCCAGGTCCAGCGCGGCACATTCGTCGGCGCGCAATGGCTGCCAGCCTTCGAACAGCGGCGTCACGCTGAAATGGCCGTCCGACAGGCGCGTGAGGCGTCGGGTCAGGGAGCCTTCGTCGAACAGCCAGTCGAGCACGCGCGCATCGGGGCGCGGCGACAGCAGGTGCTGGGGCAACCATTGGAGTGTAGGAAATATCGAATTTGTATGCGGCACAGAGGTCTTGAATGGCAGCAAAGGAGGGCGCGAGCTTACCATGTCGGTCGCTGGTTTTGACTGGCCCGGCCTGTAGCCTTCCGATCGTGCTTGCATCTGTCGCAAGCGATCAGTACAAAACGGCCCTGAGCCGGAAAATATCGGCCATGGCCTGACATCTTGAGGAAGTATTGGAATGAAGAAGTGGCAATGTATCGTCTGCGGCCTGATCTACAACGAAGCTGACGGCTGGCCTGACGATGGCATCGCGCCCGGCACCCGCTGGGAGGACGTACCGGCAGACTGGCTGTGCCCGGACTGCGGCGTCGGCAAGATGGATTTCGAAATGATCGAAATCAACTGATCGTTTCATCAAATGGAGAGCAACATGAGCGCACCTGTCGTCATCGTCGGTACGGGCCTGGCCGGTTATAACCTGGCCCGGGAGTTTCGCAAGCTCGACAGCGAAACCCCGTTGCTGCTGATCACCGCGGACGACGGTCGCTCGTATTCCAAGCCGATGCTCTCCACAGGCTTTGGTAAAAACAAGGATGCCGACGGCTTGAGCATGGCCGAGCCGGGGGCCATGGCCGAGCAACTCAAGGCCGAAATACGCACCCATACCCGTATCAGCGGCATCGATCCGGGCCACAAACGGCTGTGGATTGGCGAAGAGGCGGTGAACTATCGTGACCTGATCCTGGCCTGGGGTGCCGAAACCGTGCGGGTGCCGGTGCAGGGCGATGCCGCCGAGCTGATTTTCCCGATCAACGACCTGGAAGACTACGCACGCTTCAGGGCCGCGGCTGCTGGCAAGCGCCGGGTGTTGTTGCTCGGCGCCGGCCTGATTGGCTGCGAGTTCGCCAACGACCTGAGCCTGGGCGGCTACGAAGTACAACTGGTGGCGCCGTGCGAGCAAGTCATGCCGACGCTGCTGCACCCGACCGCTGCCGCAGCGGTCCAGGCCGGGCTGGAAAGCCTCGGTGCGCGCTTCCACCTGGGCCCAGTGCTCAACCGCTTGCAGAAGGTCGCCGACGGGCTGGAGGCGCACCTGTCCGACGGCCAGGTGATTGCCTGCGACCTGGTGGTCTCGGCCATCGGCCTGCGCCCGCGCATCGACCTGGCGGCGGCCGCCGGCCTGGTGGTCAACCGCGGCGTCGTGGTCGACCGCCACCTGAAAACCTCCCACGCCAACATCTACGCCCTGGGTGATTGCGCAGAGGTTGATGGCTTGAACCTGCTCTACGTCATGCCGCTGATGAGCTGCGCCCGGGCTCTGGCCCAGACCCTGGCTGGCAATCCGACCGCCGTCAGCTACGGCGCCATGCCGATTACCGTGAAAACCCCGGTGTGCCCACTGGTAGTGTCGCCACCACCGCGAGGCAGCGAGGGCGTGTGGAGCGTCGAAGGGCAAGGCTCGGACATCAAGGCGCTGTGTCGCGACGCTCAAGGCAATCTGCTGGGGTACGCCCTGACAGGCACGGCGGTGATGGAGAAACTGGCGCTGAACAAGGAACTTCCACCCCTGCTGGCGTAAATACTGGTCGTTCTGTCGCAAAAACCCTACTTTTGGTCCCACAAAGGTCGCCCGGACACTGGCGCCGTTTTCGGCACCGTGCCATCCTCACTCCCGTCTGCCGCAGAGTAGAGCCTGCGGCGCCTTAGGGGCTGTTCCAAAGAGAACAGCACGGACATAACAACAAAAAAACCGTCAAAGGGGCTTCATTCATGCGTAAACCAGAACTCGCCGCCGCCATCGCGGAAAAAGCAGACCTCACCAAAGAACAAGCCAACCGCGTCCTCAACGCCGTCCTCGAAGAAATCACCGGCGCCTTGCACCGCAAGGACAGCGTCACGCTGGTGGGCTTCGGCACTTTCCTGCAACGCCACCGCGGCGCCCGCACTGGCAAAAACCCACAGACCGGTGAGCCTGTGAAAATCAAGGCCAGTAACACCGTTGCCTTTAAGCCAGGCAAGTCCTTGAAAGAAAGCGTCAACCCATAATCGCTGCGAGTACCTCGGTCAGGGGGAGAAAACGGCAATCAAAAAGGGCATACCGATTCATCGGGATGCCCTTTTAATTGCGGGGTTGCTGGCTGTGGCCAGGCTTGGTGAGACAGCGATGGCTTAGATGGCCATTATCCGTGGCGAGGGAGCTTGCTCCCGCTGGGGCGCGAAGCGGCCCTGAAAAGCGACGACTGCTGCGCAGCCTAGCGGGAGCAAGCTCCCTCGCCACAGGATTGGAGATGCCCAATGTGGGAGCGAGCTTGCTCGCGATGACGTCCGCCTAGTCAATGGAAGTATTCGGCTCCGCCAACGCCTTCAAGGCCGCCCTGCGCTCGTCGATCGGTAATTTCCCCAGCTTTTCCACCGCCGCATAAAACGCAACCCAATCACCGCCCTCCCGCCTGAACAATGCCGCAAAGGCCGGCACCCACTGGTCATACAAACCAAACGGCAATAACCGTGCATTGTTAAGTGGCGCATAGACCCAGGCGTCATAACGTTTGTCGCCTGCCCACTGGCTGTCGCGTAGTTGCTGATAGTCGGCGCGCAGGTGTTCGAATTCTTCTGCCTTGCGTTGACGCATCTGTTCGGCCGGTAAGGGCTGGGTATAGAGCTTTTCCAGGCGCTGACGGGTATCGAGGATCAGTTGGATGAATTGGTCGCGCTGGCGCACCCGCTTGCCGTTATCCGGCGCCAGCCCGCGACTGGCGCGCCATTGCCGGCTGCCTTCCTGTTCGACGAAGGTGGCGAAGGACTCATTGAATTCCGTGTCGTCCTTTACATAAAACCGCTGGTGCGCCAGTTCATGAAAGATCAGTGTCGCCAGGCGTTCGTCGCCCCAATGCATCATCGAGCTCAGGATCGGATCGTTGAACCAGCCCAGCGTCGAGTAGGCCTCTACGCCACCGATCGACACGTCCATGCCCTGCAGCCGCTGCAACGCGGCCTCGCCACGGGCGGCGTCCTGGCTGTAGTAGCCGCGATAGGCCACGCAACCGGCAATCGGGAAACAGTGGTTTTGCGGTGCCAGGGAAAATTCGGGCGTGGAGAAGACATTCCAGACTACGAACGGGCGGCCAATATCGGCGTACAGGCGATAGCTTTTATTGTCCGGCAAGTGCAAGTGAGCAGTGGCGAATGCCCGCGCCTCGCGCGCTTGGGCCAGGTGCGCTTTCAGTTGGGTATCGCGAGCAGGGTCGGCGATGATCTGGTCGATAGGCTCTCGGGCCTGCAATAACCGAAGTTGCCCGCCGACGAGCTGGCTGTAGTAACTGGCGCTTGTGCAACCGTTGAGTAACAAAAGCAGGAGGCCTGGAAACAAAATCCGGAAAACACGGTCGAGTAACCGATGGTTTGAATGCGGCCTGATCAATTGGAATCACCCTGGGAAAGTCTGCCCACAAGACTATCTCGCCTGCCTGGAGCTTCGCTATGCGCGTGTTGATGCTGACGAGTGGCCTGTTGCTGCTGACCGGTTGTGCCGGTTTGCCTGACCCTGACCCATCCCAAGCGTGGATCGACCTGGGAAACCATCAGGACACCGCGCTGCAAGCGCTGAAGGTCGATGACAAGATGTCTGTGGACCGACGTTATTTCGAGGTGCAACCCGGCAGCCATGAGCTGACGGTGCGTTATCAATTTGCCGTCGAGCCCGGCAACATTGGCCCGGATGCCGAGCCGCTGTGGCGCGATTGCCGGTTGAATGTGAAGTTCAAGGACTTCAACGCCGGCCAGCGCTACCAGTTGCAGGCTGGCAACATCGGTTTCCGGCCCTGGGCCAAGCTGTATGACCAACAACGCAAGGTGGTGGGGCAAGGGACACCGGCAGGCTGCCAGCAAAGTTGATCGGCGCTATGCTCAAGACCTGATTTTTCAGGAAGCTCACCATGCGTCTTCACATGCTGTTACTGGCCTTCGTTGTCATGAGCGGTTGCACGGCGACCCCGTTGCCAGCGGTCGATTCGAACATGGCCTGGATCGATTTCGCGACGCCTACGCCTGGCGGCAAGGTACTGATGGCTGAAAAGCTGGATGGTCAGCGACTGCGAGACGGGCGTTTCTTCCAGGTTTCGTCGGGCAGTCATGAATTGGAAGTGCGCTTCGATTTCGAGGTGTTTGGTGGCGGTGGGCTGGGTTTGATGAGCGAGCCGCAAGAACGGCTGTGCTACCTGACCGTGCGATACGACCATTTCGAAGCCGGCCAGCGCTATCGTCTGGAGGCGCGTAACCTGGCGTTCACCCCAAGCGCCCGGCTTTATGACGCCAAGCGAGAAATCGTTGCCGAAGATCGACAAGCCCGTTGCATGCCATAGGGCGTCTTAGCGGTCGTTCTTCTGGTAGATGATTTTCTTCGTGCCGTTTTCGCAAGTGCCAACGACCATGTTCTGGTCATGGACTTCGTCATTGGTGACGATTTCCAGCGTATAGGACGTGACGCCCTGCGCCTGGATCTTGGCTTCGATTTCGGCCTTGAGTTCTTCGCAGGGTTTGGGGGCCGCAAGGGCCGACGAGGCCAATGCGCAACCGATGACTGCCAGGGCAAATCGTTTCATGCTCGAATTCCTCATTGCAGCGCGCACTGCCTGTGCGCTGAGACTGCGGGCATGCATTCGACCACAATTGCATCAAGGTAAACAGATCACCCGTCCCCAGAAAGGTCGCAGCCTCCACAATGCCTGCGAAAGCTGCGACCGCCTTCAGCGGGTCAGCTCACCAGCGTTGCGTCCAATGTGATCTCGGCATTCAGCACCTTGGAAACCGGGCACCCTTCCTTGGCCTTCTTGCTCAGTTCGTCGAACTGCGCCTGGCTGGCGCCGGGGATTTTCGCCTTGAGAATCAGCTTCACGGCGGTAATCGCAAATCCGCCATCGACCTGATCCAGGGTGACTTCGGCGTTCGTGTCGATACTCTCGGCCTTTAGCCCGGCGTCGCCAAGGATCATCGAAAAGGCCATGGAAAAGCAGCCGGCGTGGGCCGCGCCGATCAATTCCTCTGGGTTGGTGCCCTTGCCGCCCTCGAATCGAGCCTTGAAACCATAGGGTGCTTCGCGTAACACGCCAGTTTCCGTGGAGATGGAGCCGATACCGGTTTTCAGGTCGCCTTCCCAATGAGCCGATGCTTTCTTGATGATAGCCATGTCTGCCTCCTCAATATCCGGCGCGGGGTTCGCGCCTGGGTGTTTTCCGTTGTCAGGGTTGTGAGGATAGACCGCCCGATAAAGTTCATCCTGTCGATTAGCCGACCGATTTAGTAGGAAAATTCGTCGCAGCTATTGAAACTCGGGTATATGCCCACATTGCATGGAACACACCTTTAGAAACGGCAGGCTTTTGCCCGTAGGAAAAAGCCCGGAACGCCGTTGGAGATCCCGGCCCATGAAACAGCTGTCCGAAGTGAAATTCTCAACCCTCGACCTGGTGCCTGTTCGCGCCGACGGCAACGCCGCCCAGTCCTTGCGCAACTCGCTGGACCTGGCGCAGCACGTGGAGAAATACGGCTATACCCGTTTCTGGGTAGCCGAGCACCACAACATGGATGGCATCGCCAGCTCCGCGACCGCCGTGCTGCTGGGCTATCTGGCCGGGGGCACTTCGACCATCCGTGTCGGCTCCGGCGGGGTGATGCTGCCCAACCATGCGCCGTTGATCATTGCCGAGCAGTTCGGCACGCTGGAAAGCCTCTACCCAGGTCGAATCGACCTCGGGCTGGGGCGTGCGCCAGGTTCCGACCAGATGACCGCCCGGGCGCTGCGTCGCGAGCGCTCTGGCAGCGCTGACGATTTCCCTGAAGACGTGGCCGAACTGATGCGCTATCTCGGCCCGCGTACTCCGGATCAACGCATCATCGCCATGCCAGGCACCGGCACCAACGTGCCGGTGTGGCTGCTGGGTTCGAGTCTGTTCAGTGCGCAATTAGCCGGTGAACGGGGCTTGCCCTATGCATTCGCCTCCCACTTTGCGCCGCGCTATATGCACGAGGCGATACGCATTTACCGCAACCATTTCAAGCCGTCGGCGGTGCTCGACAAGCCATATGTAATGCTCGGCGTGCCACTGGTGGCGGCCGATACGGACGAACAGGCCGATTACCTGGCGACCTCGGTGTATCAGCGGATCCTGGCGTTGATGCGCGGCCAAAGCCTGGTGCAACGTCCGCCAGTGGAAACCATGAACGGTCTCTGGCTGCCCCATGAGAAAGAAGCGGTTGGCGATTTCCTGGGCCTGGCCATGGTTGGCGGTCCGCAGAAGATTCGCGCCAAGCTGGAGGTGCTGATTGAGCAAACCCAGGCCGATGAGCTGATTTTTACCAGTGATCTATATGAGCACGCTGATCGCTTGCACTCCTACGAGTTGCTGGCGCAGGTCATGAAAGGCTGAATGACGCCCATGAAAAAGCCGACGCATTGCGTCGGCTTTGACGTACGCGCGGGATCAGCCGCGCTTGTAGACGATTTCTTTCGTACCGGCCTCACAGGTGCCGACGACTTTTTGTCCTTCAGCCGCTGCGCCTTTATCGACGACTTCCAGCGAATAACCTGACACACCCTTGGCGTCCAGCTTCGCTGCGATTTCGGTTTTCAGCTCTTCGCAGGACTTGCCGGCTGCAAACGCACCGCCGGCAAGGCTCAGCAAACCCAGGGCTACCATCAACTTTTTCATCGCTCGCACTCCTTGGTCGGATCGAATAGGGCAGGTATGGAAAAACATGATGCGCATACCATAGCGCATCGCCATTCCCTATGGCACTCCGCCAGCGTGCAAGTTCACCGCCCCTCAGCTGTTGGCAATCCGGAACCCGACCTTGATGGTCACCTGGAAGTGCGCGGCACGACCGTTTTCGATGTGTCCGCGGGTTTCCGTGACTTCGAACCACTCCAAGTGCTTGAGGCTTTTGCTGGCCTCGGCCAGGGCGTTATTGATGGCGTCTTCAATGCTGGTGGGAGACGAGCCGACCAGTTCGACTTTTTTGTACGTGTGATGATCACTCATGACGTTCTCCTTGGTTGGTCTTTAACAGCCTAGCAGCGAATTTTCGCCTTACGTGTGGCGCCGTTTGCGCTTTGAAGTTCAGATTTACTGCACTTTCAGAAACGACCGCAGTCCCAATTCACACACGCCACTCAACCACTGCAGGAGAGAGCCACCATGGCCAGCAATTCGTTACGTAAAGCCTCGTTGCAAAGCATGGAAGCGGAGATCGAGAGTCTGCTCAAGTCGTTGGAAAGCCTGAAGGACGATGCTTCGGACGAGTCGCGTAAGACCCTCAAATCGCTCAAGGCAAATGCTGAAAACGCGCTGAAACATTCTCGCCATCTGCTGAGCGATGCGTATGAAGAGGTCAAGGTGAAAACCCGTGAAACCGGAATCGCCACACGCGACTACGCGCAGGAACACCCCTGGACCACGGCTGGTGTCGCGGTCGGTGCGCTGGGTTTGCTGGCCGCTTACTTGCTGTGCAAACGCGGTGACTGACTCGGTTGGCTCAGCTCATGCCTGAGCCACTGGGCCAATTGCCCTGCGCGCCCGTCTGCGGCGCGCTTGGGCAGCCACAACGCCAGTCGCGCCGCCGTTTCATCGAAGCCCCACGGCGCGACCAGACGACCGGCGCGCACGTCCTCGGCCACCAGTGGCTCGGGCGCGATCGCCACGCCTAATCCCGCTACGGCGGCCTCCAGCAAATAGTACAGATGCTCGAATCCTTGCCCGAACTTCAGTGCCTGGGGTTCAAGGTGTTTTTGCCGTGCCCAGGTCGGCCAGGCCTGTGGGCGTGACGTGGTATGCAGCAATGGCTCGTCCAATAGCGCACTGGCCGGTGCGGCCTGCAAGCGGGCGAACCCGGCGTAGTGCGGGCTCATCACGGGGCCGATCCGCTCGCTCACCAGTTCGTACACCTGCATGTCCGCCGGCCAGGGTGGTTCGGCGAATACCAGCAAGGCGTCCAGCCCCGGGCGCCGGGGGTCCAGGTCGCCTTCGCCGGCGGACAAATGCAGGCGCAAATCCGGCAGGTCGGCGTTGAGCCTGCCCAGTCGGGGAATAAACCAGCGCGCCAGCAAACTTCCCGAACAGCCCAGAACAAACGGGGCATCTGCCGTACTTTGCGTCAGTTCCGCGCAAACACCGCGCAATCGTTCGAACGCCTCGGCGCTGACATCCCGCAGGCGCAAGCCGGCATCTGTGAGTTTCAGGCCGCGCCCATCCTTGCTGAACAGGCTGACGCCCAGATGCTCTTCCAACACCTTCAATTGTCGGCTGACCGCACCGTGAGTGACGTGCAGCTGTTCAGCCGCCTGGCTTACGCTGTTCAGGCGGGCGGTGGCCTCGAAGGCGCGCAAAGCGTTGAGCGGGGGAAGGTCATGGCTCATGGGATATGTGAGTTTTTCTGACAGGTTGTGGCGATCTTATCGGTTTTCAGCGCGGCATGTCAGGGGTAGAGTGACCTCATTGTCTTTCTACGCATTCGCTTGGAGCGCCCGATGACCCAGTCTACGACCCCCTTCAACCTGCGCAGTGGCCCCGACGCCAACGGCCTGTTTGGTGCATTCGGTGGCCGCTATGTGGCCGAAACCCTTATGCCGTTGATCCTCGACCTGGCCCGCGAATACGAAGTGGCGAAGGAAGATCCGGCGTTCCTCGAAGAATTGGCCTACTTCCAGCGTGACTATGTCGGACGTCCGAGCCCGCTCTACTTCGCTGAGCGCCTGACCGAATACTGCGGCGGCGCCAAGATCTATCTCAAGCGTGAAGAGCTGAACCACACCGGCGCGCACAAGATCAACAACTGCATCGGCCAGATCCTGTTGGCGCGGCGCATGGGCAAGAAACGCATCATCGCCGAGACCGGTGCCGGCATGCACGGTGTGGCGACCGCCACTGTGGCTGCACGTTTCGGCCTGGATTGCGTGATCTACATGGGCACCACCGACATCGAGCGGCAGCAGGCCAACGTATTCCGCATGAAGCTGCTGGGCGCTGAAGTGATCCCGGTGGTCGCCGGTACCGGCACGCTGAAGGACGCAATGAACGAGGCCCTGCGTGACTGGGTCACCAACGTCGACAGCACGTTCTACCTGATCGGCACCGTGGCGGGCCCGCATCCGTACCCGGCCATGGTGCGCGACTTCCAGGCCGTGATCGGCAAGGAAACCCGCGAGCAGTTGCAAGCCCAGGAAGGTCGCCTGCCGGATAGCCTGGTGGCGTGCATCGGCGGCGGCTCCAACGCCATGGGCTTGTTCCACCCGTTCCTGGACGACAAGAGCGTCGAGATCATCGGCGTCGAGGCCGCGGGCTATGGCATCGAGACCGGTAAGCATGCGGCGAGTTTGAACGGCGGCGTGCCGGGTGTACTGCACGGCAACCGCACCTTCCTGTTGCAGGACGACGACGGTCAGATCATCGACGCCCATTCGATTTCCGCGGGTCTCGACTACCCCGGTATCGGCCCGGAACATGCCTGGTTGCATGACATTGGTCGCGTCCAATACACCTCGGTCACTGACGCCGAAGCCTTGGAAGCCTTTCACAAATGCTGTCGCCTGGAAGGGATCATTCCTGCACTGGAAAGTGCCCATGCCCTGGCGGAAGTGTTCAAACGCGCACCCAACCTGCCGAAAGATCACCTGATGGTGGTCAATCTGTCCGGCCGTGGCGACAAAGACATGCAAACCGTGATGCACCACATGGAACAGTCCCAGCAGGAGAAACACTGATGAGCCGCCTGCAAACCCGTTTTGCCGAACTCAAGGAACAGAACCGCGCCGCCCTGGTGACTTTCGTCACGGCTGGCGATCCGGACTACGATACCTCGTTGGCGATTCTCAAAGGCCTGCCGGCTGCCGGTGCCGACGTGATCGAGTTGGGCATGCCGTTCACCGACCCGATGGCCGACGGCCCGGCGATTCAGTTGGCGAACATCCGCGCCCTGGGGGCCCAGCAGAACCTGGCGAAAACCCTGCAAATGGTTCGTGAGTTCCGTAAGGACAATACCGATACACCACTGGTGCTGATGGGGTACTTCAACCCGATCCACCGCTATGGCGTGCAGCGTTTCATTGGTGAGGCGCTGGACTCTGGTGTGGATGGCCTGATCGTTGTGGACATGCCGCCCGAGCACAACAGTGAACTGTGCGAACCGGCCCAGGCTGCCGGCCTGGACTTCATCCGCCTGACCACTCCCACCACCGACGACGTGCGTTTGCCGACTGTGCTCAACGGCAGTTCGGGTTTCGTGTATTACGTATCGGTGGCGGGCGTGACCGGTGCCGGCGCCGCGACGCTGGAGCATGTGGAAGAAGCTGTTGCGCGCTTGCGTCGCCATACCGATCTGCCGATCAGCATTGGTTTCGGTATTCGTACGCCGGAGCAGGCTGCGTCCATCGCGCGATTGGCTGATGGGGTGGTGGTGGGCTCGGCGCTGATCGACCATATCGCCAAGGCCGAAACGTCGGAACAGGCGATTGATGGCGTGTTGAGTTTGTGTGCCGCCCTGGCTGATGGTGTGCGCAAGGCGCGTCTTGGCTGATTTTGATTCGACTCGCAGCCACGAAAAAAGGGGTTCAGAACCAAGTTCTGAACCCCTTTTTAATTTATGGTTTTAGAGCTGCTCTTGTGGCGAGGGAGCTTGCTCCCGCTCGGCTGCGAAGCAGCCGTAAACCAGCCAATGCGGTCTCTCTGAAAAATTGCGCGAGCCTGTTTGGGGCCGCTTCGCGGCCCAGCGGGAGCAAGCTCCCTCGCCACAATGGCGGAACAGGGGATCAAGGCAACTCCAACCCGCCCCCCGGCCTTGTGCAGCTTGCGCAAGTGCTCGCCGATTTCTTTCACATTGGCCTCGCTCGCAGCAATTTCAGCGGCGCGGCTCGGCTCGAGCAACGCCCGGACCTCCTTGTCCAGGTCGCCTGTCAGCGTTTGCAGTTGCTTCTGGCGCAAACTGCTTTCCGATTCCAGGCGCTGCCACTCGCTGGGCTGTGGCAAGCCGTAGCCGCTGCTGCCCAACAGTTCGGCCGGACGGCTCAGGAAGCCGCTGTTGGCAAGGATCTGCTGTAGCGTCGCGTTAGCCCTTTCCATACCGCCATTCTGCAATTCACGGGCTCCAAGGTAACGTTGCTTGACTTCGTCCTGTGCCAACAACAGTTGCCGCCGATAACTGGCCTGTTCCAGCAGCAACAACGCCGCGCTGGTGCGCAGGTCGGCCTGTTCGAACCAGACGCGGCGTTCAGCGGCGTCCAGGGCCAGCCAGTCTTCCACCGTTTGCTGCTTGATTGGCAGATACTTCTTCAGCACCTCGAACATCGCCTGGTACCGCTCGCGGAAGGAGTCGAAGCGGTAGCCCAGGCGCAAGGCTTCCTTGGGATCATCCAGCACGCTGGTGTCCGCCAGGCCCCGGCCCTTGAGCACTTCCAGCAGGCCGTTGGGCATGATGCTGTCCAGGCCCTCGAGCTGCTCGTTATTGCTGCCGCTGCGCAGCAGTTTCAAGCTTTCCACGGCGCAGTTGTTGGACAGGAAGTAATAGTTGCCGTCGTAGCTCCAATGCATTTCGGCAGCGTGTTCGACCGTTTCTTCGATCTCGGTGCGCGACAGGTTCAGCGGCACCGATGCCAGGCTGCGCAGTTCGGTCTTGGTGTATTCATCGATCACCTGGGCCAACGGCAATACGAACAGGCGCGATGGGTATTTGCCGACCAGTCCATCCCAACTCGACAACTGCACATCGCCCACGAAAGCGCGGTATGACAGCACCAGGTGTTGGTCCAGATCCAGTCGACAGTCCGGACCCCGTGGGCGCCCCGGTGCGCAGATCACCAGCCGGAGCATGCTGTGGCCCCAGCGGCTCACCCAGTTCTGATTGGCTTCGGCCAGCAGGTAATCAATGGCATAGACTCGCTCTGGATCGACCTTGCCCAGTGGTGTCTTGGCGAAGTCGTTTCCGGCGTTGAGGAAGGCAAATGATTTGGCGCAGGTATCCTTGGCGGCGGGTGCCCAACCGAAGTGCTCCTGATAATAGCGATACAGGGCGGGGCGGCGGCAAGCATAGCTGGGGTCAAGGAGAAAGTACTCCATGTTGACCGCGACGAATTCCTTGGGGCTGCTCGTTTCGTAGAGGTCCGGGCTGCGGGCGACCTGGCGGTTGTGTTGTTCCCGTTCACCACGACGGCCAACGTATTGCGGCCAGCCGGCGAGGTCCAGCAAGCGCGGATCATCGCTGAGGGTGAAACGGCGGTCGTTCTGGCCCCGGCACTCATCCGGCAGGCCGATGAGCCCGGCACTGCTGTTACGCCGGGTACAGCGCTGGATCAGCGCGCGCTCGGCGTCTGGCCATAGGCGCGAGCGGTCATAAATGTGAGTCAGTTCGTGCAGGACCGTGGCGAGCATTTCCCGTCGCACGGTGCCGTGGGGGCGATGGGTTTTCTGCGTCGCGGCGCTGCCGTCGACAAGGCCGTCGAGCAGGTTGCTATTGAGGTCCAGCTGCGACACCAACGAGGCCTGACCGTAAGCGTTGGTGGGCATCTGGTCAGTCCAGCCGACATCGATGCGTCGGTCCAGGCGCTCGATGAAGCGCGGCGGCAACGCCTGCATGGCTTCATCGAGCAGCGCCTGGCTGGCCTGCTGTTGCGCCGGGCTCAGTCCGTTGGCGTTGAGGTGCAGTTGCAAGCCGGCCTGGGCCATGCTGCCCGTGAGCAGCAAGACCCCGGCCGCCAGCCAGGCGGCGAACCGCCTCACAATGCGAGGATGGCTTCGGCGAGAACCTGGTCACTGGCGTCGCGGGCTTCCGGCACGCGGGTGCGCAAGGTGTCGAAGGCGGCCTCGAGATGAGCGCCACGAATTTCACCATTGCTGGCGACAAAACTGGCCGCATCGTCATGGGCTTCGCGGACGATTTTCGAATCACGGATGGAAGTGGTGGTATCGGAAGTGAAATCAATCGTGCGCTGGGAAGCGCGGACGATGATGTTACTGGTGGCTACCAGGGTATGTGCCTGGGCCACATCGGCCAATACCAGCAGGCCTAGGGCGGCAGCAATCAGCGGGCTACGCATGGAACGACTCCGGAAAAATAAGGATAACTATTGGACGAGAATTGCCTGTGCCAGTTCAAGGTCGCTGACGTGAAGTTTTGGCTGGGTCCGGCGCAGGTAATCCAGGGCCGATTCCAGCTGTGCACCTCGCAACTGCCCGTCGCTGGCGATGAACGCCGCAGCGTCATCGTGTGCGGCAACGATCAGTTTATGGTCGAAGGGCGCGGAGGTCACCATGCTGGTGGCATAGCCGCTGACCACTACTTGCTGGGTGGACACATCGAAAGCATGGGCTGGAACAGACCAGCAGAACACTGCGAAGAAAGACGCGATGAACAGATCTGAGTAAAAACGCATGGGACTCGACGGTTGATGGCGAGCTTGAAGGCTAGCGCAAACCTGCGGGCCAGAGCCAGCGCTGAAACATCGGAACACCATTTGGTGCCCGATGTTTCATGTTGTATCAGATCACCAGGATGGCCTGGGCCAGCTGCGCATCGGTGGCGTTGAGCTGTGGTGCCTGCTGGCGGATGTAATCCAGGGCGCTTTCCAGTTTCACGCCACGGATGGCACCTTCGCTGGCCACGAAGCTGGCGGCGTCATCGCGGGCGGCTTGAACGATCTTGTTGTCCCGCAGTGACGAAGTTGCATCGGAAGTCACATCAGACGTGGCCTTGAGTGCGCCAACGATGGAGTCAGTGGTGACGATAAAGCTGCTGGCGTTGGAGTGGGTGGCTACGGCCAACAGGGCAACTGCGCTGAGCAGGCGAAGACGAATCATGATGAAACTCCTTGGATAATGAGGTAATGCCGGTGCGTGTAGCTGGAAGAGCAGACGCATGCTCGACTCGCTTCGCCACGTTCGCATCGATATTAGGACAGAACGCAGTGGCTGACAGCCCTTTGCGACCGTCACTGGCAGCATGATGCTCGCATTAGGCGCTATGGCTCAAGAAAACTGTACTGGTATTGAGTTAGACGTTTTAAAACTGTTATGCCTCTCCAGTTTTCCCGAAAAATCGGCCTCGGAAACGACAAGACCCGTCGCGGTTTCCCGCGACGGGTCTTGTTTGTTCAATTCGGTGCTGGCGGTGGACCCGGTGGGTCAGGGCCAGCGACGCTGAGTTAGCGCCAGAACGGCTTGCTCAGCTCTTCGTAGCGTTGTGCTTCGCTGATACCGGCGTCAGCCAGCAGGCGCGAATCCAGACGAGCCAGTTGGTGACGGCTGGCAATGCGGCGCTGCCACAACATCAGGTTGGCAATAACGCGAAGAGGCAGGGAGGCCTGGTTTTTTTCAGCTTTGTCTTCGAAAAACAGCTCGGAACTGAGTGTACGTTCCATGGTTGACATCCTTCCGCTTGTGGCGGGATTAGGTAGTGGTTTACTGGTGCCCATGATCCTCTCGTTTGGCCAGTCTCTCTAGATACAGTTCACCTGTATTGTGAGGGACCAGTTAACTGTTAAAGAGCGGTGTACTGGTCGATATTGAGGCAACTGTACCTATCTGCTCAATATTGGTGCGTTTTTCATCGTTTCCGGAGGTTTTGTGGGAAAAGACTGTAAGGAAACACCGGTACAGCAGTACAGTTTTTGTAAGATTGGGCTCGGATGATGAGCTTCAGTCAAAACTGTATTTGCGATAGCGGTGTTCCAGCTGTATCAGACTGCCAACATCCGCCCGGTTTCTTCGAGGTTCAGGTGCCAACTTAGTGCATCGCGCAGGATATGCGGGGTATGCCCACCCAAGGCGCATGCAGCTTGGAAGTATTCATTCAGCGCTTGGCGGTAGGATGGATGCACGCAGTTGTCGATGATTACTCGCGCCCGCTCCCTTGGCGCCAGGCCACGCAGGTCGGCCAGGCCGATTTCGGTCACGAGGATGTCGACATCATGCTCGGTATGGTCCACATGGCTCACCATCGGCACGACACTGGAAATGGCACCGCCCTTGGCAATCGACTTGGTAACGAAAATCGCCAAGTGGGCATTGCGGGCGAAATCCCCCGAGCCGCCAATGCCATTCATCATCCGAGTGCCACAGATATGCGTGGAATTGACGTTGCCGTATATGTCGAACTCCAGCGCGGTGTTGATACCGATGATGCCGAGGCGGCGTACGACCTCGGGATGGTTGGAGATTTCCTGCGGGCGCAGGACCAATTTGTCCTTGTACCTTTCCAGGTTGCCGAACACATCGGCGTTGCGTCGACTCGACAGCGTGATAGAGCTGCCGGAGGCGAAGCTCAGCTTGCCGGCGTCGATCAAGTCAAATGTCGAGTCCTGCAGGACCTCGGAATACATGGTCAGGTCTTCGAACGGGGAATCGATCAGCCCGCACATCACGGCGTTGGCGATGTTGCCAATCCCCGCCTGCAACGGCCCGAGCTTATTGGTCATGCGTCCGGCTGAAACTTCCTGCTTGAAGAAATCGATCAGGTGATCGGCGATGGCCTGGGTGTCGCTGTCCGGTGGCGCGACGGTCGAAGGCGAGTCTCCTTGGTGGGTGATGACAATGGCAGCAATTTTTTCCGGCGGGATCGGGATAGCGGGGCTGCCAATACGATCGTCGACTTTCACCAGCGGAATCGGAGTGCGGGTTGGGCGATAGGTCGGAATATAAATGTCGTGCAGCCCTTCCAGATTCGGGTTGTGGGCCAGGTTGATCTCGATGATCACTTGCCGGGCGAAAATGGCGAAGCTGGCCGAGTTACCCACCGATGTGGTCGGTACAATATGCCCTTGCTCGGTAATGGCCACCGCTTCGATCACGGCAATATCGGGCAGCTTGAGCTGGCCATTGCGCAGTTGTTCGACGGTTTCCGAGAGGTGCTGGTCGATGAACATCACCTCGCCTGCGTTGATCGCCTTGCGCAACGTGCTGTCGACCTGGAACGGCATGCGTCGTGCCAGCACACCGGCTTCGGTGAGCTCCTTGTCGAGGTCGTTGCCCAGGCTTGCTCCAGTCATCAGGCTGATTTTCAGCGGGGTGAGCTTGGCGCGTTCAGCCAGGGCGTGGGGTACGGCTTTCGCTTCTCCGGCGCGGGTAAAGCCGCTCATGCCGACGGTCATGCCGTCCTGAATCAACAAGGCTGCTTCGGCAGCGCTCATCACTTTATTCAACAAAGAGGGCAAGCGAATGCGGTCACGGTACATGGAGGATTATCTCGGGCTGGAAGCAAGATGCGCAGTCTAGTGAATTCGCGCTGTGCCCGACCCGCTACAAAGGTCGCATTTAAGGCCTCTATTACGGGCGTTTCAGGCAAAACATTATTACCGGATCGGTAACGTTCGGCCTTGATACAAATCAAAACGCCCCGACAAGTCGGGGCGTTAGTAGTGAAGCGGCGAGCGTTATTCCACCGCTTTGACCATGTCCTCGATGACCTTCTTGGCGTCACCGAACACCATCATGGTTTTGTCCAGATAGAACAGCTCGTTGTCCAGGCCGGCATAACCACTGGCCATCGAGCGCTTGTTGACGATGATGGTCTTGGCCTTGAACGCTTCGAGGATCGGCATGCCGGCAATCGGCGACTTCGGATCGTTCTTCGCCGCCGGGTTGACCACGTCGTTGGCGCCGAGCACCAGCACCACGTCGGCCTGGCCGAACTCGGAGTTGATGTCTTCCATCTCGAACACCTGGTCGTAAGGCACTTCAGCCTCGGCCAACAGGACGTTCATATGCCCAGGCATACGACCGGCCACCGGGTGGATCGCGTATTTGACGGTCACGCCGTGGTGGGTCAGCTTCTCGGTCAGCTCTTTCAGCGCGTGCTGCGCCCGCGCTACCGCCAGGCCGTAGCCCGGCACGATAATCACTGTGTCGGCGTTGGTCAGCAGGAAGGTCGCGTCGTCAGCCGAACCGGATTTCACCGGGCGGGCTTCTTTGGAGCCTGCCGGGCCAGCCGCATCCGCCGTGTTGCCGAAACCGCCGAGCAGCACGTTGAAGAACGAACGGTTCATCGCCTTGCACATGATGTACGAGAGGATCGCACCGCTCGAACCCACCAGCGAACCGGCAATGATCAGCATCGAGTTGTTCAGCGAGAAGCCGATACCCGCTGCGGCCCAACCGGAATAACTGTTGAGCATCGAGACCACTACCGGCATGTCTGCACCGCCGATCGGGATGATGATCAGCACGCCCAATACAAAGGCCAGGGCCAGCATCAGGGCGAATGCGCCGAGATTGCCGGTGAACATGAAGGTCAGGCCCAGGCCTAGCGTTGCCAGGCCCAGGATCAGGTTGAGCTTGTGCTGGCCGCCAAACTGTACCGGTGCGCCCTGGAACAGGCGGAACTTGTACTTGCCCGAGAGTTTGCCGAAAGCGATCACCGAACCGGAGAAGGTAATTGCACCGATGGCTGCACCGAGGAACAGCTCCAGGCGGTTACCGGCCGGAATCGAATCGCCCAATTGCTTGACGATGCCCAGCGATTGCGGCTCGACGACCGCCGCGATGGCAATGAACACCGCCGCCAGGCCGATCATGCTGTGCATGAACGCCACCAGCTCCGGCATCTTGGTCATCTCGACGCGCTTGGCCATGATCGAACCGGCGGTGCCGCCAATCAGCAGACCGACGATGACATAGCCAATGCCGGCAGTGGCCAGCTCAGCCCCCAGCTTATAAATGAGGCCCACGGTGGTAAGCACCGCCAACGCCATGCCGAGCATGCCGAACAGGTTGCCACGTCGCGAGGTGGTGGGATGGGACAGGCCTTTGAGGGCCTGGATGAAACAGATCGACGCGATCAGGTAGAGCGTCGTTACCAGGTTCATGCTCATTACTTGGGCGCCTCTTCTTTTACGGCTTTCGGGGCTTTTTTCTTGAACATCTCAAGCATGCGGCGTGTTACCAGGAAGCCACCGAATACGTTCACCGCAGCCAGGGCTACGGCGAGAGTGCCCATGGTCTTGCCCAGCGGCGTCACGGTCAGCGCGGCGGCAAGCATGGCGCCGACGATCACGATCGCCGAAATGGCATTGGTTACCGCCATCAACGGTGTGTGCAGCGCAGGCGTTACGTTCCAGACCACGTGGTAACCGACATAAATCGCCAGCACGAAGATGATCAGGTTGTAGATACCGGGGGAGATAAGCTCTTCCATTGTCTGAATCCCTGCTTAGGCGTTTTTGCGGATGACTTGGCCGTCGCGGCACATCAGGCACGCGGCGACGATGTCGTCTTCCAGGTTCACGTCGAACTGACCTTCCTTGGTGAAGACCAGCTTCAGGAAGTCCAGCAGGTTACGGGCGTACAGCGCCGAAGCATCGGCCGCGACTTCACCGGCCAGGTTGGTCGGGCCGACGATGGTGACGCCGTTCTCGACAACCACCTGATCGGCCACGGTCAACGGGCAGTTGCCGCCCTGGGCTGCCGCGAGGTCGATGACCACCGAGCCAGGTTTCATCTGCGCGACGGTTTCGGCGCTCAGCAAGGTCGGTGCCTTGCGGCCCGGAATCAAGGCGGTGGTGATGACGATGTCAGCCTGCTTGGCGCGCTCGTGCACGGCTTGGGCCTGGCGCTGCATCCAGCTGGCAGGCATGGGCCGGGCGTAACCGCCGACGCCGACGGCGCATTCACGCTCTTCGTCGGTTTCGTAAGGTACGTCGACGAACTTGGCGCCGAGGGATTCGATTTGTTCCTTGACCGCCGGACGCACATCCGAAGCCTCGATCACAGCGCCCAGGCGCTTGGCCGTGGCAATCGCCTGCAGCCCGGCCACACCGGCCCCGAGAATCAGCACGCGCGCCGCTTTCACGGTACCTGCGGCGGTCATCAGCATCGGCATGAAGCGCGGGTAGTAGTGGGCGGCCAGCAGCACGGCCTTGTAGCCGGCAATGTTCGCTTGAGACGACAGCACATCCAGGCTCTGGGCACGGGAGGTCCGTGGCGCGGCCTCGAGGGCGAAAGCGGTAATGCCGCGTTCGGCCAGCTTGGAGATGGTTTCGTTGTTGAACGGATTGAGCATGCCCACCAGAACGGTGCCGCTCTTTATCAGCGTCAGTTCGCTGTCGCTGGGGGCGACCACCTTGAGGATCAGTTCGGCCCCGAATGCATCACTGGCACTGCCAATGGTTGCGCCCGCTGCCTCATAGGCACTGTCGATAACGCTGGCCTTGATGCCGGCGCCGCTTTGAACAGTGACCTTATGGCCTTGGCCGATCAGCTTCTTGATGGTTTCCGGGGTAGCAGCAACCCGTGTTTCACCCGTTTGGGTTTCGAGGGGAACACCAATGTGCACGTCAAATCTCCTGCGTGATCTTATTGAGTAAACCCAGGCACTTCGGATGGTGCGGCTGGGGCGGCCGATCAGCACGATCCCGCCAAACCAGGCGGGGCGCGGCATTTTGCAGGCGAAAATTCAGCCCTTCAAGGGATTATGACGGGTGACGGAAAATTAACTACAAGTCACCCTGTGACCGAATGTCGCAATTATCGATCGGCATCCCTTGTAGGCCGTGCTTTCCAAGGATTCAGGTTCAAATTGACAATTTTTCCCATCGGCCAGATGAATAAGGCCTGATGCGTTGCGTGATATGGCTCAAAGCCATGTATTTAAACGCTTTGGAGACTACTTCAGGGGCTGCGTAACAGATTGACTGGATGCGACATAAACTTATATCTGTAGCGACTTATGTTAGTTGACTACCTAATCATGTTTTGCTTTTTTCTTTATTAATCAATGTGATAGTTGCTTGCTTGTTTCACGAGCCAATCACGAAAAGCACGAAGAGAAGCAGATTCGGCCTTTCGTTCCGGAATCATCAGGTAGTAAGCCTTGATGCTCGACAGCGCGTTAGGGTTGGCAACGACCAATCGTTTCTCTGCCAACTCGCGCTGAATCAAAAAGGGCGGAATCAGCGCAATGCCCATGTCGTGCATGGCCGCTTGGGCAAGCATGGAGAATAGTTCATAACGCGGGCCTGTCAGGTCTCGCGCAATATTCAGGTTCTGGGCGTTGAACCACTGGCGCCACGCATACGGGCGAGTGGTCTGCTGGAGCAAGGGCAGCTCGGCGATGGCCTGCGGCGTCAGGCTCTTCTGGTCACCCAGTAGGGTGGGGCTGCATACCGGCATCGGATTTTCGCCCATCAGCTTGTGGGATTCGGTGCCGGACCAGTCCGCATCACCAAAATAGATGGCGGCATCAAACTCTGTGTCCGCAAAGAGAAAAGGACGTGTGCGGTTGGTCAGGTTGACGGTGACTTCCGGATGCTGATGCTGGAAATCCTTGAGACGGGGCAGTAGCCATTGAGTGCCGAAGGTCGGAACCACGGCCAGCTCGATCACGTTCGCACCGGTGTGCCCCATCACTGAAAGAGCATCGCGCTCGACGGCATCCAGTTGGGTGGCAACTCGACGACTGTAGGAAATGCCTGCTTCAGTCAGCTTGACGCCTCGGCGTGAGCGTCGGAAAAGCTCCACGCTGAGGAAGTCCTCCAGGCTGGCGATCTGTCGGCAGATTGCGCTCTGCGTAAGAGAAAGTTCTTGCGCCGCCTTGGTGAAGCTTTCATGGCGCGCAGCGGCCTCGAAACTGACCAGGGCGGTGGTGCTGGGAATTTTACGGCGCATGTACGCAAGCCTCACTCAATATCGGCATAAACGGGGTTTATGGCGTTTACGAAGTGAGAAATTAGCACAACATAGTGCGTAATCCTCGTTTGCCCTTGTAGGAAAGCGCGCCTAGGATCAATCCACGATTTTCATTTAATTGGCGAGGACTCTTTCATGGCCGGTAAAGCGAGCTTCAACTGGATCGATCCATTGTTGCTGGATCAGCAGCTCACCGAAGAAGAACGCATGATCCGCGACACTGCCGAGCAATTCGCTCAGCAGAAGCTTGCGCCGCGGGTGCTGGAAGCGTTCCGTCATGAGAAAACCGACCCGGCGATTTTTCGCGAGATGGGTGAAGTAGGCCTGCTGGGGGCAACCATTCCTGAGCAGTACGGCGGCAGTGGACTGAACTACGTCAGCTATGGCCTGATCGCTCGCGAGGTAGAGCGCGTCGATTCCGGTTATCGCTCGATGATGAGTGTGCAGTCCTCGCTGGTGATGGTGCCGATCAATGAATTCGGTACTGAGGCGCAAAAACAGAAGTATCTGCCGAAACTGGCGTCGGGTGAGTGGATCGGCTGCTTTGGTCTGACCGAGCCGAACCATGGTTCCGACCCGGGCGCGATGATTACTCGTGCGCGCAAGGTGGAAGGTGGCTACAGCCTGACGGGTAGCAAAATGTGGATCACCAACAGTCCGATCGCAGACGTCTTTGTTGTCTGGGGCAAGGACGACGCCGGCGATATCCGCGGCTTCGTTCTCGAAAAGGGCTGGAAGGGCCTGAGTGCGCCGGCTATTCATGGCAAGGTTGGGCTGCGCGCTTCGATCACTGGTGAAATCGTCATGGATAACGTATTCGTGCCGGAAGAGAACATTTTCCCCGATGTCCGTGGCCTGAAAGGTCCGTTTACTTGTCTGAATTCGGCGCGCTACGGCATCTCCTGGGGCGCCTTGGGGGCGGCTGAATTCTGCTGGCATACCGCTCGCCAGTACACGCTGGACCGCCAGCAGTTTGGTCGCCCGTTGGCTGCGAATCAGTTGATCCAGAAGAAGCTGGCCGACATGCAGACCGAAATCACGCTGGCCCTGCAGGGATGCCTGCGTCTGGGGCGTATGAAAGATGAAGGCACTGCGGCGGTCGAGATCACTTCGATCATGAAGCGCAACTCCTGCGGCAAGTCCTTGGATATTGCTCGTATGGCGCGGGACATGCTGGGCGGCAACGGCATCTCCGATGAGTTCGGCATCGCTCGTCATCTCGTGAACCTGGAGGTCGTAAACACCTACGAAGGCACGCACGACGTTCATGCGTTGATCCTGGGGCGTGCGCAAACCGGTATCCAGGCGTTCTATTAATAGGAGAACGCTCATGGGCGCGCTTTCGCATCTGCGGGTATTGGATTTATCGAGGGTCTTGGCCGGGCCGTGGGCCGGACAGATCCTGGCGGACCTGGGGGCGGATGTCATCAAGGTCGAGCGTCCCGGCAATGGCGACGACACACGTGCCTGGGGGCCGCCCTTCCTGAAGGATTCCCGAGGCGAGAACACGACCGAGGCTGCTTATTATCTGTCGGCCAATCGCAACAAGCAGTCGGTGACCATCGACTTCACGCGCCCGGAGGGGCAGCGGCTGGTGCGAGAGCTGGCGGCCAAGTCCGATATCCTGATCGAAAACTTCAAGGTGGGCGGGCTGGCGGCTTATGGTCTGGACTATGAGTCGCTGAAGGCGATCAATCCGCAATTGATCTATTGCTCGATAACCGGGTTTGGCCAGACCGGCCCTTACGCCAAGCGCGCCGGGTATGACTTCATGATTCAGGGGCTGGGGGGCTTGATGAGCCTGACTGGCCGCCCTGAGGGTGATGAGGGCGCGGGGCCGGTGAAGGTAGGGGTTGCGCTGACGGATATCCTCACGGGGCTGTATTCGACTGCTGCTATTTTGGCGGCGCTGGCTCATCGTGATCATGCCGGCGGCGGGCAGCACATCGATATGGCCTTGCTGGATGTTCAAGTGGCTTGCCTGGCCAATCAGGCGATGAATTACCTGACTACGGGCAACGCGCCGAAGCGACTGGGCAATGCTCATCCGAACATCGTGCCTTATCAGGATTTTCCTACGGCCGATGGCGATTTTATCCTTACGGTAGGTAATGACGGCCAGTTCCGAAAATTCGCTGAGGTGGCTGGTCAGCCGCAGTGGGCTGATGATCCGCGTTTTGCCACAAACAAGTTGCGGGTGGCGAATCGGGCGGTGTTGATTCCGTTGATTCGCCAGGCGACGGTGTTCAAGACCACTGCCGAATGGGTGGCTCAGTTGGAACAGGCGGGTGTGCCGTGCGGGCCAATCAACGACCTTGCCCAGGTATTTGCCGATCCTCAGGTGCAGGCGCGTGGATTGGCAATGGAGTTGCCTCACCTTCTAGCTGGTCGCGTGCCGCAGGTGGCTAGTCCGATTCGACTGTCCGAGACACCGGTGGAATATCGCAATGCGCCCCCTTTATTAGGGGAGCATACGCTGGAGGTACTGCAGCGAGTCTTGGGGCTGGACGAAGCGGCGGTGGCGGCGTTCAAAGAGGCGGGAGTGCTTTGAGTCTTCTCTTCTATATAGGAGGAGGTTTTAAAGGAAGAAAGCAGCGGGTTGGCCGGTGCTGCGCAACTTATTGATAGAAAAGCGAAATTAATGGTTGACGGCAAATTCTGGACGTCTATAATTCGCCCCACTTCCGGCGCAGTCGAAACGGAAAACTCCTTGAGATTCAATGAGTTAAGTGGGTTTCGAAGGGGTCGGGCTTCAGTTCATCGAAGCCAGGAAGTAGCTGATAAGGCAGTGTGGGTTTGGCCTTTTCAGCGGTTCGATCTTCTCGGTCGAAAGCGGTGAAAAAGAGGTGTTGACAGCAGCGAGTAACGCTGTAGAATTCGCCTCCCGCTAACGAGAGATCGGAAGCGCAAGTGGTTGAAGTTGAAAAGGAAACTTTGAAAACTTCTGAAAATAACCGCTTGACAGATACGCCGGGCGCTGTAGAATGCGCGCCTCGGTTGAGACGAAAGCTCTTAACCAACCGCTCTTTAACAACTGAATCAAGCAATTCGTGTGGGTGCTTGTGGAGTCAGACTGCTAGTCAACAGATTATCAGCATCACAAGTTACTCCGCGAGAAATCAAAGATGTAACCAACGATTGCTGAGCCAAGTTTAGGTTTTCTCAAAACCCAAAGATGTTTGAACTGAAGAGTTTGATCATGGCTCAGATTGAACGCTGGCGGCAGGCCTAACACATGCAAGTCGAGCGGTAGAGAGGTGCTTGCACCTCTTGAGAGCGGCGGACGGGTGAGTAATGCCTAGGAATCTGCCTGGTAGTGGGGATAACGCTCGGAAACGGACGCTAATACCGCATACGTCCTACGGGAGAAAGCAGGGGACCTTCGGGCCTTGCGCTATCAGATGAGCCTAGGTCGGATTAGCTAGTTGGTGAGGTAATGGCTCACCAAGGCGACGATCCGTAACTGGTCTGAGAGGATGATCAGTCACACTGGAACTGAGACACGGTCCAGACTCCTACGGAGGCAGCAGGGGAATATTGGACAATGGGCGAAAGCCTGATCCAGCCATGCCGCGTGTGTGAAGAAGGTCTTCGGATTGTAAAGCACTTTAAGTTGGGAGGAAGGGCATTAACCTAATACGTTAGTGTTTTGACGTTACCGACAGAATAAGCACCGGCTAACTCTGTGCCAGCAGCCGCGGTAATACAGAGGTGCAAGCGTTAATCGGAATTACTGGGCGTAAAGCGCGCGTAGGTGGTTCGTTAAGTTGGATGTGAAAGCCCGGGCTCAACCTGGGAACTGCATTCAAAACTGTCGAGCTAGAGTATGGTAGAGGGTGGTGGAATTTCCTGTGTAGCGGTGAAATGCGTAGATATAGGAAGGAACACCAGTGGCGAAGGCGACCACCTGGACTGATACTGACACTGAGGTGCGAAAGCGTGGGGAGCAAACAGGATTAGATACCCTGGTAGTCCACGCCGTAAACGATGTCAACTAGCCGTTGGGAGCCTTGAGCTCTTAGTGGCGCAGCTAACGCATTAAGTTGACCGCCTGGGGAGTACGGCCGCAAGGTTAAAACTCAAATGAATTGACGGGGCCCGCACAAGCGGTGGAGCATGTGGTTTAATTCGAAGCAACGCGAAGAACCTTACCAGGCCTTGACATCCAATGAACTTTCCAGAGATGGATTGGTGCCTTCGGGAGCATTGAGACAGGTGCTGCATGGCTGTCGTCAGCTCGTGTCGTGAGATGTTGGGTTAAGTCCCGTAACGAGCGCAACCCTTGTCCTTAGTTACCAGCACGTTATGGTGGGCACTCTAAGGAGACTGCCGGTGACAAACCGGAGGAAGGTGGGGATGACGTCAAGTCATCATGGCCCTTACGGCCTGGGCTACACACGTGCTACAATGGTCGGTACAGAGGGTTGCAAGCCGCGAGGTGGAGCTAATCCCACAAAACCGATCGTAGTCCGGATCGCAGTCTGCAACTCGACTGCGTGAAGTCGGAATCGCTAGTAATCGCGAATCAGAATGTCGCGGTGAATACGTTCCCGGCCTTGTACACACCGCCCGTCACACCATGGGAGTGGGTTGCACCAGAAGTAGCTAGTCTAACCTTCGGGGGACGGTTACCACGGTGTGATTCATGACTGGGGTGAAGTCGTAACAAGGTAGCCGTAGGGGAACCTGCGGCTGGATCACCTCCTTAATCGACGACTCAGCTGCTCCATGAGCTCCCCACGAATTGCTTGATTCATTGAAGAAGACGATTGGGTCTGTAGCTCAGTTGGTTAGAGCGCACCCCTGATAAGGGTGAGGTCGGCAGTTCGAATCTGCCCAGACCCACCAATTTCATGGTGTCCCCGGTAAAGATACGGGGCCATAGCTCAGCTGGGAGAGCGCCTGCCTTGCACGCAGGAGGTCAGCGGTTCGATCCCGCTTGGCTCCACCATTACAGATTGGCACAACGTTTAAAGCTTAGAAATGAGCATTCCACCCCAGGGTGATGAATGTTGATTTCTAGTCTTTTGATTAGATCGTTCTTTAAAAATTTGGGTATGTGATAGAAAGATAGACTGAACGTTACTTTCACTGGTAACGGCTCAGGCTAAGGTAAAATTTGTGAGTTGCTCTCATGAGCAAGATCGAATTTTCGGCGAATGTCGTCTTCACAGTATAACCAGATTGCTTGGGGTTATATGGTCAAGTGAAGAAGCGCATACGGTGGATGCCTTGGCAGTCAGAGGCGATGAAAGACGTGGTAGCCTGCGAAAAGCTTCGGGGAGTCGGCAAACAGACTTTGATCCGGAGATGTCTGAATGGGGGGAACCCAGCCATCATAAGATGGTTATCTTGTACTGAATACATAGGTGCAAGAGGCGAACCAGGGGAACTGAAACATCTAAGTACCCTGAGGAAAAGAAATCAACCGAGATTCCCTTAGTAGTGGCGAGCGAACGGGGACTAGCCCTTAAGCTTCTTTGATTTTAGCGGAACGCTCTGGAAAGTGCGGCCATAGTGGGTGATAGCCCTGTACGCGAAAGGATCTTAGAAGTGAAATCGAGTAGGACGGAGCACGAGAAACTTTGTCTGAATATGGGGGGGGACCATCCTCCAAGGCTAAATACTACTGACTGACCGATAGTGAACTAGTACCGTGAGGGAAAGGCGAAAAGAACCCCGGAGAGGGGAGTGAAATAGATCCTGAAACCGTATGCGTACAAGCAGTGGGAGCCCACTTTGTTGGGTGACTGCGTACCTTTTGTATAATGGGTCAGCGACTTATTTTCAGTGGCGAGCTTAACCGAATAGGGGAGGCGTAGCGAAAGCGAGTCTTAATAGGGCGTCTAGTCGCTGGGAATAGACCCGAAACCGGGCGATCTATCCATGGGCAGGTTGAAGGTTAGGTAACACTGACTGGAGGACCGAACCGACTACCGTTGAAAAGTTAGCGGATGACCTGTGGATCGGAGTGAAAGGCTAATCAAGCTCGGAGATAGCTGGTTCTCCTCGAAAGCTATTTAGGTAGCGCCTCATGTATCACTGTAGGGGGTAGAGCACTGTTTCGGCTAGGGGGTCATCCCGACTTACCAAACCGATGCAAACTCCGAATACCTACAAGTGCCGAGCATGGGAGACACACGGCGGGTGCTAACGTCCGTCGAAAAGGAAACAACCCAGACCGTCAGCTAAGGTCCCAAAGTTATGGTTAAGTGGGAAACGATGTGGGAAGGCTTAGACAGCTAGGAGGTTGGCTTAGAAGCAGCCACCCTTTAAAGAAAGCGTAATAGCTCACTAGTCGAGTCGGCCTGCGCGGAAGATGTAACGGGGCTCAAACCATACACCGAAGCTACGGGTATCACGCAAGTGATGCGGTAGAGGAGCGTTCTGTAAGCCTGTGAAGGTGAGTTGAGAAGCTTGCTGGAGGTATCAGAAGTGCGAATGCTGACATGAGTAACGACAATGGGTGTGAAAAACACCCACGCCGAAAGACCAAGGTTTCCTGCGCAACGTTAATCGACGCAGGGTTAGTCGGTCCCTAAGGCGAGGCTGAAAAGCGTAGTCGATGGAAAACAGGTTAATATTCCTGTACTTCTGGTTATTGCGATGGAGGGACGGAGAAGGCTAGGCCAGCTTGGCGTTGGTTGTCCAAGTTTAAGGTGGTAGGCTGAGATCTTAGGTAAATCCGGGATCTTAAGGCCGAGAGCTGATGACGAGTTACCCTTTGGGTGACGAAGTGGTTGATGCCATGCTTCCAAGAAAAGCTTCTAAGCTTCAGGTAACCAGGAACCGTACCCCAAACCGACACAGGTGGTTGGGTAGAGAATACCAAGGCGCTTGAGAGAACTCGGGTGAAGGAACTAGGCAAAATGGCACCGTAACTTCGGGAGAAGGTGCGCCGGTGAGGGTGAAGCACTTGCTGCGTAAGCCCACGCCGGTCGAAGATACCAGGCCGCTGCGACTGTTTATTAAAAACACAGCACTCTGCAAACACGAAAGTGGACGTATAGGGTGTGACGCCTGCCCGGTGCCGGAAGGTTAATTGATGGGGTTAGCTAACGCGAAGCTCTTGATCGAAGCCCGGTAAACGGCGGCCGTAACTATAACGGTCCTAAGGTAGCGAAATTCCTTGTCGGGTAAGTTCCGACCTGCACGAATGGCGTAACGATGGCGGCGCTGTCTCCACCCGAGACTCAGTGAAATTGAAATCGCTGTGAAGATGCAGTGTATCCGCGGCTAGACGGAAAGACCCCGTGAACCTTTACTATAGCTTTGCACTGGACTTTGAATTTGCTTGTGTAGGATAGGTGGGAGGCTTTGAAGCGTGGACGCCAGTTCGCGTGGAGCCATCCTTGAAATACCACCCTGGCAACTTTGAGGTTCTAACTCAGGTCCGTTATCCGGATCGAGGACAGTGTATGGTGGGTAGTTTGACTGGGGCGGTCTCCTCCTAAAGAGTAACGGAGGAGTACGAAGGTGCGCTCAGACCGGTCGGAAATCGGTCGTAGAGTATAAAGGCAAAGCGCGCTTGACTGCGAGACAGACACGTCGAGCAGGTACGAAAGTAGGTCTTAGTGATCCGGTGGTTCTGTATGGAAGGGCCATCGCTCAACGGATAAAAGGTACTCCGGGGATAACAGGCTGATACCGCCCAAGAGTTCATATCGACGGCGGTGTTTGGCACCTCGATGTCGGCTCATCACATCCTGGGGCTGAAGCCGGTCCCAAGGGTATGGCTGTTCGCCATTTAAAGTGGTACGCGAGCTGGGTTTAGAACGTCGTGAGACAGTTCGGTCCCTATCTGCCGTGGACGTTTGAGATTTGAGAGGGCTGCTCCTAGTACGAGAGGACCGGAGTGGACGAACCTCTGGTGTTCCGGTTGTCACGCCAGTGGCATTGCCGGGTAGCTATGTTCGGAAAAGATAACCGCTGAAAGCATCTAAGCGGGAAACTTGCCTCAAGATGAGATCTCACTGGGACCTTGAGTCCCCTGAAGGGCCGTCGAAGACTACGACGTTGATAGGCAGGGTGTGTAAGCGCTGTGAGGCGTTGAGCTAACCTGTACTAATTGCCCGTGAGGCTTGACCATATAACACCCAAGCAATTTGTATCCTCCAGGCCAAAGGCCAAGAGACCAGATTGCGGTGTGTGAAGACGACACGAACCGAAAGTTCGCATCGCTCACGAACGCAACACACAAATCTATCGCATACCCATTCGCTGGCACGTGACCGCAAGGCACGCACCGGCTACCGAATTTCTTGACGACCATAGAGCATTGGAACCACCTGATCCCATCCCGAACTCAGCAGTGAAACGATGCATCGCCGATGGTAGTGTGGGGTTTCTCCATGTGAGAGTAGGTCATCGTCAAGATTAAATTCCGAAACCCCTATCTGCTGATGCAGGTAGGGGTTTTGTTTTTAGTAGAAGTCATCGATTTTACCGACACGTTGCTGTTGAACGGGTTGGTCACAGAATTTCTTGACGACCATAGAGCATTGGAACCACCTGATCCCATCCCGAACTCAGAAGTGAAACGATGCATCGCCGATGGTAGTGTGGGGTTTCCCCATGTGAGAGTAGGTCATCGTCAAGATTGAATTCCCCAAAACCCCTGTCTGCCTCAGCAGACAGGGGTTTTGTCGTTTAGGGCCGGTAATCGGATCGAGCCTCCGATTAATGGCGACGCCCCGGCAAACCCCCAGCGCCGTTGCTATGCTGTGATAGTCGGGCACTGGCGACCAAAGGGGCCCGCGACGTCACTGGTCATGGGGATTCCAATAATGAAAAACCCTTATGCTCCCGGCTTTTGGTGTGCCCTTGCGGCTTTGCTGCTGCTTTCGGCCACTTACTTCTATGGCGTCATGCTCACCCACCAAATCGACAAAGCGCTGCTGTTCCTCGATAGCGCGGCGGCCTTGATCGGCGTGATATCCATTGCAATCGTGGCCTGGGCATCGCTTCAGGGGCAACGCATCAAGAAGAAACACCTTGAGCAAGGCAAAACCCTGGTGCTGATTTGGGACACCAAGGTCGCGCTGCGACGTGTCGAAACGGTGTTCGACCGTTATTTCTGGGGTAGCTATTGGCAGCCTGGCCGCACATTCCAGGAAGTCATGGGAGAGCTCACCGGTACCCCGCTGGAAAAAAGCCTGGAAGCCCTGAAAACCCAATGCGCTGCCCTCGACAAACAAGTCACCCAGGATGGTTGGCATTGGCTCAACAACGCCCGAGAGCTGTGTGACGTGGCTAACGCCATGGCCCGTGAACGCTACCAACTGGATTTCTGCGATACACGCGCAGACTCATCGGGGGCCGCGGTGATCAATCGCGATTTCGAAGTGCTGGTGTACACCTGGACGGCCCGGCTCAAGACTTTCGACCATCAGCTCGATGAGATCGAAGTCCAATATTCGTAGACCACCTCTCAAGAAAACGTTTTTACCCCTTTAAACATTGGGCCCGCAGGTGTGCCTGATGGTAATCTCCCCTTCCTCTTTACGGCGTCGAGCCACACCCTTTGCGGGTCAGGGAAGACGACGGCTTTCTTCAACCATGGATATCGATCGGGTCACTCATGAATAAATCAGCAAGCGTACTTCTGGGAATCGTTGTAGCTGTTGGTGCTATCAGCGCGGGCGGCGCTTGGTACACCGGAACCAAACTCGAAGGCGTGTTGACGAACGCTATTGCCGATAGCAACAAACAAATGCAGACAGCCTTGGCCGGGTCCAACAGCACCGCCACCCTGGAGCTGGTTTCCATGGACCGTGGAACGTTCAGCAGCACTGCCCACTACCGCCTCAAGGGTGAAGGCGAGATATTCGGTGGTGAGCCGATCGAGCTGCTCTTCGTTGACCGGATCGAACACGGCCCACTGCCGTTCTCGCGCTTGATAACGCTCAAGTGGCTGCCGGTCATGGCCACCAGTCATACCGCCCTCGAGCGCAATCCATTGACTGACAAGTGGTTCGCCGCCACCAAGGATCAATCGCCGCTCCAAGGTGTGGTCAACCTGGGTTACGACCAATCCATCAATGGCACCTACGAGCTGCTGCCGTTGGACACCAAGCTGGACGAGCAATCCCAGCTCACCTTCTCTGGCCTGAAAATCGATCTGGCCGCCAGCGCCCAGGCACAGAAGGTCAAGGCCGACGGCTACATGGACAGCTTCAAGTTGACTACCGTTGCCGAAGACCAGACTCCGGTGCAGGTCGAGCTGAACGGCCTGACATTGGCCAGCAACCTGAGCAAAAGCTCCTACGGTTACTACATGGGTGACAACACCCTGTTGTTGAGCAGCACCAAGGCCACCTTCGGTGAGCCGAAGTCGGTGCTGGGCCTGAAGAACTTCGAGATGAAGAACAGCAGCACCGAGAGCGGCACCAGCGCTTCGGGGCGTGCCGATTACAAGCTCGGTGAGCTGTCGTTCAACGACAAGACCATCGGTTCGGCGCAAATGGCGGTCAGCCTGAAGAACCTGGACATCCCGGCTACCATGTCGCTGATGCAGATTTACCAGACCAAGCTGCAACCCTACGAAAAAGCCGCTGCCGAGGCCGCTGCTGCCGGTGAGCCGGCGCCAGAGCTGAGCCTGACCGAAGCTGAAGAGGCGCAGGTCAAGGCTGATCTGGAGAAGCTCCTGGCCGGTGCCCCGCAAGTGGCGTTGGAAAACCTGTCGTTCAGCACCGCCAACGGTGAAAGCCGCGCCAACCTGATCGTTGATCTGGCCAAGCCACAGTCCATGGACCTGCCACCGGATGAACTGGGACGTCAATTGCTCGCCCTGCTGGATTTCAACCTCAAGGTCTCCAAGCCGATGCTGGTGGACCTGATGACGGTACAAGCGCAGATGGAAGGCCAGACCGATGCCAAGCTGATCGCTGATCAGGCCACTGCCACCAGCGATATGTTCAGCGCCATGGCCGTTGGTACAGAGCTGGCGAAACTTGAAGGCAACGATGTGGTTACCAAGCTGCACTACGCCAACAATCAGGTCGATTTCAACGGCCAGAAGATGACCGTTGAACAATTCACCGCCTTCGTCATGAGCAAGCTGGGCGGCGGCGTAGCCGTTCAGTAACGCCCTCGAGCAACACCCAAACCCGGCCCGTGCATTGCGCACGGGCCGGGTTTTTTTATGTTCAACGATCCCCCGCGCCGAAATCTGCATCGATTCTGAAGAATTGTGGCGTTCTGAAAAATCACCTGCCCGAGAGTGCAAGACTAGGCCCATTAGAGCTTGGCTGGATTCCTTTGATCCGGCTTCCTGTTTGATGGGCAAGGGGGCACTGCGACCCGGCTGGCCATGTAAGGATGCTGACGAATGCCGCGTACTGTGGGTCCTTTTGTGCAACGTGGTTTGCGCCCGTTGTTTCGCGTCGCACTGTGCAGTCAATTGTGCTGGCCGATGCTGGCGTTTGCCGATACGGCCTATGACCAGATGGTGCTCGACGCCCGTGCCGGCCATTACACGCCCGCGCTGACCGCGTTGCGCCAGGTGCCGGCTGCCCAGGCCAGCACCGCGCAGATCAGTGATCACCTGCAGATTGCCAGTTGGGCCGGCCTCGACGCTGAGGTGGTGGCGGTCTATGAGGCCCAGGGCCGCAATCGAGCGCTGCCCGTCCAGGCGTTGACCGCTACGGCTCGCGCCTACCGTAACCTCAAGCGTTGGGATTCGGCGGCCGAGCTGTACCGCCAGGCTTTGGTGATCGATCCCCAGAACCCCGACCTGCAACTCGGCCTGGCCTTGACCCAGGCCGACGCAGGCCAGCCCGACGAAGCCGTCACTCGCGCCAAGGCCATGGTCGCCGCCAAACCGGCAGATCCAATGCGTCGACTGGCACTGGGTTATGCCCTGACCCGCGCCAACGACCCCCACGAAGCGCTGTTCGAATACGACCAGGCCTTCAGCCGCGCCGGCAGCAGCCCGGAGGTTGCGCGCGAATATATTTATGCCCTGCAACGCGCGCGGCTGCCTGAGCCGGCGCTGCGCCTGGCGCGCTTGCAGCCGGGGTTGATCGAGCGTGGCGTGCAGCGGCGCCTGGAGGGTGACGTGGCGGCCGAGCGGGTGCGCCTGGCGGACATGGCCAGCCGCAGCGAACAGGAGCGCTTCGTCATTGCCGACCGCGCCCTGGCCGACTACGACAAGTTGCTCGCCACCTGGACCCCGGTGGCAGAGGCCCATGACGACGTACTCCGTTGGCGCATCGACCGCATGGGCGCCCTCAATGCCCGCGCCCGCCGGGCTGAAGTGATTGCCGAGTACCAGAAGTTGATCGCCGAGGGCGTAAGCATTCCTACCTATGCCCTGCGCTGGGTGGCCTCTTCCTATCTGGAGCAGCGTGAACCGGAGATCGCCGTCGATCTGTACCGCCGGGTCCTGAGCGCGCCGGATGCCGATCCTGCGGAGCGTTTTGAAGACAGCACCGCGCTCTACTACGCGTTGCTGGAAAGTGAAAAATCCGAAGAGGCCCGTGCACTCGCCGAAGAGATGGCGAAGGCCCAGCGCCCGCGCATCGAACTCAAGGGCCTGCCGATCGGCAATCCCAACGATGAATGGATGGACGCCCAGCAACTCGCCGCCCAGGCCGGCACGTACGGCGCCGACCTGCCTTCTGCCGAGGCGCGCCTGGAAACCCTGGTCAACCAAGGCCCCGGCAACACCGGCATGCGTCTGGCCCAGGCCGATCTGTACCAGGCCCGTGACTGGCCACGCCGTTCGGAAAACCTGCTCAAGGAAGTCGAGGCGACGATTCCGCGCAACCGTGACCTGGAAATCGCCCAGGCCCGCGCCGCCATGGATCTGCAGGAATGGCGGCAGATGGATGCACTGACCGACGACGTGGTCGCCCGCTACCCGGAAAACGCCCATGTCAAACGCCTGCAACGCCAGCGCGAGGTACACGACATGGCCGAGCTGCGCATCGAAGCCTACACCGGCAAGAGCTATGGCGGTGGCAACGGTGACGCCGGTGCAGTCACTGGCAGCCGGGATTTTGGTATCGAAACCCTGCTCTACAGCCCGCCCATCGATGAGGATTGGCGGCTGTTCGGCGGTGCTGGCTATGCCACCGGTGATTTCGAGGAAGGCACCGGCCACCATCGTTGGCAGCGTCTGGGTGTGGAGCGTCGCACCCGCGACATGACGCTGGAGGCGGAAGTCTCCAACCATTCCTATGGTTCCGGCGACAAGCAGGGCGCGCGCGTGGCCGTGGCGCGGGATATCGACGACCACTGGCAGTACGGCGGCAGCCTGGACTATCTCTCGGCCAATACCCCGCTGCGGGCGCTCAACAGCGGCGTCCGCGCCAATGGCGGCAGTGGTTTCGTCCGTTGGCGCGCCAATGAAAGCCGCGAGTGGCGACTGGCTGTCAGCCCGTCCCATTTCAGCGATGGCAATAACCGCCTCGAAACCCTGCTGACCGGCCACGAGGGCATCTACAGCGCTCCGCGCCTGCAAGTGGAGTTGGGTCTGGAAGTGGGCGCCAGCCGCAACAGTGGTTCCAACGAAGTGCCTTATTTCAATCCGAAAGCGGATTTCAGCGTCATGCCGACCGTGAGCGCCAACCACGTGTTGTATCGCCGCTACGAGACCACTTGGAGCCAGCAGTTCCAGGTCGGTGCCGGTACCTACAGCCAGCGCGACTACAACACCGCGGCCATGGGATTGCTCAGCTACGGCCAGCGTTTCATCTGGAACGACGTGCTAGAGGCAGGTGCCGCACTGAGCTGGCTCAACCGCCCCTACGACGGCGATCGCGAAAGCGATGTGCGCCTGCTTGTCGACCTCACCTATCGCTTCTAGAAGAGTTTGAAGATGCCTGTCATTTCGCGATTCATCCTTCTGCTGGGGGTCTTGCTGATCAGTGCTTGTGCCCAGCAAGCCCCGGCGTTCACGCCTCCCGCGCAGCGCCCGGTGGCGGCCAATGATGCCCCGTGGCCGAAGAACCATGTGCTAGGCATCGCCTATCACGATGTCAACGACCGAGACCCCGACCAGGCGCTGGTGGCCGTGCGTACCGAACGCTTGATCGAACAACTGGCGTGGCTGCGGGAGAACAACTACCAGCCGGTCACGGTGGACCAGATCATCACGGCCCGCAATGGCGGCCCGGAACTGCCACCCCGTGCGGTGCTGCTGAGTTTCGATGACGGCTACTCAAGCTTCTACACCCGTGTCATGCCTATCCTGCGCGCCTATAACTGGCCGGCGATCCTCGCCCCGGTCGGCAGTTGGGTGGATACGCCGCTGAACCAGACGGTGGATTTCGCCGGGGTGCCGCGCAAGCGTTCCGAGTTCCTGACCTGGGAGCAGATTCGCGAGGTGTCGAAATCGGGCCTGGTGGAAATCGCCGCCCACACCGACGCCAACCACAAAGGCATCCTCGCCAATCCGCAAGGCAACCAGCAACCCGCCGCGACCACCCGGCGCTACGATCCGGTTACCGGTCGCTATGAGACCGAGGCCGATTTCCAGGTGCGTCTGCGCAAGGACGTGACGGCCATTTCCGAGAAGATTCGCAAGGTCACCGGCTACAGTCCGCGCGTCTGGGTCTGGCCTTACGGGGAAGCCGACGGCACGGCGTTGCAGGTGATTGGCAGCGAGGGCTATCAGATGGCCCTGACCCTGGAGGATGGGCTCGACAGCCTGGATAACCTGATGAGCGGCCCACGCTTTTTGGTGGCGTCCGATCCGGATGGTGCTCATTTCGCCGAAAGCATCGTGTCGGTGCAGACGATTGACCCGATGCGCGTGGTGCATGTCGACCTGGATTACGTCTACGACCCGGACCCGGTGCAGCAGGAAGCCAATGTCGGCAAGTTGGTCCAGCGCATTTCCGACCTGGGCGCCAATACGGTATTCCTGCAAGCCTTCGCCGACCCGAAAGGCGATGGTCTCGTACACTCGTTGTACTTCCCCAACCGTCACTTGCCGGTACGCGCTGACCTGTTCGACCGGGTTGCGTGGCAGTTGCGTACCCGGGCCAATGCCAAGGTCTATGCCTGGATGCCGGTGCTCAGTTTCGCCCTGGACGCGAAGCTGCCCCGGGTCCAGCGCTGGGATCCGCAAACCGGCAAGACCGGCGTCGCCCCGGACCAGTACGTGCGCCTGTCGCCATTCGACCCGAAGGTGCGCAAGGTCATCGGCGAGATCTATGAGGACCTGGCGCGGATGAGCTCGTTGGATGGCGTCTTGTACCATGATGACGCGGTGTTCTCCGACTTCGAGGATGCCAGCCCCGCGGCCCTGAAAGTCTATGCCGCCAACGGTCTGTCGACGTCCATTGCCGCTCTGCGCGACGATCCTGTGGCGATGCAACGCTGGACCCGCTTCAAGAGCCGCTACCTGATCGACTTCACCCACGAGCTCACCGCCAAGGTGCGGGCAATTCGCGGCCCACAGGTGCTGACGGCGCGCAACATCTTTGCCGAACCGATGCTCAACCCGGAAAGCGAAGCCTGGTTCGCCCAGAACCTCGACGACTTCCTCGGCGCCTATGACTGGACGGCTCCGATGGCCATGCCGCTGATGGAAAAGCAGACCCGCGCTCAATCCGGCCCTTGGCTCGAGCGCCTGGTGGATACCGTCAAGGCTCGCCCCGGCGCGCTCAAGCGCACGGTGTTCGAACTGCAGGCGCGCGACTGGCACAGCAAACCGGTCAGCGACATCGACGGCGAACAACTGGCCGACTGGATGGGGCGCCTCAAGCGCCAAGGCGTGACCAGTTTCGGCTACTACCCGGACAACTTCATCGAAGACCAGCCTGCCGTGAAAGCCGTACGGCCGGCGCTCTCCAACAAGTGGAATCCTTGACATGCTCGACAGACTGCTCGCCCTGCTGGTGCTGGCGATCGTCCTTGGGGTGCCCCTGGGCCTGATTTTCCTGGTCACCGGGCAATTCCTGATGGACTTCGTGTTCTTTTACCCGCTGTTCATGTCTGGGCTGTGGATCGCCGGCGGCCTGTATTTCTGGCTGCACTGGGAGCGCCACTGGCCGTGGAAGGACGACACTCTGCCACCGCCCCTGGCGGGCGAGCCGTTGATCAGCATCCTGATCCCGTGCTTCAACGAAGGCGATAACGTCGCCGATACCATTCACGCGGCGCTGGGTCAGCATTATCCGAACATCGAAGTCATCGCCATCAACGATGGCTCCAAAGACAACACCGCCCAGATGCTCGACCAATTGGCGGCTGAAGACCCGCGCCTGCGCGTGCTGCACCTGGCGGAAAACCAGGGCAAGGCCGTGGCCCTGCGCATGGGTGCCATCGCGGCGCGCAGTGAATACCTGGTGTGCATCGATGGTGACGCGCTGCTGGCGCCGAATACCTGTGCTTACCTGGTGGCGCCGATGCTGGACAACGCCCGCCTCGGCGCAGTGACCGGCAACCCGCGCATCCGCACCCGTTCGACCCTGGTGGGCCGGGTCCAGGTCGGCGAGTTCTCCTCGATCATTGGCCTGATCAAGCGCACCCAGCGGGTTTTCGGGCGGATCTTCACCGTGTCCGGCGTGATCGTCGCGTTCCGTCGCACGGCCCTGCATCGGGTTGGCTACTGGAGCCCGGACATGATCACCGAAGACATCGATATCAGCTGGAAGCTGCAACTGGATCACTGGAGCATCTTCTACGAACCCCGCGCGCTGTGCTGGATCCTCATGCCCGAAACCCTGCGTGGCCTGTGGCGCCAACGTCTGCGCTGGGCCCAGGGTGGCGCCGAGGTGTTGTTCAAGAACATCCGTGGCATCTGGCAATACCGTCACCGCTACCTGTGGCCGCTGTTGTTCGAGTACTGCCTGTCCACCGGTTGGGCGTTCACGTTCCTGCTGTCGGTGATTTTCTGGGGCGCCGGCAAATTCGTCGAGATGCCAGCGGCCATCGCCGTGGATCACCTGATGCCGCCGGCCTTCACCGGGCTGTTGCTGGCGGTGGTGTGCCTGCTGCAGTTCGCGGTGAGCATCCTCATCGATCGGCGCTACGAAAAAGGCCTGTGGCACATCATGTTCTGGGTGGTCTGGTACCCGTTGGTGTTCTGGCTGATCAGCCTTTTCACCACCCTGGTGAGCTTTCCAAAAGTGCTGTTCGGGCAGCATCAGAAGCGTGCGCGCTGGATCAGTCCGGATCGCGGTATCAAACCGTTCGATGATCAGGAAGAGGAAGTGATCCGATGAAAATTATCAGGACCCGGCAACGGCCTTTTCTGGTGGTCATCGATGCGTTTTTTACCGTGCTGGCGTGGGTGGGGTTGTTGTACTTGCTGGTCACTGGACTATGGCCATTGTTCGACAGCCAGGCTGGCCCGCGTCTGGGCGGGGCGTTGTTCGACACCCTGGGAACCTTGCAGATCTATGGTTGGATCGCGTTGGTCAACGCGGTGCTGTTGATTACCTGGGCGCGTTATCAGCAGCGCAAAAGCCGCAGCTTTGCCCAGCGTCGGCTGCCGGCTCCGGTGGTGGATGACCAGGGCTTGAGCGCCAGTTTCAAGTTGAGCGGCGAGCGCCTGGATACCTTGCGCCAGCCCGGCTCGAAGATTATTCACAACAACCAGGACGGCGACATCAGCCACGTAGTGCCGCATTTCCACCTGCTCAGCCCCGACTTGCAACCACCGCCCCTGGCGCCACTGGAGCGGCCCCGTGTGATTCACCTGCCGGCCGATCAGTCCGTGCATTGATGCAAGCTGAGCGCACGCCATCGCGAGCAGGCTCGCTCCCACAGGAGATTTGGGGTGACGTCCAGATCTACGTGGAAAAATCCCTGATCAGCCGCCATGCCTCATCCACTGGCAACGGTTGTTTCATTCGCTGTGCCAACGCCGCCATGGCCCGGCCTTCATCGCAGGCCACTGCGGCGGCAACCAGGCCATTCTTGCCCAGCAGGGCAATAAACGGCGGATGCTCGGGCGTGCCCTTGAATTCCACCTCGTCCCAATGTTCGGCGTGGCCGAGATAGTCGTAGCGTTTGCCGAAGTGATAGGTCCAGAAAAATGGCACGTCCAGATAGCGTTCGTCACCGCCGAGCATGTTCGCGGCGGCGATGCGGGCCTGTTGCTGGGCCAGGCGCCAGTGCTCGATGCGCTGGGGCTGGCCGTTCAGGGGGAAGGTCGCGATATCACCAGCGGCCCATAAGCCATCAGCCACGCGCATGCCCGCGTCAACGGACAGTGACTGGTCCTGTTCCCTTGGCAATTGGGCAAACGGCTCGGTGGCCGGGCGTACGCCGACGCCGATGATCACCAGGTCCGCGGCAAGGCGCTGGCCGTTGTCCAGCACCACGGCTTCGACCTTGCCCGCCCCCTCGATCCGCGCCGCTTCGCTGTCGCATCTGTACACCACGCCGTTGGCCCGATGCCGGGCCAGGATGGCTTGGCCGACGCTCTCGCCCAATTGCGCGGCGAACGGCACCGGATGCCGGGCAGCGACGGTGACGTTCAGCTCGCGCTTGCGCAGGGATGAGGCCACTTCCATGGCGATGAAACTGTCGCCAATGATCACCGCCCGTTGTCCTGGCCGGACAGTGTCGAGAATCTGCCGGGCGTGGGCGATCGAACGCAGCACGAAGACTTGCGGCAAATCGATGCCGGACAGCGCCGGCGTCTTCGGCACCCCGCCTGTGGCAATGAGTGCGGCGTCGTAGCCCAGGTGCCGGCCATCGGCGAGCTGGATTTGCCGGGCATCGGGGTCCAGATGGGTGACCTCGCCATGAAGCCTTTCGATGCGTTGCTGGGTGAAATATGTTTCATCGCGCAGCGACGAAGTCTCATCGACTGTCATGTCGCCCGCCAACACATACTTGCTCAACACCGTACGGTCATAGCCGGCCTCGGCTTCACGGTCGATCAACTGGATTCGTCCGCCAAAACCCTTCTCGCGCAACGCCGCCGCGCAAGCGGTGCCGGCCGCACCGGCGCCGATGATGACGAACGTGCGGGAGTCATCGGCTGGCGGAACCTTGTCGGTCGGCAGCGGTTGATCGTCGACCCAGACGTCACCGTCCCGGATCTCGACGTGATAGCGCGCCAGGCTATCGAGGGCCGGCGGTTCACACAGGGCGCCATCTTCAGTTCGGAACGCCGCTTTGTGCCACGGGCAAATCAGCCTTCCGTGGCACACTGCACCCTTGGCCAGTGGTGCGCCGGCATGCGGGCATTTGCCCTGGAAGGCGCGCACCTGATCGCCTGAGCGCAGCAGCAGGATGGGCGTGTCATTGATTTTGACTTCGAGGCCGCGGTCTTCGCGAACATCGGCGAAATGGGCGACTTGATGCAGAGACATGGTCGTTCTCCGGCAGGCGTTTCCCTTTGGAGTCGCAAGGCCGGGACGAGTTTCAGCATAATTGTCACTGCAACCTTGGCGAAGCTGCGGCTATAGTTCGCAAGCCGTCCATGGCCTGACACGCACAAGGTGCCCCGGTATGACCCGATTGAACTCTCTCACCCCCTGGCTGGCGGCCGTCGCCCTGGTGCTGTGCGCACAAGGGGCTGCCCAGGCTGAGGAGCGTTTTACCCTCAGCATCCCCGGCGTGTCGGACGACCGCCTCTTCACGGCAGCTGCAGCCAGTGATGCCAACACCTGTGGTGGCAAGAACATTTCCCCGGCCCTGAGCTGGAACGCCGGTCCTCCCGGCACCCTCAGCTACGCCATCGTCATGTTGGACCCGGACGGTCAAAGGGGCCAAGGGGTTGACCACTGGATCCACTACGGCATCAAGGCCAGCACACGGCAGATTCCGGCGGGCGCCGGCACCAAATCCTCGTTGGAAGGCATGAGCGGCATCAACAGCAAGAACACTCACGGCTACATAGGCCCTTGCCCGCCTATCGGCGACAGCGCTCACCACTACCTGATCCAGCTTTTCGCCCTGGACCTGCCACCGGAAGCCCTGCCTGCCGATCTCACCCGTGCCCAACTGATGGAAAAAATCAAAGGCCACGTACTGCGCAACAGCAGTGTCGTGCGCCGTTACCACCGCTGACCCAGGACAACACAAACCCCCCTGTTTAAACCAGGGGATAGGGTTCAGAGGGGGCTTGTTCCCGCTGGGCTGCGAAGCGGCCCCCCACCATAAAATTGGCATCATGGGCCAAAAGCGAGCACTATCGAGCCCCTGTTCACTCATGCCGGAGGATGGCGATGACGCAGAAACCCGACGGCATCGCCCGCCTCCTGAACTGCCCTACCAAGGGCGATGAAATACGCCGGGCCATTGCCCAGAGCCGCAAGGATTTCCTGCCTGCCGACGAGGCCGAAGACGCCGAGCCAGGCCAGCCACCGGTGCAACCAGTGGACAATGATCGCGACGACTGAGCCGTCGCCTCTCTCAAACTTATTGTTCAAACCTGCCTATGACTGCCACCACTGTTTTACCCGGTGACCGATTCAGCCGATCCGATTACAAGACCCTGGGCCTGGCCGCCCTGGGTGGCGCGCTGGAGATCTACGATTTCATCATCTTCGTCTTCTTCGCCCTGACCCTTAGCCAATTGTTCTTCCCGCCGGAAATGCCCGATTGGCTGCGCTTGCTGCAAAGCTTCGGGATTTTCGCCACCGGCTACCTGGCCCGGCCCTTGGGCGGCATTCTCATGGCGCATTTCGCCGATCGCCTGGGCCGCAAGCGGGTATTCAGCCTGAGCATCCTGATGATGGCCTTGCCGTGCCTGCTCATCGGAGTGATGCCGACCTACGCGCAAATCGGTTATTTCGCCCCGTTGCTATTGCTGGCGCTGCGTATCCTGCAGGGCGCGGCGGTGGGCGGCGAGGTGCCAAGCGCCTGGGTGTTCGTGGCCGAACATGCACCGCTGCATCATCGCGGCTATGCCCTGGGCTTCCTCCAGGCCGGCCTGACCTTCGGCTACTTGCTGGGCGCCCTGACCGCCACAGCGCTGGCGCGGATCTATACGCCGGCGGAGATCCTCGATTACGCCTGGCGCCTGCCGTTCCTGCTCGGCGGGGTCTTCGGCGTGATCGGCGTCTGGTTGCGTCGCTGGCTGAGCGAAACGCCGATCTTCATGGCCCTGCAAGCCAATCGCGAAGGCGCTGCGGAACTGCCGTTGCGCACAGTCCTGCGCGATCACCGCCAGGCCTTGCTGCCGGCCGCGATCCTGACCTGTGTGCTGACCTCGGCCGTGGTGGTGTTCGTGGTCATCACCCCCACCGTGATGCAGAAAAGCTTCGGCATGACCCCCAGCCACACCTTCGCCCTGAGCAGCCTGGGCATCGTGTTCCTGAACATCGGCTGCGTCCTGGCCGGCCTCATCGTCGACCGCATCGGCGCCTGGCGCACTGTCATGCTCTACAGCCTGCTGTTGCCCATGGGCATCGCCGTGCTCTACGCCAGCCTGATCAGCGGCAGCACCTGGCTGGGCCTGGCCTACGCCGTGGCCGGCCTGGGTTGCGGCGTGGTCGGCGCGGTGCCTTCGGTGATGGTCAGCCTGTTCCCGCCGAAGATCCGCGTGTCCGGCATCTCGCTCACCTACAACATCGCCTATGCGTTGTGGGCGAGCATGACGCCGTTGATGCTGATCGCCCTGGTGCCGTGGAGCCCATGGGTGTGCGTAGGGTATTGCGTTGTGATGGGCGCGGTGGGTGTGGCTGCGGCGGCGTATTTCCCGGGGCGGCATGGGAAGGTTGAGCCGGTATCTTTGGCTTGCGAGTCGTAAAGATCCTGCTCAAGAGTCGCTTGTTCAAAACGTAACCACTAAGTACTCCTTAGTGGTTCGCCAGGAACGTCATGTTAGCGACCTCTGCCCTCGTCGTAGTTACAGCAACCGCCGCTGCACTGCCTCTTCCAACGTGCTACGTGTCAGCGCCTGCACCACGTCGCGAGTGTCCTGCTGGAACGGAATGCCAAAAATCAGCACCAGATGCATCCAGGTCCGCACCGACTCACTCTTCTGCACGCGCCCCAGTTCCTTGCCGTCCTTGTCCTTGAACACCGTTTCGAGGGTGAAGGTGTTTTCGGCCGTGGAGGGAATCACGAAGAAGGTCGCGCCGGTGATGATGGCCGAGGCCATGCTGAACTGTTCGTTGTTGCTCAAGGTGGCTTCGGCGTAGATGTCCGACTCGACCTTGTCGGTGCTGACCCGCGCGAAGCGCCCGGAATCGCGGAACGTCTCGGCCACGGAGGTTTCCCAAGCGCTGGCCTGGGCACCCGAAGCAGCCACGGCCGGGCCACTGTTGACCTGGTTCTGCGCTGTGGTGCGCAGGAAAGCGCTGGGTTTGGCGGCTGGCGTGGCGGCGGCTGGTGGCCAGGTTTTCACGTCAGGCAATTCGTGTTGCGAGTAGGACACGCAACCGGTCAGTAGGACGGCGGCCAGCACCAGGCTGTGTTTGATGAAACCCATCATGTGTTGCTCCTTATTGTTTGGCCAGGCGCGCGGTAGCGGTGTCCAGCAGTTGTGCGACCAACTGGTTCATTTGCTGGGCGCCCATGGTTGGCGCCCAGTATTCGCGGCCATACAGGCCAACGTTGCGCTCGAGCTTGACCTCTTCCTTGGCCGCAGCCAGTTCCTTGCCGTCGCGGTCGACGATCACCAGGTTGCCGGCAACGTCGAAACTGTCGACGTAGATAGGACCGTTAACCCAGATCCAGACCGTCAGCGTCAGCAACGCGCCGGGGAAGTAGCCCGGGTGCGGGGCGCGATGGCCTTTGAGGGAAGTCATGTTGAATTTGAGCAGCACGTCGTTCTCGCCCAGGCGCGTCGGGTATTCGGTGACTTGCTTGAAGTAGCCGCCAGTTTGCACGTACTGGTTGAGCTGGGCCGTGAGCGAGCGGCTGATGGCCGTGCGCGTGGCATCGTTGACATCGGGGGCAGTCACGGCGACATCGGCGATTTGTGCGATACGTGGGCTGCTGACGGGAGCCGGGTGCTGCGGAGCGCCCACTGGGCCGGTGACGGTATAAGACACGCAGCCGGTCATCGACAGGGTGGCGATGAGGGCGGAGGCCTTGAGGAGTGTTTTGAACACGGAATGTCCTTATAGGATTGATGGCACTTTAATGTCTCGACTTGGGGGGCGGTAACTTGAGGGAAAACCACAAAGGTATCAAGGGGCTGGAGAGGAAAATGGCGAGGCTTGTCAGCCGCCGGAAAATATTTTCGACCGGTTAACCCGAACCGTAAGTGCCTTGCGTCTGAGCTCGTGTACGGATCATTCATTCACGAGGTTCAGTCCATGTCCCGTCCACTCCCCTTTATGCGTCCTGCTGCCCAGGGCTTCGCCGTGACTTTGCTGGTGGCGTTGGCCGGTTGTGGGTTGTCTTCCCGAGAGGCTGCCAGGCCGTCCGAGTCGGTGCCTGTGGCGCCCAGCGTGGTACCGCAAGGCGAGCTCGCCGAAGCGCGCCAGCCGACGGCCAAGCGCATGCTCATGAAGCCGGCTGCGATGCCCGCTCCCAGCGTGGCGAACGATGCCGTCGCCGCCGGTTACCGCGCCGAATCGCGTGAACAGTACGAAAAACTGCCGGACAACCCGATCCACAGCGTGGCCGAAACGCCGGTCTCGACCTTCAGCGTGGATGTCGATACCGGCAGTTACGCCAATGTGCGCCGTTTGCTCAATCAAGGCAGTCTTCCGCCCGAAGGGGCCGTGCGACTGGAGGAAATGGTCAACTACTTCCCTTACAACTACGCCCTGCCCACCGACGGTTCGCCCTTTGGCGTGACCACCGAAGTGGCCCCATCGCCGTGGAACCCCCACACCCGCTTGCTACGCATCGGCATCAAGGCCAGCGACCGCGCCGTGGCGGATCTGGCGCCGGCCAACCTGGTCTTCCTGGTGGACGTTTCCGGTTCCATGGACCGTCGCGAAGGCCTGCCGTTGGTCAAGAGCACATTGAAATTGCTGGTGGATCAATTACGCGACCAGGACCGGGTGTCCCTGGTGGTCTATGCCGGTGAGTCCCGGGTGGTGCTCAAGCCCACCTCGGGGCGCGACAAGGTGACAATCCGCAACGCCATCGATCAACTCGACGCCGGTGGTTCCACCGCAGGCGCATCGGGTATCGAACTGGCTTATCAAATGGCTCGGGAGAGCTTTATCGACAAGGGCATCAATCGCATCCTGCTGGCCACCGATGGTGATTTCAACGTCGGTATCAGTGATTTCGACAGCCTCAAGCAAATGGCGGTGGACCAGCGTAAAAGCGGCGTCTCCCTGACGACGCTGGGCTTCGGTGTGGATAACTACAATGAACACCTGATGGAGCAACTGGCCGACGCCGGTGACGGCAACTACGCCTACATCGATAACCTGCTCGAAGCGCGCAAGGTGTTGGTGGACCAGCTCAGCTCAACCCTGGCGGTGGTGGCGCGGGATGTGAAGTTGCAGGTGGAGTTCAACCCCGCCCAGGTCAGTGAGTATCGCCTGTTGGGGTATGAGAACCGCGCACTCAAGCGTGAGGACTTCAACAACGACAAGGTCGATGCGGGTGAGATCGGCGCCGGACATACGGTGACGGCGTTGTATGAAATTGTCCCGAAAGGCGAGCAGGGCTGGTTGGAGCCGTTGCGTTATGCCAACACGCCCAAGCTGGACGGCAAGTCAGCAGAGCTGGCGATGTTGCGCGTACGCTACAAGCCCGCCGAGGGTGGCAGTAGCCGGTTGATCGAGCATCCTATCGACAGCGCGCCAAACGATGCCAAGACCAGCGATGACTTGCGCTTCTCGGCCGCTGTGGCTGCGTTTGCCCAGCAGCTCAAGGGCGATGGACGCTACACTGGGACGATGACCTTGAAGGACACCGCGCAATTAGCGCGCTCGGCCCGCGGCGATGATCCGTTTGGGCTGCGTGCCGAGTTTGTGCAGTTGGTGGAACTGGCCCAGAGTCTCGAGCCTGCGGTCAAGCGCTGATCTCGAGCACAACGGATCAAATGTGGGAGCAAGCCTGCTCGCGATTGCGGTGGGCCAGTCACCATCATTGTTGACTGACCTGACGCCATCGCGAGCAGGCTCGCTCCCACAGAATCCTCTGCAATTTGCAAGATTGTTCCACATCGAAAGGAGTTCGCCACCCACATGCCCGCTGCGCTTGATCCTCCCAGCGACGAATCGCTGCTGACCCGCTACCGCAACGGCGACAAGGCTTCTTTTGAAGTCCTCTACGCCCGTCATAGGTTAGGGCTTTACCGTTTCCTCGTGTCCTTGAGCAACAAGGCCGAACTGGCCGAGGAAGTCTTCCAGGAGACCTGGCTCAGCCTGATCCGCAGCACCACCCAGCCACAAGGCCGGGCGAGTTTTCGTACCTGGCTATTCCAGATTGCCCGCAACCGCTTGATCGATCACTGGCGCAAACACGGGGTCCACAACCCGTTGCACGACAGTTACGACGAGCAGCTTCACGTCCAGCCCGACGACACCAATAGTCCTGAGCAACAGCTGAGCCTGAGTCGCGACCAGGCCCGTCTCGATGCGGCGTTGCAGGCCTTGCCCGAAGATCAGCGGGAAGTCTTCCTGCTGCGCCTGCACGGCGACCTGGAGCTGCCACAGATCGCCGCCTTGACCGGCGCCCCGCTGGAAACGGTCAAAAGCCGCTTGCGTTACGCCCAGCAGAAATTGCATCGACTGCTGGCCGAGGAGGTACCCGCATGATTGATTCCAAACATATCCCGGATCCCGACGACGAAAGGCTGATCGAGCATTTCCGTCAACACGCCAGCGGCGAGCCTCCGGCCTCCCTGGACGCCTTCATTCTGGCCACCGCCCGCCGCGAAGCCCCGACACCGACGCCAAGCCTATGGCAACGCTGGCTGCAAGCCTGCCAACGGCCGCGCTGGCAAATGGCATTCGCCACAGTCGCCGGCGTGGCGCTGATGATTGGCCTGGTGCTGCGTTCGCCCGTGCCTCATGACGAGCTGTCCTCACCCGCCTCGATGGAGCTTTCCGCCGATCGGCAAGCGCCCGCCGTTGCCGCTGCACCGCCGCCGGCCATGCCCGCTCCTGCACCGATCACCCGCATGGCGCCCCAAGGCGAACTGGCCCGGGCCCCGGCAAGCCCGATGCAATCATTGGTGGAAAAACCAGCGGCGAAGATGAGCAAATCCGCGCCGGCTGCGCAGCCATCGCTGGAGCAAGGCTTGCTGGAAATCCTGCGCTTGCGCGAGGCGGGTGAGAGTAAGGCTGCTGATGAGAAGCTGCTGGCGCTGCACAAGCGTTTTCCCAAGGAAGACCTGCCGGCGCGGTTGGAGGCACTGCAAAAGCGTTGAGTAAACCTGCGTCGCTAAAAGCGTCCAGGTCCTGGCGACCTGGGCGCTTTTTTTTGCAAGGGGGTAACCTGGTTTAACGAGGGGCAGGCGTCCACTCACTCGACGATGACGTCAACTGCCCAACTGAAATAACCCGCCACTTCACACTGGCTGTTCACCAACATAAACCTCAACTCACTGCTCTCCTTGCCTTGACTGAGCGGTCGGCAACGCCAGAAGTGATCATCAGTCTGTTGGGGGATGGGTTGGGTGAGGTTTTCGACGTCGATGGCCGGTACGGTCTGATCGGCGTTTACCACCAACTCCGGCGCTGGCAGAACTTCTCCAGTCTCGACCGCAAATTCATAGAGCACCACGCTGTGCTCGGCTCGAAGGGCGATGGTGCGACTGCGTAGATGGGTGATCCGACCGAGACTTATGGGCAGCCCCCTGCTGTCGATTTTTGTATTGGACAGAAGGGCGCCTCCAAGAAGGAAAATGAAATGCTCATCAATGGGCGTTGGCGTATTCGGATCCTGGCTGGCCTGTGGATAACGCGAGAGCAGTGTCTCGGCGTCAACGATAAGGGAAACATGCGCAGTGCCTGTTTCGCTGGAAATAGCGCTGGGTTCGGTAGACATCACGGCTTCCTTTCATGATGTTGGCGGTAGTCGCGGCCGCTTTGGTAGAGCGAAACATCCTGTTTGGTCGCAGCGGCCGCGAGTTTGGTTGGCCCCTTGTCGCCAAGGGGCCGGCTACATCAGTTGTGAATGGAAATGAACGGGTCCCACGAGCAGCAGGCGACGATGCTGCAGTTGCGGTCGACGATCAGGAAGTTGAAGTGATAGGTCACTCGGCCACAAGCCAGGGTTTCCGAAGACCAGTAGTGGTTATCGACCTTTTGGCAACTGGGGACTGACGGGTTGCTGGTGTTGGGTACCGCGACGCAAGCGGTAGCCTTGCGCGGCGAGGGTGGGGAGATCAATTCGTTGCCCGCGTTGCCGATGAACTTGTAGAAGATCACCGCCGTTTCGAAACTCTGCGACAGGCTGGTTTCACGCCAGCGGATCAGATCGCCGACCTGGGCCTTCAAGTCGAGTTCGCCACCAGCCTGGCCGCTCACCACGTTGTCCTGGTTCGTCACCATGTATACGTGCTTGAAGTCGATCAGCGTTGGCGAGTTGGGGTTTTTACTAATGTTCGGGTAGTTTTTCAGGATGGTTTCAGTATCGATTGAAACCAGCACATCCGTGACTCGAGACATTATGAAGCTCCTTGATAGTAGGTCTTTGGCCTCGTGCCAAAAGACAATTACGTTTCACCGCGTCGCGGCCTGCGTGTGCACTATCGGAAGGAATTTTTTTGTCACGGATACGAGCTGGCCTGGCTCCATGCCGACTGGCTGACGATTCAGGTTCCTTCCTGCAGGTCGCGATGGTGACTATAGGTCGGATCAGGAAGCTGTCAAAAAACAAAATCATATTAACGAGGGCGCGCTCGGTGCTTCTGGATTTGCGCATCTGATGTGCTGGCTCGTGGACAACCAAAAACCAAAAAACCCGCACAGGGCGGGCTTCTTGGGGTGTTTCGTAGACTGTCCGGGACAGGTCTAGAATGGGATATGGTGCACCAGGCGGGATTCGAACCCACGACCCCTGCCTTCGGAGGGCAGTACTCTATCCAGCTGAGCTACTGGTGCGACGCGGGCGCCATGATACTCATATGCATGGCGGGCGTCCATGCTGCTGATTTGCCGGTGTTTTCATGAGTCTGGGCTGGTGTCGGCTACGCTGATCAGAAAAAGCGGGCAAATTCGTATTTTTCGTTCTTTTTTTCGAACAGCCTATTGTCCTTCACCCCCATCGGCCCTAGGATTCGTTTGAGATTTCAAACGCTCTTGTCTGGGTGCTGAACCGCACGTCTGTGCTTATGTGCGTTATTTCTGTGCTTCAGCCCGGTGAATGATTTCCCTGACGGCAGCCCCCGAGGCGCCTTTCTACAAATCTAATTCGCTCCGCGCGTGCGCGGTGCTGTTAAGGAAAGCCGACATGCAGCTTAAAGACACCCAGTTGTTCCGCCAGCAAGCCTTTATCGATGGCGCTTGGGTCGATGCGGACAATGGTCAGACGATCAATGTCACCAACCCGGCGACGGGCGAAGTCCTGGGCACCGTGCCGAAGATGGGCGCTGCCGAAACCCGTCGTGCGATTGAAGCCGCCGACAAGGCACTGCCGGCCTGGCGTGCGCTGACGGCCAAGGAGCGCGCCAACAAGCTGCGCCGCTGGTACGAGTTGCTGATCGAAAACCAGGACGACCTCGGTCGCCTGATGACCCTGGAACAAGGCAAGCCGTTGGCCGAAGCCAAGGGCGAAATCGTCTACGCCGCCTCGTTCATCGAATGGTTCGCCGAGGAAGCCAAGCGCATCTACGGCGACGTGATTCCTGGCCACCAGCCCGACAAGCGCCTGATCGTGATCAAGCAGCCGATCGGCGTGACCGCGGCCATTACCCCGTGGAACTTCCCCGCCGCGATGATCACCCGCAAGGCCGGTCCGGCCCTGGCTGCCGGTTGCACCATGGTCATCAAGCCGGCTTCGCAAACCCCGTTCTCGGCCCTGGCACTGGTGGAGCTGGCACACCGTGCCGGCATTCCACAAGGCGTGCTGAGCGTGGTCACCGGCAGTGCCGGCGACATCGGCGGTGAGCTGACCAGCAACCCGATCGTGCGCAAGCTGTCGTTCACCGGCTCGACCGAGATCGGTCGCCAATTGATGGCCGAATGCGCCAAGGACATCAAGAAGGTCTCCCTGGAACTGGGCGGTAACGCGCCGTTCATCGTGTTTGACGACGCGGACCTGGATAAGGCCGTGGAAGGCGCGATCATTTCCAAATACCGCAACAACGGTCAGACCTGCGTCTGCGCCAACCGCCTGTACATCCAGGATTCGGTGTACGACGCCTTCGCCGAAAAACTCAAGGCGGCGGTTGCCAAGCTCAAGATCGGCAATGGTCTGGACGATGGCACCACCACCGGTCCGTTGATCGACGGCAAGGCGGTCGCCAAGGTGCAGGAACACATCGCCGATGCAGTCAGCAAAGGCGCGACCGTGCTGTCGGGTGGCAAGGCGATGGAAGGCAACTTCTTCGAGCCGACCATCCTGACCAACGTACCGAAAAACGCCGCCGTAGCGAAGGAAGAGACCTTCGGCCCGCTGGCGCCGCTGTTCCGCTTCAAAGACGAAGCTGAAGTGATCGCGATGTCCAACGACACCGAGTTCGGCCTGGCCTCGTACTTCTATGCCCGTGACCTGGGCCGTGTGTTCCGTGTGGCCGAAGCCCTGGAGTACGGCATGGTCGGCGTCAACACCGGGTTGATTTCCAACGAAGTCGCGCCGTTCGGCGGTATCAAGGCTTCGGGCCTGGGCCGTGAAGGCTCCAAGTACGGCATCGAGGACTATCTGGAAATCAAATACCTCTGCCTGGGTATCTGATCCGCTTCAAGCGCAAAGGGCACGAGAGCGCTGTCCCTTTGCGTGTTTCACCTGTTCTGTTTCTTGTGGCCGGAACCCTGTGGCAGTCGATCATCGCATGCTGTCGCAGTTGCCTCCCCGCCATGTATTCCTTGAACTACGCCGACCGATGAGCGGCGAATGAGGACTGTAATGAGCAAGACTAACGCTGACTTGATGGCCCGCCGTACCGCCGCTGTTCCCCGTGGCGTCGGCCAGATTCACCCGATCTTCGCTGAATCGGCGAAGAACGCCACGGTAACCGACGTCGAAGGCCGTGAATTCATCGACTTCGCCGGCGGCATCGCCGTGCTGAACACCGGCCACGTGCACCCGAAAATCATCGCCGCCGTGACCGAGCAACTGAACAAACTGACCCATACCTGCTTCCAGGTCCTGGCCTACGAGCCATACGTGGAACTGTGCGAAAAAATCAACGCCAAGGTCCCAGGTGATTTCGCCAAGAAAACCCTGCTGGTCACCACCGGTTCGGAAGCGGTGGAAAACGCCGTGAAAATCGCCCGCGCCGCCACTGGTCGTGCCGGTGTCATCGCCTTCACCGGTGCTTACCACGGTCGCACCATGATGACCCTGGGCTTGACCGGCAAAGTCGTGCCGTATTCGGCGGGCATGGGCCTGATGCCCGGCGGTATCTTCCGCGCGCTGTACCCGAACGAACTGCATGGCGTGAGCATCGATGATTCCATCGCCAGCATCGAGCGTATCTTCAAGAACGACGCCGAACCGCGTGACATCGCGGCAATCATCATCGAGCCAGTGCAGGGCGAGGGTGGTTTCTATGTGGCGCCGAAGGAGTTCATGAAGCGTCTGCGCGCCCTGTGCGACCAGCACGGTATCCTGCTGATCGCTGACGAAGTGCAGACTGGCGCCGGCCGTACCGGCACCTTCTTTGCCATGGAGCAGATGGGCGTTGCCGCCGACCTGACCACCTTCGCCAAATCCATCGCTGGCGGTTTCCCGTTGGCTGGTGTGTGCGGCAAGGCCGAGTACATGGATGCCATCGCACCGGGTGGCCTGGGCGGCACCTATGCCGGTAGCCCGATCGCCTGTGCGGCGGCGCTGGCGGTGATGGAAGTGTTCGAAGAAGAACACCTGCTTGATCGCTGCAAGGCCGTGGGCGAGCGTCTGGTGACTGGCCTCAAGGCTATCCAGAAGAAGTACCCGGTCATCGGTGAGGTGCGTGCACTGGGCGCGATGATTGCCGTGGAGCTGTTCGAAAACGGCGACTCCCACAAGCCGAATGCCGCCGCGGTCGCTCAGGTCGTGGCCAAGGCGCGCGACAAGGGTCTGATCCTGCTGTCCTGCGGCACCTACGGCAACGTTCTGCGGGTGCTGGTGCCGCTGACCGCGCCGGATGAGCAACTGGACAAGGGCCTGGCAATCATCGAAGAGTGCTTCTCCGAGCTCTGAGCCCGGGTTGTGCACTGATCCACAGAAACCCGCCTTTTGGCGGGTTTTTTTCATATCCGCGAACCTGCCAGTGGATTTTGGGCTGTCTGGAACGGCCACCAGCGTCTAAGGTGCAAGTATGGCAAGGGAGCATGCTGCATGACTGCTGTGGACTTACCCGCTGTACCACGAGTGTTGATCGCCGAGGCCGATCCGGCGTCCCGTGAGCTGCTCGAACAGGTGTTGTCGAGTGTGCGCTGCGATGCTCGGGTGGACACCTGTGGCGAGGGCAAACAGGCTTTGGAATTGTTGGCGAGCCATCCCTACGATCTGGTGATCGCCGATTGGGAGCTGCCGGGGGTTGATGGCCTGGCGATCCTGCGTGGCCTTCGCCAGCAGCACCGTACCCCACCGCTGCCGTTCATCCTGATGAGCCGTCGAAACGACAGCGCCAGCGTGCGCGAGGTCTTGCCGCTGGCGCCGACCGCGTATTTGACCAAGCCCTTGAACCGGGAAAACCTGACCCAGCGTTTGCAGGGGTTGTTGTTGGGCGGCGGTGAGGAAACGTCCAACGACGCGCCGATCCCGGGAGCGGGGTTGACCCTGCCCACTTTTCTGGAACGTCGGCGTGACCTGTCCGAGGGCGCGCCTTTGATGACCGATGTGCAAGTGGCGGTCAAGCGCAGCCTCAACCCCGGCGGCCTGGACCTGAAACTGCTCGAAGAAGAAATCCGCACCGACCCGCAAATCACTGCGGTGCTGATCGCCGCCGCCAATAGCGCTGCCCAGCATCAGGGTGGTGGCCCGGTGCAGACCGTGGCCCAGGCGCTGCACCAGCTCGGCACCGGGCAAAGCATGAACCTGATCCTCGGCCTTACCCTCAAGCGCTGTGCCAGGCTCAGCGTCCCGTGCCTGGCGGATTATGCCGAGCGTTACTGGGAGCTATCGCTGCACACGGCCGAATACGCCCGGACGATGGCGCGGTTGCTGGACCTGGAGCAGGAGCGCTGTTATTGCGCCGGATTATTGCATCGCCTGGGCGACCTGGCGTTGCTGCGCTGTCTGGAGGAGTGGAAACAGGCCGGTGGCGAGTTGGACGAGCCGGAGGAAGTAGGCGACTCGCTGGTCAAGTTCGGCGCCAGTTTTGGCTCGGCGTTACGGGCCCGCTGGCGTCTGCCGTTGGAGCTGCGAGAGTTGATCGCGGCGGTCTACAGCCTTGGGGGCGGGGTTTATTCCCGTGAAGCCTTAGTGATGAACATGGCGGCGCAGATGGCGCATCTGCCTGCCCATGAAGGTCTTGAAGAACTGGCCCGTGGCCGTACGGCGCGGTTGCTGAAGATTGGCTTGCCGGAGTTGATGCGGTTGCGCCGTAAATAAAGCCATCCAACCTCCGGGGGATGGCTGGATTCAATTGCACTGCGATTGCGTCAAGCGGCAATGATGCGGTTCTTGCCCTTGCGCTTGGCTTCGTACATGGCTGCGTCGGCGCGCGCGAACAGGTTGTCGAGGCTCTGGTCGTCGGCGGTGATGCTGGTCAGACCCTGACTGACGGTAATGCCAAAGGCCTGCTCGCCGCAGCGAAACATCAGGCGCTGGATTTCCCGTTGCAACCGCTCGGCGACCTGCAATGCCATGTCTGGGGCGCAGCCGGGGAACACCGCGGCGAACTCTTCACCACCGATCCGCCCGAACAGATCACCGCGCCTGAGCACGGACCGTCCGCTTTCGGCGATTTTCTGCAACACGTTGTCGCCTTCCTGATGACCGTAGGTGTCGTTGATTACCTTGAAGTCATCGATGTCCAGCAACAGGAACGCCATTGGCATCCCTTGTAGCCTGGCCTGCTCGAACTCACGGTTGGCGCATTCGAAAAAATGCCGGCGATTGCTGCTCTGGGTCAGCACATCGGTGGTCGCCAGGCGCTGCAATTCACTTTCCAGCAGCTTCTTTTCGGTGATGTCCTCGGCGATACCGACCACGATCACCGGTTGCCCGGGCTCGGCCTTGCGGTTGATGAAGCACTTGTCGCTCAGCCAGCGGACCTGGCCATCACCAGCGATGATGCGGTATTCACGGTCCTCGACGGCGCCCTTGACCAATACTTCGGCCAGGCTGCGTTCGGCGTATTCCAGGTCGTCGGGGTAGATTGCGTCGCGCCATTCATTGTAGTCAGCCAGGACCAGGCCTGCGGGGCGGCCGAAGATCCGCTCGTAGGCCGGGCTGACATACAGCACTTGCCGGGTTTCCCAGTTGAACGCCCAGAGCACGGCATTGACGCTGACCAGCAGCGAGCTGAACAACTGCTCACGCTCGCTCAGACGCGCCACTTCGCCTTGGGCATGCATCAGCGCCATGAGCGTCTGGGCCGCCTCGGGCCATTGAGGTAGGGAATAATCCTGTAGGTTCTTGTCGACCATCGGCACAAATCTCAAAGAGCGTGCACTGCTGTTGGTTCGCACGCACTTTTCTCCAAAGCCCGCCTGGATGGCGAAGTGCTCTTTGAGATAGGGGGATTCTGGGCGAAGTTCCTTTTCAGGCGACGAAGGGCGGGGGATTTAGCGAGTCAAATTATGGGGTTGAACCTGTGGCGAGGGGATTTATCCCCGCTGGGCTGCGAAGCAGCCCTGAAACCTGATGGCGCGGTGTGTCTGGATCACTCGAATCGACTGTCTTGGGGCTGCTGCGCAGCCCAGCGGGGATAAATCCCCCCTCGCCACAGGAGCCCTTCACCACAGTGGTCTTGTCAGGCCGTGGCAGGCCTTAGCGAGTAGGTCTTGAGTTGGTCGGCAAACTCGCGCAGGGACTGGATGCCACTGGCCTCCGCCTCGTGGACCCATTCCTTGATGGCGGCGAGCATGTCGTGGCCGTTGCTGCTGGTCTTGACCCAGATCTGCTGCAAGGCCAGACGTTTCTCGTAGATCACCTTCAGCGCCTGGCTGTGTTCGAGCATGTTCTGGATGCGCACGTGGTGACGGTCGTCCAGCAGGCTGGTTTCCCGCGACAGCAGGCGTTTGGCCCGGTGGAATTGGTGCCGCACCGAGTGATCGACTTTCTCCAGTTCCTGCTTGACCAGCGGCGCGATGACCAGCCGGCGGTACTGCGCCATGATCTGGAAACGGTTGTTGAGAATCGCCATGGCCGTGTCCATGTCCAGGTGGCCCTTGCCTTCGACCCGGTGGGCGATCGGTGCAACCCGCTGGACCTTGGCCAGGCGCAGGAAACTGAACACCCGGATCCAGGCCCAGCCCAGGTCGAATTCCCATTTGCGTACCGACAGCTTGGCCGAGTTGGGATAGGTGTGGTGGTTGTTGTGCAGTTCTTCGCCGCCGATCAGGATGCCCCAGGGCACCAGGTTGGTTGCCGCGTCGCGGCATTCGAAATTGCGGTAGCCCACGGCATGGCCCAGGCCATTGACCACGCCGGCGGCCCAGACGGGAATCCACATCATCTGGATGGCCCAGATAGTGATGCCGATGGTGCCGAACAGCAGCAGATCGATGCCCGCCATGATCGCCACGCCCAGCAGAGGGAAGCGGCTATAAAGGTTGCGCTCGATCCAGTCTTCGGGGCAGTTCTTGCCGTAGATGCGCAGGGTTTCCGGGTTTTCCGCCTCGGCGCGATACAGCTCGGCGCCTTTGCGCAGCACGGTGGACAAGCCTTTGATGACCGGGCTGTGTGGGTCGTCGACGGTCTCGCATTTGGCGTGGTGCTTGCGGTGGATGGCGGTCCACTCGCGGGTGTTCTGTGCCGTGGTCAGCCACAGCCAGAAGCGGAAGAAATGTTTGAGGCCGGCATTGAGCTCCAGGGAGCGATGCGCTGAATAACGGTGCAGGTAGACCGTGACGGCAATGATCGTGACGTGGGTCATCAGCAGGGTGACTGCCACCAGTGACCAGGCCGACAGGCCAAGAAAACCTTCGTACCACATAGGCTGTAGGGCCCTCGATAAAGATAGAAACTGCCGTTGCATTATCACCGGCCCTACAGATAAAACCAGTCGGCCTTTCAGATAAGAGTGGCTGGATGTTTCTTCCTCTATAATCCCCACCTCTTCGTAGGGACATGGAAGGCCGAATGACTGCCTATCAACGCAGTGCCATGCGCGTAGCGCTGCTTTATCTCGTGCTGTCAGTCGTCTGGCTGCAACTGATTGGTTATTTATTGAGCAGTTTCTTCGATCAATTGGCCGACAGACAGCGTTGGTTACTGATCAACGGTTATGCCTGGATCCTGCTCAGCGCTGGGTTGGTCTTCCTGGCGCGGGCACGGATCTCGCGGTTTTTTGGGAAAAGCGAGCACAGCGCCGATCGAGAGCGCCTGCGCCAGGCTGCCGCCGTCTTCGATTGCACCCGCGAAGGGGTGTTGGTCACGGACCGCAACGGCCTGATCGTGCACGTGAACCGGGCTTTCATGGCGATCACCGGTTATGTGCGTGAGGAAGTGCTGGGCCAGCGTCCCAATCTGTTCAAGTCCGGTCGCCATGGTCCGGATTTCTATCGCGACATGTTTGCCACCCTGGCCAGCCAGGGCGAGTGGAGCGGGGAAATCTGGAATCGGCGCAAAAGTGGTGAGATTTACCCGCAATGGCAGACGATCCGCGTCGTTCGCGATGATAACGACCAGATCAGCCATTATGTCGCGGTGTTTTCGGATATCAGCGCCATCAAGGATTCCGAGCACGAATTGGCTTACCTGGCCCATCACGACCCGCTGACGGGCTTGCCCAACCGCTTGCTGTTTTCTGATCGCACCGAGCAGGCCCTGACGTCGGCGCAGTTGCACAAGCGTGGCTGCGCGTTGTTGCTGCTGGACCTGGATCACTTCAAGAACATCAATGACAGCCTGGGTCATAACGTGGGCGATGAGCTGCTCAAAGGCGTGGCCGAGCGGTTTCGCGGGCTTTTCGCCCCGGGCGTGACGCTGGCCCGGCTGGGGGGCGACGAGTTTGCGGTACTGGTGGAAAACTGCTCGCAGCCAGGCCAGGCAGCGGCGCTGGCCCGGCGCATCCTTGATGCATTGAAAGAGCCACTGCGCTTCGATGACCACGCCTTGTTCATCAATGCCAGCATCGGCATCAGCCTGTTTCCCGGCGATGCCCTCAGCGCCGGGCAACTGCTGCGCAACGCCGATTCGGCCTTGTTCAAGGCCAAGAGTGCCGGGCGCGATGGCTACGCCTTGTACACCGAAGAGCTCACGGCCCACGCTCAGCAGCGGGTCGAAATCGCTTTCGAACTGCGTCGCGCGCTGCAGGAACAGGAGCTGCGCGTTCACTACCAGCCGGTACACGACCTGGCGACCAGTCGCCTGATCGGTGTCGAGGCCTTGGTGCGCTGGCAGCATCCCACGCGTGGGTTGGTGTCGCCGGCCGAGTTCATTCCCATCGCTGAGCGCACCGGGCTGATCGCCCAGATCGACGCGTGGGTCATGGAGCAGGCTTGTCGGCAAATGTGCCAGTGGCAGCAAGCCGGCGTGATGCTGTCATTTGTCGCGGTCAACGTCTCCAGTCGATTGTTCGCCCATCACGAGTTGTTCGAGCAAGTCGCCCGGGTACTGCACGACACGGGTCTGGACCCCGCTTGCCTGGAGTTGGAAGTGACCGAAAGCGCGGTGATGGAAGACCCGGAAGTGGCGCTGGAGCAGATGCACCGCCTGCGGGAGTTGGGCGTGCGGCTGGCGATCGACGATTTCGGCACGGGTTATTCGTCGTTGCTGCGGCTCAAGCGCTTGCCGGTGCAGAAGCTCAAGATCGATCAGGGTTTTGTCGCCGGGTTGCCGTGGGATGAGGACGACGCGGCGATCGTCAGGGTGATCGTTGCCCTGGCCCGCAGCATGGGCATGCAGGTACACGCCGAAGGCATCGAGCAGCGCGAGCAAGCGGTATTCCTGCTCGAACATGCCTGTGAGCTGGGCCAGGGCTACTGGTTTGGGCGGCCTGTTGCGGCGGTGCAACTGGACTGGAGCCATGCACCGGCTATCGCCTGAATATGTCGTGTGACTTGTCTGGTTTTTTGGTTATATAAAAATTCTTAAATAGTCTTTTTAAGAATATCTCGCTTTATCTAGTATTGCTCCCACGCCGTAAGCAGTGCCGCCCACTGCCAGGCATTCATTCAAAGGAGCAGCAGCATGAGCGTATCTCTACGTAGCGTTGACGGCCAGGACGAAGCAACCATCTTGCGCGAGATCCAGAGCGCATTGCGCGATCTACGCTTTGGGGCAGTGGAAATCACTGTGCACAACGCCCAGGTGGTCCAGATCGAACGCAAGGAAAAGTTCCGCCTGCAACAGCCGAGTCATAAGCCGTCTTGAAAAAATCTAGAAGATCGCAGCCTTCGGCAGCTCCTACAGGGGGGCTTGGCGTAGGAGCTGCCGAAGGCTGTGATCTTTTTACCGACCACCCGATTTCCAGAAGCCATAAGAAAACCAGAATTCCAGGAGCTTTCACTATGTCGTCAATTCGTCGTTATGCCCTGGCCGCCCTGGCCAGTGCTGTTTTTGCAGGTTCGGCCGTCGCCAAGGATTATGAGCTGCTCAACGTTTCCTATGACCCGACTCGCGAGCTTTATCAGGATTACAACGCCGAATTCGTCAGTTTCTGGAAGAAAGCGCACCCGGACGACAGCGTGAAGATTCAACAATCCCACGGTGGCTCGGGCAAGCAAGGCCGGGCGGTGATCGATGGCCTGCGGGCTGACGTAGTGACCCTGGCCCTGGCCGGCGACATCGATGAAATCGCCAAGCTGGGCAAGTCCCTGCCGGCGGACTGGCAAAAGCGCCTGCCGGAGGCCAGCACACCCTACACGTCCACCATCGTGTTCCTGGTGCGCAAGGGCAACCCCAAGGGCATCAAGGACTGGGGCGATCTGATCAAGAACGATGTGTCGGTCATTACCCCGAACCCGAAGACCTCCGGCGGTGCTCGCTGGAACTTCCTCGCCGCCTGGGCCTACGGTCTCAAGGCTAACGGGGGTGACGAAGCCAAGGCCAAGGAGTACGTGCAAGCGTTGTTCAAGCACGTGCCGATCCTCGACACCGGTGCTCGTGGTTCGACCATTACCTTCGTCAACAACGGTCAGGGCGACGTGTTGCTGGCCTGGGAAAACGAAGCCTTCCTGGCGCTGAAAGAAGATGGCGGCGCGGACAAGTTCGACATCGTCGTGCCGTCGTTGTCGATCCTCGCCGAACCGCCGGTGGCGGTGGTGGACAAGAACGCCGAGAAAAAGGGCAATCTTGAGATTGCCGAAGCCTACCTCAAGCACCTGTACAGCCCGGCCGGCCAGGAAATCGCCGCGAAGAACTTCTATCGTCCACGTGACAAGGACGTGGCCGCCAAGTATTCCCGGCAGTTCCCGAAACTGGACCTGGTGACCATCGACAAGGACTTCGGTGGCTGGAAAACCGCCCAGCCGAAATTCTTCAATGATGGCGGCGTGTTCGACCAGATCTATCAGGCGCAGTAAGCTGGACAGGCCTGAATGAGCTGATTGCAGGCTAATGCCGGACACTGAATCTGTGGCAAGGGGATGTTGTTGTGGGAGCAAGGCTTGCCCGCGATGAAGGCGATGCGGTCCTTTAGAAACCGAGTCGCCCCCCATCGCGGGCAAGCCTTGCTCCCACCCAGTTTTGCTCCCACAGTGTGTTTTCAACCAAGGACCTTTATGTCGCGTCGCATATCCCCCGTCATACCCGGCTTCGGGCTGACGCTGGGCTACACCCTGGTGTACCTCAGTCTGATTGTGCTCATACCCCTGGCGGCGATGTTCGTGCATGCCGCCCAACTCACCTGGGAACAGTTCTGGGCGATCATCTCGGCGCCGCGGGTGCTGGCTGCCTTGAAGCTCAGTTTCGGCACGGCGCTGTACGCCGCGATCATCAACGGCGTGATCGGTACGCTGCTGGCCTGGGTGCTGGTGCGCTACACCTTCCCCGGTCGCAAGATCATCGACGCGATGATCGACCTACCGTTCGCCCTGCCCACCGCCGTGGCTGGTATTGCGCTGACGGCGCTGTATGCGCCGACCGGCCTGGTCGGCCAGTTCGCCACCGACCTGGGCTTCAAGATCGCCTACACGCCGCTGGGCATCACCCTGGCGCTGACCTTCGTGACGTTGCCATTCGTGGTGCGCACGGTGCAGCCGGTGCTGGCCGATATTCCCCGTGAAGTCGAAGAGGCCGCCGCCTGCCTCGGTGCCAAGCCGTGGCAGGTATTCCGTCACATCCTCGTGCCGGCGTTGTTGCCGGCCTGGTTGACCGGCTTCGCCCTGGCCTTTGCCCGTGGCGTGGGCGAGTACGGCTCGGTGATTTTCATCGCTGGCAACATGCCGATGAAAACCGAGATCCTGCCGCTGCTGATCATGGTCAAGCTCGACCAGTACGACTACACCGGCGCCACCTCCATCGGCGTGTTGATGCTGGTGGTTTCCTTCGTCCTGTTGCTGCTGATCAACCTGCTGCAGCGGCGCATCGAAACCCCATAAGGAGGCGCGAACATGTCCCAATCGTCTATTTCCGCGGCCTCCACCAACGCCGCTCGCCGCGGCAGTGCGACTTCGCGGCGAATCCTGATCGGCCTCGGCTGGCTGATCTTTGCGCTGTTCCTGCTGCTGCCGCTGTTCATCGTGGTGTCCCAGGGCCTGAAACTCGGCCTGGGAGCGTTCTTCACGGCGATTTTTGAACCTGACGCGCTGTCGGCGTTGAAGCTCACGGTGATTGCCGTGCTGATCTCGGTGCCGCTGAACCTGGTGTTCGGTGTCAGCGCTGCGTGGTGCGTGAGCAAATATTCATTTCGTGGCAAGAGCATGCTGGTGACCCTGATCGACTTGCCGTTCTCGGTATCGCCGGTGATCGCCGGCCTGGTCTATGTGCTGATGTTCGGCGCCCAGGGCCTGTTCGGGCCATGGCTGTCGGATCACGACATCCAGATCGTGTTCGCGCTGCCGGGCATCGTCCTGGCGACCATCTTCGTCACCGTGCCGTTCGTGGCCCGTGAGCTGATCCCGCTGATGCAGGAGCAGGGCACCCAGGAAGAAGAAGCCGCGCGCCTGTTGGGTGCCAATGGCTGGCAGATGTTCTGGCATGTCACCGTGCCGAACATCAAGTGGGGGCTGATCTATGGCGTGGTGCTGTGTACCGCCCGGGCCATGGGTGAGTTCGGCGCGGTGTCGGTGGTGTCCGGGCACATTCGCGGGGTGACCAACACCCTGCCGCTGCACGTCGAGATCCTCTACAACGAATACAACCACGTGGCCGCGTTCGCCGTAGCGAGCCTGTTGCTGATCCTGGCGCTCTTCATCCTGCTGCTCAAGCAGTGGAGCGAAAACCGAATCAACCGCCTGCGCGCCAGCGCCGCGGAGGAATAAGTCATGTCGATCGAAGTTCGTAACGTCAGCAAGAATTTCAACGCCTTCAAGGCCCTGGACGATATCAGCCTGGACATCCAGAGCGGTGAACTGGTGGCGCTGCTGGGCCCGTCGGGCTGCGGCAAGACCACTCTGCTGCGGATCATCGCCGGCCTCGAAACCCCGGACCAGGGCAACATCGTGTTCCACGGCGAGGACGTTTCCGGCCACGACGTACGTGATCGCAACGTCGGTTTCGTGTTCCAGCACTACGCTTTGTTCCGCCACATGACGGTGTTCGATAACGTTGCCTTCGGCCTGCGCATGAAGCCCAAGAACCAGCGCCCGAACGAAAGCCAGATCGCGACCAAGGTCCACGAATTGCTGAACATGGTGCAACTGGACTGGCTCGCCGACCGCTATCCCGAGCAGTTATCCGGCGGCCAGCGCCAGCGCATTGCCCTGGCCCGCGCATTGGCGGTGGAGCCCAAGGTATTGCTGCTGGACGAACCCTTCGGCGCCCTCGACGCCAAGGTCCGCAAGGAACTGCGTCGCTGGCTGGCGCGGCTGCACGAGGACATCAACCTGACCTCGGTGTTCGTGACCCACGACCAGGAAGAAGCCATGGAAGTCGCCGACCGGATCGTGGTGATGAACAAAGGCGTGATCGAGCAGATCGGCTCACCGGGTGATGTGTATGAAAACCCGGCCAGCGACTTTGTGTATCACTTCCTCGGCGACTCGAACCGCCTGCACTTGGGTGAGGACCGGCATGTGCTGTTCCGCCCTCACGAAGTGTCCCTGTCGCGCTCGGAGCTGGAAGACCACCATGCCGCCGAAGTGCGGGATATTCGCCCGCTCGGCGCAACCACTCGGGTAACCCTGAAGGTGGAAGGCCAGAGCGAATTGATCGAAGCCGAAGTGGTTAAGGACCACGACAGCCTGGTGGGCCTGGCGAAGGGCGAGACGCTGTTCTTCAAGCCGAAGGTCTGGCAGAAAGTCTCAAACCTTTAAAAGCAAAAAGCATCGCGAGCGGGCTCGCTCCCACAGTAGAACTTCAGTGAACACAATATTTGTGTACTTATGGAGATCCATTGTGGGAGCGAGCCTGCTCGCGATGGCGCCCTCACTGACACCTCGAGTCGAATCCGAATAACACCGCCCGACCTTGCTTCGATTGGTTCTACTCCACCACCTTTTCCCATCTCAAACCCTACCTAGACTCTGACTTGCCAGGAGGCAGTGAGAGTCTAGGTAAGGACCGGTGTTATCTCCTGGCGCCCTGATGCCAAGGAGATAAAGCATGAGAATGGAAGTCAGTCGGCACGGCCCGTTTGGCTGTGCCTTGATAAGCGTTTTATTGAGCCCATCCGTCAGCGCCACCCCCTCGTTATCGCCGCAGATACCATTCGATGTCACGGTTACCGGCCAACATCCCACTCTGGTCAGCCTTCAGCGCGATTTCGACGACCTGTCATGGCAGACCTTCATTGCCCTGAACTGGCCCGCGCTGGACAACGGCAATCCCAATACCGGCACCTCTATCGGCAAGCAGGATGGCGCCACGGTGTGGGAAAGCTGGAAAGAGAGCTACCAGATCTTCCGGGCCAAGGGCCAGACGCCGCTGCCCTGGAACGCCCCGGCAAGTCTCCCCGACGCGTGCAAGTCACTCAAGCCCGGCCGGTTGTTGCAGCAGATGGGCAAGGTACCCGATGTGCTGGATGAGTTTATCCAGCCCTTCGAGAGCGGCCCGCTGGTGGACCAGAACGGTGTCTACACGCGCAACGAAATCGTGGTCAACCAATCGATGTTCAACGGGATCGTCGACAATGGCCTGTACAGCATCGAAGGCCAGCAGAAGTTCTTTGCCGCCAATCCGAAGAACGCCGTGGCCTTCAGCTGCGGTTCCACCGAGAGCCAGCAGGTCGGTGCGGTGATGGTGAAAGCGTCGTGGAAAGTGCTAGGCCCCAATGACAACCGGCAGGATTTTCACACCGTCGATGCGCTGGTCTATACCCCGGGCAACAGCGACCCGAGCCATGGGCCGATTGTCGAGGAGTCGTGCGTCTCCGAGCCGGTCGGGTTGGTGGGATTGCACATGGTCCATAAGACCGCCAGCGCGGCGCAATGGGTCTGGTCAACCTTCGAGCATGTGAAGAATGTGCCGGACAAAAACACCCCCGTCGCCCAGCGGACTGGGCCATATCTGTTCTACAACGCGGCCAGCAAAAGCGATATCAACCAGCCGCCGCCACGGCCCTGGAACCCGGCAGTCAAGGCGACACCCTCGCAGATCGTGCGGGACGTGCCGCTGACCGACGCCACCAAAAACCTCAATACCACCTATCAAGCACTGTTGCGCACGGTGAACCCGCAGAGCGTCTGGGCGAACTATCAACTGATCAGTACCCAGTGGCCGTCGGCACCACAGCCGAACTGCCAGATATCAGCCGCCAACCCGTTGGGCAGTCCCGCGCCGTTGTTCCTGGCCAACGCCACGCTGGAAACCTACATCCAGGGCACGGTGCCCCAGGCATCTTCCAGTTGCATGGCCTGTCACGGCAATGCGGCCACCCATGTCACCGAGTCACCGCGTACCAGCTTCGCGGATTTCACCTATTTACTCGAACGCGCACAGTCCACTGGCGGACAAGGAGTCAACCATGAGCAGTGATCTGGACAATTTCGTAGGCCTGTCATCGGCCCTGACCGGCATTCCCACCGATCGGCTGGCACCGACGATCGACCAGGTAGGTTTGCCGTCGACTTTTCTCGCGTTCATCACCCCGCGTATCACCCCTGAGGTGCTCAACACGTTACTGACGCAATACGCCACGCTGGCGGCCGACCACATCCCGCCCGACCAGATCGCCAAGGCGGTGCTGATGGACGGATCGCGCCCAGCCGTCACGCAGACCGCCCAAGCCGCGCGTTCGATCATGAAGCTGTGGTTGCTGGGGGTCTGGTATCAGCCGTATGCCACTGGCAGCTACAAATCGACCGATTCGACGGTGGTGTCCGACCAGGCCTACATCCAGAGCTGGGCCTGGAAAATTGCCCAGGCCCATCCCATGGGCTACAGCGAGATGTTTTTCGGCTATTGGAACACCACGCCGCCCAGCCTTGAGGACTACACCGGCGTGCCCGCCAACGATCAGGGAGCCTCGTCATGAGTACCGAACAAGCAGAGGTGATCATCGTTGGCGCGGGGCTGGCCGGCAGTATCATCGCTTATCAGTTGGGCATGGCCGGCGTCGATGTACTGGTGCTCGAATCGGGTCCGGAGATCCCGGTCAACCGCACGCAATACCTGGAGCGCTTCTACACCGCCACGCTGAAAACCCCGGAATCCCCTTATCCGCCGGTGTCGACACTGGATACGCCGCGTGACCCGGCCAAGGAAAATGCCCCTCGGGCCACCATCGCCGACCTGATCCTCGGCTGGAACGAGCCGAAAACCAGCTACCTGGTGCAGAAAGGTCCGCTGCCCTTCAACAGCACCTATGAACGGGTGGGCGGCGGCACGACCTGGCATTGGGTCGGGACGTGCCTGCGCATGGTACCGAACGATTTTCGCCTGAGGAGCAAGTACGGCGTAGGGGTGGATTGGCCCATCGGTTACGACGACCTGCAAAGCGCCTATTGCCGGGCCGAGGCGGAAATCGGGGTGTCGGCCAATGTCGCCGACCAGGCCTACCTGGGCATGACCTTTCCCGAAGGTTACTCCTTCCCGATGCACAGCATCCCGTTGTCGCTGGTCGATGGCAGTTTCGTCAGCGCCGTGACCGGGCAGACGTTCGACGGCTTGCCGCTGGTGGTCAGCCCGACGCCGGCCGGGCGCAACTCCCAGCCCTACGCCGGGCGTCGGGTGTGTGCCGGCAATACCAACTGCACGCCGATCTGCCCGATCCAGGCCAAGTACGACGCGACCGTGACCATGAACAAGGCCCTGTCCACCGGCAAGGTCCGGGTCATGTACCGGACCGTGGCCAGCAAAGTGACGGTGGGCCCGGACAAGAACATCAATGGCGTCGAATTCATTCAATACCAGCTTGGCGACGGACCGCAGACGGGAACCGGCGTGGCCATCGGGCAGCGTTACGTGATCGCGGCCCATGCCATTGAAACCCCTAAATTGTTGCTCAACTCCAAGACCCCGGCCTGGCCCAACGGCGTGGCCAACAGCAGTGGGCAAGTGGGACGCAGTTTGTCCGACCACCCGATTTACCTGGCCTGGGGGCTGATGCCGGAAGGCAAGACGGTATTTCCATACCGTGGTCCGGTGTCCACGGCGGGCATCGAGAGCCTGCGTGATGGCGACTTTCGCAGCCAGCGAGCGGCATGGCGCATCGAAATCGGCAACGAGGGCTGGAACTGGCCGGTGGGCGACCCTTACGTCACCGTGGCCGATTTTATCGACGGCAAGAACAAAAGTTGCACCAACCCGTTGCCATCGAAAGAGAACCCGCCGCCGCCCACTGAGGCGCTTTACGGCACGGCGCTGATTCAACGGCTCAACGACCTGTTCATCCGCCAGTTTCGGATCGGTTTTTTGGTGGAGCAGGTGGAGGAGCATCCCGACCAGTCCAATAGCTACATCGTGCCCTCGACGGACAAGCTCACGGACGGGCTCGGCATTCTCCGGCCGGAAATCCACTACGACCTGTCCGATTACACCAAGGAAGGTTTCAGGCAGGCGAAGATACTGGCGAGCCACATCATCAAGGACCTGCTCGGGGCCGTGGAACTGACGGCACCCATTGGCAAAGGGACCTTCAGGTACAAAGACGAGGATTACAGCTTCCAGGGCGCCGGGCACCTGATGGGGACTTATCGCATGGGCGATGACCCGGCCAAGTCGGTGGTGGACAAGTATCAACGCAGTTGGGACCACAAGAACCTGTTCCTGGTGGGCGATGGCGTGTTCCCCAGCACCGGCACCTCGAATCCGAGCCTGACGATTGCGGCGCTGTCGTTCCAGGCCGGGGACACCGTGGCCAACGACCTGAAGGCGGTGACCATGCAGGTCCAGGCCAACAATCCTTGGCAGGGCACGGGTGTGCAGGTCAACGGGTTGGTGCCGCGCCTGGTTCGCTACGTCAGCGGGTTATGGTGCGCGAGTCCGCAGGGTGGCAATGTCGATGGAAAGGGCGGTTCCAGGCACATCGACTACAGCAGCTATGCCTTGCCCGGTGCGGCCGAAGGCGCCTTGATCGGTCGCGTGGGCAATGGTGGCAAGCCGTTCCTGGTGGGTGATCTGGCGCAGGTTCCGGGCGACCAGCAAGGGGAGCTGCAACTGTGCATCAACGATGACCTGACCGGGCAGTACGGGTCTGGCTTGAAAGATAACACCGGCGCGCTGACGATTCGGATCGAGTTCGGTGCGCTGTAACGCTTGAGCGGTAGTGGCCACCTCCTGTGGGAGCGAGCTTGTGGGAGCAAGGCTTGCCCGCGATGCAAACACCTCGGTGTAGCTGATTAGACCGAGGCGATGCCATCGCGGGCAAGCCTTGCTCCCACAGACTCGCTCCCATAGAGGGGGGCTTCAGGCCGCCGAGCGCTGGTTGCGCAGGGTTACCGGCCCGACGCGCTCTTCAATAGCCTGCTTCAGTTCGCCACGAAGTCCCAGCAGGAAACCTGCTTCAACCACCACGAACAACGGCCCGACAATCAACCCTGTGAGGTCGTCGACGAACGCCGGCTTGCGGCCTTCGTAATAGTGACCGACAAACTGGATCACCCAACCCACTACAAACATGCCCAGGCCACTGCCCAGCCACACCGAAGTGCTTTGCGCGGCGAGCATCTGGCCCAGCCAAACCGCCAGGCCCAGCAGCACCGTCATCAACACACCCAGGCGTATTTCCAGGCGCAGGTAGAACCACGCACTGGCCACGGCCGCCAGCAACGCGGGCGACACCAGAACCGCACCCATCGGCCAGCCGGGTCGTGACAACAATACGGCGACGGCGACGAAGATCAGCGGAATGCCAATGAAATGGCTGGCGATGTTGCGCGGGTCGCGATGATAGGCGGCGTATTGACTGAGATGATCGACGAGGCTTTTCATTGTTGTTCCTCCTGAGGTGATGCCTGCATGATGCCCGGGTACCCCAAGGTGTTCTGTCAGTTAGCCGACACTTGTCCCGGAGTTTCCATGAATTCGCATCCCTGGCACTCACACCTGATGGCCGGCCATTGGTACAGCCATCTGCCTGATGAGTTACAGAATAGTCTGCTGGACATGGCGCGGCTGCGCCGCCTGCCGCCGGGCCATCGGCTGTTCCAGCGTGGCGATCCACCCTGCGGGTTGTATGCCGTGCTGGAAGGCGCGGTGCGTGTCGGTGCGGTGAACGAACAGGGCAAGGAGGCGTTGCTGAGCGTGGTGGAGGCGCCCCACTGGTTCGGTGAAATCTGCCTGTTCGATGGCCAGCCGCGGACCCATGATGCGGTGGTCGTAGGTCAATCTGTGCTGCTGCACTTGCCCCAGGCGCCGTTGCTGGCCTTCCTGCAAGAACAACCGATCTATTGGCGGCATCTCGCATTATTGATGAGCCACAAACTGCGCCTGACCTTCATCAACCTCGAGCACCTGAGCCTGATGCCCGCACCGGCCCGCGTGGCCCACCGCCTGCTGATGATCGCCGAAGGCTACGGCGAAATCGAACCGGCGCGCCGGGTTCTGCAACTGCCTCAGGAGCAACTGGCGCTGATGCTCGCGCTGTCGCGCCAGACTACCAACCAGGTCCTCAAGGACCTTCAAGCCCAAGGCATCCTTCATCTCAGTTATGGCGAGATCGAAATCCTCGACATCGAGCGGTTGCGGGCCCTGACCACAACCTGAAGTCTGTGGGAGCGGCCATGCACAAACGGTGTGGCGAGGGGAGCTTGCTCCCGCTGGCCTGCGCAGCAGGCCCCAGCATGTTTACAGGCGGAGTGCTTGGACCGGTTTTGCGGCTGCTGCGCAGCCGAGCGGGAGCAAGCTCCCTCGCCACGGGGCTTGGGTTGCCTGGGCGAAAATCATCGCGAGCAAGCAAGCCCGCTCCCACAGGGGGGTTGGTGTTGTCGCAACTATCGTGGTCACACCGTCCCCATTGTGGGAGCGAGCTTGCTCGCGATAGGGCCAGCCCAGGCGCTGCAAATCCCTAGCGCAACCCATCCCGAAACTGTCCCGGCGTCATTCCGGTCCAGCGTTTGAACGCGCGGCTGAAGCTGCTGGCATCGGCAAAGCCCAGCAGGTAACTGACTTCGCTCAGCGAGCACTGGGGATCGCGCAAGTGCAGCAGCGCGAGGTTTTCCCGGCATTCGTTGAGCAGTGCGTCGAAGCGGCAGCCTTCGTCGGCCAGGTGCCGTTGCAGGCTGCGCAGGCTCAGGTGCATGGCCTGGGCGATGCGTTCGGCGCTGGGTTCGCCTTCGGGCAGTTGGGCCTCGATGGCCGCGCGGACCTTGCGTTCCCAGGTCAGTGGCTTGAGCTGGGCGAGGGTGCGCTCGAGCACTGTTTCGTTGTGTTCGGCCAGTTCCGGGTTGGCGTCGTCCAGGTGGCTGTCGAAGTCGCTGAGCTCGAACTCCAGGCGATCCTGGTCGGCGCCAAAATGTACCGGCGAGCGGAATACCTTGTGCCAGGGCGCGGGATCCGCTGGCTCCGGGCGTCGCAGGTAGACCGCCAGCGGTGCGTAATCGCGGCCCAGGCGGTTGCGGCAGGTGCGCACATAAATCGCCGCGAACGCATCGATGGCCTCGAAGGCTGGCGCCGGTCGGCCCGGCGGCACGTCGAGGCTGAAGCGATAACGGTCTTCGCCACGGCTCAATTGCAGGGTCAGCGCATCGCTGACCACCGGGTGATAGCGCACGATCCGCTCGAACACTTCTCGCAGGCTGCCGCTGGCGACCAAGGCATAACCCAGCGCGTGGAACGTGGTGGGGCTGACGAAGCGCGAGACCCGCAGGCCGATGGCCGGGTCGCCGCTGGCCTGCACCGCCAACGCCCACAGGCGTGTGGTGCCTGAGAGCGGGTAGCGGGCGTTCGGGTCGTCCATCAGTTGTGGATCGAGCCCGGCTTCGACGCACAGGGCATGGCTGTCCAGGCCCAACGCATCGAGCTGTTTGCGCAGGGCGCGGGTCCAGCTGGCAAGGGAGGTCGGTTCAGTCATGACGATTGGCGCTTGCGGTCAACAGGTTGGCGTTTACGGCTACCACCCGAGGGGACAACGCCCGGCAGGATGAGCACATCGATAACAGAGGATGTAAGCCATGCACGGCACTTGCGCAAGCCCCGAGCGATTGAATGCACAACAGCGATCCGCCCATATTCGCCAGGTGGTATTGGCCCGGGGCGAGCAATTGCGTCAGCGCTACCCGATTTTGCGCCACCAGGATGCATTGGGCGCGGGCATCCTGGCGTTTGCCCTGGCCGGAATGATCGGTTCGGCGCTGCTCTACATCAACGGTCATCTTGCCGGATGGGCGTGCCTGCTGCTCAACGCTTTTTTCGCCTCCCTGACCCACGAGCTGGAACACGACCTGATCCACAGCATGTACTTTCGCAAGCAGCGCCTGCCCCACAACCTGATGATGGGCCTGGTGTGGCTGGCGCGGCCGAGCACCATCAATCCGTGGATCCGCCGCCACTTGCACCTCAACCATCACAAGGTATCCGGCAGCGAGGCCGACATGGAGGAACGGGCCATCACCAACGGCGAACCCTGGGGGCTGGCGCGGTTGCTGATGGTCGGCGACAACGTGATGTCGGCCTTCATCCGCCTGCTGCGAGCCAAGACCTGGGCGCACAAGCGCAGCATCCTCAAGCGCACGCTAAAGGTTTATTTCCCACTGGCGTTGCTGCACTGGGGCGCCTGGTATGTGTTTCTCGGTTTCCATGGGGCCAACGGTGTCGCCAGTCTGCTGGGGACTTCAATTGACTGGTCGGCAACCACGCTGGCGACGATGCAGGTGATCGACATTGCGGTGGTGGTGATCATCGGCCCGAATGTATTGCGGACCTTTTGCCTGCACTTCATCAGTTCGAACATGCACTACTACGGCGACATCGAACCGGGTAACGTCATCCAGCAGACCCAGGTGCTGAACCCCTGGTGGTTGTGGCCGTTGCAGGCGTTCTGCTTCAATTTCGGCAGCAGCCACGGCATTCATCATTTCGTGGTGAAGGAGCCGTTTTACATTCGCCAACTGACGGTGCCGGTGGCTCACCAAGTGATGCGGGAAATGGGTGTGCGGTTCAATGACTTTGGCACGTTCAGGCGGGCGAATCGGTTTGTGGGTGAGGAGAATGTGCTGCGGGATGAGGTGGGGCCGGCTCGGGTTTGAGACGCACCACTTTAGGCATGAAAAACACATTCTGTGGCGAGGGGATTTATCCCCGTTGGGCCGCGAAGCGGCCCCTAAAAGCTGGGTGTCGTCAGGCCTGACACACCGCAGTGCCGGGTCTTGGGGCTGCTGTGCAGCCCAGCGGGGATAAACCCCCTCGCCACAGGGGAGGTGTCAGCTCTGGGAAACGGGTTAGAACTGGTAACTCACCGTCGCCGCCACATTGCGTTCTTCACCCATGTAGCAATAGCTCAAGCTGGCGCAGGAAGCGACGTAGGTTTCATTGGTCAGGTTGTTGGCGTTCAGGCGCACGTCCACGCCCTTCAAGCCGACCTTGCCCAGGTCATACCCCACCGAGGCATCGAACAGCGTGTAGGACGGTACCTTCATGGTGTTCTCCGCATCGGCCCAGCTGTAGCCCACATAGCGCACGCCGCCACCCAGGCGCAGGCCATCGAGTGCGCCGCTGTCGAATTTGTAGTCAGCCCAGACCGAGGCCATGTGGCGCGGTGCCTGGGTCGGTGAGTTGCCCTTGTTTTCGATGATTTCGGTGGGCGTGCTGAGGGTGCTGACCATCGATTTCGAATATTCGATGTCGGTGAAGGTGTAGCTGCCCAGCACTTTGAATTGCTCGGTCAGTTGCAGATGCGCTTCCAGTTCCAGGCCTTGGGAGCGCACGGCACCGATGGCGCGGTAGAAGTTCTCCTGGGGCAGTTTGGTTGCCAGGTTTTCCTGGTCGATGCGAAACAGCGAGGCGGTGTACAGGTCATCAGTGCCCGGCGGCTGATACTTCAGGCCCAGTTCCCATTGCTTGCCATCGGTTGGCGGCAGCGGATTGCCGGCGCTGTCGGCGTAGGAGTTCGGGTTGAACGACTCGGAGTAGCTGATGTACGGCGCCAGGCCGTTGTCGAACAGGTACAGGGCCCCGGCACGGCCGGTGAGCTTGGTGCGTTTGTCGTTGATCTCGGTGCCTTGCGGGCGACCGAATTCGGCAATGCGATTTTCATCCGAGGTCTCGACCCAGTCCTGGCGCAGGCCCAGGGAGAAGCGCCACTTGTCCATCTCGATCAGGTCTTGCAGGTAGACGCCGGTCTGCTCCAGGCGTCGCAGGTAACTGGTGGGGCTGAAGTAGGTGATGGCCGAGTTGCCATAGGTCGGGTCGAAGGCGTTGATCGGGGCGAGGCTGCCGCTGGTCCAGTCGACCACGGTTTTGCGTCGTTGATAGTCCGCACCCATCAACATGGTGTGCTTGGTCGCACCGGTAAAGAATTCGGCTTGCAGCATGTTGTCGACGATGAAGGAGTGGAGCTTTTCTTCGGCGCCGGTGTAATAGCGGTTCAATTCGTTGCTGGTGGGCGTGGTCCAGCCATAGGCGTAGACCTGATCGTTGGTGACCTGGGAGTCCAGGTAACGGAAGTTCTGCCGGGCGGTGAAAACATCGTTGAAACGGTGCTCGAACTGGTAGCCGAACGACTGCTGGTCGCGTTCGTAACCGTCGACGCCAGGTTCGCCTTCGAAGAAGTTTTCCGAGATCCGTCGGCCGTTGCGCTGGTGCAAGGTGCCGTCGGCCGGCATGCCGCCGTGGTAGCCACCGTCGGGGTCATGTTGCAGGTAGGCCTGGAGCGTCAGCGAGGTGTCGTCGCTGAAATCGATGTTCACCGTGGGGGCCAGGGCGAAGCGCTTCTCCTTGTTGTGGTCGAACTGGGTATCGGAGCTATCCGCCAGGCCGATCAGCCGATAGGTGATGCGTTTGTCGTCATCCACCGGGCCGCTGAAGTCGAAACCCATGCCCCGTTGGCCCTGGGTGCCGACCGTGGCCTGGATCTGGTGATAGGCCTCGTACAGCGGCTTCTTGCTGGTCAGCGCCACCAGGCCGCCGGGCGAACTGCGGCCGTAGAGCACCGAGGACGGGCCTTTGAGGATATCGACCCGCTCCAGGAAGTACGGGTCGACCTGCATGGAGCTGTAGGTGCCGCTGTCGCCCATGGACTTGAGGCCGTCGAGGTAGATGTTATCCACCGAGCCGTCGTTGAAGCCGCGCATCGCCACGTAGTCGTAGCGGTGGGTGGCGCCGTAGGGGTTGGTCAGCACGCCAGGGGTGTAGCGCATGGCCTGGGAGACGGTTTGCGCGCCCTGGTCGTCCATTTGCTCGCGGGTGACCACGGACACGCTCTGGGACGTTTCGCGCAGGGCGGTGCTGGTCTTGGTGGCGACCTGGCTGTGGGTGGCGTTGTAGCCTTCCATGCTGCCCAGGGCGTTACCCAGAGCGAAGCCCTTGATGTCCGTGGTCGGCAGTTCCAGCGTGCTGCCGGCGGTCTCGGTTTGCAGCACGTAGCTGCTGCCATCCTGGCTGACGGCAACCAGTCCTGAGCCGCTGAGCAACTGGCTCAAGGCCTGTTCGCGCGAATACTCGCCCTTGAGCCCCGGGGACTGGACGCCGCCGGTTTGCGCCGGGGTGCTTGCCAGGGTGATCCCAGCCTGGCGGGCGAACTGATTCAACACATCGCTCAGCGGGCCGGGAGCAATGTTGTAGCTCTGGCGGCTGGCGGTCACGTCGCTTTGTGCGGCGACCGCAAGCATCGGTACGACGCTGCCCCCCAGCGCGGCGGAGAACAGCGCGGCATGAATAGCCTGGCGCAACAGGCCTGGTTGTGAAGATAAGCCGAAGGGATTCTTGAGATGTACGCGCTCAGTCATTGTGGGTTCCGTTGGAGTCGCTGGAGGCAGATAAGGGTTGCTTACTGTCCTAGCCGGACACCGGCTTGAAACCCGCCAAAAAAAATCAAGCCAGGCGTTCCACCGTGATCCACCAACGGGTTCGATAACGGATTTGCACAGGGAGCGTGCGTGGCAGGACGGCCAGCAATTTGTCGGTGTCCTCCAAACGGAAAACCCCCGACAGACGCAGGTCGGCAATCGACGCCGCGCAGTTCAAATAGCCTGGGCGGTAGCGTCCTACTTCGTTGAGAAAATCCGCCAGGCGCATGTTGCGCGTGACGATCAACCCGTCGGCCCAGGCACCTGCGTCCATGTCCAGGGGCGGTGCCAGGGTCGCTGTCGATGGGGTGATCAGGTAGTTTTGCCCGGCCTCGACCTGGATGGGTGTGCCATCGCTGTTGGGGTGGGAACGAATAACGACCCGGCCGCTGGTGACGCTCAAGCGCGTGCAGTCGCTGTCCTGGCGCACGACGAAGCGCCCCTCCAGCCCTTCGAACAGGCCATGTCGGCCTTGCACCCGCAGCGCACGTCCCGGGTCGCGTCCACAGGTGACCATGATTTCACCGCGGGCCAGGGTGATCAGGCGTTGCCCGGCGGTGAAATCCAGGTCGGCGGCGCTGTGGGTATTGAGTTCGAGCCGTGAGCCGTCCGGCAGTTGGAAACCGCGGCGTTCACCCGTGGCGGTGGCGAAATCGGCACTCCATGGGCGCCAGCCCAGATCCTTGCCCAGCCATGTCGCGCCGCCCACCAGTGCGGCACCCGAGAGCAACTTCAGGGCCTGGCGGCGACTGAGGCGCTGGGCACTGTTTTCCAGGGTATTCAGGGCGACATGGGCACCGGGCACTGCCCGCAGGTTCGAGGTCAACTCGCTGTGCAGCGATTGCACCCGCTGCCAGGCCAGTTCGTGTTCTGGATGGGCGGCGCGCCAGGTGTCGCATTGTTGGCGCAGGGTCGGGTGAGCGGTGTGATTGCGCAGGCGCAGCAGCCAGTTGATCGCTTGCCTGACCACCTGTTGCGACGGGCCGTTACGGCGGCTCTGAAAGTGATCCGCCGGCTCAGCTTTCATAGCGCAACACGTAGCAGTGGTATAGCGCATCGGCGACGTAGCGCTCCACCGAGCGCAGCGAAATGCCCATTTGCTCGGCAATCTGTTTGTGCGTCAGGCCTTCGCACTGGGCCAACAGGAAGGCCTTGCGCACTTTCGGCTTGAGGCCTTCGAGCATCCTGGCAATGGCTTCGAGCAATTCCAGGATCAAGGTCCGGGTTTCGGCGCCGGGGGTTTCGGCTTCCGGCAGGTGGGCTATGGTCTGGAGGTAGGCACGTTCGATTTCTTCTCGACGCCAATGGTCGATCACCAGGCCTTGGGCGATGGTGCGCAAAAAAGCGCGTGGGGCTCGAAGCTCCAGGCGTTCGCTACGCTGCAACAGGCGCACGAAAGTGTCCTGGGCCAGATCCGCCGCATCGGCGGCATTGCCCAACCGGGTGCGCAGCCACGTATTGAGCCAGCCGTGATGTCGGCTGTAGAGCGCCTGTACTGCAAACTCGGGAGATGACATGGACGCGACGGCCTGGATGTTACAAATGATAATAGGTCGCATTGTCATCAGGCGTCGGCGAATTTGCAACCATCGTTCGCTCGCTGTGGCCTCCCGTCGCCTATTTCTTCGAAACTCTAATTATTTGTACAGGCTTGCCGACAGACTGGTATGCGTGCACCAAAGTGGAGCGAAGTGATAACCGCTCGCACTGTCACATGGAACGTTGCAAACCTGGAATGCACCCCCACTCCTTGCATAAGAAGCCTCCTCGATGAATCTAAAGTTCAGTCACAAAATCCTTCTGGCCGCCTCTGGCGTGGTGGTTCTGGCTTTTGCCCTGTTCACCCTCTACAACGATTATTTGCAGCGCAACACCATCGGCAGCAGCCTTGAGTCGTCCATCGAGCAATCCGGCGACCTGACCGCCAGCAGCATCCAGAACTGGATGAGTGGCCGGATACTGGTGCTGGAAAACCTGGCGCAAAACATCGCCCATCAAGGCACTGGTGCGGATCTGCCGGGGTTGGTCGATCAGCCGGCGCTGACGTCGAACTTCCAGTTCACTTATGTGGGCCAGGCCAACGGTGTCTTCACCCAACGTCCTGACGCAAAAATGCCTGACGGCTACGACCCGCGTCAGCGCCCTTGGTACAAACAAGCCGTGAGCGCCGATAAAACCATGCTGACCCCGCCTTATCTGGCGGCGGTGGGTGGCCTGGTGGTGACCATTGCCCTGCCGGTGAAGCACAACGGCGAATTGCTCGGCGTGGTGGGCGGCGACCTGAGCCTGGAAACCCTGGTGAAAATAATCAACTCCGTGGATTTCGGTGGTATCGGCCATGCGTTCCTGGTCAGCGGCGACGGTCAGGTGATCGTCAGTCCGGATAAAGACCAGGTGATGAAGAACCTCAAGGACATCTACCCCGGCACCCCCGTGCGCATTGGCAAGGGTATCCAGGAGGTCGAGCTCAACGGCCAGGACCGTATCCTTTCGTTTACCCCTGTGACCGGCCTGCCGAACGCCGAGTGGTACATCGGCCTGTCGATCGACAAGGCCAAGGCCTACGCACCGCTGAGCCAGTTCCGTACGTCTGCGTTGATTGCGATGTTTGTCGCGGTGGCGGCCATTGCCTTGCTGCTGAGCATGCTGATCCAGGTGTTGATGCGTCCATTGACCACCATGGGCCGCGCCATGCAGGACATCGCCCAGGGCGAAGGTGACCTGACCCGGCGCCTGGTCGTACAGGGCAAGGACGAATTCGCCGTGTTGGGTGGTTCGTTCAACCAGTTCGTGGAGCGGATTCACGCATCGATCTCGGAAGTGTCTTCCGCGACTCGCCAGGTGCATGACCTGTCGCAGCGGGTGATGACCTCGTCCAACGCTTCGCTCGTCGGCTCGGATGAGCAGAGCGCTCGTACCAACAGCGTGGCCGCGGCTATCAACCAGTTGGGCGCCGCGACCCAGGAAATCGCCCGCAATGCCGCCGATGCCTCGCAACATGCCAGCGGTGCCAGCGAACAGGCCGATGACGGTCGCCAAGTGGTGGAAAAAACCATCCAGGCCATGACCGAGCTGTCGCAGAAGATCAGCCTTTCCTGCACTCAGATCGAAACCCTGAACGCCAGCACCGATAACATCGGGCACATCCTGGATGTGATCAAGGGCATCTCCCAGCAAACCAACCTGCTGGCCCTGAACGCCGCCATCGAAGCGGCCCGGGCCGGTGAAGCCGGGCGTGGTTTTGCGGTGGTGGCCGATGAAGTGCGCAACCTGGCGCACCGCACCCAGGAGTCGGCGGAAGAAATCCACAAGATGATCACCTCGCTTCAAGTCGGCTCCCGTGAAGCGGTGACGACGATGAACGCCAGCCAGACCTCCAGCGAAGAAAGCGTGGAAGTGGCTAACCAGGCGGGTCTGCGACTGGTCAGCGTGACGCAGCGCATCGGTGAGATCGACGGAATGAACCAGTCGGTGGCCGCCGCGACCGAAGAACAGACTGCCGTGGTGGAAACCCTCAACATGGACGTCAGCCACATCAACCTGCTGAACCAGCAAAGCGTGGCCAACCTCAATGAAACCCTGAAGGATTGCGATGCCTTGTCGCAACAGGCCAATCGACTGAAGCAGTTGGTGGACAGCTTCAAGATCTGACATCACCGCTAACCGCGATACCGCAATCGCGAGCAGGCTCGCTCCCACAGGGATTGGCGGTGAGCCTGGATCTTTGGCCCACCCCGTAACCAGTGTGGGAGATTCTATGTTGCAGGGGAACCCTGCAACCGTGAATTTGGTTGGTATTCGCTCTGATTTTTCATCAGGGCGAATGCTACCCGACACAACTTGCGGGCGAGGATAACCAAGGCCTGAGTTCTGGCCAGGCCTCGTGCCAAGAAGGCCTCATAGTAAGGTTTCCAGGCAGGAGACCGACAGGCCGCCATCGCGGCGTTGTGCGCCAGGCGTCGTAGCTCCCCGTCCCTTTTTGCTCAAGTGACGAGGACTGTGCTTCTTCCTGAATCTTTTGGACGCAAATCCATCCCCAAGAAAGCAATGAATGCATCGCCACTGACAAAGTGACCGCGCATGAATGCGGTCGCCAAGCCAATGGCCGTCAGTTCACCAATCCCTTCGATGGCTTTGCAGCGGTTGATGTTTTCAGTGATCCCTGCCGCTTGGCTGGCCTCACGCATTAGTTTCTGAATGGCCTGATCGGACTCTTTGAAGACCTCCAACTGCCGGGCCAAGATGTCCTTCAGACACGGTTCGTTCGAAAAACTCAGCACGATACTGACGCGGGCCTTGATGAGTGCCGCACGTTTTCTAAGCAGGTTTTTTAACACTTTGTAGGCTTCTGGAGGTGGGCTCCAGATACGCAGCCTTGCTTGCTCGTTCGTTAGATACCGAGCCAGCAAACGCGCATCACAAGGATCAGTTTTAGCCCGCAGCCCAATACTTTCACGGTAATGGGCCACCCGATAAGGATCCACAACGTAAACATGAAACCCCATTCCATGGGCCAGCTCAGCTGTGTCCAGGTGATAAAAGCTGGTGGCTTCCAGCGCAATCGAGCTTTGGGCTGGTAGCGTTTTGAGCCACCGGCCAAGAGCTTCGCGGTGGTTGGCGATGGCTTGAGTGATTTTCAGGTCTTCGCGGTAAACGACGATTTCGGCCTTCGCTACATCGATACCAATAACCGTTGGTGAGTTAAGGATTGTCATGACGAATCCTCGGAGCTAGGGTTTAGGTGCTTGTCGGGGTCTACCTTTGCGCTGGCTTGCCTCTATCGTCGGTTTTACCGATGAATTCCTTATCGGCGCTTTAGGTAGAAAGGGCGGAACGAGAAGTCTCCCACGGTCCGTACTGGCTAGAGTCGGAATCGAGCTTTTAGTCCCGCCCACCCCTTCAAGTCTAAACATACAAGCGAGCCTGCTCGCGATGACGGCGGCGCAATCAACATCACTGCCCGCTGCCCCACCGCTATCGCGAGCAAGCCTGCTCCCACAAGGGAGTGGTGCTTACTTGAACATCATTTGCACATTCCCCATCGCCTCATCGGCAAATCCTTGCAGGAAATCCCTGAACCCCGACGGTGTATGAGCATCGGTGTGGTCGGCGATGATGGTCCAGGTGGCGCGGCAGCGGTTGTCGCTCAGGGGCTCCACGCGCATCGCCGCCCAGAGGTTGTCGATGCCCAGGGTGTTGTAGATCAGCGTCCAGGTCATGTGCATGGCCTGGTCGTCCCGGCTGTTGAGCTGTTCCACCACCAGGTTCTGCCCGTCGCGGAAGAATTTCTTGCGCAGGGACCTCACTCCATCACCGGTCATTTCGATACGCTCCAGCGCCGGAATGAAACGGTTGAATCCGCCAAAATCACCCACCACCTCCCAGACGCGCGTCGCGTCGGCTGGCACCTCCACCGAGGTTTCGACGTGGCAGGCATGGGGGTTCTTGATCAGGGTGTCGGGTTGAAATGCACTCATGGTCTTGCTCCTTGCTTTGGGTTGAGGGTGTTTCAGATGAAGTCGATAGCCTTGAGGTAATCAGCGCCGCGGCGTAACAGGGCCGGGGACTTTTCCGGGTAGCGGGCGCCCATCTGCCGCACACCGGCGCGGGCGTTGTCATGGCTGATCAGCGAGATGTCGCCGATGTCTTCCTCGAAGCCGTTGAGGTAGAAACCCAGCACGCCAAATAACGCGTTGTCGGCATCGACCCGCGCCAGTTGCCGTTGCCACTCGGCGACGCTCACCAGGGAGAACTCCCGGCCGTTGTCGCGGAACGACGCCACATAAGCGTCCCAGCTCAACGGCTCGGGGTTGTGCAGGTTGAACACCGCTTGCGTCGGCTGGTAGCGGCTGGCGTGGAAGGCGATGAAACGGGCCAGGAAGTCCACCGGCATCAGGTCGAAATTGAGGGACAGGTCTGGCACCTGGCCGAGCTGGATCGAGCCCTTGAGCATCAGCATCAAGCGATTCTTATGGGGCTGGCAGACCCCGGTCAGGCTGTTGAAACTGATGTTGCCGGGGCGGAACAGATTGACCCAAACCCCGCGATCCCGAGCGCGCTGCAGGATCCGTTCGCCCACCCATTTGGACAGGTTGTAGCCGTTCTTGATGTAGATCGGTGGGGTCTTGGCGGCGGGCTGTTCCAGCACCTGGCCGTCGGCATCCAGGGCACTGGACGCCGAGAGCGTGGAGACGAAGTTGAAGATCTTCTTGCTGCGCCCCTCACACAAGCGCAGGCATTCGAAGATCGGCTCCACGTTGTCCCGCGCCAGGGACTCGTAGTCGAGCACATGGTTGACGTGGGCCGCGTTGTGCACCAGCGCACCGAAGGTACGGTCGATGTGCGCATAGACGTCGTCCGGCAGACCCAGTTGCGGCTGGGTGATGTCGGCGGCATACACGCTGACGCGGTCCAGATCCAGGTGGGTCAGGTGATTGTCCTGAAGCGCCTGGGAGAACCGCTCGGCCGCGCTTTGTTCAGCGCTGGCACGTACCAGGCACGCGACTTCGGTGGCGCCCCAGGCCAGCAACGCTTCGACGATGTGCACCCCGAGAAAGCTGTTGGCGCCGGTCACTACCACCTTATGCACATCGCCGCATTGGCTGATGGGCAGCGGATCGAGGTTGAGCTCGGCCTCGGCATCGATGAAGGCCTGGGTGCTGAGGGTCGATGCGCTGTTTTGTTCAGGGTCGTCCAGCAACTTCGCCAGGGTCATCAACGTCGGCGCTTCGATGAAGCGATTGATAGACAGGCTGCGGCCGAACGTCTGGCGGATACTCAGCAGCAGACGCGACAGCAGGATCGAGTGTCCGCCCAGGTTGAAGAAGCTTTCGTCGGTGGCGATGTCTTCGACCGGCAGCTCCAGCAGATCGGCCCACAGTTGTCGCAGTTGCGTCTCCAGGGCGCTCTGCGGCTGGCGCCGCTGGCCGTCGGCGTGCACCTGCACCGCCATGGCGAGCAATGCCCGACGATCGACCTTGCCATTGCTGGTGTAAGGCAGGCTGGGCAACTCGACGTAGGCCGCCGGGTGCATGTAGCTGGGCAAGCTGTTCTGCACATGCTCGCGCAGGGCCTGGAGGGCAGCGCCGGGTCGCGCTTGCTCGGGATGCACCAGGAACGCCAGGATCCGCCGTCGTTCATCGACCCCTACCGCCACCTGGCGAAACAACTGGCTATCGCGCAGGCAATGTTCGATTTCCTCGGGTTCGACCCGAAAGCCGCGGATCTTCACCTGGTTATCCCGCCGCCCGCTCAATTCAATGCCGTTGTCGGTCCATTGCCCGATATCTCCCGTGCGATAGACCCGCAGCGTTTGCCCGGTGGGCAGCGTCAGGTCGAGGTAGCGCGTCGCGCTCAGCGCCGGATCGTTCAGATAACCCAGGCCGACACCCGGGCCGGCGATGTACAGCTCGCCGGGGACACCTTGGGGAACCGGTTGCAGTTGTTCGTCCAGGATCAGTACCCGACCGTTGGCGATGGGCACGCCAAGGTTGCGGTTGTTGTCGCCGACGCTGAATGGCCGCGTGGTGGCCAGGACCGTGGTTTCGGTCGGGCCGTAGATATTGTGGAACTGGCATTGTGGTGCGAGCTGTTCGATCACGAACGGCTCGCAGACATCGCCACCGGTGATCAAGTGCGTCAGGCCGAGCGGGGCATCGAGGGGCATGACGCTCAACAGCGCAGGCGGCAAAAAGGCGTGGCTGATGTGCTGTTGGTGAATCAACGCGACCAATTGCTGTGGATCGCGGCGTTGGTCTTCGCTGGGTACCACCAGCAGGGCGCCGTGGATGAACGTCGGCAGGATATCCAGCAGCGAGGCGTCAAAGTTGATGGTGGAAAACTGCAACGCCCGGCTGTCGCGCTGCAACCCGACGTAGTCGCCGTACCAGGCGCAGAAATGGCTGAGGTTGCGGTGACTGAGCAACACGCCCTTGGGCTGGCCGGTGGTGCCGGAGGTGTAGATCGCCACGGCCGGTTCATCGCTGTCGACCCTGCGGCGGATCAGCGAAGCGGGGATGCCTGGCTTGGGCATTGGCAGTTGATGGACATTCAGCGTGGGCAACGAGAGCTCGCCCAGGTCGCTGTCGCCGTCGTGCAGCAGCAGGTCCGCCTGGGCATTCTCCAGGATAAAGCGTCGACGTTGCGCCGGGTGCTGCGGGTCCAGTGGCAGATACACCGCCCCACAGCCCAGCACTGCCAGGATCGCCGCATACAGGTGCGCGGACTTGGGCAGGCACACGCCGATCACCTTGTGGGAGGAAGGCCTGTGGGAGGAAGGCTTGCCCCCGATGAACGATGACGCGGTTTGTTTGAGAGCATCGGTGTCTTCATCGCGGGCAAGCCTTGCTCCCACAGGTTCTCCAACAGCTCCTTTCTCATGTTCTGCTCGGTGCAGTATTTCCAGCATCGGCTGCTGCAACCTCAGCGCCAGGCGGCGCAAGGATTTGTAGTCGATGAGTTGTCCATCGATCCACAGGGCCGGTTGCGTCGCATCATCGAGCATGCGCTGTTCGATGCTGTGCATCACCGGCACGTCGGCGGCGGCCAGCAGCCAGGGTACTGGCGGCCGATTGAGGCCGTGCTCGAACGCCAGCGGCTCCAGCGCATCGAGCCCGAGCAGGGGGGCGGCGACAGTGACAGCGTGTGCCGTCGGCCAGTGATCGAAGCAGGTTTGATCCCGGGATAACTGGCTGACCAGTCGTGCGCCCGTCTCGACCAGCGTCGCCAGCGTACGCAGGCGCAACGATTGACCATTGCCGTCACGTTGCGGCGCGATCACTTCCTGGCACAACAGCCGCTGCGCAGCGTCGCTGAACACCAACACCGGTTGCGGTAATACCTGCCCGGGCATGGCCTGCAACGCCACGCGTACCTGAAGGCAAGATCGGGCCTGGGTGTTGCACTGCACGGTACCGTCGTCGATCAACAGGTCGACCGCGCCGTGCCCGGACGGCGACTGCCGATCCACCACACCGTGGCCATGCAGCTCCAGTTCCCGGGCCAGTTCGGCCATGGCCTGGCTTGTGCCAGGCACTGCGATTTCGAGGCGTCTCATCGAAAGGTCCTCATGGGGTCAGGTAATCGGCAAGGGCGTCGCGTACGCAGGGGGACGCGAGCATCGAGCTGCCACGGAAAAAGCGCGTGATGTTGCCCACCAACGGGTGAAAACGATTGATGGGATACGCCAGTGCACTGGCGTCTTCACGCAGCGACTGGCGCACCGACTCGTCGACGGGCAGGTGCGCGATCAGCTCGAAGTCGAACGCTTGCTGCAGGTCGCTCGCCAGGTATTGGGCGATGAAACCGGGCATCAATCGGGCAATCGCCTCCTGGTCTTCCTCGGGGGCGGTGCGCCAATAGATCTGCACCAGTCGGGTCCAGAAACCGGAGTGCCGTCCCTCGTCGAGCAAGTGATCGGCCATCAGCCCCTTGATCGAGGCCTTGACCGAGTCGTCCCGGGCGAATGCGGCCACTTCGTTGGTCACGGTGTTCTCGGCGATGGCGATGCAGATCAGCTCCACGGCGCTGAGCAAATGCTCCGGCGCCCGGGCCAGGGTCGCCGGTATGGCGCGGCTGAGTTCGATCTGCCCAGGCAACGGGATAGGATCGATGCCGGTCATGTCGATGGTCTGTTGCATGAAGTCCATCGCCACCAGCGCGTGATAATCCTCGTCCACCACCACGGTCATCGCGTCATAACGGCAGGCGAACGGGAACTCGATGCCGAAGCGGTTCTTGGCGATGCGCCGGGCGGTGTGGTCCACCAACTCGGTCTCGAAAATCACCACGTCGTTGATGAACTTGTAGAGGCTCTGCACCAGCACAAAGTCGCGCAGTTGCGCACAGTGGCTGAGGAAGGTCTGGCTGTGCACCAGCGGCTGGCGACTCATGGGGAAGATCAGCTTGTCGTCGTCTTCGACCCGGCGCCGTGGTCGGGTGCGGATGGTGGCGCGGCTTTCCCAGGCGTCGGCGAAGGATTGGTAAGGGATGGCGTTCATGGCATCACCTGCGCAACCGGCTGGGCCATGCTCTGACGCAGGCCGTCCCACAAGGCCGCACGGCTGTGGACCGCGGCGAGTGCGGCGACCAGTACCTCGGTTTCACGTTGCGGGTCGCCGTCGATCAGCCGGGCCAAGAGTTTTTCCGCTGCCGGGCCATGGTCTTCGGAATCGACTTCGATGTGCCGTTGCAGGTAGTAGCGAAAGGTCGGTGCCTGATCCAGGCCTATGCCCCAGGCATCCAGCATGCGCTGGAACATCTGCGGGATGACGCTCTCGCGTCCATGCACGAACGCGGCGGCCACGCTGTGAGCCGGGGCGTGCAGGGCGGTGTGCAAGGTTTGGCGGACGAAGCGTGCCGCCGCCGGCTCGACATCGACACTCTCCAGTGCTGTTTCGGGGCTGACGCCTTCCTGCTGCAGAGTGATGAATTGTTCGATGGCGCGGGTATCGGCACCGACCTCGCGCATGGCATCCAGGTACAGTTCGAAATGGCTGCAATAGCCTGCTCCTGGGCGGTCATCCGATTCCTCGCCCAAGACGATTTCGTTGATCAGGCGTGCCGCGTGCGGGTCTGCCGGCGGCAGCCAGGGCAGGTGCACGCAGGTCAGCTCCCGTTGCAGCCGTTTGGTCAGTGACATGAAGTCCCACACGGCAAACACATGGCTTTCCATAAAGCGGCGTAACAGATCGATTGATGTTATTTCGGAAAAAACCGGATGTTGACCAAGTTCGTGTTTTTTCAGAGATAGTTGTTCTTTGGTTGGCTGCATTGGAACGTCCTCATCAATGATGTCTTATCCGGAAGGCGGCTCGTTATTTAATTAGGGCGAGCGGGTGCCTGAATCGGAATCCATGAATTACCAAGTAGCTTAAATATTCGCCTTTAGTACGTGTTTCTGGCTTGCTGCGCCTGTATTTAAAGGGTTCTCGGGGAGTTGAAAGGGTCGCCAAGAGTGCGACGAACAAAAAACTAATACATGAAACAAGTAAGCGGCAAGTAATTTTTTAATTATTTTAAGTTGGCTGTTTATTGGGCGCGAAGAGGGTTTTTAAAACTTTTTATATAAGTTTTATTGGGGCGAAGAAGCTCCTTCCGATTTAGGGGTATCAGAATCGAATAGTTCGAGTGAATGCCTCACTCGGAGCACTTCAGGGATCGGGGAGTTAAGAAGTTTTATGTTATGGGCAGGACGTCGGTCGGACATCCGATCATCCCGCCGGTTGGACGACGCTCCTTGCGTATTGGCTTCGATTCGTCTGGTTTCAGCCAGGCGTTGACTTCTTCAGGTCTGTTTTGAATCGACAAGCGCAAGAGTGAGCCCAAATCGATGGCAGTGCCATTGAACTGATGGGACGACGAGTCGCGGCCACGGCCAGGCCGCGCCGCGCAGGCGACAAGTGAGTCGGAAGGATATGTAAGAAGTTTTTACGCCGGCCGGAGCGGCCGGTGTGGGATCAAGGGTTCGACGACTGTTCCAGATAGCGGCGCATGGTGACGGAGGCTTTTTCCAGGTGCAGCTCCAGCAATACGATGGCCTTATCGATGTCCTTGGCACGCGCGGCGTCGAGCAGCGCGCGATGGTCGTCCTGGCTCAACTTGCCCAGCCCCATGGATGACAGGTGAAAGCGCAGGAAGCGCTCTTCTTCATTGAGCTCGCGCTCGATCAGGTCCAGCAGTTTGCTGTTGGGGGCCTTGTGATAAAGCGACATGTGGAACAGCCGGTTGAGCTTGCCGATCTCGGCGTGATCGGTTTCCGTTTCCAGCTGTTCGATGTACTGGGCGGCCAGTGCCAGGTCGCTGTCATCGAGCAGCGGGATGGACAGGCGCAGGGCGAAAGCTTCCAGGACCGAACGCAGGGCGTAGGTTTCTACTGCATTGTTGGTAATCAATGGCGCCACTACAGCACCCTTGTGCTGGACCACATTGAGCAGTGACTGCGCCTCCAACTGGCGCAATGCCTCGCGTACGGGCATGCGGCTCACGCCGAACAGGTCGGCCAGTTCCTGCTGGCGCAGGGCGGTGCCGCAAGGCAGGCGTCCATCGAGGATGGCCTCGCGCAGAGACTCTTCGATGATCGAACGTGCCTGGTCAGCCGGGATGGGCCCGTTGACCTGGATAGTGCTAAGCGGTTTTGGCTTCTGTGTCACGACAACACCTGACTGGTAGTAACGAAATTGGATCCAAGCCAACGTTAGTTACAGATTTCCAAGCCGTCAAAATCTCGCGGCCCCAGTTCCTGAACTAAAGTTTAGTCTGCCTGCGGTGATTGCACCCTGCCATTGTCTTTTAGTGGGCCAGGCTTCACCATCCAACGAATTTCCAACGGCCCTTTTCGGACGTATTCCCTTGGCTGCACCTTTCCCTGTTCTCAGGTCCTTGCGCTGGCTGTGTTCGGCATTGCTGCTGGCCGGCCTGATGCTGGGTGGCCTACGGGCTGACTGGGACTTTGCGCAGATCAGCCGACGGGCGCAAGCGTTATATGGTCCCTTGGGCGAAGGGCAGCAACGGATCGACGCGTGGCAGCAATTGTTGGCGACGCAGAAACAGATCCCGGAACTGGAACAGCTCAAGGTGGTGAACCTGTTCTTCAACAAACAGGTGCGCTACGTGGAAGACATCGACCTGTGGCGCGAGGTCGACTACTGGGAAACCCCGATCCAGGCCCTGTGGAAGGGGGCCGGCGATTGTGAGGACTACGCCATCGCCAAGTATTTCAGCCTGCGTCATCTCGGGGTGTCCAGTGACAAGCTGCGCATCACCTACGTCAAGGCCTTGCGGCAGAACCGTGCGCACATGGTGCTCACCTATTACGCCACGCCCGAGGCGATGCCGCTGGTCCTCGACAGCCTGATCGACGGCATCCTGCCGGCCAGCCAGCGAACCGACTTGCTCCCGGTCTACTCTTTCAATGCCGAAGGGCTGTGGCTGCCGGGCGCCAAGGGCAACAAAAAAGTGGGTGACACCAAGCGCCTGTCCCGGTGGCAGGATGTGTTGAAAAAAATGCAGGCCGAAGGTTTTCCGGTCGAGACGACTAACTAGGAGCGCGCGCTCAGATGTCCTTGTTCAAACAGCTGTTGATCGCTATCTGTCTGTTCCTGGTGGTTGCCTTCAGCGGCAGCTTCATGGTCAGCCTGGAGAGCTCGCGGGCCCAGTACGTCAACCAGTTACGCTCCCACGCCCAGGACGCGGCCACGGCGCTGGCGTTGTCGTTGACACCGAACATCGACGACCCGGCGATGGTGGAGCTGATGGTCAGCTCGATCTTCGACAGCGGCTACTACGCCAGCATTCGCGTGGTCGATGTGGCCACCGACAAGACCCTTGTCGAACGTACCGGCACGCCGGACGCCGGCAGCGTGCCGCAGTGGTTCGTCAAGCTGATCGGCCTGGAACCGGCCGGCGGCGATGCAATCGTCAGCCGCGGCTGGGAACAGGCGGCGCGGGTCGAAGTGGTCAGCCACCCGATGTTTGCCCTTGCCAAGCTGTGGCAGAGCGCGCTGGGCAGCCTGGGTTGGTTGCTGCTGTGCGGCGCCGTGAGCGCGGTGCTGGGGGCCTTGCTGCTGCGTCGCCAGCTCAAGCCGCTGGACTACATGGTGCATCAGTCCCATGCCATCGCCCGACGCGAGTTCCTGAGCCTGCCGGAGCTGCCACGCACGCCTGAACTGCGGCGCGTGGTGCAGGCGATGAACCAGATGGTCGAGAAACTCAAGGCGCTGTTCCAGGAGCAGGCCGAGCGCAGCGAGAAGCTGCGGGTCGAGTCTTACCAGGACAATCTCACGGGCCTGGCCAACCGGCGTTATTTCGAGATGCAGCTCAACGCGCGAGTGAGCAACCCGGAGCAGGCCAGCTCCGGTTATCTGCTGTTGTTGCGGGTCAAGGACCTGGCCGGTTTGAACCAGCGGTTGGGCGGGCAGCGTACCGACCAGTTGCTCCAGGCGGTGGGCGAGCAATTGCTGCGCGAATGCGCGCGGTATCCGGAAACCCATAACCTGGTCACGCGTATTCGCGGTGGCGAGTTCGCGGTGCTGGCACCTGGGCTGGTGCGCGAGGAAGCGCTGCAACTGGCGCAGAACCTCGAAGCCGCGTTGGCGAGCTTGCATGCCACCGGTGCGACGGATGTGGCGTCGGTGGCCTCCATCGGGCTGGCGCCGTTCGTCCATGGCGACTCGCCGCAAGCGGTGCTCCAGCTTGGCGACCAGGCTTTGGCCCAGGCCGAAAGCCAGGGCGAACCGGGTTGGGCCTGCCTGGACCACAGCGCCTCGGCGAGCGTCGGCGACGATCACCATGCCTGGCACACTTTGCTCGACCAGGCCTTGAACCATCAACGCTTCGAGCTGTACTTCCAGCCGGTGGTGGCTGCCCAGGACACCCAGGTGGTGTTGCATTACAAGGTGCTGTCGCGGCTGTTGGACGAGCAGGGCCAGACGATTCCCGCCGGGCGGTTCCTGCCGTGGTTGGAGCGTTTTGGCTGGACCGCGCGCCTGGACCGTTTGATGCTCGAACAGGTGCTCGAGCAAATGGCCGGGCATGAGCAATCCCTGGCGTTGAACCTGTCTTCGGCGACCTTGGCCGATCCGCAGGCGCTGAACAAGGTCTTTGAAATCCTGCGGGCGCATTCCAACCTTGGGTCGCGCTTGACCTTGGAGATTGGTGAAGAGCAATTGCCGGAGCAAGCTGTCCTGGAACAATTGACCCGGCGTTTGCGCGAGCTTGGCTTCTCTCTGAGCCTGCAGCGTTTTGGTGGGCGGTTCAGCATGATCGGTAACTTGTCGCGGTTGGGGTTGGCTTACCTGAAGATCGATGGCAGCTATATTCGTGCGATTGATCAGGAAAGTGACAAGCGACTGTTCATCGAGGCGATTCAGCGTGCGGCTCACAGTATTGACTTGCCGTTGATTGCTGAGCGGGTTGAGACGGAGGGGGAGTTGGCGGTGATTCGGGAGATGGGGTTGTTTGGGGTTCAGGGGCAGTTGGTGGGTGAGCCTAAGCGTTGGGGGTGAGGCTGGCTGGTGAGGCGGCCTGTGCCCTTCTGACCGTGTACATATCCATTCCTGCGGTAACGGCCACTTAGGGTTCCGCCCTGACGGCGGGTCACTTTCGAAAAGCGCGAAAGTAACCAAAGCGCTTCTGCCCCACCACTCGGTGCCTCGCTTAGGCTCGGCATGCCCTCACTCCGGCATTGCTCCGTGGGCCCGCCGCGAAGGGCCATCCATGGCCCAGCGCGGCTATCCCGGCATCCATGCCGGGATGCCCACTCCACAATGCCTGCGTTCGGCCATCGTGGTTAACGGGGCGCCGAAATCAACGTCCACCGCGAGGCGGCCTAGTAGCCGACCTGGTTCTTCCGGTCATACACCCGTCAGATCTGTGGGAGCAAAGCTTGCTCGCGAAGGCGGCGGCACATTCAGCATTGATGCAAGCAGACCCACCGCCATCGCGAGCAAGCTCGACTCCCACAGGGATCGGCGGTGGACACTGATCCTATAAACGACCAAGAACCTGTGTGCGAGCTTGCTCGCGATAGCGGTGGTTCAGTCACATGGATGCTGGGTTTGCCTGACTCTTCGCGAGCAAGCCCGCTCCCACATAAGAACTGTGTGACGGCAATATCTGCGACTTACCCCATCCCCCTGTGGGAGCGAGCCTGCTCGCGATGAGGGCAGCCCTGACACCGATGAAACCAGGCCTAGATCAACCCCTTCTCATCGTCATCGATCAACCGGCTCAACCCACCCAATGCTTCCCGGGCCTGGGTGCGGTCCATCAGTTTGGCCTGGGCCGCCGGTGGCAGGTCAGTGACGCGAATCACGCCTTTGCTGGTCAGCACCTGGATCAAGTCGTCGAGTACCCGGATCATCTCCAGGTCGCTCTGCTTGAGCTGCTTGAGGCTGTTTTCCACCGCCTGGTTGGCGAACCAGTCCTGGATCTCGTGGTTGTCGGCCGGCAAGGTCTCGGTGGCTTCGGCGTAGGCGGTGGCTTCTACGCGCACCAGCAGGCCTTGTGCATCGCGTTGCACGTAAAACATCGGGCATCCCTCATGTATGAAGCGGCGTCATGCTGGGCAGCATAGGCCAACTGCAGAGGAGTATGAACACTTATCGTGGCGAGGGGAGCTTGCTCCCGCTGGGCTGCGCAGCAGCCCTAAAAAACAGGGCCGCTTCGCCCCCCCAGCGGGAGCAAGCTCCCCTCGCCACGGGTTTGTGTCAGGTTCAGCTGTTGTTGTGATCGACCTTGATGGTCGGGTCACTGCCGGCGATCAACGTGTTCAGGTTGATGTTCGACCAGTTGTTGCCTTCGAGCTTGATCGTCACATCCGGTGTGGCCGCTGCGCCATTGGTCGCGTTGAACTGGCCGGTGGTGCTGACCTGCAGCGAGGACACGCCATCGACCGTGCTGATTTTCAGGAAGTGGTCGATGTTGCTTCCGGTTTCGCCCTGCAGCAGATCTCGCAGGTCGATCCGGTCGCCCTCGCTGGCCTTGAAGTCCTTGATCACGTCAGTGCCGGTGTCGCCGGATTTCCAGACAAAGGTATCGCCTCCCAGGCCACCGATCAGGGTGTCATTGCCCTGACCACCGATCAGTGTGTCGTTACCCGTGCCACCCAGCAGGATGTCATTGCCCTTGCCACCGTTGAGCGTGTCGCTGCCACCCTGGCCGAAAATGATGTCGTTGCCGGCGCCGCCCAGCAGGGTGTCATTGCCATCGTGGGCACCGGACACATCGAACGCGGTGTAGTGCTCGGTGATGTACTGGTGCACGTTGCTGGTGGTGACCTTGCTGACGTCCACGCCGCTCTGCTGGGCCACGAACGCCTGGATGGCCTGGTAACCCTCGCCGGCAATGCCGTTGAAGCTCACCAGGTCGCCGAACAGGATGTCGTTGCCTTCACCGCCGTTGACCGTGTCGGAACCCGGCAGGGTCGCTTCGGTGTGGCCGATGATGGAGTTGGCCAGGTTGCTCGGGTCGATGTTGGTTTGTGGCTTGCCATCGGAGTCGTAGGGGGCGAGATCGGACAGGGTGACGCCGTTGTTCAGGCCGATGGCTTCAACGTTGCTCAGACCTTTGAGCAGGGTGAAGCTGGCCGTTGAGCCGTCTGCTGCCGAGGAGTCGCCCCACCAACCGCCGGCCTGGTTGGAGAACTCGAACGTGCCATTGCCCTCGGCATGCACCGTGCCGACGTAGTTTTCATTCCAATTCTTGCCGTTCTTGATCGACAGGAACATGTCCCCATTTTCTTCGATGATGAATTTGTGTGTGCTGTCGATCGTCTGGGTGTAGTACTTGCCAACGGTGTAGTTGGCCGCGCTCAGGACGTCGTCGAGCTTGACGGTGCCGTACAACACTGGGTTCGTCTCTTCGCCGGACTGGTAGCGCGTTGGCTCACCGTCGGTGATGAAATACGTCAGGTTCTTCGCGCCGGTATTGCTCAGGGCCTGGGTGCTGTTGAAGAAGTTTGCGGTGGTCTTGAACACGTCTTCATAGTTGGTATTGCCGCCGGACACCATCGAGTCGAGCACGCTCTTGAGCAGTGTCAGCGCGTTCGGATCGTTGAGGTTGACCGCAACGTTCTTGTTTACCTGGTTATCGAAGTCCGCCAGGAAAATGTTCACGGTTCCGGAGTTGCTGCCCAGGCTCTGCTTGAGGGTGTTGAACACTTGGGTCAAGGAGTTCTTGGCAGCGGTGACAGACGACGAACTCATGCTGCCCGAGCTGTCGACCATGAAGGCAATGTTGTAATTGACGCCCGGCACCACGGTCAGGCCGCCGATGTCGGCGACCACAATGTCGTTGCCGTCGGTGCCGGTGACGTTGTCGCTGCCCGACGTGGCGGTGACCGCGTTGTAGGTGGCTGGGTAGACGGTGACCGGGATCTGCGCCGTGCTGACCGCCGAGCCGCCGAGGGCTTCGGTGGAGGTCGAGGTTACGGTCAGGTTGAAGTTGCCGTTGTAGTAGGTCGGTGGGGTCAGGGTCAGGCTGCCCAGGTTCCAGCCGGTGACCGAGGCTTCGCCGTTGCTGCCCACGGTCGCGGTATGGCCCGCGCCGTCGCTCAGCACGCTGCCTTCTGGAATACCACCGATCTTCACGCTCAGGCTTTCGGAGCCGTCGGTGTCGGTCAGGGCGGTGGTGATCTTCGACAGGTTCACGCTGGTGCCTTCGGCGCCTTCGTTGAGCTTGTAGCCGTCGTAGTAGCCTTCACCGTTGGTGCCGTGCAGGTCGGAGACGGTCACGCCAGCGTTCACCAGGTCGGTCACGCCGGTGTACAGCGGCACGCCGGCACCGTTCAGGTCGACCGGTGTGCTGCCGTTGATCGACAGGTTCACGTCATAGCTGCCCGGGCCGCTCTGGTTGTGGTGGTAGATGTCCAGGGTGTAGTAGCCGCTGGTGGTCGGCGTGAACGAACCGTTCAACTGGCCGCCAGCGCCCCAGGTCGTTGCCGCCACGGTTTTGCCGCCGATGGTGACCAGCAGGCTGTCATCGCCCGTGCCGCTGAAGGTGTAGGTCTTGCCGGCTTCGAGGAAGATCAGGCCAGAGGTTTTCGATGCCGTACCGGCGTTGACGTTGCTGTCGGACTGCACGTTGGTCACGTTGGTGCTGCTGTTCGGCGTGCCGGCGGCATCGATCACTGACTTGAGCGTGCCGGAGGCCGCGCCGCTGCCATCGGTGCCCAGGCCCGACAGGCCGGTCCAGACTTCCTTGATCAGGCCGGTGGAGGTCACGTTGTTGCCGGCCACGTTGAGGGTCGGTGCGTCGGCGACCGGCGTGATGTCGATCTTCACGGTACTGGTATTGCCCAACGCCTGACCGTCGGTTGGCTGGAAGCTGATTTGCGCGTAATCGGCCTTTTGATCGCCCACGCCAGCCGGGTTGCCGTTGGCACCAGATTCGTTGGCATCGGGGGTAAAGCGCAGCTTGCCAGCGTCGATGTCAGCCTTGGTGAAGGTCTGGTTGTTGGCCACGTCCTTCCAGGTGGCGCCGTCCAGGTACTGCAACTTGCCGTCGCTCGGCAGCCCGGTGATTTTTACACCCTGGCTGGCGGCGGCGCTGTCCACATCGCTGATGCCGAAGGTCGACCAGCCGAGGACCAGCGAAGTGTCTTCGGTACCGGTCACCGCGCCACCGGTGGCCACTGGCGCATCGTTGACCCCGACCACGTTCACAGTGGTGGTTGCGGTGTTGGAGTAGCTCGCGCCATCGGTCACCGTCACGGTGATGATGCGCGGTACGGTGCTCGGGTCTTCGCTGTTGTTGATGAAGCTGATGTTCTTGATCTGCTGCATGTAGTCGGCCAGCGTCGCATTGCCCGTCAGCGTCAGCACGACCTTGCCGTCGGTGCTGTTGGCGTTGATGCTGATGCCATTGACGCTGTTGCCCAGGTTCAGCGCATCGCCAGGCTGACGGTTGGTCAGCACGATGGTGGCGCCGGTCAGCATGGTGCTGTCCGGGTCGGTGATTTTCAGGTCGGTGTCGGCGATGGACACGCCGGGGCCAGTGGTGCCTTCGGTGAACGTCACCTGGTAATCGGCACCGGTCTTGCCGCTGGAGTTGTTGGCGTCCAGGTCGAGTACAGGCGGCGCATCGTTGTCGATGATCGAGGTGCTGACGCTGCCGTTGGTACCGCTGACCGCCAGGTGCTCGAAGTTGCCACCGGTGGCCGAGTCGATCTTGACCACGAAGTTTTCAGTGCCTTCGGAGATCTTGTCGTCCAGCGTCGCCACATTGAAGGTCGTACTGGTGGCGTTGGCCGGGATCTTCACGGTGTAGACACCGGTGAAGTCCGTGCCGTCGGCGGCGGTGCCGCTGTAGACGATCTTGAGTGTCACCTCGGTTTGCGCAGGGTTCGTCAGGCTGACGGTGTATGTGGCCGCCTGGCCTTCGGTGACCGACGTGCTGCCGGTGATGCTGACGGTGGTGTTGTCGACGGTGTCGCCCACGGCCGTCGACGCGCCGGTCTTATCGACCGCGATGGCTTCGAGGTTGCCGCCGGAGGCCGATTTGATCGTCTCGGTGATGGACGGTGCACCGGTGTAGACATCGTTGCCGACGGCCACATCCAACACGCCCGAGCTTGCGCCCGCAGCGATGGTGATGGTTTTGCCGCTTTCCAACGTGACGGTCACCGGACCGTTTTGCGCGGTGACGGGTTTGCCGTCGGCACCGGTCAGGGTCGCGGTGTAAGTGATGGTGCCGTTTTCGTTCACGGTCGGATTGGCGGTCAATGTCACCGTGGTGGTGTCGTTGACGTCGCTGACGACGGTGCTGACTGGCGCAGTATTTGGAGCAATGGCTTCCAAGTTGCCGCCGGATGCATCTTTGATCGACTCAGTAACCGTCGTTGGGCCTTGGTACACATCGTTGCCGACGGCTACATCCAACACACCCGAACTTGCGCCCGCAGCGATGGTGATGGTTTTGCCGCTGTCCAACGTCACGGTGACTGGACCATTTTGCGCGATGACAGGTTTGCCGTCGGCACCGGTCAGGTGGCGGTGTAAGTGATGGTGCCGTTTTCATTTACGGTTGGCGTGGCGGTCAAGGTCACGGTGGTGGTGTCATTGACATCGCTAACGACGGTGCTAACCGGAGCGGTGTTAGGAGCGATAGCTTCGAGGTTACCGCCAGTGGCGGTACTGATGCTTTCGGTGACGGTAGTCGGACCTTGGTAAACGTCGTTGCCAACGGCCACGTCCAACACGCCGGAACTTGCACCGGCGGCGATGGTGATGGTTTTGCCGCTGTCCAGGGTAACGGTGACTGGACCATTTTGCGCAATGACGGGTTTGCCGTCGGCACCGGTCAGGGTCGCGGTGTAAGTGATGGTGCCGTTTTCGTTCACGGTCGGATTGGCGGTCAATGTCACCGTGGTGGTGTCGTTGACGTCGCTGACGACGGTGCTGACTGGCGCAGTATTTGGAGCAATGGCTTCCAAGTTGCCGCCGGATGCATCTTTGATCGACTCAGTAACCGTCGTTGGGCCTTGGTACACATCGTTGCCGACGGCTACATCCAACACACCCGAACTTGCGCCCGCAGCGATGGTGATGGTTTTGCCGCTGTCCAACGTCACGGTGACTGGACCATTTTGCGCGATGACAGGTTTGCCGTCGGCACCGGTCAGGGTGGCGGTGTAAGTGATGGTGCCGTTTTCATTTACGGTTGGCGTGGCGGTCAAGGTCACGGTGGTGGTGTCATTGACATCGCTAACGACGGTGCTAACCGGAGCGGTGTTAGGAGCGATAGCTTCGAGGTTACCGCCAGTGGCGGTACTGATGCTTTCGGTGACGGTAGTCGGACCTTGGTAAACGTCGTTGCCAACGGCCACGTCCAACACGCCGGAACTTGCACCCGCAGCGATGGTGATGGTCTTGCCGCTTTCCAACGTCACTGTGACTGGACCGTTTTGCGCGATGACCGGTTTGCCATCAGCACCGGTCAGGGTGGCGGTGTAGGTGATGGTGCCGTTTTCGTTCACGGTCGGATTGGCGGTCAGCGTCACGGTGGTGGTGTCGTTGACGTCGCTGACGACGGTGCTGACTGGCGCCGTGTTTGGTGCGATGGCTTCGAGGTTGCCGCCACTGGCGGTACTGATGCTTTCAGTGACGGTAGTCGGACCTTGGTAAACGTCGTTGCCAACGGCCACGTCCAACACGCCCGAGCTTGCACCCGCAGCGATGGTGATGGTCTTGCCGCTGTCCAGGGTAACGGTGACTGGACCATTTTGCGCAATGACGGGTTTGCCGTCGGCACCGGTCAGGGTGGCGGTGTAAGTGATGGTGCCGTTTTCGTTCACGGTCGGCGTAGCGGTCAACGTCACCGTGGTGGTGTCGTTGACATCGCTGACGACGGTGCTGACTGGCGCAGTGTTTGGAGCGATAGCTTCCAGGTTACCGCCCGATGCCGAGGCAATCGACTCGGTCACGGTGGTTGGACCTTGGTAAACGTCGTTGCCGACAGCGACATCGAGCACGCCCGAACTTGCACCCGCAGCGATGGTGATGGTCTTGCCGCTTTCCAACGTCACGGTCACCGGACCGTTTTGCGCCGTGACGGGTTTGCCGTCGGCACCGGTCAGGGTCGCGGTGTAAGTGATGGTGCCGTTTTCATTTACGGTTGGCGTGGCGGTTAAGGTCACGGTGGTGGTGTCATTGACATCGCTAACGACGGTGCTAACCGGAGCGGTGTTAGGAGCGATAGCTTCCAAGTTGCCGCCGGATGCATCTTTGATCGACTCAGTAACCGTCGTTGGACCTTGGTACACATCGTTGCCGACGGCTACATCCAACACGCCCGAGCTTGCACCCGCAGCGATGGTGATGGTTTTGCCGCTGTCCAGGGTAACGGTGACTGGACCATTTTGCGCAATGACCGGTTTGCCGTCGGCACCGGTCAGGGTGGCGGTGTAAGTAATGGTGCCGTTTTCATTCACGGTCGGCGTAGCGGTCAACGTCACCGTGGTGGTGTCGTTGACATCGCTGACGACGGTGCTGACTGGCGCAGTGTTTGGAGCGATAGCTTCCAGGTTACCGCCCGATGCCGAGGCAATCGACTCGGTCACGGTGGTTGGACCTTGGTAAACGTCGTTGCCGACAGCGACATCGAGCACGCCCGAACTTGCACCCGCAGCGATGGTGATGGTCTTGCCGCTTTCCAACGTCACGGTCACCGGACCGTTTTGCGCCGTGACGGGTTTGCCGTCGGCACCGGTCAGGGTCGCGGTGTAAGTGATGGTGCCGTTTTCGTTCACGGTCGGATTGGCGGTCAATGTCACCGTGGTGGTGTCGTTGACATCGCTGACGATGGTGCTGACTGGCGCAGTATTTGGAGCAATGGCTTCCAAGTTGCCGCCGGATGCATCTTTGATCGACTCAGTAACCGTCGTTGGGCCTTGGTAAACATCGTTACCCACAGCGACATCGAGCACGCCCGAACTTGCGCCCGCAGCGATGGTGATGGTCTTGCCGCTGTCCAGGGTAACGGTGACTGGACCATTTTGCGCGATGACCGGTTTGCCGTCGGCACCGGTCAGGGTGGCGGTGTAGGTGATGGTGCCGTTTTCATTCACGGTCGGATTGGCGGTCAATGTCACCGTGGTGGTGTCGTTGACATCGCTGACGATGGTGCTGACCGGAGCGGTGTTAGGAGCGATGGCTTCCAGGTTACCGCCCGATGCCGAGGCAATCGACTCGGTCACGGTGGTTGGACCTTGGTACACATCGTTGCCGACGGCTACATCCAACACACCCGAACTTGCACCGGCGGCGATGGTGATGGTCTTGCCGCTGTCCAGGGTAACGGTGACTGGACCATTTTGCGCAATGACGGGTTTGCCGTCGGCACCGGTCAGGGTCGCGGTGTAAGTGATGATGCCGTTTTCATTTACGGTTGGCGTAGCGGTCAACGTCACGGTGGTGGTGTCGTTGACATCGCTAACGATGGTGCTGACCGGAGCGGTGTTAGGAGCAATAGCTTCCAGGTTGCCGCCGGATGCATCTTTGATCGACTCGGTGACGGTGGTTGGACCTTGGTACACGTCGTTTCCAACGGCTACGTCCAACACGCCCGAGCTCGCACCCGCAGCGATGGTGATGGTTTTGCCGCTGTCCAGGGTGACGGTGACTGGACCATTTTGCGCAATGACCGGTTTGCCGTCGGCACCGGTCAGGGTGGCGGTGTAGGTGATGGTGCCGTTTTCATTCACGGTCGGCGTAGCGGTCAACGTCACGGTGGTGGTGTCGTTGACATCGCTGACGACGGTGCTGACTGGCGCAGTATTTGGAGCAATGGCTTCCAAATTGCCACCGGATGCATCTTTGATCGACTCAGTAACCGTCGTTGGACCTTGGTAAACGTCGTTGCCAACGGCCACGTCCAACACGCCGGAACTTGCGCCCGCGGCGATGGTGATGGTCTTGCCGCTGTCCAATGTCACGGTCACCGGACCGTTCTGCGCAATGACCGGTTTGCCGTCGGCACCGGTCAGGGTGGCGGTGTAGGTGATGGTGCCGTTTTCGTTCACGGTCGGATTGGCGGTCAGCGTTACCGTGGTGGTGTCGTTGACATCGCTGACGACGGTGCTGACTGGCGCCGTGTTTGGTGCGATGGCTTCCAGGTTACCGCCCGATGCCGAGGCAATCGACTCGGTCACGGTGGTTGGACCTTGGTAAACATCGTTACCCACAGCGACATCGAGCACGCCCGAGCTGGCACCGGCGGCGATGGTGATCGTTTTGCCGCTGTCCAACGTCACGGTGACTGGACCGTTTTGCGCAATGACCGGTTTGCCATCAGCACCGGTCAGGGTGGCGGTGTAGGTGATGGTGCCGTTTTCGTTCATGGTCGGTGTAGCAGTCAGCGTTACCGTGGTGGTGTCGTTGACGTCGCTGACCACGGTGCTGACTGGTGCCGTGTTTGGCGCGATAGCTTCCAGGTTACCGCCCGATGCCGAGGCAATCGACTCGGTCACGGTGGTTGGACCTTGGTAAACGTCGTTGCCGACAGCGACATCGAGCACGCCCGAGCTGGCACCGGCGGCGATGGTGATCGTTTTGCCGCTGTCCAACGTCACGGTGACTGGACCATTTTGTGCGGTGACCGGATTGCCATTGGCATCGGTCAGCGTCGCGGTGTAGGTAATCGTGCCGTTTTCATTTACGGTCGGATTGGCGGTCAATGTCACCGTGGTGGTGTCGTTGACATCGCTGACCACGGTGCTGACCGGGGCGGTGTTGGGAGCGATGGCTTCCAGGTTGCCGCCAGTGGCGGTACTGATGCTTTCGGTGACGGTAGTCGGACCTTGGTAAACATCATTGCCAACGGCCACATCCAACACGCCCGAGCTTGCACCCGCAGCGATGGTAATGGTCTTGCCGCTTTCCAGGGTGACGGTCACCGGACCGTTTTGCGCGGTGACCGGATTGCCATTGGCATCGGTCAGCGTCGCGGTGTAGGTAATCGTGCCGTTTTCATTTACGGTCGGATTGGCGGTCAATGTCACCGTGGTGGTGTCATTGACATCGCTGACCACGGTGCTGACCGGGGCGGTGTTGGGAGCGATGGCTTCCAGGTTGCCGCCAGTGGCGGTACTGATGCTTTCGGTGACGGTAGTCGGACCTTGGTAAACATCATTGCCAACGGCCACATCCAACACGCCCGAGCTTGCACCCGCAGCGATGGTGATGGTCTTGCCGCTTTCAGGGTGACGGTCACCGGACCGTTTTGCGCGGTGACCGGATTGCCATTGGCATCGGTCAGCGTCGCGGTGTAGGTAATCGTGCCGTTTTCATTTACGGTCGGATTGGCGGTCAATGTCACCGTGGTGGTGTCATTGACATCGCTGACCACGGTGCTGACCGGGGCGGTGTTGGGAGCGATGGCTTCCAGGTTGCCGCCAGTGGCGGTACTGATGCTTTCGGTGACGGTAGTCGGACCTTGGTAAACATCATTGCCAACGGCCACATCCAACACGCCCGAGCTTGCACCCGCAGCGATGGTGATGGTCTTGCCGCTTTCCAGGGTGACGGTCACCGGACCGTTTTGCGCGGTGACCGGATTGCCGTCGGCATCGGTCAGCGTCGCGGTGTAGGTGATGGTGCCGTTTTCATTCACGGTCGGATTGGCGGTCAATGTCACCGTGGTGGTGTCGTTGACATCGCTGACGACGGTGCTGGCTGGAGTCGTGTTTGGTGCGATGGCTTCAAGGTTGCCACCCGATGCCGAGGCAATCGACTCGGTCACGGTGGTTGGACCTTGGTACACGTCGTTGCCAACGGCCACGTCCAACACGCCGGAACTTGCGCCAGCGGCGATGGTGATCGTCTTGCCGCTGTCCAACGTCACGGTCACTGGACCATTTTGTGCGGTGACCGGATTGCCATTGGCATTGGTCAGCGTCGCGGTGTAGGTAATGGTGCCGTTTTCGTTTACGGTCGGCGTGGCGGTCAATGTCACCGTGGTGGTGTCGTTGACATCGCTGACGACGGTGCTGGCTGGAGTCGTGTTTGGTGCGATGGCTTCAAGGTTGCCACCCGATGCCGAGGCAATCGACTCGGTCACGGTGGTTGGACCTTGGTACACGTCGTTGCCAACGGCCACGTCCAACACGCCGGAACTTGCGCCAGCGGCGATGGTGATCGTCTTGCCGCTGTCCAACGTCACGGTCACTGGACCATTTTGTGCGGTGACCGGATTGCCATTGGCATCGGTCAGCGTCGCGGTGTAGGTAATGGTGCCGTTTTCGTTTACGGTCGGCGTGGCGGTCAATGTCACCGTGGTGGTGTCGTTGACGTCGCTAACAATGGTGCTAACCGGAGCGGTGTTCGGTGCGATGGCTTCCAGGTTACCGCCAGTGGCCGTACTGATGCTTTCGGTGACGGTGGTCGGACCTTGGTAAACATCGTTGCCAACGGCTACATCCAATACGCCAGTGCTTGCGCCCGCAGCGATGGTGATGGTTTTGCCGCTGTCGAGGGTGACGGTCACTGGACCGTTCTGCGCCGTAACCGGGTTGCCGTTGGCATCGGTCAAGGTCGCGGTGTACGTGATGGTGCCGTTTTCGTTCACGGTCGGCGTGGCGGTCAAGGTCACCGTGGTGGTGTCGTTGACGTCGCTAACAATGGTGCTAACCGGAGCGGTGTTCGGTGCGATGGCTTCCAGGTTACCGCCAGTGGCGGTACTGATGCTTTCGGTGACGGTAGTTGGACCTTGGTAAACATCATTGCCAACGGCCACATCCAGCACACCCGAACTCGCACCGGCAGCGATGGTGATGGTCTTGCCGCTGTCCAACGTCACAGTCACCGGACCGTTTTGCGCAATGACCGGTTTGCCATCAGCACCGGTCAGGGTGGCGGTGTAGGTGATGGTGCCGTTTTCGTTCACGGTCGGATTGGCGGTCAGCGTTACCGTGGTGGTGTCGTTGACATCGCTAACGATGGTGCTGACCGGAGCGGTGTTAGGAGCGATGGCTTCTAGGTTGCCACCCGTTGCGGAAGCAATCGACTCAGTAACTGTCGTTGGGCCTTGGTAAACGTCGTTGCCGACAGCCACATCCAGCACACCCGAGCTCGCGCCCGCCGCGATGGTGATGGTTTTACCGCTGTCCAATGTCACGGTCACAGGACCGTTTTGCGCGGTGACCGGGTTGCCATTGGCGTCGGTCAGCGTGGCGGTATAAGTGATCGTGCCGTTTTCATTCACGGTTGGCGTAGCAGTCAACGTCACGGTAGTGGTGTCTACCGAATCGGTAATCGTGGTGACCGCAGGCGCAGTGCTTGGCACCAGGTTTTCGAAATTACCGCCGGTGGCACCGGTGATGGTGGTGCTGACTGTGCTGCCGTTGTTATAGACGTCATTGGCCGGTGTCTCGACGTTGACGGTCCCAGTCGTCTGGCCTGCAGCGATGTTGATCACCGCGCCATTGCTCAAGGTCACGGTCACCGGAGTCTGAGCCGGGTTGGTCAGTGTCGCGGTGTAGGTGATCTGACCGCCTTCGGTGATGGTGTTGCTGGCGGTCAGGGTCAGGCCGGTGGTGTCGGCCGAATCGGTAATCGTAGTAACGGCAGGTGCGGTGCTCGGCACCAGATTCTCAAAGTTGCCACCTGTCGCACCGGTAATGGTGGTGCTGACCGCACTGCCGTTGTTATAGACGTCATTAGCCGGCGTCTCGACGTTGACGGACCCGGAAGTCTGGCCCGCAGCGATGGTGATGACCGAGCCATTGCTCAAGGTCACGGTGACCGGAGTTTGAGCCGGATTAGTCAGCGTCGCGGTGTAAACAATCGAACCGCCTTCGGTGATGGTGTTGCTGGCGGTCAGGGTCAGGCCAGTGGTATCCGCCGAATCGGTAATCGTGGTGACCGCAGGCGCAGTGCTCGGTACCAGATTCTCAAAGTTGCCGCCGGTTGCGCCCGTAATGGTGGTGCTGACCGTGCTGCCATTGTTGTAGACGTCATTAGCCTGCGTCTCGACGTTGACGGACCCAGTCGTCTGGCCAGCAGCGATGTTGATCACCGCGCCATTGCTCAAGGTCACGGTGACCGGAGTTTGAGCCGGATTAGTCAGCGTCGCGGTGTAAACGATCGAACCGCCTTCGGTGATGGTGTTGCTGGCGGTCAAGGTCAGGCCGGTGGTGTCCGCCGAATCGGTAATCGTGGTGACCGCAGGCGCGGTGCTCGGCACCAAATTCTCGAAGTTACCGCCAGTTGCGCCGGTGATGGTGGTGCTGACCGTACTGCCGTTGTTGTAGACATCATTGGTCGGGGTATCGACGCTGACGGTGCCGGACGTCTGGCCAGCAGCGATGGTGATGACCGAGCCGTTGCTCAAAGTCACGGTCACTGGGGTCTGGGCCGGGTTGGTCAAGGTGGCGGTGTAGGTGATCTGGCCGCCTTCGGTCACGGTGTTGCCCGCCGTCAGGGTGACGGTGGTGGTGTCGATGGTGTCGGTGATCTGAGTCACGGCAGGCGTGGTGGGCAAGGTCACAGCAATGCCGGTACCGCCGGTGGTGCCAGTGACGGTCACGCTGATCTGGCTTGGGTCGTTGTAGACCGTGTCGTTCGGCGCGAGTGGGACGTTGACGCTACCGGTGAGTTGACCCGCCGGGATCACGATGACCGCGCCGTTGGACAAGGTCACGGTCAGGTTGGTCTGCGGAGCCTGGGTCACGGTCGCGGTATACACCAGCACGCCACCGGCCTCGGTCAAGGTCGGGGTGGCGCTCAGGGTCATCGTTGCATTGAGCACGGCGTTGGCGGTCGTATCCGTGGTGTCGCCACCCAGAATGTTGTTGTCGGTGGCGGCAGCCGCAGCGAGACCTTCGGTTGGGAAGCCGACGGTAGGGTCGACGCTGCCAGCGGTGGCATCCAGCACCACAAAGCTGTGGCCGCCACCGGCGGCACCACCAGTCCCCGCGGCGGTTGCGCCGGCGGCGGTGGCTTCCAGGGCGGTCGTCGGGTCGACGCCAGCGGCGATGGCTTGCTGCAGTTCTTCTACCGACGGTGCGGCCTGGGCAGTGGCTTGTGCCAGGTCAGTGGAAGAGTCCGGAGCATTGGCGCTCCACTGAGTGTCGCGACCCAGGTCCAGGGTGCGGCCATCGGCCAATTCCAGTGTGACGGCGCCAGCAGGCCCGGTGTCCAATTGGTCGCCTACGTTCAGGCGATCACCTTCAATGAGTACGCGCCGGATGCCCTCGGGGGATACGACGAAAACCTGACCAACAATGCTTTTGACAACGGCAATAACACTGCTCATTGAAGACTCTCCGGGTGCCACGCTCAGTAGACTTCCATGGACCCGGCAGCTTGTAGGCGGCAGCGGTCTGGACGTTCATGTTCACAAAGTAAGGTTATTTGACGCTTCCACATGTCAATATTTTGGCTCTTATTTTTCAATTATTTTGTTTGTGCCAAACTATTGACCTTATGCCAGCCATCCTAAACAATCATTGGCGTAATGTCACATTGATATTTAAGCGGCGACCTGTTCTTTCGGTGCGTGTTCCAGCTCCTGTTTTGAACTTTCCGACATACGGTCATTCCGGTTGCCATCATCCGATGCAGCGCCACGTTTCGCTGTGATTCAAGACAAGAGTTTCGGGAATAATCCAACCATGCGTTCGCACCTGCTCAAGGCTTTACCCTTCGCCCTCGCCGCCAGTTTCGTACAAGCACAAACCTTGCCGCAGGCCATGCAACAGGCGCTGGACGTCCATCCTGAAATCCAGGCCGGTGTGAACAGTCGCCTCGCGGCCGATTACCAACTCAAGGCCGCCAAGGGCGGCTACCTGCCTAGAGTGGACCTTGCAGCCGGATACGGCCGTGAAGGCACCGACAGCGTCACCACCCGTTCAGGCGGTAACAATCATTGGGAAACCCTGAACCGCAGCGAGTCGAGCCTGCGTCTGTCGCAAATGGTTTTTGACGGTTTTGCGACGTCCAGCGAAGTGGGGCGTCAACAAGCCACCGTCAATGCCCGTGCCTACTCGCTGCTGGACGCATCCGAGCGCACCGGGTTGACGGTGGCCCAGGTCTACCTGGACGTGCTGACCCGTCGCGAGTTCGTGCGCTTGGCCGAGGAAAACCTCAAGAGCCACGAGCGTATCTTCGACCAGATCAAGTTGCGCACTTCCCGTGGCGTGGGCAGCGGCGCCGACCTGGACCAGGCCGAAGCGCGCATGGCCCAGGCCCGCAACAACCTGATCACCGAACAGACCAACCTGGCCGATGCCGAGACCAACTACCTCAGCGCCGTCGGCCAACTGCCCGATCAACTGGAACGTCCTGCCGACTTTATGGCGCTGTTGCCGGCCAACCTGACCGAAGCCCGCGCCCAGATGCTGGAAAACAGCCCGGTATTGCGTTCGGCCGAAGCTGACATCGCCGCTGCCGAGCAACAGTACGAAGCCGCCAAGTCGAGCTTCTACCCACGCTTCGACGCCGAGTTGGGTCGCACGGCCGACAACGACCTGGACGGCCAGAACGGCCACAACAATGAATGGCAGGCCATGCTGCGCATGCGTTTCAACCTGTATGCCGGCGGCAGCAACAAGGCGGACCTGGAGTCCAAGTCGTACCTGTCCAACCAGGCCCTGGACATCCGCAACAACGCGCTGCGCCAGTTGAACGAAGAGCTGGGCCTGGCCTGGAACGCCTTGAACAACGCCAACGCCCAGGTGCCGGTCGCCCAGCAATATGTGGATCGCAGCGCCAACGTGCGCACCGCCTACCAGAAGCAGTTCAGCCTCGGCGAGCGGACCCTGCTCGACTTGCTCGACAGCGAAAACGAGCTGTTCAGCGCATCCCGGCGCCTGGCGGAAATCAAAAACGTGCAGCTGTTCACCCAGTACCGGATCAAGGCAACCATGGGGCAGTTGTTGAAAAGCCAGGGTGTGGTCGCACCGTTGGCATCGGTTGTGCAGAACGACATGAAACCCAAGGTTCAGTTGCCTGGGATGAATTGAGTCTACAACCCGTTTTAATCAGTCAGAGTGCAGAGCGTGGAATCAGAAGTCAGTCCAGTCGAACTCGTTCATGACCCGCGCACGCTGCACGACGACCCGTTGCTGGACGGTCTGTTGGCGCTCTGCATGCTGCATCAGAAGCCGGCCAGCGCGGCGATGCTCACCACCGGCCTGCCGCTGCCCAAGCAACGGCTGAGCGTCGAATTATTGTCGCGTGCCGCCGCCCGTGCCGGTCTGCAGGGCCGGGTGCTGCAACGCAAGCTCGAGCAAATTCCACCCATCGCCATGCCAGCGCTGTTGCTGCTCAAAGACGGTCGCAGCGCCGTGCTGCTGGGCTGGGTCGGTGACGACCAGGCACGACTGCTGCTCAGCGAAAGCGACGGCGGTGAGGTGACCATCAGCCGCGAACTGCTGGCCGATGACTACAGCGGCAAGGTGTTCTTCGCCCAACCGCAGCATAAATTTGACGTCAACCACGGCACGCTCATTCCCCGGGCGCGTTCGTGGTTTCGTGACACCCTCAAACGGTCCCGCTGGCTGTACGCCGATGCCATCGCGGCCAGCTTGCTGATCAACATCATCGCCATGGCCGCGCCACTGTTCGTGATGAACGTCTACGACCGCGTGGTGCCGAACCAGGCCGAATCGACCCTGTGGGTGCTGGCCGTGGGTATCACCGGCGCCTATGTGTTCGACCTGATCCTCAAGATGCTGCGCAGCCTGTGTCTGGACCTGGCGGGCAAGAAAACCGACCTGATCATCTCGGCGACGCTGTTCGAGCGCATCGTCGGCATGTCCATGAAGTACCGCCCGGCGCGGGTCGGCAGTTTTGCCCAGAACATCCATGAGTTCCAGAGCCTGCGGGACTTCCTCGCCTCGCTGACCCTCACCAGCCTGATCGACCTGCCGTTCACCCTGCTGATTTTCATGGTCATCGCGATCATCGGCGGGCACCTGGTGTGGATTCCGGTGCTGGCGTTCCCGATTGCCCTGCTGATTGGCTATGCCTTGCAGAAGCCTCTGGTAGCGACTATGGAGCGCACCATGGCCCTGGGTGCCGAACGCCAATCCAGCCTGATCGAGACCCTGGCCGGCCTGGACGCGGTGAAGGTCAACAACGCCGAGAGCGAGCGTCAGTACCAGTGGGAACAGACCATCGGTACCCTCAGTCGCCTCGAACTGCGGGTGAAGATGCTCTCCGGCCTGGCGATGAACATCACCTTGCTGATCCAGCAACTGGCCGGCGTGATCATGATCGTCTTTGGCGTTTACCTGATCATCGCTGGCAACCTGAGCATGGGTGGGCTGGTTGCCTGCTACATGCTCAGCGGCCGCGCCCTCAGCCCGTTGGCTTCGCTGTCGGGCCTGCTGACCCGCTACCAGCAGGCGCGGGTGACCATGACCTCGGTCGACCAGATGATGGAGCTGCCCCAGGAACGCAATTTCGACGAGCGTCCGCTGAGCCGCAAGGTATTGCAGGGTGCCGTCGAATGCCGTCAGTTGAATTTCACTTACCCGGGCCAGCAGAACGCCGCGCTGAAGAACATCAACCTGGTGATCAAGCCGGGCGAGAAAATCGGCATCATTGGCCGCAGCGGTTCGGGCAAGAGCTCCCTGGCCAAGTTGCTGGTGGGCCTGTACCAGCCGGACGACGGCGCGTTGCTGGTGGACGGCGTGGACATCCGCCAGATCGACGTCAGCGAGCTGCGCTACAACATTGGCTATGTGCCCCAGGACATCCAGTTGCTGGCCGGCACCCTGCGAGACAACCTGACCTCCGGCGCCCGTTACGTCGAAGACGAGTTGGTGCTCCAGGCCGCCGAGCTGGCGGGCGTGCATGAGTTCGCGCGGCTGCATCCGCAAGGCTATGAACTGCAGGTCGGTGAGCGCGGGCAGAACCTGTCCGGTGGCCAGCGCCAGAACGTCGCCCTGGCCCGCGCGCTGCTGCTCAACCCGCCCATCCTGTTGCTGGACGAACCCACCAGCGCCATGGACAACACCGGTGAAGAACGCTTGAAGCAGCGCCTGGCCGCCGTGGTGGAAAACAAGACCGTGCTGCTGGTGACGCACCGGGCCTCCTTGCTGTCGCTGGTGGATCGCCTGCTGGTGATCGACCGTGGACAGATTCTCGCCGACGGCCCGAAAGCCGCTGTCATGGAAGCGTTGAAGAAGGGGCAGATCAGTGTTGCTTAAATCCGGTTTGAAGGGTGCCGTGGGCCGCTATTTCAAAGGCTCCGACTCGCTGCACGGGCAACCGCTGCCCGAGGTCAACAAAGCCCTGATCGAGGACGCTCCGCGGGTGGTGCGGTTGACGATCTGGGGCATCATCGGCTTCTTTGTGTTCCTGGTGCTGTGGGCCAATTTCGCCGAGATCGACGAAGTGACCAAGGGCGACGGCAAGGCGATCCCATCGTCCAAGATCCAGAAGATCCAGAACCTGGAAGGCGGCATCGTCGCTGAGCTGTTCGTCAAGGAAGGGCAGATTGTCGACGCCGGCGCGTCGCTGATTCGCCTGGATGACACGCGGTTTGTTTCCAACGTCGGCGAAACCGAGGCTGATCGCCTGTCCATGCTGTTGCGGGTCGAGCGCCTGAGTGCCGAGGTCGATGACCGGCCGCTGAACTTCCCGGCCGATGTGCTCAAGGCCGTGCCGGGCCAGGCTGCCAGCGAAGAGTCGCTGTACATCAGCCGTCGCCAGCAGTTGCACGATGAAATCGGCGGCTTGCAGGAGCAGTTGATCCAGCGCCAGCAGGAACTGCGCGAGTTCGTCTCCAAGCAGGCGCAGTATCGCTCCGGCCTGGCGCTGCAGCGCCAGGAAATCAACATGTCCGAGCCGTTGGTGGCCCAGGGCGCGGTGTCGCCGGTGGAAGTGCTGCGGCTCAAGCGCGCCGAAGTCGAGACCCGTGGGCAACTGGACGCTACCACGCTGGCGATCCCCCGCGCCGAATCGGCGATCAAGGAAGTGCAGCGCAAGATCGACGAGACTCGCGGCAAATTCCGCAGCGAAGCCCTGACCCAGCTCAACGAAGCCCGCACTGATCTGAATAAGGCCCAGGCCACCGGCAAGGCCCTGGAAGACCGGGTGAGCCGGACCCTGGTGACATCGCCGGTGCGGGGTATCGTCAACAAGTTGCTCGTGAATACCATCGGCGGGGTGATCCAGCCCGGTAGTGACCTGGTGGAAATCGTGCCGCTGGACGACACCATCCTGGTGGAAGCGAAAATCCGTCCCCAGGACATTGCCTTCCTGCACCCCGGCCAGGACGCCACGGTGAAATTCACCGCCTACGACTACACCATCTACGGCGGGATGAAAGCCAAGCTGGAACAGATCGGCGCCGACACCATCACCGATGAAGACAAGAAAACCACCTACTACATCATCAAGCTGCGCACCGAACGCAGCCACCTGGGCACGCCTGAAAAGCCCTTGCTGATCATCCCAGGGATGGTGGCCTCGGTGGACATCATCACCGGCAAGAAAACCGTGCTCAGCTACCTGCTCAAGCCCATCATCAAGGCCCGGTCCGAGGCGTTGCACGAGCGCTAGGCACACAGGCCTGTGGCTTGCCGCTTTTGTGGCGAGGGAGCTTGCTCCCGCTTGAGTGCGAAGCGCTCACTGCTTTTTGGGGCCGCTGCGCGCCCCAGCGGGAGCAAGCTCCCTCGCCACGGGATCGTGCCATTCTCCAAGCCCTTGTGGGAGCGAGCTTGCTCGCGATAGCGGCAGGTCAGATTTTTATCGATCACTGACACACCGTCATCGCGAGCAAGCTCGCTCCCACAGGTTCTGCCATATAGTTATGTGTTTTTAATATTTAAATTAACTTTCTTATACCTTTAAAGTCATCCTCCTGCGTACCTGCCGACCAATCGGCGCGCCGCACGACACAAATCGACACGGGACCTCCGTGAGTTTTTGATCGACACGCGCCTGTAAAGCGCGCTGTGCGTGGGAGTGATGTATGTCAGCCGTCTCTTATTCTCCAGATTCACCTATCGCGAACATTGCGCCGCAGTCGTTCGAAATCCGTCCGTTCCCCGATGCCGTCGGCGCTGAGATCGTCGGGCTGGACCTGTCCCGGCCGATCAATGACCAGGATTTCGCCCGCATCCATCGTGCGCACCTGGACTATCACGTTGTGGTGTTCCGCGACCAGCGCATCACTCCTGAACAACAGATCGCCTTCAGCCGCCGTTTCGGCGTGCTGCAAATCCATGTGCTCAAGCAGTTCCTGCTGGCCGGGCATCCGGAAATCCTCATCGTCTCCAACATCATCGAAAACGGCCAATCCATCGGCCTGGGGGATGCGGGCAAGTTCTGGCATTCGGACCTTTCCTACAAAGAGCTGCCCAGCCTCGGCTCAATGCTCCACGCCCAGGAGCTGCCGAGCGAAGGTGGCGACACGCTGTTCGCCGACATGCACAAGGCCTGGGAGGGCTTGCCCGAAGCCTTGCGTAAAGCGGTTGAAGGCCGTTCGGCGGCGCATTCCTACACGGCGCGCTACAGCGAAACCAAATTCGAAGGCAACTGGCGCCCGACGCTTACCCCAGAGCAATTGGCCCAGGTCGCGGAAGTGGTGCATCCGATCGTGCGCACCCACCCGGAAACCGGGCGCAAGGCGTTGTTCGTCAGCGAAGGCTTCACCACCCGCATCGTCGGCCTGCCGGAGGACGAGAGCAACGCACTGCTGGCCGAGCTGTATGCCCACAGCGTGCTGCCGCAGAACATCTATCGCCATCAATGGCAGCCCCATGACCTGGTGTTCTGGGACAACCGTTCGCTGATCCATCTGGCCGCCGGTTGCCCGAGTCATCTGCGCCGCAAGCTGTATCGCACCACCATCCAGGGCGACGCCCCTTTCTGATCGGCTGCGCAGCGCGCAAAGAGCCCGGAGACTCACCATGTCCAAACGCATTGCTTTTGCACCGCTGGCCGCCGCCGTCGGCCTGGGGTTCAGTTTACTGGCCGGCAGCCTGGTCGCGCCCGCCAGTGCCCACGCCGAGGGCGAGATTCGTATCGCCGAGCAGTTCGGCATCGTTTACCTGTTGCTCAACGTGGTTCGTGACCAACAACTGATCGAGAAGCATGGCAAGCAGGAAGGTATCGACATCAAGGTCGACTGGACCCAGTTGTCCGGCGGCGCGGCAGTCAACGATGCGTTGCTGTCGGGCTCCATCGACATTGCCGGGGCCGGCGTCGGGCCGTTGTTGACGGTCTGGGACCGCACCCGTGGCAAGCAGAACGTCAAGGCCGTGGCTTCCCTGGGCAACTTTCCCTATTACCTGTTGAGCAACAACCCCAAGGTCAAGACCATCGCCGACTTCACCGAGCAGGACCGCATCGCGGTGCCGGCGGTGGGTGTTTCGGTGCAGTCACGGTTCCTGCAATACGCCGCCGCGAAGCAGTGGGGCGACAAGGACTTCAATCGCCTCGACAAGTACACCCTGGCGGTTCCGCACCCGGACGCCACGGCGGCGTTGATTGCCGGCGGCACCGAGTTGACCGGGCATTTCTCCAACCCGCCGTTCCAGGACCAGGCGCTGCAAAACCCCAACGTCCACGTGGTGCTCAACTCCTATGACGTGCTGGGGCCGAACTCGCCCACGGTGCTGTTCGCCACCGAGAAATTCCGCGATGAAAACCCGAAGACCTACAAGGCGTTCGTCGAGGCGTTGACCGAAGCGGCCGAGTTCGCCCAGAACGACAAGGGCGCGGCGGCGGACACCTACCTGCGGGTGACCAAGGCCAAGATCGACCGGGCGACCTTGCTGAAGATCATCGATAACCCGCAGATCGAATTCACTGTCACGCCGAAAAACACCTACCCGCTGGCCGAATTCCTCTACCGCGTCGGCGCGATCAAGAACAAACCCGCGTCATGGGAAGACTATTTCTTCCAGGACGCCAAACCGTTGCAGGGGAGCTGATCGTCATGAACGCGCGTTTGCAAGGCCACGCGGCCAGCAACCCCACTTCCACCGGAACCGCGTTGTTGTCGGTGGATAACGTCAGCCTGGAATACCGCACGCCGCAGCGGGTAGTACGGGCCACCCACCAGGTGAGTTTCGAAGTCGACCCGGCGGATCGCTTTGTTTTGCTCGGCCCGTCCGGTTGCGGCAAGTCCACCTTGCTCAAGGCCATTGGTGGTTTCATTGCGCCTTGCGAGGGCGAGATTCGCTTGCAAGGCCAAACCGTCAGTGCGCCGGGGCCGGACCGGATCGTGGTGTTCCAGGAATTCGATCAACTGCCGCCCTGGAAAACCGTGAAGCAGAACGTGATGTTCGCGCTGCTGGCGTCCCACACCCTCAAACGCCGCGAGGCCGAGGAACGGGCACTGCATTATCTGGACAAGGTCGGCCTGGCGGCGTTTGCCGATGCCTATCCCCACACCTTGTCCGGTGGCATGAAGGCCCGCGTCGCGATTGCCCGGGCATTGGCGATGCAGCCGAAAATCCTCTTGATGGACGAACCCTTCGCCGCTCTCGATGCCCTGACCCGGCGCAAGATGCAGGAAGAATTGCTGCTGCTCTGGGAGGAGGTGCGCTTCACCTTGCTGTTCGTCACTCACTCCATCGAAGAGGCGTTGGTGGTGGGCAATCGCATCCTCCTGTTGTCGCCGCATCCTGGCCGTGTACGGGCGGAAATCCACAGCCATCAATACGATTTGCACAGCCTCGGTGGCGTAGGGTTCCAACACACGGCGCGGCGTATCCATGGGCTGCTGTTCAATGAAGGCCAGCCGCTTGAAGCCGAGCGGGAGCTGGATTTCACCGATATTCGTATCGCGTACTAAGGGGAACCTCCATGAGCCATTTATCGCCCGTGCGCGAAGAATACGAAGTCGATCTGCAACCCCTGACCCACGTGCCGCTGGAGCGCGAGTTGCCCCTGGGTCAGCGCCTCTGGCAACAGGGCTGGCTGCGCAAAAGCCTGATCCTGTTGCTGCTGGCGCTGCTTTGGGAGGGTGTGGCGCGCTATCAGAACAATGACCTGTTGCTGCCCGGTTTCCTGCAAACCGCCAGCGCCTTGTACGACGGCTTACTCAGCGGCGAGCTGCTGGGCAAGGTGTGGATTTCCCTGGTGGTGCTGATCAAGGGCTACCTGCTGGGCATCGTTTTGGCGTTTGGCCTGACCACGCTGGCCGTGTCGACCCAGTTCGGTCGCGATGTGCTCAGTACCCTGACGTCGATGTTCAACCCGTTGCCGGCCATCGCCCTGTTGCCGCTGGCGCTGCTGTGGTTCGGCCTGGGGCAGAACAGCCTGATTTTCGTGCTGGTGCATTCGGTGCTGTGGGCGCTGGCGTTGAACATGTATGCGGGGTTTCTTGGTGTGTCGGAAACGTTGCGCATGGCCGGTCGCAACTACGGGCTCAAGGGCCTGCGCTTTGTGCTGTTCATCCTAATCCCGGCGGCGCTGCCGTCGATCCTCGCCGGGTTGAAAATCGGCTGGGCCTTCGCCTGGCGCACGCTGATCGCCGCCGAACTGGTGTTCGGTGCCACCAGCGGCAAGGGCGGCCTGGGCTGGTACATCTTCCAGAACCGCAACGAGCTGTACACCGATAAGGTGTTTGCCGGGTTGGCGGTGGTGATTTTGATTGGGTTGTTGGTGGAGAACCTGGTGTTTGATTCCCTGGAGCGGGTGACGGTGAAGCGCTGGGGGATGCAGCGTTGATCAGTACTGCTCGCCACAGTTCGGGGTGCCTGGGCTGACGTCATCGCGAGCAGGCTCGCTCCCACAGGGCGATTGGCTGTGTCGCGGATATCTCAGCCAACACAGATGCAATGTGGGAGCGAGCCTGCTCGCGATGACGGTTTTCAATTCAGCGCAGCTCTGTCAGCGCGCAGCTTGAACCTCCAGTCGATCCATCGCCCGCTCCACCAACAAATGCACCCCATCGGCCATACGGCTGATCGCCAGGATCACGCTGCGACGTGTGCCATCGACATCATCCGCCAGGTCGGCGGCGATGGCGCTGATGGACAGCAGGTCTTCGGAGGCATTGGCCAGGAGGGTTTCGGTGTCGATGTCCGGGGCGACCATGAAGAGTTGGGCGGTTTGGGTTTTGCCCGAGGCTTCATCGGTGGGTTTGGGGTTGAGGTAGTAGTCGAGGGCGCGTTCGGCGGCTTCGTCGAGTTTGGTTTTCGAGGATTTGTCGGAGGTGCTGCCAGGGCTTCCTGGCGGATTCGGAGTGACTTTGAACATTAGAAAAATCCTAAACAGTAAATTAGTTGGAAGCCGTTACCGTCCGCTTGCACGCGAATGGGGTGGCGGCCGTACGCAGGTGTGCAAGACCGGGCCTGTTTAGGACACCCAGCAGATCCAAGGATCTCCTGCGCGCAGCCGCCATGAAGCCAGTGGGAAGAAGAAGCCCCCTGAGCGATGTAGCGGTGCATCCTAAACAGTTTGTTCGGACTTGCACGTCCGTGTCACCGTTTTTTCAGTGACAAACTCAGACTAGCGGTGAGCCCCAAGCCGGACAAGTTCACCAACATCGCCGCAACTTGAAGGAAATCTCCTAGGACCCTGCTGTAGGTAAGCGGTACACAGAACCTGTGGCGAGGGGATTTATCCCCGCTGGGCTGCGCAGCAGCCCTCCAAATGGCTGAAGACCAACAACCTGACACACCGAGGCGGCCGCTTTTAGGGCTGCTACGCAGCCCAGCGGGGATAAATCCCCTCGCCACAACTGTGTTCGGCTTGGGTGCGGGGCGCAGGTTTCAAGCGCTCCAGGCGGCGGATTTTATTTATCGCTGCCCAGCCCATTAGCCAAGTAAAGCCCCGTCCATTTCCTTTAGACTGGCGGCCCTCAAGCAAGCCTTCAGGACATGGAATGCCAACCCCCTCCCAGCACCCTTCGCAAAGCCCTGGTCGTTTGGTTATATGCCGCCGCCCTGATGCATCTGCTCGCCGGCGTTACGCTGACCTGGGCCGGTCATTCGGGTTTGCTCGACGATTATCTGCAGAACATCGAGCAGGCTTTCTGGGGCGCGGACGCGGTGGTGCCCGCGACGGCCCGCACGCAGCAAGTCTGGTGGCTGGCCTTGTTCGGCGCCACGTTGCAAAGCTATGGGCTGTACATGCTTGCCCTCGTGCACATAGGCAGTCGTCTGAAGTGCGCCATGCCTTGGGGCTGGTTGATCGCTGGCATCGTGCTCTGGGCGCCCCAGGACATGTTGATCTCTGCCCAGGCCCGGGTCTGGTCGCACCTGTGGTTCGACGGCTTCGCACTGCTCGTATTACTGCCGCCGCTGTTCTGGCTCTATCGCCACGACCGCCGCACATCCCTGACTGACAACGCGTCGAGTGATTCAAACCATGCCTGACTTTTCACTGCTGGACTGGGCTATCACGCTGTTGATTGCCCAGGCTGTCCTCGGTGCGCTGGACACCCTGTATCACCACGAACTTACCGTCGCCTTGCCCTATCGCCACAGTGCCCGGTTGGAATTGTCCATCCATGCCTTGCGTTCGTGCTTCTACGGGATCCTGTTCCTGGGCATTGCGCATTTGGCCTTCGAAGGCACGTGGGCGATTGTCATCGCCTTGCTGTTCGCCTTGGAGATCGGCCTGACGCTCTGGGACTTCGTGGTCGAAGACCGGAGCCGCAAGCTGCCGCCCATCGAACGCATCATGCACACGGTGCTGGCGGTCAACGGCGGTGCCTTCTTCGCGTTGTACGGTGTGCAACTGGCGCAGTGGGCGAGTTTGCCCACCGGCCTGAGCGGGATCGACCTGGGCTGGCGCGGTTGGTTGCTGACCTTGTTCGCCATCGGCGTCACGGCCTCGGGGATTCGCGACGGCTTGGCGGCCTTGCGCATGCAACGCGCGGGCAAGCCCGCCAACCCGTTTGCCGGTGGCGGCTACAAGCGCGTGTTGGTCACCGGTGGCACCGGGTTTATCGGCGAAACCCTGGTCAACCAACTGCTCGACGCCGGGCACACGGTCAGCGTATTGGCTCGCGATCCATTGAAGGCGGCCTACCTGTTCGATGGCCGCGCCCGTTGCCTGCGTTCGCTGGGCAAGCTGGGCCATGACGAAACCTTCGATGTGGTGATCAACCTGGCGGGCGCACCGGTTGCCGGCCCACGCTGGAGCCCCAAGCGTCAGGCGCAACTCATCGCCAGCCGGGTCAATACCACCGAGGCATTGATGGCTTGGCTGAACAACGCCCGGCACAAGCCCGCGCTGTGGATTCAAGCTTCTGCCATCGGCTTCTACGGCGTGCGTGATGCCAGTGAGAGCCTCGATGAAAGCGCTGCCCGGGGCGATGGTTTCATGGCCGAACTCTGTGCGCGCTGGGAAGCCTCGGCGTTGCCCGCCACCGAGCTGGGCGTGCGCCAGGTGGTGATGCGCCTGGGCGTGGTGTTCGGTCCGGGCGGTGCGTTGCTGCCGTTGCTGATTCCGTTTCGCCTGGGGTTCGGCGGGCGGATGGGCGATGGTCGGCAAATCATGAGTTGGGTGCACCGCGACGACGTGATTGCCGTCATCGCCCGCGCCTTCGATGACGAAAACCTGAGCGGCACCTACAACCTGGTGGCACCAGAAACAGTCAGTCAGGCGCTGTTCGCCGAAAGCGTCGGCAAGGTGCTCAAGCGCCCGGTGTGGTTCAACATTCCCGCCGCGCCGGTGCGCGCCCTGGCCGGCGAAATGGCGCAGTTGTTTTTCGACGGCCAGCGTGTGCTGCCGAGCCGTCTCGTCGAGGCGGGTTATACGTTCCGTTACCCGACGCTCGACGCTGCCCTGCGCGACCTGGCCTGAGGAGCATCCATGAGCAAGCCGCGGATGTACCTGCTGGCCGGCAACGGTAGCGCCGCCGATTGGTGGGACGATGCGTTGCCGCACTTTCAACACTACGACGTGGTGCCGCTGGAGCTGCCCGGCTTCGGCAGCAACCCTCAGGCTCCCTGCGAAGACCTGACGGCCTACGCCCAAGCGTTGCTGGCGGCAACGGACAAGGGCTGCGCGATCATGGCGGTCGGGGTCAACGCTTTGCTGGTGCTCCACGCGCTGCAACGCGAGCCCGGGCACTTTTGCCGCAGTGTGTTGCTGGCGCCGGTGGGCGCGTTTTTGTGGCAGCGGCGGTTGCCGGCGTTGATGTCACCGCTGCCAATCCGCAAGACCATTCACTGGCTGCTGGCGAACAAGCCGACGCTGTTCGCCCACAAGTTCTCCCGCCAGACCTGGACGTCCGCGCAGTACCAACGCATGGGCGCCGGGTACGCCCGCTGCCGAGCCTTTGTGCCGCACTGGGATCTGGTGCGCGCGGACACCGCGTTGCCGTTATTGGAGTGGATCACCGACCCGGTCGAACTGGTGTGGGGCGATCAGGACAAGGTACTGGGCGTCGCCCAAGCGGCGGCATGGTCGGCCATTCTTGCCCGTGCCGATTTGACCATCAGCCTGAAACCCGGTTGGGGCCACTACCCGTGGATCGACTCACCCGCTGAGTTCGCGGCGTGGCTGGAATCGGGCGAACGTGGCTTCGTCGCGCATACCAAGGGCGGTCGCTTGCGGCTGGCGGCACTGGCTGGGCAGCCGGTGCCTGCGGCGCTGTCGCTCAACGATTGCGATGATCCGCGCTTGCCAAAATTTCTGGAGAGCCAACCGCATGCTATCTGGGCAGTACGCTCCTCCAGTTACGGGGAGGATCAAGCCGATGCGGCCAACGCGGGCTTGAGCACCACGTACCTGCGTGAGCCGACGGACAACGTACCGGCGCGGATTGCCGAGTTGAGTGCGGCAGGTGTCGAGGAAGTGGTGGTGCAGCGCTTCATCGCGCCGCGACTGTCCGGGATTGCCTTCGTGCGTCACCTGTCAGTTGAGTTGGAATGGGTCGAAGGTCACCTGGAGTCGTTGGCCGATGGCCAGGTGAGCCCCGAGCGGGCGATCATTTCCCGTCTCGGCGAGTCATGGAACAGCGGTGCATTCAAGCCAGCCCATGGCCTCACCGCCGAAGCGTTATGGCGGTTTCTCCAAGGCGTATTGCGGGTCTTTCACTACGTGCCCGGCGACGTCGAATGGGCCTGGGACGGCACGCAACTCTGGCTGCTGCAGTACCGGCCGATCAGCGACTACGGCTGGCGCCGCCATCTGACTGCCGCCAACATCGCCGAGATCCTGCCGCCGCAGCCCAGCGTGTTGGTGGAGTACGCCCAGCGCCGCGCGGCGGCGAGCATCCCGGCGATCATGGCCCGTTGGGACTCAAGGGTGTTGCAGGACAACGAGCCCTTCACGGCGGTGTTTGGCGGCGCTTCCTATATCAACAACGACCTGTTTCTCGCCCGACTGGCCGACTGGGGCATCAGTGCCAGCAACTACGCCGGTGAGGTCGGTGGCGCCACCCCGCATTTACCTTGGCGGCCCCTGCGCTTGCTCCGTTCGCTGCCATTGTTCCTGCGTATGCAGCGCATTGCGCGTGGTCATTTGCTGACGCTGGAAAACGGCTTGCAACGCTTCGACCGAGAGCTGCATGAACTGACCGCCCAAAGCGCTGGCGGCCAACAACTGGCTGACTGGTTCACCCGGTTCTATGTGTTCGTGGTGCAGGGCAATCTATGCATCGCGACCGCGTTGGCCAGCAGCGGCGGCGATCTGCTGGGACGACCGCCGACCGCCTATGACAACCTTGAACACAGCCCCCATCGACTGCCGTGGGAAACCGACCCGGCGACGCCACGCCCGACCCCGACCGAGCTGCCGCTGCAGGTATTCCCCCAATGGCCCCTGGCGATTCGCCTGGCTCACGGCGCTGGTCTGCCGGGTTTGCGCGGTTACTACCTGCAAGTACGCGAATGGTATCGCGACAACCTGATGCGGATCTTCTTTCGCCTGCATCACGCCATGCCGTTAGCCGATCGGGCGCATTGGTTCGCGCCGCACCCGGACATCCGCAGCCGCGACGGCAGCTTCTGGCAGGACGGTCGTGAAGGCACCGAGCAGGCGAGTGGCTTCCTGATCTACCCGGGTCAAGCCCAAGGCATTTTGGGCGAGGACATTCTGCTGGAAGACACCCTCGACCCCGGCCGCCACGCCCACTATCAAAGCGCCCGGGCGGTGATTGCACGCATGGGTGGGCGTTTGTCCCACGGCTCGACGCTACTGCGTGAACTGCGCAAACCCTCGGCGGTATTGCCTCAGGTCGATGTGGCTTGGTTGGGGCGTGAGGTGGTGTATTGCGATGGTGAGTTGACGTTGGTGGAGTAGGCCCTGCGCGATGATCGTCGATCACAGAACCTGTGGCGAGGGAGCTTGCTCCCGCTGGACTGCGCAGCAGTCCCGAAACCTGACACCTCGTTGAACCAGGGAAATTGAATAAATTGCTTTGGGTCTGCTGCGCAGCCCAGCGGGGATAAATCCCCTCGCCACAGAGCGTGTATGACCATCAGATTTCTCACCTCTCACAGCTCCTCCCTTGACGCCTCTCACCGCTGTCGTAGACTCCGCCCATCCGTCAGGGAGTAACGGTCATGCGGCGTTTGAGTAGTTGGGTTGTGGGATTGGCCTTTGTAACGTGCGGTGTCCAGGCGCAAACGCCTGTAGCAGACGATCCATTGCTTGAGAGCAACGTCTCGGCCAGTGCGTCTGGCAACGAGGCGCGAGGGGTGCTTCGGGCACGGGATCAGGCGGTGCTGGCCAGCGAGTTGGCCGGGCGTATCGTCGAGTTGCCGTTCAGTGAGGGCGAGTCGTTCAAGAAGGGCGACACCCTGGCGCGTTTCGACTGCTCGGCGTATCAGGCCCAGCTCAACGCGGCCCAGGCGGCCAGCCGTGGTGCCGGTGAAGAACTGGCGCATAACCGGCAGTTGGCGGCCTTGAAATCAGTCGGGCGGTTTGAAGTGTCGCGGGCCGAGGCCCGGCTCAGCGAGACTCAGGCGCAGTCCCAGGTGTATCAGGTCCAGGTCAAGCGCTGCAGCGTGATCGCACCGTTCGACGGGCAAGTGGTGGCGCGCAAGGTCCAGCGTTATGAAAGCGTAGCGGCCGGTGCGCCGTTGCTGGATGTGGTCGACAACCGCACCCTGGAGATCCATCTGCTGGTGCCTTCGCGTTGGATGGACCGGCTCAAGCCCGGTCAACCTTTCACCTTTGTCCCCGATGAAACCGGCAAGCCGTTGCAGGCGACGGTCAAGCGCCTGGGCGCGCGCATCGATGAGGGCAGCCAAACCTTGCTGCTGGTGGCGAGCGTGCCGGATGCCAGCGGCTTGCTGTCCGGCATGAGTGGTACCGCGCGTTTCGCGGAGCCCAAGTGAACGCGCCGATAACGGGCAGCGCCGAACAGGTGTTCGCCCGCTTCCTCGACCTGGAACGCCAGACGCGGGCTGCGCGTACGCCGGCGCAGTTGAGCTACAGCCTGGTCAACGACGGCCAGGCCCTGTTCGGCTTTCGCCACGCCGCGTTATTGATCGCTGGCAAGGTTCAGGCCGTGACCGGTGTCAGTGCCGTGGAGCCGAACGCGCCATTTGTGGCGTTCGTCGAGCAGGCGGTGGCGCAGTTGTTCAAACAGGGAGTGTTGAACCAGGCTCGGGTGATTAGCGCCGATCTGGTCAACGAATCCATCCGGGCAGACTGGCGAAGCCTGTCGGCCGGCCAAGTCTTCTGGCTGCCATTGATCGATCATCAGGGCCAGGTGTTTGGCGGTTTGTGGCTGGCCCGCGACCTGCCATGGACCCCGCCCGAGCAAGTGCTGCTGTCGCAACTGGGCGACACCTACAGCCACGCCTGGCTGGCGCTGCAACCGCGCAAGCCGTGGCGCCTGCGCTGGACACGCAAGCGCCAGGTCGCCCTGGTGGCGGTGTTGCTGCTGGGGTTGTTGATTCCGGTGCGCCAGTCCGTGTTGGCCCCGGCCGAAGTGGTGCCGTTGGGCGGGCAGGTGGTGGCGGCGCCGTTGGACGGGGTGATCGCCGAGTTCCTGGTCAAGCCTAACCAGACCGTCAAGAACGGTGACCTGCTGCTGCGTTTCGAAAGCACCAGCCTCAAGGCCCAGGCCGATGTCGCCGAGCGTGCGTTGGGCGTGGCCGAGGCGGAACTCAAGGCCAATTCCCAGCGCTCGTTTGCCGACGCAGAGTCGAGTTCGAAGATTGATTTGCTGGCCGCCCGTGTCGAACAGAAACGCGCCGAACGCAACTACGCGCTTGAACTGCTCAAGCGCAGCGAAGTCCGCGCCGAGCGCGATGGTATTGCAGTGTTCGCCGATGCCGAACGCTGGCTCGGCAAACCGGTGCAGACCGGCGAGCGATTGATGGAAATCGCCGATCCGAACCAGGCCGAGTTGCGCATTGAATTGGCGGTAGGCGACGCGATTGCCTTGGAGCCCGGTGCGCAAGTGGCGTTGTTTCTCGACAGTGATCCGTTGCAGCGACACCTGGCCTGGCTGGAGCGTTCGGCCTATGAAGCGCAGCCTACCGCCGCCGGGCAACTGGCGTATCGGTTGGATGCGCGTTTCGATGCGGCCGCGCCGCGCATCGGCCTGCGGGGCACGGCGAAGGTCTTCGGCGACCGTGCGCCGCTGGCATTGTACCTGTTGCGTCGGCCACTGGCCGGCCTGCGCCAGAGCGTAGGTCTGTAGCATGGAGCTGCCGAGCCTGCGGCCGGACCTGCAATTGTCCCCGGCAGCCCCGGACCCGGATGGTTCGCCCCAATGGACCCTGGCCGATCCGGTGCGCGGGCGTTATTTCAAGCTTGGCGCAGCGGCGATGCGCATGCTGCGGCACTGGTCCCTGGGTGATCCGGAGCAAGTGCTGCAAGCTGCGAACCGCGAGCCGGGCCTGCCGCTCAATGGCGAATCCCTGGAGCAACTGCTGGGCTTCTTGCGCGGTCACGATCTGATCAGTGCCATGGACCCGCAACAGCGCGACAGCTATCAATTCAAGACCGCCGCCCAGCGCCAGACCCTGTGGCAGATCCTGCTGCATCAATACCTGTTTTTTCGCATTCCGCTATGGCGCCCGGACGCCTTTCTCAATCGTGCCTGGCCCTGGTTGGCGCGGTTCGGCCCCGGGATCCTGCGCTATGGCCTGCCGCTGACCCTGGGCCTGGGTATTTTCCTGGTTTCACGGGATTGGCAGCGCTTCGTCGCGACCTTTCCCCACCTGTTCAGCCTGGGCGGTGCGCTGGCCTTTGGGACGGCGTTGCTCTTTGCCAAGCTGTGTCATGAATTCGGCCACGCCTTCATGGCCAAGCGCGCCGGTTGTCGTGTGCAAAGCATGGGTGTGGCGTTCATGGTGCTGTTGCCGATGTTCTATACCGACGTCAGCGACGCCTGGCGAATCAACGATCGTCGCGCGCGACTGCTGATCGGTGCCGGCGGGGTCCTGGCCGAGCTGCTGCTGGCGTGCGTCGCGTTGCTGGCCTGGTCGCTGTTGCCCGACGGGCCGGCGCGCACGGCAGCGTTCATGCTGGCCAGTGCCACGTGGATCACCACGTTGATCATCAACCTGAACCCATTCATGCGCTTCGACGGGTATTTCCTGCTCAGTGATTTCTGGGCGGTGGACAACCTTCAGGGGAGGGCGTTCGCCCTGTGCCGCTGGCGCCTGCGCGAAGCCTTGTTCGGTTATGGCGCGGCGGCCCCGGAACCCTGGTCCCCGAAGATGCGTCGCCGTTTGCTGGTGTGGGGCTATGGTTCCTGGTTATGGCGGGCGTTGTTGTTTTTCGGGATTGCCCTGGCGGTCTATCACCTGTTCTTCAAGGTGCTGGGCATTTTTCTGATGATGGTGGAATTGGTGTGGTTCATTTTTATGCCCATCGTGAATGAATGGCGGCAATGGTGGAGTCGCCGCGAGCAGGCCCATGGTGCACGGGTGTTCCTGAGCGCCCTGGCACTGCTGGCGTTGCTGCTGGTGTTGTTGCTGCCCTGGCGCAGCGCTGTGGAAGTGCCGGCCATGCTCGAGGCCGGGCGTGCCAGTGCCTTGCACGCGCCGGTGGCGGCGCGGATCAAGCAGGTGAATGTGCGCGACGGCCAGACCGTGGCCCAGGGCGATGTGCTGATCGAGCTGGAATCGCCGGATATGGCCTCGCGCCTGACCATCGTGCGTCGGGAAATCGAGATCCAGCAGTTGCAGATGCGTCGCCAGGCCGGGCGCAGCGAAACCGCCGCCGATGCCGGCATCATCGAACAGCAACTGGCCGAAGCGGTGGCCGAGTACCGGGGCCTGGTCGCCCAGCGTGAACGCCTGTTGTTGCGTGCGCCCCATGCCGGCCAGGTGCGCGACTTGTTGCCACAACTCCCGGTCGGGCGCTGGTTGTCGCCCACGCAGGTGCTGGCGCGGGTGGTGCAGACCGATTCGCGGTTACGCGGATACCTGACCGAAGCCGAGCTTTGGCGGGTCGGACCGGGTGCCACGGGACGCTTCATCGCTGACGATCCGATGCACGCCTCGATTGCCGTGCAGTTGAATGAAATCGACACCAACGGCGTGGCCTGGGTCGAACAGCAAGCGTTGACGTCCGATCATCACGGACCGATTGCGGTACGCCGCGATTCGCAGCAACGGGCTGAGCCCGTGCAGGCGCAATATGGCGTGCGCCTGAGTGCGGTCGATGACGCGTTGGCTCCGGTGCAACCGTTGCGTGGCGTGGCGGTGTTGCAGGGCAAGGGCGAGTCGGTGTTGGGAGCGGCCTGGCGCCGGTTGGCGGCGTTGGGGGTCAGGGAAAGCGGCTTTTAAGGAGCAGACATGGATTCAGTGGCGGCAGAGGGATTGGTGGTGCGTCCATCGCGGATCAGCGACGGGCCATTCTTGCAGAGCCTGTACCAGGCGGCGCGACCGGACCTGCAATGGATCGACGGTGAGCATGAGCAGGTGCAACAGGTGATTGCCCAGCAGTTCCAGGTGCAGGAACAAGGGTTGGGCGAGAACTTCCCCAACGCCATGCATTACGTCGTGGAAAAACTCGGCACCGCTATCGGCGCGTTGAGTACGGATTTTGGCCCCAATGAAATCCGTGTGTTGTACCTGGCGTTCATTCCCCAGGCGCGTGGGCAGGGGGTATGGCCGGACGGTGTTGCAAGGGGTGCAGAAAGCCGCGCAACAGATCCGTTGCCCGGTGGCGACCGTGGTCTGGGCCAGCAACCCCCACGCGCGCCAGCACTATCTGGCTCTGGGTTTCGAGGTGCAGGAGCGCAGCCCGGCGGCGGAGCGGCTGGTCTGGTATCCGAAAAGGCAACTGACCCAATCTTGCAGACGCCATAAATCCCTGTGGGAGCGGGCTTGCTCGCGAAGGCTGTGGGTCAGTAATAAATTTGCCAACTGATACACCGCCTTCGCGAGCAAGCCCGCTCCCACAATAGGTTTGTTGTGAACTCAAGTTTTGTGCGATCAGTTGAATGCGATGTAGAAATACCCCAGCGTCGGATCCCGTCCCATGGGCGGGATCCGCGATACGAACACCCCTTCGAGCCTGCCCAGTTCAGGCACTTCCAGGGCGCATAACCCATCCACGAAATCGGTGCTTTCCAGGCTGTTGAATTCCACACTGAACGGCATGCGTTCGCTGTTGGGCAACTTCGACCGGGGTGTTTGCGCGAGGCTCTCGATCCGCACCGGCAAAGAGCTGCCGTCGGGCAGGGTCAGGCTGCTGGTCTGGCCCAGCAGTGGTTGGAAATGGTGGCTGTGAACCTGTTGCAGCATATCGACTCTCCAACAGTCGGAGGGCCGAAGCCCTCCGACGATTGATCAGTTACGGGACGGGAAGAGACCGTTCAAGGCGATGCTGAAGTTGATCGCCAGGAACGGGTTCATGATCGCCAGCGGCAAGCCGTTGCCCGTCGGGGAGATCGTGCCGTCGATGGTGGTGCTCACGCCCTTGACCGGTATCGGCGAGGCACCTAGCTGGTCGGAATAGATATTGGCCGCGCCCGGGCCGGTGCCCGAGGTGCCGATGAACGAATTGGTGGACGTTGGTGTGTTCACCGGGTTGCTGGCCGGGTTCGCCAGTTGCAGAGTGGTGGAGGCGGTGAGTCCCGCCATGGTGTGAGAGTGGGTGGGCAGGTTGTTGATCGTCGGGGTGACGTTTTCGGTGCCGGCGACTTCGCCGATGACACGCGGAGTCAGGCCCAGGCCGTTGCCTTGTCCCAAGAGCGTGCGGCCTTGCAGATTGGGGAGCATGAAGTTGGTGGTGCCGTTGCCCCCGTAGTACGTGCCGAGCAGGGAGAACAACGCCTGGTACTGGGAAATGCCGAGTGTCTGCCCGCTGCACAGCGCCCACCCATTGGGGGCGAAGTTAAAGGCAAATGGCTGGATGGTGCCCATAAATACTTCCATAGATTCCTCATCCCTTCAGATTGTTTATTTGGCAATGCCGACAGGGTCCGAGGGAGAGGATTGCGATCAGCCCGACTTCTTCACTCCCTGGCCTGGTCACGCACGGCTGAGCGTAGACCGGGATGTTTGATTCTGCAGGCTGCAAGGGCGGAAAAATGCTGTCGATTGGCTTAAACGATTCAGGTTCGTATTGCGCCTATACCGTCCATCTTTTTTACGGACCTGGATGAATTTGATATCAAAGTACTACTAGGCGGCGATTATTTCCTCGGCTACGCTTGCGTACAAAAGGACTACAAACAAGGTGAAGGGATTGCCGCAGTTTCACTTTATCTCCGGTCTACCGCGCTCGGGCTCGACCCTGCTTTCTGCCATTTTGCTGCAGAACCCGCGCTTCCATGCCGGCATGACCAGCCCCGTCGGTTCGCTGTTCAGCAGCGTCCTGCAGCAATGCAGTGCCGGCAGTGAGTTCGGCTCGGTGATCGACACCGACCTGCGTCGCCGCCTATTGCGCGGACTCTTCGATTCCTACTACGCCGACAAAGCCGATAAACCAGTCATCTTCGATACAAACCGCCAATGGTGCGCGCGCCTGCCGGCCCTGCAGGATCTGTTCCCCCAAGCCAAGACCATCGCCTGTGTGCGCAACGTCGCCTGGGTACTCGACAGCCTGGAGCGGCTCTACCGCGCCAACCCGTTCGAGAACACCAAGCTGTTCAACGACGATGACGAGCGCAATACCGTCTACAGCCGCTGCGAAACCCTGGCCCAGCGCAATCGCCTGGTAGGGTTTGCCTGGACGGCGCTCAAAGAGGCCTATTACGGCGAAAACGCCGAGTCGCTGCTGATTGTCGATTACGACCTGCTGAGCCAGGCCCCGGAGCGGGTCATGCGGCTGGTGTACGAGTTCATCGGCGAGCCCTGGTTCGAACACGATTTCAATCACTTGACCTACGACGCACCGGCCTTTGACCAGGCCCTGGGTGTTGCCGGCCTGCACAAGGTCAAGCCCAAGGTCGCGCCGCAAGCCCGGCGGACCTTGCTGCCGCCGGATCTGTTTGAAAAGTATGCCGAGTTGTCGTTCTGGCGCGATGGTTCCGCCAGCGCTGCCAATGTCATTCGTATGAAAACCGACGCCGCGACCAGCTGATCGCGGTTTTTTTCATTTGCGTGTTCAAGAAGTTCGAGTCCAGGTGATCGTCATGTGGTGGAGCAAAGCTAAGTCGCGGGTAACCGAGGGGGCACAGGCCCTGGCATCGCCAATGATCATGTCCCTGGAGCCGCGAATGCTGTTCGACGGCGCGGTGGCCGCTACCGTGGCCGATGCCGCGCAACCGGACGCCCAGCCCACCGCCGAGGCGGCCAAGACACCCACGGCCGACCAGGCTTCAGACACCCATGCACCGCAGGGGCAGGTCGATGCCACCCAGGCCGCCGTGCCGGGCAAGTCCGTGGTGTTCGTCGATTCACGGGTCAAGGATTCCGCCAGCCTGCTCGAAGGCGTGGCGCCCGGTACCCAGGTGGTGCAACTGGACGCCACCAAGGACGGCTTGCAGCAGATCGCCGATTACCTGGACACCCACCAGGGCATCAGCTCGGTGCAGATCATCGCCCACGGTAACGCCGGTGATCTGTGGCTGGGCAACAGCTACCTCTCGGCGGATAACGTCCAGGCCCGCAGCGAAGTGCTGGCGCAGATCGGCCAGGACATGAACGTCGGTGGCGATATCCTGATCTACGGCTGCTACACCGCCGAAGGCGATCGCGGCCTGAGCCTGGTCGATTCATTGGCGACGTTGACCGGCCGCGATGTAGCGGCGTCCAACGACCGTACCGGCCTTGGCGGTGACTGGGACCTGGAAATCGCCACCGGCAACATCGAAAGTGCCAATGTGCTCTCGGCCAGCGCCATGAGCGACTACCAATGGGGCCTGGCCACCTGGACCGCCACCAACAACCTCAATTCGGGTGTCGGGTCTTTGCGCGCAGCCCTGGCCTCGGCGCAGAACGGTGACATCGTCACCTTCAATACCGGCATGACCGTCGCGCTGACCCAGGTGTTGGACGTCAATAGAAACGTCACCATCGATGGTGATCTCAACAACGATAACGTGGCCGACGTCACCCTCGACGGACAATACCGTACCCAGATCATCAACGTGACAGCCGGGACGACGGCGACCCTCGATGGGCTGGTGATCACTCGGGGCATGACGGCGGGCAACGGCGGCAACGGTGGCGACGATGCGCTCGTCGCCAAGGGTGGTGGTATCTACAACGCCGGCACCTTGACCCTGCGCAACGTGACGGTGACCGCGAACGCCGCTTCGGGTGGTGGTGGCGGTGGTGGTGTGACGCCGCAATACGCCGGCGGTGGCGGTGGTGGCGGCGGCGCGATCACCGGCGGTACTGGCGGCAAGGGCGGCGACACCCTCAATGCCACGGGTTCCAACGGCTCGGCTGGGCAGGGCGGTGCTGGTGGTGGCTTCTTCAACATGGGCGGGCGTGGCGGTTCCTCCACCGGTGGGGCTGGCGGCTCCGCCTATCCGGGCTATAGCACCGGCTCCGCGGGCGGTACGGCCGTCAGCGGTGCGCTGTCCATCGGCGGCGGTGGCGGTGGCGATGGTTATAACGACATCGGTGGTGCTGGCGGCGGGGCGGTCGGCGGTATCTACAACGACACCGGCGCGACCCTGCGGATCATCGGCAACACGGTGATTTCCAACAACGTCGGCGCAGGCGGCGGTGGTGGTGGCGGTGGCGCCGGTGGCGGCTACAACCACACGGGCGGTGCCGGCGGCGTCGGTGTCGGCGCCATCTGGAACAAAGGTTCGATCCTGATCACCGCGGCCAACTTCGCGGCCCTGGCCGGCAACGTCGGTGGCAGTGGCGTGGGTGGCACGAGTGCGGGTACCGCGGGTGTTTCGCCGGCGTCGGTGGCCAACGTCTACGGCGATGGCGGCACCATCAATACCAACTATGTGCCGGACGAGACGCCGCCCACAGCGACTGTCGTGGTGGCCAACACCAGCCTGAACTCCGGTGGCACGTCGACGGTAACCATCACCTTCTCCGAGGCTGTGACGGGCCTTACCGCGGCGGACCTGACGGTGCAGAACGGCACCGTGGGCTCCTTCACCAGCGGCGATGGCGGCATCACCTGGACCGGCACGCTGACCGCGGCCAGCAACATCGCCGACACCACCAACGTCATCACCCTCAACAATGCCGGGGTCGCCGACCTGGCCGGCAACGCTGGCGTGGGTACCACCCTCTCGAACAATTACGTGGTCAACGACACCGTGGCGCCGACGGCATCCATCGTGGTCAGCGACACCGCCCTGAGAGTCGGTGAAACCTCGGTGGTGACCATCACCTTCAGCGAAGCGGTGAGTGGTTTCACGGCCGCCGACCTGACCGTGGCCAACGGCTCGATCAGCGGCCTGAGCAGCAGCGACGGCGGCATCACCTGGACGGCCACCCTGACGCCGGACGCGGCGATCACCGATACCTCCAATCTGATTGTCCTGGATAACACTGGCGTGGCGGACCTCAACGGCAACGCCGGCGTGGGAACGACGAACTCCAACAACTACGCTATCGACACTTTGCGTCCGACCGCCACGATCGTGGTCGCTGACACTGCGTTGAGTGTCGGCGAAACGTCGCTGGTGACCATCATTTTCAACGAAGCGGTGAGCGGTTTCACCACCGCCGATTTGACGGTGGCCAACGGTACGGTCACCGGGCTGAGCAGCAGCGATGGCGGCATCACCTGGACCGGGACACTGACCCCGAGCGCCAGCGTCAGCGACACCAGCAACCTGATCACGCTGGCCAATACCGGTATTGCTGACTTGTCCGGTAACACCGGCACCGGTACCACCGACTCGAACAACTACGCGATCGACACGCTACGCCCGACCGCCACCATCGTGGTGGCCGATACCGCGTTGAACATCGGCGAAACATCGCTGGTGACGATTACCTTCAGCGAGGCGGTGAGCGGTTTCACCCTGGCCGACCTGACGGTGGCCAACGGCAGCCTGAGCGGGCTGAGCAGCAGCGACGGTGGTATCACCTGGACCGCGACGCTCACTCCGAGCTCCAGCATCACCGACGCCACCAATCTGATCGTCCTGGCCAATACCGGCATTGTGGATGCGGCCGGTAATGCCGGCAGCGGCACCACCAGTTCCAACAACTATGCCGTCGACACGGTGCGCCCGACCGCCACCATCGTGGTCGCCGATAACGCTTTGAGGGTTGGCGAAACGTCCCTCGTGACCATTACCTTCAACGAAGCGGTGACGGGCTTCACCACCGCTGACCTGACGGTCGCCAACGGCACGATCACCGGGTTGAGCAGCGGCGACGGCGGCATCACCTGGACAGGCACGCTCACGCCAAGTGCCAGCGTCAGCGACACCACCAACCTGGTCACCCTGGATAACACCGGTGTGGCGGACGCGGCGGGCAACGCCGGCAGCGGCACTACCGATTCCAACAACTACGCCATCGACACCGTGCGTCCGACCGCCACCATCGTGGTCGCCGACTCGACCATCGGTATTGGCGAAACAACGGTGGTGACCATTACCTTCAGCGAGCCTGTGACGGGTTTCACCCTGGCCGACCTGACGGTGGCCAACGGCAGCCTGAGCGGCCTGAGCACCAGCGACAACATCACCTACACCGCCACCTTCACGCCGAGCGTGGGCGTCAACGATGCCACCAACCTGGTCACGCTGAACAACACGGGCGTGGCGGACGGAGCGGGCAATACCGGCAGCGGTACCACCGATTCCAACAACTACCTCGTCGACACCCTGCGCCCGACCGCCACCATCGTGGTCGCCGATACGGCCCTGAGCGTCGGCGAAACCTCGCTGGTGACCATTACCTTCTCCGAGGCGGTCAGCGGTTTCGACAATTCGGACCTGAGCGTCGCCAACGGCACGCTGAGTGCGGTCAGCAGCAGTGACGGCGGCCTCACCTGGACAGCCACCTTCACCCCGGCCCTCGGCGTCACCGACACGTCCAATGTCATCACCCTGAACAACACCGGGGTCAGCGATGCGGCGGGCAACAGCGGTTCCGGCACCACCAACTCCAACAACTACCAGGTCGACACCAATGTCCCGACGGCGACCATCGTGATTGCCGATACCACCCTGAGCATCGGCGAGACGTCATTGGTCACCGTGACGTTCAACTCGGCGGTCAGCGGTTTCGACAATTCGGACCTGACCGTCAGCAACGGCACGCTCAGCACCATGAGCAGCACCGACGGCGGCGTGACCTGGACCGCCACGTTCACGCCGAGCGCGAGCATTTCCGATACCAGCAACGTGATCACCCTGGACAATACCGGCTTGATCAACGCTTCGGGTAACGCCGGCGTGGGTACCACCGATTCGAACAACTATGCCGTCGATACCGTGCGTCCAACGGCAACCATTGTCGTCGCCGATACGGCCATTGCCGCTGGCGAAACCTCGTTGGTGACCATCACCTTCAACGAGGCCGTGACGGCGTTCACCAGTGCCGACCTGACCGTCGCCAACGGTGTGATTTCGGGGCTGAGCAGCAGCGACGGCGGCATCACCTGGACCGCAACCTTCACGCCGACCGCAGGCATCAACGACTCCAGCAATGTCATCACGCTCAACAGTGGTGGCATCGTTGACTTGGCGGGCAACCTCAACATTGGCACCACCGATTCGAACAACTATGCCATCGACACCGTGCGCCCAACGGCGACCATCGTCATGGCCGATACCAGCCTGAGTGTCGGCGAAACCTCATTGGTGACCATCACCTTCAGCGAGGCGGTGAGCGGTTTCACCAACGCTGACCTGAGCGTTGCCAACGGCACCCTGAGTGCGGTCAGCAGCAGTGATGGTGGCCTGACCTGGACCGCAACCTTCACGCCGACCCTCGGCGTGCGGGATACGTCCAACCTGATCGTCCTGGACAACACCGGCGTCAGCGACGCGGCGGGTAATACCGGCACCGGCACGACCAACTCGGCCAACTACACGATCGACACGCAGGTGCCGACGGCGACCATCGTGGTGGCCGATACATCCCTGAGCATCGGTGAAACCAGCCTGGTGACCATCACCTTCAACGAAGCGGTGAGCGGTTTCGACAACAGCGACCTGACCATCAGCAACGGCACGTTGAGCAACGTGTCGTCGTCCGATGGCGGCGTCACCTGGACGGCCACGTTCACACCGAGCGCGAGCATTGCCGATACCAGCAACCTGATCACCCTGGACAATACCGGTGTCGTCAACGTCTCGGGCAACGCCGGCGTCGGCACCACCGACTCGAACAACTATGCCATCGATACCGTGCGCCCAACGGCGACCATTGTCGTGGCCGACACGGCCATTGCCGCGGGCGAGACGTCGCTGGTGACCATTACCTTCAACGAGGCCGTGACCGGTTTCACCGACGCCGACCTGATCGTTGCCAACGGTACGCTCAGTGGGTTGAGCAGCAGCGATGGCGGCATCACCTGGACCGCGACCTTTACGCCAACCGCTGGCATCACCGACACCAGCAATGTCATCACCCTTGCCAACGGCGGCGTCACCGACCTGGCGGGCAACGCTGGCAGCGGCACCACCGATTCGAACAACTATAGCGTCGACAGCCAGCGTCCGACCGCCACCATCGTGCTGAGCGATTCTGTATTGAAACCGGGTGAAACCGCCCAGGTGACCATTACCTTCAGCGAGGCGGTGACCGGTTTCAGCAACGCTGACCTGAGCGTTGCCAACGGCACGTTAAGCGCGGTCAGCAGCAGCGATGGCGGCCTGACCTGGACCGCGACCTTCACCCCGACCCTGGGCGTGACCGACGCCAGCAACCTGATCACCCTGGACAATACCGGTGTGAGCGACGCGGCGGGCAATACCGGGACAGGCACGACCGACTCGGCCAACTATGCGGTCGAGACGCAGGTACCGACGGCTACGATCGTGGTGGCCGACAACGCGCTCAAGGTGGGGGAAACCTCACTGGTGACCATCACCTTCTCGGAAGCGGTCAGCGGTTTCGACAACACCGACCTGAGCGTGAGCAACGGCACGCTGAGCAACGTCTCTTCTTCCGACGGCGGCGTTACCTGGACGGCCACGTTCACCCCGACGACCAGCATCACCGACACCAGCAACCTGATCAGCCTGGACACCAGCGGTGTGGTCAACGCCTCGGGCAACAGCGGTGTGGGTGTAGTGGTCTCCAACAACTACGCGATCGATACGGTTCGCCCTGGTGCCACCATCACCGTGGGCGACACCACCCTGGGCATCGGCCAGAGCACGACGGTGACCATCAGCTTCAGCGAGGCGGTGTCCGGTTTCGACTTGTCGGATCTGAGTGTTGCCAATGGCGTGTTGTCCAACCTCGCCAGCAATGACGGCGGCCTGACCTGGACAGCGACCCTGACGCCTACCGCAGGCGTCAACGACGCCACCAACCTGATCCTGCTCGACGCCAGCACTGTGCAGGACCTGGCCGGCAACGCCGGCGTGGGCATTGCGATTTCCAGCAACTACGCGCTCGACGCCACCCGGCCGACGGCAACCATCGTGGTCGCCGACCCGAACCTGACGGTGGGCGAGACGACCCAGGTGACCTTCACCTTCAGCGAAGCAGTGACGGATTTTGACTTGTCGGACCTCAGCGTCACCAACGGTGAACTGACCAACCTGACCACCAGTGACGGCGGCAAGACCTGGACGGCCACCTTCACGCCGACAGTGAACCTCACCGACCCGAGCAACTTCATTGCCCTGGACACCAGCAACGTCAGCGACCTGTCGGGCAACGCCGGGGCCAGCGTGGCGGTGTCCAACAACTATGCGATCGACACCGTGGTGCCCAACGATGTGAAGCCGCCGCCGGAGTTCCTGACCTCCGACCCGGTCACGGTTACGCCACCGTCCGAGGTGCCGTTGCAACCGATCGTCTTTACCCCGCCGACCGGCAACCTGGGTACGCCGCTGGGCTTCCCGCCGCTGTTCGAGCAACGGGACCTGGGCAACGGGACTCAGCCGATAGGAAGTATTTTCATCAATCATGGCGCGCTGGCGCCGAGTTATATCGCCCAGGTGTTCGGCAACGACGCCGCCGGCGATGGCTCCGGCCAAGGGTTCCTGGGCTTTGGTGGTGGCGATGGCGGGGTGTTCGGCAGCAGCACGCTGTCGACCCTGTTCAACCAGGACGCCACTTCCGAGGGCGAATCGATGGACGCCTTCGGCAGCCAGTCGATGCAGGGTGGCGATGTGTCCCAAGGGCTGCGCGGGATGTTCGGGGCGCCTACCCTGGGTCAGCAGTTGCAACATCTCAAGGACACTGAACAGCGTCAGGTCGATAGCCTGGCAACCGCGTTACGACAGGTCGGCATCAGCCAGGTGCAGGCCTGATTCTAAAAAAATATTGGGGCAGCCAGGGGCAATCCAGGGAATGAATAGAAGTCAGAAGTTATTCGGTATGAGTTTGCTGGCGTTGGTGGTCAGTGGATGTGCGGTCACCAGCGAGCCGATCGATCGCAGCGTCAGCGAACAGCGCGCCCGAACCGACCTGCAAAACATGTACAAGGACCAGGAGCCCCTCAGCGGCCCATTGACCCTGCACCAGGCCATGGCCCGGGCAGTGAAGTACAACCTCGAAGGTCGCTTGAAGATCATGGAGGAAGCCCTGGCCAAGCGTCAGTTGGACCTGGCCAGTTTCGACATGCTGCCGCGCATGGCCCTGGACGCCGGTTATGTGGGCCGTAACAACGTCAATGCCTCCAGCAGCCAGAGCGTGGAAACCGGCACCCAGTCCCTGGAACCGTCGACCTCCCAGGACCGCGACCGCGAGGTGGCCGACCTGACCATGGTCTGGAACGTGCTCGATTTCGGCGTCAGCTACATCAGCGCCAAACAGGCCGGGGACCAGCGGCTGATCGTGCAGGAGCGTCGGCGCAAGGTGATCAACACCATCGTCCAGGACGTGCGTTCGGCCTACTGGCGAGCCATGGCCGCCGAGCGTCTGCTCAAGCAGATCGACAGCCTGATGGCTCGGGTCGAGACGGCACGCGGCAACAGCCAGAGCATGAGCGAACAGCGCATCGGTGACCCGGTGCAGGCCCTGGGCTACCAGCGCTCGCTGATCCAGGCCACCCGCCAGCTCGAAGAGCAACGCCGGGCGCTGTCCCTGGCCAAGACCGAATTGGCGACCCTGATCAACTTGCCCTTGGGTACCGAGCTGACCCTGGCGACCCAGGATGAATATGACATCCCGGAACTCAAGGTCGACCTGGCCCGTCTCGAACAGGAAGCCCTGGCCAGCCGTCCGGAACTGCGCGAGCAGGATTACCAGACCCGCATCACCGCCGCTGAAACCCGCAAGGCCATGCTGCGCCTGCTGCCGGGGCTGGAGTTCTCCGCTGGCGGGCATTACGACAGCAACTCGTTCCTGGTGGAGCAGGGCTGGGCCGACTATGGCGTGAAAGTCACCTGGAACCTGTTCAACGTGATTTCCGCCCCGGCGGCCATCGATGTGGCCAAGGCCGGTGAAGAAGTGGCGTCGGCGCGACGCCAGGCGATGTCGATTGCCGTGCTGGCGCAGTTGTACGTGGCCAATGCCAACTATCGCGAAGCGCTGCGTCAGTTCAAGACCAGTCAGCAGCTGTCGGACATCGACGGGCAGATTGTCGGTCAGTTGCGCAGCCGTCACCAGGCTGCCGGCATCGGCGAGCTGGACCTGATCCAGGGAGAACTGAACACCCTGCAGGCCGATCTGCGCCGGGACCTGGCTTACGCCGATCTGCGCAACGCCTACGGGCAGATCTTCGCCAGCGCCGGCCTCGACCCGCTGCCAAACGAAGTGCAATCGACCGAAGTCCAGTCGATCGCCACGGCGCTGGCCAACCGCGAAGCGGCCTGGGCCCAGGGCGATATCACGCTGCCGAAGACGGCCACGGTGACCCAGTAATCGGCCGCTGACATGATGCGCCCGGCGTTTTCCCGGCTGCCGGTGGCGGTGGATCTGCCGTTGCTGTTGCAGGCACTGGCGGCCATTGAAGACGAGCGCTGGCAGGGGCATTTCAACAGTGCCTATCACAGCGGCGACTGGAGCGGCGTGGCGCTGATTTCGGCGGCCGATGCCGTTACCGAGCTGGCTCCCGGACGCGGCCAGCCCCTGCATCGCGCGCCTTGGTCAAAGGATGGCCGTTGGCATGAAGCGTTGCGCGACTGGCCCCTGGAGATCGTCTCGGCCCGGCTGCTGCGGCTCGGGCCGGGTGGGTGCATTCACGAGCATCGTGACTATGACCTGGGTGGGCCGGACGCCGACCTGCGCCTGCACGTTCCGCTGCTCAGCCCGCCTGAGGTGGACTTCTTCCTGGATGGGCAAATCATTCCGATGAGGGCGGGCGAGTGCTGGTTCCTCGACTTGGCGCGGCCTCATCGCGTCGATAACCGCAGCGCCGCACCGAGAGTTCATCTGGTGCTCGATTGCCGCCCAGGACCATGGTTGGAACAGCAGATTGCCGATGGGCTGCCCACCACGCCCGCCGCTGGCGCCGGGCAAAGCGATCTTGTCCGCTTTCAGCGGCGCGTAGAAGCTGACCCTTACCTTGCCCGGGCTCTGCAGAGCCTGCATGACCCGGACGCTTTCATAGCGTCCGCGCTGGCGCTGGGGGCTGAGCAAGGGCTTTATTTCACTCGGGAAGAATTGCGGGCGGCGATGCGCAATGGTCGCCAGCGGTGGAGAGATCAGTGGAAGACCTGAATCTGCACGGTTGGCTGCCGATCCGCCTATGGCAAGAAGCCGCGCAATGGCAGGTCGATTGGTGCTGGTTTGGCGATACGCGACTGTTGCAACCGTTTTTTGGCGATGCCGTGGATGACGCCCTGCGCCTGCCCTTCAACCAGGCGTTTCGCCGCCAGACGTCCTTGGATGTTCTGAGCCAGTGGCGGCAACAAAGCCCGGGCCTTGCGCCCAGTGCGTTCATTTTCCATGCCTCGCGTTGTGGTTCGACATTGATCAGCCAGATGCTCGCCCAATTGGACGATCACATCGTCATCTCTGAACCGCCGCCCCTGGATACGTTGCTGCGCAGCGATTTGCCGCCTGCCGAGCGGTGCGTGGCGCTCAAGGGCTTGATGTCGGCCTATGGGCAGCGTCGTCGAGGTATGGAACAGCGCCTGGTGGTCAAGCTGGACGCCTGGAACATCGGTGAGCTGCCACTGCTGCGTGAGTGTTTTCCCGACACGCCTTGGTTGTTCGTGTACCGCGACCCCTTGGAAATCGCCGTCTCCCACCTGCGCCGCCCCGGTATGCACATGGTGCCGGGGATGATTGGCGCGAGTGTGCTGGACGATGGAGCGCCTTTCAGCGGTCAGGAGGATTTCATCGCCCGTCGGTTGGGGCGGCTGTTGCAGGTGGGGCTGGGGCACTGCCATGAATTTACCGGGCTGGCGGTTAACTACGCTGAGTTGCCTGATGCGATGGCAGGGCGGCTGGCGGTGTTTTTCGGGCTGAATGACGCACAGCGCAAGCAGGTGTTTGCGATGGCGGGGCAGCATGCCAAGCAGCCGGGGCAGGCATTTGTCAGGGACAGCGCGGGCAAGCGCCGGGAGGCTTCGGCGCTGTTGCGTGAGCAGGTCATGCGTTGGGCGCAGGGGCCCTATGAAGCGTTGAAGTCACTGACCACGTAGCTGGACAAAACGCTTCTGTGGCGAGGGAGCTTGCTCCCGCTCGGTTGCGCAGCGACCGCCAGATTCTGGGGCTGCTTCGCAGCCCAGCGGGAGCAAGCTCCCTCGCCACAAGGATAGTGTCCGCTTCGCCGATCAAGACTTGTTGGGCGACAACTCCGCCATCCCCTTGAGCAACTCGATCGGCAACGGGAAGACGATGGTGGAGCTTTTGTCCCCGGCAATCGACCCCAGCGTCTGCATGTAGCGCAGTTGCATGGCACCCGGCTGGCGGCCGAGCATTTCGGCGGCCTGCATGAGTTTTTCCGAGGCTTGCAACTCGCCCTCGGCGTGGATCACCTTGGCCCGGCGTTCCCGTTCGGCTTCGGCTTGTCGGGCGATGGCGCGGATCATCGATTCATTGAGATCCACATGCTTGATCTCGACGTTTGCCACTTTGATGCCCCAGGCGTCGGTCTGGGCGTCCAGTACTTGCTGGATGTCGCTGTTCAATTGCTCGCGTTCGGCCAGCAACTGGTCCAGGTCATGCTTGCCCAGGACCGCACGCAAGGTGGTCTGGGCCAGTTGACTGGTGGCCATGAGGAAGTTTTCCACCTGGATGATGGCTTTCTGCGGATCGAGCACGCGGAAATACAGCACCGCGTTGACCTTCACCGAGACATTGTCCCGGGTGATCACGTCCTGGGGCGGCACGTCGAGGACAATCGTGCGCAGGTCGACGCGGATCATCTGCTGGACTACCGGAATCAGCAGGATCAACCCCGGCCCTTTGACCTGCCAGAACCGACCGAGCTGGAACACCACTGCCCGTTCGTATTCGCGCAGGATCCGGAACGTCGCCCCCGCCAGTGCGATCAACAGCAACAACAGCAGCGCAAAACCGATTTGCATGCCCATCTCAGACTCCTTGTGAATCAGCGGGGGCCACTTCCAGCAGCAAACCCTTGCGGGCGATGACCCGTACCGCTTGCCCAGGGCGCAGCGGCGTCGCGCTTGCCACCTGCCAGCGTTCGCCTTCCAATTGGACCCAGCCATGATGATTATTCCCGCCCTGCAACGCGGTCACCGTAGTGATGTTGCCCAGCAATGCGGCGTCGCCGCTGACGGGTTGGCGTGGTCGTGTTTTCAACGCACGGACCAGCAGGGCGATCAGCAGCAAGGCGCTGACCAGGCCCAGGCCGATCATCAGGGGAACCGGCACATCGGCGTTGGTCAGGATGACCGCGCCAATCACACACAGGACAATGCCGCCCAGCCCAGCGACGCCATAATTGGGCAGGGCCGCCTCGAAGACCAGCAAGGCCACGCCAACGGCGACCAGCCAGAAACCCAGGGGATCGGTGCCTGGCAGCACGAGGCTATCGGCGCCGAACGCAGGCCCGCTGATCGCCAGCAGCGCAAGCGTCAACCAGTGAATGTTCACAGGACCCTCCGCAACGTGTATTCGTCGGGATGTTATTCAAAGTCTAGTCGAGTCGAGGGTTGATTGAATTTTGATCAGTCTGGCGGTCAATGAGGGGCTAGACTGCGGGAAAGAACCCAACAATCGGTCTTATTGCCAGGAGCCCCCCCATGGAACCCCCGATCCACAGCCTGCCCGCGCTGTTCAAGCAATTGGGCCTGTCCGACGACGCCGTTGAGATCGATAAATTCATCGCGACCCATTCACCCCTCAAGCCTGAGCTGCACTTGGCTGACGCGTTTTTCTGGAGCGAAAGCCAGCAGCAATTGTTGCGGGAAGAAATCCTCGAGGATGCGGACTGGGCGGAAGTGGTGGACCAGTTGGACGTGTTGCTGCGCAAGGGGCGTAGCGAGTGAGGCGCATACGAAACCTGTGGGAGCGGGCTTGCTCGCGATAGCGGACTGTCAGTCGACATTGATGTAACGGACATATCGCCATCGCGAGCAGGCTCGCTCCCACGGTGTTGACTTGTTATTCGTTTTAAGTATTAACAAATAGCTTCTTATTCCTTAAAGAATATAGCTCTCCTCCCTATACTCGTCCGGGAACAGACACGCAGGAGAGCACCCATGCGCAACGAATCGATTCGCTACCTGATTGTGCCGGGCTGGCAAGGATCGCCAGAAAATCATTGGCAAACCCACTGGCAGAACAGCCTGCCTAACAGCGCCAGGGTCGAGCAGGCCGACTGGTTGACGCCTCGGCGCGAGGATTGGGTCGCGGCTTTGGCCGAAGCCATCGCCGCCGACAGCACGCCGGTCATCCTGATTGCCCATAGCCTGGGCTGCATCACGGTTGCCCATTGGGCCGCCACCGCGCCGGTGCAGTTTCTGCGACAGGTGCGTGGGGCATTGCTGGTGGCGCCGGCGGATGTCGAGCGGCCGGCCTGCGCCCCGGCGCTGCGCAATTTCGCGCCGATTCCCACTGATTTGTTGCCGTTCCCCAGCCAAGTGGTCAGCTCCGACAACGACGCCGCCGTGAGCGCCCCGCGCGCCCTGGAGCTGGCACGCAACTGGGGGGCCGAGGCCGGCATCCTGGCGGGGGCGGGGCATATCAACGTGAAGTCCGGCCACCAACGCTGGGAGCAGGGGTTCGCTTATCTCTATCGTCTGCAAAATCGCATGGAGCATCACGCCCTGCGTCGCGCCTGAATTTTTAGCGCCCCCCGTCTCCCGGCGGTCTGGGGCGGGAGCCTGCCATGAGTTTGCATGAAACCTTCGGTCAGCCATTGCTGACCTTTCCCGATGCGGAAAAAGGCCCCCTGAGCATTCGCGCCAAGGCGCTGGTGTTTGTCGACCCCCGTTCGCGGCAGTTGCGCCAGGAGTTGGAGCAATTGGCGCCGCGTGCGATCTCGGTGCTGATACGTGGCGAAACCGGGAGTGGCAAGGAGCTGCTTGCCCGGCATATCCATCGCGCAAGTGATCGCGGAGGGTTGTTCGTCTCGGTCAATTGCGGCGCCATCAGCCCGACCTACGCCGACGCCGAACTGTTCGGCTATGCCGCCGGCAGCTACAGCGGCTCGGCCAGCAGCCGGGCCGGTTGGTTTGGTTCGGCCAATGGTGGCACCCTTTACCTGGATGAGATCGGTGATCTGCCACTGCCAATCCAGATCAAGTTGCTGGCGGCCCTGGAAAACCACGAAGTCACCCGTGTTGGTGCACATCAGCCCAGCCCGGTGGATGTCCGTCTGGTGGCAGCCACCAGCATCGACCTGGCCCAAGCGGTGGCGGCCGGGAAATTCCACGAACGGCTCTACCACTACCTTGGCGAAGGCCAGCTCGAGCTGCCGGCCCTGCGCGAGCGGGTGGGCGATATCCTGTCCCTGGCCGAATATTTCCTGGGCATCTATAGCCAGCGGCTCGGCCTCAGCGTGCCGCTGATCAGCGAGGCGGCACAGCATGCCCTTGAACAGCACAGTTGGCCGGGCAATACCCGTGAGCTGGAAAACGTCATTCACTTCGCGTTGCTGGTGAGCACGGGGGATGAAATCTTGCCGGAGCACTTGAATTTGCCGTCCCAGTCATCGGCCCTGGAATCGATCGACCGCCAGGTGGCGCAGGTCGTTGCACAAGGCACGGCCGCCGAGCGCACGGCCCTCAAGGCGCTGCTCAATCAGTTGAGCCAAGCGCTATAGAGAACACCGGAATTGTGGCGAGGGGATAAATCCCCTTGCCACAAAGTGGTGTTTTTCTATATGAGTAAAATGAATATGAACTTGAATAAAAGATATTGTTAAGGAATAAAAAATATCGGTATTGTCCGCCTCACGCCAGCGATAGCACTTCACTGGCACTCCCACATTTGGCCGTCGTCCATGACGACAGTGATTTTCGATAAGGACACTGCATGAAAAAGGTTCTGTTGTTCACCGCATTGGCGGCAGCCCTGACCTCGGGCCTGGCCCAGGCCGCGGAAAAACTGGTGGTGGCGGCTACCCCGGTGCCTCACGCCGAGATTCTTGAACTGATCAAGCCAGCCCTGGCCAAAGAAGGCGTTGACTTGGAGATCAAGGTCTTCACCGACTACGTCCAGCCCAACGTCCAGGTTGACCAGAAGCGCCTGGATGCCAACTACTTCCAGACCCTGCCGTACCTGAAAAACTTCAACGAAGGTAAAGGCACCAACCTGGTGACCGTGATCGGCGTTCACGTCGAACCGTTCGGCGGCTACTCGAAGAAGTACAAGAAGCTGGCTGATCTGCCAAACGGCGCGACCATCGCGCTGCCCAACGAAGGCAGCAACAGCGGCCGTGCCCTGATCCTGCTGCAAAAGGCTGGCCTGATCGAGTTGAAAGACCCGAAAAACGCTTTGGCGACCCCGAAAGATATCGCCAAGAACCCGCACAACTTCAAGTTCAAGGAGCTGGAATCGGCCATGCTGCCGCGTGTGCTGGACCAGGTCGACCTGGACCTGATCAACACCAACTATGCCCTGGAGGCGGGTCTTAACCCGGCCAAGGATGCCTTGGTGATCGAAGGTGCGGATTCGCCTTACGTCAACTTCCTGGTAGCCCGTCCGGACAACAAGGACAGCCCGGCCATCCAGAAACTGGCCAAGGCCTTGACCAGCCCGGAAGTGAAGGCGTTCATCGAGAAGAAATACAGCGGCGCGGTACTGCCGGCGTTCTGATTGGTGCGCTAAACCCTTTCACGGTTTCAAGCGCCGACGGCTGATACAGCGTCGGCGTTTTTTTGTGCTCGAGATCCCGTGGGGGGAGGTTATTTATTTGAGACGAGTCGAACCTGTTCTGTGGCGAGGGGATAAATCCCCTCGCCACACTAGTGTCAGGCCACCCTGGTCTTCAACGCCCTGCGCAACGCCACCAACAATTTCAGTATTTCCTGCGGTTCCAGTCGCTGCGGCACTTTTACGTCAGCCATGTCTTCTTCCTTGTAATGGTTCGGGGATTTCGGACAAAAGTCCTCCCTGCGACGCAAAGAAAAATAGTCGGCTTTGCCCATCGCGGCAAATCGAGGGAATAGTTTTTTGTGTGATATCAATATGCTTTAACGGTATTTAAATTGCGCTTCTTATACCTTTAAAGTCAGCTCCTGCCGAGCAGCTATCCGCTGCCCATGGACCGCACTACCGCCGCTTACCGAGCGGCGTCCAGGATGTTCAATGAACTTCGATTACGCTTTTATCCTCAGCACCCTCCCGGCGTTTCTCAAGGCCGTGGGCGTGACGTTGCAGGTCGGCCTTATCGCCATCGCCACATCGCTGCTGGTGGCGCTGGTCAACGCAACGATCCTGGTGTCGCGCACACCTTACCTGCAACGCCTGGTGGGGCTGTATGTGGAACTGGCGCGCAACACGCCGCTGCTCATCCAGCTGTTCTTCGTCTACTTTGCCTTGCCGGCGTTGGGTATCAAGGTCTCGGGGTTTGCGGCGGCGATCATTACCATGACGTTCCTGGGCGGTGCCTACCTCACGGAAGTGCTGCGTGCGGGTGTGGACGCGGTGCCCCAGGCGCAATTGGAATCCGGTCGCTCCATCGGGCTGTCCCATGGGCAGTTGTTGCGCTACGTGATCCTGCCGCAGGCCGGGATCCTCAGCCTGCCATCGCTGTTCGCCAACTTCATTTTCCTGCTGAAGGAGACCACCGTGGTCTCGGCCGTAGCGGTGCCGGAGATTCTCTACACCACCAAAAGCTACATCGCGCTCTATTACAAGACCTACGAAATGCTCGCCGTGCTGACGCTGATTTGCGTGCTGCTGTTTTTGCCGTTGTCGCTGCTGCTCAGCCGTCTGGAAAGGAGGCTCCAGCATGGCCAGTTCGGGTCTTGAATTGTTGTGGGTGTCGTTGCCGCAACTGGGCAAGGGCGCTGCGCAAACCCTGTCGATTTCCTTGCTGAGCATCGCCATCAGCACCGTTGGCGGCGTGCTTTACGGCGTGTTGCGTACGTTGGGCGTGAAGTGGCTGGACGTCGTCCTGCGGGTCTACCTGGAATTGTTCCGGGCGATCCCGGTGCTGGTCTGGTTGTATTTGCTGTTCTTCGGCCTGCCGATCTTTTTCGGCCTGAGCCTTCCAAGTTTTTGGTGCGCGGTGCTGGTGCTGTCGTTGTGGGGCGCCAGTGAAGTCGGGGAAGTGGTGCGCGGAGCCTTGCATTCGTTGCCGCGCGGCCAGCGCGAGGCGGGCTTGTCCATTGGCCTGAACGGTCCGCAACTCTACGGCCATGTACTGCTGCCGCAAGCGCTCAAACGCATGACGCCGCCAACCATCAACGTCTACACGCGCATCATCAAGACCAGCTCTCTGGCCGTGCTGATCGGCGTGGTGGATGTGATCAAGGTCGGCCAGCAGATCATCGAGCGTACCTATGAATCCGTGCTGATCTACGGCGCGCTATTCCTGTTTTTCTTTTTCATCTGCTACCCGCTCTCGGCCGCCTCGCGCGTGCTGGAGCGGCGCTGGACGCAAGCATGAGCGCATTGATCGAGTTCAAGGGTTTCAACAAGTTTTTCGGCGAGCAGCAGGTGCTGGACGGCATCGACCTGCAAGTGAAGGCCGGCGAAGTGATCGTCGTCCTCGGCCCCAGTGGGTGCGGCAAAAGTACCTTGCTGCGTTGCCTCAATGGGCTGGAAGCGGCCCACAGCGGCAGCCTGAGATTCGCCGGTCGCGAGTTGCTGGACAAGGGCACCGACTGGCGTGAAGTACGACAGCGGATCGGCATGGTGTTCCAGAGCTACCACCTGTTCCCGCACATGAGCGTGCTCGATAACCTGCTGCTCGGCCCGGTCAAAGTACAGAAACGCGACCGCCGCGAAGCACGCGACCAGGCCGAAGCCCTGCTGGCCCGGGTGGGCTTGCTGGACAAGCGCGATGCCTTTCCACGCCAGCTCTCCGGCGGCCAGCAGCAACGCATCGCTATCGTTCGCTCGCTGTGCATGAACCCCAAGGTCATGTTGTTCGACGAGGTCACCGCCGCCCTCGACCCGGAAATGGTCAAGGAAGTGCTGGAGGTCATCCAGGGCCTGGCCCGCGAAGGCATGACGCTGTTGATCGTCACCCACGAAATGGCCTTCGCCCGGGCCGTGGCTGACCGCATTGTGTTCATGGATGCTGGGCGAATCCTTGAACAAAACCCTCCCGAGATTTTCTTTACGAACCCGCAAACCGCACGAGCGCAGCAGTTCCTGGAGAAGTTCTCCTACGTCGCCGCACTACCCAAAACGACTCAAACAAAGGAACTGCAACTGTCATGAAAACTGCCAAGTCTTCTCTGCTGCTACTGCCGCTGCTCGGTCTTGCACTGCTGGCCGGCTGCAATAAAACCGAAGAACCGCCAAAGCCGAAAACCGCCAGTCAAAGCACCGCGCCGGCCAGCTACCTGGACAAAATCAAGGCGCGGGACAAATTGATCGTCGGGGTCTTCACCGACAAGCCACCGTTTGGCTTCGTCGATGAGGCCGGGCGTTATGTCGGCTTCGATACCGACATTGGCCGTCGATTCGCCAAGGACCTGCTCGGCGATGAAAACAAGGTCGAGTTCGTCGCGGTCGAGCCGGCGAGCCGGATTCCGTTCCTGCAAAGTGACAAGGTCGACCTGATCCTGGCCAACATGACCGTGACCCCGGAGCGCAAGGAAGCGGTGGAGTTCACCAACCCGAATCTGAAAGTCGCCGTGCAGGCACTGGTGCCACAGGCCAGCGAAGTGAAAAGCCTCGATGACCTGGCGACCCGTACCACCATCGTCACCACCGGCACCACGGCGGATATCTGGCTGACCAAGAATCACCCGGATTGGAAACTGCTCAAGTTCGAGAAGAACTCCGAGTCCCTGCAAGCCCTGGCCAACGGTCGTGGCGACGCCTATGCCCAGGACAACCTGGTGCTGTTCAGTTGGGCCAAGCAGAACCCGGGTTATCGCGTGCTGGCGCAGACACTGGGCGCCGAAGCGCCGATTGCGCCGGCGGTGAAGAAGGGCAATGTCGAGCTGCGTGATTGGGTCAATGCCGAGTTGGCGAAGCTGGGTGAAGAGAAATACCTGCTCAAGCTGTACGACCAGTATGTGCGCAAGGAATTGAGCGATGACACCAAGCCTGAGAGTGTGATTGTCGAGGGTGGCAAGTGGCAGGGGTGATTTCCTGACAGTTGCAGCGCCTCAAGGACCGCATCGCGAGCAGGCTCGCTCCCACATTGGCCGGCGGAGGGCGGAAGATTTGCGGTCGAGCACCATTCCCCTGTGGGAGCGAGCCTGCTCGCGATTCGGTTTATCTGGCGCTGATTAATCCGGCCAATGCCAAGCCGGTTCATCCAGCGCCCGCTGCCCGACAATCCCGGTCTGTCCAAGCTCCTTTTCCAGCACGATGCAATTGCAGTCCTCATCCTGCTCCAGTGCGGCGATCAGGCGCGTGGCGTGGGACACCACCCAGACCTGGCAATTGGCTGAAGCGCGGATGATCAACCGCGCCAAGGCCGGCAACAGATCCGGGTGCAAGCTGGTTTCCGGTTCGTTGAGCACCATCAGCGAGGGTGGGCGCGGGGTGAGCAGGGCGGCCACCAGTAACAGATAGCGCAGGGTTCCGTCGGACAGTTCGGCGGCGGACAGCGGCCGCAGCAGGCCGTGCTGTTGGAACGCGATGGCGAAACGTCCGCCTTGCAGTTTCTCGATGCGCAGGTGGGCACCGGGGAACGCGTCGCCGATGGCGGCATGCAAGGCCTCGACGTCACCGATTTCAAGGATGGTCTGCAGGGCGGCGGCCAGGTCGCGTCCGTCGTGGTGCAGTACCGGCGTGCGGGTGCCCAGTTGCGGTTGGCGCACTGGCGCGTCGGCGTCGCTGCGGAAATGGTCGTAGAAGCGCCAGCGACGAATGAACTCGCGCATCTGCAGGACCTCCGGCGAAGTGCGCAGGCTGCCGACCTGGTCGAACAGGCTGTCGAAGGTCGGCGTGTGCTGGGCCAGCACATCCCATGAACGGCCTTCGCGGGCACGGATCATCGGCCCGTTGCGATCCACCAGCAGGCTGGCCGGCCGAAACACCGGACCGGCCCAGATGCATTCACGCTTGATCTCCGGATCCAGCGAAAACGCTGAAAGACTGGGTTCCGGCAGGCCCAAGGCAATCGAATAGCTGAAGTCTTCACCGGCGAATCCCAGGCGCAAGCGCTTGGTGCCCTGGCGCACAACTGCCTGGACCGGCACCTCGCCGTTGCGCATGCGGCGGCTGATTTCTTCCGGGCCGGCCCAGAAGGTCGAGTCCAGTCCGCCTTCGCGGGCCAGGGCGTTGACCACTCCACCCTGGGCCGTCTCGGCCAACAGACGCAGGGCTCGGTACAGATTGGACTTGCCGCTGCCGTTGGGGCCGGTGATCAGGTTCAGCCGGCCCAGGGGGATGACCAGTTTGTTGATGGATCGATAATTGGCCACCGCCAGGGTCTTGAGCATGCGCAGGCTCCTACAGGGAGGCGATCAGTGTGCCTGATCTGCGGCACCTATTGTATTCGTTGAACCCTGTTCTAAGCTCACAGTCGTATCGTCACTGGTACGTCCGTACAGCGCATAGGAGTCTGCATGGCTGGTCCCCGAATCAAACTGGTAGTTGGCCTGGGCCTTTGCGCGCTACTGGCCGGATGCGGTGATGAAAAGCCTGCGGAAAAAGCCCTGCCACGGGTCTTTGTGCAGCAAGCCGTGCCCAGCGAATACGCCGCCTCGGTGACCCTGACTGGCGATGTCCAGGCGCGGGTACAGGCCGACCTGTCGTTTCGTGTGGGCGGCAAGATCATCGAGCGCAAGGTCGATGTCGGCGACCGAGTCTCGGCCCGGCAAATACTGGCCCGGCTCGATCCCCGTGACTTGCAGACCAATGTCGACTCCGCCGAGGCCCAGGTGGCCGCCGAGCAGGCGCGGGTCAAGCAGAGTGCGGCGGCCTTCGTGCGCCAGCAGAAACTCCTGCCCAAGGGCTATACCAGCCAGAGCGAATATGACGCGGCCCAGGCCCAACTGCGCAGCAGCCAGAGTGCGCTGACCGCCGCCCAGGCCCAACTGGCCAACGCTCGTGAACAACTGAGCTACACCGCACTGATTGCCGAGGCACCGGGCATCATCACCGCGCGCCAGGCTGAAGTCGGCCAGGTGGTGCAGGCCACGGAGCCGATCTTCAGCCTGGCCCGGGACGGCGAACGCGACGCGGTGTTCAACATCTACGAATCGCTGTTGAGCGAACCGCCGTCGGATCCTGCCATCACTATCAGTCTGCTGGATAACCCCGCCATCAAGACCACTGGCACGGTACGCGAGATCACCCCGGCGGTGTCTGCCCAGACCGGCACGGTGCAGGTCAAGGTCACCCTCAATGATTTACCCGAAGGCATGCGCCTGGGGTCGGTGGTCAGCGCCACGGCCAAGTCCGCCGGCAAGACTGCCTTCGAACTGCCTTGGTCGGCCCTGACCAAGAACCTCAGCGACCCGGCCGTGTGGCTGGTGGACGGTGAAGGCAAGGCGCAGTTGCATACGGTGACGGTAGGCCGCTACCTGACCGGCAAGGTCATCATCAGCGACGGCCTCAAGGGCGGCGAGAAAATCGTCACCGCCGGCGGGCAATTGCTGCACCCCGGCGTACGCGTCGAGATCGCTGAAAACACCCATGAAAAATCCACGCCGGGAGCCCAGCCATGAAGCGTTTGTGGATGATCTCGGCCGGACTCTTGCTGGCCGCCTGTTCCAAGGAGGAAGCACCGCCCGAACCGGTGCGTCCGGTGTTGTCCGTCGAGGTCCGGGCCCTCGACCAACAGGCGCTTGGACGGTTTGCCGGCAATATCCAGGCGCGTTACGAGAGCAACGTGGGCTTCCGTGTGCCGGGGCGGATCGCCAGCCGCAATGTCGATGTCGGCGCCGAAGTGAAGAAAGGCGACCTGCTCGCCACCCTCGATCCCACCGACCAGCAGAACCAGTTGCGCGCCGCCCAGGGCGACCTGGCGCGGATCGAGGCGCAGTACATCAATGCCCAGGCCAATGCCCGTCGCCAGCAACAATTGTTCGACCGTGGCGTCGGCGCCCAGGCGCAGTTGGACATCGCCCAGACCGACTTGAAAACCACTGGCGCGTCCCTCGAACAGGCCCGCGCCTCGGTGGAGCAGGCCCGCGACCAACTCAACTACAGCGAGCTGCGCACCGACCACGACGCGATCGTCACGGCCTGGAATGCCGAAGCCGGGCAGGTGGTCACCGCCGGCCAGCAAGTGGTGACCCTGGCCCGTCCGGACATCAAGGAAGCGGTGATCGACCTGCCGGCCGGGTTGGTCGAACGCCTGCCCGCGGACGTGGTGTTCGAGGTCGCCGCGCAATTGGACCCGAGCATTCATACCACCGCCACCGTGCGCGAGATCGAACCCCAGGCCCAGAGTGCCACCCGTACCCGTCGCGCGCGCCTGACGCTGGCCGATACACCACCCGGCTTTCGCCTGGGCACGGCGATCAGCGTGACCCTGAGTTCGACCATCGAGCCACGCATCGAGCTGCCACTTAGCGCGCTGCAAGAAGTCGACGGCAAGGCCCGCATCTGGTTGGTCGACCCGCAGAACCAGACAGTCTCGCCCCGTGACGTGCGGATTCTCGAACGTTCGGCCGACTCGGTGCTGGTGGCCAACGGCATCAAGGCTGGCGACCGCGTGGTCAGCGCTGGTGTGAACAGTCTCCAGCCGGGGCAGAAAGTGAAACTCGATGAGGACGCACGATGAAAGGGCCTTTCAACCTGTCCGAATGGGCCCTGCGGCATCAGTCGTTCGTCTGGTACCTGATGTTCGTTGCGCTGTTGATGGGCGTGTTTTCGTACATGAACCTGGGGCGCGAAGAAGACCCGTCGTTCACCATCAAGACCATGGTTATCCAGACCCGTTGGCCCGGTGCGACCCAGGAGGAAACCCTCAAGCAGGTCACTGATCGCATCGAGAAGAAACTCGAAGAACTCGACTCCCTCGACTACGTCAAGAGTTACACCCGTCCGGGAGAATCGACGGTGTTCGTGTACCTGCGCGATACCACCGGGGCCAAGGAAATTCCCGAGATCTGGTACCAGGTGCGCAAGAAGATCAATGACATTCGCGGCGATTTCCCTGACGGCTTGCAGGGGCCTGGTTTCAATGACGAATTCGGCGACGTGTACGGTTCGGTGTACGCCTTCACCGGCGACGGCCTGTCGATGCGTCAGTTGCGCGACTACGTGGAACAGGTGCGCGCCGAGATCCGTGACGTACCGGGCCTGGGCAAGGTCGAGATGGTGGGCGAGCAGGACGAAGTGCTGTACCTGAACTTCTCCACGCGCAAACTCGCGGCCCTGGGCATCGATCAACGCCAGGTGGTGCAGAGCCTGCAATCGCAGAACGCGGTCACGCCTGCCGGGGTCATCGATGCCGGGCCCGAGCGGATTTCCGTGCGCACGTCCGGGCAATTCCAGTCGGAAAAGGACCTGGCCAACGTCAACCTGCGGCTCAATGACCGCTTCTATCGACTGGCCGACATCGCCGACATCCGTCGTGGCTACGTCGACCCCGCCACACCGATGTTCCGTTTCAATGGCACGCCAGCCATCGGCTTGGCTATCGCGATGAAGAAGGGCGGCAACATCCAGGATTTCGGCAAGGCGTTGCATGCGCGCATGAGCGAGCTGACCGCCGACCTGCCGGTGGGCGTTGGCGTGCATACCGTGTCGGACCAGGCCGAAGTGGTGGAGGAGGCGGTCGGTGGCTTCACCAGCGCCTTGTTCGAGGCGGTAATCATCGTCCTGCTCGTCAGCTTCGTCAGTCTCGGCATACGGGCCGGGCTGGTGGTGGCCTGCTCGATTCCGCTGGTGCTGGCGATGGTCTTCCTGTTCATGGAGTACAGCGGCATCACCATGCAGCGGATTTCCCTCGGCGCCTTGATCATCGCCCTCGGCCTGCTGGTGGATGACGCGATGATCACCGTGGAGATGATGGTCACGCGCCTGGAAAAAGGCGACAGCAAGGACCAGGCCGCGACGTTCGCCTATACCTCGACCGCGTTCCCGATGCTCACCGGGACCCTGGTGACCGTGGCCGGTTTCGTGCCCATTGGCCTGAACGCCAGTTCCGCCGGTGAGTACACCTTTACCCTGTTCGCGGTGATCGCCGTGGCAATGCTGGTGTCGTGGATCGTCGCGGTGCTCTTCGCCCCGGTGATTGGCGTGCACATCCTCAGCACCAACGTGAAACCCCACAGCGCTGAGCCGGGTCGGATCGGCCGGGCCTTCAACGGTGGCCTGCTGTGGGCGATGCGCAATCGCTGGTGGGCCATTGGCATCACCGTGCTGCTGTTCGTGCTGGCGGTGTTTTGCATGCGCTTTGTGCAGAACCAGTTCTTCCCGTCCTCGGACCGGCCGGAAATCCTGGTGGACCTCAACCTGCCGCAAAACGCTTCGATGGACGAGACCCGCAAGGTCGTCGATCGCCTGGAGGCGAGCCTCAAGGGCGACCCGGACATCGAGCGCTGGAGCACTTACATCGGCGAAGGCGCCATTCGTTTCTACCTGCCGCTGGACCAGCAATTGCAGAACCCGTACTACGCGCAACTGGTGATCGTCAGTAAAGGCCTGGAGTCGCGCACCGCCCTCACCGAACGCCTGCAAAAGCGCCTGCGTGAAGACTTCGTCGGCATCGGCAGCTACGTGCAGGCCCTGGAAATGGGCCCGCCGGTGGGTCGGCCGATCCAGTACCGGGTCAGCGGCAAGGACATCGACCAGGTGCGCAAGCATGCGATCGAGCTGGCTACCGAACTGGACAAGAACTCGCACATCGGCGAAATCATTTACGACTGGAACGAGCCGGGCAAGGTGCTGCGCATCGACATCGCCCAGGACAAGGCGCGGCAACTGGGCTTGTCTTCCGATGACGTGGCCAGGCTGATGAACAGCATCGTCAGCGGGTCTCCAGTGACCCAGGTCGATGACGATATCTACTTGATAAATGTGGTGGGCCGGGCCGAAGACGCCGAACGCGGCTCACCGGAAACCCTGCAAAATCTGCAGATCGTCACCCCGAGCGGCACCTCGATCCCGCTGCTGGCGTTCGCCACGGTGGGCTATGAACTGGAGCAGCCGCTGGTGTGGCGTCGCGACCGCAAACCGACCATCACCATCAAGGCGGCGGTGCGCGATGAAATCCAGCCCACCGACCTGGTCAAGCAGCTGCAACCGGCCATCGACAAGTTCGCCGCTGGCCTGCCGGTGGGCTACAAAGTCGCCACCGGTGGTACGGTGGAAGAGAGCAGCAAGGCCCAGGGGCCGATCGCCAGTGTCGTGCCGCTGATGCTGTTCTTGATGGCGACCTTCCTGATGATCCAGCTGCACAGCGTGCAGAAACTGTTCCTGGTGGCCAGCGTCGCGCCCCTGGGCTTGATCGGCGTGGTGCTGGCGCTGGTGCCGACGGGCACGCCCATGGGTTTTGTGGCGATCCTCGGGATCCTCGCGTTGATCGGCATCATCATCCGTAACTCGGTGATCCTGGTGACCCAGATCGACGAGTATGAACGTGACGGCTACGAGCCCTGGGATGCGGTGGTGGAGGCCACCGAACACCGGCGTCGGCCGATCCTGCTGACGGCGGCCGCGGCGAGCCTGGGGATGATCCCGATTGCCCGGGAAGTGTTCTGGGGGCCGATGGCCTACGCGATGATTGGCGGGATCATCATCGCCACCCTGCTGACATTGCTGTTCCTGCCGGCGCTGTATGTGGCCTGGTACAAGATTCGCGAGCCCAAGCGTGATTGATCTTGTTTTTTGGGGCTGCTGTGCAGCCCATCGCGAGCAAGCTTTGCTCCCACAGCAGATCTGCTGTGAGTTCAAAACGCTGTATTCACAAAGCGCCAACTGTGGGAGCAAAGCTTGCTCGCGATAGGGCCCGTCCAGCCACCTAAGACTTCTTATTTACGCAACAACCGCAACCCATTGAACACCACCAGCAAACTCACCCCCATGTCGGCAAACACCGCCATCCACATGGTGGCGAAGCCGGCGAAGGTCACCCCAAGGAAGATCGCCTTGATGACCAACGCCAGGGCAATGTTCTGTTTCAGGATGCTTGAAGTCTGCCGCGACAGGCGAATGAAGGCTGGGATCTTGCGCAGATCATCGTCCATCAAAGCCACATCAGCGGTTTCGATGGCCGTGTCGGTGCCGGCCGCCGCCATGGCGAAGCCGATTTCCGCGCGGGCCAGGGCCGGTGCGTCGTTGATGCCGTCGCCGACCATGCCGACGCGGTGACCCAGGGTGTACAAGTCTTCGATGGCTTGCAGCTTGTCCTCCGGCAACAAATCTCCGCGGGCCTGATCCATGCCCACCTGGGCGGCGATCGCTTCAGCGGTGTGGACGTTATCGCCAGTGAGCATCAGGGTCTTGATGCCCAGGTCATGCAGCTCCCGAATGGCTTCGCGGCTGGAATCCTTAACGGTGTCCGCCACGGCAAACAGCGCCAAGGGGCCTGTACTGTCGAGCAGCAGCACCACGGACTTGCCTTGTTTTTCCAGGGCGAAGAGTTTTTCTTCCAGCTCGGGAGAGCACAGGCCCAGGTCCTCCACCAGGCGATGATTGCCCAGGTGGTAGGTCTGGCCACCGATGTCGCCGCGAACGCCGCGCCCGGCCAGCGCCTCGAAGTTATCCACAACCTGCTGTGCCAGATGCTTATCCACAGCTGCGTGGGCAATCGCTCGGGAAACCGGATGGTCGGAGCGCGCGGCGAGGCTGGCGGCGAGGGCCGGGGCGGTGCTTTCCACGGTGGGGTCCAGCGCCACATAGTCGGTTTGCACCGGCTTGCCGTGGGTGAGCGTACCGGTCTTGTCCAAGGCCAGGTAGTCGAGCTTGTAGCCGCCCTCCAGGTACACGCCGCCTTTGACCAGGATGCCTTTGCGCGCCGCGGCGGCGAGGCCGCTGACGATGGTCACGGGTGTGGAAATCACCAGTGCGCACGGGCAGGCCACCACCAGCAGCACCAGCGCCCGGTAGATCCAGTCGAACCATGCCGCGCCCATGAACAGCGGTGGGATGACGGCCACGGCCAAGGCCAGGATGAACACCGCCGGGGTGTAGATTTTCGAGAACTGATCGACGAAGCGCTGGGTCGGCGCGCGGGAGCCCTGGGCCTGTTCCACTGCGTGGATGATTCGCGCCAGAGTGGAGTGATCGGCCGCCGCGGTCACGGTGTACTCCAGTTCGCCGGCCTGGTTGATGGTACCGGCGAACACTTTGTCGCCGACGGTTTTTTCCACCGGCAGGCTTTCGCCGGTGATCGGTGCCTGATCGATGGTGGAGCGTCCGGCGACCACGTCACCGTCCAGGCCCACGCGCTCGCCGGGGCGCACTCGCACGCGCGCGCCGAGGGCGAGAGCCTTGACCGCCTGTACCTGCCAACTGCCATCGGCTTGTTGCACGGTGGCTTGCTCTGGGGCCATTTGCATCAGGCCGCCGATAGCATTGCGCGCCCGGTCCAGGGATTTGGCTTCGATCAGTTCGGCCACGGTGAACAGGAACATCACCATCGCCGCTTCCGGCCATTGGCCGATCAACACCGCACCGGTCACGGCGATGCTCATCAGCGCATTGATGTTCAGGTTGCGGTTCTTCAGGGCGATCCAACCCTTCTTGTACGTACCCAGGCCGCCGCTGAGGATCGACACCAACGCCACCAGCGCGACCACCCAGTTTGGCGCGGCGTTGGTGAAGTGAATCACCTCGGCGCCCAGGGCTGTCACGCCGGACAACGCCAGCGGCCACCAGGGCTTGGCTGGGGCGGGCAGGTCGTTGGTTTCTGGTTTCTGGCCCGGGGTCAGTGGGTCGGCCTGCATCCCCAGGGACTCGATGGCCTTGATGATTGGCGCGTCGCTGGGCAAATCGTGGGTCACGCCCAGCACGCGGTTGATCAGGTTGAATTCCAGTTGCTGCACGCCTTCGAGCTTGCCGAGCTTGTTCTGGATCAGCGTCTGTTCGGTGGGGCAGTCCATGGCTTCGATGCGAAAACTGCTCAGCCGCGCACCGTCCGTCGGCGTCTTGCCGAGGTTGACCACCGCAGGTGCCGCTTTCGACGCGCAGCAGGAATGCCCGTGGTCATGGTCGTGGGCGGGTTTGTGGATATGGAGGGAGTCGCTCATCGGGTACGTCCGTGAAAAGTGCCTGTTGCGCAGTAAAGACCCTGTAGCCACTATAGGGTCAAGCACCTATTTGGAAGGCTGCACCATGAAGATCGGAGAACTGGCGAAAATCACCGATTGCCAGGTCGAGACCATCCGCTATTACGAGCGCGAAGGCCTGCTGCCGGAACCGGCCCGCAGCGATGGCAATTACCGCGTCTATACCCAGGCCCATGCCGAGCGGCTGACGTTCATCCGCAACTGCCGCACCCTGGACATGACCCTGGAAGAAATCCGCAGCCTCCTGGCCCTGCGCGACAGCCCCCCAGGACCAGTGCGAAAGCGTCAACGCGCTGATCGACGAACACATTCAGCACGTGAAGGCTCGCATCGATGGCCTGTTGGCCTTGCAGACACAACTGATCGACTTGCGCCATCGCTGTGGCGAAGGGCCGGACCTGGATCAATGCGGGATCTTGCAGCGCCTGGAGGTGAGCGGGGCGGTGGCGCCGGAGGTGGAGCATTCACATGTGGGCAGGAGTCATGGGCATTGAGCCGATCTTGGAGCTCATGCCGATTCAATGTGGGAGCGAGCCTGCTCGCGATAGCGGTGGGTCAGTCACATAAGCATTGAATGTGAGGACGCTATCGCGAGCAGGCTCGCTCCCACAAGGGGAGGGGTGGTGTGGCTTAGACCGCCATCGGCGCAGTCATCGGCGCGTGGTGCTGGTAGCCTTCGAGGGGAGAAGTCGCTCGGCTCCACGAGTTCCAGCCACTCAGGCTGGTACACACCGGTCTTGGCGAACTCCGGCACGCGCTCGGAAATCACCAGTTTCGGCATCGGGAACGGCTCGCGCTTGAGTTGTTCGTTGAGCATGTCCAGGTGGTTTTCGTAGACGTGGGCATCACCAATGAAATAGGTGAACCAGCGCGGCGTGTAGCCGGTCAGGCGGCCGATCAGGCTCAGCAGCGCGGCGCCTTCGGTGAGGTTGAACGGCGTGCCCAGGCCCAGGTCGTTGGAGCGGATGTAGAGGGTCAGGGAAATTTCCCTGGTCTCGACATTCGGGTGGAACTGGTAGAGCAGATGGCACGGCGGCAGGGCCATTTCATCGAGCTGGGCGCAGTTCCAGCCGTGGAACAGGATACGGCGGCTGCCCGGGTCCTTGATGATGGTGTCGACGCACTGGCGAACCTGGTCGATGGCCTTGTACAGCACCACGTAGGCCTGGCCGTTTTCTTCGCCTTCGGCGATCTGCCGGTAGCCTTGGGCCAGGGTTTGCTCGATGGCCGCCGGGTTGCTCGAAGGGATCTGTTTGTAGGCCGGCCATTTGCGCCATTGCACACCGTAGATCTCGCCCAGGTCGTCTTCGCCCTGGCGGAACGGGTTGGCCAGCCACTGGGCGTTTTCGTTGGCGTTCTGGTCCCAGACCTTGCAGCCCAGGGCGCGGAATTCGGCGGCGTTGTTGACCCCACGCAGAAAACCGCACATCTCGCCGATGGCCGATTTGAAGGCCATTTTGCGGGTGGTGATGGCCGGGAAACCGTCCTTCAGGTCATAGCGCAGCATGGCGCCGGGAAAGCTGATGGTGTTCACGCCGGTGCGGTTGGCTTGCTTGGTGCCGTTCTTGATGACGTGGGCCACCAGATCGAGATATTGCTTCATGGGTTACCTGTGTCCTTGAACCCGGGGCCAGCGCCCCGGGGTTCGAATTTTAAACCTTGGCCGCCGCAGCTGGCGCGCGATGATAGGCCAGCCAGATCAGCGCCAGGCCGCCGACGATCATCGGCAGGCACAACACCTGGCCCATGGTCAGCCAGTTCCACGCCAGGTAGCCGAGCTGGGCGTCCGGTACGCGGACGAATTCGACGATGAAGCGGAAGATCCCGTAGAACAGCGCGAACATGCCCGATACCGCCATGGTTGGCCGCGGCTTGCGCGAGAACAGCCAGAGGATCAGGAACAATGCCACGCCTTCGAGGGCGAACTGGTACAACTGCGACGGATGGCGCGGCAACTGTGCCGGGTCACTGAACGGCGGGAAGATCATCGCCCACGGCACGTCGGTCGGCTTGCCCCACAACTCGGCGTTGATGAAGTTGCCGATGCGCCCGGCGCCCAGGCCAATCGGCACCATTGGCGCGACGAAGTCCATCAGCTCGAAAAACGACTTGTTGTTGCGCTTGCCGAACCACAACGCCGCCAGCATCACGCCAATGAACCCGCCGTGGAACGACATGCCGCCCTTCCAGACCTCGAAGATCAGCGTCGGGTTGGCCAGGTAGGCGCTCAGGTCATAGAACAGCACGTAGCCCAGGCGCCCGCCGACGATCACGCCCATGGACAGCCAGAACACCAGGTCGGAGAGCTTTTCCTTGTTCCAGGTCGGGTCGAAACGGTTGAGCCGGCGCGACGCCAGCAGCCAGGCGCCGCCGATGCCGACCAGGTACATCAGGCCGTACCAGTGGATTTTCAGCGGGCCGATGGCCAGGGCTACCGGATCGATCTGCGGGTAAGGCAGCATTGATATTCCTCGTAAACGTCAAAAATACCCGGGCGACGCTGCCACCTCGGGATTAAGCCAGGATTGCGTCAGAACAGGAAACTCAAGCCGACGCAGAACAGCAAAGCGGCGAACAGCCGTTTGAGCAAGCGCGGCGACAGACGATGGGCCAGCCGCGCACCGAAACGGGCGAAGACCATGCTCGTCAGGGCGATGCCCAGCAACGCCGGCAAATACACAAAACCGAGACTATGGGCCGGCAACAACGGATCGTGCCAGCCCAGAATCATGAAACTTAATGCGCTGACCACGGCGATGGGCAGCCCGCAAGCCGATGACGTCGCGACCGCTTGCTGCATCGGCACGCTGCGCCAGGTCAGGAACGGCACGGTCAGCGAACCGCCGCCAATGCCGAAGATCGCCGAGGCCCAGCCGATCACCGTGCCGGCCAAGGTCAGGCCGCCCTTGCCTGGCACCGTACGGCTGGCCTTGGGCTTGAGGTCCAGGGCCAATTGCGCGGCGACGACCAGGGCGAACACGCCGATGATCCTCTGCAGGTGCGGGCCGGAAATCGCTTCGGCGGTGATCGCGCCAAAACCGGCACCGATCAGGATGCCGACGGTCATCCAGGCGAACACTGGCCAGCGCACCGCGCCCTTGCGCTGATGCTCGCGTACGGCGTTGACCGAAGTGAAGATGATCGACGCCAGCGAGGTGCCGACGGCCAGGTGCGTCAATACCTGCGGGTCGAAGCCTTGCAAGGTGAAACTGAACACCAGCACCGGGACGATGATGATCCCGCCCCCCACGCCGAACAACCCAGCCAGCACGCCGGCGCAGGCGCCGAGCAGCAGATAGAGCAAAAATTCCACCAGCGTCTCCCCGCCCATCCCCGAAATAAGAGCGGCATGGTAACGGATCCAGGGCCTTGGGCTCTACTGAAGGCGATGGATGTGGCGGCGATGTCTGGGTAGAGTGATCACAGCATTTGGCACGAAACCTTGTGGCGAGGGGATTTAGCGAAACGTCGCCCCGCCCCGCTTTGTGGGAGCAAGGCTTGCCCGCGATGGCGGCGCTACGGTCTTTCAGAAATCGAGGCGCCTGTTTCGCGAGCAAGCTTTGCTCCCACACAGTGCCTCCCACAAAAACTGTGTCTGGCTTTATTCTTTCAACCGATTGGCATTGTTAACGGGATTACCTGATGTGCCTGATCGTATTTGCCTGGCGCCCCGGCCACGCCCAGCCATTAATCGTGGCGGCCAACCGCGACGAGTTCTACGCCCGGCCGACCTTGCCCCTGGCCCAGTGGCCTGACGCGCCCCAGGTCCACGCTGGTCGCGACCTGGAGGCCGGCGGCACCTGGCTTGGCGTTGGCGCCGAGGGTCGCTTTGCCGCCCTGACCAACATCCGTGACCCGGGCCAGTTGCCGGCATTCAAGTCTCGCGGTGAGCTGGTGGCGCGGTTCCTGACCGGAAATCTCTCGATTGCCGAGTACTTGAGCGAAGTCGTGCCCCGCGCCAGCGAGTATGGCGGGTTCAACCTGCTGCTCGGCGATGGCTCCGAGCTCTGGCACCACAACGCCCGTGATGTTCGGCCACAGCGACTGGCCGAAGGCGTCTATGGTTTGTCGAACGCCGGGCTGAACACGCCATGGCCCAAGCTGCTCAAGGCCCGGGCGGCGCTGGCCGAGGTGCTGGACGATCCGCAGCCCCAGGCGCTATTGGCGCTGCTGAACGACCCGCAACCCGCCCCGGTGGCTGAGCTGCCGGATACGGGCGTTGGGCTGGCGACCGAGATGCTGTTGTCGAGCGTGTTCATCGCCAGCCCGGCTTATGGGACGCGGGCGAGCACGGCGTTGATTGTCCATGCCGATGGGACACGGCATATGGTCGAGCGCAGTTTCGGGCCGCATGGGGGGCATTTGGGGGAGGTCGAGGTCAGGGTCTAGCTTTGTGGTGTCAGGTCTGGCCCTATCGCGAGCAAGCTCGCTCCCACTGTGGATCGGCGGTGAACACATATTGTGTGAACAACCGAGATCCCCTGTGGGAGCGAGCCTGCTCGCGAAAGGGGCGCTACAGATTCAGAGGGTTTTGTTCGAAGCCGGATTGATCATCCGCGCCAACCCAAGGTTCTTCAGTGCCAATTGCAAGGAGCTGTGGATCACCTGCGGGTTGTCGATGGTCATCACCTCGGCCAGCAACTCCTGGGCCTTGCTGAGGTTGATCTGGCGCAGCATCCACTTCACTTTCGGCAGGTTGGTGGCGTTCATCGACAGGCTGTCGAAACCCATCGCCATCAGCAGCACCGCCGCTGCCGGGTCACCGGCCATTTCGCCGCAGATGCTCACCGGCTTACCTTCGGCATGGGCGTCACGCACCACGTTCTGCAAGGCTTGCAGCACGGCCGGGTGCAGGTAATCGTACAGATCGGCGACCCGTGGGTTGTTGCGGTCCACGGCCAGCAGGTACTGGGTCAGGTCGTTGGAACCCACCGACAGGAAGTCCACCTGCCGCGCCAGTTCCTTGGTCTGGTACACCGCTGCCGGAATCTCGATCATCACGCCCACCGGCGGCATCGGCACGTCGGTGCCTTCGTCGCGCACTTCGCCCCAGGCCCGGTGGATCAGGTGCAGGGCTTCTTCCAGTTCATGGGTGCCGGAGATCATCGGCAACAGGATGCGCAGGTTGTTCAGGCCTTCGCTGGCCTTGAGCATGGCGCGGGCCTGGACCAGGAAGATTTCCGGGTGATCGAGGGTCACGCGAATGCCGCGCCAACCGAGGAACGGGTTGTCTTCCTTGATCGGGAAGTAGGACAGGGACTTGTCGCCGCCGATGTCCAGGCTGCGCATGGTCACCGGTTGCGGGTGGAACGCGGCCAGTTGTTCGCGGTAGATCGCCAGCTGTTCCTTTTCACTCGGGAAGCGCTGGTTGATCATGAACGGCACTTCGGTGCGGTACAGGCCCACACCCTCGGCGCCACGTTTCTGTGCCCGGGCCACGTCGGCCAGCAGGCCGGTGTTGACCCACAGTGGCATGCGGTGGCCGTCGAGGGTCACGCAAGGCAGGTCCCGCAGCGCGTCCAGGCCCAGGGACAGTTGTTTCTCTTCCTCCACCACATCGGCGAACTGCTTGCGCAGCACGTCGCTGGGGTTGGTGTAGACCTCGCCGTGGTAGCCATCGACGATCATCTGGATGCCGTCGACCTTGGAGTACGGCAGGTCCACCAGGCCCATCACCGTCGGGATGCCCATGGCCCGGGCCAGGATCGCCACGTGGGAGTTGCCCGAGCCCAATACCGAGACCAGCCCCGCCAGCTTGCCTTCCGGCACTTCGCCGAGCATGGCCGGGGTCAGCTCTTCGCTGACGAGGATGGTGTTATCGGGGTAGACCAGGGTCTGCTGGCGTTCCTGCTGCAAATAGGCCAACAACCGGCGGCCAAGGTCCTTGACGTCGGAGGCACGCTCGCGCAGGTAGGCGTCGTCCATCAGTTCGAAACGGTTGACGTGGTCGGTCACCACTTGGCGCAGCGCGCCCTGGGCCCACTGGCCGGTCTTGATGACGGTGGTCACTTCGCTGCCCAGGGAGGCGTCGTCGAGCATCATCAGGTAGACGTCGAACAGCGCGCGCTCTTCAGGCCGCAGCTGCGTCGCCAGCTTGGCCGACAGGGCGCGCATGTCGGCCCGTACGCCTTCGATGGCGGTCTTGAACAAGCCCAGCTCGGCATCGATGTCGGTGATGGCCTTGTCCGGCACCACGTCGAGGTCGGCGGGCGGCAGCATGACCACCGCCGTGCCCACCGCCGCGCCCGGTGAGCCCGGTACGCCGACGAACTTGGCTTCCTGGATACCCTTGCCCTGGCGACCCAGGCCGCTGATCGAGCCGGTGGCCTCGGCGTGAGCGATAACCCCGGCCAGTTGCGCGCTCATGGTCACGAGGAAGGCTTCTTCCCCCTCGTCGAACTGGCGGCGCTCTTTTTGCTGGATGACCAATACGCCGACAACGCGGCGGTGGTGGATGATCGGTGCGCCGAGGAACGAGGCGTAGCGTTCTTCCCCGGTTTCGGCAAAGTAACGATAGCGCGGGTGATCCGCGGCGTTTTCGAGGTTCAGGGGTTCTTCGCGCGTGCCGACCAGGCCGACCAGACCTTCATTGGGCGCCATGCTGACCTTGCCGATCGAGCGCTTGTTCAAGCCCTCGGTGGCCATCAGCACGAAACGGTTGGTCTCGGGGTCCAGCAGGTAGACCGAGCAGACCTGGCTGCCCATGGCCTCTTTGACGCGCAATACAATAATCCCCAACGCCGCCTTGAGATCCTTGGCGGAGTTAACTTCCTGGACGATCTTGCGCAGCGTATTGAGCATGGCTCGGGGTCGAACTCCGTCGTCAGTCGCGCGTCAGCAGGCGCGGGGCAAGCTCTTTGAGAGCGCGTCGATACACTTCGCGCTTGAATGTCACCACCTGGCCCAACGGATACCAATAGCTGACCCAGCGCCAGCCATCGAACTCCGGTTTACCGGTCAAATCCATCCGCACCCGTTGCTCGTTGGAGATCAGGCGCAGGAGAAACCATTTCTGCTTCTGGCCGATACACAGCGGTTGGCTGTGCGTGCGGACCAGGCGTTGCGGCAAACGATAGCGCAACCAGCCTCGGGTGCAGGCGAGTATTTCGACATCTTCTCGCTCAAGCCCCACTTCTTCGTTCAACTCGCGGTACAAGGCCTCTTCCGGCGTCTCCTGGGGGTTGATCCCGCCCTGGGGAAACTGCCAGGCGTCTTGATTGATACGGCGAGCCCATAGCACCTGCCCTGCATCATTCGTAAGAATGATCCCCACATTGGGGCGGAAACCATCGGGGTCGATCACGGCAACAACCTCGCAAACGCATGTCGCCGCATTGTTCCACAAAGGTTGTGAAAGCAGCAACGAGCCCGCCTAGCTTATGTGCACTCTTGTGAAAAGTACGTATTCTGGACGCCTTTCTTCAGATTTTTCAGCGAGTAACTGCAATGCGGCTGGCTTTATTCGACTTGGACAACACATTGCTGGGCGGCGACAGCGATCACGCGTGGGGCGATTACCTGTGCGAGCGCGGTTTCCTGGATGCTGTCACTTACAAGGCACGCAACGACGAGTTCTACCAGGATTACCTGGCCGGCAAGCTCGACAACGCCGAGTACCTGAACTTTTGCCTGGAAATCCTCGGTCGGACCGAAATGCACGTGCTGGCGCAGTGGCACCTGGACTACATGCGCGACTGCATCGAGCCAATCGTGTTGCCCCAGGCCGTCGAATTGCTGGAAAAGCACCGCGCCGCTGGCGATAAGCTGGTGATCATCACTGCCACCAACCGCTTTGTCACCGGGCCGATTGCCGAACGCCTGGGTGTGGAAACCCTGATCGCCACCGAGTGCGAGATGATTGATGGGCGCTACAGCGGGCGCAGCGCCGACATCCCGTGTTTTCGCGAGGGCAAGGTGACCCGATTGAACCGTTGGCTGGAAGAGACCGGGCATTCGCTCGACGGCAGCTATTTCTACAGTGATTCGATGAACGACTTGCCGTTGCTGGAGGTGGTGACGCATCCGGTGGCGGTGGATCCGGATCCGAATCTGCGGGCCGAGGCCGAAAGACGTGGTTGGCCGGTGATTTCGTTGCGCGGCTGATAGGGCTATCGCGAGCAGGCTCGCTTCCACAGGGATTTTGTAAACAACGCAAATCTAGTGTGGAGCGAGCCTGCTCGCGATGAGGTCAGCGCGGTCTAAACCTTTAAACCGGCTTGGCCCCCATCAACCCCGCAATGGCGACAAAGCAGACAACGCTGAATAGCGCCAAGGCAAAGGTGAACTTCCCGCTACCTCCCGGCGCCTTGCGCAATTTGTTCAGCCGCACCACCAGCCAGAACCCCGCCAGCGCCGCCAAGGTGTAGAGCACGCTGGAAGCCAGCAACCAGGTCTGCCCCAGTGGCCAGCCGACCTGGTGCACCATCCACCAGCCCGTGAATGGAAGGCTCGCCAGTGCAAGGATCATCACCAACCAGATGAACAGCCGCGGGCGTTGCAGCGTACGAGCCGCCGCCGTGGCATCGCCGTTGCGGCGCGTGCGCCAGACCCAGATGGCCAGCCCCAGGGCGCCCGCCAACAGCAATACCGTGGCGACGATGTGAGCGATCTTCAGCGTGGTCAGTGTTTCCATTGTTCGATTTCCTTAAGTCCTGCTCACAGCCTAGCCCGGCTTTATCAACCCAGGAACAACTGATAGGCCGGGTTATCGCTTTCATCCCAGTACGGGTAGCCGATTTCTTCCAGGGCGGCTGGCACCAGGTGGCGCTCATCGTGAGGCACTTGCAACCCGGCGACCACACGGCCATCCGCCGCACCATGGTTGCGGTAGTGGAACATCGAGATATTCCAGCGCCCACCCAGCTTGTTGAGGAAATTGAACAGTGCGCCCGGGCGTTCCGGGAATTCGAAGCGCAACACCACTTCGTCGATGACGTGTGCCGCGTGCCCGCCCACCATGTGGCGGATGTGCAACTTGGCCAGTTCGTTGTCGGTCAGGTCCAGCACCGGGAAGCCTTGTTCGGTCAGGCTGGCGATCAGCGCGCTGCGTGGGTCGTTTTCCGGGTGGGTCTGCACGCCGACGAAGATGTGCGCTTCACTGCCGGTGTTATAGCGGTAGTTGAATTCGGTGATCTGGCGTTTGCCGACGGCTTCGCAGAACGCCTTGAAGCTACCTGGCTTCTCAGGGATGGTCACGGCGATGATCGCTTCGCGGCCCTCGCCCAGTTCGGCGCGTTCGGCCACGTGGCGCAAGCGGTCGAAGTTGACGTTGGCCCCGGAGTCGATGGCCACCAGGGTCTGGCCGCTGACGCCCCGTGACTCGACGTATTTCTTGATCCCGGCCACGCCCAGGGCGCCGGCAGGTTCGGTGATCGAGCGGGTATCGTCGTAGATATCCTTGATGGCGGCGCAGATCTCGTCGGTGCTGACGGTGATGACTTCGTCCACGTAGTGTTTGCAGATATCGAAGGTGTGCTGGCCGATCTGTGCCACGGCGACGCCATCGGCGAACAGCCCCACGGTCGGCAGCACCACGCGCTCACCAGCGGCCATGGCCGCTTGCAGGCAATTGGAGTCGTCCGGCTCGACGCCGATGACCTTGATGTCCGGGCGCAGGTATTTCACGTAGGCTGCGATCCCTGCGATCAGCCCGCCACCGCCCACCGGGACGAAGATCGCATCCAGGCGCCCGGGGTGCTGGCGCAGGATTTCCATCGCCACCGTGCCCTGCCCGGCAATGGTGTGGGGGTCGTCATAGGGGTGGATGTAGACGTAGCCTTTTTCGTCGACCAGTTTCAGCGAATAGGCCAGGGCTTCGGGGAACGAATCGCCATGCAGCACCACTTTGCCGCCCCGCGAGCGCACGCCTTCGACCTTGATTTCCGGGGTGGTCTTGGGCATCACGATGGTGGCCTTGACGCCCAGCACCTTGGCCGCCAGGGCCAGGCCCTGGGCGTGGTTGCCCGCCGACGCCGTGACCACGCCGCGTGCGCGTTCTTCGTCGCTGAGCTGGGTCAGCTTGTTGTAGGCCCCGCGAATCTTGAACGAGAACACCGGCTGCAAGTCTTCACGCTTGAGCAAAATGCTGTTGCCCAGCCGCTCGGAGAGCTGGCGAGCGGTCTGCAACGGGGTTTCTACGGCAACGTCATAAACGCGCGAGGTGAGGATCTTTTTGACGTACTGTTCAAGCATCGGAAAGCATCACTGAGCGAGTTGGGCAGGGCCAAGGAGTCTAACCCGGCTTTTGGCTGGGCGACCACACGAATCCCAAGGTTTTGTTGGGTTATACTCGCGCCCCTCTTTACTTCCTGCCCGCTTTCGGAGCCCGCATGACCCAGGATCAACTCAAACAGGCCGTGGCCCAGGCCGCCGTCGACCTCATCCTCCCGAAACTGGATGACAAGAGCATCGTCGGGGTCGGTACCGGCTCCACGGCCAACTGCTTCATCGACGCGCTGGCTCGCCACAAGGGCGCGTTCGACGGCGCGGTCGCCAGTTCCGAAGCCACCGCCGCGCGCCTCAAGGGCCACGGGATCCCGGTGTATGAACTCAACACCGTGAGCGACCTGGAGTTCTACGTCGATGGCGCCGACGAAAGCGACGCGCACCTGAACCTGATCAAGGGCGGTGGCGCGGCCCTGACGCGCGAGAAGATCGTCGCGGCCGTGGCCAAGACCTTCATCTGCATTGCCGACGCCAGCAAACTGGTGCCTGTGCTCGGCGCATTCCCGTTGCCGGTGGAAGTCATCCCGATGGCCCGCAGTCATGTGGCCCGCGAACTGGTGAAGCTGGGCGGCGACCCGGTGTATCGCGAAGGCGTGCTGACCGATAACGGCAATATCATCCTGGACGTGCACAACTTGCAGATCACCAACCCGGTGGAACTGGAAAGCCAGATCAACGCCATCGTCGGCGTGGTCACCAACGGTTTGTTCGCGGCTCGTCCGGCGGATGTGCTGTTGCTGGGAACCGCTGAAGGGGTGAAGACCCTGCGGGCTGAGTAAGTCGACGAAATAACCTGCTCTTTTGAGTGAAGTATTCCCCTGTGGGAGCGAGCCTGCTCGCGATAGCGGTTTATCCGACACATCAATGTCGGCTGACACACCGTTATCGCGAGCAGGCTCGCTCCCCACATTGGGTTGTTGTGGTGTTTCAGGGCGAGTGCATCAAGGCTGCGGCTTCTTGAACACATAGAACAGGTTCGGCTCGCTCACCACATACAGGTTGCCGTCGTCGTCCATGGCCAGGCCTTCGGCCTGCGGCACGGTTTTCTGCAGGCCCTGGCGGCCTTTGCTCAACGACAGCGTGCTCAACGGCCGGCCGTCTATATCCAGCTCGATAATCAACCGCGACTCATCGGACAGCGCCAGCAAATGGCCGCTGCGCTCGTCGTATTGCAGGCTTGAAAGGTCGCGCACGAACAGCCCGGCATCGCGCTTGGGGTTGTTGATCACGTGGACCGCGTAGGATTTTTCCGGATTGTGGTGGGGAAACCCATGCACTTCATAAATCAGCATCGGGTCGCGTTCCTTGGCCACGAACAGCCGTTTGCCCACCGAATCGTAGGCCAGCCCTTCGAAGCCTTTGTTGCCGCTCATGTGCACGCCGAGGGTCATCTGCTCGGCATCGGCGGCGTCGAGGAATTGGGTGTCGTCATCCAGGTGAATCTTGATCAGGCGCTGCTGGCGCTCGTCAGTGATGACGTAAGTGTCTTCGCTGATGAACTCCACCGCCTCTGGATCGCCAAAGCCGATCAGCGCGATGCGCCGCAAAATCTTGCCGTCCAGGGACAATTCGATCAGCTCGGCATTCTTGTTGGTGACGGTGAACAGGCTCTTGCGTACGGGATCGAACGTCAGCGCTGAAACGTCATCGTCCAGGCCTTCGATCACCTGCGCCTCGACCGTGACCCGGTACTGGTCCAAGGCGATGGCCTGTTCGCTGGTGGTTTTCCAAAGGGTGTTGAGATTGAACCAGGCGCGTTCGAACAGACGCAGGTGCTGACCGGCTGCGATCAGGAAGATCAGCACCAGGGTCAGCAGTATCAGGACCAGGGGTTTGGGGCGGGCGAGTCGACGCATGTTGGGGTGGGCTCGGATAAGAACAGGTGGGTGGAAATACCACGGCTGCCTGAACTGAAGCTTAATGGCTGTGTGCCACACCCTACAACGAAGGAGAATTTATCCTACAGAGTTAGTGCTATCAGCGCTGTTTTTCGAAACGATAGAACAGATTCGGTTCGCTGACCATGTACAGATTGCCGGCCTCATCGACGGTCACGCCTTCGGCGCGAGGGATCGTGTCTTTCAAGCCGTTGAAGCTGCCCAGCAAGGTCATGAAGCTGACTTGCTCGCCTTTTTCATCCAGTTCCAGCAGCAGATGGGAGTCGGCCGAAAGCACCAGCATGTGACCGGTGCGCGGGTCGATCGCCAGTGCCGAGAGGTTGCGCAAGTCCAGTTCATTGCTGACGTGGATCTGCTTGTCGCCCTTGAGCAATTGGCTGCCATCGCTTGTCCAGGTGAACAGTGCTGGCGGGCGTTCCTCCCCGAGCACCAGTTGCTGGTTACGCGGATCCCAGACAATCGCTTCGAACCCTTTGTTCTGGTTCTCTGATGCACCCAGGTCGTATTTGGGGAAGTCAGTGCTGTTCAGCTCGCGGGTGCTGGCATCCACCTGGACGATTGACAGCGTGTGATTGCGCTCGTCGGTAATCGCCAGCAGACCATTGGTCATATAGGTCACGCCTTCGGGGTTGTTCCAGCCCACCAAAGGCATCTTGCGCAGCACATCGCCTTGCAGGGTCAGCTCCACCAGGAACGGGTTCTTGCCCATGACGGCGAATAGAGTCTTGGTCTGCGGGTTGTAGGTCACATCGGACGCCTCGTCCTTCTCCATGCCCGGCAGTGGCTTGGCGTCGATCACGGCGCGGTAGTCCGGCAGCCAGATGCTCTCCTGGCGCTGGGCCGGGCTCTGGAAGTGTTCCGATAGCCAAAGCAGCCCGCGGTCGTCCCAATGCATCGCAAACGCCAGGCCATAGGCGGCGGCCAGCGCCAGCAGCGACCAGGCATACCAGGGCAGGGCGAAGCGGGAGCGGCGGGTAGGTTTGGCGGCAGACAGTGTTTGGGTTTTGGCCATCGGGGGAATGCGTTCCAGAAAATTCGGCTAGGGGAATGGCTGGCTCAGATGCCGCATTCCCCGGAATTATCCGGATGGCATGTGAAAAAAACGGTAAATGGCGGGTATACAGCCATGTATACCCTGTGGGAGCGAGCCTGCTCGCGATAGCGGCGTGTCGGCCAGCATTTATGTGTCGGATAGACCGCTATCGCGAGCAGGCTCGCTCCCACAGTTAAGGCATTGCGGTTAGCGAACGCTGCTTTCGAAGCGGCTCGCCCCCGGCAGTTCCAGTACCAATTCATCCCCTGCATTCAGCGGCCCGACGCCCGCCGGGGTGCCGGTGAGGATCACGTCGCCGGCCTGGAGCGAGAAGCACCCGGCCATGTGCTGGATCATTGGCACGATAGGGTTGAGCATCAGGCTGCTGTTGCCATCCTGGCGCACTTCACCGTTGATGGTCAGGCGAACGGGGATGTCGGTCAGGTCGGCAAAAGGTGCCGCTCGACACGAACGGTGCGATCACCGCCGCGCCGTCGAAGGATTTCGCGATTTCCCACGGCAGGCCCTTGGCCTTGAGCTCGGCCTGTTTGTCCCGCAGGGTCAGGTCCAGGGCCGGGGCGAAGCCGGAGATGGCGTCCAGCACTTCCTCGGCGCTCGGGCGGGGCGACAGCGGCTTGCCGATCAGCACGGCGATTTCCGCTTCGTAGTGCACCGAGCCACGGTCGGCAGGAATGCTGAAACCGCCCTCCAGTGGCACCACACAACTGCCCGGCTTGATGAACAGCAAGGGTTCGGTGGGCACCGGGTTGTCCAATTCCTTGGCATGTTCGGCGTAGTTGCGGCCAATGCACACCACTTTCCCTACCGGGAAATGGATACGTGTACCGTCGACATACTGGTGCTGATAGCTCATTACCGACTCCTGGTTCGTTGATTCAAACAGCGAAAATCTTGCCCGGGTTCATGATGCCGTTCGGGTCGAATACAGCCTTCACGGCTTTCATGTACTCGATTTCCACTGGCGAACGACTATAAGTCAGGTAGTCGCGCTTGGTCATGCCCACGCCATGTTCGGCGGAAATCGAACCGTTGTACTTCTCGACGGTTTCAAAGACCCATTTGTTCACGGTCGCGCACTTGGCGAAGAACTCATCCTTGCTCAGGTTTTCCGGCTTGAGGATGTTCAGGTGCAGGTTGCCGTCGCCGATGTGGCCGAACCAGACGATTTCGAAATCCGGATAGTGTTCGCCGACGATCGCGTCGATTTCCCGCAAGAAGCCCGGGACCTTGGAGACGGTCACCGAGATATCGTTCTTGTATGGCGTCCAGTGCGAGATGGTCTCGGAGATGTACTCGCGCAGCTTCCACAGGTTCTGCAGTTGGGTTTCGCTCTGGCTCATCACGCCGTCCAGCACCCAGCCTTGTTCTACGCAGTGTTCGAAGGTTTCCAGGGCGTGGTTGGCGACTTCCTCGGTGGTGGCTTCGAATTCCAGCAGGGCGTAGAACGGGCACTCGGTTTCGAACGGTGTTGGCACGTCGCCGCGGCCCAAGACCTTGGCCAGGGCCTTGTCTGAGAAAAACTCGAAGGCGGTCAGGTCCAGCTTGCCCTGGAAAGCGTGCAGCACCGGCATGATCGAATCGAAGTCCGGCGTGCCGAGCACCATGGCGGTGAGGTTTTTCGGCGCGCGGTCCAGGCGCATGGTGGCCTCGACCACGAAGCCCAGGGTGCCCTCGGCACCGATGAACAGCTGCCGCAAGTCGTAGCCGGTGGCGTTCTTGATCAGGTCCTTGTTCAGTTCCAGCAGGTCACCCTTGCCAGTGACGACCTTCATGCCCGCCACCCAGTTACGGGTCATGCCGTAGCGAATGACCTTGATCCCGCCGGCATTGGTGCCGATGTTGCCGCCAATCTGGCTGGAACCTGCCGAAGCGAAGTCTACCGGGTAGTACAGGCCATGTTCTTCAGCCTTGTTCTGCAATTGTTCGGTGACCACGCCTGGCTGGCAGACGGCGGTACGGTCGGTGAGGTTCACATCGAGAATCTGGTTCATGTAGTCGAATGACACGACCACTTCGCCGTTGGCCGCCACGGCTGCGGCGGAAAGCCCGGTACGTCCGCCCGATGGCACCAGCGCGACCTTGTGCGCATTGGCCCAGCGCACGATGGCCTGGACCTGCTCGGTGGTCTTGGGGAAGACGATGGCGCTCGGCGCCGGGGCGAAATGCTTGGTCCAGTCCTTGCCGTAAGCGTTCAGGGAGTCGGCATCGGTCAGGACCTTGCCAGGCTCAACCAGGGTCTTCAGCTCATCTATCAGGGCAGGATTGGTCATCGACAGAACTCTCGAACAATTCATGGTCATCCTGAGAACGCTTCACGTCGCAGGAATGAGTGTTTAGCGGGGTGCATATGCTAGCATACCGACCCCGCAGCGTAGTGCCCAACGGCTGTTCTGCGGCGACGGCTGTCACGCCGGTCGGGTCAGCATGCGCTGTCCGATTCCCTGCCATTTTTCTCCGGGACACAGGTTTACGCAGATGAGCAAGACTTCTCTCGATAAGAGCAAGATCAAGTTCCTTCTTCTCGAAGGCGTCCACCAATCGGCTGTCGACGTCCTCAAGTCGGCGGGCTACACCAGCATCGAGTACATCACCAGTTCTCTGCCGGAAGCCCAGCTCAAGGAAAAGATCGCCGATGCTCACTTCATCGGCATTCGCTCCCGTACGCAATTGACCGAAGAGATCTTCGACCACGCCAAGAAACTGGTCGCGGTCGGCTGCTTCTGCATCGGCACCAACCAGGTTGACCTCAACGCGGCGCGTGAGCGCGGTATCGCAGTGTTCAACGCGCCGTACTCCAACACCCGTTCCGTTGCCGAACTGGTGCTGGCCGAAGCGATCCTGCTGCTGCGCGGCATCCCTGAGAAGAACGCTTCCTGCCACCGTGGCGGCTGGATCAAGAGCGCGGCCAACTCCTTCGAAATTCGCGGCAAGAAGCTGGGTATCGTCGGCTACGGCTCGATCGGCACCCAGTTGTCGGTACTGGCTGAAGGCCTGGGCATGCAGGTGTTCTTCTACGACACCGTGACCAAGCTGCCGCTGGGCAATGCTACCCAGGTCAACAACCTGCACGAGCTGCTGGGCATGTCCGACATCGTGACCCTGCACGTGCCGGAGACCGCTGCCACCCAGTGGATGATCGGTGAGAAGGAAATCCGCGCCATCAAGAAGGGCGGCATCCTGATCAACGCCGCGCGCGGCACCGTGGTCAAGCTCGACGCCCTGGCCGACGCGATCAAGGACAAGCACCTGATCGGCGCCGCCATCGACGTGTTCCCGGTGGAGCCACGCTCCAACGACGACATTTTCGAAAGCCCGCTGCGTGGCCTGGACAACGTGATCCTGACCCCGCACATCGGCGGTTCCACCGCTGAAGCCCAGGCCAACATCGGCCTGGAAGTGGCGGAAAAACTGGTCAAGTACAGCGACAACGGTACTTCGGTATCGTCCGTGAACTTCCCGGAAGTGGCCCTGCCGGCTCACCCTGGCAAGCACCGCCTGTTGCACATCCACGAGAACATCCCGGGTGTGATGAGCGAGATCAACAAGGTCTTCGCCGAAAACGGCATCAACATTTCCGGTCAGTTCTTGCAGACCAACGAGAAAGTCGGCTACGTCGTGATCGACGTCGACGCCGAATACTCGGACCTGGCGCAAGAGAAGAAGCTGCAGCACATCAACGGCACCATTCGTTGCCGCGTGTTGTTCTAACAGAGCGGTCGCTGAAAAAAACGGGAGCCTCGAAAGGGCTCCCGTTTTTTTATATGACCTGTGGGAGCGAGCCTGCTCGCGATAGCGGCGTGTCAGCCAACATTAATGTGTCGGATAGACCGCTATCGCGAGCAGGCTCGCTCCCACAGGGGGGACGCATTTTTTTCAGTGAGTGCTGTTACTTCACGTTCACCGTGATTTTCTTGGACACGATCGACGGATCGAACGGCATGTGGCCGCTATCGCCCAGGATCAACTGCAAGGTGTGCTTGCCTGGCGCCAGTTTGATGTCGGCCTGGGTTTGTGCCTTGCCGAAGTGCATGTGGTTGGCATCGGTGGGAATCGGCGCGCCCGCTGCCGGCAGTTTGTCCACATCGATCAGCAAATGATGATGGCCGGTATTTTTGGTCACATCGCCCGCCGGAGCCAGGGCGATATTCTTGACGCCGAACTTGACCGTGAATTCCTGAGGGACGGTGGCGCCGTCTTCCGGGGAAACGATGAAGACTTCTGCGCCTTTGGGCGCCGGGGTCGCGGCGCTTGCCAGCACCGAAGCACCCAGCAACAGACCGGCCAACGCAGCACGAGACATAAAGCTTTTCATTTTTTTCTCCAGTTTTTCCATGAAATCCGCCTGGCCATGACAACTTCATGACCAATCGTTGTCGAAGCCTGCAACAACCATAGCAAAGCGAGCCTGAAACGAGCGTCGCTTGTATAAATACATAGGAGTGACCATGCGTTTTCTGCCTGGCCTGATTTGCCTGCTACCCCTTTTGAGTCCCCTGGCTCATGCCGAACTGATCGATGACATCAATGACCGTGGCGAACTGCGCATTGCCCTGGAGGCCAACACCGCACCCTTCAACTTCAAGGAAGACGGCAAACTCACCGGTTTCGAAGTGGAACTGGGCGAAATGCTTGCCAGTGAGCTCGATGTACGCCCTGACTTCGTGGTCACCGATGCCGGGGATCTGCTGACTGGCGTGGAGAGCGGCAAGTACGATGTTGCCATCAACCACATAGCAATGACCCCGGAACTGGCGGAACGTTTCGACCTCAGTGCCGCTTACAGCCATCCCGATGCACAACTGCTGGCGAACAAGGATGAGACGCAACGTCCTTTGGTCATGGCGCCGTCGTTCCAGCCGGAAGAAAAGAGCGTCCCGGCGCCGAGCCTGGTGATTCCGTTCCAGAAGGGTAATCCGGCGTTCAAGGCCAGCCTGGACAATGCCCTGGCGCGCATCAAGGATGACGGGAGGTTGGAGCAGTTGTCGCAGAAGTGGTTGAAAAAACAGGAGTGAAGCTTCCAGGCGATGAGGCCAAACCATCGAGTTTCATTGATTGTTGCACCGCTATCGCGAGCAGGCTCGCTCCCACACTTGATCAGCTGTGAACTCATGATCGGTGAGCAAACACAGATCCAATGTGAGAGCGAGCTTGCTCGCGATGGCGTCCTCAAATCCTAAGCAGGTTTACGCCAGACACTCGCCAACCAAGGCTGCTGCTCCCGTGGCAGCCCCGCCGGTCGGTAGTAATGCTCCAGTTCCACGAAACCTGCGTCGCCAAGCAGAGTGCGCCAGGCCGCGAGGTCGTGGTAGGCGCCGAAGCGCTGGCCGCTCCAGCCCTCCTGGTTTTCGCCCCGAGGGTTTGAGCTGAACAGCACGCCGCCGGGCTTGAGCGTGGCGTGCAATTGCCTGAGCACCCGAGGCAGCTCCTGGACCGGCACATGAAACAGCACCGCGTTGGCGAAAATCCCGTCAAAGCGGTCGGCTGGCAGGTCGAGCGCCAGGAAGTCCTGTTGCCATACTTCACAGCCGCTGTCCTGGCGCGCCATCCGGGCAAATTCCGCCGAGCCGTCGAGACCGACCGCGACGTGGCCCATGGCCGTGAACGTGCGCAAATCGCGCCCCGGACCGCAGCCGAAGTCCAGGATGTGCAACGGTGCCTGGCCCTGGATGTGGCGCAACAAGGCGTCGATGTTCTGGCTGACGTCGTGGTCGCGGGTGCCTTCGCGAAAGCTTTCTGCCACGGCGTTGTAATGGCCCAGGGTCGTGGCGGTGATGGCGTGGAGGTCGTCGGCGGTGTGTTTCATGGGTGTGGGCTTGGTGAGGAGTGTCAGGCGACTATACCGCAAGGCCGCTGATCTGCCTGTGGGAGCAAAGCTTGCTCGCGACTGCAGTCGTCCAGTTGGTATCCATGTTGGATGGAATACTGCTATCGCGAGCAAGCTTTGCTCCCACAGGTCAACTGCTCCCATAGGTCAGCGTTTGTTCAGACCCCGCGCCAGGCGGTCTCCGCCCAGTTGAATCACCGCCACCAACGCCACCAGCAACACGATCACCGTGAGCATGATCTGGCTGTCGAAGCGTTGGTAGCCATAGCGGTAGGCGATGTCGCCCAGGCCGCCGGCACCGATGGCCCCGGCCATGGCCGAAGAGTTGATCATGGTCACCAGGGTGATGGTGAAGCCGCCGACGATGCCCGGCAGGGCTTCGGGCAGCAGCACATGCCAGACGATGTGCCAACGGCGGCAACCCATGGCCTGGGCGGCTTCGATCAAGCCATGATCGACCTCGCGCAGGCTGACTTCGGCGATGCGGGCAAAGAACGGCGTGGCGGCGATGGTCAGCGGCACGACTGCTGCCCAGACACCGTAGGTGGTGCCGACGATCAGCCGGGTGAACGGGATCAACGCCACCATAAGAATCAGGAACGGTATCGAGCGGAACAGGTTCACGAACGCGCCCAAGGCGCGGTTCAAGGCTGGCGCTTCATAGATCCCGCCCTTGCCGCTGGTGACCAGGATCACCGCCAGCGGTATGCCCGCCAGCAGCGCGATCAGCGACGACACGCCAACCATCAGGAACGTGTCGATGAAACCCTGCAACAACCGATCAAACCACATAGCCCAGCACCTCCACCCGTTGCGCCCAATTGCCCGCACGTTGACGCAATTCCTCGGCGCCCCACGACGAACCGCTCACGGCCAGCAGCAATTGCCCCAGCCCATGGCCCTGAATGCGCTCGATGCCGCCGTGCAGCAGCCGCACCCGGCCACCAAGGGCGCTGAACAGAGCGGCGAGATCCGCTTCATCGCGACCCGCGCCGGTGAATTGCAGGCGCAGCACGGTAGCGGCATCCGCCGACGCCGGCTGCGCTTGCAGGCGGCTTTGCAGTTCCTCCGGTATGGCGTGTTGCAAGGGCGCCAGCAGCGTTCGACTGACCTCGTGCTGCGGGTTGCCAAACACTTCCCAGACCGGCCCCTGCTCGACGATCCGACCCTGCTCGAGCACCACCACCCGGTCGCAGACTTCGCGAATCACCGCCATTTCATGGGTGATCAAGACGATGGTCAGGCCCAAGCGCTGGTTGATCTCGCGCAGCAGGCCGAGGATCGATTGGGTGGTCTCCGGGTCCAGGGCCGAAGTGGCTTCGTCGCACAACAGGATCTGCGGGTCATGCACCAGCGCCCGGGCAATGCCGACCCGCTGCTTCTGCCCGCCGGAGAGTTGCGCCGGGTAGGCCTTGTGCTTGCCTTGCAGGCCGACCAGTTCCAGCAACTCGCGGACTTTGCGCTGGCGCTGCTCCTTGGGTACACCTGCGACTTTCAGGGGCAATTCGACGTTCTGCCACACGGTCTTGGCCGACATCAGGTTGAAGTGCTGGAAGATCATGCCGATGCGTCGACGCAGTTCCACCAAGCGGTCTTCATCGAACTCGCCGATGTCCACCTGATCGATCAATACCCGGCCGCTGGTGGGTTGTTCGAGCCGGTTGATGGTGCGGATCAACGAGGACTTGCCGGCACCGCTACGACCGATGATGCCGAATACTTCGCCGCGCTGGATCGCCAGGTCGATGCCTTGCAGTGCGGCCACCGGACCCTGGGCGCCGTTGTAGGTCTTGCCCAGACCGATGAAGCGCACGTGGGCACGGTTCAGCTCTGGATGCAGTTCAGTCTGTTCGGCACTGTGGGGCGTGGGGGCTTCCTGTCGAAGTCGCGCGTTGACGGCGTTCATGGTCAGCCTTCCCAACCGGCTTGGTAGAGCTTGCCGTGGGCCTTGTCCAGGGCGGCGCGCACGACAGGCGAGTGCTGATAGATATCGACGAACTTGGCCAGCCGCGGGTCGTTCTTGCTCTTGGGTTGGATCACGAACTGGATCACGTATTCCTTGTGATCGAGGCCGTCGAACAGCAAGGCTGACGTGGCATCGAAGGTTTTCGCCAAACGGATGTAGGCCGGGTAGCCCTGTACCAGGTCGGCATCTTCATAGGCGCGCACCAGTTGCACGGCTTCGACCTGGAGGATCTTGAGCTTCTTCGGGTTGGCCACGATGTCGTCTTCGGTGGCCTTGTAACCGACACCGGGCTTGAGAGTGATCAGCCCGGCCTTGGCCAGCAGTTGCAGGCCGCGCCCGCTGTTGATCGGATCGTTGGCAATGGCCACGCTCGCGCCTTCGGGCAACTCATCAAAGCTTTTGTATTTTTTCGAATAGAGGCCGACGTTGTTGATGATCCCCGGGGCAAAGGGCACCAGGTCGAACCCGGCGGCGGCCTTGGCGTTTTCCAGGAACGGGATGTGCTGGAAGTAATTCACGTCGATATCGCCGGACGCCAGGCTGACGTTGGGCGCGATCCAGTCGCTGAACTCCACCAACTCGACCTTCAGGCCTTGCTTGCCGGCTTCTTCCACGGCGGCTTCCAGGGGAATGGCGAACGCAGCGGTGGTGCCGATTTTCAACGGTGCATCGGCGGCGAACAGCGCCGAGCTGAACAGGCCGAGGGCCAGGGCCAGTGCTTTGACTGGCAGGGTCAGGAGTTGCTTGGTCATGTCGGATATTCCAGTCATTTTAGAAGAGCTCTTCAGGGGCTCAGTGCCGGTAGGTCGAGCCGGTATGTTGCTTGGGTAAATAGGCCTCTGCCTGAAACAGCTTTTCACGCAAGGTGCCGTTGTCGTATTCGGTCTTGTACGAACCGCGTCGCTGCAGCTCGGGAATCACCAGGTCGATGAAGTCCACATAGCTTTGCGGCGTGACGATGCGGGTCAGGTTGAAACCATCGAGGCCGGTTTCGGCGATCCACGACTCCAGTTCGTCGGCCACCTGCTCGGGCGAGCCCACCACAGTGATGTAGCGACCACCGAGGGCGTGTTGCTCCAGCAATTTGCGTCGGGTCCAATCGTTGTTTTGCAGAGTCTTGGTGGCAGACTGGATGGCATTGCTCTTCACGTACTGGATCGGCTCGTCCAGTTCGTACTGGGAAAAATCGATCCCCGTCGACGCGGAAAAATGCGCCACCCCGGCCTCGGCGCTGGCGTAGCCCAGGTACTCGGCATGCTTGGCCCAGGCGGCCGCTTCGGTCTGGCCGACAATCACGTTAAGACCCATGAACACCTTGATGTCCTCGGGGTTGCGCCCGGCTTCGACGGCGCTGGCGCGGACCTTGTCCACCTGGACCTTGGTCGCCGGTTTGTTCTGACCGCTGATGAACACGCACTCGGCATGCCGCCCGGCGAATAGCAGGCCGCGCTCGGAACTGCCTGCCTGGAACAATACCGGCGTGCGCTGGGGCGACGGTTCGCACAGGTGATAACCCTCGACCTGATAGAACTCACCCTGGTGCCGGACCTTGTGCACTTTTTCCGGCCGGGCATAGATCCGTTGTTCGCGGTCGTTGAGCACGGCGTCGTTTTCCCAGCTGCCCTCCCACAGTTTGTAGAGCACTTGCAGGTATTCGTCGGCCTGGTCGTAGCGGCGGTCATGCTCGACCTGGGCAGTCAGGCCCATGGCTTTGGCGGCGCTGTCCAGGTAACCGGTGACAATGTTCCAGCCGACCCGGCCGCGACTCAGGTGATCGAGGGTGCTCATGCGGCGGGCAAACAGGTAGGGCGGTTCGTAGGTCAGGTTGGCGGTCAGGCCGAAACCGAGGTTCTTCGTCACGGCGGCCATCGCCGACACCAGTAGCAACGGGTCATTGACCGGCAGCTGGATCGACTCTTTCAGGGTGACGTCCACCGACTGTTGGTACACGTCGTAGACCCCGACGATATCGGCGATAAACAGCCCGTCGAACAATCCGCGTTCGAGTAACTGCGCCAGGGCGGTCCAGTATTCGATCGTGTTGAACTGGGTCGAGGTGTCCTGGGGATGGGTCCACAGGCCGTGATTGATGTGCCCGATGCAGTTCATGTTGAACGCGTTGAGCAGGATTTTTTTCTTGCCGTGGGCCATCAAATGGTCCCCCGCAGCGGCGGTTTTTCATCGTTGAGATAAAAATTGCCCACCGCGTGGTATTTCCAGCGCACCGGGTCATGCAGGGTGTGCACCCGGGCGTTGCGCCAGTGGCGATCCAGGCCATGTTCGGCCAGGGTCGCCTGGCTGCCGGCCAGTTCGAACAGCGTGCTGCCAGCGGCGAGGGAAATCTCGGTGCTGATGGCCCGGGCTTCGGCCACGGCAATCGAGGCGGCGGCGACTGTGTCGGCCTGGGTGTCGGCCTGGGCCCGGTCGAGAAACTCACCGGCTCGCTCCAGCAGGGCTTCGGCGGCGTGCAGGCGGATGCTCAGTTGGCCGAAGCTCTTGAGCGTGTGCGGGTCTTCGGTGGCGATGTCGCTGGTAGCGTCGATCCATGGGCGGGTTTTGTTGCGGACAAAGTACAAGGCGTCTTCATAGGCGGCGCGGGCGATGCCGGTGTCGATGGCAGCGTGAAGAATCTGCGCCAGGGGGCCCACCGGTGTCGGGCGCTCGAAGGCGCTCTGGAATGGCACGATGTCTTCGGCGGCGACGTGGACGTCTTCGAACACCACCGAACCGCTGCCCGTGGTGCGCTGGCCGAACCCCGTCCAGTCGTCGATTACCGTCAGGCCTTTGCTGTCGCGAGGGACAAACGCCAGTTGTTGCACGCCGTTTTCATCCACCACCGACGTGGGGATGCGCTGGGCGTAGATCGCCCCCGTGGCGTAGAACTTGCGGCCGTTGATGCGATAACCCTTGCCGTCGCGGCGCAGTTGAGTGATGCGGTCGTGGGCGGTCTTGGTACCGAGCTCCGCCAACGCATTGCCAAAGCGTTGGCCGGCCAGTACTTCGGCATACAGGCGTTGTTTTTGCGCTTCGCTGCCGTTTACCCGTAGCACTTCCAGGGCGTAGAAATGATTTTGTGGAATCTGCCCGAGAGAGCCGTCAGCCTGAGAGATCAAGGCAATCACTTTGGCCAGGGTGACGTTGGACACACCGGCGCCGCCGTAGGCCTTGGGCACACTGATGCCCCACAGGCCGGAGCGGGAGAACGCCTCCAGTTCCGGGTGCGGCAAGCGACGCTCGCGGTCGCGCAGGGCGCTGTCGCGCTTGAAGTCATCGGCCAGGTCGCTGGCCACGATCAGGGCTTGTTCATCGCTGGTGATCACCGCGACGTGTTGAGAAAACGTCATGTACTGCTCCAGAGGTCGGGTCGTCAGATCCAGGAATGCCGGGCCGGCAAGGTGCCGTTCAGGTGGTAGGCGCCTACGGCGTGATACTTCCAGCGCACTGGGTCGTGCAGGGTGTGCACTCGGGCGTTACGCCAGTGGCGGTCGAGATTGAATTCGGCGAGGGTGGCGCGACTGCCGGCCAGCTCGAAGAGTTTTTCGCTGGCTTGCAGGGCGATCTCGGTGGTGAGCACCTTGGCCTCGGCCACGGCAATCGAGGCGCGGGCAGCCGATTGCGCGGTGATGGGCGCGGCGCTGACCTGGTCCAGCACTTGTCCGGCCTTGCGCAGTAGCGCTTCGGCGGCGTGCAATTCGATTTTCAGCTTGCCGATGTCGGCGATCACGTAAAGGTCGTCACTGGCGCGGTCGACCTTGGCGTCGATCCATGGCCGGGCGCGTTCACGCACGAAGGCGATGGCATCGTCGATGGCGCCACGGGCAATGCCTGCATCGATGGCGGCCTGGATCAGTTGGGAAATCGCGCCTTGCACGCCAGGCGTTTCGTTGATCCGCCAGTTGTCCAGGACCAACTCGGCATCTACCCGCACATTGTTCAGCAGCACGGTGCCGCTGGCGGTGGTGCGCTGGCCGAACCCCGACCAATCGTCGACGATCCGCAGGCCCGGGGTGCCGCGCCGCACGAACGCCAATACTTGGCGACCCTCGTCATTCAGCGCCTTGACGGCCACCCAATGGGCAAACAGTGCACCGGTGGAATAGAACTTCTGGCCATTGATGACGAAGCTGTCACCGTCGGCGGTGATCCGTGCCTTCAGCTCAAGGGTATTGCGAACACCTCGTTCCGGCCCGGCGTTGCCGATGCGCCAGCCTTCGAGGACGCTCTGCAGAAGAATTTTCTTCTGCCGTTCGGTGCCCGTGCCGAGAATCAGCTGGAGCACGCCGAACTGGTTCTGTGGAATCTGTCCGAGGGCCGGATCGGCAGCGGAGATGATTGCGAATACATCGGCCAGGGTGACGAACGAGACCTGGGGACCGCCGTACGCCCGGGGAACGGCTATGCTACCCAGTCCGCTGCGGGTGAATTGCTCGATTTCTGCCCAGGGCAGCTTGCGTTGCTGGTCACGTCGCGCGGCTTGCTGGCGGGCGACCTGGGCCAGCTCATGAGCGGCCTTGATGGCCTCGGCATCGTTGCGCAGTACTTGGGCAGGCAACAACAGCGGTGCGATGTCCTGGTCGCTCTGGACCTTTGCTTGGGCCAAATCCGACATTACAGCCACTCCGTGGCTGCGGGCAGTGCCGGGGCGTACTGCACTGGGGTGATTGTGTTCCGTACCATTACCCACCTCACATCTTTAGAAACGCCGCGATGAATGCGGCGAGCGAAAATCAAGAATGTCCGGTGGTCCGGTATATATACCCTAAGCGTGTATAAATTATTTTTGAACTAACTTTTAGGAATATCAATAGAGGGCTTTTGCCGTGTGATGTTGTGGCGAGGGGGGATTTATCCCCGTTGGGCTGCGGAGCGGCCCCAAAGCAGGCAACCCAGCAACCTGATGCACCGGGATTGCAGATTTGGGGGCCGCTTCGCAGCCCCGCGGGGATGAATCCCCTCGCCACAAAAGCTTCCTCAGAGTGTTCACGTTCTGCGGCGCGGCTCGGCAGCCATGAGGGTCTCTTTCGCCGGGCTTTTCAGATAAGGATTGGCGCAACCGATCTTCAACGTTCGCGGTGGTGCCCACAGGGAGAGTTGTTGCCTACGCGGTCGAGGATGCAATAGGTCACTTCCAGCCGCAGGTCTTCGCCGGCCTCGAGAATGATCTGCGGCGGCACCCAGATATGGATGGGCAGGCCGACCTCGTCCGGTGTGACCGGGGGCAGGTCCATGCGCACATCGCCCCAGCGCAGGGTGACCGCATCGCCGGCGGCCATGTTCAGGTAGGGTTCGATCGTCAGCGGTACGCCGCGCTTGATCTGGTTGGGGTTGACCCCTTGGCGGCGGATGGCGCCGGGAATATGCACCGGCGCCAGTCCCTGGTTTTCATCGCCGCTAAGGGTTGATGGTTGGCCGCCGGGGCAGTCGAGCTTCGCCTGCACTTGTTGCCTGGCGGACAGTGCCGGCCCGCGCCCGACCTGCATCACGCGATAGTGGATGTGCGAGGTGCCGTTGACGACGAAGCTCTCCGGTACCCGCAGCGTGATACTGCCTTGCAGGTCTGCTTGGGACAGTTGGCGAGAGCCGACGTAGCAGTTGTCCCAGAACAGCTCGATCAGGTCGCCGACGTCCATGCCGGGATAGGGGGCTATGGCGACTTCCAGGTGAGCGGCGCTGGCGATGTTGATGCCGGTGGGATGGGCATTGGCCAGGGTCGGCGCGGACAGTTCAGCAAGATTCGACATACTTGTCATGGTGTTCTCCTTGATACTTGAAAACGAAGTCCGTTTGGGAAGATCAAAGGCAATGGATAATCGAGACATATTTTATTTTGCGCAGTCGTGGAGGCTGACTGCAGTTGGTCACTGCGCAGAAATAAATAATGTGCATCGCCTGTGGTTTCCTAGATAAGGGTTCAAAAGTTTCAGTGTCAATAGAGGCGCTTGCTTAATAATTAATTGTGCGAGGCTTCAGAAGTTTCCTACGGGCTGGCGTTAATAATGCCGCGCATCAAACACCCTTTTCCTCGGCTTGGCCCTTGTAATGGAAACCTGGTAAAAGCCGGGTGGATAAGGCGGAGGTGTAGGCTTTGGGAGGGAAGTGTAACGAGGGGTTATAGCGCGCATGAAACAAACAGTGTGTTAAATGGGCGAGAAATTTCCGGTTGTTTTGTCGTGAATAAAGTTCAGGTGTTGTGCTGGCTACATTGCAGTTACATCACGTCCTTCCCTGGAAGTGATGTCGTTTTATAGCTTACTGCGAGTGCTGACTGGACGAGAGGAATTTGCTGAGGAACTGTCGAGTGCGTTCTTCCTTGGGCGCTGCAAACAAGGCCTTGGCTTCGCCTTGTTCGACGATCACGCCTTTATCGAAAAACACCACGCGGTTGGCGACATCCCGGGCGAAGCCCATTTCGTGGGTCACGATGACCATGGTGCGTTTTTCTTCGGCCAGGCCGCGAATGGTTGCCAGGACTTCGCCCACCAATTCCGGATCGAGGGCTGAGGTTGGCTCGTCGAACAGGATCACCTCCGGTTCCATCGCCAACGCCCGGGCAATCGCCACGCGCTGTTGCTGACCGCCGGAAAGGCGCCGAGGGTAGGCGTCTTCCTTGCCAGACAGGCCGACCTTGGCCAACAGTTTACGGCCCAGTGCTTCGGCTTCTGCGCGCGGGGTCTTTTTCACTACCAGCGGACCCTCGATCACGTTCTCCAGCGCGGTGCGATGGGGGAACAGATTGAAGTTCTGGAACACAAAACCCACCTGCTGGCGCAAACGACGCACCAGATTCTGCTGCTGGTTCAACGGACGGCTGCCATCGATCTCGATGTCGCCGACCTTGATCCGGCCACTGCTGGGTTCTTCGAGGAAGTTCAGGCAGCGCAGGAAAGTGGTCTTGCCCGAACCACTGGGGCCAATGATCGCCACCACTTCACCCTCTTCGACTTGCAGGTCGATGCCGTTGAGCACCACCTGACCCTTGAACTGCTTTGTCAGTTTTTCCACGACAATCATGGGTCAGGACTCCTGGTCATGCCGATTGACCCGGGCTTCCAGGACGTTCTGCAGGTGCGAGAGCACGCTCGCCAGAATCCAATAGATCAGCGCGGCGGCGAGGTACATGGTGAAGATTTCGAAGGTTCGCGCGGTGATCAACTGCGCCTGGCGGAACAGCTCCGGAACCTGGATGGTCGCCGCCAACGCGGTGTCCTTGACCAGGGAAATGAAGCTGTTGCCCAGCGGCGGCAGGGCCGTGCGTGCGGCTTGTGGCAGGATGGCCCGGCGCAGGGCCTGGGCGCGGGTCATGCCGATACTCGCCGCCGCTTCCCACTGGCCGCGCTCGATGGAGCTGATGGCGGCCCGCAGGATTTCACAGGCATAGGCGGCCATGTTCAGCGAGAAGCCGATCAGGGCCGCCGGCAGCGGATCCAGTTCGACACCCAGTTGCGGTAACCCGTAATAGATCACGAACAACTGCACCAGCAGCGGCGTGCCGCGAAAGAACGACACGTAGATGCGGGCGATCCAGCTCACCAGTTTGAAGCGCGACAGGCGCATCAACGCCAGGCCGAACCCCAGCAGCAGGCCGAAAAACATCCCGCCCAGGCTGAGGATGATCGTGTAATACGCGCCCTTGAGCAGGAAGGGCGCGGAGTCCAGCGCGAGTTGAAAAGCCTCTTCCATTATTGAGTGACGTCAGCGCTGAAGTATTTTTCCGAGAGCTTTTTCAGCGTGCCATCGGCGCGGAGTTTGTCGATGGCCTTGTTCACTGCATCCAGCAGTTCAGGCTCGCCTTTGCGCAGGGCAATACCGGCTTCCTGGCGGGAGAACGCTTCGCCGGCGGCGGCAGTGTCCTTGGCTTTCTTGGCATATTCGAGCGCGGCGAGGCGGTCGATCAGGATGGCGTCGATACGGCCAACGCGCAGGTCCTGGAATTTGGTCGGGTCATCTTCGTAGGTACGTACGTCAGCGCCGGGGACGTTGGCTTTCACCCATTGTTCGTAGTTGGTGCCCAGGCCTACGCCGACTTTCTTGCCTGCCAGGTCGGCGGCGGTCTTGATGGTGTCTTTGTTCTTGGTCAGGGTCAGCGCCTGAATCCCGGAAACGGTATACGGCGTGGAGAAGTCATACTTTTTCTTGCGTTCTTCGGAGATGGTCACCTGGTTGATCACCGCGTCCAGGCGCTTGGATTCCAGTGCCGCGAGGATGCCGTCCCATTTGGTCGGCTGCAGCTTGACCTTCACCCCCAGTTCCTTGGCCAGGGCTTCGGAAAACTCCACCTCGAAACCGGCCAGCTTGCCGTCGGCGTCGACGAAACTGAACGGTGGGTAAGTGCCTTCCAGGCCGACGTTGATTACGCCTGCGTCCTTGATTTTTTGCAGTTGCTCACCGGCAACCGCTTGCTCCAACAGGCCGGCGCTCAATGCCAGGCCCAGCGAACCTACCAACAGGTTGCGACGTAATGCGGAAAAATTCATGACAAGCCCCTGTGTTTTCTTATGAAGAGGTTATTTTGGCTGAGATAAGGCGTAGCCGCGATCCGAAAAAATTGCCACATCCTGCCTTAAAGCAGCCTGGGCGTCTCGCGGCAAATGCGCCTGTGGCGAGACTATAGGGTGGCCGTTATAGATTCTAAAATAATATTAAATCAAGCATATATGCTTATTTGGAATGAGTGCCTGTGGGAACGAGCTTGCTCGCGATGGCGGTGGATTAGTCGAAATTTATTCCGCTGAAACACTGCCATCGCGAGCAGGCTCGCTCCCACATTGGGAACTTCACTAAGCCTGGAACGCCGCGTTATAGGCAAACAACGCGGGCGCACCGCCGGTATGCAGGAAGATGATCGGGCCGTCGTCGAAGCGGTCGCGGCCAATGCCGTCGAGCAGGCCGGCCATGGCCTTGCCGGTGTAGACCGGATCCAGCAACAGGCCTTCCTGGCTGGCCAGCAGCTTGACCGCCGCCAGGGTCCCGGCGTTTGGCTCACCGTAGCGGGGCGCGAAGTACTCATCCCACAGGTTCACTTTGAAAGCCTCGGGAAGGGCCACGTCCAGCAACTGGGCGGTGCGTTCGGCCAAACCCTGGACCTTTGGAAACTGGTCCTCCTCGCTACGTGAAACCGTGACGCCAATGACCGGAAGCGTCGGCAGGCTTTCACTCAACCCCAGCGCCAGGCCGCTGTGGGTGCCGGCACTGCCCGAGGCCAGTACCACGGCGGCGAACTCGATCCCGGTGTCCTTGATCTGCTCGGCCAGTTCCAGGCCGGCGCGCACGTACCCCAACGCGCCCAAGGCGTTCGAACCACCAATCGGCACCAGGTAGGGTTTTTTCCCGTTGCTGCGCAGGCGACCGGCCAGGGCCTGGAGCTGCTCATCGGCGTTGTCCAGGTTTTCCACCAGCTCGACCTTGGTGTCGAACAGCTCCAGCAGCAATCGGTTGCCGTTGCCCAGGTAATTGCTGTCCTCGGTGCCGATGGGGTTTTCCAGCAGGGCCACGCAACCCAGGCCCAGCTTCGCGGCCAGGGCGGCGGTCTGGCGTACATGGTTGGACTGGATCGCGCCGGCGGTAATAAGGGTGTCGGCGCCCTGGGCGATTGCATCGGCGGCTAGGTATTCGAGCTTGCGCAGTTTGTTGCCGCCCAAGGCCAGGGGCGTCAGGTCGTCGCGCTTGATATAGATGTCCCGGCCGAGCCAGGTGGAGAGGCGCTCGAGTTTTTCCAGCGGTGTCGGATGGCCGAGCAGGTCGAGACGGTTAAAGCGAGACAACTGTTGTTTGATCATGGGGTCCGTACTGGTTGTAGGCGATGTCTGGACTATAGGCACGCCGATATTCATGGGCAACCGGCAATCGTTTGTCGGGGCGTAAACGGGGAAGGGGACGCAAATGGATGAACACCAAAAAACCCACAGGGTCTGTATTTGCAAGGGCATCTGTGAACGAATGCTCTCCAGGCAACGTCATACCCTTCCGTAGGCTAGCGTAGGAAACGTGCCGTCGAGCCTTGCGATTAGTCCTTAGCTACCTATTCATGTTTAACTTGAACGTTCATTCAAGTTAAACCGTCGGTTTGCTGCCCGCTCACAACAGGAGGCTTGCCTTTGCCGAGTCCGTTTTCGACCGCCATCCTTTCGCTTTCCGGAGTGCACTGCCCATGAGTGCCTCGTCCCTCCCACCCAGCGGCCTGGTCCGCATGAACCCGCCGGTGTTTTATTTCGCGGCGACTTTCATCCTGTTGTTCGGCCTGGTGGTGATTGCCGTGCCGGAGCAGGCCGGTGCCTGGCTGCTGGCGGCGCAGAACTGGGCGGCCAATACGGTCGGCTGGTATTACATGCTGGCGATGACGCTGTATCTGGTCTTCGTGGTGGTCACCGCCTTGTCCGGCTACGGCAAGATCAAGCTCGGTGCCGACCACGACGAACCCGAATTCAGTTACCTGTCCTGGGCTGGCATGCTGTTCGCCGCCGGCATCAGCATCACGCTATTTTTCTTCTGCGTCTCCGAGCCGTTGACCCACTTGGTGCAGCCGCCCCAGGGCGAGGCCGGTACCGCTGACGCGGCGCGCCAGGCCATGCAGATTCTGTTTCTGCACTGGGGCCTGCACGGTTGGGGCGTGTTCGCCTTCGTCGGCATGGCCCTGGCGTACTTCGCCTATCGGCACAATTTGCCTCTGGCCCTGCGTTCGGCGTTGTACCCGCTGATCGGCAAGCGCATCAACGGCCCCATCGGCTATGCGGTGGACGGTTTCGGCATCATCGCCACGGTGTTCGGTCTCGGCGCGGACATGGGCTTCGGGGTATTGCACCTGAATTCAGGGCTCGATTACCTGTTCGGTGTCGCCCACACCCAATGGATTCAAGTCGGCCTGATCGTGCTGATGATGGGCGCGGCGATCATCGTCGCGGTGGCCGGTGTCGACAAAGGCGTGCGGGTCATGTCCGACATCAACATGTTGTTGGCCTGTGCGTTGCTGTTGTTTGTGCTGTTTGCCGGGCCCACCCAGCATTTGCTCAACACCTTGATCCAGAACATCGGCGATTACCTCGGTGCCTTGCCGATGAAGAGCTTCGACCTGTACGCCTATGACAAACCCAGCGACTGGCTGGGCGGTTGGACGGTGTTCTACTGGGCCTGGTGGATCGCCTGGTCGCCGTTCGTGGGGCTGTTCATCGCGCGGATTTCCCGTGGTCGCACCATCCGCGAATTCGTGTTTGGTGTGCTGCTGATTCCCCTGGGGTTCACCCTGGCGTGGATGTCGATCTTTGGCAACAGCGCCATCGACCAAGTGCTGAACCACGGCATGAGCGCCCTGGGCATGTCGGCCCTGGAAAATCCATCGATGAGCCTTTACCTGCTGCTGGAAACCTACCCGTGGAGCAAGACTGTCATCGCGGTCACGGTGTTCATCAGCTTCGTGTTCTTTGTCACGTCCGCCGACTCCGGTACCGTGGTGCTGTCGACGTTGTCGGCCAAGGGCGGCAACCCTGATGAGGACGGGCCGAAATGGCTGCGAGTGTTCTGGGGCGCGATGACCGCCCTGGTGACCAGTGCGTTGCTGTTCTCCGGCAGTATCGATGCCTTGAAGTCGGCGGTGGTGCTGACTTCCTTGCCGTTCTCGCTGATTCTGCTGTTGATGATGTGGGGCCTGCACAAGGCGTTCTACCTGGAATCCCAGAAGCAGATCGCGCAATTGCATTCCCTGGCGCCGGTATCTGGATCGCGCCGGGGCACGGGCGGCTGGCGCCAGCGGTTGAGCCAGGCGGTGCATTTCCCGTCTCGGGATGAGGTGTACCGTTTCCTCGACACCACGGTACGTCCGGCCATTGAAGAAGTGACCGCGGTGTTCGTCGAGAAGGGCCTGACGGTGGTGACCCAGCCAGACCCGGCCAATGACAGCGTCAGCCTGGAGATCGGTCACGGCGAGCAACATCCGTTCATTTACCAGGTGCAGATGCGCGGCTACTTCACGCCATCCTTCGCTCGCGGTGGCATGGGCTCGAAGGAACTCAACAACCGTCGTTACTACCGTGCCGAAGTACACCTGAGCGAAGGCAGCCAGGATTACGACCTGGTGGGCTACACCAAGGAGCAGGTGATCAACGACATTCTCGACCAGTACGAGCGGCACCTGCAGTTCCTGCATCTGGTGCGCTGATCGAAGCCCAAGGATAAAGGTAGCCGAGCAGATCTTCATCTGCACCGCTCTGGCCCCATCGCGAGCAGGCTCGCTCCCACAGGTTTAAGTGATTGCCTTGTGGGAGCGAGCCTGCTCGCGATGGCGGTGTGGCTGGCGACGGAGAATAAAGCCTCAGACCAGGCCGCCGTTGGCCCGCAAGATCTGCCCGTTCACCCAGCCGGCGGCGGGACTGACCAGGAACGCGATGATGCTGGCGATGTCTTCCGGCTGGCCGAGGCGTTCCAAGGGCGGCATCTTGGCGTAGTTCTGGATCTGCTCCTCGCTCTTGCCATGCATGAACAGTTCAGTGGCGACCGGGCCGGGGGCCACGGCATTGACCGTGATCTGGCGGCCGCGCAATTCCTTGGCGAACACCTGGGTCAGCGACTCCACCGCCGCCTTGCTGGCGATGTACACCGAGTAGCCGGGCAGGTTCAGGCCAACGGTGCTGCTGGAAAAATTCACGATCCGGCCACCGTCGTTCAGGCGGGTCGCGGCTTCGCGCAGGGTATTGAAGGTGCCACGGGTGTTGATGGCGAACGTCTGCTCGAACAGCTCGTCGCTGTGCTGCGCCAGGGGCATCACCTGGAGGATGCCGGCGTTGTTGATCAGCACGTCGACCTTGCCCAGTTTCGCTTCGGTTTCATCGAACATCTGCCGCACATCCGCGGCAGAGGACACGTCTGCCTTGACCGCTATGGCTTGGTGGCCGGCCTGGCGCAACTGCACCACCAATTTGGACGCCTCGCTGGCGCTGTTGGCGTAATTGATGACGACGGCAAAACCTTCGCTGGCCAGTTGCTTGGCGATTTCGGCGCCGATGCCGCGGGAGGCGCCGGTCACGATGGCAACTTTCGAGTTTTGAACAGTCATGTGAGGGTTCCTTTGAGAGTGAGGGGTTGTGATTCGTTGCAGCCAGATTCACATGTTTACTCTTGGCGATAAATGCACGAGAGTTGCCTTGACTGTTCAATTTTTTTCAACAATCAGCCCGCGGGATTCAAATGGACCAGGTCAAGGCGATGAGGGTATTTGTCCGCATATACGAACGCAGCAGCTTCACCCTGGCCGCTGAAGACTTGAACATGCCCCGGGCCACGCTGACCCACACGCTCAATCAATTCGAAGCCTGGCTGGGCGTGCGTTTGCTGGAGCGCAGCACTCGCAAGGTGCGCCCGACCCTCGACGGCGAAGCCTACTACCCGCGCTGCGTGCAATTGCTGGCGGAACTCGAAGAAGCCGAGCTGGCGTTTCGCGGCGTGGCGCCCAAGGGCAAACTCAGAGTAGACCTGCATGGCACTCAGGCCAGGTATTTCGTGATCCCGGCGTTGCCGCAATTCATGGCCCGCTACCCCGAAATAGAACTGTTTATCAGCGAGGCGGATCGTTTCGTCGACCTGATTGCCGAGGGCGTCGATTGCGTGTTGCGCTCCGGTGCGCTGACGGACTCGTCATTGATTGGCCGACGTGTCGCCAACCTTCGGCAGATCACCTGTGCCAGCCCCGGTTACCTGCGCCAGTACGGCGAACCGAAAAGCCTCGATGACTTGAAACATCACCGGGCGGTGAATTACGTCTCGCGGACCACCAGCAAGCTCTATCCGTTCGAGTTCATGGTCGATGGCGAACTCAAGGAGGTGCCGATTGGGGGGACGTTGTCGGTGTCCGGTGCCGAAATCTACGCCGCCTCGGCCATTGCCGGCCTGGGCTTGATCCAATGCCCGTATTACCGAATGCAAGAGCCGATCCGGCAGGGCCTGATGCAGGAAGTCCTCCCCGCCACCCCACCACCGTCCATGCCGGTCTCGGTGCTTTATCCGCACAACCGACTCATGTCGCCACGGGTGCGGGTGTTCGTGGATTGGGTGGCGGAGGTGTTTGCGCAGACGCGTTAGTGTGCCCTCCGATTTCCTGGCACTGCCAAACCCTGTGGGAGCGGGCTTGCTCGCGAATGCGTCGGCAAATTCGAAATTTGTGCTGACTGACACACCGCTTTCGCGAGCAAGCCCGCTCCCACACCTGATATGCGAACTTTCAGCCTGACCGAGGCGTCTGTGAAATGTTAGCTTGTGCCACAAGCGTGCGAACAGAGAGCCTTTCGATGACCTACACCGCTGCCGAAAACCGTTACGAGTCCATTCCTTACCGCCGCGTCGGTCGCAGTGGGCTGGTGCTGCCAGCGCTGTCGCTGGGGTTGTGGCACAACTTTGGTGACAGTACGCCCATCGACACCCAGCGCGCCCTGCTGCGCACGGCGTTCGACCTGGGTATCAACCACTTCGACCTGGCGAACAACTACGGCCCGCCGTACGGCAGCGCCGAGATCAATTTCGGTCGACTGCTGCGCGAAGACTTCAAGCAGTACCGCGATGAATTGATCATCTCCAGCAAGGCCGGTTGGGACATGTGGCCGGGGCCTTACGGTCAGGGCGGTGGCTCGCGCAAATACGTGCTCGCCAGCCTTGACCAGAGCCTGCAACGCCTGGGGCTCGACTACGTGGATATCTTCTATTCCCACCGCTTTGACCCCGATACGCCACTGGAAGAAACCGCCAGTGCGCTGGCCACCGCAGTGCAGCAGGGCAAGGCGTTGTACATTGGCATCTCCTCGTATTCCGGGGTGAAGACCCGGGAAATGGCGGCGCTGCTCAAGGAGTGGAAAGTCCCGCTGCTGATCCACCAGCCGGCCTACAACCTGCTCAACCGCTGGGTGGAGAAAGACCTGCTGGACGCCACCGACGAACTGGGTACCGGTGTGATCGCCTTCACGCCACTGGCCCAGGGCCTGCTGACCGACAAGTACCTCAAGGGCGTTCCGGCCGATGCGCGGGTGAACCGTCCGGGCGGCGGCTCGTTGCAGGCTTCGCACCTGTCGGAGGAGAACATCGCCCACGTGCGCGCGCTCAATGAGATCGCCCAGCGGCGCGGGCAGAGCCTGGCGCAAATGGCCCTGGCCTGGACCCTGCGTGATCCCCGGGTCACCTCCGCCCTGATCGGCGCCAGCCGGCCGGAGCAGATCATCGAGAACGTCGGGGCACTGAAGAACCTGAGCTTTAGCGCTGAAGAACTGGCCGAGATCGACCGGTTTGCCCAGGAGGGCGGAATCAATCTTTGGGAGAAACCTTCGTCGGCGGAGTAACCACCTCTGCAAGTACGGTGAACACAAAACCCTGTGGCGAGGGGATTTATCCCCGTTGGGCTGCGAAGCAACCCCAAACCTGAGCACGCGGTGTATCAGGTGGAATCGAGTTATCTGTTTTGGGGCTGCTGTGCAGCCGAGCGGGGATAAATCCCCTCGCCACAAGAGCAATTCAGATTCAGTGCCTCACCTGAAAAACGGCACATCCCCCAACACCGTCGCCCGGTGCATCACCCGCCGGGCCGGGCGATAGTCGTCCACGGCGAAATGCTGGGTGACGCGGTTGTCCCAGAACGCCACATCGTTGACCTGCCAACGCCAGCGCAGGGTGAATTCCGGGCGGGTGGCGTGGGCGAACAGCAGTTTCAGGATCACCTCGCTTTCGCTTTCCGATAGCTCGTTGATCCTTGTCGTGAAGCCTTCATTGACGAACAGCGACCGACGCCCACTCACCGGGTGGGTGCGGATCACCGGATGGGACAGCGGCGGGTTTTTCCGCCGTGCTTCTTCCCAGCGCGCCAGGTCTTCGGCGCTGTTGCCAAAACGCTCCAAGGGAAACGAGCGGGTGAAGTCGTGAGTCGCCGTCAGGCCTTCCAGTAAGCGCTTCAACGGCGCCGACAAGGCTTCGTAAGCCGCGATGCCACTGGCCCACAACGTATCTCCGCCAAACGCCGGCAGCAGTTTGGCGCTGAGCACCGCGCCCATCGCGGGCGTCGGGAGAAAGGTCACGTCGGTGTGCCACACGGCGTTGTCGCGAACATCGGTGACGGCAGTGTCGAGCACCAGGACTTGCGGCTGCTCCGGTATGTTGGGGTAGATCGGATGAATGTGCAGGTCGCCAAAATATCCGGCGAATCGCGCTTGCTGCGTCGGTTCGATGGGCTGGTCGCGAAAGAACAGCACCTGATGCTCAAGCAGGGCCTGCTCGATGACGTCGCGATGTTCCGGGCTCAAGGGCTGGCTGATGTCGATCCCGCTGATCTGCGCGCCGAGGGCGATGCTCAAAGGAGTAATGGTCGGGCGGCTCATTGTCGTGTTCTCGCAGTGGGGGCGCCGAATGGTCGGCGTGGTCATTGGCTATCAATGGGGCTGGCCGTGCCACGGCACCAGTTTGCGTTGCAGGGCGCGCAAGCCCATTTCCATGGCGAAGGCGATCAGTGCGATCACCAGGATCCCCAGCACCACCACATCGGTGACCAGGAACTGCGCCGCTGACTGAACCATGAACCCCAGGCCGCTGGTGGCGGCAATCAGCTCGGCGGCCACCAGGGTCGACCAACCCACGCCCAGGCCAATGCGAATGCCGGTGAGAATGTCCGGCAAGGCACTGGGCACGATCACATGGCGAATCAACTGGGCCCGCGTGGCGCCCAACGATTGTGCCGCGCGCAACTTGGCCCGGTCGACGGTGCGCACACCCGTGGCGGTGGCGATGGCGATCGGGGCGAAGATCGCCAGGTAGATCAACAGCACTTTCGACAACTCACCGATGCCGCACCAGATCACGATCAACGGCAGATATGCCAACGGTGGAATCGGCCGGTAGAACTCGATCAACGGATCGAGCACGCCGCGAGCGATGCGGTTGGCACCAATGGCGATGCCCACTGGCACCGCTGTCAGTACCGCGAACAACAGGCCCAGGCCGATGCGTTCAAGGCTGGCGGCCAAGTGTTGCCAGAGGGTGGAGTCCATGTAGCCGCTGGTCGCCAGCAGCCAGCCCTTTTGCAGCACGGCAGACGGCGAGGGCAGGAACAGCGGTTCGATCAGGCCACTGGCCGTGACGGCCCACCAGACCGCCAGCAGTGCGATCAGGGTCAAGCCGCTGATCCAACGTGTGCTCAGGTTGGGGCTCGGGCCGATGGCCGAGCGCTGGGGCGCCGCGTCACTGACCACGGCTGGAATTTCGTAGCTGCTCATCATGCGCTCTCCTGTGGTCGAGTGGCGCTGCGTTGGGCGAACACCTTGGCGAGTACATGCTCGCGGGTTTCGATAAAGCGCGGGTCGGACTTGATCGATCGCGCCGACTCCCCGGCCCCATAGCGCTGGCCGAAATCCAGGCTCAGGCGCTCGACGACTTGCCCCGGGTTTGGCGCCAACAGGATCAAGTCGGTAGCGAGGAACACGGCCTCTTCAATGTCATGGGTAATCAGGAACACCGGCTTGGCGGTGCGCTGCCAGACTTGTAGTAACAGTTCCTGCATATGCTCGCGGGTGAAAGCGTCCAGCGCGCCGAAAGGCTCGTCCATCAACAGCACGCGCGGGTCGGCCGCCAATGCCCGGGCCAGGCCAACACGCTGCTTCTGGCCGCCGGAGAGCTGCCAGACGCGGCGTTGCTCGAAACCGGCCAGGTCCACCAGGGCAAGCATTTCCCGGGCCCGGGCTTCGCGCTTTTGCTTGGCAACCCCGGCCAGTTCCAGGCCGAACCCAACGTTTGCCAGCACGTCCTGCCAAGGCAGCAGCGCATCGTCCTGGAACACCACGCCGCGTTCGGCACTCGGCCCCTTGACCGGTACGCCGTCCAGGGTGATCTGCCCGGCGCTGGGTTCGACGAACCCGGCAATCAGGTTCAACAGCGAAGTCTTGCCACTGCCGGACGGGCCGAGGGCAACCAGCAGTTGCCGGGGCCCCAGGGTCAGGGAAATATCCGCCAGCACAGGTTCCGCCGCGCCGGGGTACTGTGCGCTGATGCGCTCCAGCTGTAGCAAGGCCATCGCGTGTCTCCCTTTTTCCAATCAGCGAGTGATGTATTTGGCGCTGACGTAAGGCGCGTAGTCCGGCAGCACGGCTTCGACCTTGCCTTGTTCTTTCAGGAACGCCGCGGTGTCGGTGATGGCTTGGGTGGTTGGTGCGCCGAGGCTCACGACCTGATCGGCCGCCAGGGGAAAGACGTTGCCTTGCAGCAATAGCGGAATGTCGCTGGCCTTGGCGCCGGAGAGCTTCACCAGTTTGTCGACGTTGGACGCATCGGCCAGCCAGGCTTGTGGATCCTTGCGGTACTGGGCGTAGGCATCCAGGGTGACTTTGGCGAAAGCGGTGACGATTTCAGGATGCTTCTGGGCGAAGTCCTTGCGCACGATCCAGGCGTCGAAGGTCGGTGCGCCGAACTTGGCCAGTTCCGCGGATGTGATCAATACCTTGCCGTTCTCCTTGGCCACGCCCAGGGCTGGATCCCAGACGTAGGTGGCGTCGATGTCGCCGCGCTTCCAGGCGGCGATGATGGCCGGTGGCGCGAGGTTGAGGACGGTGACTTTCGACGGGTCGATGTTCCAGTGCTTCAACGCGGCGAGCAGGCTGTAATGGCCGGTGGAGACGAACGGCACGGCGATCTTCTTGCCGATCAGGTCTTGTGGGGTTTTGATCCCGGAACCGTCGCGAACCACCAAGGCCTCGGCGGCGCCGATCTGGGTGGCGATGAGGAAGGTTTCCACCGGGACCTTGCGGGTGATGGCCGCGGTCAACGGGCTGGAGCCGAGGTAGCCGATCTGCACGTCGCCCGAGGCGATGGCGGTGATGACATCGGCACCGTTGTCGAACTTGCGCCAGTCGATCTTGGCTTGGGTGGCTTTTTCATAGGCGCCATCGGCCTGGGCGACTTTGGCCGGGTCGACGGTGGTCTGGTAGGCAACGGTCAGGTCGGCTGCCTGGGCAAAAAAACTGGTGACGGCCAGGGAGGCGGCCGCGAGAAGGCGAAGGGGGAAACGCAAAGTCATGGGAAAGCTCCTCAACAGGCCGCCGGATGTTCGGCGTTGGAGGAGACTAAATGATCTAAGAATTCAAAAATAAATAACTTTTTCGAATGAGCTTATTTTCGAAAAAATCTATAAGCCACACTGGAAACCCTTGTGGCGAGGGAGCTTGCTCCCGCTCGGCTGCGCAGCAGCCGTAAAAGGGGCCTGCTTCGCAGTCCAGCGGGAGCAAGCTCCCTCGCCACAAAAAGCGTCCTGATCAAAGAGGGATCAGTTACTGATCGCCAGAATGCTCGCTTGATACGAACCCACGAACACATCGAAATCCCCCACTTCGTTCTGCTCCAGTTCAGTTTGTTGAACCAGGGATTCCCGGGCGGCATCTTCGAACGCTGTCTGCTCCTGGGCTGGTAACGGCTCGGCGCGGAAGAATTCGGCGTGGACCTTGCTTTGGCGCAGGGAGAACTGGGCAAAGCTTTCCTGATGCTCGGCCATGGCGGCCAGCACTTGGGCGGAAGGTGTCAGGGACGGATCACGGACCTTCGCCAGTTGCGCGTCCAAGGCCTGGCGGTGGGCGTCGCCACCGTGGCTCTGGTCGAGCAGCGAGGCCAGCGGGGCGATTTTTTCCAGCAGTTCGACGGCCCAGGCCTGCATGTCTACTGCTTGGCCTTGTCGCTGCAATTGCAGGCCTGGCTTGCGACCTTCCTTGACTACCGTGAGGAAGTTGCTCGTGGCGTTGCCGCATTCGTTGTTTTCCAGCTGCGGGCTGTCATTGAGGCCGCAATACAGCAGGAACGCATCGAGGAAGCGCGATTCGGTGAGGTCGATGCCCATCGGCAGGAACGGGTTGATGTCCAGGCAGCGCACTTCGACGTACTGGATACCCCGGGCCATCAAGGCCTGGATCGGCCGCTCGCCGGTGTAGGTCACGCGTTTGGGGCGGATGTTGGAGTAGTACTCGTTTTCGATCTGCAGGATGTTGGTATTGAGCTGCACCCACTCGCCGTTCTGGTGAGTGCCGACTTCGACGTAGGGCGCGTAGGGTGTCGCCACCGCTTTGCGCAGGCTGTCGGTGTAGCTCGTCAGGTCGTTGTAGCAAGGCGTGAGGCCGGCCTGGGCGTTGCTCTGGTAACCCAGGTCGCTCATGCGCAGGCTGGTGGCATAGGGTAGGTACAAGGTGTCCGGGTCCAATTGCTCCAATTGGTGCGGGCGACCTCGCAGGAAACCAGCGTCCAGGGCCGGCGAGGCACCGAACAGGTACATCAGCAACCAGCTGTAGCGGCGGAAATTACGGATCAGCGCGATGTAGGACGAAGACTGGAAATCACGGTCGCTCACGTCGGCGGCTTCGTTCTGCCGAAGCAGCGGCCAGAGCTTTTCCGGCAGGGAAAAGTTGTAGTGGATCCCGGCAATGCATTGCATGGTCTTGCCATAGCGCAGGGCCAGGCCCTTGCGGTAGACGTACTTGAGCCGACCGATATTCGAGGTGCCGTAGTAGGCGATCGGGATGTCTTTCTCTTCCGGCAGCGGGCACGGCATCGAAGGACTCCACAGGTACTCGTCACCGAGTTTGCTGTAGGCAAACCGGTGGATCTTGTCGAGGCTGCGCAGGGTATCGGCCGGGTCGGCCAGGGCCGGGGTGATGAACTCCAGCAGCGACTCGGAATAGTCGGTGGTGATCTGTTCGTTGGTCAGTGCCGAACCCAGGGCCTTGGGATGCGGGGTCTGTGCCAGGTGGCCATCGTCCGTGACGCGCAGGCATTCACGCTCGATGCCGTGCAGGCATTGTTCGAGCAGGGAGAGGTTGGCGCGCTCGCCGAGCAGGGCCAGGCGGCGGTTTAAAAGGTCGCTCAAGTTGAATTCCTTCACGCGTCAGTCGCCCCAATATGGGGGTGGGCAAGACGGTCTACAAGGGTGAAGTTAAAACTGGCGTTTTCGCCTGGTTTTCATGCGGCCAAGGACAAGTCACCTCAACCCTCTGTGGGAACGAGCCTGCTCGCGATAGCGGTGGAGCAGTCAATATCGGGCTGACTGACATACCGCTATCGCGAGCAGGCCCGCTCCCACAAGAGGTTTCGATACCGCATTCGTGGCGTCGAAATTAACTCAAATCGATGACGGTGAGCTATAGGACAGCGAACGTGCCTTGCGCTTTTGCGACCAGCTTGTCGCCTTGCATCACCTCGGCCTCGACCACCAGTGTGCGCCGGCCGGGGTGGATGACCCGGGCGGTGCACAACACTTCGCCGTCGGACACGGCGCGAATGTAATTGATCTTGCATTCGATGGTGGCGCTCTGCTGGTCAAAGCCGTGGACGCTGGAGCAGGCCAGGCCCATGGCGATGTCCACCAGGCTGAACAGCGCGCCGCCATGCAGCTTGTTGCCACGGTTGCGCAACGGCGGCTCGAGGCCCAGGGCGACTTGCGCCACCCCGTCCCCCAGGCTGTGCAGACGGCAGCCGAGCAGCTTGAAAAACGCGCTTTCCACCAACCCGGCCGGCACGTCCATCAGCGTTTCTTCAACTGCTTGGCGTTGGCGAACAACGAAGCCATGGCGTTGTTCGTCGGGGCCGCGGTGACGGTTTCCTTGCGCGGCGCGGTGTTTTGCGACTGACGAGGTGTCGAGCCAGGGCGTGCACCGCGGGCACCGTCGACTTTCTCGCCGGGCGTGTCGCTCATGCGCATCGACAGGCCGACGCGTTTGCGCGGGATGTCGACTTCCATGACCTTCACTTTCACCACATCACCGGCCTTCACGGCTTCGCGCGGGTCCTTGATGAACTTCTCCGACAGGGCCGAGATGTGCACCAGACCGTCCTGGTGCACGCCGATGTCGACGAAGGCACCGAAGTTGGTGACGTTGGTCACCACGCCTTCGAGGATCATGCCCGGTTGCAGGTCCTTGAGGTCTTCGACACCGTCTTGGAACTCGGCGGTCTTGAACTCGGGACGTGGGTCACGGCCGGGTTTCTCCAGTTCCTGAAGGATGTCGGTCACGGTGGGCAGGCCGAAGGTTTCGTCGGTGAATTTCTTCGGATCCAGGCGCTTGAGGAACGCGGCGTCGCCGATCAGCGAACGAATGTCGCGGTCGGTCTGGGCGGCGATGCGTTGCACCAGCGGGTAGGCTTCAGGGTGAACGGCCGAAGAGTCCAGCGGGTTGTCACCGTTCATGACACGTAGGAAACCGGCAGCCTGCTCGAAGGTTTTTTCTCCCAGACGCGGGACTTTCTTCAACGCCGCGCGGGTCTTGAACGCGCCATGTTCGTCACGGTGGGTGACGATGTTCTGCGCCAGTGTGGCATTGAGGCCCGAGATACGCGCCAACAGCGCCACCGAAGCGGTGTTCACGTCCACACCCACGGCGTTCACGCAATCCTCCACCACGGCGTCCAGGCCACGAGCCAGTTTCAACTGGGAAACGTCGTGCTGGTACTGGCCGACACCGATGGATTTCGGATCGATCTTCACCAACTCCGCCAGCGGATCCTGCAGGCGACGGGCGATGGACACCGCGCCACGGATCGAGACGTCCAGGTCCGGGAATTCCTTGGAGGCCAGTTCCGACGCCGAATAAACCGAAGCGCCGGCTTCGGAGACCATGACCTTGGTCATCTTCATGGCTGGGTATTTCTTGATCAGCTCGGCGGCCAGTTTGTCGGTCTCGCGGCTGGCGGTGCCGTTGCCGATGGCGATCAGGTCCACCGAATGCTTGGCGCACAGGGCGGCGAGCACGGCGAGGGTCTGGTCCCATTTGTTGTGTGGCACGTGCGGGTAAACCGTCGCGTGGTCCAGCAGTTTGCCGGTGGAGTCCACCACCGCCACCTTGCAACCGGTACGCAGGCCCGGGTCCAGGCCGAGGGTGGCACGTGGGCCGGCCGGAGCGGCTAGCAGCAGGTCGTGCAGGTTGTGGGCGAAGACGTTGATCGCCTCGGTCTCGGCGTTGTCGCGCAACTCGCCCAGCAGGTCGGTTTCCAGGTGGGTGTAAAGCTTGACCTTCCAGGTCCAGCGCACCACCTCGGCCAACCATTTGTCGGCGGCGCGGTTCTGGTTCTGGATGCCGAATTGCTGGCCGATCATGCCTTCACATGGGTGCATGGTGCCGGGCAGTTCTTCTCCGACCTTCAGTGCGGAACTGAGAATGCCTTCGTTGCGGCCCCGGAAAATCGCCAGTGCGCGGTGTGATGGCATGCTCTTGAGCGGTTCGTCGTGTTCGAAGTAGTCGCGGAACTTCGCGCCTTCCTCTTCCTTGCCGGCGATCACCCGGGCGCTGAGGATAGCTTCCTGTTTGAGGAAATTGCGCAGTTTTTCCAACAGGTTGGCGTCTTCGGCGAAACGCTCCATGAGGATGTACTTGGCGCCTTCCAGCGCCGCTTTTACGTCCGCCACGCCTTTTTCGGCATCGACGAAGCGCGCAGCTTCGGTTTCCGGGGTCAGGCTCGGGTCGTTGAACAGGCCGTCGGCCAACTCGCCGAGTCCGGCCTCCAGGGCGATCTGGCCCTTGGTGCGGCGTTTTTGCTTGTAGGGCAGGTACAAGTCTTCGAGGCGGGTCTTGGTGTCGGCCAGCTTGATGTCGCGCTCAAGTTGCGGAGTCAGCTTGCCCTGCTCCTGGATGCTGGCCAGGATGCTGATACGCCGTTCGTCGAGTTCTCGCAGGTAGCGCAAGCGCTCTTCCAGATGCCGCAATTGGGTGTCATCGAGGCTGCCGGTCACTTCTTTCCGGTAACGGGCGATGAAAGGCACCGTGGAGCCTTCATCGAGTAGCGCGACGGCCGCTTCGACCTGTTGTGGGCGTACACCGAGTTCCTCGGCGATGCGGCTGTTGATGCTGTCCATAAAACCACCTGACAAATTGTGAAATCAGGCTCGCCACCGCAGAAGCCGGGCTCGGCGAGACTGGTTGAGCGGCCTGGCATGCGCCGCTGCCTGGGTCAAAAGGCTGCCTGTTGACCCGCGAAATTCAAAAAGTGCTGCCTGGCCAAGGAGAAAAGATGGCACCCCGGGGGTCACGATCCGACATTCCCAGGCACAAAAGGCCGCGCATTATAACCAGCGTTGCGCCTTGAGGGGGGGACATGGTCTGTAGGCTCGATACCCGGATTGGTGGAGATAGAGGAAAAATCTGCTAACAATGCACACGGTGCGTATAACGGCAGCTAGGCCATAATGCGCGCCGAGATCAAAGGAGCTTCCTATGAGCAGCACTGCACAAACTGCTGAAGGCGAAAAAATTCTTATCGTTGACGACGATCCGGGGCTGAGCAGCCTGCTGGAACGTTTTTTCGTCAGCAAGGGCTACCGCGCCCGTACCGTACCGAACACCGAGCAGATGGATCGACTGCTGGCCCGTGAAGTTTTCAACCTGGTGGTGCTCGACCTGATGCTGCCCGGTGAAGACGGCCTGACAGCCTGCCGCCGCCTGCGTGGCGCCAACAACCAGATCCCGATCATCATGCTCACCGCCAAGGGCGACGAGCTGAGCCGTATCAAGGGCCTTGAACTGGGCGCCGACGATTACCTGGCCAAGCCGTTCAACCCCGACGAGCTGATGGCCCGCGTCAAGGCGGTGCTGCGTCGTCAGTCGGCGCCGGTACCTGGCGCGCCGGGCAGCGAAGACGAAAGCGTGACCTTCGGCGACTATGAGTTGTCCCTGGCCACTCGCGAGCTCAAGCGCGGCGATGAGGTGCACATGCTCACCACGGGTGAGTTCGCCGTGCTCAAGGCCCTGGTGATGAACGCCCGCCAGCCGCTGACCCGCGACAAGCTGATGAACCTGGCCCGTGGCCGTGAATGGGATGCGCTGGAGCGCTCCATCGACGTGCAGATTTCCCGCCTGCGCCGGATGATCGAGCCTGATCCTTCCAAGCCGCGGTATATCCAGACGGTCTGGGGCGTGGGCTACGTGTTCGTGCCGGATGGCGCCGCCAGCAAGTGATCGGCGATTTGTAGGAGCGGGTGGCCTGGAGGGTTGAAATGTCTTCTTCCAGGCGACTCGCGGTCTGTCATGTGCGAGCATCGCTCGCTCCTGCAAGTGTGTAGCGGTTATTCATGAAAACCCCCGTTTGGTTCCCCCAGAGCTTCTTCTCCCGCACCCTCTGGCTGGTGCTGATCGTCGTGCTCTTCTCCAAGGCACTGACGCTGGTGTACCTGCTGATGAACGAAGATGTGCTCGTGGACCGGCAGTACAGTCACGGCGTGGCCTTGACCCTGAGGGCTTACTGGGCGGCGGACGAAACCAACCGGGCGAAAATAGCCGAGGCGGCGACGCTGATCCGCGTCGTCGGCGCCGGTGTGCCGGAGGGTGAGCAGCACTGGCCCTACAGCGAAATCTATCAACGCCAGATGCAGGCCGAACTGGGCGCCGATACCGAGGTGCGATTGCGCATGCACTCGCCGCCGGCGCTTTGGGTGCGGGCTCCGAGCCTGGGGGATGGCTGGCTGAAAGTGCCGCTGTACCCGCATCCGCTGCGCGGCCAGAAAATCTGGAATGTGCTTGGCTGGTTCCTGGCCATCGGCCTGTTGTCGACGGCATCGGCCTGGATCTTCGTCAGCCAGCTCAACCAACCGTTGAAACGCCTGGTCTACGCGGCCCGCCAACTGGGCCAGGGCCGCAGCGTACGGCTGCCCATCAGCGATACACCCAGCGAGATGACCGAGGTCTATCGCGCCTTCAACCAGATGGCCGAGGACGTCGAGCAAGCCGGGCGGGAACGTGAACTGATGCTCGCTGGCGTATCCCATGACCTGCGCACTCCGCTGACCCGGCTACGGTTGTCGCTGGAGTTGATGGGCGAGCACACCGACCTGACCGACGAGATGGTTCGCGACATCGAGGACATGGACGCGATTCTCGACCAGTTCCTGGCCTTCATTCGCGACGGTCGTGACGAGTCGGTGGAAGAGGTGGATCTCAGTGAGTTGGTGCGGGAAGTGGCCGCGCCCTATAACCAGAACGATGAGAAAGTGCACCTGCGCCTGGAACCGATCCAGCCGTTCCCGTTGCGCCGTGTGTCGATGAAGCGTTTGCTGAACAACCTGATCGGCAACGCCCTGAACCATGCTGGCACCGGCGTTGAAGTGGCAGCCTATGTCTCCGGTGACACCGGCGCGCCTTACGTGGTGTTGAGTGTCATGGACCGTGGTGCTGGTATCGATCCCTCGGAGCTGGAAGCCATCTTCAACCCCTTCACTCGCGGCGACCGCGCCCGGGGCGGCAAGGGCACGGGGTTGGGCCTGGCCATCGTCAAGCGCATCGCCTCGATGCACGGCGGCAATGTCGAACTGCGCAACCGCGTTGGCGGCGGGCTGGAAGCGCGGGTGCGCTTGCCGTTGGGGTTGATGCTGCCGCGGGATGCGGTGTAGCCATCCCAGTCTGGCTGAGACCCGTGGAAGAGCCTGTGAGAGCGAGCCTGCTCGCGATGGCGGTATATCAGTCACATCGATGCTGACGGACCCACCGCTATCGCGAGCAGGCTCGCTCCCACAGTTGTTGTTCTGACTTAGCCTTTACCCTTGGTCCGGGTCATGTTCGGCCCGCCATTCTTTTCCAGGTGCTCGATGATGATCCCCGCCACGTTCTTGCTCGTGGTGGTCTCGATGCCTTCCAGGCCCGGCGAGGAGTTGACCTCCATCACCAGCGGTCCGTGGTTGGAACGCAGGATATCCACGCCTGCCACCGCCAGGCCCATGACTTTTGCCGCGCGCAGGGCGGTCATGCGCTCTTCCGGGGTGATCTTGATCAAGCTGGCACTGCCACCGCGATGCAGGTTGGAGCGGAACTCACCGGGCTTGGCCTGGCGTTTCATCGAGGCAATGACTTTGTCGCCGACCACGAAACAGCGGATGTCCGCGCCACCGGCTTCCTTGATGTACTCCTGGACCATGATGTTTTGCTTCAGGCCCATGAACGCTTCGATCACCGACTCCGCCGCCGTTGCGGTTTCACACAGGACCACGCCAATGCCCTGGGTGCCTTCCAGCACCTTGATCACCAGTGGTGCGCCGTTGACCATCGCAATCAGGTCGGGGATGTCGTCGGGAGAGTGGGCAAAACCGGTGACCGGCAGGCCGATCCCGCGTCGTGACAGCAACTGCAGCGAGCGCAGCTTGTCCCGGGAACGGGCGATGGCCACCGACTCGTTGAGGGGAAACACGCCCATCATTTCGAACTGGCGCAACACCGCGCAGCCATAGAACGTTACCGATGCGCCGATGCGCGGGATCACCGCATCGAACCCTTCCAGCGGCTTGCCACGGTAATGGATCTGCGGCTTGTGGCTGGCAATGTTCATGTAGGCGCGCAGGGTATCGATCACCACCATTTCATGGCCTCGTTCGGTTCCGGCTTCAACCAGTCGACGAGTGGAATACAGACGCGGATTACGCGACAGCACAGCGATCTTCATGCAACACCTGTGGCAGAGGTAGTGGACACCGGGAATGCCGGCTTGTCTTGAACGTATTTGGTACCCGGATTGACCACCAGTTGGCCGTCGATCAAGGCTTTGGAACCCAGTAACAGGCGATATCGCATGGATTTTCGGCAGGCAAGGGTGAATTCGACTCGCCAGATCCGGTCACCCAGCGCCAACGTGGTGCTGATCACGTAGCGGACCTGAGCGTGGCCGTTGGAACTCTTTATGGTCTTGCGGGCCACCAGCGGAGCTTCGCAGCGACGATGGCGCAACTGCACCACGGTGCCGAGGTGCGCAGTGAAGCGAACCCACTTTTCGCCATCGCGCTCGAACGGCTCGATGTCGGTGGCATGCAGGCTGGAGGTGCTGGCACCGGTGTCGATTTTTGCCCGCAGGCCCACGACTCCCAGATCCGGGAGCGCCACCCACTCGCGCAGACCGACAACGGTCAAATGGTCAAAAGTCTTCAATAAAAAAACCTGCGATCAGTACATCGGATCGTGGACTCCGCGAATCGCGGTATTCACGCAGAATAATCACAAAATGGCGACAGTTATCTACGCACTTGTTTGTGCTTGTAACCGATTCCGACCCGAGGGATGCGTATGGCGTCGGTTTTGGCGGGCATTCTATCTGTCGCGTCGGATTCGTGCGCCCGACAAAAACGGTAGTACAGTTCCGGCTATTGGCAGAAAGAGGAATGGCAGTGGCACAAAAAAACGCAGAGGACGACAAGGTCCGTCTCGATAAATGGTTGTGGGCGGCGCGCTTCTACAAGACGCGGGCCCTGGCCAAGACCGCCATCGAAAGCGGCAAGGTTCATCACCGGGGAGAGCGTTGCAAGCCGGGCAAGGAACCACGTATCGGCGACGAATTTGTCATCCGCACCGGGTTCGATGAAAAGACCGTGGTGGTCGAGGCCCTGTCGATCGTGCGTCGCGGCGCACCTGAGGCACAGGCCCTGTATCGCGAAACCGAAGCCAGCATCGCCAAGCGCGAAGCCGCCGCCGCGCAACGCAAGGCCGGCGCCCTGGGCGTCAGCACCGATGGCAAACCGAGCAAGAAGCAGCGCCGGGACCTGTTCAAGTTTCATGGCAGCAATAGCGAATAAAGCACTGGCCATTTGAGGTCAGAGTACCCGTGGCGAGGGAGCTTGCTCCCGCTCGGTTGCGCAGCGACCGTAAGATTTTGGGGCCGCTGCGCAGCCCAGCGGGAGCAAGCTCCTCGCCACAGTGTGTCAGGCCCACATATTCAGATGAGTTGGCAGCGCCTTCCCGTCAGGCCAGCCCAAGCCTTGCTTGGAACCCACCCCGAATGCCCATAAAATGCCCGCTATCATTTGTCATCACCGCAGATACCAGACCCTATGACTGATTTACCGGATACCGACTACACCCAACGTTTCATCTTCGATGACAGCGACGCCCGTGGCGAGCTGGTGGCGTTGGAGCGTAGCTACGCCGAAGTCCTCGCCAAGCACCCCTATCCGGAGCCGGTCGCGCAACTGCTCGGCGAGCTGATGGCGGCTGCGGCGCTGCTGGTGGGCACCTTGAAGTTCGATGGATTGCTGATTCTCCAGGCACGTTCCGAAGGGCCGGTCCCGCTGCTGATGATCGAATGTTCCAGCGAACGTGAGATCCGTGGCCTGGCCCGTTACCACGCCGAGCAGATCGCGCCCGACGCGACCCTGGCCGACATGATGCCCAATGGCGTACTGGCCCTGACGGTCGACCCGACCCATGGCAAGCGTTACCAGGGCATCGTCGATCTCGACGGCGCGACCCTGGCTGAATGTTTCACCAACTACTTCGTCATGTCCCAGCAGACCAATACCCGCTTCTGGCTCTACGCCGACGGGCGGCGCGCTCGCGGTTTGCTGCTGCAACAACTGCCCGCCGATCGCCTGCGCGACCCGGAAGAACGTGACGCCAGTTGGCAGCACATTACCGCTCTGGCCAGCACCCTGAGCGCCGATGAACTGCTGGGCCTGGACAACGAAACCGTGCTGCATCGCCTCTATCACGAGGAGCAGGTACGCCTGTTCGACGGCCAGCCGTTGCGCTTCGAATGCAGCTGCTCCCGTGAACGTTCCGGCAATGCGCTGGTCAGTCTGGGTCTGGAAGATGCGCAGCAACTGGTGATCGAGCATGGCGGCGCCATCGAGATCGATTGCCAGTTTTGCAACGAGCGCTACCTGTTCGACGCGGCGGACATCGCTCAATTGTTCGCCGGTGCGGGTGTCGACACACCGTCAGATACTCGTCACTAAAACGGTTCAGCGCAGGTAAATCTCCTGGCAAACGCCGGATTTACGCCGTACTGACCGGAGGGCCCTACTTTTTTTGGGCTTTTCTGGCATAATCCGGCCCACTTTTTTCGGGTAGTAGTGCGCGACTTCCTACTACAAAACGTTTGGAGCACTCGGCCACGGGCCGACGGGGAATCTCATGACGCAAGCCAATAACGCCGTGTACACCGATCTGAGTGTCGATGATCTGGTCAAAGAAGCCCTGAATCGCGGTGAAGGCGAGCTTGCCGATACTGGCGCTCTGGTTGTTCGTACCGGTCATCGTACCGGTCGCTCGCCAGTCGACCGTTTCATCGTAGAAGAGCCAACCACCCAGGACGCCATCGCCTGGGGCCCGATCAACCGCAAATTCCCGGCCGACAAGTTCGATGCCCTGTGGAACCGCGTCGAAGCCTACCTGGGCGAGCGCGAGCGTTTCGTCTCCCACGTGCATGTAGGTTCCGATCCTGCGCACTACCTGCCGGTCAAGATGACCACCGAAACCGCCTGGCACAACCTGTTCGGCCGTTGCCTGTTCATCAACCCCGAGCAGTACAACGCCGGTGGCAAGGACGAGTGGCAGATCCTCAACGCACCGAACTTCGTTTGCGAGCCTGAGCGCGACGGCACCAATTCCGACGGCACCGTGATCATCAACTTCGCGGCCAAGAAAGTGCTGATCGCCGGCATGCGCTACGCCGGTGAAATGAAAAAAGCCCTGTTCTCCGTGCAGAACTTCCTGCTGCCGGCTGTTGACGTGCTGCCGATGCACTGCGCCGCCAACATGGGCGAAGAGGGCGATGTGACCCTGTTCTTCGGCCTGTCGGGCACTGGCAAGACCACCCTGTCCGCCGATGAAAGCCGTTACCTGATCGGTGACGATGAACACGGTTGGGGCGTGGGCGTGGTCTTCAACATCGAAGGCGGCTGCTATGCCAAGTGCATCGACCTGTCCGAGAAAAACGAGCCGGTGATCTGGAAGGCCATCCAGCACGGCGCTGTACTGGAAAACGTCGTCCTGGACCCGGTCACCAAGAAAGCCGACTACGCCGACGACAGCCTGACCCAGAACAGCCGCGCTGCTTACCCACGTGAGCTGATCGAAAAACGCGCGCCGAAAAACCTCGGTGGCGAGCCAAATGCCGTGATCTTCCTGACCTGCGACCTGACCGGCGTACTGCCGCCAGTCTCGATCCTCAGCGAAGAACAAGCCGCCTACCACTTCCTGTCCGGCTACACCGCGCTGGTGGGCTCGACCGAAATGGGCTCGGGCAGCGGCATCAAGTCGACGTTCTCCACCTGCTTCGGCGCCCCGTTCTTCCCGCGCCCTGCCGGTGAGTACGCGGAACTGCTGATCAAGCGTATCCGTGGCTTCGGCTCCAAGGTCTACCTGGTCAACACTGGCTGGACCGGTGGCGGCTATGGCGTTGGCAAGCGCTTCAACATCCCGACCACCCGTGCGGTGATCGCGGCGATCCAGAGCGGCGCGCTGATCGGTGTTGAAACCGAACACCTGGACATCATCAACCTGGACGTGCCACTGGCTGTACCGGGCGTCGAGACTGGCCTGTTGAACCCGCGCAACACCTGGGCCGACAAAGCTGCCTACGACGAAGCGGCCAAGGCATTGGCCGGCCTGTTCATCGAGAACTTCAAGAAGTTCGACGTGAGCGACGCGATCAAGGCGGCAGGTCCGCAGTTGTAAGGTTTGGTTGGTGAATGAAAAACCGCCCTTCATGGGCGGTTTTTTTATGGCCGGCTATTTACTCGTACATGGTATGGAAGCTGCCATTATTCCTGCTGAAATCGGGCCAAGCAGTGCCACTTGAGACCGCCCGGTTAGCTAGGCTGCTTCCACTTCCCGCGTATCCCATCGTTGTGCCTTGATCGCCTTGTAAAGCATGCCGATGGTTAACGGTATCTTGTTGCCACGGCCCTTGGCCCTGCGCTTTTGAAACACATCAAACCCTTCAGGCTGAAAATAGCGGTACGCGTCGTAATCGATCAGCTCGAGGGCGAACCGCTCCTCCAGCGCCTCCATCAAATGACGGGCGTCCGCGCCATCGCAACCCAAGTCGAGATTGATCGCAGTTTCCAGGCGAATCGTCTTGCGTTCAGGCAGGCCGATTTCTTCGTGAAGCAACTCCATGAGCTGGCGCATGGTGTGATCGTCGGGGAAGTCTGGGGCGAGGTGCATGGCGAAGTTTCCGGAGGGGTTGGCGCGCGTCTGTACAGAGGGAAAGTTTAGGGGGAAATCGCTGCGCATTGGAAAAGAAGAAAGATCTCACAGCAGTCTCGGAACCGTCTGCTGAGTAATCCTTTGGTCGCCCGGTAAGGTTCGCCACGCCCTTTCAATGGGGTAATGGCTACCGAGCAAGGACGAAGCATGACGAAAGGAAAGGGTAGTGTTCCGCAGGTCTGGGAGCATTACGGTGGCGATCGGGGCTACAGGATCCTGCGGGACATGACGCCCAGCGAACTGGCGAAAAGAGGCGCCGATCAGCAGGCCTATGAGGACATGCTCGCCAGGCAAGCGGCGTACATGAGCAAGCGTCTGGCCCAGGTGCGCGAAGAGCAACCCTCCGACATGAAGGGCTGCGTATTTGCAAAGTCCTGCAAGCTGCCTGATTCCGTTATCGACTACCACAACCCGACCGGTTACATCCCGACTGAAGCCCTGAGGGACTACGGCCAGTTTACCTTGTTGGGTGGACGTCAAGCCGATGAGTCAGGGCGCATTCAGCTTAAGAGCATCAGCGGGTCGTTACCGGCAAGCTTTGGCACGTTTGCCTTGGGTCGGACGCCGCCGGTTTCCCTTGGTATGGCGGCCGGGGCTGCTGGCGCGGTCACCGCTCCTGTGGCGGCGGGTGTGCTGATCGGCCTGGTGGGGTTGCTGATGCCCACGAACCTGGGTGACGGTTCGTTGTACACCGAAGAGCAACTGCGCTCCCTGGAGCAGGCACGTACGCGGGTGCGGTTGCATATCGAAACCCAGACCGATGGCACGCTCAAGGGGTACGGCTACAACACCCAGGCGCGACGTGACTGGGAAATGATTCCGGTGGTGACGTTCCAGGTTCGCGGCGAGCAGCAAGTGGCGGACTTTGGCGATGGGGTCGAGTTGATCTGGACGCCGGCGGTCGATGCATCCGCGACGTTGGGCATCCCGGCGCTGGAGGCCGCGCCACAGGCGCCGCACATCTGGATTTTTCCGCCAACGCCTGCGGCGGACAGCATCATCGTCAACCCGATCTATCCACCGGAGTACAAGGATTTCATTCTTGTGTTTCCGGCGGATTCTGGGGTTTCGCCGTTGTATGTTGTTTTCAACATTCGGCGCAAAGGCCTGCCCGAGGCGGGGCATGATTATCATAGGGCACCGAAGACAGAGGAAATTACTGGCTTTTCTGACTTAAAGATCGCCAAACAAAAGACGCCGCGCCAGGGCGGCGGTGGCTTTCGAGAGCGCTGGATCGATAAAAAAGGGAGAACTATTTACGAGTGGGATTTCATGCACGGCGAGCTAGAGGCATACCGTGCAAGCGATGGGAGCCATCTAGGTTCTTATGATCATTTAACGGGCGAGCAAATTGATCCCCCTAAACGAAATCGTAATATAAAAAAATATTTGTGAGGAGCGTATGGGATTAAAACTGAAGTTGAGTTGGTATGACAAAAAAACTGAGCTCGGAGAGGGGCGTGAGTACTCGAAAGATTTCGGCGACGACCCTTGGGTGCTTGATGCTCTTGGGGTTCCTGTAGAGGACAATATTAATGTGGGTGGTTTTAACGTAAATGATGAGTGGGCTGGGATACTACAGCCACATTTCGAACATGCTTTGGATTTGTCGATGTATGACTACCAAGTATCTTTTGATTATCGGGATGTCTGGTGACCACCAGACTCTCCTCTCTCAACGCAACGATGAATGCTCTCCCGTTGCTTCTGCAACTTCTTCCGACCACGTTGCAAAGACTCAGTCAACCATTGGCCCAGGAACGCGCCGCGAAGCCGCCTCAAGGTCCATCAGCCCTCTGCCATAGGCTTCGCTATTGGCGTAGATACCCGTGCGATTGGTTGTCGCCAGCAGGTGTTCGCGCACTTGTTGTGGGCCGAGTTGTGGATAAAGGCTTTGCAGGGCGGCCAGTGCGCCACTGACCAGGGCGGCGGCAGGGGAGGTGCCGGCGGTTTGCATGTAGCGCCCATCTTTGCCTACCGTCAGCAGACCTGCCTGTGCGCCCGCATCGCCACCGGGTACCGCGATGCACCAGGCTGCCGCGACGCCGCAATAGTTGGATTTTGCGTTAATGGCGCTGCCGTCGCTTCTTAACGCCACCACTGCGATCCAGCCTTTTTCCAGTTCCGGCAAGGCGACCGGCAGTCCTGGCTCGGCCAGGGGCTCGCGTTTGAGCTCGTTACCGGTGGGAAAGACAAACACGGCGCCGTCCGCGACCAGCTTTCGAGCAACGGCCAGGGCGTCGGGCATTACCTGGTTGTAGCGCGCTTCGTTTATTTCGGTGGCGGGAATCGCGTTGGCCCATGAGTTGTTGAACAGCCGGGCACCCTTGTCGAAGCCGCTTTGCCAGGATTGGGCAATTTCGCTGTCGAAGAAGAACGGCTCGTTGTCATCGCCAAAGCGAAAGGGGATCAGTCGGGCATTGAACGCGATGCCATGCATGCCCTGGTGGTCCTTGTTGGCGGCGAGTATGCCGGCCATTTGCGTACCATGGCCGACACGGTCAATCGTACCTGGACGGTTTTCGACGTAATCGAACCCGGGATCACTCAGCCTGCCTTCGAATTCCTCCAGGCTGGCGTCGAGCCCCGAGTCGATCAGCGCCACGGTTACGTCCTGGCCCGTGCCGCCGCGTGCATACAAGGCCGAAGCCTTGACCACCGCCAAGCCTCTCTGTGCGTGATATTCCGGAGTTTCAAACACGGCTGGTTCCACGCCAGGTTGCCCTGGAGTTGCCAGGCAACCGGACAGAAGGAAGGCTGACGTTATCGCCAGGGCGCATAGCGCGAGAAATGGGTAGGGCATCGTTCATTCCTTGAACAAGTTTTGCACACCAGGCCTCCTGGCCTCGATGTAACGCCTGAATTGGACGCGTACCTTAACCCGCAAACTGAATGGGAACGAGATAGCAGAGAGCCCGGGGTTGTATCGCTTTGTGGCAAAGCCAAAGAACGCCGAGGCTGTATCATCCAGTATCGTTTTTGACCCCGACCTTTTCTCGACTCGCTGCGTTGGCCCGCTAGGCTTTGGGCATCGCAGCAGTCAAAGGAGCGACCGCGCATGCACAGCACCCTGGAACAGGTTTTCGGTTATCCACAGTTTCGTCCCGGCCAGGAGGCGGCCATCGGTGCCGTGCTTGCCGGTCGGTCGGCGGCGGCCATTTTCCCTACGGGCTCGGGCAAGTCCCTGTGCTATCAATTGCCGGCCCTGTTATTGCCGCACCTGACCGTGGTGGTCTCGCCGTTGCTGGCGCTGATGCAGGACCAACTGGCGTTCCTCAAGCGCCACGGTATCGCGGCGGCGAGTATCGATTCGGCCCAGGGCCGTGACGAAACCAGCGACGCCATGGCGCGGGCCCGTTCGGGTGGGTTGAAGATCCTGATGATTTCCGTGGAACGCCTGAAGAACGAGCGTTTTCGCAATTTCCTGCAGCAGGTGCCGATCTCGTTGCTGGTGGTGGACGAGGCTCACTGTATTTCGGAATGGGGGCATAACTTTCGACCTGACTACCTCAAGCTTCCCGATTACCAGCATCAGTTCAACATTCCCCAGGTATTGCTACTGACGGCCACCGCTACACCCAAGGTCATCGCCGACATGCAGGCGAAATTCGCCATTGCCGCCACTGATGTGGTGACGACCGGTTTCTACCGGCCAAACCTCAATCTGTTGGTCGAGCCCGTGCGGGGTGCCGACAAGCGCGCGCGGCTGGTGCAATGGCTGGGCGAACGTGCCGGGCAACCGAGCATTGTCTACGTCACCTTGCAGCGAACCGCCGAACAGATTGCCGAGCATCTGGGCCGGCACGGTATCGAGGCCGAGGCCTATCACGCCGGTTTGCCCCATGAACAACGCGAAGCCATCCAGCAGCGCTTCATGGGCGGGCGATCCAATTGTATCGTCGCGACCATCGCGTTTGGCATGGGCATCGACAAGAGCGATATCCGCAACGTCGTGCATTTCGACCTGCCCAAGTCCATCGAAAACTACAGCCAGGAGATCGGCCGTGCCGGGCGGGATGGGCAGCCTTCCGATTGCCTGGTGCTGGCCAATCGCGACAGTCTCAACGTGCTGGAGAATTTTGTGTATGGCGATACGCCGGAGCTCGCCGGCATTCGTTGCGTGCTCGACGAACTGAAGGCCGCCGCCCCCGATGGGCAATGGGAATTTTTGCTGGGACCACTGGCGGACCAGAGCAACATCCGGCAACTGCCGCTCAAGACGTTGTTGGTCCAGCTGGAGCTACGCCGGCTGATCGCGCCGCGCTATGCCTATTTCGCGGAGTACCGCTTCAAGTTCCTGGTTGAGCCGCATGAACTGCTGGAGCGCTTCGAAGGCGAGCGAAGGGACTTCGTCTCGGCCATCATCCAGACTTCCAGTCGCGCCCGGACCTGGGCCACGGTGAATTTCGACGGGATGTACCAGCAGTATCACGCTGAGCGTAATCGCGTGGTCAAGGCGCTGGATTATTTCCAGGAAAAGGGCTGGATCGAGCTGGAAAGCAAACAGATGACCGAGGTGTACAGCGTGCTGGAAGCGGACCTGGATGCGCAGGTCTTGAGCGCCGAGCTACATGCCTATTTCACCCGGCACGAGCACAGTGAAATCGCGCGGATCCACGCCATGCTCGAATTGTTCGCCACCGACCATTGCTTGGGTTATCGCCTGGCGCAGTATTTCGGCGACGACAATGCGCCACGCCAGTGCGGTCACTGTTCTGTGTGCCATGGTCATGTCGCGCGCCTGCCAGAGCCGCCTGCGTTGCCGGCGCTTGTGGATAAAAACTTCGAGGCGCTGTGTGGTGACTTTATCCACAAGCATGAGCAGCACAGCGGCAGTGTGCCGTCTGCCGAACGCCTCACCCGCTTCCTGTGTGGGATCAGTGTGCCGTTGTTCACTCGCTTGAAGGCGCGGACGATCCGCGGATATGCCGCACTGCAAGAGTATCCGTACGCGCAGGTTCGCCAATGGACTCAAGCGCACCTGTGAGCTGCATCCATCCGCTGAATGCCCTTCATCACACGAATAAATTTCAAAAATATTCGGCGGCTGACTAAGGTGAAGGCTGTCTTCGGATCGCCAATAAGAGAGCAAACATGAGCCAGACACCTTTCGATATTCAGCGTGCGGCGGTGGTCGGTGCAGGCACCATGGGCCGGGGCATCGTGATGTGCCTGGCCAACGCTGGCGTGGCAGTGCAGTGGGTCGACAACAATCCGCAGATGCTCGAGCAGGCACTGGTCGCCGTGGCCGAGACCTATGCCCATGGCGTGCGCCAGGGCCGTATCGACCAGGGCGAGGCCGACGCGCGGATCGCCCGGGTGACACGGGCGGATGATTACGCGGCGATCCGCAATGTGGACCTGGTGATCGAAGCCGTCTACGAAAACCTGGAACTCAAGCAGACCATCTTTCGCGAGCTGGACGGCTTGCTCAAGCCCGAGGCTATCCTGGCGAGCAACACGTCGGCGCTGGACATCGATGCCATCGCCGCTGTCACTCGCCGGCCAACCCAGGTCCTGGGCCTGCATTTCTTCAGCCCGGCGCACATCATGAGGCTGCTGGAAATCGTTCGCGGCAAAAAAACCTCCACCGCGGTACTGGATGCGGCGCTGGTGCTCGGCAAGCGCATGGGCAAGGTCAGCGTTGTCTCGGGCAATTGCCATGGGTTCATCGGCAACCGAATGCTTCATCCTTATGTGCTGGAGGCGCGCAAGATGCTGCTGGAGGGGGCGTTTCCCCATCAGGTGGATGCTGCGTTGCAAGGCTTTGGCTTCGCCATGGGGCCGTTCCGTATGTACGACGTCGTTGGCATCGATCTGGAATGGCGTGCCCGTGAACTGGCGGGCAAGGGCCAGGACGCACCCGAGGTGCAGGTGGACAACCGGTTGTGCGAGCTGGGACGGTTCGGCCAGAAAAGCGGCAATGGGTACTATCACTACGAGCCGGGCAGTCGACAGGCCGAGCATGATGTCGAGGTTGATGCGCTGGTGCTACGGGTCAGTGACGCGCTGGGTTTCCAGCGTCGCGTGATCGGCCCGGAGGAAATCCTTGAGCGTTGCTTGCTGGCGTTGGTCAACGAAGGGGCGAAGATCCTCCAGGAAGGCATTGCCGAGTCAGCCCACGATATCGACCTGGTCTACCTCAATGGCTACGGCTTCCCTGTGGACAAGGGCGGACCGATGGCCTGGGCCGACGGGCAGGGGCTGGAGGATATCCACGCACGCCTGCTGGAGCTCGAAACGAGGCAGGGTGACCAATGGAAGCCCGCGCGCCTGATCGGCGAGCTGGCAGCGCAGGGCAAGGGTTTCGCGCAGGCCTGAGGCCATGTCACGTCAAGATCATTGAACAATCGTAAAGGACACCTGATGCCGCAACGCAATGAATACCCACACTTGCAACCCATCACCACGCGCTGGCACGACAACGATGTGTACGGTCACGTCAATAACGTCACCTACTACAGCTTCTTCGATAGCGCAGTGAATACCTACCTGATCGAAGTCGGCGGCCTGGATATCCATGACGGAGAGGTAGTGGGGTTCGTGGTGAGTTCGGCCTGTGACTACTTTGCTTCGATCGCCTTTCCAGACCGGATTGAAATCGGCCTGCGGGTCGGGAAACTGGGCAGCAGTTCGGTGCAGTACGAACTGGCGGTGTTCAAGCTGGGCGAGGAGGAGGCCTGTGCGGCGGGGCGTTTTGTTCACGTATTCGTGGATCGGGCGTCGAATCGACCGGTGGCGATTCCGGATCGGCTACGTGGGGCTTTGGAACGGTTGGTGGTCTGAACCAAAAAATCGCAGCTTCCGGTCAGGCTCTTGGAAGAGTTGCCGAAGGCTGCGATCTTTTACCAACTGGGATTTAAAGCCAGCGGTCAGTCATCGTGATAGCGATGCTTATGCTTGTGCTTGCGATGCCCATAGGCATGGCCGCGACCCGGATGGCCGTCGCGATAGTAGCGACGATCACCACGGCGACCTTCATAACGATCATCGTCGTCGTCCTTGCCCATGTAGTTACCCAGCGCGCCACCGGCGCCGCCGCCCGCTGCCGCACCGATCAGGCTGCCGGTGGTGCCGCCGACACTACGGCCAACCACGTTGCCGCCGGCTGCGCCCAGCGCGCCGCCGATGGCCGCTTCGCCGCGGCTATGTTTGTCTGCACCGACCGCACTGCCGCCCGCGCCGCCCAGCGCCGCGCCGATAGTGGAACCGGTGTTGCCGCCCAGGGACTGGCCGACGACCGAACCCAAAACCCCGCCCAATGCGCCGCCCACACCTGCTTCGGCAGTACCACCGGCAGAAGCGACGCCACTGGCCAGGCTAAGGGACAACAAGAGAATGGAGGAGAACTTCATAGAGGAGCCTCAAAGGGATGACGGCGCGATCCTGAGGCTCGCTTCGCTTGCTTACAATAGAAATCCGACGAGTAGCACGACTTGTGCACAATTCTCTAAGTTATTGTTTTTAGGTGGGAACTTAAGGCGAATTGGTCGGTCTGTAGCTACTTCGCGGACAGGCCGTTTTCTATGGAAAACGGCCTTTTTTGTGGGCGCTGGAAAGTACTTTGTGGCGAGGGGATTTATCCCCGTTGGGCGTGATGCGGGGATAAATCCCCTCGCCACAGGTCCGCATGATCCAAGCAGGGTCGTGTCAGGCCGACTTGGCCAGGATCAACCCATTCTCGCTCGCCGCTTCCAGGCGAATCGCGACGAATTTCGACGTTGGGGGTGTGGCTGCCGTCGCCGGTGCTTTCCAGTGGCACCAGCGGGTTCACTTCCGGGTAATAGGCCGCAGCCTGCCCGGCAGGAATGTCGAACGCCAGCAGGGTAAAGCCCTTGACCCGACGCTCGCGGCCATCATCCCAGAGCGAGACGATGTCGGCTTTCTGTCCCGGCTTGAAGCCCAGGCGAATGATGTCCGCTTCGTTGGCGAACAATACGTCACGCTGGCCCTTTACGCCGCGATAGCGGTCATCCAGGCCATAGATGGTGGTGTTGTACTGATCGTGGGAGCGCATGGACTGCATGATCAGGTCGGGCAACTGGCCGGTGGCGCGGGTGCGTTCATGCACAAGGTCGGTCGGCAACAGGTTGGGCTTGAAGTTGGCGCGGCCCGACGGGGTGTTCCAGCGCCGCGAACCGGCGCTGTTGCCCAGATAGAATCCACCGGGGTTCTTCAGTTTTTCGTTGAAGTCCTTGAAGCCGGGCACAGTGTCGGCGATCAGGTCGCGGATTCGACTGTAGTCGGCCACCAGCCAGTTCCAGTCCACCGGGCGGCTGCCCAGCGTGGCGGCGGCGATGCCGGCGATGATCCACGGTTCGGAGCGCATCTGGCTCGACAGCGGCTGCAACTGGCCATTGGAGGCATGCACCATGCTGAAGGAGTCTTCCACGGTCACCGCTTGCGCGCCTTCAGCTTGCAGGTCGATGTCGGTGCGGCCCAGGCACGGCAGGATCAGCGCTTCCTTGCCGTGGGCCAGATGACTGCGATTGAGCTTGGTGCTGATCTGCACTGTCAGGTCGCAATTGGCCAAGGCCTGGAACGTTCGATGGCTGTCTGGCGTGGCTTGGGCGAAGTTGCCGCCCAGGGCGATGAACACCTTCGCCTGGCCGTCGGCCATGGCATGGATTGCCTCGACCACGTTATGACCGTTCTCGCGTGGCACCTTGAACTGGAAGCGTCGCTCCAGCGCATCGAGGAACACCGCTGGCGGGCGCTCGTTGATGCCCATGGTCCGGTCGCCCTGAACGTTGCTGTGGCCGCGTACCGGACACAGGCCTGCGCCTGGTCGGCCGATGTTGCCGCGCAGCATCATCACGTTGGCGATTTCCTGGATGGTCGCCACCGAATGGCGATGCTGGGTGATGCCCATCGCCCAGCACATGATCACGTTCTCGCTTTTGGCGTACATGCGCGCCGCTTGCTCGATTTCGATCAGGGGCAGCCCCGATTGCTCAACGATTTGCTCCCAGGAGGTGTCGTCGACAACGGCCAGGTAATCCAGCACGTTGGTGCTGTGTTCGTTAAGGAATGCGTGGTCGAACACCGCCGCAGCGCCGGTGTTCTGCGCCTCACGTTCCCATTGCAGCAGGAACTTCGCCATGCCGCGCAATATCGCCATGTCGCCGCCCAGTGCGGGGCGGAAGTACGCGGTGTTGGTGGGTTTATCGCCGTTGGTGAGCATCTCGAGCGGGTGCTGCGGGTGCTGGAAGCGCTCCAGGCCACGCTCCTTGAGCGGGTTGATGCACACCACCTGGGCACCGCGCTTGACCGCCTCGCGCAGCGGTTCGAGCATCCGGGGGTGATTGGTGCCGGGGTTCTGGCCCCAGACGAAAATCGCGTCGGCGTGCTCGAAGTCGTCGAAGGTCACCGTGCCCTTGCCCACGCCGACACTCTGGGCCAGCGCTACGCCGCTGGCCTCATGGCACATGTTCGAGCAGTCGGGGAAGTTGTTGGTGCCGTAGGCCCGCACGAACAATTGATACAGGTAGGCCGCTTCGTTGCTGGCCCGGCCCGAAGTGTAGAACTCGGCCTGGTTAGGGCTGGACAGCCCTTGCAGGTGCTTGCCGACCAGGGCGAACGCCGCTTCCCAACTGATGGGCTTGTAGCGGTCGGTTTCGGCGTCGTAACGCATTGGCTCGGTCAGGCGACCCTGGTACTCGAGCCAGTAGTCGCTCTGCTCCAGCAGCGAGGTCACGCTGTGCTTGGCGAAAAACGCACCATCGACGCGGCGCTTGGTGGCTTCCCAGTTCACCGCCTTGGCGCCGTTCTCGCAGAACTTGACCATGCCGCTTTCCGGTGAGTCGCCCCAGGCACAGCCTGGGCAGTCAAAACCGCCATTCTGGTTGGTCTTGAGCATCATGCGGATGTTTTTCAGCGCATTGTCGCTGGTCAACCAGGCCTGAGCGACACTGATCAGCGCACCCCAACCACCGGCGGGACCCTTATAGGGCTTGTAGCGCGGTACGGGTTTCTGGTCGGCTTGTTGATGATTGCTCACGCTTGTTTCTCCATCGCAGGGCTGTAGACCCGCGGCGCACTTTTTTGCGGCAGGTGGATGAGGTTGAGGTTGTGTTGGCGGGCCCACTGCACCGCGAGGCCCGTGGGCGACGACAGGCTGACCAGGGTCTGGATGCCGGCACGCAGTACTTTCTGGATCAATTCGAGGCTGCAACGGCTGGTGACGATCGCCACGCCACCGGACACCGGGATCCGCTGCCGGACCAATGCCCCAATCAGCTTGTCGAGGGCGTTGTGCCGGCCAATGTCTTCGCGGCCCAGCAGCAATTCGCCCTGGGCATTCATGAACAACGCGGCGTGGACCGCGCCGCAGTACTGGCCCAGGGGCTGGAACTGGCCGATACGGTCACGCAGGCCTTCGAGCCATTGCGCCGGCGGCAGCGGCGCGCCGGGCAGCACCTTGAGGTTTGGCAGTGCCTGCTCCACCGCTTCCACGCCGCACAGCCCGCAGCCACTGGTGCCCGCCAACTGCCGGCGTTGCTGCTTGAGGTTCCAGAAGGCGCGGTTGGCGATGGTCACCTGGGCGTGGTGCGCGGCACCCGTGCCACTCAGTTGCAGGTCATAGATGTCCGATGCGTCTTCGATGATGCCGCTGCCGAGACTGAAGCCGACAATGAAGTCTTCAAGGTCGGTGGGAGTGACCAGCATGACCGCCTGGCTGATGCCGTTATAAGCAATCGCCAGCGCCACTTCCTCGGCCAGCGCGGTGCTGTCCGAATGGGAGCGGTCCAGATTGCAGTAGCGATAGCTCTGGCTGGCGACCGGCGCGGATGTTTCCATCGCAGGCGCTGGACTGACCGGAGGCTTGTCGTTCATAGGCATCACTGAGAGTAGGAATAGTGTTAAGACTAAATGCGGCAATCTGCCACGTCTAATCGCTATTACTGATCTCTCAATAGATGACGTCGATCAAGAAGTCGTTACTGATTTCTGATAGAGGGCAAAACACGCTTCGGCCAAGGCCGAGCGTGGGGCGGCGCGGCGCATGATCAGACCCAGCGGGACCAACGTCTGCGCGCTTTCGATGGGCTGGATGCGCAAGTCTTCGGTCAGGACGTTCAGGCCGCTGTCCAAGGGCATCACTGCACAACACAACCCGCCGTGCACAGCTTGTAACAATTGATGCACCGCGTCGGTTTGCAACAGCGGTTGTGGCGTGAGGCCCCGGCTGTGGAAGTTATGGTCGATGGATTGGCGAAAATGCATGCCGCTGGTGAGCATGCCCAGGGGGAGTTCGATCAGCGCTTCCCAGCTAAGCGGTTGTTCGCCGAAAAAGAAAAAGCGCTGGTCATAGAGCAGGCCCATGCGGGTGTGGCTGAAGGGCAGGGCCTCGAAGCGTTCGTTGTCCAGGCGTTCCAGGTAGGAAATACCCAGGTCGATACGGTTGTTCGCCAGCTGTTCAAGGATGCGTTCGGAGCTCAGGGACGACAATTCGAAACGCAGGTTGGGGTGCTCGGCGTGCAAGCGTTGCATCATTGCCAGCGGGTCGAAGTCCGACAACGGCACCACGCCCAGGCGCAGCGTACCCACCAGGTTGCCACGGCAGGCCGCCGCTTCGGCCTGCAGCCCGTCATAGGCTGCCAGTACCGTGCGCGCCCAGGCCAGCACCCGTTCTCCCGGCGCGGTAAAGCCTTCAAAGCGTTGGCCGCGGTTGACCAGCGGCAGGTCGAGTTCCTCTTCAAGGCTGCGCAGGCGCATCGACAGGGTCGGCTGGGTGATGTGGCAGCGAGCGGCGGCCTGGCCGAAGTGGCGGGTTTCGTCCAGCGCAATAAGAAATTTCAGCTGCTTGATGTCCATCTTCGCTCCAAGGCGCAGGAAGAGTCGGATTCTAGCGCTTGTGGGGGGTGGGGTCATTGGTCGGCTGGGAACCGGGTTCGGCTCGCCTGGTCTAGTCTTTGGCGTCTGGACACTTAAACCCAAGGAGCGTGTGCCATGAGTATCTTTAGCTTCGTGAAAGAAGCAGGTGAAAAGCTGATCGATCTGCTGACCCCTGGCAATGCCAATGCCAGCGAACAACTGAAACAGCACATTGAAAAGGTCGGCCTGGGCAATCCGAACGTTCAGGCGACGATCGAGGGCGACAAGGTCATCGTCACCGGTGAAGTCGCGAGCCAGGAAGAGAAAGAAAAGATCCTGCTAGCGGTGGGCAACATCGCCGGTGTCGGCAGTGTTGACGACCAGATCACGGTGACCGGTCCGGTGGCAAAAAGCCGCGCGTTTCGTGACCGTGAAGAAGGGCGACACACTCAGTGCCATCTCCAAGGCCGAGTACGGCGACGCGAACAAGTACAACAAGATCTTCGAGGCCAACAAGCCGATGCTGTCGCACCCGGACAAGATCTATCCGGGGCAGGTGTTGCGTATCCCTGAATAACCGGGCCCCTGTGGCGAGGGAGCTTGCTCCCGCTGGGTTGCGAAGCGACCCCAATGCGTCTGCTGCGCAGCCGAGCGGGAGCAAGCTCCCTCGCCACACTGGTCCTGTCAGAGGCCGGCGATCAAATCCCGGTAATCCCCCAGCGCTTCGAACTCCCCCGTATCCTTCGGCCCCTTGCGGCTATCCGGCTCGCTGACGGCCAGCAAGTGCGCCACGCCGAAGTCCCGGGCGCTGCGCAATACTGGCAGGGTATCGTCGATGAACAGGCTGTGGGCCGGGTCGAAATTCAGGTCGGCTTGCAGCGCGTCCCAGAATTGCGGGTTTTCCTTGGGGGAAGCCGTAGTCGTGGGAACTGATCAAGCGCTCGAAGTAGGGAGCCAGTTCGATGCGCTCCAGCTTCAGGGACAACGAATCGCGGTGGGCGTTGGTGATCATCACCACGCGCTTGCCGGCGCGCTGGATCGCCGCCAGGAAGGTATCGGCGTCCGGGCGCAAGGCAATCAGGTGCGCGGTTTCCAACTTCAGTTCGCGCACCGGCAGTTTCAGTTCGCTGCTCCAGAAGTCCAGGCAATACCATTGCAACTGGCCGGCATTGCGCTCGAACAATGGCTGCAGCTCCATCTCGGCCATCGCCCGGCTCACGCCATGCAACTCGGCGTAGCGCTGGGGCAGGTGTTCGAGCCAGAAATGGTTGTCGTAATGCAGGTCCAGCAGGGTGCCGTCCATGTCCAGCAGAACCGTATCGATCTCATGCCAGGGCAGCAAAGCCATAAAACTTCTCCAGCGGTAATCGGATATCCGACACAAACAATCAGAATAGGCCGGGTATAGTAGCCCGCTATCGCCCAGGGAGCCGTTTATGCGCCAGAAACCCACCATACTCGATCGCCGGATCGTCGCCACCAGCCGCCTGTTTTGCGTGGAAGAACTGAAATTGCGTTTTTCCAACGGTGTGGAGCGCACCTATGAACGTCTGGCGAGCAAGGGCGCGGGTTACGGCGCGGTGATGATCGTGGCGATGCTCGACGCCGACCACGCGGTGTTGGTGGAGGAGTATTGCGGGGGGACCGACGCCTATGAACTGTCCCTGCCCAAGGGCTTGATCGAGCCGGGTGAAGACGTGTTGGCGGCGGCTGAGCGGGAACTCAAGGAAGAGGCCGGTTTCGGTGCGCGACAGTTGGAACACCTGACCGAGTTGTCGCTGTCTCCTGGTTACATGAGCCAGAAAATCCAGGTGGTGTTGGCAACTGACCTGTATGAAGAGCGGCTGGAGGGCGATGAGCCCGAGCCGATGCGTGTGGACAAGGTCAACCTGCATGAACTGTCGGCCCTGGCACAGAACCCGCAGTTCACGGAGGGCCGGGCCTTGGCGGCTTTGTACCTGGCCCGTGACCTGCTGGCCCAGCGTGGAGTGTTCCTGTCATGACTTACCCTCATCCGTTGATGGCGCCTGTGGTCGAGCTGGCACTCAAGGCCGGTGAGGCGATCCTGCCGTTCTGGCGCGCCAACGTGCAGGTCAACCACAAGGCCGATGAGTCGCCGGTGACCGCCGCAGACATGGCCGCTCATGATGTGATCGTGGCCGGGTTGTTGGCGCTGTCCCCGGATATTCCGATCCTCTCCGAAGAAGACGCCGATATTGCCCAAAGCGTGCGTGCCAGCTGGCAACGCTGGTGGCTGGTGGACCCGCTGGATGGAACCAAGGAATTCATTTCCGGCAGCGAGGAGTTCACCGTCAACATTGCGTTGGTGGAACAGGGGCGCGTGGTGTTCGGTGTGGTGTCGATGCCCACCAATGGGCGCTTTTACGTTGGCGGCGCAGGGCTGGGTGCCTGGCGTGGCGATCGTGGCGGCGAGCCTTCGCCTATCGCGGTGCGTAATGTCCTGGCGCCGGGCGAGGCTTTCACTGTGGTCGCCAGTCGGCGACACACCAGCCCCGAGCAGGAGCGCCTGTTGGATGGCTTGAGTGGGAGCCTGGGTGAATTGCAACTGACCAGCATCGGCAGCTCATTGAAGTTCTGCCTGGTGGCCGAAGGCGCGGCGGATTGCTATCCACGGCTGGCGCCGACGTCCCAGTGGGACACTGCCGCCGCCCAGGGGGTATTGGAAGGAGCGGGTGGCGAGGTGTTGGATTTGGGCGGTGAGCCGTTCTGTTACCCACCGCGGGAGTCGCTGTTGAATGCGTCGTTCCTGGCGTTGCCGGCGAAAGCGGCGTGGCGTGGGAAGTTGTTGGAGCTTGCTCGCTCCTGAGCCCGGCTCAATCCCCTGTGGCAGAGAGGATTGTGGGAGTAAAGCTTGCTCCCACACAGAAGTGCCTCGCCACAGGGTCATGCGCCTGTTTCAGCGGTGCAACACGTACTGCCCCTCAAACTGCACCGCCACGTCATTGCTGCCGCTGTTCATCACCTGCGTCTGCAAGGCCAGTCGCGCCCGTCCGTAACGCCGGTAGGTGGCGAGGAAGCGTTTCCAGAGCTTTTCCTCAGGCGTTTCGCAGACCACGGTCGCGTCGCGAGTCACTGGCAGTGGATAGCTGATCTGCCCTTCCTGGATCACGATATGCCCGTCTTCGATGCCTTCCTCACGCAAGGCCAGGTGCAACCAACCCCAGCCGCCCAGCACCGCGCCGCAATACAGGCTGCCACCGAACATGGTGCTCTTGTGGTTGACGTTGGCCGCCAGCGGCAAGGACAGGCGCAGTTGCCGGGCCTGCCAATCAAGCACCTTGAGGCCCATGTCCCGGGTCAAGGGGATGTCGTGGTGCAGGATCGATTCCAGGTAACGGCTGTCGCGGTTCATTGCGGGGCCTCTTGCTTGAAAGGATGACGAGGAAAATTCAATCGGATTCATCGGGCGAGCCGTGGCTGCTGTCGCCAAAGGTCAGGCCGTGTTTGCGCAACTTGTCGTGCAGGGTCTTGCGTGGGATGCCGAGAGCTTCGGCCAGGCTGCGCACCGAGCTGTGGGGGCGGGCCAGTTCGGCGGCGATGAGGGTTTTCTCGAAATTTTCCACCTGCTCGCTCAGGCCGCCGCTGACCACCTCCACCGGTGCGCCGGGGCTGCCGTCCGGCGCGCTGTTGTCCAAGGCCAGTTCCAGGCCCAGGGCAAAGCGCTCGGCGGCGTTTTGCAGTTCGCGCACATTGCCCGGCCAGCTGTGGCGCAACAGCAGTGCCCGTTGCGCCGGCAGCAATTCGTGGGGCGGCAGGCCATGGCGAGCACTGGCTTCGTCGGCGAAGTGCTGGAACAGCATCAGCGCATCCTCCCCTCGTTCGCGCAACGGCGGTATGCGTAGCGGCGCGACGTTCAGGCGGTAATACAGGTCGGCGCGAAAACGCCCCTGATCGGCGGCCTGGCGCAGGTCTTCCTTGGTCGCGGCGATGACGCGGATATCCAGCGGGATCTGTTGATTACCCCCCAGTCGCTCCACCATGCGTTCTTGCAGCAGACGCAGCAACTTGACCTGGACATCCAGGCTCATGCTTTCGATTTCATCGAGAAACAGCGTGCCACCGTTGGCGAACTCGAACTTGCCGATACGGCGTTTCTGCGCGCCGGTAAAGGCGCCGGGTTCGTGGCCGAACAGCTCGCTTTCCACCACCGACTCGGCCAGGGCTCCGGCGTTGATCGCGACGAAGGGGCCGTTGCGGCGGGATGAAAGGTCGTGCAACGCACGGGCGACCACTTCCTTGCCGGCGCCGGTTTCACCGAGGATCAGCACGTCGGCGCGGGTGGCGGCCAGTGCGCCGATCTGCTCGCGCAGGCGCAGCATCGGTGTCGACTGGCCGACCAGGCGAGCGCTGAGTTCATGGCGATCGCTCAGGGCCAGGCGCAGGCTGCGGTTGTCCAGCACCAATCGGCGCAGGGCCAGGGCCCGGCGAACGCTGTCGAGCAGATGATCGCTGGCGAACGGTTTTTCCAAAAAGTCATAGGCCCCGGCGCGCATCGCCTGTACTGCCAGTGGTACGTCACCGTGGCCGGTGATCAGCAGCACCGGCAGCTCAGGATCCTGGGCATGGAGTTCGTGCAGTAGTTCGAGGCCGTCCATGCCCGGCATGCGAATATCACTGACTACCACACCCGGCCAGTCACGGGGCAGTTGCCCGGCCACGCCCTTGGCTTCGGCCAGGGGCAGGATTTTCAGGCCGGCCAGGTCGAGGGTCTGGCTCAAGGCCTGACGCAAATGGGGATCGTCGTCGATCAGCACCACCTCAATCCGGTTATCGATGGTCATACACTTCGGTCCTCGGACGGTTGCAGGCTCACCCCGGGGGCGCCGGCGCGCAGCTTCAGGGTAATCAGGGCGCCGCCTTCCTTGTGGTTGGCGAACGACAGTTCGCCGCCAAAGGCGCGCATCAGGGTGTCGCAGATCGCCAACCCCAGGCCAAGGCCCTGGGTGCGGGTCTTGGTGGTATAGAAGGGTTCGCCGGCGCGACCCAGGGCTTCCATGCAAAACCCTGGGCCGTTATCGCGGATGTACAGGTTGACGCCGGTTTCGGTGGCTTGGGCGCTGAGCCAGAGTTTGCGTGGCGGGCCTTTTTCGGTAAGCGCATCGAGGGCGTTGGCCAGCAGATTGCCGAGTACCTGGCGCAGGCGGGTTTCGCCGGCTTCGACCCACAGCGTGGCGGCCGGCAGGTCACGGATCAGTTCCACTTCCATGCTGCGCCGGCGTTTGGCGAGCAGTGCCAGGGCATCGTCCAGCGCCGGTTGCAGGGCGACGCTTTCCGGGGCATGGCGGTCGCGGCGGGCAAAGGCGCGCAGGTGGGCGATGATCGAGGCCATGCGCCCGGTCAGTTCGCTGATCAGCTTGAGGTTGCCCCGGGCGTCTTCGGTGCGTTGGTGGTCGAGCAGAATCTCGGCGTTTTCCGCGTAGCTGCGAATCGCTGCCAGCGGTTGATTGAGTTCGTGGCTGATGCTCGCCGACATGGTGCCCAGGGCCGACAGCTTGCCGGCTTGCACCAGGTCATCCTGGGCACGGACCAATTCCTGCTGGGCCTGCTCGCGCTCCAGTACTTCCTGCTTCAATCGCCGGTTCAGCCCTTCCAGGTCACTGGTACGCTCGGCCACCCGGCCCTCCAGCTCGTGGCGGGCCTTGGCTTCGAAGGCGATTCGATCCAGATAATGGCGCCTGCGCTGCATCATCAACCCGAGCAACAACATCAAGACCAGCAATGCCGCGCCTCCGATGGCGACCACGGTGCGCACCGGCCGATCGATCAGCGTGCGCGGGGCGAGAATGCTTACGCTCCAGCCGGTTTCCTCGATGGATTGGGTCTGGGGCAGCCAGGCATTGGCGTCCAGGTTCAGCGGCTTGGGATCGCGGGTTGGATAAGGTTGTACCGCGCTGATGGCCTTGCGCTCGTCGTCATTGAGGGGCCGGGTCGCGCGAAATCGCCATTCCTGTCGCGACGTGAGGATGACCACGCCGTTGTGATCAGTCACCAGCAATTGTTCGGGGGTCTTGCCCCACAGGCTTTCGGTGTGATCCAGGTCGACCTTGACCACCAGCACACCGATGACTTTTTCGCGCTCGCGCACGGCAGCGGCAAAGAAGTAACCGCGTTTGCCCGAGGTGGTGCCCAAACCGAAGAAACGGCCCAGGCGCCCGGCCATGGCTTCGATGAAGTATGGCCGGAAGGAGAAATTGCGTCCGACGAAACTGTCGTGTTTGTCCCAGTTCGATGCGGCCAGGGTCTTGCCGGAAGGGTCCATCAGGTACATGACTTCGGCACCGGTCTGGACGCTGATGTTTTTCAGCAGCTGGTTGGCATTGCCTTGGGTCACGCCATCGTCCGGTGCCGACAAGGCGGCGCGCAAGGCCGGCAGGTCGCCGAGAATCTGTGGCAGCATCTCATAACGGTGCAGGGTGCCCAACAGGTTGGCGACATAGAGGTCCAGGGTCTGGCGGTTCTGCCCGGCCAGTTCGCTGCGGTAATAACGTTCGGCCAAGTGCTCCAATGGCCACAGCAGCGGCGCCAGGCACATCGCGAGCAAGGCCAGGCTGCGCCAACGGGGTCTGCGGGGAAGGGTGGAATTCATGAGCATCGGGCGCCTGTGGTGACAGGCGTATTATGCCTAGTTGCCTCGCAAATACTATTTGTAAGGCAGCACTAGGCTTGTCCGGCAAGGCACCGTTGCAACGCGCTTCGCCAGTCCGGCTGGCTCACTCCCCATTCCCTGAACAGGCGCGTGCAATCCAGGCGCGAGTTCAGCGGCCGAGGGGCGGGAGTCGGATAGGCGCTCGACGCAATGGGCTCAAGCAGTGCGCACGGTTTGTGTCGTTCGAGCAGGTTTTCGCCGATGGCCTGGGCGAAACCGAACCAGGACGTCTCGCCCTGGGCTGTCAGGTGATAGGTGCCCCACGCGCCGGGTCGGCCGGCTTGCCAGCGCTCGATCAGTTGGGCGGTGCTGTCGGCGATGGTGCCCGCCCAGGTCGGTGCGCCAATCTGATCGGCCACCACCCGCAGCTGCGGTTTTTCCTGCAACAGGCGCTGCATGGTCAACAGGAAATTGCGGCCTTCGGTGGAGTACACCCAACTGGTGCGCAGAATCAGGTGCAGGCCGCCGGCCTGGCGGATGGCATTTTCGCCGGCCAGTTTGCTGCGTCCGTAGACACTCAGCGGATTGGGCGTGTCGTCCTCGGTGTAGGGGGCGGGCTTGAGACCATCGAAGACGTAGTCGGTGGAGTAATGAATCAACGGGATGCCCAGCCCGACCGCCGCCTGGGCCAGGATACCCGGGGACATGGCATTGATGGCGAACGCCCGTTCCGGTTCGCTCTCGGCCTGATCGACGGCCGTGTGGGCGGCGGCGTTGATGATCAGGCCGGGCCGCAGGGCCTCGATGGGCGTACGCAGGGAATCCGGTTGCGCCAGATCGAACTGGTCGCTGCCGCGTACGAGCAACTCGCCCATGCCGGACAGGCGCGATTGCAGTGCCCGGGAAACCTGGCCATGCTGGCCGATGATCAAGATGCGCAAGGAAGCACTCATGGAAACAGGTCTGCCTCGTGCAAGGTCTTGCCGTTCTGGTCCTTGGTCGAGAGGACCGGTGCACCTTCGAGCTCCCAGTCGATGTCCAGTTGCGGGTCGTCCCAGCGAATGCAACGTTCGGCGGAGGGCGCGTAGTAATCAGTGGTCTTGTAGAGGAAGTCCGCCGACTCGCTCAGCACGACGAAGCCGTGGGCGAACCCTGGCGGGACCCACATCTGCCGATGGTTCTGCGCCGACAGGCGTACGCTGACCCACTGACCGAAGGTCGGCGAGCTGCGGCGAATGTCCACCGCGATATCCAACACCTCCCCGGCAGTGACGCGCACGAGTTTTCCCTGGGCCTGTTCGATCTGGTAGTGCAGGCCCCGCAGCACGCCCCGGGTGGAGCGTGAATGGTTGTCCTGGACGAATTGCAGGGTAGAGCCTGTCGCCTCGGCAAACGCCCGGGCGTTGAAGCTTTCGTAGAAAAAACCCCGATCGTCACCGAAGACTTTCGGCTCGATGATCAGGACATCCGGCAAACGGGTAGCGATGACGTTCAACGTGTTTCTCCTGCGATCTTGAACAGGTACTGGCCGTAGCCGGTCTTGCCAAAATACTGGGCGCGCTCAAGGATGTGCTCGCGGCTGACCCAACCTTGCTGGTAGGCAATTTCTTCCAGGCACGCCACTTTCAGGCCTTGGCGATGTTCGATGGTTTGCACGTACTGCGAGGCTTCCAGCAGGCTGTCGTGGGTGCCGGTATCCAGCCAGGCGAAGCCACGGCCGAAGCGCTCGACATGCAGGTCGCCGCGTTGCAGGTAGGCATTGTTGACGTCGGTGATTTCCAGTTCGCCGCGTTTGGATGGCTTGATGGCCTTGGCGATCTCGATCACGTCGTTGTCGTAGAAATACAGGCCGGTCACCGCGTAGCTGGATTTAGGCGCGGTGGGTTTTTCCTCGATGGACATCGCCCGCCCTTGCGAGTCGAAGTCGATCACGCCAAAACGCTCAGGGTCCTTGACCCAGTAGCCGAACACCGTCGCGCCACTTGGCCGGTTGATGGCCGTCTGCAATTGCTCGCCGAAATACTGACCGTGGAAAATGTTGTCGCCCAGGATCAGGCACACCGAGTCGCCGCCAATGAACTGCTCGCCAATCAGGAATGCCTGGGCCAAGCCATCGGGCGACGGCTGCTCGGCATAGCTGAATTGCACGCCAAACTGATGGCCGTCACCCAACAGGTTGCGGTATTGCGGCAGATCCTGAGGGGTGGAAATGATCAGGATGTCCTTGATGCCCGCGAGCATCAACACCGAGATCGGGTAATAGATCATCGGCTTGTCATAAATCGGCAGTAGCTGTTTGGAAACCCCGAGGGTAATCGGGTGCAAGCGTGTGCCGGAACCGCCGGCCAGAACAATGCCTTTCATCATGCAATTGCATCCTTGTTGTCGAGCGAGCCCAGGCGCTCGCCCTGATAGCTGCCGTCCTGGACACGCTGGCACCACAGCAGGTTTTCGAGGTACCACTGCACGGTCTTGCGCAGACCGGTCTCGAAGGTTTCCCGAGGTGTCCAGCCCAGTTCCCGTTCGATCTTGCTCGCGTCGATGGCGTAGCGCAGGTCGTGGCCGGGGCGATCCTGGACGAAGCTGATCAGGTCGGCGTAGTGCTCGACGCCTTCGGGTTTGCGTGGCGCCAGTTCTTCGAGCAGCGCGCAGATGCTGCGTACCACGTCGATGTTTTTCTGCTCGTTGTGCCCGCCAATGTTGTACGTCTCGCCGACCGTGCCTTGGGTGACGACCTTGAGCAGCGCGCGGGCATGGTCTTCGACGAACAGCCAGTCGCGTACTTGCTGGCCGTTGCCGTAGACCGGCAACGGCTTACCGGCCAGTGCGTTGAGAATTACCAGTGGGATCAGCTTCTCGGGGAAGTGAAACGGACCATAGTTGTTCGAACAGTTGGTCAGCAGCACGGGCAAGCCGTAGGTACGTTGCCAGGCGCGGACCAGGTGGTCGGACGCCGCCTTGCTCGCCGAATACGGTGAGCTGGGGGCATAGGCGGTGGTTTCGGTAAACAGGTCATCCACACCGTGCAAGTCGCCATACACTTCGTCGGTGGAGATGTGGTGGAAGCGAAACGCGCGCTTCTGCGGCTCGGCCAGGGCCTGCCAATAAGCGCGAGTGGCTTCCAGCAGGCTGTAGGTGCCCACGATATTGGTCTGGATGAAGTCCGCCGGGCCATCGATGGAGCGGTCTACATGGGACTCGGCCGCCAGGTGCATGATGGCGTCAGGCTTGAATCGCGCGAGCACCGCACTGACAGTCGCTTGATCGACAATGTCGGCCTGGACGAATTCGTAACGGCTGTCGTGATCGATGCTGCTCAGCGATTCGAGATTGCCAGCGTAGGTCAGCTTGTCGAAGTTCAGGACCTGGTGCTCGGTATCGAGAATCAAGTGCCGTATGAGCGCCGAGCCGATGAAGCCAGCACCGCCAGTGATGAAAATGCGCATCCGGTTAAGCCTTTTTCCGTTGGACGACAAAGCACAAGAGCATAGCTTGTCGGCATGGCGGGAGCGGTGCAAGCGAATATCCCATGGACACGCCCTCCCAACACGGCGTTTCAGGAAGACTGTGCATATTTTTGAACAGGAGGGGTTGCTTATCCCCCGACTCAGTGGCGAGATAGGCATCCGAACAAAACCACTTCAGGGGTCCTTGTATGCCATTCGCTACGTTGGTTCACCGTGCCAGTTTGCCAAGCCCACAGATCAGCGCCGAGCAAGCGCTGGTGCTGTTGCGCTCGAATTACGGACTCAGCGGCGACCTGCGACCCCTTGGCAGCAACCAGGACCTCAACTACCGCGTCGACAGCGACCGCGGGCGCTTTGTGTTGAAAATTTGCCACGGCGACTACGCTGTCCCGGAAATCCAGGCTCAGCACGCCGCCCTCAAGCAGTTGGCCGGACACGCCGCGGTAAAAGTGCCGCGAGTGATTACCGCCAGCAACGGGCAGGACCTGCTGACCTTGGACGTCGACGGCCAAGCGGTTCACATGCGACTGCTGGAGTACATCGATGGCCAGTCCCTCACGCAGCTCAAGCATTTGACGCCCGAACTGGTGACCGGCCTGGGCCGCCTGTGCGCGGAAATGGACCTGGCCCTGGCGACATTCGACCACCCTGGCCTGGAGCGCACCCTGCAATGGGACGCGCGCCACGCCCCGGCTCTGGTCGAGTACCTGTTGCCTGTCATTGAGGATGAACAACGGCGCCATCTGGTCGCCGAGGTCGCACAACAGGCCGAGCGACGCTTGCAGCCGCTCAAGGCCAGCCTGCCGGTGCAGGCGATCCACATGGACATCACCGATGACAACGTGGTCTGGCAGCGTGATGCCCAGCGCCAGTGGCAATTGCAGGGCGTCATCGATTTTGGCGACCTGGTCCGTACCTGGCGCATCACTGACTTGTCGGTGACGTGCGCGGCCCTGCTGCATCACGCCGACGGCGACCCGTTCTTCATCTTGCCGGCGATCAAGGCCTACCATGCGATCAACCCCTTGCAGCGCCAGGAGCTGTTGGCGCTGTGGCCGCTGATCGTGGCGCGTGCCGCGGTGCTGGTGCTCAGTGGTGAACAGCAGGTTTCCATCGACCCAAATAACCAATACAGCCGCGACAACCTGGCCCATGAGTGGGAGATTTTCCAGGTCGCCCACTCGGTGCCCCTCGAACTGATGGAAGCGGCGATTCTCACCGCCGTCGGCCACAGCCTCCCGGCCATTGCCAGCGAAGGCTTTGCGCCGCTGTTGCCGACCCTGGTAGGGCGTGAGTTCGCCTTGATAGACCTGGGTGTGCTGAGCCCGCATTTCGAGGCCGGCAATTGGGAACAACCGGGGATCGACCAGCGTCTGTTGAGCGAAGCCGCTGGCGTCCACGGTCTGGCCGCCAGCCGCTACGGACAGTACCGGTTATCCCGCACCCGACCGGACAGCGCCGTCGAGCCCGATACTTATCCACTGCACGTAGAGTTGAGTGTGCCTCGGGGTACACCGCTCGAATCGCCGTTCGCCGGGGTCGTGCACAAGAGCGCCGAGGGCTTGTTGCAACTGGACAGTGCCCAGCTGAGCGTGCGGCTATGGGGTGTGACGTCGCCGCTGCATTCCGGCGCGGCGCTGGTCAAGGGGCAGGTGCTGGGCGAAGTGACGGGGCCGTTGCGGGTCCAGTTGTGCAGAGGGGGGCAGGTGAATCCGCCGCTGTTCTGCACGCCCTCCCGTGCCCTGGCCTGGCAAGCGCTTTGCCCTTCGCCGGCGGTGCTGCTGGGGCTGGCTTGCGATGCTGAGCCGGAGATCGACCCCGAGGCGCTGCTGGCCCGTCGCGATGCGAGCTTTGCCCGTTCGCAGAAGCACTACTACGTCGACCCGCCGCGTATCGAGCGTGGCTGGCGCAACCACCTGATCGACATGCAGGGCCGCTCGTACCTGGACATGCTCAACAACGTCGCCGTGCTGGGCCACGGCCATCCACGCATGGCGGCAGTGGCTGCCCGGCAGTGGTCGCTGCTCAATACCAACTCGCGTTTCCACTATGCGGCGATCGCCGATTTTTCCGAGCGCCTGCTGGCGTTGTCACCGTCCAACATGGACCGGGTGTTCCTGGTCAACAGCGGCACCGAGGCCAACGACCTGGCGATCCGCCTGGCCTGGGCCTACAGCGGCGGACGGGACATGCTCAGCGTGTTGGAGGCCTACCACGGCTGGTCGGTGGCGGCCGATGCGGTCTCGACCTCCATCGCCGACAACCCCCAGGCCCTGAGCAGCCGCCCGGACTGGGTGCACCCGGTGACCGCACCGAACACCTATCGCGGCCAATTCCGTGGCCCCGACAGTGCGCCGGACTACGTGCGCAGCGTCGAACACAACCTGGCGAAAATCGCCGAGAGCAAGCGCCAGCTCGCCGGTTTCATCTGCGAACCGGTGTACGGCAATGCCGGCGGGATCGCACTGCCGCCCGGTTACCTGAAGCAGGTCTACGCGATGGTGCGCGAGCGCGGTGGGGTCTGCATCGCCGACGAGGTACAGGTCGGTTATGGGCGCATGGGTGAGTTTTTCTGGGGCTTCGAAGAGCAAGGCGTGGTCCCGGACATCATCACCATGGCCAAGGGCATGGGCAACGGCCAGCCGCTGGGCGCGGTCATCACCCGCCGGGAAATCGCCGAGGCGCTGGAGGCCGAGGGGTATTTCTTTTCGTCGGCCGGTGGCAGCCCGGTCAGCTGCCAGATCGGCATGGCGGTGCTGGATGTCATGGAAGAGGAAAACCTCTGGGAAAACGCCCGCGTGGTTGGCGGGCATTTCAAGGCTCGGCTGGAGGCCTTGATCGACCGCTATCCGTTGGTTGGCGCGGTGCATGGCTCCGGGTTCTACCTGGGCGTGGAACTGATCCGCGATTGCGCCACATTGGAGCCGGCCACTGAAGAAACCACGGCGTTGTGTAACCGCCTGCGAGAGCTGGGGATCTTCATGCAACCGACCGGCGATTACCTGAACATCCTCAAGATCAAGCCACCGATGGTCACCACGCGCCAGAGCGTGGATTTCTTCGTCGATATGCTGGCGAAGGTATTGAACGAGGGGCTGTAATCGATCTGGAACGCCAAGCTGCGAAGCTGTGTTCCCCTGTGGGAGCGAGCTTGCTCGCGATGACGGTGTCCAAGCCAACATTAATGTGGCTGGCTTCCCGCTATCGCGAGCAAGCTCGCTCGCATAGGGGTTTAGCGTTTTAAAATCGATTTTTGTCGATATTTTTAGCTTGTATCTGGTGGTTATTAGATTTTTAGACTTTATTAGTCGATATTTATCGTCTATAAAGTCGACATTGCCCATCGCCCAGGAGATGACCCATGACAACGTTGCACAGCACTCCCCGCGCGGATGGTTTTCACATGCCTGCCGAATGGGCGGCTCAGACCCAGGTCTGGATGGTCTGGCCCGAGCGCCCGGACAACTGGCGCCTGGGTGGCAAGCCCGCGCAGGCTGCCCACGTGGCGGTCGCCAAGGCTATCGCCCGTTTTGAACCGGTGACCGTCGCGGTGTCCGCGGCCCAATACGAAAATGCCCGGGCGCGTCTCGACGTGCCGAATATCCGCCTGGTGGAAATGTCCAGCGACGACGCCTGGGTCCGTGACACGGGCCCTACGTTCGTGATCAATGACAGCGGCGAGGTGCGTGGCGTCGACTGGGACTTTAATGCCTGGGGCGGTTTCGACGGTGGCCTGTACGCGCCATGGAACCGTGATTCGCAAGTGGCTGGCAAGATTCTCGAGATCGAACGCAGCCCGCGCTACCGCACCGAAGGTTTTGTGCTCGAGGGCGGATCGATCCACGTGGATGGCGAAGGTACCCTGATCACCACCGAGGAATGCCTGCTCAACCGCAATCGCAACCCGCACTTGAGCCGTGAAGCGATCGAGGCGGTGCTCAGTGCGCAGTTGGCGGTGGACAAGGTCATCTGGCTGCCGGATGGTCTGTTCAACGACGAAACCGACGGCCATGTGGATAACTTTTGTTGTTACGTGCGGCCTGGTGAAGTGCTGCTTGCCTGGACCGACGACCCGCAAGACCCGAACTACACTCGCTGCCACGCGGCGATAAACGTGCTGCAAAACAGCACTGACGCCAAGGGACGCCCGTTCACAGTGCACAAAATGCCGATTCCGGGGCCGTTGTATGCCACCGAAGAGGAATGTGCAGGCGTGGACGCAGTAGAAGGTTCCCAGGAGCGCAACCCAACTGTGCGGCTGGCCGGCTCTTATGTGAACTTCCTGATCGTCAACGGCGGCATCATTGCGCCAAGTTTTGACGATCCGCTCGATGGCCCGGCCAAAGACATCCTGCAGAGCCTGTTCCCGGAGCACGAAGTGGTCATGGTGCCTGGGCGTGAACTGTTACTGGGGGGCGGCAATATCCATTGCCTTACCCAACAGCAACCCGCGCCGCGCACAAAATGAGTGGCGATGTAACAGCTTGGTGATATCAATGGCGCCCGCTCTAGGTCGGCGTTTTTGGATCCATCCTGGCAAGCCCGCGGCCCGATTGGGTCGCGGTTTTTTTTGTGTCTGTTTTATGGTTGTCGGGGATACATTGGCATAGCTCTTGTATCAGCATCTCGGCAGTTTCGGGGAGCGGGACTGCGTTGTTTTGTCATAAACCTTGGATAAATTGGCCGCTCATCAACCAGGAGAGGGCGCTGGAATGAATATGATAAGCGAGCGCACATGCCATCCCTTGGCCGTTAATGGTGAGTCGCTTCAAGCCTTGGCGCAGTGGTTGAAGTCCAACGGAACGCGTCAGATCAGAGAACCTGATCCGCGCCGGGTGATCGTTGAACGCTACCCCGCTGGCCTGTTCAGCGAGGCGGAGCTGGAAGCGTTGTGGGATGTGATGCAAGGATAGAATTCGACGGATTGATAAAAAGCGCTGGCCGGGATGGCAGCGCTTTTTTTGTGTCCGCTGGTTTTCGAGCTCACACAAAATCCCACAGGATCAGAGTTCATTCAGGCGGGGGATTCGACCGATCCACGAAACACACTGAAAGCCATTCCGGCGTTTTTCTGCAACGCCCACGGGATTAACCTGCCGCCAACCAATCTACATGGCTAGCGGAGTTCCCATGACCACCCTTCATTACATCTACGACCCGCTGTGTGGCTGGTGCTACGGCGCCAAACCGCTGGTGCAGGCTGCCCGGGCGGTGCTGCCGGTGATCGTCCATGGTGGCGGCATGATGACCGGTGCCAATCGCCAACAGGTCTCGCCGCAGCTGCGCAATTACGTGATGCCCCACGACCGGCGCATCGCCGAATATTCCGGGCAGCCATTTGGCGAGGCCTATTTCGAAGGTTTGCTGCGAGACCACAGCGCCGTGTTCGATTCGACGCCACCGACCGCCGCCATCCTCGCCGCCGAACAACTCGACGGCCATGGCCTGGAATTGCTCGGGCGCCTGCAAACCGCACACTACGTCGAAGGTCGGCGCATCGCTGACGAAGCCGTTCTGCTGGAGCTCGCTCAATCCGTTGGCCTGCCGGCCCAGGCGTTCCTGGCCGCGTTCAGCACGGTTGATGTGCAAGGGCACATCAAGGCCAGTCGCACCTTGCTGGCCCAGGTCGGTGGCCAGGGTTTCCCAACCTTGGCCTTGGAGCAGGACGGTCAGTTCACGCTGATCGACATCGGCCCCTGGCTCGGCAAGCCCGAGGCATTCGCCCAGTGGCTGGCGCAAACCCTACCGGCGCAGCCCTCCACACCGTCCGCGGCGTGCGGTCTGGACGGCTGTTCGTTCTGATCGTTCTTAGACGTTTTTCGCCTAATTACAGACGATTCACGAAATTGACACACCGTTGAGCGCGCGACTAGGATTCGCCCACGCCTGTGGCTAACAGCCATGACTCTTAAATAATAAAAAGGCCCGACACGATCACTCGTGGGCGGGCCTTTTCATTATTTCAGGAGCAAGAGTCCGAAAAAGAGCGCAAAAAGCGCCATTTCGGCTGCCCGCCGCAGTGCGTATCAACCCGTACAAGGAAAATAATCATGTTGAACAAGCGCATTAGTTTGATCGCACTGGGGATCTTGAGCACGACACACGCCATGGCCAATGACCAGGCTGAGTCCAAGGGGTTCGTTGAAGACAGCAGCTTGAAAGTGCTGTTGCGCAACGCTTATATCAATCGCGACTACAAAGATGGCAACGAGGACAAGGCCGAGTGGGGCCAGGCGGCCATCGGTACCTTCTCGTCCGGTTTCACCCAGGGCACGGTGGGCGTGGGTGTAGATGCCTTCGGCCTGTACGCGTTGCGTCTGGACGGCGGCAAGGGGCGTAGCGGTGCCCAAGGCATCGACTTCTTCAAGCAAGGCGACAGCGGCAACGCCGCCGATGACCTCTCCAAGTTCGGTGCAGCGGTCAAGTTCCGCGTCTCCAATACCGTGCTGGCCTACGGTGACCAGATGCCGGCCCTGCCGGTGCTGAGCTATGACAATTCGCGCCTGCTGCCGGAAAGCTACACCGGCACGCTGATCACTTCCAAGGAGATCAAAGGCCTGGAACTGAATGCCGGCCGTTTTACCGCCGAATCGCGCAAGAGCGCCGAAGGCCGTGACAGCGGTGGCCTGAAGTCGATCAACGTATTGGGTGGCAGCTATCAGTTCACCGAGCAGTTCAAGGCTTCGCTCTACGCCTCGGATGTCGAGGACGTATTGAAGAAGCAATACGTGAACGCCAACTATGTGTTCCCGCTGGCCAAGGATCAGTCCCTGACCCTGGACTTCAACGGTTATCGCACCAAGCTGGACAACAGCTACGTTCGCGAAAACAACGTCACCGGTGACGACAACAAGATCTGGAGCCTGGCTGCCACCTTTGCCACGGGCCCGCACAGCTTCACCCTCGCCCACCAGCGCAGCACCGGCGACAGCAACCTGGGTTACGCCTACGGCGGTTATCAGCGCGGGCAGAATCGCGTGGGTGATGGTGGTAACACGATCTACCTGGCCAACTCCTACTGGTCCGACTTCAACGCTGAAGACGAGCGCAGCTGGCAGTTGGGCTATGGCCTGGATTTCACCACCTTCGGCGTACCGGGCCTGACCTATAACGTCGCTTACGTGCGTGGCGATAACATCACCACCTCCACCAGCGAAGGCGGCACCGAGCGCGAGATCTTCAACCAGTTCAAGTACGTGGTCCAAGGTGGTCCGGCCAAGGACTTGAGCGTCAGGTTGCGCAGTTCCGTGCTGCGTGTGTCGCAGAAGTCGAGCGAGTACAACGTCAGCGGCAACGAGCTGCGAGTGTTCGTGGATTACCCGATCAATGTCTTCTGATGCCTGATTGCGTGACAAGCGCCTGATAGAAACCCCCGACGTCAACTCGGGGGTTTTTTACCTTTTGACGCCAGAAAAGTCGCAAAAAACGCGCGTTTCCCCGAGGAAAAGTCGTACTAATGAAACTTCAACCGCCGTTTCAAGCACGGCTTGAAGTGCCTCAAATACTTTCTCATGGACGTAAATCCTGCACCTACTAGATTAGGCCGCTCAATGCAGTGGAGACCTATGAAAAATGATCGTTCTGAACAGGGAAGTGGGCGAAGCGCTAAGACGTGACAAATACGTCAACGTTCGCGGTGGGGACTTCAACCTCTACGGTCATTTCGGCGATTTTGTCCGGCTGACCAAAAGCTGGGAAAACATGGAACCCGACAGCTACTACGGCCAGGCCGAGTCAGGCATGCGTTTTCGCCGCTACAGCGACTTCGAATACAACCCGACGACTCGTGAGCTCACGCAGCTCGAACACCGGGCCTACATCCAGTCCAAGGCTAACAACAGCTATGTCGGCGGCCTGGAGCGGCACTTCCAGGACTTTTCCAACGAAGTGATCAACTCGCCGGTGATGCGCAGCCTGATCGACACGGACTTCGAGGTCTACAAGAACGTCCTGCCGCAGGAACTGCACGATGAAATCTGGCAGTGCCAGATCCACCAGATCCGCATCGAGATCAAGCCAGGTAAACAGCTGGAAATCACACCCGAAGGAATCCACTGCGACGGGTATCCGTTCAGCGGCGTGCACTTCTGGGGCCGCCATAATGTGGCGGGCGCCGAAAGCCGTTTGTACACGGCCCAGGAAGAACAACTGGCGGCGATTACCTACGAGGACATCCTCGACACCACGTTCTTCCTCGATCGCGATATGCGCCATTACGTGACGCCGGCCCGCAATGTTCACGCCCATGAAATGGCGTTCCGGCAAATCCTGGCCATTTCCTTCTCGCGGCCCGGGACCGCTTTCGACATTGTTCGCTGAACGGCTCGAACCCATGGACGATTCGGTGCAGCAGGTCCTGTTGCGCCGGGCCCAGGTCAGGGACGCGGAACGACTGGAGCAGTTTTTTCGCGGATTCAACGAAGTGTCGTTCTGCGAATGGCAGGATGCTCGATTTTTGCGGGGGGTGTTGTTGCAGGACACCACCACCGCCTACCTGGCGGTCGATGCCAGTGGTGAAGTGGTCGGTGCTGTGATTGGGGGCATGCTCGGCACCCGCGGCACGATCAATCACCTGGCCGTCAGTCCGGCACATCGTACCCGAGGCCTGGGCCAGCGCCTGGTGGAAGCGGCCTCGGCCGACATGAAACGGGTCGGCGTGCTGCGCATGTTCCTTTTCGTCGACGATGCTAATCTGGCCGGCAAGCGCTTCTGGGCTGCCCAGGGGTTCTGTGAGCCTCGGGGTGAAATCACCTTCGAGAGGGATTTATGAACAAGACTTCCAGCCAGCCGCTGGCGGTCGAACCACAAGCCTCGCGTACCTTCGCTGAAGCCAGTCCGGTGGTAGCGGGTTATTTCACGGTTTCGTTTGTGTTCGGTCTGATGGCGGTCAACGCCGGGCTGCCCCTGTGGTTGCCAGTAGCGATGTGCCTGTTCGTTTACGCGGGCGCTTCGCAATTCGCCGCGCTGGCGTTGATTTCCAGCGGTGCGTCGCTGACCACCATCGTGCTTACCACGTTCCTGATCAATGCCCGGCACATGTTGATGTCGGTCTACATGGCCAAGGCCCTGCGTGCATTGGGGCTCAGCCGTTTCGAGCGCTGGTGTTACGCGGCTGGGCTGACGGACGAGTCGTTCGCGTTCCATAGCGTCAAGCTTGGCAGTGGGGCACCGGTCAGCGTGCGCTACCTGGTCGGCTTCAACCTGTTCTGCCACACCTCCTGGGTGCTCGGCGGCTTGCTGGGGGCCGTTTGCGCGCAGTACGCGGCGCACCTCATCAAGTACAAGCTCGACTATGCCCTGACCGCGATGATGCTCTACGTGCTGGTTTCGTTGTGCAACACCCGCAACAAACTGATCGCGGCCCTGGCGGCTGTCGTCTGCATGGGAGGGCTGAGCCTGCTGGGCAGCTCGCCATTCAACGTCTTCATTGCCACGTTCGTTGGCTGCGGGGTGGGCGTATGCCTGACCAAACGTTCCTGATCCTGGTCGTGGCCCTGATGATGGCCGTGACTTTCCTGCCACGCGCCTTGCCACTGCAGGTCAATACCGAGCACTGGCCGCCCTTCGTTGCCCGAGCCTTGGAATACCTGCCAGTGGCGATCGTCGCTGCCATCAGCCTGACCCCCTTGTTGATCAAGGATCAGCAGATACAACTCGACCGCCCTGAGTTTTATGCAGCGATTCCGACGTTGTTATGTGCGTATTTCAGCCGCAACCTGTTTCTCAGCGTGGCGGTGGGCACGGCGGCGTACATCGCGCTCGGTTCGTTCCTGTAGCGTCAGGTCCACCACATCGTGCAGCGCCTGGCCCGACAACTCCGGATTGTTCACCGCCAGGCGGACTTCAAGGAAATCCTCGAAGTCCGGGAAAATCGCCAAGCCATTGCGCAGCGCCGCTTCCCGGGACACCAGCCCCAGGCCGTCGAGCTGGGTGATCAACGACAACGTCAGTGTTTCACTGCAGGAGTACACCATTCGCTGGCTCGACCCGTACTCACCCAGGCCTGCGTCGAGAAAACGCAGGAAGCTTTGGGAATACGGGCATTCTTCTGCCGGACGCACCTGAAACTTGTCACCGAGCAAGCCAAGGGAGTCGTCTTCGTCGCCGCAATGGGCGCCGACCACCTGCACCTGCACATCCGGCATGGTGATGCTGGAAAAACCGCCCTGTTGCTGCCCGATCAGGATCGCCAGGTCAAAATCTTCATTCCTGAGCTTGCTCAGGTTCTCCATCGACTCGGCATAGCTGAATTCCAGCTGATACTGGGGAAACACAGCGATCAACCGGTCGATCATCCGCCGGTTGAATTCCGCTGGCAGGGTGGTATTGAGTGCCACTCTGAGCGTGCGCTGTCGCGGTGTCTTGAGCGCCGCGACTTTCTCCTCCAACTGTCGGGTGGCAACCAGCACCTGATCCATGAAGGGGGTCAGTTCCGAGCCCTGGCTCGTCAAGGTCAGGCCTTTGTTCGAGCGCCGGAACAACCGGAAACCGAACTGTTCCTCGACCTTGTTCAACTGCGCCGCCAACGCCTGCACCGTGAGGCACGAATGTTCGGCCGCTGCCGACAAGGAGCCGGTCTGCACGATGCGCATGAGGTTGCGTAGGGTTCTGCTATCCATGAGGTAATGCCCTCTGCTTAAGTGGGCTCGCTATTGTTGTGCACCTGGTCCGGGCCAGGCAGTGCATGCTGGCTATCATCAAGCACCTTGCCACGCTTGTCGCGATTTTGTGCCGAAAAGCGCCGGCAAGCGATGGTTGGAGCTTATGCGGGATTTAGGGATTTTGCCCAGTCGATGCTGGCAGGATCGGTCGGCGGGGAACGCTTTAATTCACTTGCGAATAAAAACTTAAAAATAATCCATATCTGTACTATCCTCTAAGCACCACCCCGCGACAAAGGAGCCTAGACCCATGGCGACTCCCTCCATCAACCTCAATGCACAGCAACAACTGGACTCCCCGGGCGCGGGTCGAGTCGCGTTGAAGTTTTTCTTCAACCTCATGGAGCTCTGGGGCTGCAGTGTCGAGCAGCAGCGCATATTGCTGGGCAAGGTGGGAAACACGACCTTCTACAAATACAAACAGTTGCCGGAAAACGTGAAGCTGCCTCGCGATACGCTGGAGCGTATCTCTTACCTCATGGGTATTCACAAGGCGCTGAGCATCATCTTCAGCAATAGCCGGGACCGTGCCTATCAGTGGGTCAGCAGCCCGAATACCGCGGCACCGTTCAACGGCCAGTCGGCGCTGTCCTACATGCTGACCGGGCGGGTGGTGGACATCGCCGATGTGCGGCGATATCTCGACGGAGTGCGCGGTTGATGATGCCACCCTTGGCGGACCCGCAATGGAAACGGGCCTATCGGATCGTCAACAGCAGCTTCCCACCGATTTCGCTGTTTGAAGACGTACTCGACCCTGAAGACCTGCCCACGGCCTACGCTCTGGAGGCGCTGACCAATGACCGGCTGATGGAACAGGCTGGCGTGCTGTCCCGGGTCCGCCCCGAGGACCGCGTTTCGGGGCCCGGTTCCTCGCCGGTGATGGCGGCGTTTACCCACATCGGCAAAAGCAGCCGCTTCAGCGACGGCACCTTCGGTGTCTACTACGCCGCCAGCAGCCAGGAAGCCGCCATCGCTGAAACCTGCTACCACCAGGCACGATTCCTCGGCGCGACCAACGAGCCAGACCTGGAGTTGACCATGCGTACCTACGTCAACAAGGTCGTCAAACCCTTGCACGACATCCGCCACGACTACCCCCACCTTCACGACCCGGACCCTACTGCCTACGGCCCGTCCCAAGTGTTCGCCCGGCAACTGCGGGAAACCTTGTCGTGGGGGCTGCTGTACAACAGCGTGCGCCTGCCCGGCCACGAATGCGTGGCGGCGTTTCGCCCACCGGCGGTATCGATTCCGGTGCAGGGCAAGCATATTCGGTACGTCTGGAGTGCCCAGAAGCGGGAGATTTCGTTTGTGTTTGAGGTGAGTCAGGTGTGAGCCAGGGGTTTTGCAGTGTTTATGGCTGGGCAATCATTATTGCCCAGCCATAATTTTCAATAATTCGCGATTATTGAAAGCAGAGGATGTTGTGCCGCCCGCGGGAGCAAGCACTCTCGCCACAACAGTGTCGATTGATCAGATCTTGAACTGCTGCACCGAAGCCTGCATCGATCCCGCCGCATGGTTCAATTGATCCGCCGTTTGCGTCAGGGTGTGAATCGAGCGGGTGTTCTCGCGGGACTGCTCGGCAATCGACTCTACCCGCTGGGCCATCTCGTCACTGGCCTTGGATTGCTCGGCAATGGTCTGGGAAATTTCCTCCACCACTTCGGCGGCATGCCGGGCGCCAGTGCGGATTTCGCTGATGGACACCCCGGCCTGCTGGGCCAGGTTGACGCCTTCGTCCACGCGGCTGACGCAAGCCTGCATGTTCGCCACCGCATCCCGGGCGCTGGACTGGATGCGCTCGATCATCGCGGTGATTTCCTGGGTCGACTGGGTCGTGCGCGCCGCCAGGTTACGTACTTCATCGGCCACCACCGCGAAACCACGGCCCGCCTCACCGGCGCGGGCGGCTTCGATGGCGGCGTTGAGGGCCAGCAAGTTGGTCTGCTCGGCGATGCTCTTGATCACTTGGATGATGGAGTGAATGTCCTCGGACGATGCATCCAGCGCCGTGATTTTGCTGGATGACTGGTTGACCACCTCGGCGATCCGGTTCATGCCTTCCACCACCCCGAGAATCACCTGGCCACCGCTGCTCGCCAGTTGTTCGGACTGCGCCGAAATCGTCCGGGCGCTGTCGGCGTGCTGATGGATCTGACTGATGTTCGCCATCATCTGCTCCATGCTGGCCGCCATGCTGGTCGCGCTCTGGGCCTGTTGATCGGCACTGGACACGATCTGCCGCGCCGTATCGCCCAGATTGCGGGAGGTGCCGTGTAACTCATCGCTCTGGCCGCGAATCGTGGCGATCATCTGCCGCAGATTAGTCTGCATCTGCTCGATCACACCTTGCAACTGGCCCAGCTCATCCTTGCTTTGCGCGCCCATGGAGCGCTGCAAATCCCCCTGGGAAATTGCCTGGGTGTTGAGGATGATCTTGTTCAGCGGTGTGAGCACGGCCTTGAGCAGGCTCCACGACAACAGCGCCAGCGCCACGCAAGTGGCCAGCAAGGTCGCGATCAGCCAGCGCTCCGAGCTTTGAATGCTGCCGTCCTGATGCTCGCGGGATGTCTGCGCCTGGTTTTCGATCAGCTCGCTCACCGCCTCGTTGCGCTCTTCCAGAGCCGAAAACGCCCCGTCGAACTCCGCCCGCAGCGCATGGCCGTCCTGGGCACCACTGAGTGCCTTGCCAATGATTTGCTTGGCTTTGTCGATGTAGGTTTCGACTTGTGGCTTGAGCTCGGCAATCGCCTTGGCGACATCCGCCGGCAACTTGGCCTCGGCGTTTTCGGCGATGACCTTGCGCATGCGCTGCGTATGCTCATCGAATGCCTCCGTCACCTCCTTGGCCGCCTGGGCATCCCCCTGTGTCACCAGCAAAGCGGCCAACACATCGGCCCGAATGGCGTCATGCATCATGTCCGCCTCCATGTGCTTGCGCATGGCCGAAATACTGGTCTCGTTCTGCACCAGGGCCTCGGTCATGGAGTGATAACCCCACAGCCCGATACCGCCAAGCAACAGCGCAAAAGAAAGACTGACCAACCCCGAGCCTATGACCTTGGTGCGGATCTTCATCGCTTACTGCTCCTGGAGCGGAGGAATTCTGGGAAAGTGTAGTCGAGTGCCGGCCGAGCCTTGGGTCAGGCGATGCTCTTATCTGAGGCTATCGGCGGGGGGAATGATTTGATGAATATGCTTCAAATTGTTTGGGCCAGGGACAGTGAACCTGTGACGAGAGAATTATCCCCGATGGCTGCGAAGCCGCCCTCCTTGTAACCTGCGCCCCGTTCTCGCGGCGCTGCGACAGATCAAAACCCAATGCTGCCCACCTCCGTGAGCAGCATGGCGCCAACGACGGTTAAGCCGGATTACTCCCCGGCGCCTCCAGCACCTTCACCACATCATCGATGACGGCTTTGCTCATATCCTGCAAATAACACGACGCCCAGGCATACCGATCCGTGCCGCGAATCATCGCCGCGTCCTCGGCCAGAACCTTGGCGACGTGGAGCAGGTCGGAGGCATGGGACAGGGCTTCGCCGATGGGGATGCCGCTGTTGACGCGGAATAGCGGGCGGTCGGAGTGGTAGGAGAAGGGGGTTAGGCCTGGGGTTTTGAGGTCTTTGGGATGGGTCATTGCGCACCTCCTCTTGCCAATTGGCGGCGGACGGCGACTAGCAAAGCGATAAAGCGAGACAGCAGCAGATCCATGGCGTGCATCGATAAACTCCCATATCAAATGAGAGCTGCCACGTTCGTTCTCAGGCGAATGGGTGGCAGTTGTGCGCAGGCTGAGAAACCGGAGATACAGGAACCCGGCAGACCCGAAGGTCTCCCACGCACAGCTGCCATTGCACGGAATGCGGACATAAAAAAACGCCGCAAACGTGGTTCGGGCGCTGTGGCGCCTGCATCTTACTCGGGTTCTCAGGCCCGGTCGCTGAATTGGCAGCGACAGTTGGAGAGTAGCGGGCGATTGGGGGGGCGCAATCGTGGCGCGATGCTGGCGGGGTTAGAAATTGTGTGTGCGGGATTAACGCACCTGTGACCACCGGTACGAAGTAAGGTCGGACAGAGGGCTTTTCTGGAATGGACATCGAGAGGCCAAAGGTCGGTGGTGCTGGTGCCGTTGCGCCTACAGATCTTCCATTCAACTCGCCGGCCCCTGATTTGGTGTGGGGTGGTCGGATGTTTGTGTTTACGGGTGTCATGGCCTTTGGGCCGCGCAAAGATTGTCAGGCATTGGTCGAGGAGCGGGGTGGTTTAATTGGGGGCGGTGTGAGTAAGAAGGTGCATTACTTGGTGGTCGGCAGCGTGGGTAATGAGCAGTGGCGCCACAGCACGTACGGAACGAAGATCATGAAGGCAGTGGAGCTGCGGGAGGCGGGCGCTTCGATTGCCATTGTGGGTGAGGACCACTGGCAAAAGATGCTGTTTGGTTGAGGTCGCTTCGTTCGTTGTGTTCTAAGAAAGGCAACCCTTCGTCCGGCCGGTGGATTGTCGGTGGGTTTGACGGCCTCATCGCGAGCAGGCTCGCTCCCACAGGTTTCAGCGTGTGGATGAAAAGTGGACGTTCCAGAAACAACAAAGCCCTCGCATTTCTGCGAGGGCTTCGTTTTGTATGGTGCCGGCACCAGGAGTCGAACCCGGGACCTACTGATTACAAGTCAGTTGCTCTACCAACTGAGCTATACCGGCGTGTGGGCGACGATTATAGCGATTGGGTGCGTTCTGTAAACCCCTGAATTCTGACTATTTTTGCGCAGGTCCGGCTTGGGCGCGGTGCAGCAGCGTGCGCAGTTTGTTCAGGGCTCGCCAGGTGCGGCTGTTTTGGATGGCGTGGAGCTGGGCTTCGGCCTGTTCGGCGCGTTGTAGGGCGGCGCTGAGTTGTTGGTCGGTATCGCTGAGGGGGTGGCTGAATTTGTGGCCTTTGCAGAGTTGGAAGCCGTCGAGGTTGCACGGGGGGATGTCGAAGGCGGGCTTGAGGGCCAGGTGTTCTTCGGCGAGGTAGTAAGTGTTGATGCCGTCGAACAGGATGGATTGGTAGCCGGCGTCGGTCACCAGGTTTTCCCAGGTCTGGTCGCGGGCCCATGGGGTTTCGATGAGGATGATCCAGGGGCGCCAGCGGCTGAAGTCCATGCCGCGCAGCACGGTTTCTTCGTGGCCTTCGACGTCGATTTTCAGGAAGTGGATGGGGCGGTCCTGGGCGTATTGCTCGCAGATGGAGGCCAATGTGCGGGACTGGACGGTCTGGTTGCGCACGTCCATGCCGGCGTCGCGGTGTTGCTGGGCGACGCTGGCTTCCACTGTGGATAAGCCGGTGTCGGCGATGGTGTAGAAGGTCAGGCTTTCGGCGTTTTCACCGGCCACGCATTGCAGGTTGATGTCGTGGGGGCGTTGTTGGCAGAGGGCGTCGTAGTAGGCCGGTACCGGTTCGATGTTGATGCCGCGCCAGCCGCGGTCGTAAAACGCTCGGGTGACCGAATCATCGGTCGGGTGATTGGCGCCGACGTCGAGGTAAAAGCCGTTTTCCACCGATTGAAGGGCGCGCCACAGGCGTATGTCTTCGAAGTTTTGTGCGTAGGAAATGAACGTCACGGCCAGTCCTTGAGTGTGTCGGCATTGTGTCAATCACGATACGTTGGACTGTTGTATAGCACGGGCGCGGTGGACGCAATTACTGGCGCGGGGCAGCACTGAATTCGGCGGTTATGTCGTTTTGCTTGGGCGCTTATGCACAACGGGCAGGAGGAGGCGAAGGGCATCTTGCGATTTTGTGACCGCTTTCGCGTTTCGTCGCAAATGCCTGTTTTCATGGTTTTTTATCCATGTGAACAAAAAATGACCAGCCTTGATTCGGTCAGGAAATCGCGGATTTCTTGGATCCAGGTTTATTTCATCAACAGAGTTATCCACAGGCTGTTTCGGCGTCGTAACGTTCTGCCAACAACATCAGATTGCGTGGCGTCAGCGGCGTATCGCAGAAGGTGCCAAGGCGCACGTCGTAGCCTTCTTGGGTAAGGAAAAGCGCTCGGTCCAGCACCAGCCAAAGCTCCAGTGGTCGCCGGAACAGGCCACGCAGCAACTCCAGATTGCGCACTTCGGCCAAGCGCTGATGGCCCGCTGCTTCCAAGGCGACCCAGTCAGGCGTGCCGACTGTGGATAAGTCTTTCAGGGATGCCAGATCGATGCAGTATTGGGCGAAAGACTTTTCCAACCAAACGGTGGGCAGTGACGGCGTGGGCAGATAGTCGTCGCATCCTCTGATTTGCCGTTGCAGCAAATCGAAGCCCAGGCGCCAGGCCATGGAGTGGTCCCGTTGTCTTCTGACGCGTGCGCCAGCGGTGACGGTTTCGGTCAGGGGCAGGCTGAGATCGTCGAGCGACAGCTGTAGGGCAGAGCCCTTGGCGGCGTCGGATAGCGCTTGATAGCGTTCGGTGTTGATGCGGTTGTAACAGCACGGCGCGATAGCCAGTTGTGCACAGCCAACGGCGCTGGCCAGGTGCATCAAGCGAACATGCAGGTCTCCGCAGGCGTGCAGGGCCACGGGGGTGTGTTCGGGGTGGAGCGCCTGGGTGGCGTCCGCCGCTAGCACGTCTTGTTGCAGGTGCGTGGCGGGCAGGCGATGGCGCAGGCTCAGTTGTTGGCCGCTGGCGACCAGTGCAGGGTCGTATTCCAGGCAGGTCAGTTGCTGTTTGTCGTGCAGCAGGCGTCGACCGAGATGGCCTTTGCCGGCGCACCAATCCAGCCAGTGGGTCGGCTGGGTGGTGAAGTGCAGACGGCTGGCGAAGGCTTCGATCTGCTGCCATTTGCGCCCGGGCACGTCGACGTTCAGGCGATGGCTTGGCGCTTCGAGCGTGCTGGCGGGCAATTCTGCGACAGCGCTCAATGTGCGGGAGATTGCGGCCAATTCCGGGAAGGGCGCTGGTGCGCCTTCCATCAACCACGGCTGATGATGGTCGTTTTCCGCAGCTTCCAGCGAACGTTGGCGTAGCCATCGGGCCAATTCCGGGTGGGACGTTTCCCAAGGCAGTTGCAGATAGGTGAACGGACGCGGCTTCCACAGCACTTGGTGCGCCGTGAGAAAAGCGTCCAGCGCCGTGAAGCGGGCGAGCAATGCCTCGCCCGTCAGCACGCCGCTGTCAGCGCCCCTGGCAGGCATCGACGCGCAACCAGCGCTCCAGCTGCTTGAAGCCTTGCACCAGGAAAAAGGACATCAGCAGGTAGAACATGCCGGCGGCGAAAAAAATCTCCACCGGCAGGTAGGTCCGGGCAATGATGGTGCGGGCCATGCCGGTGAGTTCCAGCAGGGTCACGGTACTCGCCAGGGCGCTGGCCTTGAGCATCAGGATCACTTCGTTGCTGTAGGCCGGCAGGCCGATGCGCGCAGCACGGGGCAGCATGATGTAGAACAACGCCTTGGGTCGGGACATGCCCAGGGCCCGCGCGGCTTCGATCTCGCCCTTTGGGATGGCCTGGATGGCGCCGCGCAGGATTTCGGCGATGTAGGCGGCGGTGTGCAGGGTCATGGTGACCGTGGCGCACCAGAACGGATCCCGCAGGTACGGCCACAGCGCGCTGCTGCGCACGGCATCGAACTGTGCCAGGCCGTAGTAGACCAAAAACAGCTGGACCAACAGCGGCGTGCCACGGAAAAAGAAGATGTAGGCGTAGGGCAACGCCCGTACGTACCACAGGCGCGAAGAGCGGGCGATGCCCAGTGGAATCGCCAGCAGCAGCCCGGCGATCACGGCGATGGCTACCAGCTCCAGGGTCAACGTGGCGCCCTGGGCCAGCTTCGGCAGCCACTTGATGATGACGTCCCAGTTCATTGGGTGCTCCTGGTAAAGCCACGGGCGGCGCGTCGTTCCAGCAAGTGCATGCCGATCATGGCGAACACCGTCAGGCCCAGGTACATGAAGGCTGCGACCATATAGAAGGTGAACGGTTGCTTGGACACGGTCACGCCGATTTGCGCATGACGCATGATTTCTTCCAGGCCGATCACCGAGACCAGCGCGGTGTCCTTCATCAGGATCATGAACAGGTTGCCCAGGCCGGGCAGGGCGATGCGCCACATCTGCGGCATGATCAACCGGGTGAAGATCCGCCACTTCGACAGGCCCAGGGCGACGCCGGCCTCGCGGTGGCCCTTGGGAATCGCCAGGATCGCGCCGCGAAACACTTCCGTGGCGTAGGCGCCAAAGCACAGGCCCAGGGCAATGACCCCGGCGGCGAAGGCGTTGAGGGCAAGGTCGGGATTGCCGAAGTACTCACCCAAGGCACGCATCAGGTTAACGGTGCCGAAATAGATCAATAGCACCCAGAGTAATTCCGGGATGCCGCGAACCAGTGTTGAATAAGTGCCACCAAGCCATTGCAGCGGCTTGTATGGCGAGGTCTTGGCCAGGGCACCGAGCAAGCCGAGCACCAGCCCCAGGCAGAGGGCCGTGAGCGCCAACTTGACGGTCATCAGCGCGCCAGCGGCGAGCGCCGGGCCGAATCCGTAGAGATCGATCATCATGGGTAAGAATTCATATCGCGGCAGGCTTTGGCTGAGGGCCGGCGCTGCCAGGAGCAGCGTCGGCCAGGCGCGTCGGCATCAATAGATGCTGAACGGGAAGTACTTGTCGTTGATCTTTTTATAGGTGCCGTCAGCAACAATTTCTTTCAGTGCTGCGTTCAGTCGGTCACGCAGTGGATCGCCCTTGCGCACGGCGATGGCGATCTTGTCGCCCTCTACCACCGGGTCACCTTTGAATTCGTAGGCACGGCCAGCGTCGGTTTTCAGCCAGTCGTAGTTCACGTATTTGTCTGCCAGGATCCCGTCGAGACGGCCGGAGGTCAGGTCCAGGTAGGCGTTTTCCTGGGTGTCGTAGAGTTTCAGCTCGACGCCTTCCATGTTGTCTTCCATCCAGGTGCCGGCGAGCGTGGAGCGCTGTGCCCCGATGACCTTACCTTGGAGAGACGCTTTATCGATTTTGAAATCGACGTTTTTCGGTGCGATGAATTGCAGTTTGTTGGAGTAGTACGGGTCGGTGAAGTCCACGGCCTGCTTGCGTTCTTCGTTGACTGACAGTGAAGAAATCAGGAAGTCGAACTTCTTGGCGTTCAGGGCCGGGATGATGCCGTCCCAGTCGGAAGTGATTACTTCGCACTCGACTTTCATCTTGGCGCACAGGGCGTCGCCGATGTCTTTATCGAACCCCACGACCTGGCCGCTGGCGTCCTTGTTGTTGAACGGCGGATAGGCCGCCTCGATGCCCATCTTCAGTTTGTCGGCCGCCATGGCGCTGGCCGAGAAAACCAGGCTGGCCGCTGCGGCCAGGAGGAATTTCTTGTAGGTCTGCATGTGTACTGCTCCGTTAGCGGTTGCTGGACATGAATTGTTTGCAGCGCGCCGAAAGCGGGTTCTCGAAGACCTGCTGTGGCGATCCTTGCTCTTCGACCAGGCCTTGATGAAGGAACACGACTTCGCTGGAAACCTGACGGGCGAACCCCATTTCGTGGGTCACCAACAGCATGGTGCGGCCTTCTTCGGCCAAGGCGCGGATCACACTAAGTACTTCCTGGACCATTTCCGGGTCAAGGGCGGAAGTGGGTTCGTCGAACAGAATCACCTTGGGCTGCATGGCCAAGGTGCGGGCGATGGCCGCTCGTTGTTGCTGGCCGCCGGACAGTTCGGCCGGGTAGGCATGGCGCTTGTCGGCGATGCCAACCTTGGCCAGCAGGGCTTCGGCGACTTCGACGGCTTCGGCCTTGCTTTGGCCAAGCACTCGGCGCGGGGCTTCGATGATGTTATCGAGCACGCTCATGTGCGGCCAAAGGTTAAAGTTTTGAAACACAAACCCGATCTCGCTACGCATGCGGTTGATCTGCTTGCCGTCGGCGGCCATCAGTTCACCGTTTTTCGCGGCCTTGAGCTTGAGCTCTTCGCCGGCCACCAGAATCTGGCCCTGGTTGGGGTTTTCCAGCAGATTGATGCAGCGCAGGAACGTGGACTTGCCGGATCCGGAGGAACCCAGGATCGAGATCACGTCGCCGTCGCGGGCGGTCAGCGAGACGCCCTTGAGCACCTCCAGCTGTCCGTAGCGTTTGTGCAGGTTGCGGATTTCAAGCGCGGGCGTGGCCTGGGCCATGTGCGGTCCTCATGATGTGTGCTCCCTTGCTGTTGGCGGCCTTCCTTGGCGAGGCGGCCAAGCTAGCATGCGTCCGAATGGCAGCCAACAGCGCTACGGGCGGTAAACCGGTGATGTGCGGCAGGTTGTCGCATCGGCACAGCAGTCTGTCGCGCCATCAACAACCGAACGGCCGTTTGAACCTTGTTTACCGGTGAAAAGTCCGGGGAGTCGCGTAAAAAAAGGCGCGATGGTGCCAGCTTTGGGCGGGGGTTGGAAGGGTTAACCGGATGAGCGTGCTATTCCAATCCGCAGTCGGCCCAACTTCCAATCGATCTAAACCGGAATGGTCCTGAATCCATCAAATGAGATGGCTTTCCCAGAACCAGGAGTTGCCGCCATGAAATTCCTTTACTGTCTTATCGCCATCGGTGCACTGCTATTTCCCATCACGCCCAACGCCACCAACCTGGCTCCAATAGACAGCGCAGGCGTGCAAGTCCAACCGTTACAGCAGAACGGCATCACCTATCTATCCGGCGGTATCGGCGAGGATGAAGCCCACGCCATCGGCCAGGCCCAGGGCTATAACCTGCACATGACATTCGCGATTGGCGTGGAAAACAAATACATCCCGGATGTGGATGTCACCGTCCAGAACGCGTCGGGGCAAACGCTGCTGACGCTGGATGACGCGGGACCGCTGGTTTACGTGCAGTTGCCGCCGGGCAAGTACACGGTGGTGGCGACGCGCAACGGCGAGGCGCGGCACGACACCGCCCAGGTAGGCAGTGGCGCCCCACGCAGCCTGGTGTTCCATTGGAACGGTGACGAATAGCCAGCCGGCTTACTCGCTGGCGGGCTCTTCCATGGACTGGCGATAACGGTCCAGCGCTTGGCTGAAATCCTCGATGAACTCCGGGGTGCTGAGCCAGCGCTGGGCCGTCTCGCGATCCATGTCATCGACCCACATGCGGTAGTCCACCAGCATGTCGGCGGCCAGGTTGGTGGCTGCCATGCTTTCGTTTTCGGCGTTTTTCAGGTCGAGCAGGCCTGGGCGTTCGATGATCATTACGCTCAGGGACGTGAGCAGCGTATCGAGCATTTCACTGCGGCTGACGGCTTCGGCTTCGCGCAGCTTGGCGAACAGTTCCAGCACGTAGACCGGTGGTTGGGCGGTGGCGTGTGCCGGGTCGCCATACATCGGGATCGATTTGCGCCCGGTCATGCGGATCTGCTTGGCTTTGTCTTTGGCGCGCTTGGCGCGTTTCTGCTGTTTGTTCAGTGAGGCCATTGGGCTTCGGTTTCCAATTCATTAGGGGGCGGCGCCCGGTTCAGTCGATTTTTGGCACGGTAAAGCGAAATTCGCTGCCCTGGCCTGGCTGGCTTTCGGCGTGCAGTTTACCGCCATGGGCCAGGACAATCCCCTTGGAAATGTACAACCCCAATCCGGTGCCGTTGGGGTTGCCTTCCTTGGTCGTCCAGTAGCGCTCGAAAACATGAGGCAGCTGTTCTGGCGCAATACCTTCACCGGTGTCGCGCACGCTGAATACAATCTCGTTGCCAACGGACATCGCGCTGATGCCCACGGAGCCCTGTTGTGGTGTGAACTTGATGGCATTGCCAATCAGGTTGGACAGCACCTGGAACAACCGCTCGGGATCGGCGCTGATCCTCAGGTTGGGTTCGGCATGGAAGGACATGTCGATGGCCTTGGCAGTGGCCAGCGGCGTCAGCAGCGAGCAGGCGTCGTCGAAGATCTGACTGACATCCATCGGCTGGGGATTGATGGTGTAGCGTCCGGCGTCGATGCGCGAGGTGTCGAGCAGGTCTTCCAGCAGCGTGTTCATGCGGCTGGTGGCCTGTTGCATGGTGTCGATGGCGGAAGAAATTCGCTTGGAACTGTGGGAGCCGTCGGAGCTGAAGGCCTTTTGCATCATGCCGCAGAGCATGGAAATGACCGTCATCGGGCTGCGCAGGTCATGGGACACCACGGCCACCAGTTCGTCGCGCGCCTGCACGGCTTGGCGCTCCTTGCGTACCTGGCGGGCCAGGTCGTTTTCCAGGGCCGAGCGCCGCAGGTCGTTGGCGGCGAACAGCTCGCCATGGGTCCATTTGGTGCTGATGCCGGCCATTTCGACTTTCCAGATCTCGAAAGACGTCCGGGGTCGCAGGCGCAGGCCGGTCTCGCTGTTTTCCAGGTCCAGGGGCTTTTGCGGGTCACCGCTCCATTGCAGGGTTTGCTTCACCTCGGGACGGAACCACAGCACACCGTTTTCCACCGGCTTGGGCAGGTGGATCGCCAGCACCCCGCTCGCTACGTCCTGATAAGCCTGGGCAGGCGCGAAGACGCTGCTCAGGTTGTGGTGGGAGAACACCGGCTTGTCGGTTTCCAGAATCCATTTGTGCAGCTCGCGGATCTGCTCCGGTTCCGGGCATTGGCCGTGGCGGTGCAGCTTGTTGTCTTCGAAAATCGCGACGCCGCTGGCCCCGGTCAGGTCCATGAGGCGTTGTGGCTCATTGGACAGGCCGTCGAACACGTTATCGCTGGACTCGGCCATGACCGCGGCGAGGACCTTGAGGTCTTCCAGCTTGGCGTCCCTCTGCCGGGTCAGCTCCAGGGCCTGCATGGCGCTGATCTGCAACGACAGCACCTGGCCGATGGTCTGGCAGGCCATGCGCATTTCATGGGGAACAAGCAGCGGTTGGCGATTGCCGCAACTGATCAGCCCCCACAGGCGCTCGCCTTCCATCAGCGAGATGCTCATGGAGGACAGCACGCCCATGTTTTTCATGTATTGGCGGTGGATCGGCGAGACGCTGCGCAACGTGGCAAAACTCAGGTCCAGCGGCGCCTGGGTGTCGGGCCGCAGTTCCGGGACCAGCGGTACCGGCGCGTAGTCGGCATTGGGAATGATCCGCAGCCAGTTGGTGCGATACAGCTCGCGGGCCTGTTCGGGAATATCCGACGCCGGGAAAAACAGGCCTTTGTAGAGTTCCATCGACGGCGCGCTGGCCTCGGCAATCACCTGACCGTGGCCTTCTTCCTCGAAGCGGTAGATCAGCACCCGGTCGTAACCGGTCATGGCCTGGATTTCCCGCACGCTGATTTCGTACAGTGCCTGAAGGGTCTTCGCACTTTGCAGACGTTGCAGCATACGCCCCATGTTCGCCTCGCCGCTGACGCCTTCGGGGCGATAGTCGCTCAGGTGCTGTTCCAGTTCGACGATCAGGGCGCCCTGGTGGCGATGTACCAGGGCATCAAAACGCTGCTGGTTCACGACAATGGCCACGGGCACGCTGTCGCTTTCCGGGGCGGCGCGACAGGCGATGAGGATCGCCTCGGCCTGTTCCAGCCCCAGCAGTGCGTCGAGTGTCTGGCCCAACAGCCTGTGGGGATCTTGCCCCATCAACTGCAACGCGTTGGCGCTGACCTCACGGATCACGAAATCGGGCTCGGACAGCATCAACAACACGCCGTGAGGCTGGATGGCCCCAGGAAAGCGAATCGGTTCGTCTGCGCAATTGGCCAGCAGTTCGTCGAAGGCTTCCTGGTTTTCCGGGGTCATAACAGTACCTTTTGGCTGTCCAGCCAGTGTTCAAAATGAGAGAACGTCGCCTTGGCGGCGCGTGTGACTTCGAACACCTGGGCCTCGCCAAGGTTCCTGTCGTCCAGGTATTGAAGGAAATCCTTCCAGCGTCGACCGGTGAGTTCGCCATACACATTGAGAAAGGCCGCGCCGCTGGAGGCATCAAGGCCGAGCTGCTCGGCAACCCTGCGCCGCAGGATCTGCCCGCCGAGGGTCGCACCTTCCAGCACGTAGGAAACGCCGAGGGCGGCGGCTCGGGAGTCGATTCGTGGCAGCGCCTGGCAGGTGGGCAATGCCTCGATAGCGGCTTCATCCAGGCCCAGTGCCTTGAGGTCGGCTCGCAATACCGGCAGTTTGATGCGCAGGGATTGGTCCAGCCCGGTTGGAATCAGCGCCAGCACATGAAGCTGTTGCTCCAGCGGCTGATAAAAACCGTAGTAAGCCGCCATCAGGCGTCGGTACAGATCCAGGTCCAGCTGTTGCGAGAAAAACGGCAGGCGTTTTTCCAGGGCGACGTGCAGTTCAGCGGTTTCGGTCCGCAATGCCTGAATCAGAGAAGGGTGGGGCGGGGCCGATGACATGCAGGATGACGCTCTTTGATTGAAGCGTTGCTGGAAAAAAAGCGCACCAATCTTACATGGGTTTTTTGAGTGCGCGTCCATCAGATCGGCTCTCATTTCTTCAAGTCGTTGTGCCCGATTGCCCCTCCTCGAGTCGCGCTCGCTCGCGATCCAGCTCTTTGCGCAGCTCTTCTTCCGTGGGGAGCACCAGTTGGTATTGGCTGGCGAACAGTTGTTCATTGCCTTGCAATACGGAGTAACGCACCACTGATTCGTCTTTCCGGGAACAGAGAATGATGCCGACGGTGGGTTTGTCATCAGGACCGCGTTTCAGCTCGTCGTAGAGGCGCACGTACATGTCCATCTGCCCAATGTCCTGATGGCTCAGTTCGCCACGCTTGAGGTCGACGATCACGAAGCACTTGAGCAGGTAGTTATAGAAGACCAGGTCGAGGTAGAAGTCTTTGCTTTCGGTGCTGATGCGTTGCTGACGGGCGATGAAGGCGAAGCCCTTGCCCAGTTCGAGAAGGAAACCCTGTAGCTGGTCGATCAAGGCCTGTTCGAGGTCGGTTTCCAGCAGCATGCCGGTATTGGGCAATCCCAGGAACTCAAGGACCACCGGATCTCTGACGATGTCTCTGGGACCGAAATCCAGTTTCTCAAGATTGGCGGCCGCTTCCTGCTCTACCGCAGGCCGGTCGCGGCTTGCCAGGAGACGTTCGTAATAGAACGTGCCGATCTGACGTTCCAGCGCGCGGGTGGACCAGTTTTGGATGGCCACTTCGTTCATGTACCAATGACGGGCGGTGTCGTGTTCTACGCGCAGAAGCGTGCGGTAATGGGTCCAGCTCAATTCGGTACGCACTGCGTTCCAAATTGGGAACTTTTGATAAAAATCTCGCATGTGTCGTAGGTTGCGTTCATCGAATCCCTTCCCGAACCGTGCCGTCAGCACTTTAGCCAGCGATGGCAACAACCGTGCCCCGTAAGCCGCCCGTTCGGCGCCACCCTGTTCGAACTCGATGATATGCCGGCCGATCTGCCAGCAGGTTTGTACCTGGAGCGTATCGACGGCTCGCAGAACCTTCTGGCGTGCCTGGCGAATCAGCTCGCCGAGTTCGTTGATCAAGGGGGCGAGCTGAGGGTCATCTTGGGGCAGCAGTGGCGTCATCGAAGTGTCCAGCCATTGAGAGGGGCGGACCGCAAGGATGCTCCGGGCGTCGTTTCGATGATGCCGGACGAGGCTGATTGTCTGGGAGGAAAAATATCGGATTGACGCAGGACGGGTATGACGCCACCCCATGTTGGTTGACCTTGGATTGTGGGAATTATGCCCGGAGGGCGTCATCCACCGCGGTCCCGGCCAGACAGTCAGTCCTCGCCTTGCGTCAGCGCCTGGGAGGCGGCCACATAATCGGCCTGGAATTGCTTGCTTTCCACCCAATCCAGTGCGGTCTGCTCATCCACGCCCGTGGTCAGACGGCGGTATTCGATCAATGCGGTAATGATGAAGTCAGTCGCTTCTTCCTCACCTTCCTGTTCCAGCACCAGCGCCAGCAGGGGATGGGCCAGGAACGCTTCGCACATTGCCTTCTGGCTGACTTTTTCGGCGGCACTCATGAGTTGGAACAGCTCCGTCAGGTCCACGGTTTCCAGATCGATGCGCTCGTCGTTCGGGTCCAGGAAATCGTTCGGCGCAGCAGTACGTTGCATGCGGTTCTGCTTGGCTTTCGCCTTCGCGCGCTGGCTGCGCTTGTGCTGTTTGTTCGCCGATGACATGGTCGGATTCCTGATGGATAAGGCCATCTATCCTACAGCTTCGGCGCGCACGCTTCGAATCTCAATCCACTATGAAAAGCGTAGCCCCCGATGAGGTTGAGGATCGATGGGGCTCGGCCTGGTCGGCGACCTGGTAGCTCATGCCGGGTTTGAGCAAAAATTGCCGACCGTCTTCGAGTTCAGTATGGAGCTCGCCCTTGAGGCAAAACAGGATGTGGCCCTTGGTGCACCAATGGTCGGCCAGATACCCGGCCGTGTATTCCACCATCCGTACCCGAATATTCCCGAATTGCCGCGTGCGCCAATAGGCGACTCCGGTGACGCCTTTGTGCTCGGTGGGTTCGATGGTTGACCAATCGGTGGTGCCGAAGGGGATGCCGGTGATGTCCATGTCGACTCGTTTGCCAGAGGGGAGCGGATGAATGTAGCTGAGTCGACAATGCGCAGGAAGAAAATCCCAGGCAATAAAAACCCGATCAATTGCTTGATCGGGTTTTCGGTATTTGGTACCCAGAGACGGAATTGAAGATCTAGTCTGTAAGGCCTAGCTCTACATGAGATTCCAGTTCCAGCTGATAGAATCTCAATTTGGTACGCGTTTTAGGTGCCCTAGAAAAACAGGCCCCTGCTCATCACTGGCGGTGTCAGAAATGATTCTGACGTATAAATCTACCGATTTTTCTCGGAAGATGTCTGGATATTTCAAATCCAGCACGAACCCTATTATAAAGGTCATCACTGACCGGGTGGTGGCTAACGATTTCTCCCGCATCCACTTTCAAATCAAGGCGGGAGGCATCAAAAACTGCCGCCTCTTTATAGACCACCCAGCTTTCCCACCGAACAAATGGATGACAATTCGTAGTCAAAATGCATGAAGGGTCGTAGTAGACCCCTGGTTTGATCGACGAAATGTTTACAGCCAAAACACCGTCATACCCATGTTCGTGAGAATAGACGGGATCATTCATCACTATATGCAGGTGGTTGGCTGGGCCGCTGAGTATTAGAAGAGTTCCTTTCCGTAAAATATTTCCTGGCATTAGATCAACTCAGAAACAGCCCTTCCTAGACTTTTTCGCTCGAACAATTCTCGAGCAAGCAGCTCTGCTTGCTGCTCGTCCTTGCCAAGCGCCTTAAACACTGCGCGAGGGTTAATCGGAGTCGATGAACGACCCGGATCGACCCACTCTGGTAGATGCGAATGAGTGTAATCAACCAGCTCCCAGCGCTTCATTCGACCGAACTGCTCCCAGACATGATCCATGATTTCAAGATCTGCATCAGAAAGCTCATCCAGCAATTCAAGATCGTTAAGCTCTCGACTCAACGACACCTCAAATTTTGCTTCAGAGGTCACCCAGCTTCGCCAAGCGGGTGACTCAATTTGACCTGTGATGAGGTTGAGCGTCGTAGAAAGAACAGGTCCTTGAGCCATAGAGACGTGCGAGTCGTGCGACATAGGGGCGCTATAGCGATCCATTGACTCACGGTCAGCTAGATAAAGCAGCTTCATGAGTTTTATGTAGGCCATGCGTCCGCCGCGTTTTTGCAAAAAGTAAGCTGCCATCTGGGCTACTTTTTGTTCGCTGAAGATCACAGTTTAACCCCTCTCCCCAATCCATAGGGATGTGTTGAAAATGGTGCCGGATTATCGGCTTGATAATATGTTAGTCAAGAACATAATCCATCCGTTCCGCCAAACGGCAGCATTCAGCTACGTTTGGACGAGGATTGACTGTATATCCATACAGCAAAAAATTCAACCTAGATTGGTCATCTATAGCACGCTTGTACCCAGCCTGCGAATTTCATCAAGCTGCGAGCGGCTCAAGCGCGCCTAAGGCGATTACAGACGGGGTATTTCGGACCTGACGGTTCCTAGGTGTGGATGATCGCCATGGGGATGTGGTCGCGGGCAATGGGTGGGTTTACAGGGAGGCCGAAGGCCATGCGAGAGTGAGCAAACACGATTTAGGGATGGATAGGGGGCGTCGTCGCTGCTCGTAAATATTGATGAGCTGGCACTTCTCGCTGCCAGGCGAAAAAATAGGTGGAAGATTGTGGGGCTGGCCGAGCGGGACGTTAGGAACCCGGCGCACCCCAAGGTGTCCCCGCGCAACTCACTATGCAGCACAATCTTGGTACAAAAAACGCCTGTAATCGTGATGGGTGCTATTTGCGCCTAATGTTCTTTGACCGGCCAAGCCTGATCACACCGAGTTTGCAATGACTGGCGAACCGTGCCGAGGTGAGTGATCGTTGGCAAGAAAATTTCTCAACCTTTCATCCCTGAACATGAGGAGCTCCCTTCATGGGAGTGCGTCCTCCAGATCGAGCGGCAGCCTCAACTGTTCCCTCAAGTAGGCGACGTGCGCGTATACGCTTGACTTGTCATAGCGCCAGCGGGCCAGCAGGCGACCGTTGTTACTAGCCTCCTTTTTGCGTGCCTCCAGCGTATGGCAGGCATGTCCATACCGTGCTTCGCGGAACGTCTTGATCAGATCAGACCTCAGCTTTACCGCTCGATCATTATTGCGAGACAGCGTCAGCAGGAAAAATGCTTGATCCTCGTTCAGTAGGACAAAACGCACATTACTACCGCCAAGCTTGCCGACGGGTCTTGTCTCTGTGTTAAACGCCAGCAAGCCAAACTCTTGGAATGCTTCAGAGTAGCGCTCGATCAACGCCATGCAGTTTTTGTGTTGTTTGCCTAACTTTTCGGCGAGTTGCCGGCTATCCATGCGAGGCTCGCCACCAATTAGAGCCACCATAAGTATGTTCATGCTGTCTCCTGCGCTAGCTGAGTCGCCCAAGATATTAACCTCTACCTTTTCTCTAGTGGCGGACTTCGACCTCAGCATTACTTGCTTAGAGAAACGTCCGGTTGCAATGCGGTGGTAAATTTCGGATGTGGATAGAATGGTCAGAGCCTTGACGTCACTGAGTTTGATGAAGCGAAGAGGCCGTTCAGTCTGGAGTGAGGATTGTTCGGTTTGCTTGCGAAGAGAGTGGTTTGTGTTTCTAGCGCCTCCTTGGGTGGCGTTGAGAACATGGGCTTATGCTGACCGCTGACTTATCCACAGAATAGGTCAGGTATTCCAAGAAATAGTTCAGGTATTCGATATTTTCAGGTGTGACTAACTAGCGCAAAGCCAAGTGTTCCGGGCCTTTGAAATAGGCCGGGTATTTATTGCGAGCGGATGGCGCCAGATCCTCGTTTACGCCAGCTCACTACGGCGCAGAGCCTTTCAATTTCAGATTTGTTGAGTTGGTAGCCGTTACGTTCTAGCCAAGCTTTAGCCAAGGGATGAACTCCACGTCCGCCAGTGCCAGCCGGGTTGTGGATGCCGTCTTGGGTAAGCTCTCGCCAGCACTGAAAGGCGAGAATTAGCTCTGGCGGCGAAAGCGGATTGTCAGGTCTTAGGCACTCAGCAAAGACCATGGCGTCTTCGAGCCGTTCCTCAATGTTAAGGCTCTCGTCTTCGGCTTCTCGTTTGGCCCGTCGTTCGTCGCTGAGGTCTCGGCGCAATTGCTCGCCGTCCTCGCGAAGCTGCGTCACTTGAGCATCTTTGATTGCTAGTTGGGCGCGAAGCTCGATTACTTCCTGATTCAACCCCTGACGCGCTTCTTGTTCTGCATCCAAGTTCTCGGCAGCACTGCGTTCGCCTTCTTTACGCAACTTGGCCTGGTACATTTTTAGATAACCGGGAGAACTCCCGGATGGTATGGCTGGCGGTGAGGCATGAGTGACCGCAGCTGCCGGGTCACTGGAGGCTAACGCAACGGTCGTGCTGATATTGGCTGGCGCTGCCAATGTTTCAACATTCCCCATGCGATGAACAGTTTCGACGGTGATTAGCTCGAGCCAATGCTGCCAGATCAGGATATTGGATGCAGGAAATTCCCCTGAGCTGGTGCTGAGCGTGGTCGCAGGATTTCCACTACTAGCACTATCGAAGTAATCAGCCAAGGCGCCATAGGAAATGACCGCAGTTTCGTCACGACTTGCCTGACCATCATGGTAGACGCCTGCGTACTGAGGATTAATGGGGTGAGTCAGCTTTGCCATCGAACGAATGGTGGCTGCCACCTCGGACGCAAAGAAGCGGGGGTTTGACGGATGCGTATCCGACCACCGGTTAACGATGCTGCTTAGCGCAATGCGTCCAAAGTGTTTGAGCATCTTTTGGCATTCTTGTTGTGATGCCCATTCTTCGTCAGGGGCATCAGTTGACTGGATTCATATACAGTGCTGAATGTTAACAGCAAATTCCAACCAGTCCCAAACAAACCCGCCTATCAGATGAAACACTAAGCTCAATGCTCTCCACGTGAGTGCAATTGCATAGCGCGTCAAATGAGTCAGTCCACACCTATATCATTTTTCTGCGTTGTTCGACACAGGCCTCGTGATGTAGGTGCCGCGGATCTCGTTGCTATCACTATGGGCAAGCTGGCATTCAATCCAATCTTTGTTGTACCCGGCTATTTAACTCGGAACTGAGCAAGTGGCGGAGCCTGTGGCCGGTTTGGCGTCCTTGTGTCCCATGAGGCGGAGTGCTTTATTGACTATGTTTTCGTTCATGGGGGCTCAGAGTTGGCGCCGGGACGAGTTCATAGCGCCCGGTGAGCTCTTGGAGTTCGCGATGCAACAGTCTGGCGGGGCTGGGAGGGGGGGGATGTAAGGGGACGGGTTTTCATGCGTTCGGCTGGAAATATTAGGTGACGCGATCGAGGTCGAACTCTGCCAGAGCGCCTGGCGAAGTTCGCCCGGCCGAACCGCGTCAGTGCCAGGAGGCGGATGGTGCCAGGTAAGTAAATGGATATTCGCGGCTTCGCTCTTAGCCAGTAGTTCTTGCTCCCAGCAGCATTTTCGCGCTGCCGTTGAAGTGGTAACGATAGCGCCACAGCTTAGAGCTGGTCGGGCTCACTTCTATGATACACAGGAGCCGGTACAGCTTGTCTTCGGCACGTCGCTACTCACGTTTGGGTTTACAAGGGAGCACTAGGGAGCTGTAAAAAGCAAAAAACCCGCACTAGGCGGGTTTTTATGTTTTCAGGTGTGCTTGGCATCACCTGAAAACGAAAGGTGGTGCCCAGAGACGGAATCGAACCGCCGACACGGGGATTTTCAATCCCCTGCTCTACCGACTGAGCTATCTGGGCAACGGGGCGCATTAAACGGGTTTTTCGGGGGGGCGTCAAGCACGTTATCAAAAAATATTTAATTATTACCGTCGCTTACGATCCACCCCCGCGCTGAACAGCTTATTCGGACGGCGGCACGTAGCCTTCGGCCTTGGCGTAATCTTCACCGGAAAAGTACTTGTCCATCTCGCCTTGAAGGTATTTGCGATCTTCAGCGTTCATCATGTTCAGGCGTTTTTCATTGATCAGCAGGGTCTGGTGTTTCTGCCAGTCGGCCCAGGCCTTGGCCGAGACGTGGTCAAAGATGTCCTGGCCCTTGGCTCCCGGGAACGGCGCGCGCTCCAGGCCTTCGAGTTCTTCTTTGTACTTGCGGCACATGATGGTGCGGGTCATTGCAACTCTCCTGCGTTCATTACGGCGGCCGCGCGTTCGAGCAAGGTTTTGACCGGGGCGGCAAGGCCCAGGCGCGGCGGGGTGGCGAGGTTATACCAGAGCCAGTCGGCCTCGGCCACGTGATGGCCGGTTTCCCGGACCCGGACCAGCCAGGGATCGATCGCCAACTGGAAGTGGCTGAAGGTGTGCACCAGGCCTGGCATTTGCTGTTGGCTACCCAATTCCAGCGAGTGTTGCAGGGCCAGGTGTTGCAGGTCGTCGAGATCGTCGAGTTCCGGCAGGCTCCACAGCCCGCCCCACAACCCTGTGGAAGGGCGGCGGTAAAGCAGGATCGCGCCCTCGTGGTTGGCCAGCATTGGCATCAAGGTACGCTTCTTGGGCACTTCCTTGCGTGGCTTGGGAATGGGGTAGCGGGTTTCCAGGCCCAGCATGTGGGCTTCGCAGCCTTGCTTCAGCGGGCAGAGCAGGCAACTGGGCTTGCTGCGGGTACAAAGGGTGGCGCCCAGGTCCATCATCGCCTGGGTGTAGGCGTTGACGCGGTCCTGTGGCGTGAAGCGCTCGGCGGTGGCCCACAGCTGTTTCGCTACCTTGGGCTCGCCCGGATAGCCTTCCTGGGCGGTGAAACGCGCCAGCACCCGTTTGACGTTGCCATCGAGGATCGGTGCCCGCAGGCCCATGCTGATACTGGCGATGGCGCCAGCGGTGGACAGGCCGATGCCCGGCAACTCGGTGAGTTTTTCCACGTCCCGGGGAAACTCCCCACCGTATTGGTCGACAACGATTTTCGCGGTTTTCTGCAAATTGCGCGCGCGGGTGTAATAGCCCAGCCCGGTCCACAGGTGCAGCACTTCGTCCTCCGGCGCGGCGGCCAGGGCTTGGACGGTGGGCAGCGCGGCCATGAAGCGGTCGAAGTAGTTGAGCACGGTACTGACCTGGGTCTGCTGCAACATGATTTCCGAGACCCACACCCGATAGGGCGAGATGTCCTGCTGCCAGGGCAGATCATGGCGCCCGTGGCGGTCGAACCAGTCCAGGACGGCGGTGGAAAACTGCTCGGCTCTCATCGCTTGAACAGCCCCTTGAGTGCGTCTTTCAGCTCTGGACTGACCTTGTCGCCCAGCTTCTCATCGATCTTGTCGCCGAGCCGGTCGCCGGCCAGTTTCGCCGCGACCTTGCCCAGCCCGTCGTTGTCCAGGCGGCAGGCCTTCGCCCCGAGCTCCAGTGGGCCACGGCAGCGCAATGGCCATTCAACGTCGACGTAGCGTTCGTTGACCTGGCAGGCCGGGTCGGGCATGTCGCTCTTGTCGCCCTCGACGATGACGCCGACGCGGTAATCCATGCCCAACACCCGCAGGTCGATATCGCCGTTGCCATTGACGGTCATGCCGGGGATGCGGACTTTCAGGTCCGGGTTGTTGGCAACGCCATTGTTGAAGGTGAGATTGCCGTTGAGTTGCTGGAACGGCGTGTCCTTGCCCCGCGGTTCGCCGCTGAGGGTCTTGCGATTGAGGGTGGCGATGCCTTTGCACAATTGCTGTTCGAGGTTGGCATTGAGCAGTACGCCATCGTTGATGACGAACCCGGCGTTGCCGTTGAGACTGTCGATCAGGGCCTTCTGGCTATTACCGCTGGCGGTGATCGCACTGTTGACGGTGACCAGGCCTTTGACCGGCGGATTCTTGCCTTGGCTTTCGATGATCTTCTCGGCAGGGACCCGGTTGATGCGTGTTTGCAGGCTCAACTGTGGCGTAGGCTGGCGCACGTCCAGGGTGCCCTTGGTTTCGAAGTTGCCGCTGTACAGATCGCCGCGCAGGTTCTCCAGGGTCAGCAGGCCGCCCAGGCCGGTGGCCTTGAGTGCAGCGTTCTGGATCGGCAGTTTATCGAGGGTCAGTTGCCCGAAGGTCAGGTCGGCATCGAGGTCCAGCTTGCTCAGGCGTTCCACCGGGAACAGCCGATCATTACTCCAGGCCCCCTGAGTCGGAGAGCTCGGCAGCGGTGTGCTGCCGGCACCGGCCATGGCGCTGACCTCGGTGTTGCTGACTTCGGCCTCGCGGGCGGCCTTGGAACTGTCGGCTTCGGCGGACTTTGGCGGCAGGTAACGGTCGACGTTGAACGTGTCGGCCTTGAGCTGTACGCGCAAGGCCTGTTTGGCAAAGTCTTCCACGGCGATGCGACCGTTGAAGCTGCTGTCATCGATCTTCAGGTTGATGTTGTTGAGTTCGACGCTGGTCGGCGTGCCGGCAATGCGGCTGACCAGTTCGACCTTGCTCAGGCTGCCTTCGTCCATGGCCGGGAGTGTCTGGCCGACGCTGTCGACGAACTTCGCCAGATCGAACTGGGCGATCGACACACCGCCATTCAATTGCGGGGTCTTGTCGAGGTCGTTGACTTTCAGTTCACCCAGGGCGCGCAGTTGATTGAGCGACAGTTTGATACCGGTCCACTCGGCGACGTTTGCCGCCTTGTCCAGGAACAGTTGGCCTTGGGCGGCGAAGTTCAGGGTTTTGCCCTGCAAGGGATCGCCCGTGGCTTCGCCGGACAGTTTCAGGTCCTCGAACTTGTAGCGTTGCAGGGCGCGTTCGAAGCGCAGTTCACCCGTCACTTCGGTGCGTACACGTACGGCTGGCTGATTGCTGGACAGGAAGGCGGTCAGAGTGACCGGGATATTGGTGGAGTCGTGGACCGGGCCGGTGCTCAGTTGGATGCTCTCGGCCGTGAACAGCTTGCCGGTCCGCTCGTCGGTGTATTCGACGCGAGCGTTGTTCACTGTCAGGCTGTCGATGTCCAGGCGGGTTGGCTGGGCCGGTTTTTCCGCCGGGGGGCTGGCGGGCGAAGTCGGTTGCTCGGTCGGCACCGGTGCCGGGGCGTTCGCCGTCGTCGTGGAGGCTGGCACCTTGCCGATGTCTTCCCAGTTGCCGTGACCGTTCTTGTCACGGTTGAGCCGCAGGTTCAGGCCTTCGACCCGCACATCGCTCATTTGTACTTCCCGGCGCAGCAGCGGTATCACCCGTACCGAAAGACCGAGCATCTGCAGGTCGGCGAAAGGTTGGGTAGGACTGGCCAAGGTAGCGACGCTGGCGTCGTGCAACTCAAGGCCCAGCCATGGAAACAGGCTCCAGCCGATGTCGCCATTGAGGGTCAGCTCGATGTGGGCCTTGTCGCGGGCTATCTGGCGGATCTCTTCTTTGTAGTCGTTGGGATCGAACAGGTGGGTCAGGGCAAAGCCCAGGGCCACAATGATCAGCAACAGCCCGAGAAGTACCAGACCCAGGATTTTGCCGAACGCTTTCATGGGCGAATCCTTGTAGGTTGAGTTCAAAATTTAGCCGGGAGTATAACGCCCTGAGTTGGTGGCGCGTTGGAGGATCGTTCTCCTGCCAGGCTGCCGAACATAGACCTGTGGCGAGGGGATTTATCCCCGCAGGGTTGCGAAGCAACACTGATATCAGCAAAGACAATCACAACCTGATGGATCGAAGCGTTTGGTTTCGAGGCCACTTCGTGCACCCAAGCGGGCTGGTGCGACGTTCCGCTAAATCCCTTCGCCGCAGAGAGGGGGCTCAACTCCTGAAAAAATAAATCGTTAGTCCCCTACAGAAAGCGAGCAAGTGTGCGATAAGACAGATGGCACGAAAAAGGTGATATCACTTTGGTTTTTCTGCCGCGAGCAAATGGTAACCTTTGCCCGTTCGTCCGCCCTTCTGCGACTTGATGTCGCACACTATGGAGCTTCACCAGAAAATACAGCCATGCCTGCGTGCAATGAAGGCTGAGGGTGATGCGTGGCTGGCGAACCATTCCAATAACTGGGGGATACACAATGAGCACGAGCATCACGGCGGGCGGCATCGCCGACCAGCCAGCGTTCCTCTCCAAGGAACGCATCATCGCCAAGCCCGGTTTCAACCGGTGGCTGGTTCCACCGGCCGCACTGGCCATTCACCTGTGCATCGGCATGGCCTACGGCTTTTCGGTGTTCTGGTTGCCACTGTCCAAAGCCTTGGGTGTCACCAAGCCTGTGGCCTGTGCGCCGGACATGAGCTTCATCTCGCAAGTCTTTTCGTCCCAATGTGACTGGCCGATCTCGATGCTCGGCTGGATCTACACCCTGTTCTTCATCTTCCTGGGTTGCTCGGCAGCCATCTGGGGCGGCTGGCTGGAACACGCCGGGCCGCGCAAGGCCGGTGTTGTCTCGGCATTGTGCTGGTGCGGTGGCCTGCTGATTTCCGCGTTGGGCATCTATACCCACCAGATCTGGCTGATGTGGGTCGGTTCCGGGGTGATCGGTGGTATCGGTCTGGGCCTGGGCTACATCTCCCCGGTATCGACCCTGATCAAGTGGTTCCCGGACAAGCGTGGCATGGCCACCGGCATGGCGATCATGGGCTTCGGCGGTGGTGCGATGGTCGGTGCGCCGCTGGCCGCAGCGCTGATGAGCCATTTCGCCTCGCCGACTGGCGTGGGCGTATGGCAGAGCTTCCTGGTCATGGCCGCGATCTACTTCGTGTTCATGATCGGTGGCGCCTTGTCGTACCGCGTTCCGCCGACTGGCTGGAAGCCTGAAGGCTGGACCCCGGCACCGAAGAAAGCCGCGAACGCGATGATCACCCATCGCCACGTTCACGTGAACGTTGCCTGGAAAACCCCGCAGTTCCGCCTGGTCTGGCTGGTGCTGTGCCTGAACGTATCCGCCGGTATCGGCATCCTCGGCATGGCTTCGCCACTGCTGCAGGAAGTGTTCGGCGGCAAGTTGCTCGGCAATGACCTGCCGTTCGGCCAGTTGGACGCTACGCAACTGGGTCAGATCGCGGCTATCGCCGCCGGTTTCACCGGTCTGTTGAGCCTGTTCAACATTGGTGGTCGGTTCTTCTGGGCATCCTTCTCGGATTACCTGGGTCGTAAAAACACCTATTTCGTGTTCTTCGCCCTGGGCTTTGCCCTGTACGCGCTGATCCCGAACCTGGGGCACCTGGGCAGCGTCGCGCTGTTCGTGGCGGCGTTCTGCATCATCCTGTCGATGTACGGCGGCGGTTTCGCCACCGTGCCGGCCTACCTGGCGGACCTGTTCGGTACGCAAATGGTCGGCGCGATCCACGGTCGTCTGTTGACCGCATGGGCTGCGGCGGGCGTGCTGGGTCCGGTGCTGGTGAACTACCTGCGTGAATATCAACTGAGCATCGGCGTTGAACGCGCCGCGGCCTATGACATCACCTTGTACATCCTCTCCGGTCTGTTGGTGCTGGGCTTCCTGTGCAACCTGCTGGTCCGTCCGGTCGCCGACAAGTACTTCATGACCGACGCCGAACTGGCCGCCGAACAGGCGCTGGGCCATGACAAGGGCGCAGACAGCACCACTTCGCTGGAGTGGAAAGCCGCGCCAGGCACCAAGCCCCTGGCGGTCGCTGCCTGGCTGGTGGTGGGCATTCCGTTGGCGTGGGGTGTGTGGGTGACCCTGCAGAAGACGGCGGTGTTGTTCCGCTAAGACCGTTGCCCTGACCCATTGGGTAAGGGCAACCCATGTGGGAGCGAGCCTGCTCGCGATGAGGGCGTGTCAGTCGACATCATTGTCTTCTGATGCACCGCTATCGCGAGCAGGCTCGCTCCCACATTTGTTTTGTGTGTAGGCGAAAGCTTGTATGGACATGTCTATCGCCGACAACCCGTCAGGGATATCACCTCCCGTGTTTCTGTTTGCCGCTCGCGCCCCTATAATGGCTGCCTTTTTCGCCCAATGATTTTGCGGAGCTGGTGATGGCCGAACGTAAGGCGTCTGTCGAGCGCGACACTCTGGAAACCCAGATCAAAGCCTCGATCAACCTGGATGGCACCGGAAAGGCCCGGTTTGATATCGGCGTGCCTTTTCTTGAGCACATGCTGGACCAGATCGCCCGTCACGGGCTGATCGACCTGGACATCGTCAGCAAGGGCGACCTGCATATCGACGACCACCATACGGTGGAAGACGTCGGTATCACCCTGGGCCAGGCCTTTACCAAGGCCATCGGCGACAAGAAGGGCATCCGTCGCTACGGCCATGCCTACGTGCCGCTCGATGAAGCGCTGTCGCGCGTGGTCATCGACTTCTCCGGCCGCCCGGGCCTGCAGATGCATGTGCCGTATACCCGTGCCACCGTCGGCGGCTTCGACGTTGACCTGTTCCAGGAATTCTTCCAGGGCTTCGTCAACCACGCCAACGTGACCCTGCACATCGACAACCTGCGCGGGCACAACACCCACCACCAGATCGAAACCGTGTTCAAGGCTTTCGGCCGCGCGCTGCGCATGGCCGTGGAGCTCGATGACCGCATGGCCGGCCAGATGCCTTCCACCAAGGGCGTGCTGTAATGCAGACGGTCGCGGTTATCGACTATGGCATGGGCAACCTGCACTCGGTGGCCAAGGCCCTCGAGCACGTGGGGGCCGGCAAGGTGCTGATCACCAGCGATGCCGATGTGATTCGCGAAGCCGACCGGGTGGTCTTCCCCGGCGTCGGTGCGATTCGCGATTGCATGGCCGAGATTCGTCGCCTGGGCTTCGACAAGCTGGTGCATGAAGTCAGCCAGGACCGTCCGTTCCTTGGTATTTGCGTGGGCATGCAAGCCTTGCTCGAACGCAGCGAAGAGAACGACGGTGTCGATTGCATCAACATGTTCCCAGGCCAGGTGAAGTTTTTTGGCAAGGGCCTGCATGAAGACGGCGAACACCTGAAAGTCCCGCACATGGGCTGGAACGAAGTGAAGCAGACAGTGGATCACCCGCTGTGGCACAACATTCCGGACCTGGCGCGCTTCTACTTCGTGCACAGCTACTACATCGCGGCCGGCAATGCGCGGCAGGTAGTGGGCAGCGGTCACTATGGCGTCGATTTCGCCGCGGCCCTGGCCGATGGTTCGCGCTTCGCCGTGCAGTTCCACCCGGAGAAGAGCCATACCCATGGCCTGCAACTGCTGCAGAACTTCGCCGCGTGGGACGGGCGCTGGTAATGGCCCGCAAGAAACCGCCGATCCTCACCCTCACGCCCGAGCAGGAGGGTGAAGCGAACCGCAAGATCCAACGGTTCATGGAGGAGCGTTTCGAACTGGACCTGGGTTCGTTCGAAGCGGCGGAAATTCTTGACCTGTTTACCCGCGAAATTGCGCCGCACTATTACAACAGGGCGATTTTCGATGTGCAGACGCACCTTAAAGAAAGGTTCGAAAGCATTGAAAGCGACTTGTGGGCGCTCGAGAAGAATTGATTTTCGAGCCAAGCTGAATATTCGTATTTGAAGGTTTGCCAGATGCTGATTATCCCCGCTATCGATCTCAAGGACGGCGCTTGCGTACGTCTGCGTCAGGGCCGCATGGAAGACTCCACGGTGTTCTCCGATGACCCGGTGAGCATGGCCGCCAAGTGGGTGGAGGGCGGCTGCCGTCGCCTGCATCTGGTTGACCTGAACGGCGCTTTCGAAGGGCAGCCGGTGAACGGTGAAGTGGTCACGGCCATCGCCAAGCGCTACCCGAACCTGCCGATCCAGATCGGCGGCGGCATTCGTTCGCTGGAAACCATCGAACACTACGTCAAGGCTGGCGTGAGCTACGTGATCATCGGCACCAAGGCCGTCAAGGAGCCTGAGTTTGTCGCCGAAGCCTGCCGCGCCTTCCCGGGCAAGGTGATCGTTGGCCTGGACGCAAAAGACGGCTTCGTCGCCACCGACGGTTGGGCTGAAGTCAGCACCGTGCAGGTGATCGACCTGGCCAAGCGTTTCGAGGCTGACGGCGTGTCCGCCATCGTTTATACCGACATCGCCAAAGACGGCATGATGCAGGGCTGCAACGTCCCGTTCACTGCCGCCCTGGCCGCCGCCACGAAGATCCCGGTGATCGCCTCCGGCGGTATCCATAACCTGGGCGACATCAAGGCGCTGCTCGACGCCAAGGCGCCGGGCATCATCGGCGCGATCACCGGTCGTGCGATCTACGAAGGCACCCTGGACGTCGCCGAGGCCCAGGCCTTCTGCGATTCCTACAAAGGCTGAGGACTCACCATGGCGCTGGCCAAACGCATCATCCCTTGCCTGGACGTGGACAACGGTCGGGTGGTCAAGGGCGTGAAGTTCGAGAACATCCGTGACGCCGGCGACCCGGTGGAAATCGCCCGTCGCTACGACGAACAGGGTGCGGACGAGATTACCTTCCTCGACATCACGGCCAGCGTCGATGGCCGCGATACCACCTTGCACACTGTCGAGCGCATGGCCAGCCAGGTGTTCATCCCGCTGACCGTGGGCGGTGGCGTGCGCACCGTGCAGGACATCCGCAACCTGCTCAACGCCGGTGCGGACAAGGTGTCCATCAACACCGCGGCGGTGTTCAACCCGGAATTCGTTGGCGAAGCGGCCCAGCACTTCGGCTCGCAATGCATCGTCGTGGCCATCGATGCCAAGAAGGTCTCCGGCCCGGGCGAAACTCCGCGCTGGGAAATCTTCACCCACGGCGGTCGTAAACCCACGGGCCTCGACGCCGTTGAATGGGCGAAGAAGATGGAAGGCCTGGGTGCCGGTGAAATCCTGCTGACCAGCATGGACCAGGACGGCATGAAAAACGGCTTCGACCTCGGAGTCACCCGCGCCATCAGCGATGCCCTGGGCATCCCGGTCATCGCCTCCGGCGGCGTCGGCAACCTGCAACACCTGGCTGACGGCATCCTCGAAGGCCACGCCAGTGCAGTACTGGCGGCGAGCATCTTCCACTTCGGCGAATACACCGTGCCGGAAGCCAAGGCCTATATGGCGCATCGCGGTATCTGCATTCGCTGATCGCTGGACACCATGGCGGGCCCAAGGCACTCTTGGGCACACCATGGATTGCGGTAGCCCGACATGCTCAAACGTCTCGTTCTTGCCTTTGCCGGCGTCACGTTGCTACTTGCAGGTACCGCCCGCGCCGCCGATACGTCATTGGTATTGCTGACGGAAAACTTCCCGCCGTACAACATGGCCAAGAACGGCAAGAACTTCGCCCAGGACGAGAACATCAACGGCATTGCCGTGGACATCGTCCGCGAAATATTCAAGCGCGCCGACATCTCCTATAGCCTGACGCTACGTTTCCCTTGGGAGCGAATCTACAAACTCGCCTTGGAAAACCCTGGCTATGGCGTGTTTGTCATGGCGCGATTGCCGGAGCGCGAAAAGCTTTTCAAATGGGTCGGCCCCATCGGCCCGGATGATTGGATCATGCTCGCCAAGGCTGACAGCAAGATCGCCCTCGACTCGCTGGAACAGGCGCGCCAATACAGGATTGGCGCCTACAAGGGCGACGCGATTGCCGAGACATTGGCCAAGCAGGGCCTGAAGCCGATTGTGGTATTGCGCGATCAGGACAACGCCAGAAAACTGCTGAACGGCCAGATCGACCTGTGGGCCACCGGAGATCCTGCCGGGCGTTACCTGGCGCGTCAGGAAGGGGTGAACGACCTCAAGACCGTGTTGCGATTCAACAGTGCCGAGCTGTACCTGGCGTTGAATAAAAACGTGCCTGACGACGTGGTTGCCCGGCTGCAAGCGGCCCTGGACCAGCTGCGTAAGGAAGGTGCGCTGGATGCGATCCTGGCGCGGTATCTCTGAGCGCTGTACCCGACCGTACCACCGCATCGCGGGCAGGTTCGCTCCCACAGGCTTGGCGGTGGAACTGACTTCTGTAGGCGCCCGGAAATCTGTGGGAGCGAGCCTGCTCGCGATGGCGGTGTCGCGGTTTGAGATGGCGCTCAGCCGCTACCGATAAACCCCATCTTTCCCATGCCCGACCATCGCGCGATTACTGCGCAGGCTGATCATCGACTTGATGTCGATCCATTCGATGCCCTCGGCCTTGAGCCGAGGTAGTTCGCGTTCGAGCACTGCGAGGGTCTGCGGGTAGGGATGCCCAATCATTACTGCCGAACCCTGCCGACGGGCGAGTTCAATGGCCACCTGAAGCTGGTGGGCAATGGCGGCTTCGGTACGCTCGTCATCCAGGAACACATCCCGCGAGACACTGGCGAGGCCGATCTTCTGCGCCTCGGCGGCGGCGACAGTCTGGGCGCTGGTGCGGCTGTCGACGAAAAACTTGTGGCGCTGTTGCAAATTCGCCATCAACCACGCCATGGCCTGGGGTTGGGCAGTCATGCGGCTGCCCATGTGGTTGTTGATCCCGCTGGTGTAGGGCACGGCGGCGAATGCGGCGTCCAGGCGTTTGCCGAGTTCTTCGATGGGTAGTTCCGGATGCCAGGCGAACGGCCCTGTGGCCGGATCCATGGGCATGTGCAGCATGACCAGTTTGCCGGCGCGATGGGCCTCGCGGGCGAATTCGGCGGCGTGGGGCGTGTCCGGCATGATCGCGGCGGTGACGGGGCCGGGGAGGGCCAGTACCCGGCGATCCCGAGGCAGGTTTTGCCCCAGGTCGTCGATGATCAGGCTCAGGTACGCCTTGTGCGGCGAGGAGGATGTGGCGGGAGCCGCATTAACGGCCCCTGCCAGCAGGCACAGCAGGACGAAGGTGAAACGCAGGCCCATCTCAGCGGCCGGACGTGATGTTCAATCCTTTGAGCAGGCTCAGGGCCTGGGCCAACTGATAGTCGTCATCCTGGGGCATTGGCTTGGCCTTGGCGCCGGAGCCGGTCGGCTTGTCGGCGCCACCGTTGCCATTGCCCAGGTGACCTTGCAGGTCGGCTTCCTTGAAGTATTCGCTGTCCTGCTCGTTGGTGATCTTGGCCTTGCGCACCTCGATGTCCGGGACGATGCCCTGGGCCTGGATGGAGCGGCCGTTGGGCGTGAAGTACAGCGCGGTGGTGATCTTCAGGGCGCGGTCGTTGTTCAGTGGCAACACGGTCTGCACCGAGCCCTTGCCGAAACTGGTGGTGCCCATGACCACGCCACGCTTCTGGTCCTGCAGGGCGCCGGCGACGATTTCCGAGGCCGAGGCGCTGCCGCCGTTGATCAGCACTACCAGTGGCACGGCTTCGCTCAAGTCGTTGCCGGTGGCCGAGAAGCGCAGCTCGGAATTGGCGATACGGCCCTTGGTGTAGACGATCAGGCCCTTGGTGATGAAGTGATCGACCACTTCCACCGCCGATTGCAGTACGCCGCCGGGGTTGTTGCGCAGGTCCAGGACCAGCCCGTTGAGCTTCTTGCCGTTGTCCTTGCGCATCTTGGCCAGGGCCTTGGCGACTTCTTCGCCGGTCTTGACCTGGAACTGGGTGATGCGGATGTAACCGTAGCCCGACTCCAGCAACTGGCTCTTCACGCTCTTGACCTGGATAACCGCGCGGGTCAGGGTCACGTCGAACGGCGTGCCGCCATCGCGCACCAGGGTCAGGGTGATCTTCTGGCCGATCTTGCCGCGCATCTTGTCCACGGCTTCGGTCATGCTCTGGCCGCGGGTCGGCTGGCCGTTGATCTTGACGATGAAGTCGCCGGCCTGGATGCCGGCCTTGGATGCAGGGGTGTCGTCGATCGGCGAGACCACCTTGACGAAGCCGTCTTCGCTGCCGACCTCGATACCCAGGCCACCGAACTCGCCGCTGGTGCTTTCCTGCAGCTCGGCAAAGTCTTCTGGCCCCAGGTAGGCCGAATGCGGGTCAAGGTTGCTGAGCATGCCTTTGATGGCGTTCTCCAGCAGTACCTTGTCATCCACCGGTTCCACATAGGCGGCCTTGATCCGGTCCATGACCTCGGCAAAGGTGCGCAGTTCGTCCAGCGGCAGCGGGGCCTTGGTGGTCGCGGCCGTGCTGGCTGGCGCCAACGGGGCCGGGTCGGCGGCAAAAGCCAGGGGCGCACCGATCACGAGGGCGATCGCCAGGGCCAGCGAGGTAAGGCGGGACAAATGCAGCATGTCGAACGAACTCCTTAATAGGATGGGCGCGCTTATCCTTGCGCACGACACCATTGGGCCGGGTCACTGGGGCGACCCTGCTGACGAATAGCGAAATACAGTGCTGGCGTATCCTGCCCGCCACTGTTACCGACCGTGGAGATGGACTCACCGGCCTTGACCACATCCCCCGCCGACTTGAGCAGCGTCTGGTTGTGGCCGTACAGGCTCAAATAACCGTTGCCGTGATCCAGGATCACCAGCAGGCCGGCACCGCGCAGCCAGTCGGCGAATACCACGCGCCCGCCATGAACAGCATGCACCTGGCTGCCCGCCGAAGCGCTGATCATCACGCCATCCCACTTGGTGCGAGTATCGTCGCCACGGGTTTCACCGAAGCGTGCAAGCAATCGACCATTGACCGGCCATGGAAGTTTGCCTCGGGCTGAAGCAAAAGCGCCGCCGAAGGTTTCGCCATCACTGGAAACCAGCGCGCCAGGACTGGATTTGACCGGTTTGCGCGGAGCGTCGCCGGAGTCCGCTTCGGCCTGGGCCTCACGCAAACGCTTTTTTTCGGCTTCCTGCTGGGCGATCAGCGCTTTCTGGCGCGCCTCTTCCGCCTCTCGGGCCTGGCGGGCCAGGGTTTCCTCGATGGTTTTCAATACGTTGGCCAGTTCGGCCTGGTCCTGCTCGCGGGCTTTGAGTTTGCTGTCGCGAGCCTTCACGTCGTCATTGAGCTTGGCCAGGGCCACCTGGCGCTCCTTGCGAACTTTCTCGAGTTCTTCGCGCTGGGTGTCGAGGCTGCTCTTTTGCACCAGCAATTGGGCCTGCTGCAGCTCGATGTCTTTTTCGACATTGGCCAGCTGGCGCAGGGTTTCGTTGAAGCTCTTGAGCTGTTCCAGGCGGGCCTGGCTCAGGTAATCGTAATAAGTGAGGGTGCGAGCGAATTTCTCGGGGTTCTGCTGGTTGAGCAGCAGCTTGAGATATTCCTGGCGACCGTTCTGGTAGGCCGCCCGGGCCTGGATGGCGATCAGCTTTTGCTGTTCAGTGCGCGCGCTCTGGAGTTTTTTTTTCTCTCCATCGAGCCGCTGCAGCTCGGATTCGCTTTTCTTCAGCTCTTTTTGCAGGGCGTCGACCTGCTTCTCCAGCTTGCCCATCTCGGTCTCGGTGCCGCGCAGGTCTTTCTGCACGCTGGATTTCTCTTCCTGCAACTTGCCCAACAGCTTTTTCAGCTCGGCAATGTCCTGGCGCGTGGCTTCCAACTGCTGTTGGGTTTGCGCGCGCTCGTCGGCAAAGGCCGGTTGGAGCAGGCAGGTCAGAACGAGGGCTATCAGGACGCGAAGCATAGAGGCGGGCGACACCAGGGAAAGGGACGGCCTAGTATGCCCGCCCCACGCTGCAAAAAAAACGCCCATTTGGGACTGTGTGATAACTGGCCCAAAAAACACCAAAAACCAATGTGGGAGCGGGCTTGCTCGCGAATGCGGTAGACCAGACACATAAATGTCGACTGGCAGACCGCATTCGCGAGCAAGCACGCTCCCACAGGGGGATTTGTGTTGAATCAGACCAGGATCGATGTCCCGGTCATCTCCGCCGGCTTCTCCATGCCCAACAACATCAGCATGGTCGGTGCCACGTCAGCCAGTACGCCGCCATCGCGAACCTTGAAGTCGCGCTTGCCGACATAGATGAACGGCACCGGCTCGGTGGTGTGGGCGGTGTGGGCCTGGCCGGTGGATTCGTCGGACATCTGCTCGACGTTGCCGTGGTCAGCCGTGATCAACGCTTCGCCGCCGACCTTTTCCAGGGCCTCGACGATACGGCCAACGCAGGTGTCCAGGCATTCCACGGCCTTGACTGCCGCGTCGAACACGCCGCTGTGGCCGACCATGTCGCCGTTGGCGTAGTTGACCACGATCACGTCGTAACGCTGGTTTTCAATGGCGTCGACGATGCGGTCGGTCACTTCCGGCGCGCTCATCTCCGGCTGCAGGTCGTAGGTCGCGACTTTCGGCGAAGGGATCAGGATGCGTTCTTCGCCCGGGAAGGGTTCTTCACGGCCGCCGGAGAAAAAGAACGTCACGTGGGCGTACTTTTCGGTCTCGGCGATGCGCAGCTGGGTCTTGCCGTTCTTCGCCAGGTAGTCGCCCAGCACGTTTTCCAGGCTGCCAGCGGCGAAGGCCGACGGCGCGGGGATGCTGGCAGCGTATTGAGTCAGCATGACGAAACCGGCCAGTTTTGGCTGGCGAGCGCGCTCGAACTCCTTGAAGTCGTCTTCGACAAATACGCGGGTCAGCTCGCGGGCGCGGTCGGCACGGAAGTTCATGAACACCACGGCGTCGCCGTCTTCAACCTTCACCGGCTCGCCGATGGTGGTGGCTTTGACGAATTCGTCGCTTTCGCCGCGCTCGTAGGCCGCTTGCAGGCCCTCCTGGGCGGTGGCGGCGTTGAATTCGGCACTGCCGTCGACGATCAGGTTATAGGCCTGGGCCACGCGGTCCCAACGGTTGTCACGGTCCATGGCGTAGTAGCGGCCGATGAGGCTGGCGATGCGCCCCTTGCCGAGGGCCTGGAACGTCGCATCCAGCAGCTCGATGGACGAGGCGGCGCTTTTCGGCGGGGTGTCACGGCCATCGAGAAAGGCGTGCAGGTAGATTTTCTCGGCACCGCGCTTGAAGGCCAGTTCGGCCATGGCGATCAGGTGGTCCTGGTGGCTGTGCACGCCACCGTCGGACAGCAGGCCCATGAAGTGCACGGCCTTGCCGGCGGCCACGGCTTTGTCCACGGCGGCGCAGATGGTCGGGTTTTCGAAGAACTCGCCGTCGCGGATCGATTTGGTCACGCGGGTGAAGTCCTGGTACACCACGCGGCCTGCGCCGAGGTTCATGTGGCCGACTTCGGAGTTGCCCATCTGCCCGTCCGGCAGGCCGACGTCCATGCCGCTGCCGGAGATCAGGCCGTTGGGCACGGTAGCCCACAGGCGGTCCAGCACAGGCTTCCTGGCCGAATACACGGCGTTGGATTCGTGGCTGTCACTGTGACCGAAGCCGTCGAGAATCATCAGGACCAAAGGTTTAGGCGTGGTAGTCATGGAATCCACTCGTGGCTGGTTAAAAGAAGACGATGGAAAAGGGACGGGCAGTTTAAAGGTAAGTTCCGACGGCGTCACCGCCGGGCGGGGTTTGGCCGGCCTTGCGTGCTGTGTATACTGGCCGACATTTTAACGCCCTGGAACCTCCTTCGATGGTTGCTCACCTGATTCAATTTGCCACTAACCACTACATTCTCGTCGGTATCTTCGTCGTGCTGCTGGCGCTGCTGGTTGCCCACACGATGCAGGGCGGCGGTCGCAGCCTGAGCACCGGCGAGCTGACCGCGCTGGTCAACAAGGATGCCGGCGTGGTGGTGGACATCCGTCCGAGTAAGGATTACGCCGCAGGCCACATTGTCGGGGCGGTGAACATTCCTCAGGACAAACTGATCGCCCGTATCGGCGAACTGGAAAAACACAAGGCCAAGACGCTGATCCTGGTGGATGCCCAAGGCCAGCACGCCGGTACCCATGCTCGCGAGCTGATGAAGTCCGGTTTCACTGCCGCCAAGCTGTCCGGTGGTGTGGCGAGCTGGAAAGCCGACAATCTGCCGCTGGTGAAGTGAGATGACCCACGTCGTTGTCTATTCCAGCGATTACTGCCCCTATTGCTCCCGAGCCAAGTTCCTGCTCCAGAACAAAGGCGTGGCTTTCGAAGAGATCAAGGTCGACGGCAAGCCGCAACTGCGCGCCGAAATGACCCAGAAAGCCGGGCGCACCTCCGTGCCGCAGATCTGGATCGGCAGCACCCACGTGGGCGGTTGTGATGACCTGTATGCCCTGGAGCGCGCCGGCAAGCTCGATGCGATGCTCAAGGCCTGATTTTCCATTAATAGAACCTGAAAGTAAGAAGGATCTGCGATGACTGACCAACAGAACACAGCTGCCAGCGAAGAAGAAGCCGCACCGCAATTCTCCTTGCAGCGCATTTATGTCCGTGACCTGTCCTTCGAAGCCCCGAAAAGCCCGGCGATTTTTCGCCAGCAGTGGGAACCGAGCGTAGGCCTGGACCTGAACACCCGTCAGAAAGCCCTGGAAGAAGACTTCCACGAAGTGGTGCTGACCCTGTCGGTGACCGTGAAGAACGGCGACGAAGTGGCGTTCATCGCCGAAGTGCAGCAGGCCGGGATCTTCCTGATCAAGAACCTGGATGCCGCTTCTATGAGCCACACCCTGGGCGCGTTCTGTCCGAACATCCTGTTCCCGTACGCTCGCGAAACCCTGGACAGCCTGGTGACCCGTGGTTCGTTCCCGGCCCTGATGCTGGCTCCGGTGAACTTCGACGCCCTGTACGCCCAAGAGCTGCAACGCATGCAGCAAGAAGGCGGCGCGACCGTTCAGTAAGCGGCAGGGCGGGCTAGCGTCCGTCAGCCGAGCATAAAACCTGTGGGAGCGAGCCCTGTGGGAGCTGAGCTTGCTCGCGATGAACGATGACGCGGTTTTGCAGTTGAACCGTGTCGACCTCATCGCGAGCAAGCTCAGCTCCCACAGGCTCGCTCCCACAGGTGTTTCTGGCTGACAGCAAGGGCTCAGGCGAAACCGTTCTGTCGCCACGCCTCATAAACCGCCACCGCCACGGTGTTGGACAGGTTCAGGCTGCGGCAGCCTTCGCGCATCGGCAGGCGCAAGCGTTGGTCGGCGGGCAGGGCGTCCAGCACCTCGGCTGGCAAGCCACGGCTTTCCGGGCCGAACAGGAACGCATCACCGGCGACGAAGCTGGCGTCATGGAATGGCCGCGAACCCTTGGTGGTAAAGGCGAACAGGCGTGGATGCCCGAGGCTTTCCAGACAACTGGCAAGGTCGGCGTGACGCTGCAAAGTGGCATACTCGTGGTAGTCGAGGCCGGCTCGGCGCAGGCGCTTGTCGTCCATCTCGAAGCCCAGCGGTTCGATCAAATGCAGGTGGCAGCCGCTGTTGGCGCACAGCCTGATGACGTTGCCGGTATTCGGCGGAATTTCCGGTTGAAAAAGGATGACGTGAAACATGCACGGCTCCGCAAACAAAGATGAGCGGCATTCTACGCCGCAAACCGATGAACGTTCGAAGCTAATGCCTCGGGTGATGGGCTCGTTGGCGATTTTCGGCATGATGGTCGGACTGATGATCGGACGCCTGACCACGCCCGAACCGAGCGTATTGCAGCAGGTCGAGATGGCTGATGGTGGGGTGGTGGTCTGGTTCAACAACGAACCCAAGCTACACGGGGAAGTCATCGACGGCTCGGTAGCGCTGTTGTTCGAAGCAGAAGGTCGACCGCAGAGCGGTCAGTTGAAGCTCAATGGCAAGGACGTGAACTGGCGAGTGCGATTGAGTGACAAGGGATTGTTGCTGACACTGGTGGCGGCGCGTCCATTGCGGGGAGAGTGGACCGGCAGCGAGGTGGATGACCGCTGGCGGTTGGAGGTCCGTCTCCAGGAGCAATAAAAGAGGGAATCCCCGGCCTGCCTGTACCAAGGTCCCCAAAACGGGAGGGCTGGCGCTCGGCGCATAGCCCTGGGTGTAAAGAAGGGAAACCTTGACCTGCCTGTATCAAGGCCCCCAAAACAGTGGGCTCGATGAGCCCGGTATAAAAGTGGGGAATCCCCGGCCTGCCTGTACCAAGGTCCCCGAAACTGGGTAGTGATTGAGTTATTGCAGGGGTCGTGCCAGTTTTTAATGGCTTGTCACAAAAAAACTGCTGATGGTGCGCGAAGCCCCGTATTCCGGGGCTTTGGCTTTTATTTGAGCTGGTTTTCCCGAGGAGGATCGAGTGGCTCCTGCTCATAAGGCATGCGCAATTGCGGTTCATGGTGCATTGGTGCGGTGCATGGCACCCTTAAAAAGCATCGCGAGCAGGCTCGCTCCCACAGGGTTTGGTGGTGCTCACAAATATCGCGAACACCGAAAATCCATTGTGGGAGCGAGCCTGCTCGCGATTGGGCCTTCAAGTTCAGCGAAGGGTTACAGGCCGATCAGCCCTCATCCCCGTCATCATCATCCCCACCATCGACCTTCATCCCCAATTCCTTGATCTTGCGGGTCAAGGTATTGCGGCCCCAGCCCAGCAGCACGGCGGCATCGCGACGGCGACCGGCGGTGTGCTTGAGGGCGGTTTCGATCATGATCCGCTCGAAACTCGGCACGGCGCTGTCCAGCAGGCTCGACTGGCCGCGGGACAGGGCCTGGTCGGCCCACTGGCGCAAGGCTTGTTCCCAGTTGGTCACTGGGGCCGAGTCCTGTGGCAGGCTCAACAGCTCCGGCGGCAGGTCGCTGATGTGCACTTCGCGACCCGAAGCCATCACCGTGATCCAGCGGCAGGTATTCTCCAGCTGGCGCACGTTACCGGGCCACGGCAGGTTCTTGAGGTATTCCTCGGTTTCGCCCTTGAGCAGCTTGGGCTCCACCGCCAGCTCCTGGGCCGCGCGGCTGAGGAAGTGCCGGGCCAGGGTCGGGATGTCTTCGCGACGATCCGCCAGGCGCGGGATATGAATGCGGATCACGTTCAGACGGTGGAACAAGTCTTCGCGGAACTTGCCGGCGTGAACCAGGGTTTCCAGGTTCTGGTGGGTCGCGGCGATGATGCGCACATCGACCTTGACCGGCGTATGCCCGCCCACCCGATAGAACTCGCCGTCCGCCAGTACACGCAGCAAGCGCGTCTGGGTGTCGGCCGGCATGTCGCCGATCTCATCGAGGAACAATGTGCCGCCGTCGGCTTGCTCGAAGCGCCCGCGCCGCAGGTTGGCCGCGCCAGTGAACGCACCTTTTTCGTGGCCGAACAGCTCGGACTCCATCAGGTCCTTGGGAATCGCCGCCATGTTCAACGCGATGAACGGCGACGCCGCCCGTGGGCTGTGGCGGTGCAGGGCGTGAGCCACCAGTTCTTTACCGGTGCCGGATTCGCCGTTGATCAGCACGGTGATGTTGGAGTGGCTCAAGCGCCCGATCGCGCGAAACACTTCCTGCATCGCCGGCGCTTCGCCGATGATTTCCGGGGTGCGGGCCAGGGCCGGCACCTCTTCCATGCCTTGTTGTTCCTGGGCGTGTTGATTGGCGCGCTTGACCAGCGACACCGCTTCATCGACGTCGAATGGCTTGGGCAGGTATTCGAAGGCCCCGCCTTGGTAGGACGCCACGGCGCTGTCCAGGTCGGAATGGGCGGTCATGATGATCACCGGTAGCCGCGGATGCTGCTCGCGAATCCGCGCCAACAGATCCAGGCCGCTGGCGCCAGGCATGCGGATGTCGGAGATGATGACGTCCGGTTGCTGACGCGCCAGGCGACTCATCACCCCATCGGCGCTGTCGAAGCTCTGGGTGGTCATGCCTTCCTGTTGCAAGGCTTTTTCCAGGACCCAACGGATAGAACGGTCGTCATCGACGATCCACACGGTTTCACTACGGCTCATGTCGATGTGGCTCCTTGTTCCAGTGGCAGGAAGATCGAGAAGGTGGTGTGGCCGGGGTGGCTTTCACACTCGATCAAGCCCTGATGCTGACTGATGATGTTCTGGGTGATGGCCAGGCCCAGCCCGGTACCGTCCGGGCGACCGCTGACCATGGGGAAGAAAATGGTTTCCTGCAGCTCGGCAGGGATACCCGGGCCGTTGTCGATGATCTCGATCTTGGTCACCAGGCGATGGCGCACGTGGCCGATGGTGAACTGGCGCATGGCCCTGGTGCGCAGGCTGATACGGCCCAGGCGCAGTTCGTTCTGGCTGCTGATGGCTTGCATCGCGTTGCGCACGATGTTCAGTACGGCCTGGATCATCTGCTCGCGGTCGATCAGGACATCGGGAATGCTCGGGTCATAGTCGCGCACCAAGGTGATGCAACCCTGGCTTTCCGCTTCCACCAGGCTGCTGACGCGCTCCAGCACTTCATGGACGTTGCACATCGCCAGCGATGGCAGCTTGTTCGAGCCGAGCATGCGGTCTACCAGGTTCCGCAGGCGGTCGGCTTCCTCGATGATGACGTTGGTGTAGTCCTTGAGGCTCTCTTCCGGCAGTTCACGGGCGAGCAACTGCGCCGCGCCACGAATCCCGCCGAGGGGGTTCTTGATCTCATGGGCCAGGCCACGCACCAGCATCTTGCTGGTTTCCTGCTTGGATAGCTGGGCCTCTTCCTTGGTGATGCGCAGCAGGCGATCACGGGGGTGGACTTCCAGCAGCAGCAAGGTGGCGCCGTTGTTCAGGATCGGCGTGACCGCATAATCCACTGTAAGGGTCTGGCCGGTCAGTGCGGTGAGCATCGCCTCGCGCTTGGTGAACGGATGGGCCTGTTCCACTGCCTGGCGCAGGGAGTTGAGCGCCTCGGCGGATTCGGTGAATAACTCGCTGATGAACTGCCCGTGGCTGCGCTGGCCGCTGACGGCCAGGAGCATCTCCGCCGCCGGGTTCATGTACTCGAGGCGCAATTCGGCGTCGAGCAGAATGGTTGCGGTGGTGAGGTTGTCGAGCAGCAAGCGGTGTAGTGCGTCGCTAATGGTCATCAGGACCTCTTTTGGAGCGTAGCAACTCGGGGCCGGTCCCAAATTGCGCGCGCGATTAATGCGCTGTTACAAGGAAAATGCAAAAACCAAACCAAGGCTCCGAAAAGAAGCGTTTAGAGCCTCAAAAGGGTGTTTTTCGCCCGGTTGCGTGGCGTTCTGCCAGCTTTTTCGGGTACTTTCGAACCAAAATGGGTTTGGAATCTGGGTAGCGTGCAATGTATTGCACCAAGATAGTGCGCCAACCTGAGCAGCGTTAAAAGAACGGCAGGATGCTGCTTTTTTCTTCTTCGGGCTTTTCGGCCAGGGGGCACTCGGGACGTTGACCGTAATCGGTCGTGGCGCAGGGTTTGATGCGACGCTTCTGCGCCAGGGACATGCGTTGCATATGGAAGGGCTGATTGGCGGTGCGTTCGACGATACGGTCTTGCTCATCGAGGATCTCTACCGCCAGATGATGGGTGCCTCGGTCGATGTTACTCAAGGCAAACACCGGGCTCGGCCCTGGTGCGCCCGTGGGCTGGCCGTCGAGCAGCAGGCGGTAGCGGTGGCCTTTTTGCAGGCCGGGTTCGCTGGTGACGCTGACGATCAGTTCGCCTGCGGTGCTACGTATCGTCGCGTCCGGCTCGGGTATCAGCAGGCGGAGCATTTCGTAATGAAACAGCGGCTCGGGCCGCGCTTCGGCCGTAGGCGCCGCGGACGTTCCTGAAGGCGGCGCCGGCATCCGATTGCTGGGTGGCAGTTGGACTTTCTTCGCATTGCCGGGGCGCGGTTGATCGGTGAACACGCGATTGCCCTGGGCATCGATGTAGGTGTAGACCTGGGCCGCGCCTGACTGAGCGATCAGCAACAGGCCCAGCGCCAGCAACCGGCGGATCATGGCCGGTGCACCCGCTGCACGGTGAAGGTGACGGTTTCGCTTTGTTGCACGAGGGTTTCCCCATCAATCACCTGGACCGCCAGGCTGTGCTCGCCCCGGTCGATATTCACCAATTGCAGGCGTGGCACGTTGGTCGGCTGGCCGTAGGGGTGCCCGTCCAGTAGCAGCCGGAACAGATGCGGGCTGCGCAATCGCGGTTGAGCCTGTACGCCAACAGTGAAGGTGCCGTTGTTGGCGCGCAGGGCCTCGTCGGTGGGAATGTCCGTCAGTTCCAGTATCTCGTAGGCATTGCGTGGCTCGTCGCTGTTCGCGGAGGCTGGTGGTGCGCCCGGGCTGGCCGGGGATTGGCGTTCGATGCTGTTGAGCGGCGGTAATTCCACCGTCTGAGCCGGTACGCCTTGGGGTGGCTGGTTGCTATAGGCGGTGTTGCCCTCGGCATCGGTGTACTTGTAGATCTGCGCGGCGGCTGGCAGAGCCAGCAACAACAGGATGATTGAAAAACCACGACCCATGAAAATCGACCGAAAACGAAAAGTGATGGGTGCAGCATAGGCCAGGCGACGCGGATGGCCCAAGTTGTTGTATCGCACCCCTTGTGGGAGCGGGCTTGCTCGCGAAAGCGGTGTGTCAGTCGCTGAGATGTTGGATGTGGCGGCCCTTCGCGAGCAAGCCCGCTCCCACATTGGATCTGTGGTGTTCACAGCCTTTATGGCCGACGCTGGATCCCTGTGGGAGCGAGCCTGCTCGCGATGGCGGCGTGTCAGGCGCTGAGGTGTTGGATGTGCAGGCCTCATCGCGAGCAGGCTCGCTCCCACAGGGGAAGGGGGGGGCTCAGGATTTTGGGGAGAGGCACAGTCCTCCGGTTGCCCGGATCAGGGCCAGCCGGTGCACCGGGTGCTGCTTGTTGTGGTGGGTAGCTCGAGCCAGCCATTGCGGGCACTGCGGGTCGGTGCGGTAGGGGGCGAAGTCGGCCAGTTGTTGCAGCAGCCGCTTTTGCAGTCGGTCGAGTTGCGGGCGGATCTGTCCCACCAGGTCCGGGCGCGGAAGGTCCGGGGCCTTGCCTTCCAGGGCCCAGTCGGACAAGTCGATGTACTGCACCATTTTGTTGGCTTCTATCTGGGCTGCGAAAAACGCTTCCACGGTTTCGCCACTCAGCTTGTAGGCCGGCGCCTGGGCGACGGCAGCGGCAATCACTTCCCGCTCGCGCTGACGGTCTTCTACCGGTTTATGGCTGTCCCATTTGCTCAACGCCACATCATCGGCGAGGGCCAGGCGTTCGCCAATGGCGTTAAGCAGCGGGGTAAGGGCGTCAGGAGCGGGAGTGGAGGCGGCTTCGGCGGTGCCGGCCAACAGCGCGGCAGACAGGGCAAGGCAGAGCTTGAAGCGCAAAGTCATGGGCAGTCTCGTCTTCTATGGAGGGGGCGGGGAGGCATCATGCACGCAACCTGCGCCCATAAAAAAGGCCTCCCGAAGGAGGCCTCTCTTTAATTCACGCCGTGCGTGGCGGCGCTTACCGGATCAGCAGCTGTAGTACAGCTCATATTCCAGTGGGTGTACGAAGGTGCGAACCTTGATTTCTTCTTCGCTTTTCAGTGCGATGTAAGCGTCGATGAAGTCATCGCTGAATACGCCGCCCTTGGTCAGGAACGCACGGCCCTTGTCCAGCTCTTCCAAGGCTTCTTTCAGGCTACCGCAAACCTGTGGGATTTCCTTGGCCTCTTCAGGCGGCAGGTCATACAGGTTTTTGTCGGCGGCATCGCCAGGGTGGATCTTGTTCTGGATACCGTCCAGGCCGGCCATCATCAGTGCAGCGAAGGCCAGGTATGGGTTGGCAGCCGGATCCGGGAAGCGAGCTTCGATACGGCGGGCTTTCGGGCTGTTCACGTAAGGAATACGGATCGAGGCGGAGCGGTTGCGAGCCGAGTAGGCCAGCATGACCGGGGCTTCGAAGCCTGGTACCAGACGCTTGTAGGAGTTGGTCGACGGGTTGGTGAAGCCGTTCAGGGCCTTACCGTGCTTGATGATACCGCCGATGAAGTACAGGGCGGTGTCCGACAGGCCGGCATAGCCTTCGCCTGCGAAGGTGTTCTTGCCGTCCTTGGAGATCGACATGTGAACGTGCATGCCCGAACCGTTGTCGCCGTACAGAGGCTTCGGCATGAAGGTCGCGGTGCGGCCATAGGCATCGGCAACGTTGTGCACGCAGTACTTCAGGGTCTGGACTTCGTCAGCCTTCTTGACCAGCGTGTTGAACTTCACGCCGATTTCGTTCTGGCCGGCAGTCGCCACTTCGTGGTGGTGAACTTCGACGGTCTGGCCCATCTCTTCCAGTGCGTTGCACATGGAGGTACGGATCTCGTGGTCGTGGTCGAACGGTGGAACCGGGAAGTAGCCGCCCTTGATACCTGGACGGTGGCCTTTGTTACCGCCTTCCACGTCCTGGTCGGACATCCACGAACCTTGTTCGGAGAAGATCTTGAACATGGAGCCGGAGATGTCGGACTTGAACTTGACCGAGTCGAAGATGAAGAACTCAGGCTCAGGACCGAAGAAAGCGGTGTCGCCGATACCGGTGGACTTCAGGTATTCCTCGGCGCGGTGGGCAATGGCGCGTGGGTCGCGGTCATAGCCTTGCATGGTCGAAGGTTCGATGATGTCGCAGACCAGGATCAGGGTCGGCTCTTCGGTGAACGGGTCCAGGACGGCGGTTTCGTCGTCCGGCATCAGGATCATGTCGGAGGCTTCGATGCCTTTCCAGCCGGAGATGGAGGAGCCGTCGAACATTTTCCCGATTTCAAAGAATTCGTCGTCCAGCGCATCACGGGCCGGCATGGTCACGTGATGTTGAGTACCTTTGGTGTCAGTGAAGCGCAGATCAATCCACTTGACGTCATGATCTTTGATGAGTTGAACCGACTTCGACATATGTCCTCCGGGTGGCTTCGGGCGGGTAGTGGAGTGCCCTTAGATATGGGTGATGCCGGCGCGAATACTCTGCCAAGGCAACCTGCCTCACAAGGGAGCAAATTGCATGCCAGTGCCCCAGCATGGGTTTTTTGCACCAAATCCACGCTTTTGAGGGCCTTAATCGCGGATTGTCAGACAATAACGCACTGCAATGTGGCGTCGTCAATCGATAATGACCTGTTTTGGTGCATGCAAAACGATCTGCACATTAACTGGTTAAACCTTGAGCAATTTCCGCTATAATCCGCGCCCCCCTTTTTCGGCTGGCCGTTCGCGCGCTGTTTTCATGAAACTAATCGTAAAAGTCTTCCCCGAGATCACCATCAAGAGCCGCCCGGTACGGATGCGTTTCATCCGCCAGTTGGCCAAGAACATCCGCGCCGTGCTCCGAGACCTGGACCCGGCCGTGGTGGTGAACGGCGTGTGGGACAACCTCGAGCTGGAAACCCGTGTCAGCGAACCCAAGGTCCTGAAGGAAATGACCGAGCGCCTGAGCTGCATGCCGGGCATCGCGCATTTCCTGCAAGTCGATGAGTACCCGCTGGGGGATTTCGACGACATCCTTGCCAAGTGCATGCTTCATTATGGTGATGCCCTGGCCGGCAAGATCTTTTCGGTGCGTTGCAAGCGTGCCGGCAAGCACCCATTCAGTTCGATGGATGTGGAAAAGTACGTCGGCAGCCAGTTGCGCCGACAGTGCGGTGCGGCCGGTATTTCGTTGAAAGACCCACAGATCGAAGTGCGCATCGAAATTCGCGACCAGCGGCTGTTCGTGATCCACAGCCAGCACAACAGCATCGGCGGTTATCCGCTGGGCTCGCTGGAGCAGACCCTGGTGCTGATGTCCGGCGGTTTCGATTCCACGGTGGCGGCCTACCAGATCATGCGTCGCGGCCTGATGAGCCATTTCTGCTTCTTCAACCTCGGCGGGCGTGCCCATGAACTGGGCGTGATGGAAGTGGCGCACTTCATCTGGAAGAAGTACGGCAGCTCCCAGCGCGTGTTATTTGTGAGTGTGCCGTTCGAGGAAGTCCTGGGCGAGATTCTCGGCAAAGTCGATAACAGTCATATGGGCGTCATTTTGAAGCGTATGATGTTGCGCGCCGCTTCACGAATTGCCGACCGCCTGCAAATCGACGCGCTGGTGACCGGCGAGGCGATCTCCCAGGTGTCGAGCCAGACGTTGCCGAACCTGTCGGTGATCGACTGCGTGACCGAGAAGCTGGTCCTGCGGCCGCTGATTGCCAGCCACAAGCAGGACATCATCGACCAGGCCAATGCCATTGGCACCGCCGAGTTTGCCCGACACATGCCGGAGTACTGCGGCGTCATCTCGGTCAACCCGAAGACGGCGGCCAAGCGCGGGCGGGTCGAGCACGAAGAGAAAGAATTCGACATGGCGATACTCGAGCGGGCGCTCGAAAACGCCAGGCTGGTACCGATCGATCGCGTCATCGACGAATTGGGCCAGGACATACAGATTGAAGAAGTCGGCGAAGCGCTGGCCGGTCAGATCATCATCGACATCCGTCATCCGGACGACGCTGAAGACGACCCGCTGAGTGTCGCCGGCATCGAGGTAAAAACGATGCCGTTCTATGCAGTGAACGCGCGTTTCAAGGAACTGGACCCTACTCGCCAGTACCTGTTGTATTGCGACAAAGGCGTGATGAGTCGCCTGCATGCCCACCATTTGCTCAGTGAGGGGCATGCCAATGTGCGCGTTTATCGACCGAGCTAAGTGCCCGGGGCTGTTTGCCTGTGGCCTGCGTCACCGGCCCCCCGACGCCGCCGACAGGCTGTAACGGCTTTGTCGGACTCAACGTAAATCGCTGCCACGACCTGTCAGCACACCGAATCCTCTGATCGAGATACACAAGTGATCGAAAATCTACGCAACATCGCCATCATTGCTCACGTTGACCATGGTAAGACCACCCTGGTAGACAAACTCTTGCGTCAATCCGGCACCCTGGAGCGCAACGAGCTCAACGACGAGCGCGTGATGGACTCCAACGACCAGGAAAAAGAGCGCGGTATTACCATCCTGGCGAAAAACACCGCCATCAACTGGAATGGCTACCACATCAACATCGTGGACACCCCGGGCCACGCCGACTTCGGTGGTGAAGTAGAGCGCGTGATGTCGATGGTCGACTCCGTGCTGCTGCTGGTCGACGCCCAGGACGGCCCTATGCCGCAAACCCGTTTCGTGACCAAGAAGGCTTTCGAGGCCGGCCTGCGTCCGATCGTGTGCATCAACAAGGTTGACCGTCCAGGCGCGCGTCCGGACTGGGTCCTGGACCAGATCTTCGACCTGTTCGACAACCTGGGCGCCACCGAAGAACAGCTGGACTTCAAAGTCGTCTACGCCTCGGCCCTGAACGGTATTGCCGGTCTGGACCATACCGAAATGGCTGAAGACATGACCCCGCTGTACCAGTCGATCGTCGACAACGTACCCGCACCGAAAGTCGACCGTGACGGTCCGTTCCAGATGCAAATCTCGGCACTGGACTACAACAGCTTCCTGGGTGTTATCGGTGTTGGCCGTATCGCTCGTGGTCGCGTCAAGCCGAACACCCCGGTCGTGGCTATCGGTGCCGACGGCAAGCGCCGCAATGGTCGTATCCTGAAGCTGATGGGTCACCACGGTCTGCACCGTGTAGACGTTGAAGAAGCGGCTGCCGGCGACATCGTCTGCATCAGCGGCATGGACTCGCTGTTCATCTCCGACACCCTGTGCCACCCGGACACCGTTGAAGCGATGAAGCCGTTGACCGTCGACGAGCCGACCGTTTCCATGACCTTCCAGGTCAACGACTCGCCATTCTGCGGTAAAGAAGGCAAGTTCGTGACGTCCCGTAACATCAAGGAACGCCTGGACAAAGAACTGCTCTACAACGTTGCACTGCGCGTTGAAGAAGGCGACTCGGCCGATAAGTTCAAGGTCTCCGGCCGTGGCGAACTGCACCTCTCGGTTCTGATCGAAACCATGCGTCGCGAAGGCTTCGAAATGGCTGTAGGCCGTCCGGAAGTGATCATCCGTCTGGTTGACGGCGTGAAGCACGAACCGTTCGAAAACGTCACCATCGACCTGCCGGAAGAATCCCAGGGCAAGGTGATGGAAGAGATGGGCCTGCGTAAGGGCGACCTGACCAACATGGTGCCGGATGGCAAAGGCCGTGTACGTCTGGAATACAACATCCCTGCTCGCGGTCTGATCGGTTTCCGTAACCAATTCCTGACCCTGACCAACGGTGCTGGCATCCTGACCTCGATCTTCGACCGTTACGACGTGATGAAGTCTGGCGACATGTCTGGCCGTCAGAACGGCGTTCTGGTTTCGGTTGAAACCGGCAAGGCGCTGACCTACTCCCTGGAAACCCTCCAGGCGCGTGGCAAGCTGTTCGTCGAGCACGGCCAGGAAATCTACGGCGGCCAGATCGTTGGTCTGAACAGCCGTGACAACGACCTGGGCGTTAACCCTACCAAGGGCAAGAAGCTCGACAACATGCGTGCTTCGGGCAAAGACGAAACCATCGCCCTGGTTCCACCTGTTCGCTTCACCCTGGAACAGGCCCTGGAATTCATCCAGGACGATGAATTGTGTGAAGTGACGCCGAAGTCGATCCGCCTGCGTAAGAAGATCCTGGATGAAAGCGAGCGTACCCGCGCTGCCAAGAAAGCCAAGAACTGATTTAGCCCAGGCTGAATGAAAAACGCCCCCGGTCGTGAGATCGGGGCCTTTTTTTTGCCTGGTTTTTATGCTGGAAGTTATGTGGCGTCTGTAAGGGCCTCATCGCGAGCAGGCTCGCTCCCACAGTTGATCTGCAGCGACCACCGCTTTTTTGTGTCCGATACAAATCCAGTGTGGGAGCGAGCCTGCTCGCGATGACAGTGGTCCAGGCACCGCTGAACCTTCTATGGATCAGAACTTGTCCAGCGTCCGCGGATTACGCTCGCGCTCCACTTCCTTGGGCTTGTAGGCACAATAGCCCGGCCGTGGCCCGACCCGCGGATGGTTGCGGCAAGTGTCCGGGCGCTTTTCATAAATGGTGCACAAGCGGCTCTTGCGGTCCAGATAAAGGCAATCGTTGTTGCTCATGCGCTGGAGCGTGAAGATTTCCGACTTCTGGTTGTAGCGCTCGACGATCCCTTCCTTTTGCAGGCGCTTGGCGATGTTTTTCGGCGGGTCGCCCAGTTCGAACTCATCGACGATGCCGATGCGGATCAGGTCTTTGATCTTGACCTCCACCGGCAGCGTGCAGCAGCTCGACACGCAGGAACCGCACATCGGGGCGGAGTACTTGGCCCAGGTATCGAGTCGGTCGATCTCCGCGGCGGCGATCAGGTTGGGCTTCATCATCACGGTTTACCAGCATGCATCAGGGCGCGCGATCATACCGGGACTGGTGAAATTTTGAACGACCATCCGCCAGTTTTTTTTCATCCCGGCCAAACCGCTCCCGGACCGGCACGGCCCCTGCATTCATTCGCTCATCCGGCAATTCCCTGGCGACGATTCTCCGTCACAGGGAAAAACCACCGAACCAGAGCCTGTGCCGTCTGTCAGACCGACTAGGCTCAGACAATTCCATGCTCGTTCGAGGTCTCATCAATGACTCAAGAACCACTTGTTCGCGAAGCTGAAGTCGCTGCATTTCGCGACGCCGTTTTGACCAAGCTCACTTATGCCGTCGGCAAGGACCCGGATCATGCGTTTGATCACGACTGGTTCGAAGCCATTGCCCTTGCCGCCCGCGACCATATGGTCGAACACTGGATGGACCACACGCGGCAGATCTATCGCAAGGGCCAGAAGCGTGTCTATTACCTCTCCCTGGAATTCCTCATCGGTCGCTTGCTCTACGACAGCCTGAGCAACCTCGGCCTGCTGGACACTGCGCGTGAGGCCCTGACTGAGCTGGGCGTGGACCTGGAGCGCATTCGCCTGCTCGAACCGGATGCGGCACTGGGCAACGGCGGCCTCGGCCGTCTGGCGGCGTGTTTCATGGAAAGCATGTCGACCCTGGGCATCGCCGGCCACGGCTACGGCATTCGCTATGAGCACGGCTTGTTCCGCCAGGCGATCGTCGATGGCTGGCAGCAGGAGCAGACCGAGCATTGGCTGGATTTCGGTAACCCGTGGGAGTTCGAGCGGCCAGAGGTGGTCTACCCGATCGGCTTTGGCGGCAGTGTCGAGACCGTCACCGACGATGCCGGCAAGACCCGGCAAGTCTGGTCCCCGGCGGAAACCGTGCGGGCCATTGCCTATGACACGCCAGTGGTGGGCTGGCGCGGTGCCAGCGTCAATACCTTGCGACTGTGGCGCGCCCGGGCGGTGGAAGACCTGCACCTGGAGCGCTTCAACGCCGGCGACCACCTGGGCGCGGTAGCGGAGGTGGCCCGGGCGGAAAGTATTTCCCGTGTGCTGTACCCGGCCGACAGCACCGAGGCCGGCCAGGAACTGCGCCTGCGCCAGGAGTACTTCTTCGTTGCCGCCTCGCTGCAGGACTTGCTGCGCCGCCATCGCAACATGCACACCTCGGTGCTGACCCTGGGCGATCACGCGGCGATCCAGCTCAACGACACCCACCCGTCGATCGCCGTGGCCGAACTGATGCGGCAACTGGTGGACGTCTACGACGTGGCCTGGGACGCTGCCTGGCAGATCACCCAGGACACGCTGTCCTACACCAACCACACGCTGCTGCCCGAAGCCCTGGAAACCTGGCCGGTAGGGCTGATGGAGCGCATGCTGCCCCGGCACATGCAAATCATTTACCTGATCAATGCCCAGCACATCGATTCGCTGCGGGCCAAGGGCGTGCACGATTTCGATGTGTTGCGCTCGGTGTCGCTGATCGAAGAAGACAACGGTCGCCGGGTGCGCATGGGCAACCTGGCGTTCCTCGGTTCCCACAGCGTCAACGGCGTGTCCGGACTGCATACCCAACTGATGCGCAGCACGGTGTTCTCGGAGCTGCACAAACTCTATCCGGACCGGATCAATAACAAGACCAACGGCATCACCTTCCGCCGCTGGTTGTTCCAGGCCAACGCCGAACTGACCTCGATGATGGTCGATGCCCTCGGCCCGAGCGTGCTGGACAACCCCGAGCAGCGTCTGATCGAACTGGAGCCGTTTGCCGATAAACCGGCGTTTCGTAAACAGTTCGCCGAGCAGCGTCTGCATAGCAAGAAAGCCCTGGCTTACCTGATCCACGAGCGGTTGGGGATTGCCGTGAACCCGGCGGCGATGTTCGACGTGCAGGTCAAGCGGATCCACGAGTACAAACGCCAGTTGCTCAACCTGATGCACACCGTGGCGCTGTACCAGGCGATCCGCGCCGAACCGGAAGTGGACTGGGTGCCGCGAGTGAAAATCTTCGCCGGCAAGGCCGCCGCCAGTTACCACCAAGCCAAGCTGATCATCAAGCTGACCAACGACATCGCCCGAGTGGTCAACAATGACCCAACCGTGCGTGGCTTGCTCAAAGTGGTGTTCCTGCCCAACTACAACGTCAGCCTGGCCGAGAGCATCATTCCTGCGGCGGATTTGTCGGAGCAGATCTCCACCGCCGGTTTCGAAGCGTCGGGCACCAGCAACATGAAGTTCGGTCTCAACGGTGCGTTGACTATCGGCACCATGGACGGCGCCAACGTGGAAATGCATGAGCGCGTCGGTGGTGAGCACATGTTCATCTTCGGCTTGACGGCTGAGCAGGTCGAAGCCCGCAAGCGCAATGGTGAATTCAGCGCCGAGCCGGACATCGCCGCCTCCCATCGGCTCAATGATGTGTTGCAGGCGATTCGCGGCGGGGTGTTCTCGCCGGATGATCCGATGCGCTACGCCGGGCTGGTGGACTCATTGATCAATTACGACCGTTTCCTGGTCTGCGCCGATTTCGACGCCTACTGGGACGCCCAGGCCAAGGTCGAAGAACGTTGGCATGATTCCAAGCAATGGTGGCGTTCGGCGGTGCTCAACACTGCGCGCATGGGCTGGTTCTCCTCGGATCGGACCATCCGTGAGTACGCCACCGACATCTGGAAAGCCCTGGAATAGCACTTGCTGTAAGAAATGTGAGCGAAGCCCAACGGCGGTTGGGCTTCGTCGATATACTAAGCGCCAGTTTCGCCGGGCTGTGCGGCGGACTCAGTAATTGGAAACGCACCAATCCAATGTGGGAGCGGGCTTGCTCGCGAATGCGGTGTAACAGTCAACGATGCTGTGACTGACACTCCGCATTCGCGAGCAAGCCCGCTCCCACAGGTTTTGGGGCTTTCCACTAGACTGATCCAGGCACCGCATCACCCCGGTTACGCCCGCAACGGGCCGCTTAGGGGATATCGACCATGCAATGGATCTTGACGCTGTTGGGCCTGGCACTCGGCTGGGTGGTGGACGAGTCGTTCGCCGATGCGCTGATAGGCGCGCTGGTGGGGCTTGGCATTGCCCAATCGTTTCGACTGGGCCGCCTGGGTCTCCAGGCGACCAAGCAACAGGTCTTGTTGCAAGAGGCCCAGCAGAGCTTGCTCACGCTGCAAGCCCGTCTGGCGGTTCTCGAACTCGGCAAGGTGGCCGAATCGAGTGATCCGGCCCCAGCGCCCGAGGTTGTCGTACCCCAGGCCGCGAAACCCGAGACGCGCACCGAGCCAGAGCTCATCTGGGAATTGCCGCCAGACCTCGAGCCCGTTCCCTCGATGGCCACCCAGGCCAGCCAGCCGTTGCCCGATGACGTTTGGAAGCCCGCGCCAGAGACCTCCAGTCGGCGTGCCCAGCGCGACTTTGCCCCTCTGCCTCTGGAACCGATGGTTGCGCAACCGACGGCGCCGCGTGGTCCTAACTTGTTCGACCGCGCCATTATCGGCGCGCGCAACTGGCTGTTCGGCGGCAACACGGTGCTGCGGGTCGGCGTGGTGCTGCTGTTCCTCGGCCTGGCGTTCCTGTTGCGCTACGCCACCGAAGGCATGGTGGTGCCGATCGAACTGCGTTACGCCGGCGTCGCGGCCAGCGCGTTGGGCCTGCTGGGCCTGGGCTGGTGGTTGCGTCAACGCAACAGTAGTTATGCGTTGATGCTCCAGGGCACCGGGATCGCCGTGCTGTACCTGACGGTGTTCGCCGCCATGCGCCTGCATCCGTTGCTCGATTCCAAGGCGGCCTTGGGGTTGCTGGTGGCAGTCACCGTGTTCTCGGCGATCCTGGCAATTACCCAGAACGCCCTGGGCCTGGCTGCGGCTGCGGCGCTGGGCGGGTTTGCCGCACCGATCCTGACGTCTACCGGCAGCGGTAACCACGTTGCCCTATTCAGCTATTTCATCCTGCTTAATGCCGGCATCCTCGCGATAGCCTGGTTCAAGGCCTGGCGCCTGCTGAACCTGATCGGCTTCGTCGGCACCTTCGGCATTGGATTCGCCTGGGGCCTGCGTTCTTACACGCCGGAACTGCTCTGGAGCACCGAGCCGTTCCTGATTCTGTTCTTCCTCATTTACCTGGCGATCGGCTTGCTGTTCACCCGTCGCAAACTGTTGGAAATGAGCGATGCCCCAGAGGACGGCAGCCGCGACGCATTGCTGCGCTGGTCGGCGCGCAAGGGTGATTACGTCGACGGCACGATGTTGTTCGCACCGCCGCTGGTGGGTTTCGGTTTGCAGTTCGCCTTGGTGCAGCATCTGGAATTCGCCGCTGCGTTCAGCGCCCTGGCCCTGGGCATGATCTACATGGGCCTGGCCCGCGTGCTGATGGGCGGGCGCGCCTTGCTGCTGGCCGAAACCTGCCTGGCCCTGGGAGTGATTTTTGCCAGCCTGGCGATTCCCTTGGGGCTTGACGCGCGTTGGACCTCGGCGGCCTGGGCCGTGGAGGGCGCAGGGATTTTCTGGCTGGGCCTGCGCCAGCAGCGACCCTTGGCCCGAGCGTTTGCCTTGTTGCTGCAATTGGGCTCGGCACTGGCGTTTGTCAGCGAGTTGCGCAACGGCGACGGCAGCCTGCTCGATGGTTCACCGCTGGGGGCATTGATGCTCGGCGGCGCCTTGCTGTTCACGTTCTACCAACTGCTCAAGGCTGCGCCTGAACACTGTGCAGCCTGGGAGCGCCGGGGCCTGCCAGTGCTGGCGGTGCTGGGGCTGAGTTTCCTCTATCTGCTGGCACCGCTGTTCTTCCTCATTCACGGCACCGCCATCGCTTGGGCCCTGGCCGGATTGGCGACGCTGTTTGTCGGCCTGCGCCTGCAATCGCGCAGCTTTCTGTTCACTGCATTTGCGGTGCAATTGCTCGGTGGCGCATTGTTCCTGGTGCGCTTGCAAGGCGCCGAAGGTGATTCGGCGGCGGTGTTCAGCGCGGGCTGGAGTGGTTTGCTCAGCGCCTCGCTGATCGGCCTGGCGTTGATTGGCGGCATGTTGCTGGCGGCACGCGACGATATGGTGCGCAACGATGTCCGGTTGCTGCGCGGCCTCTCAGTGGTGTTGCTGGCAGGACTGGTGCTGATCAATCTAGCGGTGCTGTTCGTGCTGCCATGGCAAACGGCGAGTGGCGTGTGGGCGGCCAGCGGTCTGTTGATCATCTGGCTGAGCCTGTACCTCAAACAACGCGTGAGCTTTGTCTTCGGCCTGCTGCTGCAACTGCTGGGCGGTGCGGCGTTCCTGACGGCAGGGCCGACGCTGTTGGGGCCGCTCAGCGCCGAGGATCTGCGGCCCTTGGCCCACAGCGGCTTCTGGACGCCGCTGGTGCTGGGGCTGGCAGCGCTGGTGGGGGCGTGGCGACTGCAACGGGCCCACGCGGCGCAGGAGTTGCAAGCCTTGGGCTTGCAGCGTCTGTCCGAGTTGCTGCTGATCTGGGGTGCCGGTTGGTGGGCGCTGGCGTGGGTCAGCGAAGTGCTGCGCTTCGCCCCGGCGAACCTGCAAGGTAGCTTGTTGCTGCTGGTCGCGGCGATCAGTGTGGCGGTGTGGACCGTCTTGGCGCTGCGTTTGAAATGGCCGGCGCTGGGGCTGCTGTGCACCTTGTTGATTCCGGCGGCGGGTTGCGTGCTGGTGGCGACGGGGCACGGCTACTATCACCCTGCCGCGGATTTCGGCTGGCTGGCCTGGCTGGCGGTATTTGCCGTGCACTTCTTCTCTCTCAAGCGCCTGGCGGCGATGCTGCCGGCCCGGGCGCGCAGTACGGCCCATGTGCTCGGTTGCTGGTTGCTGATGGCGGTGTTGATGCTGGAGTTGCGTTACGGCCTGCTGTTGCTGTCCGAGCAGTACAACGCTTGGCGCTGGCTGGGTTGGGCGATCCTGCCGAGCCTGTACCTGGTGTTGATGGCCGCGCCGCGTGCCTGGCCATGGCCGATCTCGGCCCAGTCGCGCGAATACCGGGTCTATGCGGCGGCGCCCATGGCGCTGTTGATGCTCGGTTGGTTCTGGCTGACCAACACCTTCAGCGATGGAACCGCAGAGCCACTGCCTTACGTGCCGTTGCTCAATCCCTTGGAGCTGGGCCTGCTGTTCGCCTTGTTCGGTGTCTATGTGTGGGCCCGCAACGCCGTGGCGCAATCGACGAATCGTTGGAACCGCGTCGGACACATCGCCCAGTTGATCGCTGGTGTGTCGCTGTTCGCGTTCTTCACTGCCTTGGTGATGCGCAGTGCCCACCAGTGGATGGGCGTGCCGTTCGAGCTCGATGCGCTGCTTGAATCCATGTTCGTGCAAGCCGGGCTGTCCATCGTCTGGACCTTGATCGCCCTGGGCCTGATGATCGGTGGGCACCTGCGTCACCGTCGAGAGGTGTGGCTGATCGGCGCGGCGTTGATCGCCGTGGTCGTGGCCAAGTTGTTCTTTGTCGAGTTGAGTAACCGTGGCGGTCTGGCGCGGATCGTGTCGTTTATCGGCGTGGGCGTGTTGTTGCTGGTGGTGGGCTATTTCGCGCCGCTGCCGCCCAAGCGCCCGGAAACGGCCTCGCCGGCCGAGCCGCCGATGCCTGTCAGTGAGGGAGTGTCGTCTTGAGTCGCAAGTTGAGTCGCATCGGACTGGGTGTGGTTGGGTTGTGGGTGGCATTGTCGGCTACGGCCCAGGAGCAACTGGCGGATTTCGCCCATCAGGTGCCCTTGGCCCTGAGCGGCGAAGGGCCGTGGTATCGCCTGCCGTTGCCACTGGACGTTCAGTTGCAAGCGCGGCAGACCGACCTGAGCGACCTGCGGGTCTTCAATGCGGCTGGCCAGGCCCAGGCCTACGCGTTGCTGCGCGAGTCGGCCCAGAGCCGGGAAAACCGTACCCTCACCGACGTGAAATGGTTCCCGCTGTACAACGCCGCCGATGACAACGAGCGTGCGCCCAGTGTGCGGGTGCAATCGAACGCCAACGGCACCCTGGTGGAAGTTCAACCCTCCAGCCGCCTCGAAGCGGGGGAGGAGGAACTGCGTGGTTGGCTGTTGGATGCCAGCGCGATCAAGGCGCCATTGCAGCAACTGATCCTCGACTGGACCAGTGAGCGGGACGGTTTCCAGCGGTTCACCATCGAAGCCAGTGACGACTTGCAGCATTGGCAGTCGTGGGGCGAAGGCCAGGTGGCACGCCTGACCTTTGCCGATGAGCGGGTCGAACAACATGAAGTGAGCTTGCCGGGGCAGCCGGCGCGTTACCTGCGGTTGCTGTGGGATTCGCCATCCTCCGCGCCAGTGCTGACCTCGGCCCAACTGCAAAGCGCCAGCCGCGAAAGTTTGCCGTTGCCACTGGTCTGGTCGCAGCCGTTGGCCGGCAGCACCGCGAAGGCCGGTGAGTACACCTGGCAGTTGCCCATGGGGCTGAACATCGAGCAGGTGCAGGTCGAGCTGAGCCAGGCCAACAGCCTGGCGCCGGTGACCTTGGCCGGGCGTCGAGAAAGCAGCCATCCGTGGCAATCGCTGGGCAGTGGCTTGCTCTATCGCCTGACCCAGAATGGCCAGGATGTGCTGCAAAACCAATTGCAACTGTCTGGTCAGACCGTGCAGCAATTGAAACTGACCGTGGACGAGCGCGGCGGCGGCCTGGGAACCGAAGCTCCGGCCCTGCGCTTTGCCGTACGCCCGACCCAGGTGGTGTTCCTGGCGCGCGGCGAGGGGCCTTATAGCCTGGCGCTGGGCAGTGCGACAATCAAAGCGGCCAGCCTGCCATTGACCACCCTTGTGCCTGACTACAAGCCGTCGCGCCTGGCGACGCTGGGTACGGCGACGGTGAACGGCGTGGCCACGTCGACCCCGGCTGCGGCCACGGCAACCGCGCCTGCGACGGTCGAGACCAACTGGAAGAAAATCGGCTTGTGGGCAGTGCTGTTGATCAGCGTGCTGTTCTTGGCGGCGATGGCGTTCAGCCTGCTGCGCAAGCCGCCGGTCAAAAACTGAGGTGCTGCGCACCCATCGCGAGCAGGCTCGCTCCCACACTGGATTCATGTCGTATACAAAATTGTGTCCGCAGAAGATCAAATGTGGGAGCGAGCCTGCTCGCGATAGCGTCCTCTCAATCAACAGAAATACCCAAGCGAGGCGCCAGCCCGTGAACTCAATCCTCCATATCCCGTCTCATAGGAGGAATTAAGTCCCGACTCGCGCTAAACTGCGCTGGTTTTTCCGCCCCCTATTCTTCGGAGCCGTCCATGTCCCGCGTTACCTTGAGTCGCTATTTGATTGAGCAGACCCGCAGCAACAACACCCCTGCCGATCTGCGCTTTTTGATCGAAGTGGTGGCGCGTGCGTGCAAGGAGATCAGCCACGCCGTTTCCAAAGGCGCGCTGGGTGGTGTCCTGGGCAGCATGGGCACTGAAAACGTACAGGGCGAAGTGCAGAAGAAGCTCGACGTGCTGTCCAACGAAATCCTGCTCGAAGCCAACGAATGGGGCGGTCACCTGGCCGGCATGGCGTCCGAGGAAATGGACAATGCCTACCAGATCCCGGGCAAATACCCCAAGGGTGCCTACCTGCTGGTGTTCGACCCACTGGACGGTTCGTCGAACATCGACATCAACGCCCCGGTCGGCACCATCTTCTCGGTACTGCGTTGCCCGAACGAGTACCTGAGCCAGAACGAAGCCCTGAATGAAAAGGCCTTCCTGCAACCAGGCACCCAGCAGGTCGCCGCCGGTTATGCCATCTACGGCCCGCAGACCATGCTGGTGCTGACCCTGGGCGACGGCGTCAAGGGTTTCACCCTGGACCGCGAGATGGGCAGCTTCGTCCTGACCCACGAAGACATCACCATTCCTGAAACCACCCAGGAATTCGCCATCAACATGTCCAACCAGCGTCACTGGGAAGCTCCGGTAAAACGCTACGTTGAAGAGTTGCTGGCAGGCGAGGAAGGCCCGCTGAAGAAGAACTACAACATGCGTTGGGTTGCCGCGATGGTTGCCGATGTGCACCGGATCCTGACCCGTGGCGGTCTGTTCATGTACCCGCGCGACAGCCGTGAGCCGTCCAAGCCGGGCAAGCTGCGCCTGATGTACGAAGCCAACCCGATGTCGTTCCTGGTGGAGCAGGCGGGTGGCGCTTCTACCAACGGTCACCAGCGTATCCTCGACATCCAGCCTGAAGGCCTGCACGAGCGTGTGGCGGTGTTCCTCGGTTCGAAGGAAGAAGTCGCCCGCGTCACGGCCTACCACAAGGAATAAGGCATGGCCGAGCCCTGGCAGTCGTTGCTCGATTGGTGGTTTGGCTCAGCCGACACGCCAGACGAAATATCGGCTGACAAGGGCAAGCTGTGGTTTGGCAAAGGTCATGATCGCCAGGCGCGTGAGCGCTTCGGCGATCTGGTCGAGCAGGCACTGGCCGGTGGATTGACCGACTGGGCGCAACGCCCGGAAGGTTGGCTGGCCCTGGTGCTGCTACTCGATCAGCTCCCGCGAATGATCTTTCGCGACACTCCCAAGGCTTTTTCCGGTGACCTGCGTGCCCAAGCGCTGGTGGCCCAGGGCCTGGCGGCGGGTTTTGACCGGCAACTCAAGCCGATCCAGCGCGTGTTCATCTACTTGGTACTGGAACACTGCGAAAACCTCGCAGTGCAGAACGAAGCCGTGTCACGGTTTATCGATCTGGTGCGGGAGCAGCCTGAGGCGCAGCGGGCGGTGTTTGAAGACAACCTGGATTATGCCGAACGGCATCAGAAGATCATTGCCCGGTTTGGACGCTTTCCTCATCGCAATGCGGTGTTGGGGCGCGAGTCTACGGCTGATGAAATCGAGTTCTTGAACAGGCCTGGGTCCAGGTTCTGATTTTTTCTGTAAGGCTGATGCCGCTTTCGCGAGCAAGCCGTTCCCACAGTCGATCGTGTTTCCCTGAAGGAACTCGGTCAACTGTGGGAGCGAGCCTGCTCGCGATGGGGCCCTTGAGAGCGTTAGATCCGGAAACTCCCCACCAACTGCTTCAACCGCGCCGCCTGCTGTTCAAGGTCGGCACAGGCGCGCAAGGTAGCCTGCAGGTTTTCCACGCCTTCCTGGTTCAAGGTGTTGATCTCGGTGATGTCGACATTGATCGACTCCACCACGGCGGTCTGTTCTTCGGTGGCGGTGGCCACGGACTGGTTCATGCCGTCGATTTCACCGATGCGCTGGGTCACGCTGCCCAGGCGTTCGCCGGCCTGGTTGGCGATGCCGACGCTGCTTTCGCTCTGGCGCTGGCTGTCGGTCATGGTCAGCACCGCTTCCCGGGCGCCGACTTGCAGTTCCTCGATCATCTTCTGCACTTGCTGCGCCGAGTCCTGGGTCCGGTGGGCCAGGTTGCGCACTTCATCGGCGACCACCGCGAAGCCGCGTCCGGCTTCACCAGCCCGGGCGGCTTCGATGGCGGCGTTCAGGGCGAGCAGGTTGGTCTGCTGGGAAATGCTGGTGATCACCTCCAGGATCTGGCCGATGTTCACCGTGTTGCTGTTCAGGGTTTCGATGTTGCCGCACGAATCGCTGATCTTGGCTGACAACTGCTGCATGGCGGCGATGGTTTTATCCACCACTTGCTGGCCGTCTTCGGCCAGGCTGCGGGCATCGCTGGAGTGCTGCGAGGCGAGGGCGGCGTTCTGGGCGATCTCCTGGGCGGCGGCACCGAGTTGGTTGATGGCCGCGGCGACGCTGCTGGTGCGCGAAGCCTGCTGGTCGGAGTTGAACATCGACGAGTTGGACGCACTGACCACACGCAGGGCGACTTCGTTGACTTGGCCGGTGGCCGAGGCCACTTCGCGGATCGAGGTATGGATACGCTCGACAAAGCGGTTGAACGAAGTCCCCAGGGCGCCGAATTCATCGTGGCCGTGGATGATCAGGCGCCGGGTCAGGTCGCCTTCGCCCTCGGCGATGTCATGCATCGCGCGGCCCATGGTCAGCAGCGGTTGCATCAGCACGCGGATCAACATGCCAAGCAGGGCGATGATGAACACCACGGCAATGACCATGGCGATCAGTGCCGAAGTACGGAACTCGCTGAGCATCGCCAGCGCGGTGTCCTTGTCGAGCACCAGCGCCACGTACCAGTCGGCGCCCGGCACACCGTTGACGTGGGTGAAGGAGATGAACTGGGTCTTGCCGTCGAGGTCGACTTCTTTCACGCCGGGGCTGATTTGCGGCGCGCCGTTGGGGTAGGCCTCGGCCAGGGTCTTGAGCACGCGCTTGCTGTCGGGGTGGATCAGGATCTTGCCGTCGGCGCTGACGATGAACGCGTGGCCGTGGCCGCCGAAGTTCAGCGAGTTGATGATGGCGCTGATGCTGGACAGGTCGATGTCCGCACCGGCCACGCCGATCATCTGGTTCTGGTGCTGCACCGGAGTGGCGACGGTGATCACCAGCTTGCCCGACGAAGCGGCGATATAGGGTTCGGTGACGATGGTTTGTTGTGCGCTGTTGGCGGCCTTGTACCAGCCACGGGCGCGGGGGTCGTAATCGGCGGCACGATTGCCGGCCGGTACCGAGAACATCACACCGTCGGTGCCGCCAAAATAGCTGAGCTGGAAGTTGCTGGTGTAGGCCGGCAAGCCCACGGCGCGCTTGAGGCTGTCGGCGCCGCTGCCGTCCACGGCGATCTGCTGGGCCAGCGATTGCAGCAACTGGATGCGACCTTCGACCCACGTCTGGATGTTACGGCTGGTCAGGCTGCCGAGTTCCTGCATGGAAGTCTCGGTGCTGGCGTGCAGGCTCTGGCGTTGACGATAGTCGTTGAACAGGATGAAACAGGCGAAAGCAATGGCCACCACAAGGGCGGCAGCCAACAGGATTTTATGGCTGAATTTCATGTTTCTGGTCATTAATAACACTACCGCGGGGGGATGAGTCAGGACGGGCTGTCAATTTGCCATAACGCAGGATTTTGCGCCGTTACTTTTTATCGGCGCAAAAGCCCGGCCCATCAGGCGTCAAGGGCCCAATCCCGACGAAAGGTACGACGCTGTCACAAATCGATTGATTCACCGATGAAACACCTCTGTACAGCCAATAAATACTGGGGGCGTCAGGGAACCAGATAGGGGTTTTCTCTTCTAAGGATCAGGTTGGCACCCTGCCACCTCCCTTCCGCTTCAGGAGTTACACCATGTCGCTGCGATCTATCGCCCTGCTGTTTATGTGCGTCGTGTTGACCGCATGCAGCAAGGTCAACCAGGAAAACTACTCGAAACTGTCGGCTGGCATGCCCAAGTCCGAAGTCGAAACGTTGCTGGGGAAACCGACCGATTGTTCAGGCGCGCTCGGCATGTCCAGCTGCACCTGGGGCGACCAGAAAAGCTTTATCAGCGTGCAGTACGCCGGTGACAAAGTGTTGATGTTTTCCGGCCAAGGCCTGAAGTAAACCGGGGCCATGGGCCCACGGGAGAAAAATAATGATGCGGTTAGTTTTTGTGCTTTTGGCTGGCCTGGTTTTGGCTGGCTGTGCCACTTCTGGCGAAGATCCGTTGGCACCCAAGACGGTCAACAGCGTCAATCTCAAGCGTTACCAAGGGACCTGGTATGAGTTGGCCCGCCTGCCCATGTATTTCCAGCGCAATTGCGCGCAATCGGAAGCTCACTACACCCTCAAGCCAGACGGCAACATGGGTGTGCTCAATCGCTGCCTGACCTCGGACTGGCAGTGGGAAGAAGCCAGGGGCACCGCCACGCCCCAGGTGCCGGGCAAGACCGACAAGCTCTGGGTCGAATTCGACAACTGGTTTTCGCGGATCGTGCCGGGCGTGGCGAAAGGGCAATACTGGGTGTTGTACGTCAGCGATGACTATAAGACCGCTATCGTTGGCGACCCGAGCCGTCGCTACATGTGGCTGCTGTCCCGTACGCCGACCGTCAATAGCGTCGTGCGCGAGGAACTGCTGAGCATCGCGCGCCAGCAGGGCTACGACACGACACGGTTGATCTGGCGAGCGTCGGATCGGCAGATGGCCAAGACTTCGGATTGATCGACGCCTGGGACCACAATGGGAGCGGGCTTGCTCGCGAATACGGTGTATCAGACACATAGATGTCGGCTGTCACACCGCATTCGCGAGCAAGCCCGCTCCCACATTTTTATCCGCGTTAGCCCAGCAGTTCGCGCAGCACCTGGGTAAACGCCCGGGCGCTTTCCTCTTCGCCGGCATGACGCCCATCGCGCACTACCCATTGGCCGCCGACCATCACATCGCGCACCTGACGATCCCCGCCGGCAAACAGCCAGCGATTGAGGATCCCGTCGCCCTGGGTCGTGGCCAGGTACGGGTCGTTGCCATCGAGCACCAGCCAGTCGGCGCGCTTGCCGATTGCCAGGGCGCCCACCGGTTGCCCCAGGGCCTGGGCACCGCCTTCCAGCGCCGCGTCAAACAGCGTGCGGCCGACCATCGGCTGATCCGCGCGATACAAACGGTTACGCCGTTGGTCCCGCAGGCGCTGGCCGTATTCCAGCCAGCGCAGTTCTTCCACCACGCTCAACGACACATGACTGTCGGAACCGATACCCAGGCGCCCACCCTGGGCGAGGAAATCCACGGCGGGGAAAATCCCGTCCCCCAGGTTGGCTTCGGTGGTCAGGCACAGGCCGGCAATCGCCCGACTCTTGGCCATGAGGCTGACTTCCTCGGCGTTGGCATGGGTGGCGTGGACCAGGCACCAGCGTTGGTCGACTTCGGTGTTTTCGTACAGCCATTGCAGCGGGCGGGCGCCGCTCCAGCTCAGGCAGTCGTCGACTTCTTTCTGCTGCTCGGCGATGTGGATATGCACCGGGCACTCACGGTCGCTGGCGGCCAGCACATCCTGGATCTGCCCGGGTGTCACGGCGCGCAACGAGTGGAAGCACAAACCCAGGGTCTGGGACGGTTGTCCGGCCAGGACCGGCTGCAAGCGTGACTGAAGCTTCAAGTAGTTTTCGCTGCTGTTGATGAACCGACGCTGCCCATCATTGGGCGCCTGGCCGCCAAAACCGGAATGACTGTAGAGCACCGGCAGCAGCGTCAGGCCTATGCCGGCGGCGCTGGCGGCGTGGCTGACGCGCAAGGCCAGCTCCGCCGGGTCGGCGTAGGGCGTGCCGTCGGTGTCGTGGTGCACATAGTGGAATTCGGCGACCGAGGTGTAGCCGGCCTTGAGCATTTCGATGTACAGCTGGCGGGCGATGATGCCGAGTTGATCGGGGCTGATTTTTCCGACGAGGCGATACATCAAGTCGCGCCAAGTCCAGAAACTGTCGTTGGGATTGCCGGCCACTTCCGCCAGCCCGGCCATGGCCCGTTGGAAGGCGTGGGAGTGCAGGTTTGGCATGCCCGGCAACAGCGGACCACCCAGCCGTTCGGCACCGTCTGCATGGGAGCCGGCCTGGATATGGGTCAGCACGCCCTCGGCGTCGACCTCAAGACGTACATCATTGGCCCATCCATTAGGCAGCAGCGCGCGTTCGGCAAAGAAGGCGGACATGGTTCAACCTCATTGTGCGTAATTTGTATATACATATACAGACGTTTGCCTGGCCGGTAAACTCCGGCAAGCTAGCAACCTTATCCGCAGAACAGGGAACCGCCGTGCCGACTCCGCCTGCCAAACCGCCGCTGGCCGCAAACATGGGTGACAGTCCGGCGCCCTTGTACGCCCGCGTCAAACAGATGATCACCCAGCAGATCGACAGTGGAAACTGGCCACCGCACTACCGTGTGCCGTCGGAAAGCGAACTGGTCAGCCAGTTGGGTTTCAGCCGCATGACCATCAACCGTGCCCTGCGGGAAATGACCGCTGATGGCCTGTTGGTGCGCATGCAGGGCGTCGGCACGTTCGTGGCCGAGCCCAAGAGCCAGTCCGCGCTGTTCGAAGTGCATAACATCGCCGACGAAATCGCCTCCCGTGGTCATCGCCACACCTGCAAGGTCATCACCCTCGAAGAAGAGGCGGCCGGTTCCGAGCGTGCGCTGGCCCTGGACATGCGTGAAGGCCAGAAGGTCTTCCATTCGCTGATCGTGCATTTCGAGAACGACATTCCCGTGCAAATCGAGGACCGTTTCGTCAACGCATTGGTGGCGCCGGACTACCTCAAGCAGGATTTCACCGTACAAACGCCCTACGCCTATCTGAACCAGGTCGCACCGCTAACCGAGGGCGAGCATGTGGTCGAGGCGATCCTGGCCGAGCCGAGCGAATGCAAGCTGCTGCAGATCGAAAGGGGCGAGCCGTGCCTGTTGATCCGCCGTCGTACCTGGTCCGGACGCCAGCCGGTGACCGCCGCACGCCTGATCCACCCGGGCTCGCGTCATAGTCTGGAAGGACGGTTTCATAAATGAGTGACTTGAAGGTTTTACGCGCTGCGGATTATCCACGCATGCCATGGAAAAACGGCGGCGGCAGCACCGAGGAAATCACTCGCGATGCCGGAACCGGCCTGGAGGGTTTTGGCTGGCGTCTGTCGATTGCCGATATCGCTGAGTCGGGCGGTTTTTCTACATTCACCGGTTACGAGCGGATCATCAGCGTCTTGCAGGGTGACGGCATGACACTGAACGTCGATGGCCAGGTTACGCGGCCATTGCATCCGCTGGACCCCTTTGCGTTCAGCGGCGAAAGTCATGTCTTTTGCACGTTGCTGGGTGGACCGATCCGTGACTTCAACCTGATCTATGCACCGCAGCGTTACCGCGCGCGGTTGCAGTGGATGGGGGGCCAACAGCGGTTTTTCAGCGAGGCAGGGACGGTGCTGGTGTTCAGCGCGGCCCCGGGATTGGCGATCAAGATTGGCGAGTCCGCCATCAACCTGGGCCTCTACGACTGCCTGCAATTGAGCGGTAACACCGGGCTGCTGGACATCTCCAGCCACGGCCAGTGCTGCGTGATCGAGTTGACTGCCCACTAATTTCAGCTTCTTGAGTACCCTGTGGGAGCAAGGCTTGCCCGCGATGCAGGCGATGCGGTCTGCCAGAAAATCGAGTCGCCTGCGTCGCGGGCAAGCCTTGCTCCCACAGATAAATCCCCTCGCCACAAGGTACCAGCCTGCTGTTTCTGTACGCACCAACTTGTTACCGAATGCCCCAGCGTGGCGCAATACCACGCTTTTGTGCCTCGCCGATTTTCCCCTCGAAAACCCTCTTAAAAAATTTCATGCAGCTCAGCAGCCCTTAAGTCACAAGGCTTTCAGCCAATTCCCCGACCGTTCCTGAACACCGCCTCCAACAAGTTGGCCGCTTGATTGCATATGCTTGTACATACAAGTAAAGACGTATGCGTATGAGTCATCGATATTCAACGCAACGTTCGCTAAATCGCTGCCCACTGCCCGGGCTGGTCTGGATTGATCGCTGAGGAGTTTTTGCTGTGACCGACGCTACCCGCAAACCCGAAAAATACCGTGACGTTGAAATCCGCGCGCCTCGCGGTAACACGCTGACCGCCAAAAGCTGGCTGACTGAAGCGCCGCTGCGTATGTTGATGAACAACCTCGACCCGGAAGTGGCCGAGAACCCCAAGGAACTGGTGGTCTACGGTGGCATCGGCCGCGCGGCGCGCAACTGGGAGTGCTACGACAAGATCGTCGAAAGCCTGACCAACCTGAACGACGACGAAACCCTGCTGGTGCAATCCGGCAAGCCGGTGGGCGTGTTCAAGACCCACAGCAATGCGCCTCGCGTCCTGATCGCCAACTCCAACCTGGTGCCGCACTGGGCCAGTTGGGAACACTTCAACGAACTCGACGCCAAGGGCCTGGCCATGTACGGCCAGATGACCGCCGGCAGCTGGATCTACATCGGCAGCCAGGGCATCGTCCAGGGCACCTACGAAACCTTCGTCGAGGCTGGTCGCCAGCATTACGACTCCAACCTCAAGGGCCGTTGGGTCCTCACCGCCGGCCTGGGCGGCATGGGCGGCGCACAACCATTGGCCGCGACCCTGGCCGGTGCCTGCTCGCTGAACATCGAATGCCAGCAGGTCAGCATCGATTTCCGCCTCAAGACCCGTTACGTCGACGAGCAGGCCAAAGACCTCGACGACGCCCTGGCCCGTATCGAGAAATACACCGCCGAAGGCAAGGCGATTTCCATCGCGCTGTGTGGGAACGCCGCTGAAATCCTGCCGGAAATGGTCCGTCGTGGCGTGCGCCCGGACATGGTCACCGACCAGACCAGCGCCCACGACCCACTCAACGGCTACCTGCCGGCCGGCTGGACCTGGGACGAATACCGTGCCCGCGCCAAGACCGAACCCGCCGCCGTGGTGAAGGCCGCCAAGCAATCGATGGCCGTCCACGTCAAAGCCATGCTGGCTTTCCAGAAAATGGGCGTGCCGACCTTCGACTACGGCAACAACATCCGTCAGATGGCCCAGGAAGAAGGCGTCGAAAATGCCTTCGATTTCCCTGGCTTCGTACCGGCGTATATCCGTCCGCTGTTCTGCCGTGGCATCGGCCCGTTCCGTTGGGCCGCGCTGTCGGGTGATCCGCAGGACATCTACAAGACCGACGCCAAGGTCAAGGAACTGATCCCCGACGATGCCCACCTGCACAACTGGCTGGACATGGCCCGCGAGCGCATCAGCTTCCAGGGCTTGCCAGCACGTATCTGCTGGGTTGGCCTGGGCCAGCGCGCCAAGTTGGGCCTGGCCTTCAACGAAATGGTGCGCAGCGGCGAATTGTCGGCCCCTATCGTGATTGGTCGCGACCACCTGGACTCCGGTTCCGTGGCCAGCCCCAACCGTGAAACCGAATCCATGCAGGACGGTTCCGACGCGGTCTCCGACTGGCCGCTGCTCAACGCCTTGCTCAACACCGCCAGCGGCGCGACCTGGGTTTCGCTGCACCACGGTGGCGGCGTCGGCATGGGCTTCTCCCAGCATTCGGGCATGGTGATCGTCTGCGACGGTACCGACGAAGCGGCCGAGCGCATTGCTCGTGTGCTGCATAACGACCCGGGTACCGGGGTGATGCGCCATGCCGATGCCGGTTACCAGATCGCTATCGACTGCGCGAAAGAACAGGGGCTGAACCTGCCGATGATCACCGGCAAATAATGCAAATTCCCCTGTAGGAGCGAGCCTGCTCGCGATGACGTCAGCACATTCAATTCAGGTGTCGGCTGATAGATCGCAATCGCGAGCAGGCTCGCTCCCACATGGAAATTGCAGCGCCAATGAATTCCAGAACAATCCACCAGAGGTTGAACCATGGCTGTCAGTAGCACACGCGCAAGCAGCAAGCCGTTGATCGAGAAACGCTCGATCGACTACATCCCGGAAGCGGAGCGGCACGGTCGGTTGTTGAGCCAGTTCACTCTCTGGATGGGGGCTAACCTGCAAATCACTGCCATTGTCACCGGCGCATTGGCGGTGGTGCTGGGCGGTGACGTGTTCTGGTCGTTGATCGGTTTGCTGATCGGCCAACTGCTCGGCGGTGGCGTGATGGCGTTGCATGCCGCACAAGGACCCAAGCTTGGCCTGCCGCAGATGATCTCCAGCCGGGTGCAGTTCGGTGTCTACGGCGCGGCCATCCCGATCGTGCTGGTGTGCCTGATGTACCTGGGTTTCACCGCAACCGGAACCGTGCTTTCCGGCCAGGCGCTGGGCCAGTTGTTCGGCGTCAGCGACAGTGTCGGCATCCTCATTTTCGCCAGTGTCATCGTGCTGGTCACGGTGCTCGGTTATCGGGTGATTCACTTCATTGGTCGTGTCGCCAGCATCCTTGGCGTGATTGCCTTTGTTTACCTGTTCGCTCGCCTGATTAGCCAGACAGACGTTGGCGCACTCCTGCAAATCCGCCATTTCAGCTGGAGCAGCTTCCTGCTGGCGGTGTCGCTTGCGGCATCCTGGCAGATCGCCTTCGGCCCCTACGTGGCGGACTATTCGCGTTACCTGCCGAGCAAGACGTCCTCGGTGAAAACCTTTTTTGCCGCAGGCGCCGGTTCAGTCATCGGTGCGCAGGTAGCGATGATTCTCGGCGTGTTTGCCGCCGCCTCGGCCAACGGGCAGTTCGCAGGTCACGAAGTGGCCTACATCGTTGGCCTGGGGGGGACCGGCGCCACCGCTGCGCTGCTGTACTTCAGCATCGCGTTCGGCAAGGTCACCATCTCCACGCTGAACTCCTACGGCAGCTTCATGTGCATTGCCACCATCATCAGCGGTTTTCGTGGGCACCTGAACGTCACGCGCTTGCAGCGCCTGGTCTTCGTGCTGGTCATCGTCGGCGCCGCGACCCTGATCGCGCTGCTCGGCCAGCACTCGTTCCTCGGTGCGTTCAAGTCCTTCATCCTGTTCTTGCTGGCGTTCTTTACGCCGTGGAGCGCGATCAACCTGGTGGACTACTACTGCATCACTCGCGAGCGCTATGACGTGCCGGCACTGGCTGACCCGAACGGTCGCTACGGTCGCTGGAACGCCCTCGGTATCAGCATCTATGCGGTAGGTGTACTGATTCAATTGCCGTTCATTGCCACCAAGTTCTATACCGGTCCGCTGGTGGGAGCGATGGGGGGTGTGGATATTTCCTGGATCATCGGTCTGGTGGTCCCGGCGGTGCTGTATTACCTCGCCGCCAAGAAGTGGCACAGCGCTGTACCCGATCAATTGATCCTGCCGGTCGAGCAGGACACGGTTGACGCACAACCGAGCAGGGCGGGCCGCGTTCAAGCGGTCTGATGGGACGTTGACAGGGCTGGATGCCTCTTGACTGCCGTAAGCCAATTCACTGATTAGGAGCGTCACACAATGAAATCGAACAAGACCCTGCTGACCACATTGCTTTCCATGGGCCTGCTGGCCAGTGCCGGCGCCACGCAAGCGGCGGGTTGGTGCGAGTCGGGCAAACCGGTGAAGTTCGCCGGCCTGAACTGGGAAAGTGGCATGCTGCTGACCGACGTCCTGCAAGTGGTGCTGGAAAAAGGCTACGACTGCAAGACCGACAGCCTGCCAGGCAACTCCATCACCATGGAAAACGCCCTGAGCAGCAACGACATCCAGGTGTTTGCCGAAGAGTGGGTCGGCCGCAGCGAAGTCTGGAACAAGGCCGAGAAGGCCGGCAAAGTGGTCGGTGTCGGTGCCCCGGTCGTAGGCGCCATCGAGGGTTGGTACGTGCCGCGCTACGTGGTGGAAGGCGATGCCAAGCGCAAGCTCGAAGCCAAGGCGCCAGGCCTGAAGAACATCGCCGACCTGGGGCAGTACGCCGCCGTGTTCAAGGATCCGGAAGAACCGTCCAAGGGCCGTTTCTACAACTGCCCGGCCGGCTGGACCTGCGAGCTGGACAACAGCGAAATGCTGAAAAGCTACGGCCTGGAAAAAACCTACACCAACTTCCGCCCCGGCACTGGCCCGGCGCTGGATGCGGCGGTGCTGTCGAGCTACAAGCGTGGCGAACCGATCCTGTTCTACTACTGGTCGCCAACGCCGCTGATGGGCCAGGTGGACCTGGTGAAACTGGAAGAAAAACCGGGCGTGGATAAAAGCGTGAGCATCAAGGTCGGCCTGTCCAAGACCTTCCACGACGAAGCCCCGGAACTGGTGGCGGTGCTGGAAAAGGTCAACCTGCCCATCGATATCCTGAACCAGAACCTCGGGCGCATGGCCAAGGAGCGGATCGAGTCGCCGAAACTGGCGAAGATCTTCCTGAAGGAACATCCTGAAGTCTGGCACGCCTGGGTAAGCGAAGACGCTGCCAAGAAAATCGACGCGGCTCTGTAGGTCGAATACCCCCGGCCAGTCGTAGGGCTGGCCGGGACGTTCACCGCATCCACTTGATCGAGAGTCTCTTATGTTTCCCGAAAGCTTTACCTTCTCCATCGCCGATTGGGTCAACGGTTGGGTTGACTCCCTGGTGACCAACTATGGCGATGTGTTCCGGCACATCTCCGACACCCTGCTGTGGGCCATCGTCAACCTCGAAGGCCTGCTGCGCATGGCGCCCTGGTGGCTGATGCTGGCCATCGTCGGCGGCGTTGCCTGGCACGCCACCCGCAAGGTCGTGGCCACGGCGGTCATCGTCGGCCTGTTGTTCCTGGTGGGGGCGGTGGGCCTGTGGGACAAACTGATGCAGACCCTCGCCCTGATGCTGGTGGCGACGCTGATCTCGGTGTTGATCGGCATCCCGCTGGGCATCCTCTCGGCGCGCAGCAATCGCCTGCGTTCGGTGCTGATGCCGCTGCTGGACATCATGCAGACCATGCCGAGCTTCGTGTACCTGATTCCGGTGTTGATGCTGTTCGGCCTGGGCAAGGTCCCGGCGATTTTCGCCACGGTGATCTATGCCGCGCCGCCATTGATTCGCCTGACCGACCTGGGCATTCGCCAAGTGGACGGCGAAGTGATGGAAGCCATCAACGCGTTTGGCGCCAATCGCTGGCAACAGCTGTTCGGCGTGCAACTGCCCCTGGCCCTGCCGAGCATCATGGCCGGGATCAACCAGACCACCATGATGGCCCTGTCGATGGTCGTCATCGCTTCGATGATCGGCGCCCGAGGCCTGGGTGAAGACGTGCTGGTGGGCATCCAGACCCTCAACGTCGGACGCGGCCTCGAAGCGGGGCTGGCCATCGTGATTCTCGCCGTGGTCATCGACCGCATTACCCAGGCCTATGGTCGTCCTCGGCATGAGGTGAGCAAATGAGCAACGCAGCCATCAGCAAGATCGAAGTCAAGAACGTCTTCAAGATTTTCGGCAATCGCTCCAAGGAAGCCCTGGAGCTGATCCGCCAGAACAAGACCAAGGACCAGGTACTGGCCGAAACCGGTTGCGTGGTCGGCGTGAACGACCTATCGCTGAGTATCGGCACTGGTGAGATTTTCGTGATCATGGGCCTGTCCGGCTCCGGCAAATCCACCCTGGTACGCCACTTCAACCGACTGATCGATCCCACCAGTGGGGCGATCCTGGTAGACGGTGAAGACATCCTGCAACTGGACATGGACGCCCTGCGCGAGTTTCGCCGGCACAAGATCAGCATGGTGTTCCAGAGCTTCGGCCTGCTGCCCCACAAGAGCGTGCTGGACAACGTCGCCTACGGCTTGAAAGTGCGCGGCGAGAGCAAGCAGGTGTGCGCTGAGCGAGCGCTGCACTGGATCAACACCGTGGGCCTGAAGGGCTATGAGAACAAGTACCCGCACCAGCTCTCCGGCGGCATGCGCCAGCGCGTGGGCCTGGCCCGTGCCTTGGCGGCGGACACCGACATCATCCTGATGGACGAAGCCTTCAGCGCCCTCGACCCGCTGATCCGTGCGGAAATGCAGGACCAGTTGCTGGAACTGCAAAAGACCCTGCACAAGACCATCGTGTTCATCACCCACGACCTCGACGAGGCCGTGCGCATCGGCAACCGCATCGCGATTCTCAAGGACGGCAAACTGATTCAGGTTGGTACGCCGCGCGAGATCCTGCACTCGCCGGCGGATGAGTATGTCGATCGGTTCGTGCAGCGCAGGGCGGCGGTGGTTTGAGGTTGTGGTGGTCGGCGCGCTTTTGTGGCGAGGGAGCTTGCTCCCGCTCGGGCGCGCAGCGGCCGCTTCTTTTGGGCCTGCTGCGCAGTCCAGCGGGAGCAAGCTCCCTCGCCACAGAGGCTATGCCTTAAGCAGATGTGATGCTGAAATGAATTTTTCATGAGGTTGAAGATGTCCCAGGCTGAAAAAATCGTAATCACCGGCGCTCCGTTGCGCTGGCAGGACGTGGTCGCCGTCGCCCGCTTCGGCGCTGTGCTCGAGCTGTCGGCCCAGGCCTGGGCGCGGATCGACAATGCCCAGGCCATCGTCCAGCGCATCGTCGAAAGTGGCGAGCGTGCCTACGGCGTCAACACCGGCCTGGGAGCCTTGTGCAATGTCTCGCTCAAGGACGAACAACTCAGCCAACTGTCACGCAACACCCTGCTCAGCCATGCCTGTGGTGTCGGCGCGCCGCTTTCCGATGAGCAGACCCGGGCGATTCTCTGCACCGCCATCCTCAACTACAGCCAGGGCAAGTCCGGCATTCATCGTCGGGTGGTCGAAGCGCTGCTGGCGTTGCTCAATCGTGGCATCACACCGCAAGTGCCCTCCCAAGGTTCGGTGGGCTACCTGACCCACATGGCCCACATCAGCATCGCGCTGCTGGGCGTGGGCAATGTCAGCTATCGCGGGCAAACAGTCCCGGCGCAACAGGCCCTGGCTGCCGAAGGCCTGCAACCGGTGCAACTGGGGGCCAAGGACGGTTTGTGCCTGGTCAACGGCACACCGTGCATGACCGGTCTGAGCTGCCTGGCTCTCGCCGATGCGACGCGCCTGCTGCAATGGGCCGATGTGATCGGTGCCATGAGCTTCGAGGCCCAGCGCGGGCAGATCGCAGCGTTCGATGCCGAGATCATCGCCCTCAAGCCGCACCCGGGCATGCAGCAAGTCGGGGGCAACTTGCGGGCCTTGCTCGACGGCAGCGAAGTCATCGCCGCGAGCCTGGGCATTCGCACCCAGGACGCCTTGAGTATCCGCTCGATTCCCCAAGTGCACGGAGCCGCTCGCGATCAGTTGGAGCATGCCCGTAAACAGATCGAAACCGAACTCAACGCCACCACCGATAACCCGCTGCTGCTGGGCACGCCGGAAAACTTCCGCGTCATGTCCCAGGCCAACCCCCACGGCCAGTCGGTGGCGTTGGCGGCGGATCTGCTGGCGATTGCCATGGCCGAAATCGGCTCCATCGCCGAGCGCCGCCTCGACCGTTTGATCAACCCCCATGTCAGCGGCCTGCCGGCATTCCTGGTGGCCAACCCCGGGGTGAATTCGGGGATGATGATCGTGCAATACGTCGCCGCGTCGCTGTGCGCCGAGAACAAGCAACTGGCGCAACCGGCGGTGCTCGACAACTTCGTCACTTCAGGGCTGCAGGAAGATCACTTGAGCATGGGCACCAACGCCGCCCTGAAGCTGCATCGGGCGTTGGAAAACTGCACGCAGATCCTCGCCATCGAATACCTGCTGGCGGCCCAGGCCTTTGAATTTCTCAAGACGCAACGCTTCGGTGCCGGCACCGACGTTGCGTGGAAACTGCTGCGCGAGCATGTCCCGGCCTACGACCAGGACCGCTGGCTGGCGCCGGACATCGCCAGCGCCGCCGCGCTGCTTAAAGATCCAGCCGTGCTGCACAACGCTTTACCGAATTTGAACTGATCAAAAACCGCCAGCGTGCCAAGGCACCCATCGCCCAAAAGGCGAGGGTGACGGATAACGGAACATTCCGGAGCGACTGGCGGGTGAAAACAAAACTCTCAAAAGGAGCAATACATGACTGCCTTAAACCTGATTCCCGGCCAATTGAGCCTGGCTCAATTGCGTGACATCTATCAGCAACCCGTGACCCTGAGCCTCGACGCCAGCGCGTCGGCGCAGATCGAAGCCAGTGTCGCCTGCGTTGAACAGATCCTGGCCGAGAACCGCACCGCCTACGGCATCAACACCGGTTTCGGCTTGCTGGCCTCGACCCGCATCGCCAGCGAAGACCTGGAAAACCTGCAGCGCTCCCTGGTGCTGTCCCATGCCGCCGGGGTGGGCGAGCCGATCAGCGATGCGTTGGTTCGGCTGGTCATGGTGCTCAAGGTCAACAGCCTCAGCCGGGGCTTTTCCGGGATCCGCCGGCAGGTGATCGATGCGCTGATTGCGCTGATCAATGCCGAGGTCTATCCGCACATTCCGCTGAAAGGCTCGGTCGGCGCTTCCGGCGACCTGGCACCACTGGCCCACATGTCCCTGGTGTTGCTGGGCGAGGGTAAGGCCCGCTACAAGGGCGAATGGCTGCCGGCTGTCGAAGCGCTGAAAGTGGCCGGCCTTGCGCCGCTGACCCTGGCGGCGAAAGAAGGCCTGGCGCTGCTCAACGGCACTCAGGTGTCCACCGCGTTTGCCCTGCGTGGCCTGTTCGAAGGCGAAGACCTGTTCGCCGGTGCCCTGGCCCTGGGCAGCCTGACGGTGGAAGCGGTGCTCGGCTCGCGTTCGCCATTCGACGCGCGCATCCATGCCGCCCGCGGCCAGAAAGGCCAGATCGATGCCGCCGCTGCCTACCGCGACCTGTTGGGCGAACGTAGCGAAGTCTCCGATTCGCACCAGAACTGCGACAAGGTCCAGGACCCCTACTCCCTGCGCTGCCAGCCGCAAGTGATGGGCGCCTGCCTGACCCAGTTCCGCCAGGCGGCCGAAGTGCTGGTGATCGAGGCCAACGCGGTGTCGGACAACCCGCTGGTGTTCGCCGCCGAGGGTGACGTGATTTCCGGTGGCAACTTCCACGCCGAACCGGTGGCGATGGCTGCCGACAACATGGCCTTGGCGATCGCCGAAATCGGCTCCCTGAGCGAGCGGCGTATTTCGTTGATGATGGACAAGCACATGTCGCAACTGCCGCCGTTCCTGGTGGCCAATGGTGGGGTGAACTCGGGCTTCATGATCGCCCAGGTCACCGCTGCCGCCCTGGCCAGTGAAAACAAGGCGCTGTCCCATCCTCATTCGGTAGACAGCCTGCCGACCTCGGCCAACCAGGAAGACCACGTCTCCATGGCCCCGGCCGCCGGCAAGCGCTTGTGGGAAATGGCCGAGAACACCCGTGGGATTCTGGCGGTGGAATGGTTGGCGGCTTGCCAGGGGCTGGACCTGCGCGGTGGTTTGAAGACCTCGGCGAAGTTGGAACAGGCTCGCAGCCTGTTGCGCGCAGAAGTGCCGTTTTATGAGAAGGACCGGTTCTTTGCACCGGACATCAACGCGGCGAGCGAGTTGTTGGCCAGTCGTTGCCTGAATGAACTGGTCACGGCGCAATTGCTGCCGAGCCTGTAAGGGCCTCATCGCGAGCAGGCTCGCTCCCACAAGGTTCAGCGCAATCCTTGTGGGAGCGAGCCTGCTCGCGAATCGATTTTGAATGAGACGAGGAAACTCGGGATGAAAACCCTCTGGCAAAACTGCCACGCCGCGACCATGGCCCAGGGCGTCTACTCGATCATCGAAGACGCCGCCATCGTCACCCAGGGCGGGCACATCCAATGGATCGGCCCGCGTGCCGAATTGCCGACGGGTGACTACCCGGCGGTCAACGATCTCAAGGGCGCCTGGGTCACCCCCGGGGCTGATCGACTGCCACACCCACACAGTGTTTGGTGGCAACCGCAGTGGTGAATTCGAACAGCGCCTGCAAGGTGTCAGCTACGCCGAAATCGCGGCGGCCGGCGGTGGCATCGCCAGCACCGTGCGCGCCACTCGCGCCGCCAGCGAAGAAGAGTTGTTCGCCAGTGCCGCCAAGCGCCTGCAAAGCTTGATGCGCGACGGCGTGACCACGGTGGAAATCAAATCCGGCTACGGCCTGGACCTGGCCAGCGAACGCAAGATCCTGCGGGTCATCCGCCGTCTCGGTGCCGAACTGCCGGTCAGCGTGCGCAGCACCTGTCTGGCGGCCCACGCCTTGCCACCGGAATACAAAGATCGCGCCGATGATTACATCGAGCACATCTGCACCGAGATGCTGCCGGCCCTGGCAGCCGAAGGCTTGGTGGATGCGGTGGATGCCTTCTGCGAATACCTGGCGTTTTCCCCAGCGCAAGTCGAGCGGGTGTTTATCGCAGCGCAGCAACTGGGGCTGCCAGTGAAGCTGCACGCCGAGCAATTGTCGTCCCTGCACGGTTCAAGCCTGGCGGCGCGTTACCAGGCGCTGTCGGCCGATCACCTGGAGTTCATGACCGAAGACGATGCCAAGGCCATGGCCGAGGCCGGCACGGTGGCGGTGCTGCTGCCGGGGGCGTTTTATTTCCTGCGCGAAACCCAGCTGCCGCCCATGGACGCCCTGCGCAAGCACGGCGTGAAGATCGCCGTGGCCAGCGACCTCAACCCCGGCACCTCGCCGGCGCTGTCGCTGCGCTTGATGTTGAACATGGCCTGCACCTGTTTTCGCATGACCCCGGAAGAAGCCCTGGCCGGGGTGACCATTCATGCCGCCCAGGCCTTGGGCATGGCGGACACCCATGGTTCGCTGGAAGCCGGCAAGGCGGCGGATTTTGTCGCCTGGCACATCGACCGCCCGGCCGACCTGGCGTACTGGCTTGGTGGCGATCTGGAAAAGCGCGTCGTGCGTCACGGCGTTGAAATCGATTGAGGAGAACGGTTGTGGAGAAGGTCCTGAATTTCAAGCAAGGGCGCGTGCCGCTGTTGATCAGCATGCCCCACGCCGGCCTGCGCCTGACCCCGGCGGTACAGGCCGGGTTGATCCCCGAGGCGCAAAGCCTGCCGGATACCGACTGGCACATCCCAAGGCTCTACGAATTTGCCGCCGAGCTGGGCGCCAGCACCCTGGCCGCGGAGTACTCGCGGTTCGTCATCGACCTGAACCGACCCTCCGATGACAAGCCGATGTACGTTGGCGCCACCACCGGTTTGTACCCGGCGACGTTGTTCGATGGCGTGCCATTGTTTCGCGAAGGCTTGGAGCCGTCGGCCGAGGAGCGGGCGACTTATCTGCAACAGGTCTGGATGCCTTATCACCAGGCGCTGCAGCAGGAACTGGCGCGGCTCAAGGCCGAATTCGGCTATGCCTTGCTGTTCGATGCCCATTCGATCCGCTCGGTGATCCCGCACCTGTTCGACGGCAAACTGCCGGATTTCAACCTTGGCACGTTCAACGGCGTCAGTTGCGACCCGACCCTGGCCAGCCAGCTCGAAGCCATCTGTGCCCGCCACGATCAATTCACTCATGTGCTCAACGGGCGATTCAAGGGCGGACACATCACCCGGCACTATGGCAACCCGACCGAAGACATCCACGCGGTGCAACTGGAGCTGTGCCAGAGCACCTACATGGAAGAGTTCGAACCGTTCAACTACCGCGCGGACTTGGCGGAACCGACCCAGGTGGTGCTCAAGCAATTGCTGGAAGGTTTGCTGGCGTGGGGGCAGCAGGCTTACAAAAAATAAACACCTGCGCGATTCCTCTGTGGCGAGGGGAGTCATCTGTGGGAGCAAAGCTTGCTCGCGATACAGGCGCCTCGGTTTCAGGGGAACCGCGGTGTCTTCATCGCGGGCAAGCCTTGCTCCCACAGATCCCCTCGCCACAGGGTTGTGTTGTCCTTGAACCTCGGAGGGGAACGGTCGCCACCGTGCAAAACCGCGTCGCCACAGTTCATCTTCAGCCCCTCGACGCTGCGTAATGTTCCGGTCACGGTGCACCAAGACACCGACCTACAATAATCGCTGCCGCACGAGACCTTCCCGATGAAAAGACTGTTCAAACGCTGTCTGTCGATCCTCTGCGGTACCGCCATCCTGAGCGGCGGGGCCATGGCCGCCGAGCCAGCGTCGTGCCAGACCGTGCGCATGGGCGTGGTCAACTGGACCGATGTGATCGCCACCAGCGGCATGGCCGATGTACTGCTCACGGGCCTGGGCTACGAAAGCAAGCAGACCAGCGCGGTGCAACAGATCATCTTCGCCGGCATCCGCGACAAGCGCCTCGATATCTTCCTGGGCTACTGGAAACCGGCGATGGACAAGAACATCGCCCCGTTCCTGGCGGCCAACCAGGTGAAGGTGTTGGACAAACCGAGCCTGGCCGATGCCCAAGCCACCCTGGCCGTGCCCGACTATGTGGCGGCGGCGGGGCTCAAGACCTTTGCCGACATCGCCCGGTTCAAGGATCAGTTGGGTGGCAAGATCTACGGCATCGAGCCGGGCAGTGGAGCCAACACCACCATCAAGACCATGATCGAAACCAACCACTTCGGCCTCAAGGACTTCAAGCTGATCGAATCCGGCGAGGCGGGCATGCTGGCCGCGGTGCAACGGGCGGTGAATCGCAAGGAGTTCGTGGTATTCGTCGGCTGGACCCCGCACCCGATGAACATCAACATGAACATCACCTACCTGACCGGCAGTGAGGACGTCTACGGCCCGAACGAGGGCGCGGCGACCGTCTCCACCGTGACTGCGCCGGACTACGCCCAGCGCTGCCCGAATGTGAATCGCCTGCTGGAGAACCTGACCTTCACCGCCGCCCAGGAAAGCCAGTTGATGGTGCCGATCATGGAACGCAAGACGCCCCAGGACGTCGCCCGGCAATGGCTGCGTGACCATCCCGAGGATCTTCAGCGCTGGCTGGCCGGTGTCACCAGCTTCGACGGCAAGGATGGCGTGGCGGCGGTGCAGGCCAGTCTCAAGAATTGACCTACCTGGCTGTGGCGGGGTGATTCATCTGTGGTGGAGTGATTTATCTGTGGGAGCAAGGCTTGCCCGCGATAGCGATGTATCAGTCGACATAACTATTGGATGTACCGCTGCCATTGCGGGCAAGCCTTGCTCCCACATTTCAATAGGTGGTGTTCTTCATGGCCTCATATCCACTCTCTGAACAGATGTCCGCCTTCATCGACAAAACCCTGAGCTTCACCAGCCCGGACGACAGCCTCGCCGGTTTGCGCCAGGCCTACAGTCAGATGTGCCGGGCGTTCACCCCGCCATATCCGCCAACGCTGGCCATCGAGGATTTCGAGTGGGCCGGTGTGGGCGTACGTGCTTATCACCCACGGCGTGCAGCGCCGCCCGCAGGCTGGCCGTGCATCCTCTATTTGCACGGCGGTGGTTGGGTGGTGGGAGACCTGGACTCCCATGACTTCATCTGTATGGAACTGGCTGCCGCCCTGGGCGCGTTGGTGGTGGCCGTGGATTATCGGCTGGCGCCAGAGCATCCGTTTCCGGCAGGCTTGGACGATTGCCTCGCCGTGTGGCGCCATCTGGCAGCCGCCCCCTTTGCCATCGACCCGCGTCGCCGGCTGGTGGCTGGTGACAGTGCCGGAGGCAATCTCGCCGCTGCGTTATGCCTGGCCTTGCGCGATGCCGGGCAACCGTTGCCCCGTTCCCAGGTGTTGATCTACCCGGCGCTCGCTGGCCCGGCGCCTCTGCCGTCGCGCCGCGAACATGCCAATGCGCCGCTGTTGAGCAGCCGCGACCTGGACAGCTATCACGCGCTTTACCTGGGCGGCCTCGCACCGTCGCCTGGCGCCATGCCATTGCTCGCCGATGACCTGAGCGGGCTGCCGCCGGCGTTGATCGTCGTGGCGCAGTGGGACCCGCTGCGTGACGATGGCGTCCTTTACAGCGAGCGGCTGAACGCCGCAGGGGTGGATGCCGTGTTGTATGTCGGCGAAGGGTTGGTCCATGGTTGCCTGCGCGGTCGGAGTCTGGTGCCGGAGGTCGATCAGATGTATCGCACGCTGCTGGCGTACCTGGCTGACACGCTTTGACTGCGCAGGGGGCATGCTCATTAAGGTAATTCGGGTTTATGATGCCGGACGGCAGACTAAATAGAAGTCCCCACAGGGATGACTCGACCCCTTACGGAGCGCTCAATGCAGACTTTGTACCCGCAGATCAAACCCCATGCCCGGCACGATCTGGCTGTCGATGACACCCACACGCTCTACGTCGATGAAAGCGGTTCCCCGGAAGGCCTGCCCGTGGTGTTCATTCACGGCGGCCCGGGTGCTGGCTGCGATGCACAGAGCCGCCGCTACTTCGATCCGAACCTGTACCGCATCGTCACCTTCGACCAGCGCGGCTGCGGTCGGTCCACCCCCCACGCGAGCCTGGAGAACAACACCACCTGGGATCTGGTCGAAGACCTGGAGCGTATTCGCAAGCACCTGGGCATCGAAAAATGGGTGCTGTTTGGTGGCTCCTGGGGCTCGACCCTGGCCCTGGCCTATGCCCAGACCCACCCGGAGCGGGTGCATGGCCTGATCCTGCGTGGGATCTTTCTCTGCCGTCCGCAGGAAATCGAGTGGTTCTATCAGGCTGGCGCCAGTCGCCTGTTTCCCGACTACTGGCAGGATTACATTGCACCGATCCCATTGGACGAGCGCGACGACCTGCTCAGCGCCTTCCACAAGCGCCTGACCGGCAACGACCAGATCGCCCAGATGCACGCGGCCAAGGCCTGGTCCACCTGGGAGGGCCGCACCGCGACCCTGCGTCCGAATCCGCTGGTGGTCGATCGCTTCTCCGAGCCGCAGCGGGCTCTGTCGATCGCCCGGATCGAATGCCACTACTTCACCAACAATGCCTTCCTCGAGCCTAATCAGTTGATTCGCGACATGGGCAAGATCGCCCATTTGCCGGGTGTCATCGTGCATGGTCGCTACGACGTCATCTGCCCGTTGGACAATGCCTGGGAGCTGCACCAGAACTGGCCCAACAGCGAACTGCAGGTGATTCGCGACGCCGGCCACGCCGCTTCGGAGCCAGGGATCACCGACGCCCTGGTGCGCGCCGCGGCGCAAATGGCCCGGCGCTTGCTTGACCTGCCGCCTGAAGAAGCATGAAGGGGCTGTTGCAACGAGTTCGCGGCGCACGGGTCGAAGTATCAGGCGAGATCGTCGGGGCGGTGGACCAGGGTTTGCTGGTGTTGGTGGCCGTCGAGCCCGGGGATACCCGGGCCAGCGCCGACAAGCTCCTGCATAAGCTGCTTAACTACCGAGTGTTCAGCGACGCCGACGGCAAGATGAACCTGTCCCTGGCGGATGTCGGTGGCGGGTTGCTGCTGGTGTCGCAGTTCACCTTGGCGGCAGACACCAAAAGCGGTTTGCGCCCGAGTTTTTCGACCGCCGCGCCTCCGGCCCTGGGAGAAGAGTTGTTCAACTATTTGCTAACCCGGGCGAAACAGGTGCATGGCACTGTGGCATCAGGTAGATTCGGCGCCGACATGCAAGTGCATTTGGTCAATGATGGCCCGGTAACCTTCCTGTTACAGGCCTGAAAGCGTTTGAAACATCTTTTCGGATCTGTTTCGAGGCTAAACGGGGAGTTTTCTCGATAAATACTTTGCTATCCCTGATGCGTTGTCACGCGGGCTACTAGATAATCGCGCGCTACGGGGGACCAGCGTTCGCTGGTCCATTTGACTTAGGTAGAGACTTGTCCTGGTCCGTTTGGGGAATCATTTTCTCCCACCGGAGTCGGAACAATGCTCGCCAACTTGGCAAGAGTGGTCTGCAGGATCGGTTTTTCAATGCCGATACCGTGTGGATACTTTATCTGGCCGTTGGTTTTTTGATCTGTTTTCGGCGAGGGTTGCTCGTGATTGTTAGTCCCTGTAATGCACCAAAAATGACTGCCAAACGGTTTAGAAACGCTCTGGTAGCGGGCTCGGCCCTGTTGTGCCTGTTTGGCGCGGGCCAACTGTGGGCATTCAGCCTGGATGATGTATCGGCGAAGGCTCAAGAACTGGCCGGGCAAAAATTCGAAGCCCCGCGCAGCAATCTGCCGAACGAATTCCGCGAGATGAAATTCGCTGACTATCAAAAAATCCGTTTCCGCACCGAAAAAGCCGAATGGGCCGACCAGAAGACGCCGTTCAGGCTGTCCTTCTATCACCAGGGCATGCATTTCGACACGCCGGTGAAGATCAACGAAATCACCGCGACGACCGTCGAGGAGATCAAGTACGACCCGTCGCGCTTCGACTTCGCCGATGTGACATTCGATCCGAAGGCCACTGAGCAGCTGGGTTACGCGGGTTTCCGCGTGTTGTACCCGATCAACAAGGCTGACAAGCAGGACGAGATCATGACCATGCTGGGCGCGAGTTATTTCCGCGTCATCGGCAAAGGCCAGACCTACGGTCTGTCCGCACGTGGCATGGCCATCGACACCGCGCTGCCATCGGGCGAGGAATTCCCGCGCTTTCGCGAATTCTGGATCCAACGTCCGAAACCGACCGACAAGCACCTGGTGATTTTTGCCCTGCTGGATTCGCCACGGGCTACCGGCGCCTATCGCCTGACCGTGCGTCCGGGCACCGACACCGTGGTCGATGTGAAATCGCGCATGTTCCTGCGTGACCGCGTGACCAAGCTGGGTGTGGCCCCGTTGACCAGCATGTACCTGTTCGGCGCCAACCAGCCGTCCAAGGTGCTGAACTATCGTCGCGAGCTGCATGACTCCAGCGGCCTGTCGATCCATGCCGGCAATGGCGAGTGGATCTGGCGCCCGCTGAACAATCCCAAGCACTTGGCCGTGAGCAACTTCTCGGTGGAAAACCCGCGCGGTTTCGGTCTGCTGCAACGTGGCCGTGACTTCAGCCACTACGAAGACCTGGACGACCGCTACGACAAGCGCCCAAGTGCCTGGATCGAACCGAAGGGCGATTGGGGCAAGGGTACCGTCGACCTGGTAGAGATTCCGACTGCCGACGAAACCAACGACAATATCGTTGCCTTCTGGAGCCCGGAAAAACTGCCTGAGCCAGGCCAGCCGCTGGACTTCAGCTACCGCCTGCACTGGACCCTCGACGAAGCCAGCCTGCACTCGCCGGACAGTGCCTGGGTCAAGCAGACCCTGCGTTCCACCGGTGACGTGAAGCAATCCAACCTGATCCGTCAGCCGGATGGTAGCGTGGCCTACCTGGTGGATTTCGAAGGCCCGTCCTTGCAAGCCTTGCCGGAAGACGCCGATGTGCGTAGCCAGGTGAGCGTCGGCGAAAACGGTGAGATCGTCGAGAATAGCGTGCGCTACAACCCTGAAACCAAGGGCTGGCGCTTGACCCTGCGGTTGAAGATCAAGGATTCGAAACAGGCCACCGAAATGCGCGCGGCGCTCGTGCGTCCATTGACGCCTGTCGAAGCCCCGGCCGCCTCGCACTCCGTGACCACGACCCTGGCCAAGGCCGACAAAGTCGCCCGCCAGCAGACCGAAAAAGAACTCGCGATAGAAAAAGCGAAAGACGAAGCCAAAGCCGTCAAGGCGGCGGATGCTGCTGTTGAACCGACCCCAACCCCGCAGGAACCGGAACCGACTGAACAAGTCCTGACCGAGACCTGGAGCTATCAGTTGCCAGCCGATGAGTAATACTCCAGTACAGCCAGAGACACTCAGCGAGTACCTGGCCCATTTGCCCATGACCGACGAGCAGCGCGCCGAACTGGCGGGCTGCAAGTCCTTCAGCGAATTGCATGAACGCCTGTCGTCTTCGACCTTCGACGCGCCCGCCGAGGCGGCGCAAGCCTCGGTAGGCCGCCGACTGACCCTGAGCACCGCCGAAGAGCTCGAAGAAGCCGAAATGCTCGGGCTCGACGCCAGTGGTCGGGTGTGCCTCAAGGCGACGCCGCCGATCCGTCGGACCAAGGTCGTGCCGGAGCCGTGGCGCACCAATATCCTGGTGCGCGCCTGGCGGCGCCTGACCGGTCGTACCAACCCGCCGAAGCCGCCCAAGGATGAGCGCGTGCTGCCTCATGCACGCTGGCGCACCGTGGGTTCGACCCGTCGCTACATCCTGCTGATATTGATGCTCGGCCAGACCATCGTCGCCGGCTGGTACATGAAAGGCATCATGCCGTACCAGGGCTGGTCGCTGGTGGACCTGGACGAAGTCCTGCACCAACCGCTATCGCAGACCGCCACGCAAGTGCTGCCTTATGCGCTGCAAACCAGCATCCTGATTCTGTTCGGGATCCTGTTCTGCTGGGTGTCGGCAGGTTTCTGGACGGCGCTGATGGGCTTCCTCGAATTGCTCACCGGCCACGACAAGTACCGGATCTCTGGTGCCAGCGCCGGCAACGAGCCGATTCCCAAGGACGCCCGCACCGCGCTGGTAATGCCGATCTGCAACGAAGACGTGCCACGGGTATTTGCCGGTTTGCGCGCGACGTTCGAGTCGGTGGCCGCTACCGGTGACCTGGATCGCTTCGACTTCTTCGTCCTCAGCGACAGTAACGAAACCGACATCTGCGTCGCCGAACAACAGGCCTGGCTGGACGTCTGCCGTGAAGCCGGCGGCTTCGGCAAGATCTTCTATCGCCGCCGTCGCCGTCGCGTGAAGCGCAAGAGTGGCAACCTCGACGACTTCTGCCGTCGTTGGGGCAGCGACTACAAGTACATGGTCGTACTCGACGCCGACAGCGTCATGAGCGGCACGTGCCTGACCAGCCTGGTGCGCCTGATGGAAGCCACTCCGGACGCTGGCATCATCCAGACAGCGCCACGTGCCTCGGGCATGGACACGCTGTATGCGCGCATGCAGCAGTTCGCCACCCGGGTGTACGGTCCGCTGTTCACCGCCGGCCTGCACTTCTGGCAGTTGGGCGAATCCCACTACTGGGGCCACAACGCGATCATCCGCATGAAACCGTTTATCGAGCACTGCGCCCTGGCGCCGTTGCCCGGTAAAGGCGCGTTCGCCGGTGCGATCCTGTCCCACGACTTCGTCGAAGCAGCGCTGATGCGCCGTGCCGGCTGGGGCGTGTGGATTGCCTATGACCTGCCGGGCAGCTACGAAGAGCTGCCGCCGAACCTGCTGGACGAACTCAAGCGTGACCGTCGCTGGTGCCACGGCAACCTGATGAACTTCAGGCTGTTCCTGGTCAAGGGCATGCACCCGGTGCACCGTGCGGTGTTCCTGACGGGCGTGATGTCCTACCTGTCGGCGCCGCTGTGGTTCTTCTTTCTGGTGCTCTCCACTGCGCTGCTGGCGGTGAACACCCTGATGGAACCGCAATACTTCCTCGAACCACGCCAGCTTTATCCGCTGTGGCCGCAATGGCATCCGGACAAGGCCATCGCCTTGTTCTCGACGACCATCGTGCTGCTGTTCCTGCCCAAGCTGCTGAGCATCGTGCTGATCTGGGCCAAGGGTGCGAAGGAGTTCGGTGGCAAGTTCAAGGTGACGCTGTCGATGCTGCTGGAGATGTTGTTCTCCATGTTGCTGGCGCCGGTGCGGATGATTTTCCACACCCGCTTCGTGCTCGCCGCGTTCCTGGGCTGGGCCGCGACCTGGAACTCGCCACAACGTGACGACGACTCCACGCCCTGGAGCGAAGCGGTCAAGCGCCACGGTCCGCAGACCCTGCTGGGCTTCTTCTGGGCCTTGCTGGTTATCTGGCTGAACCCGAGCTTCCTGTGGTGGCTGGTGCCGATCGTCGGTTCGCTGATGCTGTCGATCCCGGTGTCGGTGATCTCCAGTCGCGTGGGCCTGGGCTTGAAGTCCCGTGATGAGAGCCTGTTCCTGATCCCTGAGGAATACGCACCGCCGCAGGAACTGCTGTCGACGGACCAGTACACCCATGAAAACCGTTGGCACGCGCTGAACGACGGCTTCATCCGGGCAGTGGTCGATCCACAACAGAATGCCTTGGCGTATGCCCTGGCCACTTCGCGTCACGGCCAGGCCGAGCCGATTGAATGGCTGCGGGTCGAACGTGTTCGTCACGCCTTGAAGGCCGGTCCTGCCGGTCTCAGCAACGCCGAGCGACTGGCACTGCTGAGCGATCCGGTGGCCTTGTCCCGCCTGCACGAGCAGGTTTGGAGCGAGGCGCATCCCGAGTGGCTGGCTGCGTGGCGTGAATCGGTCAAGGCCGATCCCCATGCACCGCTGCTGCCGCTACAGCCGGTGAGCGTGCAGCCTCAAGTGGCCTGATACGCAAAAAAGCCCCGCTTCTGGAAGGAAGCGGGGCTTTTTGTTGGGTGCATTTTTTTACCGATGGCCCCGGACTTTGTGGCGAGGGAGCTATGGTCTAGGGGTTGACGCTGTCCAACAGCCGATTCGCCAACAATCCACTCAGTTCGATCAGTTGTAGGATGCCAAGGGCAACATGGCGTCGCGTGCCTTTCAGGTCGAACGCAAGGTCGCTGACCATGGCATCGGCTGAGGCCAGGGTTTCGCTGAGGTTGGCCAGCAGGCTTTCGGTGTCGATGCCGTCGACGACGGTGAAGAGTTGGCCTGGCGAGGGTTTATTCTCGGATTTGGCCTGTTTGGGGTTCAGGTAGTAATCGAGCGTGCGATCAGCGGCTTCCTGGAGTTTCTTGGGGTCGGTTTCTGGTTCTGGTGGGTTGGGTGTGACCTTGTACATAGTTGACGCTCCTAGGGTAATGGAGCCGCCAGATATCGCTGCTAAACGAGAAGGGTGGCGACTGTACGCGGGTTAGCAGACCGGGACCCTAGAACCCGGCAGACCCGAAGGTCTCCCACGCACAACCGCCATGACATAGATGTGCAGGCGCTGAAGCCTGCTCACGCATGTGGAGAGCGTACGTCTAGGATTGTTCAGGCTGCTAAACCCGATCGCTGAACTGACAGCGACCTGCAAACGTTAAAGCCCAGGCCTAAGGCGTACAAGCCGGCGGATTCTGGCGTAGTTGTAGGCAATGGCGCAAGGCGCCGTAGCCTTGGGATGACGGATTGTGGGAGGGGGATTTTTGTGTGTATATCCGTTATTTAGGTAACGGCTGCTGACGGTTCCGCTCTTACAGCGGCTCACTTTTGAGAAGCCCGGAAGCCGGCCCAGTCAAAAGTAAGCAAAACGCTCCTGCCCCACCACTCGGTGCCTCGCTTAGGCTCGGCATGCCCTCACTCCGGCATTGCTCCGTGGGCCCGCCGCGAAGGGCCATCCATGGCCCAGCGCGGCTATCCCGGCATCCATGCCGGGATGCCCACTCCACAATGCCTGCGTTCGGCCATCGTGGTTAACGGGGCGCCGAGATCAACGTCCACCGCGAGGCGGCCTAGTAGCCGACCTGGTTCTGGGTGACCGCACTCCCCTGTGGGAGCGAGCCTGCTCGCGATGAGGCCACCACATCCGACATCTTCATCCACTGTGGCACCGCCTTCGCGAGCAAGCTCGCTCCCACAATGGCTTTGCGGTGTACATGAATGTTGTGCCCGCTGAAGATCAACGGTGAGAGGCCAGCACATTCGATATCTTCATTGGCTGTGACATGGTCTTTGCGAACAAGCCCGCTCCCACAGGAGGAACGCGGTTTTACCAAGAGCCAGGTCGGCTATCAGGCCGCCTCGCGGTGGACGTTGATCTCGGCGCCCCGTAAACCACGCTGGCCGAACGCAGGCATTGCGCAGTGGGCAACCCGGCATGGATGCCGGGTTAGCCGCGCTGGGCCATGGATGGCCCTTCGCGGCGGCCCACGGAGCAATGCCGGAGTGAGGGCACACCGAGCCTAGGCGAGGTGCCGAGTGGTGGGGCAGAAGCAGAAGCGTTTTGCTTACTTTTGCGCTTTTCAAAAGTGAGCCGCCGTAAGGGCGGAACCCTAAGTAGCCGTTACCTAAATAACGGATATACACCCAAGAATACCTATACCCACAGACCACCAGCTCAAGATGGCGCAGCCGCTGCTCCCTGCAATATTGTGAGCGCTGCGCACTCAAGCGGGAGCAAGCTCCCTCGCCACAGGTTTTGCGTAGGCCTGCTAGACCCGGAACCGCCCCACCAACGTCTGCAAATGAACCCCCCAACCGCGCCAGCTCAGCACTCGAAGCGGCAGTCTTCTCACTGGACGACGCCGTCTGCTCCGACACATCACGCACATTCAGCACACTACGGTTGATCTCCTCAGCCACCGCACTCTGCTGCTCCGCCGCCGCGGCGATCTGCTGGTTCATCGACTGGATCGCCGAAACCGTGCGAGTAATGTTCTCCAGCGAGCCCCCCGCGCGGCGGGTCAGTTCGACGCTGCTGTCGGTCAGGCTGCGGCTGTTGTCCATGATGGTCGCGACTTGTTCGGTGCCGCTTTGCAAGCCGACAATCAGTTCTGCGATTTCTTCGGTGGACTTCTGGGTACGCTGGGCCAAGCTGCGGACTTCATCGGCCACCACCGCAAAACCACGTCCGGCCTCGCCGGCGCGGGCGGCTTCGATGGCGGCGTTGAGGGCTAGCAGGTTGGTCTGCTGAGCCACGGACTTGATCACGTCCAGGACGCTGCCGATCTTGTCGCTTTCACGCTTCAAGTCGCCCATGGCGGCGGTGGAGTTGCCGACTTCCTTAGCCAGGCGTTCGATCTGGGCAATGGCCTCGCCAACCACTTTGTCACCCTCGCGGGCCTGTTGGTCGGCAGCGACGGCGGCTTCGGAAGCTTCCTCGGCGTTGCGTGCGACTTCTTGCACGGTGGCGGTCATTTCGTGCATGGCGGTGGCGACCTGGTCGGTTTCCACTTTCTGGCTGTTGACCCCGGCGCTGGTCTGTTCGGTCACGGCCGAGAGCTGTTCGGCGGCGCTGGCGATCTGGGTCACACCTTCGCTGATGCCACCGATCAACTGCCGCAGGCCCACGGTCATGCTTTGCATGGCGCGTTGCAGCTGGCCGAGTTCGTCGCGACGCTCGGAGGTCAGGTTGTGGGTCAGGTCACCGGCGGCCACGCGTTCGGCAACCTTCAAGGTCTGGCCGAGCGGGCCGACGATCTGCCGGGTGATGAACAGGGCGGCGATCACGCCAAACAGCAGCGCCAGGGCGGCCGCTACGATCAGGACCGTCTTGGCTTGGGCGGCGTCGTGGTCACGCACGGCGGTCTGGGATACGGTCAGCTTCTGGCTGGCGTCGATCAGTATTTGACCTTGCTCGGTCATGCGCTGGAGGGCCGCAGCGTTGTCGATTTGCGAGTCGCGGAATTGGGCGACCGCCGCGCGATAGAGATTGAACGAGTCGCTGGCCTGCTGCAGGTCGGCGGCGTGTTCCTGGGGCAATTGGTCTGGCAGGCGCGCGAGCAGTTTGAGGACGGTGTCGATGGCATCGAGGGCCGGTTGCTGGGCTTCGCTCTTGCCGCTGTAGGTGTAGCCACGAACCTGGTAGCGGGCTTGCTGGATGGCCTTGCTCAGGGTGACCACGCTGTTGAACGGGGTGATGTCGCCGGCTTGCAGCAACAACTTTTCAACTTCAGCGACGCGGGCCACGGCGTTGTCGGCGCTGGCGCCGAGTTTGCTACGGGCATCTTCGCGGTTGACGGTGGCGCGGGTCATCTGGGCGAAGGCGCCCTTGTATTCGGCGACGGCGGCCAGTTGCGCATCGATCAGCGCGACGTCGGCCGGTTGTTCGATCAACTGGCGAGCAGTCTTCAGGCCCTCTTCGAGCTTGCCCAGCAGGTCGTTGACCGCTTGCGGTCCTTTCTCGCCCCGCGTGGTGTTGTAGTCGATGCTGGCCAGGTTCAAGTCTTTGCTCAAGTCGTTGAGACTGGCAATGAAGCCCAGTTTGTCGCCCCGACTGATGACATTGCCCAGGCCGGACCAGCCGGTGAATGCAATCATCAAGGTGAGGAACAGCACCAGGCCGAAGCCTGCGCCGAGTTTGCGATTAACGCCTACGTTTCCCAGACCCTGGGCAAGCCACCGGAACATGCTGATACTCCCTTGTAGCGCTGATTGGTTTTATCAGGGTTGTATCGGCGGTTTTGCCGGGATCTGTAGAAAAATAGACGTAATGCATTCCTGTGGCGAGGGAGCAAGCCCTGGCCACAGGCTTATGCCAGCTCTTTTGGGTCAGACCTTGAAGCGTCCTACCAGCGTCTGCAAATGAACCCCCAGCCGTGCCAGTTCGGCACTGGAGGCGGCGGTTTCTTCGCTGGAAGAAGCCGTCTGTTCGGACACATCGCGAACGTTCACGACGCTGCGGTTGATCTCTTCGGCCACGGCACTCTGCTGCTCGGCGGCGGCGGCGATCTGTTGGTTCATCGACTGGATTGCCGAGACCGTACGGGTGATGTTTTCCAGCGAGCCACCGGCGCGGCGGGTCAATTCGACGCTGCTATCGGTCAGGTTGCGGCTGTTGTCCAGGGTGGTCGCGACCTGTTCGGTGCCCGATTGCAGGCCGAGGATAAGCTCTTCGATTTCTTCGGTGGACTTCTGGGTGCGCTGGGCCAGGCTGCGAACCTCGTCGGCCACCACCGCGAACCCACGTCCGGCTTCACCGGCACGGGCCGCCTCGATCGCCGCGTTGAGGGCCAGCAGGTTGGTTTGCTGGGCCACGGACTTGATCACATCCAGCACGCTGCCGATCTTGTCGCTCTCGCGCTTGAGATGGCCCATCGCTTCGGTGGAATTGCCCACTTCCTTGGACAGGCGTTCGATCTGGGCAATGGCTTCGCCCACGACTTTTTCGCCTTCGCGAGCCTGTTGGTCAGCAGCGACGGCCGCTTCGGAGGCTTCTTCGGCGTTGCGCGCCACTTCCTGCACCGTGGCGGTCATTTCGTGCATGGCGGTGGCGACCTGGTCTGTTTCCACTTTCTGGCTGTTGACCCCGGCGCTGGTCTGCTCGGTGACGGCGGAGAGCTGTTCAGCGGCGCTGGCGATTTGCGTAACGCCTTCGCCGATGCCTCCGATCAGTTGCCGCAGGCTGATCACCATTCGCTGTAGGCTGCCTTGTAATTGGCCCATATCGTCACGGCGGGTGACCACCAGGTTATGGCTCAAGTCGCCGGAGGCGACACGTTCAACGGCAACCAAGGTCTGCTGCAGTGGAACAACGATCTGCCGGGTAATGATCCAGGCCGCCAGCAGGCCAAACGCCAATGCCAGGATGGTGACGATGATCAGCACTTCTTTCGCATGCGTCGTCTCCAGGTCGCGTTTCTCAATCTGCGAGGTAGTCAAATGGTTGTTCAGGTCATTCAAACGGGCGCCCTGGTCGACCATTCTCTTGAGGGCTGATGCGCTGGCCACCTGCGAATCGCGGAACTGGCTGACGGCGGCACGATAGGCCTTCATCGATTCAGTGGCTTGTTGCAGGTTGGCGGTGTGTTGTTCCGGCAGTTTGCCCGGCAGGCTTTCAAGGTTTTTCAAGACACTATCGATGGCCTCCAGCGCCGGTTGCTCGGCATCGGCCTTGCCACTGTAGGTGTAGCCGCGAACCTGGTAGCGCGCTTGCTGGAGCAGTTTGCTCAGCTCGATCACACTGTCGAATTGCGCAACACTGTCGCCTTGGCGCAAGGCATTTTCGACCTCCTTCACTTTGGCCACGGCATTGTCGGCGTTGGCGCCAAGCTTGGATCGGGCCGATTCGCGGTTCTGCGTCGCCTGGGTCAGGTCGCCGAAGGCGCGTTTGTACTCGTCGAGGATAGCCAGTTGCTGATTGAGCAACTCCTGGTCTGCCGGACGTACAAACTGTTTGAGGGCAGCTTGTATGCTTTCCTGAAGCTTGCCCAAGAACTCGCTGACGACAGCGGGTCCCTGTTCGCCACGCCGCATCTCATAGTCGAGACTGGCGACTCGCAAATCCTTGGCCAACTCATTGAGACTGGCGATAGACGCCTGCTTGTCAGCGCGGCTGATCACGCTGCCCAGGCTGTTCCAGCCCGCGAAGGTGCTCAGGAGGGTCATGAGCAGTACCAGGCCAAAACCGAAACCCAGTTTGCGATTGACGCTTACGTTTCCCAGCTTTTCGGTCAGCCAACTGAACATGCTGATACTCCCTGGAACCTTTTATAGGTCTTATGAGAAGAGTATCGACCATGTGACGGGGATCTGTAGGAAATAGGTAGGGGCGTTTCCTTGGTGAGGGCACTCGGCTGCGAAGTCGTTGCCCCTCCGAACGCCCGCCGGTGGCCGCTTCGCGCCCTAGCGGGAGCAAGCGCCCTCGCCACGGGTTTTATGCCTGCCCTTCAGGTTAGACCTTGAAGCGTCCCACCAGCGTCTGCAAATGAACCCCAAGCCGCGCCAGTTCGGCGCTGGAGGCGGCGGTTTCTTCACTGGAAGCAGCCGTTTGTTCGGACACGTCGCGAACATTCAGCACGCTGCGGTTGATCTCTTCGGCCACGGCGCTCTGTTGCTCGGCCGCGGCGGCGATCTGTTGGTTCATCGACTGGATCGCCGAGACGGTGCGGGTGATGTTTTCCAGTGAGCCACCGGCACGGCGGGTCAGTTCGACGCTGCTGTCGGTCAGGCTGCGACTGTTGTCCAGGCTGGTCGCGACCTGTTCGGTTCCGGTCTGCAGGCCAAGGACCAGTTGCTCGATCTCTTCGGTGGACTTCTGGGTGCGCTGGGCCAGGCTGCGCACCTCGTCGGCCACTACCGCGAACCCACGCCCGGCTTCACCGGCCCGGGCCGCCTCGATGGCCGCGTTGAGGGCCAGCAGGTTGGTTTGCTGGGCCACGGACTTGATCACGTCCAGGACGCTGCCGATCTTGTCGCTCTCGCGTTTGAGGTGGCCCATGGCATCGGTGGAATTGCCCACCGCGTTGGACAGGCGCTCGATCTGGGCGATGGCTTCTCCGACCACCTTTTCGCCTTCGCGAGCCTGTTGGTCCGCGGCGGCCGTTGCTTCGCTCGCTTGCTCGGCATTGCGCGCCACTTCCTGCACCGTAGCGGTCATTTCGTGCATGGCGGTGGCGACCTGATCGGTTTCCACCTTCTGGCTGTTGACCCCGGCGCTGGTCTGTTCGGTAACGGCTGAAAGCTGTTCGGCGGCGCTGGCGATTTGCGTGACGCCTTCGCTGATGCCGCCGATCAATTGCCGCAGGCCCACGGTCATGCTCTGCATGGCGCGCTGTAGTTGGCCCAGTTCGTCGCGGCGCTCGGAGGTGAGATTGTGGGTCAAGTCGCCTGCCGCCACGCGTTCGGCGACCTTGAGGGTCTGCTCCAGCGGGGTGACGATCTGCCGGGTGATCGCCAGGGCGGCGATCACGCCGAACAGGAAGGCCAGCGCGGCGGCCGATGCCAGCAAAATCTTGGCATCGCTGGCTTCATGGTCGCGCACGATGGTCTGGGACTGGGTGAGATTCCTGCTGGCCTCGCGTAGCACCACCCCCAAGTCGGACATGCGCTTGACCGCGGCAGCGCTTGCGGTCTGGGCATCACGGAACTGGCCGACCGCTGCACGATAAGTCTTGAACGATTCGTTGGCCTGCTGCAGGTTGGCGGCGTGTTCGTCTGGTAGTTGGGGCGGCAGGCTGGCGAGGATTTTCAACGCGTTATCGATGGCATCCAGGGCAGGCTGTTCGGCGTCGGCCTGGCCGCTGTAGGTGTAGCCACGAACCTGATAGCGGGCTTGCTGGATGGCCTTGCTCAGGCTGACCACGCTGTCGAATTGAGCCACGTTGTCGCTTTGCCGCAGGGCGTTTTCAACGGTGGCGACACGGGCTACGGCGTTATCGGCATTGGCGCCCAGTTTGCCGCGTGCATCCTCACGATTGGCAATGGCGTGGGTCAGTTCGGTGAAGGCAACTTTGTAGTCGGCGATAGCCCCCAGTTGTTTGTCGAGAAGCGCCATGTCGGCTGGCTGCTCGATCGATTGACGGGCGGTTTGGAGCCCAGGCTCCAATTTTCCGAGCAGATCGTTGATTTCCCCTGGGCCCTTTTCGCCGCGGGTCGAAAAATAGTCCATGCGCGCGGTACGCAGGTCCTTGGTCTGGTCGTTCAGGCTGGCAATGAGCCCGAGCATGTCGCCGTGGGCAATCACGCGGCCCAGGCCGATCCATCCGGTGAAAGCGATCATCAAGGTTAAGAACAGCACCAGGCCGAAACCGAAGCCAAGTTTGCGATTAACGCCTACGTTACCTAGCCATTGGAACATGCTGATACTCCCTTGAAGGGCGGAACTGCTTTGTATAAAGCGTTATCGGCCCAGAAAGGGGGAACAGGAGAAATGAGTTAGATGCGTTTTGAATACCGTGGTAAACCAAAGGGATCAGAACAGTCGTGCGAGCAGCGCCGTAACCGCGGTCTCGACCCGCAGGATCCGCTCGCCCAACTGCACCGGTTGCAAGCCGGCCTTGCCCAGCAGGTCGATCTCGTAGGGAATCCAACCGCCTTCGGGGCCGATGGCCAAGGTCACCGGTTCTGTTAGCGCTCGCGGGCAGGGCGGGTGGTTGCCAGGGTGCCCGACCAGTCCGAGGGTGCCGTTGGCGATGGCCGGCAGGCGGTCCTCGACGAAGGGTTTGAAGCGTTTTTCGATAATGATGTCTGGCAGCACACTGTCCCGGGCTTGTTCCAGGCCCAGGATCAGTTGCTCGCGGATAGCCTCGGGTTCGAGGAACGGCGTCTGCCAAAAGCTCTTTTCCACGCGATAGCTGTTGACCAGTACCACCCGCGGCACACCCATGGTGGCGACGGTCTGGAACACTCGCCTGAGCATTTTCGGACGCGGCAGCGCCAGCACCAGGGTCAGCGGCAACTTGGCCGGTGGCGGCTGGTCGAGGGTCACTTGCAGTTCGGCCTCGCGAGCCTCCAGGCGCAGCACCTGGGCCGTGCCCATCAAGCCGCCGATACGCCCGACCCGCAGGCTGTCGCCGACAGCGCTGCGATGGACTTCCTGCATGTGGGTCAACCGGCGATCGCTCAGCACGACCCGGTCAGGCCCGATGAAATCGGCCTCTTCGAGCAGCAGCAGGTTCACGCTTGGGTCGCAGGCGGCTGGTCGTTGTGGTCATCGACCGGCTGGTCCTCGGGCTCTTCTTCCCGGCGCTTGCGCACCAGGCCACCGAACAGGATACCGATCTCGAACAGCAGCCACATCGGAACGGCCAGCAGGGTCTGGGAGAAGATATCCGGCGGGGTCAGGATCATGCCGACCACGAAGCAGCCGATGATCACATAGGGGCGGATCCTCTTCAGGTAGGCCACGTCCACCACGCCGATCCACACCAGCAGGACCACCGCCACGGGGATTTCGAACGCCACGCCGAAGGCGAAGAACAGCGTCATGACGAAATCCAGGTAGCTGGTGATGTCGGTCATCATCTCCACGCCTGCCGGCGTAGCGGCGGCGAAGAACTTGAAGATCAGCGGGAACACCAGGAAATAGGCGAAGGCCATGCCGGTATAGAACAGCAGGATGCTGGACACCAGCAGCGGCACGGCGATGCGTTTTTCATGCTTGTACAGGCCCGGTGCGATGAAGCCCCAGATCTGGTGCAGGATCACCGGGATCGCCAGGAACAGCGAGACCATCATCGTCAGCTTCAGTGGCGTCAGGAACGGCGACGACACGTCGGTAGCGATCATCGTTGCCCCTACCGGCAGGTACTGGCGCAGCGGCGTGGAAACGAAGGTGTAGATCTGCTGGGTGAAGGAAAACAGCCCGGCGAAGATGATGAAAACCGCCGCGACGCAACGCAGCAGGCGGGTGCGCAACTCGGTGAGGTGCGATACCAGCGGCATCGGCTGGTCGTTTTCAGGGATATCGCTCATGGGGCTCGCGGCGGCAAAGTAGGGTCGTTGGGAGCTGCTGGCGTTGTTACTGTCGCGGCGGGTTCCACCGGTTGGGCCGGCTCGGCCACCACGGGCGTCGTGTTGTCCACCGACGCCTGTGGCGCAATCGTCGGCTCGACCGCAGGCTGAACCGGCGTCGGCTCCTGTTGGGTCGGCGTGAAGATTTTCCGCGCTTCCTGCTCCAGGGACAGGATATGTTCGTTGTGAAGTTGCCGACGGATGTCGTCGGCACCGATCTCACGTTCAACTTCCTGTTTGATCGCATTGAAGCTGCGCTTCAGGCGCCCGATCCACAGACCGGCGGTACGCGCAGCACCCGGCAGGCGCTCTGGGCCCAGTACCAGCAAGGCGACGAGGCCGACGAGCAGCAGTTCAGTGAAGCTGATCCCAAACATTAGTCAGTGCTCACGAGTCTTTGCGGACGGGCTCTTCGACTTTTTGTGCCTGCACGTCGATGGTGTGCGGCGCATTCACAGGCTGGGTGGCCTGGGGATGTACCGGTTGGGCTGGCTGTACCGGTTGCGCCGGGGCAGCCGTCGGGTCGGCCGGTTTTTCGTCATCGTTCATGGCTTTGCGAAAGCCCTTGATCGACTCGCCGACATCGGTGCCGAGGTTTTTCAGTTTCTTGGTACCGAATACCAGCACCACGACAACCAGGATGACGATCCAGTGTTTCCAGTCAAAGATACCCATGTGGCTATTCCTCTCAAAAGTTGATCAGGCGGACGGGCGCGAGGCTTTTTCGACGTGCCCGGACAGACCGAAGCGACGGTCCAGTTCATCCAGTACGGCCTGCGGATGCTGCCCCAGTTGGGCCAGCATGACCAGGCTGTGGAACCACAGGTCGGCGGTCTCGTAGATCACGTCGCTGCAATCGCCGCTGATGGCGGCGTCCTTGGCGGCGATGATGGTCTCGACCGACTCTTCGCCGACTTTTTCCAGAATCTTGTTCAAACCCTTGTGGTACAGGCTGGCGACATAGGAACTGTCGGCCGCGGCGCCTTTGCGCTCTTCCAGCACCTGGGCCAGGCGGGTCAGGGTGTCACTCATGGGTATGTCCTGAATAAATGGCATGCGGGTCCTTGAGCACCGGGTCGACGGTTTTCCAGTCGCCGTTCTCGAAGACGCGATAGAAGCAGCTTTGACGGCCGGTGTGGCAGGCAATCTCACCGACTTGTTCGACCATCAGGATGATGACGTCGCCGTCGCAGTCCAGGCGCATCTCATGCAGGTGCTGCACATGCCCGGATTCTTCACCTTTGCGCCACAGCTTGCCACGGGAACGTGACCAATAGATGGCGCGGTTCTCGGCGGCGGTCAGGGCCAGTGCTTCGCGGTTCATCCAGGCCATCATCAGTACGCGCCCGGTCTTGTGGTCCTGGGCGATGGCTGGCACCAGGCCGTCAGCGTCCCATTTGATCTCGTCCTGCCAGTTTTTCATCTTTGACTCCGACCATGGGCCACGCACCTGAAGTCGGCGGGCCCAGCGTTGAAACAGTGTGCCAGCGCGAACCGGTGCTGGCTATCGGCGAACGACCAGATACAAGCCGACGATCACCATGATTGCGGCGGGCCAATGGCCCAATTCGCTCAACGGCCCACCAGCCGCCAGCATTGCGCCACCTCCCAGGTGAGCTGCGCCGAGCAGGCGCAGGAACCAGTCATCCTTGCGTCGGTGCCACGGTGGCGCCGGGTCGTGGGCATGGGGCTGGGACATGCGTTCGAGCAGGTCGCGGGTCATGTTGGCCAGGTGCGGGAGCTGCTCGAACTGGCTTTGCACGTTGCCCAGCAAGGTTTTGGGGCTGACGCGCTCGCGCATCCAGCGTTCGAGGAACGGTTGGGCGGTGTTCCACAGGTCGAGGTCCGGATACAACTGGCGGCCGAGGCCTTCGATGTTCAACAGGGTTTTCTGCAACAGTACCAGCTGTGGCTGAACCTCCATGTTGAAGCGGCGCGCGGTCTGGAACAGGCGCATCAGCACCTGGCCGAAGGAAATATCTTTTAACGGTTTTTCGAAGATCGGTTCGCACACGGTACGGATCGCCGCTTCGAATTCGTTGAGCTTGGTCTCGGCCGGGACCCAGCCCGAATCGATGTGCAGTTGGGCGACACGACGGTAATCACGCTTGAAGAAGGCGAACAGGTTGCGCGCCAGGTAATCCTGGTCCTCGGGAGTCAGGCTGCCGACGATGCCGCAGTCGATGGCAATGTATTGCGGGCTCCACGGTTGCACGGTGCTGACGAAAATGTTGCCCGGGTGCATGTCGGCGTGGAAGAAGCTGTCGCGAAATACCTGGGTGAAGAAAATCTCCACGCCACGCTCGGCCAGCAGCTTCATGTCGGTACGCTGGTCGGCCAGGGTTGCCAGGTCGGTGACCTGGATGCCGTAGATGCGCTCCATCACCAACACTTTCGGGCGACACCAGTCCCAATACACTTGCGGCACATAGAGCAGCGGCGAGCCCTCGAAGTTGCGGCGCAACTGGCTGGCGTTGGCGGCTTCGCGCAGCAGGTCGAGTTCGTCGTAGATGGTTTTTTCGTAGTCCTGGACCACGTCCACCGGATGCAGCAGGCGGGCGTCGGCCGACAGCCGCTCGGCGGCGCGGGCGAGGATGAACAGCCACGCCAGGTCCTGGGCGATGATCGGCTTGAGGCCCGGGCGGATGACCTTGACCACCACTTCTTCGCCGCTCTTGAGCTGCGCGGCATGCACCTGGGCCACCGAGGCCGAGGCCAGGGGCTCGACGTCGAAACGGCTGAAGACTTCGCTGACCTTCTTGCCCAGTTGCTCTTCGATCAGCGCCACCGACAGCTTGGAGTCGAACGGCGGCACGCGGTCCTGCAGCAGCATCAGCTCATCGGCGATGTCTTCGGGCAACAGGTCGCGACGGGTCGAGAGAATCTGCCCGAACTTGATGAAGATGGGGCCCAGGTCCTGCAAGGCCAGGCGCAGGCGTGCGCCGCGCGTCAGGTCCAGCGTTCGCCGGGGGAACCAGCGCCACGGCAGCACGAAACGCAGTGCCAGGAGAAACCAGGGCAATGGCAGGGCGAACAGCAGGTCATCGAGGCGGTAGCGGATCACGACGCGCTGGATGCGCAACAAACGGCGGACGGCAAGCAGCTTCATGCGTTATCGCTTGGTTTCAAGGGATCGGGAAAGGCGCTCGAAACGCGCCTCGAGACGTTCCAGGTCAAGCTTGACCTGGTCCAGTTCATTAAAGCGGGCCTGGGCTTCGCGTTGGCCTACGAGGGTACGCGATTCTTCGGCCAGGTATTCACTCAGATTCTGCCCCAGGCTGGCGAAGCCCTGGCGATACCAGCGGCCGCGGCTACGCAAATGGCCGCTGAGCAATTGGGTCGCCACCGGGCCGATCCAGCGAGACACTTCGTATTCCCAATCCAGCTCCAGGTCCTGGAGAATCGCCGCCAGCTCCAGCAGCACGCCACTGTCGCCGTCGAGTTCCACGTCAGGGCTGTGCAGCACGGCAGTCTTGTCCTTGCCCAGGGCCAGGTTCAGCAGGCTCGACGCCGGGGCACGCAGCGTGCAGTCGGCCTCGGCTTCCCAGTGGGCGGCGAGCATCAGGCCTTCGTCGCTGGGCAGGATGAACAGCCGCAACGCCGGGCTGCGGCAGTCCACGGCGATCACTGTGCCGCTCAAGTGCGCCAGGCGCGCGAGCGCCGTGCTGTCCAGGCGCAGCACCCGGTTGAGGCCGAGTTCGACGCTGGCGAGCAGGCCGGTGAGCAGCATCAGGGTTTGATGCCGCGATGCAGGGCGACGATGCCTGCGGTCATGTTGTGGTATGTCACGCGGTCGAAGCCGGCCTCGACCATCATCGACTTCAGGGTTTCCTGGTTCGGGTGCATGCGGATCGATTCGGCCAGGTAGCGATAGCTTTCCGAGTCATTGGTGATCAGCTTGCCCATCAGCGGCATGAAGGCGAACGAGTAGGCATCGTAGGCCTTGGACATCAGCGCGTTGGTTGGCTTGGAGAATTCCAGCACCAGCAGGCGGCCGCCGGGCTTGAGCACGCGCAGCATCGAGCGCAGGGCGTCTTCCTTGTGGGTGACGTTGCGCAGGCCGAAGGCGATGGTCACGCAGTCGAAATGATTGTCGGGGAACGGCAGCTTCTCGGCGTCGGCCTGGACGAACTCGACATTGCCGGCCACACCCAGGTCCAGCAGGCGGTCGCGGCCGACCTTGAGCATGGATTCGTTGATGTCGGCGAGCACCACCTGGCCGGTCGGCCCGACGATGTGGGAAAACTTCTTCGTCAGGTCGCCCGTGCCGCCGGCGATGTCCAGTACGCGGTTGCCGCTGCGCACGCCCGACAGCTCGATCGCAAAACGCTTCCACAGGCGGTGCATGCCGCCCGAGAGCAGGTCGTTCATCAAGTCATACTTGGCGGCCACGGAGTGGAAAACCTCGGCGACTTTTTCCGCTTTCTGGCTTTCCGGCACGTTCTTGAAGCCGAAGTGAGTGGTGGGTTCGGCATCGCTGCCTTTGCGCTGATCAGTCATATCGCGGTCACCAAAAAAGAATGCGGGACATTCTAATCCCGGTGGAGGGCTTTGTCTTGGCAAGGCTGAAGGTAAGATGGGCTACCGCCGGGACGTTTTGACGCAGCCAGGGTCTGAAACGTTCAGGCAAGTCCCGATAAAACAGGAGTCACCCGATGGCCCGTATAACTGTTGAGCGTGCCCATGGCCTGGGCAAGGAAGCGGCGCGAGAGAAGGCCGACAAGCTGGCCCAGAAGTTGTCCGACAGCTATGGCCTGGAGCCGCAGTGGGAGGGCGATACCCTGAAACTCAAGCGTTCCGGGGTCAAGGGCGAAGTGCATGTGGGCGAGGATTCGATCCGCGTCGATGTGGAGCTGGGCATGTTGATGTCGGCCATGAGCGGCACGATCAAGACGGAAATCGAAAAGGCGCTGGATAAGGCGTTGGTTTGATTGATCGAAGGGTGGATGGAATGCGTGACTCAAGTTCACCACCTATTCACCTGTGGGAGCGAGCTTGCTCGCGATTGCATTGCATCAGTCACATCAAAGTTGGCTGACGCTCCGCTATCGCGAGCAGGCTCGCTCCCACATGGGAAGTCAGCGCCAACAGGATGTCTGTCAGTTGTTAGGGTGCCCTTTCTAATTATTGTCACTACTTTGTGCCTGAGCCCGTCCATGCGCGGGCAGTTCCTCAAACCTTTTTTCGAGTGAGGTGCACCATGGCCAAAGTTATTCTGAAGAAAAAAACCGACGTTGAATCTTCCACGCTCAGCGACGTAAAAACGTACGCGCGCAAGATCTGGCTGGCTGGCCTGGGCGCCTACACGAAGGTCGGCCAGGAAGGCAGCGAGTACTTCCAGGAGTTGGTAAAGGCTGGCGAAGTTATTGAAACAAAAGGCAAAAAGAAAATTGCCGGGAAACTTGAAGCGGCCAACAGCGAATTGATTGAAGCCAAGACCGACGTCAATACTTTCAAGGCCCGGGTTGAAGTACAACTCGATAAAGTCGAGAAGGTATTTGATGCCCGTGTTGCAAGTGCCTTGAATCGTATCGGCATTCCGTCTAAACATGACGTTGAGACACTCTCTGCTAAGCTCGATGAGCTGACAGCATTGCTCGAACGTGTCGCGCGTAAACATTAAGGAGAACGGGATGGCTGGCAAAAAGATCACTGAAAAAGAAGGCAGCTCGTGGGCCGGGAAGATTGAAAAATACTCCCGCAAAATCTGGCTTGCTGGTTTAGGCGTGTACTCGAAGATCGACACTGACGGCAGCAAACTCTTCGAGTCCCTGGTTAAGGACGGCGAAAAGGCCGAAAAACTCACCAAGACGGCCGTCGGCAAACAAGTCGATGCGGCCAAGGGCACTGCCGAGTCCGCCAAGTCGCGAATCGGCGGCGTGAAGGATCGTGCACTGGGCAAATGGGACGAACTGGAAGGGGCTTTCGACAAGCGCCTGAACAGTGCGATCTCGCGTCTGGGCGTGCCGAGCCGCAATGAAGTGAAGGCGCTGCACAGCAAGGTCGATACGTTGACCAAGCAGATCGAAAAACTCACTGGCGCCAAAGTCGCACCGGTAGCGACCAAGACGGCAGCGGCCAAGCCGGCAGCGGCCAAGCCGGCGACCAAAACGGCAGCCAAGCCATTGGTCAAGGCCGCGGCAAAAACCGCCGCCAAGCCTGCTGCCAAAGCAGCGGCCAAGCCCGCGGCTAAAACCGCAGCGGCCAAACCTGCTGCCAAAGCGGCGGCCAAACCGGTGGCGGCGAAAGCGGCAGCCAAGCCAGCGGCCAAACCTGCTGCTAAAACCGCAGCGGCCAAACCTGCTACGGCCAAAGCGGCAGCCAAACCTGCCGCCAAGCCTGCTGCCAAAGCAGCCGCTAAACCTGCGGTGGCAAAAAAACCGGCTGTGAAAAAACCGGCGGCGCCAAAAGCAACTGCACCGAAGGCGCCGACCGCGGCCGCCAAACCGGCTACCCCGGTGAGCACGGCGAACTCCGCCGCAGCGCCGACCCCGGTCGCCACTCCGACTACCGCGCCGGCTCCAACGACGCCTCCCACCCAGTCCTGATTCTTGAGGACATGCAAAAACGCCCGGCCTGTGAAGGTCGGGCGTTTTTGTTTGTACGCAGGTCAACCTGTGGGAGTGGTGGTGCAAATATTGAAATCACCCAGAAAATAATGTGGGAGTGAGCCTGCTCGCGATTGCGGTGTGTCAGCCACATTGATGTTGGATGTGCGACCGTCATCGCGAGCAGGCTCGCTCCCACAAGGTACTTACTCGTGTTCTTCCAGGTAGCGCAACGCCAATTGCTCGGTCGCCACCTTGGTCGCCGGCGGCAGGTGCGGGGCTACCAGCATCATGATCTGGTAGACCACCAGCCGGACCTCACCCTCACGGTCGAGGATCCGCTGATAGTCCAGCGAGAACAGCAAGGTCATGGTGATCTGTTCCACCAGTTGCCCCAGGGCCTGGGTATCGCTGACCAGCAACCCCTGGGCCTTGAGTTGCGCCAGCAACGAGGCGAGGGTTCGCTTCAGGGCATTGAGCAGTTGGCGAATGCCCTTGGCCAGCTTCGGCAAGCGCCCGGCCAGGTTCGACAGGTCCTGGAACAGAAACCGGTACTGGGCCAGACGCTCGACGATCAGATGCAGGAACAACCAATAGTCTTCCGGCGCCAACTGCACGTCCGCCGGAGGGTCCAGCAGCGGTGCCAGTTCGCTCTGGAACCGCTCGAACAACCCGAGGATCAGCGGCTCCTTGCCATGGAAGTGGTAGTAGAGGTTGCCCGGGCTGATGCCCATTTCGTTGGCAACTTCCATGGTGGATACGTTCGGTTCGCCCTTTTCGTTGAATAACTGCAGGGCACATTCGAGGATGCGATCGCGGGTTTTCATCCGTTCTTCTTAGTGATCAAGTCGTGCCACGGCCAATAACCTGGCCGTGGAGTGGGGCCTTCAGCGCACGCGAACATAGGTCCCCGGGGCTGCGTCCAGAGGCGGGTAGTTCGCGTTGCCCAAGGTCATTTGGGTTTCGTGTTGGGCGCCGGAGCGCTCCTGGATCCAGCCCAGCCACTGGGTCCACCAACTGCCTTCGACGTGCTTGGCGTCGTAGTACCAGGCCCGTGGGTCGCTGCTCAGTTTCGCGCTTTCGATGTAATTGGCCTTGGGGTTGCCCGGTGGGTTGAGGATGCTCTGGACATGGCCGCTGTTGGAAAGCACGAAGCGTTTTTCGCCACCGAGCAACAGCGTCGAGCGGTACACCGCGTCCCAGGGCGTGATGTGGTCGTTGATGCCACCCACGCTGAAACTGTCCACCGTCACTTTCTGCAGGTCGATTGGCGTGCCGCACACTTCCAGGCCGCCGGGATGGGTCAGTGGGTTGTGCTTGAAGAAGTCCAGCAGGTCACCGTGGTAAGCCGCCGGCAGCCGGGTGCAATCGTTATTCCAGTAGAGGATGTCGAAGGCCGGCGGCTCCTTGCCCAGCAGGTAGTTGTTGATGAAGTAGGTCCAGATCAGATCGTTGGGGCGCATCCAGGCGAATACCCGGGCCATGTCGCGACCATCGAGGATGCCCTTCTGGTAGGAGCGGCGCTTGGCGGCTTCTAGGGTCTGTTCGTCGATGAACAACGTGGCCGGGCTGTCGATCTGGCTGTCCAGCAGGCTCACCAGATACGTGGCGCTGGCGACCCGGCGTAGCTGGCGCTTGGCTTGCAGGTGGCCTTGCAGGGCGGCGATGGTCATGCCCCCGGCGCAGGCACCCATCAGGTTGACCTCGCGGGCGCCGGTGATCGCCCGGCAGACATTCATGGCCTCCTCCGCAGCCTCGACATAACTGGACAGGCCCCATTCGCGGTGGCGTACATCCGGGTTGCGCCAACTGATGATGAAGACCTGCAAACCGTTTTTCAGGGCGTACTGAACGAAGCTGTTGGAAGGGCTCAGGTCGAAAATGTAGAACTTGTTGATCTGCGGCGGCACGATCAGCAAGGGCTTGGCGTACTGTTTTTCGCTCATGGGCCGGTACTGGATCAGCTCGAGCAATTCGTTGCGAAACACCACCGCTCCGGGTGTGGTCGCCAGGGTCTTGCCGACTTCAAAGGCGTGGGGCGTGGTTTGGCGCGGCAAGCCGTCGTTGTGCAGCAGGTCGTCTACCAGGTGGCTGATACCTCGAACCAGGCTGGCGCCGCCGGAGTTGAACAGTTCCTTGACCGCCAGTGGGTTGAGCAAGGTATTGGACGGCGACACGGCATCGTTGAGCAGGGCGAAGGCGAAGTGGGCGCGGGCGCGGTCATCCTGGCTCATGGTGCTTTCGTCGATCCAGCTCGTGACCTGTTTCTGCCAGCTCAGGTAGGCCTGCAGGCTGCGGCGGTAGAACGGATTGAGCTGCCAGGTGGGGTCGGCGAAACGCTGGTCGTTGGGGTTGGTGGGGTGCAGGGTCTCGCCCAGCAGCACACGGCCCAGTTGACTGCCCAGCTTCAACGCATGCCGGGCACTGTGCACCGGGTTGCGCAAGCCATGTGCGGCCACGCTGCGCAAGGTGGACAGCAGGTCTCTGCCACGCAAGCCGGTGACTGCACTTTGTGCGTTGATGAAGCTGGCAGGGGCGGGCATGGAACCCTTCGCCGGTTTGTCGCGCATGAGTCAACTCCTTCGTCATCAGGCTAAAAACAAACACACCGAACCAGACAACATAGTCGCTGTTTCGGGTCGTTGCGCGGTCCGGCGTCCTGCCAGGCGCTAATGGGCGGTTTCAGCCGCCCAGCGGCGAGGGATGCGGATGCATCACTGCACGCTGACGTTCTTCCTCCAGGAATTTCATGATGATCGGTGCCACCGCTTCGGCCCGGGTGATCAGGAACAGATGGCCGTCATCGATGATGTGCAATTGGGCGTTGGGAATGCGCCAGGCCAGCATGCGCATGTTGATCAGTGGAATCAGCGGGTCGTCGTCGCCGGCCAGCACCAGGGTCGGCTGGTGGATCTTGTGCAGCCAGTGGATGCTGGTCCAGCCCAGACCGGCGAACAGTTGCCAGTAATACCCAAGCTTGCCCGCCGAACGAACCTTGGCCGCATGGCTGGCCGCCAGGCTCGGGTCGCGGCGGAACGAGCCACCGTAGATCAGCGGTGCGATACGCATCACGTGGGACGGTTGAACATAGCGCCGAGGGCTGGCCATCATCCACAGCACCTTCGGTTTGCCCGGCACCATCACCGCCCCAGCCGCCGTGGCCGCCAGGACCAGCTTCTTGCAGCGCTCCGGGTAGTCATAGGCGAACTGCTGGGCCAGGGCGCCCCCCCAGGACACGCCGATCACGTTGACCTGCCCGTAGTCCAGGTAATCGAGCATCCTCGCAGTGAGTTTTGCCAGCCCGGGAAAGCGATACGGCCGGTTGGGCGTCGATGAGCCGCCGACACCGGGCACGTCAAAGGCGATGACTTCCAGGTCCGGGTCCAGGGCCTGGATGAACGGGAACACCAGCTCGAGGTTGGCGCCGATGCCGTTGAAAATCAGCAGGGGCGTCAAGTGAGGCTTGCCGGGACGTACCGCGGTGCGCAAGGTCTGGCCATCCAGATCGACGGTACGGAAGATGTACGGTTGCGGCATGCTTCAAGCCCTATGGGTTGGATCGCTGTCTTTCATTTTTTCCCCTATCCCCTGTGGGAGCGAGCCTGCTCGCGATGACGGCGGTACATCCAACATCAATGTGGGCTGACACACCGTTATCGCGAGCAGGCTCGCTCCACAGGGGATCTGCTGTGAACATGGGTTTTATGTTCCCCAGCGCTGTGGGCCTTGCATTCGGTGTCGGCTGGCGGGATGTATTCGTGAGCAAGCTCATTCCCGCAGCAGACGAGTTGCATTTCCTACCGCTCATGCACATAGGTGCCAGGCGCCGCTTCACCGGCCGGGTAGGCCTTGTTGCCCAGCACGGTAGGGGCTTTTTTTCAGTTTGCCCGAGCGCTCGGCCTGCCAGGCCTGCCAGTGCAGCCACCAGGAATCGGTGTGCTTGGTGGAGTTTTCCTGCCAGTCCTCGGCCTTGGCCGGCATGTCCTCGCCGGTCATGTAGCGTGACTTGGGGTTGCCTGGCGGGTTGAGGATGCTCTGGATATGGCCGCTGCTCGACAGCACGAACTCCACCTTGCCGCCAAACAACTGCGCCGACTTGTAGCAGGACTTCCACGGTGTGATGTGGTCGTTGGTGCCGGCCAGGGAGAAGATGTCGGCGGTGACCTGCTTGAGGTCGATGGGCGTGCCGCACACTTCCAGTGCATTGGGACGGATCAGTGGGTTGTTCTTGAACATTTCGATGAGGTCGCCGTGGAACGCCGCCGGCAGCCTCGTGGTGTCGTTGTTCCAGAACAGGATGTCGAACACCGGCGGTTCGTTGCCCAACAGGTAGTTGTTGACCCAGTAGTTCCAGATCAGGTCGTTGGGGCGCATCCAGGCGAACACCTTGGCCATGTCGCGGCCCTCGAGTACGCCGGCCTGGTAGGAGTGGCGCTTGGCCGCTTCCAGGGTCTGCTCGTCGACGAACAGCGCCACGTCGGTGTCCAGGGTGGTGTCGAGCACACTCACCAGCAAGGTCAGGGCGTTGACCTTTTTCTCGCCGAGGGCGGCGTAATGGCCCAGCAGCGCGGTGCAGGTGATGCCGCCCGAGCAGGCCCCGAGCATGTTCACGTCCTTGCTGCCGGTGATGGCCGTGACCACGTCCACCGCTTCCTTGAGTGCCTCGATGTAGGTCGACAGGCCCCACTCGCGCTGCTCCTTGGTGGGGTTGCGCCAACTGACGATGAAGGTCTGCACGTTGCTGCGCAGGCAGAAGCGCGCCAGGCTCTTGTCCGGGCTCAGGTCGAAAACGTAAAACTTGTTGATCTGTGGTGGCACCACCAGCAGCGGTCGCTCGTGGACCTGCTCGGTGATGGGCCGGTACTGGATCAGCTCCAGCACGTCGTTGCGAAACACTACGGCGCCTTCGGTCACGCCCAGGCTCTTGCCGACCTCGAACGCACCCATGTTGACCTGGCTCGGCATCCCGCCGTTGTGCACCAGATCCTTGGCCAGGTGGGACAGGCCGTCCAGCAGGCTCTTGCCGCCGGTTTCGAAGAAGCGCTTGACCGCCGCCGGGTTGGCCGCCGAGTTGGTCGGCGCCATGGCTTCGGTCATCAGGTTGATCACGAAATGCCCGCGGCTGATGTCCGCCGGCGAGAGGTTGCTGTCGTCGATCCAGGCGTGCAGCTCCTTGCGCCACGCCAGGTAGGTTTGCAGGTAACGTTTGTAGAGCGGGTTCTGGCTCCACGCCGGGTCGACGAAGCGACGGTCGTCACCGGCCGGTTGCAGTTCGGATCTGCCGAACAGGACATTCTTGAGTTCGACGCCGAAATGAGCGACGTGCTTGACGCTGTGCAGCGGTTGCTTGATGGCCTGGGTCAGCACCATGCGGGCAGAGGCCAGCAGGTCTTTCCTGCGCAAGCCGACGACGGGATTCAACCCCAGGGTATTTTCCGAGGCCTGGTACTTCAGGTCATCGTTGTTCTTGTTGCTCATCTACGACGCTCCATTGTCCTTCAGACGAGTACCCGTATCGTGCCATGAAGCCACACAGCCAATACCAGGTACGCTGCTCGGGTGACCATTAATTCCGCATCGAGGGCCAATGAGGAAACGTATGCCAGGAACTCGTCGGTTCCTTTGCAGGTAACTTGCCAGCTCCATTGGTTACCCGAGTTTAATTTTTTTCGCAAGCAGGCCAGTCATTGACGTTGCTGCGCGGGCATTCAAGCAGATGAGTCTAGAAAATTCCCCCTAAAGCGCCAGCCCTTGAGCTAGAGCATCAGCTTGACGACGGACTCGTTCGGATCGCGGGTTTTTCCGGCGGCCTTGAGTTCGCCAAGATAATCGTTCCACAGGTCTTGCTGGCGCACCGCCAACTGATAGAGATAATCCCAAGTGAACAGTCCGCTGTCGTGGCCGTCGTCAAAGGTCAGTTTCAGTGCGTACTGGCCGGCCGGTTCGACCTTGGTCAGGCCGACGTTGAGCTTGCCGTATTGCAGGATGGGTTTGCCATGGCCCTGGACCTCGGCGGAAGGCGAGTGCACTCGCAGGAATTCGGCGGGCAGGTGGTACTCCTCGTCTGGCGCGTACTTGAGCGTCAGGGTCCTGGAGGCTTTGTGCAGGTTGATGGCGGTGGGGAGTTTGGTCATGGGGCGTCAGTCTCTTGCAAGCTTGCGTGAACGATATGTGGCGAGGGAGCTTGCTCCCGCTGGAGGGCGAAGCCCTCCCAAAAAAATCGCGACCAGTTCCTGATAAGCGGCGGCCACGGGTTTTGGGGCCGCTTCGCGGCCCAGCGGGAGCAAGCTCCCTCGCCACAAGAGCCCACTCACATAGCGTGTGGCTTACAGGATATACCGCGACAGGTCTTCGTTCTGCGCCAGTTCACCCAGGTGGCTGTTGACGTACTCGGCGTCGATCAGGATCGGCGCTTCATTATGGGCACTGGCCAGGTCGCCGGCGCTGAACGAGACTTCCTCCAGCAGGCGTTCGAGCAGCGTGTGCAGGCGACGGGCACCGATGTTCTCGGTCTTTTCGTTGACCTGCCAGGCGATCTGGGCCAGGCGCTTGATGCCTTCTGGCGTGAACTCGATGTTCAGGCCTTCGGTCTTGAGCAGTGCGCAATACTGTTCGGTCAAGGACGCGTGAGGCTCGCTCAGGATGCGCTCGAAGTCTTCCGGCGTCAGCGCCTTGAGCTCGACACGGATCGGCAGGCGACCCTGTAGCTCCGGCACCAGGTCGCTCGGCTTGCTCAGGTGGAAGGCACCGGAAGCGATGAACAGGATGTGGTCAGTCTTGACCATGCCCAGCTTGGTGTTGACCGTGCAGCCTTCGATCAGCGGCAGCAGGTCGCGTTGTACACCCTCGCGGGACACATCGGCGCCGCCGACATTGCCGCGCTTGGCGACCTTGTCGATTTCGTCGATGAACACGATGCCGTGTTGCTCGACCGCCTCCAGCGCCTTGGCCTTCAACTCTTCTTCGTTGACCAGGCGGCTGGCCTCTTCATCGCGCACCAGTTTCAGCGCTTCCTTGACCTTGAGCTTGCGGTTCTTTTTCTTGCCTTTGCCCATGTTGGCGAACAGGCTCTGCAACTGGTTGGTCATTTCTTCCATGCCCGGTGGCGCGGAAATGTCGACGCCGGCCATTTCGGCGACTTCGATCTCGATTTCCTTGTCATCCAGCTGGCCTTCGCGCAGGCGCTTGCGGAACAGCTGGCGGGTGTTGGAGTCCTGGGTTGCGGCAGAGTCGGCGTTGAAGCCCATGCGCGCCGGTGGCAGCAGGGCGTCGAGGATGCGCTCTTCGGCGGCGTCTTCGGCGCGGTGGCGAACCTTGGTGATTTCCTGTTCGCGCAGCAGCTTGATGGCGGCATCGGCCAAGTCACGGATGATCGACTCGACGTCGCGGCCGACATAGCCGACTTCGGTGAACTTGGTGGCCTCGACCTTGATGAACGGCGCGTTGGCGAGTTTGGCCAGGCGCCGGGCGATTTCGGTTTTACCGACACCGGTCGGGCCGATCATCAGGATGTTCTTGGGGGTCACCTCGACGCGCAGCTCTTCGGGCAACTGCATCCGCCGCCAGCGATTGCGCAGGGCAATGGCGACGGCGCGCTTGGCATCGTCCTGGCCGATGATATGGCGATTGAGTTCGTGGACGATTTCGCGGGGAGTCATGGACATAGTAATTGGCGGTCCTCAAGCATGAATGAGCCGGTGCGCAAGTGGCAGGCTTATTCGGCGAGGTCCTGCTCCTCAATGGTCTGGGTGTGATTGGTGAAGACGCAGATGTCGCCGGCGATGCCCAAGGCAGTCTCGACGATCTCACGGGCCGACAGGTCGGTTTTTTTCAGCAGCGCGCTGGCCGCCGCCTGGGCGTAGGCGCCGCCGGAACCCATGGCGATCAGGCCGTCCTCGGGCTCAACGACATCGCCGTTGCCGGTGATGATCAGGGAGGCGTCCTTGTTGGCGACCGCGAGCATGGCTTCGAGGCGGCTCAGAGAGCGGTCGGTGCGCCATTCCTTGGCCAGTTCCACGGCGGCACGGACCAGATGGCCCTGGTGTTTTTCCAGCTGGCCTTCGAAACGTTCGAACAACGTGAAGGCGTCGGCAGTGGCACCGGCAAAACCGGCGATGACCTCGCCGTGATACAGGCGGCGGACTTTCTTCGCGTTGCCTTTCATCACGGTGTTGCCCAGTGAAACCTGGCCGTCACCGCCCATGACGACTTTGCCATGACGGCGGACTGAAACGATGGTGGTCAAGGGAGAGTCTCCACGCAGCGGGGCGAAAATGCCCGGATGGAACTCATATGGGGGTGGCGCGGGGTTTTTCAACTGCGGGGAGGGAGAGGGGACGAGCGGCGCCCTGGGGGCAATCAAGTTTGTGGCAAAGGCATTCACTGTGGCGAGGGAGCTTGCTCCCGTTGGAGCGCGCAGCGGTCCCAAGCTTTTGGGGCTGCTACGCAGCCCAGCGGGAGCAAGCTCCCTCGCCACAAAAGCCCCACAGCACCGGGTGTTTTCAGCAGAAATCAGCGGCTCTGGCGTTGTTGTAACAACAGGTTGCTGAAACCGCTGCCGGCCAGTTGTTTCTGGGCCTTGGTCAGTTCTTCGCGGTTGCTGAACGGGCCGACCAATACCCGGTACCAGGTTTCGTCCTTGACGGTGCCGGACTCCACCGACACGGACTGGCCCAGCAGAATGATCTGCGCCCGGACCTTGTCGGCGTCGGCCTCCTTGCGGAACGATCCGGCCTGGAGGAAGAACTTGGTCACCGGCGCGGCTTTCTGCACCGGCGGGGCCGGTGGCGGCGTGATGCCGGCCAGGGCTGCCTGGGCGCGAGCGGTGTCGATTTTCGCCGCTTCGGCCGGGGTCACCGGTGTAGTGGGCACTTGCGGTGTCGGCAGGGTTTTCTCCGGCACGGCATCGGGCGGCACGATGACTTCCGATTCCGGCAGCAAGGTGTAGAAGTCGTATTTCGGCTTCACCGGTTGCGTCGGACTCGGCGGGGTCTTGTTGGCCTCGGCGATGCGCGTGGCTTTCTGCTGCTCCTGCCGGACGCGCTTGACGTCATCGCCCTGGCCCGGCTCCAGCTTCATCAGGAACACAATGAAAGCGCCGACGGTCAGGCCGATGGCCATCCACAACCAGCCCGGAATCGGTTTCTTGGCTGGAGGCTGGTAACGACTGGCGCCGCGCTTGGGTGCAGGTTTTTTCTTGGCGGCCAACTTACATGCGCTCCAGGGTTTCCAGGCCCAGCAGCTCCAGGCCTTGCTTGAGCGTACGCCCGGTCAGCGCGGCGAGGCGCAGGCGGCTCTGCATTTGCTCTGGGGTTTGCGCATTGAGGATCGGGCAGTTCTCGTAGAAGCTGGAGAACAGGCCGGCCACATCGTACAGGTAGGCGCACAGGATGTGCGGTGTGCCCTTGTCGGCGACGTTGTTCAGCACTTCACCGAACTGCGCCAGTTTCGCCGCCAGCTCCTGTTCCTGGGCGGCTTCAAGCACGATCTGGCCGTCCACTTCGCTGAAGCTTTTGCCGAGCTTGCGGAACACCCCGGCCACGCGGGTGTAGGCGTACAGCAGGTACGGCGCGGTGTTGCCTTCGAAGTTGAGCATCAGGTCGAAGTTGAAGCTGTAGTCGCTGGTGCGATGCTTGGACAGGTCGGCGTATTTCACCGCGTCGATGCCCACGACCTTGGCGATCTTGCGCAGTTCGTCTTCGGCCAGGTCCGGGTTCTTGCTCTTGACCAGGATGTAGGCGCGCTCCTGAGCTTCGGTCAGCAGGTCGATCAACTTCACCGTGCCGCCGTCACGGGTCTTGAACGGACGACCGTCGGCGCCGTTCATGGTGCCGAAGCCCATGTGCTCCATTTCCATTGGACGGGTCACGAAACCGGCCTGGCGCGCGACTTCGAACACCTGCTGGAAGTGCAGGGCCTGGCGCTGGTCGACGAAGTACAGCACTCGATCGGCCTTGAGCACGCCGTTGCGGTAGCGCACGGCCGCCAGGTCAGTGGTGGCGTAGAGGTAGCCACCGTCGGCCTTGACGATGATCACCGGCAGCGGCTCGCCATCGGCGGTCTTGAATTGGTCGAGGAACACACACTGGGCGCCGTTGCTTTCCACCAGCATGCCCTTGGCCTTGAGGTCGTTGACCACGTTGATCAGGTCGTCGTTATAGGCGCTTTCGCCCATCACGTCGGCCATGGTCAATTTGACGTTCAGCAGTTCGTAGATTTTCTGGCAGTGGGACAGGGAAATGTCCTTGAACTTGCTCCACAGCGCCAGGCACTCGGCATCGCCGGCCTGCAGCTTGACCACCAGGCCACGGGCGCGGTCGGCGAACTCGGGCGACTCGTCGAAGCGTTGCTTGGCGGCGCGATAGAAGTTCTCCAGGTCCGACAGTTCGTCGCTGGTGATCGGGTTTTCCTGCAGGTAGGCCATCAGCATGCCGAACTGGGTGCCCCAGTCGCCGACGTGGTTCTGGCGGATCACGGTGTCGCCAAGAAACTCCAGGACCCGGGCCACGCCGTCGCCGATGATGGTCGAGCGCAGGTGGCCGACGTGCATTTCCTTGGCGAGGTTGGGCGCCGAGAGGTCGACCACGGTGCGCTGCAACGGGCCGGCCTTGCGCACGCCGAGGCGCGCGTCGGCCAGGGCCGCGTCCAGGCGCGAAGCCAGGGCCTGGGTGTTCTGGAAGAAATTGATGAAGCCGGGGCCGGCAATGTCCGCCTTGCTGACATTTTCGTCGGCCGGCAGCGCGGCGATGATTTTTTCCGCCAGGTCCCGCGGTTTCATGCCGGCCGGTTTGGCGAGCATCATCGCGATGTTGCTGGCGAAGTCGCCGTGGGTCTTGTCGCGGGTGTTTTCGACCTGAATCGCCGGCGACAGGCCTTCTGGCAGCACACCTTCAGCGACGAGTTGGGCGATGGCTTGCTGGATGAGCTGGCGAATGGTGTCTTTCATGGTCTTCTCTTTCAACCGCAGGCGCGGCGGCGCTTCGATGCGCTGGTGGAAAAACTGGGCATTATCCGTGGCGAAGGCGGGCTTGCCAACTGTAGCGGGTCGGTTGGGGATGTGTGGTGACTATTCGGGCGTCATCGCGAGCAGGCTCGCTCCCACAGAAAATTGCATTCCTATGTGGGAGCGAGCCTGCTCGCGATGACGATGCCCGGGTCAATACAAGTCCACCGGATCCACATCCAGCGACCAGCGCACCGCTCGCCCGCTGGGCATTTGTTCCAGCACCAGCAGCCAGGCACTCAGCAGACGATGCAGTGGCGCCCGGGCATTGGCTTGCAATAAAAGCTGCGCGCGATAGCGCCCGGCCCGCCGTTCCATCGGTGCCGGTACCGGGCCCAACAGTTCGATGCCGGTGAGGCTCTGCTCTGCCAGCAAGCGTTCTGCCTCGCTGCAGGCCTCGTCGAGGAATGCTTCGGCCTGCCCCGGCTTGTGGGCTTCGGCCCGCAGCAATGCCAGGTGGGCAAACGGCGGCAGACCAGCGCTGCGCCGTTCGCTCAAGGCCTGTTCGGCGAAGGCGAAATAACCTTGTTCGGTCAGTTGGATCAACAACGGGTGATCGGCCAGGTGCGTCTGGATAATCACTTTGCCCGGCTCCTCGGCCCGTCCGGCCCGCCCCGCGACCTGGACGATCAACTGCGCCATGCGCTCGCTGGCGCGGAAGTCACCGGAGAACAGGCCGCCATCGGCGTCGAGGATCGACACCAGCGTGACCCGGGGAAAGTGGTGCCCCTTGGCGAGCATCTGCGTGCCCACCAGGATGCACGGCTGGCCCTTCTGGATCGTGGCGAACAACTGGTTCATCGCGTCCTTGCGCGAGGTGCTGTCGCGATCCACCCGCAATACCGGGTAATCGGGGAACAGGATGCCCAGCCGTTCTTCGGCGCGTTCGGTGCCGGCGCCGACCGGGCGCAAATCCACTTTGCCGCACTGTGGGCAGTGCCTTGGCACGCGCTCGACGTGGCCGCAATGGTGGCAACGCAGTTCGCCGTGGCGCTGATGCACGGTCATCCGCGCGTCGCAGCGTTCGCAACCGGACATCCAGCCACAGTCATGGCACAACAGGGTCGGGGCAAACCCGCGGCGATTGAGAAACACCAGGACCTGCTGCCCGGCGGCCAGGGTCTGGCCGATGGCTTGCTGCATCGGCCCGGAAATACCGCTGTCCAGCGGACGGCTTTTCACATCCAGGCGCAGGAAGCGCGGCTGCTTGGCGCCGCCGGCCCGTTCGTTCAGGCGCAGCAGGCCGTAGCGGCCGGTATAGGCGTTGTGCAGGCTTTCCAGGGACGGCGTCGCCGAGCCCAGGACAATGGGGATGTTTTCCTGGCGCGCGCGCACCAGCGCCAGGTCGCGGGCGTGGTAGCGCAGGCCTTCCTGCTGTTTATAGGAGCCGTCGTGTTCTTCGTCGATGATGATCAGGCCGGGGTTTTTCATCGGCGTGAACAGGGCCGAACGGGTGCCGATGATGATGTCGGCCTCGCCATCGCGGGCGGCCAGCCAGGCCTCCAGGCGTTCGCGGTCGTTGACCGCCGAGTGCACCAGGGCGATCCGGGCGTTGAAGCGTTGTTCGAAGCGCGCCAGGGTTTGCGGGCCGAGGTTGATTTCCGGAATCAGCACCAGGGCCTGTTTGCCGGCTTCCAGGGTCTGGCGGATCAGCTGTAGATAAACTTCGGTCTTGCCGCTGCCGGTGACGCCCGCCAGCAGAAAAGCGTGATAACTGTCGAAGCCTGCCCGGATCGCTTCGCAAGCGGCCCGTTGTTCGGCGTTGAGCGGCAGTTCCGGCTGGGCCAGCCAATGTTCGTGGCGGGCGCCGGGAGCGTGCCTGCGGATCTCCACCTGGACCAGGTCCTTGGCCAGCAGCAGGTCGAGGCTGTCCTTGCTGAGCATCAGTTTGCTCAGCAATTGATGGGCCACACCGTGGGGATGTTGGGCCAGGGTCGCCAGGGCTTCGCGCTGGCGCGGGGCACGGGCGATGCGCGGATCGTCCAGCGAGGCTCCCGGGGCCACCGACCAGAACCGCTCCTGGCGCGCCTCGGCCAGTTCGCCCTGGCGCAGCAGTACCGGCAGCGCCCAGCTCAAGGTATCGCCGAGGCTGTGCTGGTAATACTGGGAGGTCCACAGGCACAGCTTGAACAGCGACGCCGGCAAGGGTGGCGTGGCATCGAGCAGGGCCAGGGCCGGTTTGAGCTTGTCGGCCGGCACTTCGCTGTGATCGGTGACCTCAACCAGGATCCCGATCATCTCCCGGCGGCCGAACGGTACCCGCAGGCGCATGCCTGGTTGCAACTGGGCGCGCAGGACCCCGGCCGGGGCGCGGTAGTCGAACAGGCGGCGCAGGGGCGAAGGCAGGGCGAGGCGCAGGATGGCGTCGGGCACGCGGGAGGGTCTCGATATACAGACAAATTCAGAAGGCTTGGCACAACCCTTGTGGAAGAGCTTGCGCATGAGGCGGGGAGCCTAGCAGACGGTTGGTGCAAGTCATAGCTTGCGTGATTGACGTTGTCTGGTAGAATCCGCGGCCTATTTACGTGCGGTATTCAACAATAGTGTTGGGTGGCGGCACGCTAGCCTGAGGAAAACAGCATGAAAACCGATATCCATCCGGAATACCCAGTAATTGCCGTAACCTGCAGCTGCGGCAACAAGTTCGAAACGCGTTCGACCTACGGCAAAGCCCTGGCGATCGACGTTTGCAACGAATGCCACCCGTTCTACACCGGTAAGCAAAAGACTCTGGATACCGGCGGCCGCGTTCAGAAGTTCGCCGATCGTTTCGGTGCTTTCGGCAAAGTTACTCCAAAAGCCTGAGGCTGATCATTTTGGAAGGTCGTCTCGACCCTTCCAGATTGATAAAGAAGGCGTCCCTTGTGGACGCCTTTTTTGTGCCTGCGATAAAGCAAGGTATCGGGCTGCGCGAGAGGGCTTGATTAAAAATTGTAGACATTTTTCTATCTGATTGTATGCATGTAGCCCTTGTGTTTCATGGCTCTTGGCCCAAAGTCGTAGGGCAGGGCGCTTGACAGTAGTGACTGGTCAGTCTTGTGGGGATTTTACGAGGCGCGTATCCTCGGCGGTCCGTCTGTCCAACACAGTAAAAAGCGGAATGCCCACATGTCTGATCTGAAAACTGCCGCTCTCGAATATCACGCTAATCCTCGTCCAGGGAAGCTGAGTGTCGAGCTCACCAAGGCCACCGCTACTGCTCGCGACTTGTCGCTGGCCTACAGCCCCGGCGTAGCCGAACCAGTACGCGAAATCGCTCGCGACCCTGAACTGGCCTACAAATACACCGGTAAAGGCAACCTGGTTGCAGTCATTTCCGATGGCACCGCGATTCTCGGCCTGGGTAACCTCGGCCCATTGGCCTCCAAGCCGGTCATGGAAGGCAAGGGTGTGCTGTTCAAGCGCTTCGCCGGTATCGACGTATTCGACATCGAAGTCGACTCCGAGAGCCCGCAAGCCTTCATCGACACCGTCAAGCGTATCTCCATCACCTTCGGCGGCATCAACCTGGAAGACATCAAGGCACCTGAGTGCTTCGAGATCGAGCGCGCCCTGATCGAACAGTGCGACATCCCGGTATTCCACGATGACCAGCACGGCACCGCCATCGTCACCGCGGCCGGCATGATCAACGCCCTGGAAATCGCTGGCAAAACCCTGCCTGAAGCCAAGATCGTCTGCCTGGGTGCCGGCGCCGCGGCCATCTCCTGCATGAAGTTGCTGGTGAGCATGGGCGCCAAGATCGAAAACATCTTCATGGTCGACCGTACCGGCGTGATCCACTCCGGCCGTGACGACCTGAACCAGTACAAGGCCGTGTTCGCCCACGCGACCGACAAGCGCTCCCTGGCGGACGCGCTGGACGGTGCCGACGTATTCGTCGGTCTGTCGGGTCCGAACCTGCTGAGCCCGGAAAACCTGCTGCGCATGGCGCCGAACCCGATCGTGTTCGCCTGCTCGAACCCGGATCCGGAAATCTCCCCGGAGCTGGCTCACGCTACCCGCAGCGACGTGATCATGGCCACCGGCCGTTCGGACTACCCGAACCAGGTCAACAACGTACTGGGCTTCCCGTTCATCTTCCGCGGTGCCCTGGACGTTCGCGCCAAGCGCATCAACGAAGAAATGAAAGTCGCGGCCGCCAACGCCCTGCGCGAACTGGCCAAGCTGCCGGTGCCACAGGAAGTGTGCGACGCCTACGGCGGTATCAAGCTGGAGTTCGGTCGTGAGTACATCATTCCGAAACCAATGGACGCCCGCCTGATCACCCTGATCTCCGACGCCGTGGCCAAGGCCGCCATCGAGACTGGCGTGGCGACCCTGCCGTATCCGAAGAACTACCCGCTCAAGAGCGTGGATGACGTGTTCAACGGCTAAGCCGTTGTAGCGCTTCAACGAAAAACCCCGGCTCCTGTGAGTCGGGGTTTTTTATTGGTGCGCCAGGCATGGCGCGTTGCGCGAAGCGCAACCAGTTTGGCTATGGTGGCCACGCTGGTGACTTGGAGGTGAAAGTCCTCTACACACCCGGCAAGGGGAAGTGTTAGCCAGAGGCAAGGGTGTCGCGGGTGACCGCGAATCTGAAGGAAGCCCGAGGCAAAATGCTGGCCTGACGAACAGGAAGCGGATAGAGGCGGCGCAGCGGGGTAAGAAGGCCAATATCTTCAAAGCCCAATACTTGCACGGAACGCTGTGACGTAGATCCGACAGGCATAAGCAGGAAGGTCGCGCGAATTACCCTGGGAGATCTGCACGTTTGCCACTGTGCTACCGGGCGTCGAGAGGCGACGGGATGAGCGTGCAGAAGTCAGCCGAGGCCGTAGTAAGTGACGAGTAACCCAGTCACCAAGGGCCGAACAGGTTATGCCGCCAGTAGGCGTCAGAGTCTCGTCGAATGTCGAAAAAGCAGAAATCTCTCCACAAGAGGGCTGTAACCCCAAGTCCCGGACGGAATCCGGGGTTTGTGGCTGGCAGTGCGCAGACATCGGCGGCGTCTGTGGTGTGGACGAACGCGGAGCTGGACACGCTGATGGAACGGGTGCTCGCACCCGCCAACCTCAGACGTGCGTATCAACGCGTGGTCAGTAACAAGGGCGCGCCGGGTGCCGATGGCATGACGGTCGCCGAATTGGCAGGCTACGTGAAACAGTATTGGCCGATCCTCAAAGCCCGACTGCTGGCCGGTGAGTACCAGCCGCAAGGTGTGCGCGCCGTTGACATCCCCAAACCCAAAGGTGGAACTCGGCAGTTGAGTATTCCCAACGTCGTGGATCGTCTGATCCAACAAGCCTTGCTGCAACAGCTCACGCCGATTTTCGACCCCCTGTTTTCGGACTACAGCTACGGTTTTCGTCCGGGCAGAAGCGCTCATCAAGCCATCGAAACAGCCCGTGCCCACGTGGCGGCGGGTCAGCGTTGGTGCGTGGAACTTGATCTTGAGAAGTTCTTTGATCGTGTTAACCACGACGTTCTGATGGCCCATATAGAGCGCCAAGTCGAAGACAAGCGAGTGCTCAGGCTAATCCGCCGTTACCTCGAAGCCGGGATCATGTCGGGTGGCATCGCCAGCCGACGGCAGGAAGGGACTCCGCAAGGCGGCCCGCTCTCGCCGTTGCTGTCGAACATCCTGCTTAATGAACTCGACCGCGAGCTGGAACGGCGGGGCCATCGCTTCGTGCGCTATGCAGACGATGCGAACATTTATGTACGCAGTCATCGTGCAGGCGAACGGGTCATGACCAGTGTTGAGCGTTTCCTGAATCAGCGTCTTAAACTGACGGTGAACCGGGAAAAGAGCCGTGTGGCACGGCCTTGGACCTGTGATTACTTGGGCTATGGGATGAGCTGGCACAAACAGCCGAAGCTGAAAGTGGCAACGATGAGTCTGGGTCGCTTGCGCGACCGACTCAGAGAGCTGCTGCGCGGAGTACGGGGTCACAAGATGGCGAACGTCATCGAGCGGATAAACCCGTAGTGCGAGGTTGGGCTGGCTACTTCAAGCTCAGTCAGAGCAAACGACCACTTGAGGAGTTGGATGGTTGGGTGAGACGCAAACTTCGTTGTGTCATCTGGCGGCAATGGAAGCAGCCCTCTACGAGGGCGCGCAACCTGATGCGCCTGGGGCTCGACGAAGGACGCGCCTGTAAATCAGCGTTCAATGGCCGAGGCCCGTGGTGGAACTCCGGAGCGCCACATGTGAATCAGGCGCTACCGAAGAAGCTGTGGAATCGACTCGGACTGGTCTCGATACTGGATACGATAAACTGGCTTAACCGCATAGCCTGAACCGCCGTATACGGAACCGTATGTACGGTGGTGTGAGAGGACGGCGGATGTAAATCCGTCTCCTACTCGATCCTGTGGGGTTGTGGGTGGTTAGAAATCTTTCCAGAAGTCAGAACCCGTGGCGAGGGGATAAATCCCCGCTCGGCTGCACAGCAGTCGTAATCCGGCTGGCGCCGGTTCATCTGTTGTTCCGTGCTGCCTGGTTTTTGGGCTGCTGCGCAGCCCTGCGGGGATAAATCCCCTCGCCACGAGATAGCCTGCAAAAAAAAGCCCCGCACTTCTTCCGAAGGCGGGGCTTTGGGGGGGGCGGTCAGAACAGATCGATCGGCGCCGCCTCGTCCGCCGGCAGCGGGCTGCCCGGCGCAGCGCCGTTGCCCAGCTCGTTGACCGACGGTGGCGTGTCTTCGCTCTTGAACAGTTCGAAGTACGCGCCCGGGGTACCTGGCGTGGCTGCGCGACCACTGACCGGGTCGACCCGCAGGCTGAGGATGCCTTCCGGTTCCGGCTGGGTGTGAGGCGGTTTGTCCTTGAGGGCGGCACCCATGTAGCTCATCCAGATCGGCAGCGCCACGGTGCCACCGAACTCACGGCGGCCCAGGCTTTCGGGCTGGTCGAAACCGGTCCAGACGGTGGTCACGTAATTGGCGTTGTAGCCGGAGAACCAGGCGTCCTTGGATTCGTTGGTGGTACCGGTCTTGCCCGCCAGGTCGGTGCGGCCCAGGGCCAGTGCGCGGCGACCGGTGCCGAGCTTGATCACGTCCTGGAGCATGCTGTTGAGGATATAGGTGGTGCGGCCATCGATAATGCGCTCCGCGACGGCGGGCGCTTGCGGCAGGCCTGGGGCCGTCGTGGCTTCGCCCGGCGTCGCATTGACCGTGAACGTCTCGGTGGACGGCGCGGCGAGGCCATCGCTGGCCTGCTCGCCCGTGGGCACGCGTGGCGGGTTGGCAACGAACAGCGTCTCGCCGTTGCGGCTTTCGATCTTGTCGATGATGTACGGGGTGATCTTGTACCCGCCGTTGGCGAACGTACTCCAGCCCGTGGCGATTTCCATCGGCGTCAGGGTCGCGGTGCCCAGGGCCAGGGACAGGTTGCGCGGCAAGTCCTGCTTGTTGAAGCCGAACTTGCTGATGTAGTCGATGGTGCGGTCCACGCCCAGTGCCTGCAACAGGCGGATCGATACCAGGTTGCGGGATTTGTACAGCGCCTCACGCAGGCGAATCGGGCCGAGGAATGTATTGGTATCGTTCTTCGGCCGCCAGACCTTGTCCAGGTACTCATCGACGAACACGATCGGCGCATCGTTCACCAGGCTGGCGGCGGTGTAGCCGTTATCCAGGGCGGCGCTGTAGACGAACGGCTTGAAGCTCGAGCCCGGCTGGCGCTTGGCCTGCAACGCCCGGTTGTAGTTGCTCTGCTCGAAGGCGAAACCACCCACCAGCGAACGGATGGCACCGTCCTGCGGGTCGAGGGACACCAGCGCGCCCTGGGCGGCCGGGATCTGGCTGAACTTGAGGGTGTTGTCCGCCTGGCGCTGGACGCGGATCAGGTCGCCGACCTGGGCCACGTCGGATGGCTGTCGTGGGTTGGCGCCCATGCTGTTGGTATTGAGGAACGGACGGGCCCATTTCATGGTGTCCCAGGCCACATGCTCTTCCAGCTCGCCGTTGCGGGTCAGCACCTTGATGCCGTCCTTGTCCACCGAGGTGACGATCGCCGGCTCCAGGCTGCTGATGGTGCGTTGCTTGGTCAACTCCAGGGCCCAGGCTTCCTTGGTCTTGCCCGGCAGGCGCGATTCAGGGCCGCGGTAGCCGTGGCGCTGGTCGTAGGTCATCAGGCCCTCGTGCAGGGCGGTGTTGGCCATTTCCTGCAAGTTGCTCGGTACCGTGGTGGTCACGCGGAAACCTTCGGTATAAGCGTCGCTGCCATAGCGCCCGACCATCTCGGCACGGGCCATCTCGGCGATATACGGGGCGTTCACTTCCGGGGTCGGTACGTGATAGCTGGCGTTCAGCGGTTCATTGATCGCTGCGGTGTAGTCGGCCTCGCTGATCTTGCCGAGCTTGTACATGCGCCCCAGGATCCAGTCGCGACGCTCCTTGCTGCGCGCCGGGTTGGCCAGCGGGTTGAAGCGTGACGGTGCCTTGGGCAGGCCGGCGATCATCGCCATCTGCGCCAGGCTCACATCGCGGATCGACTTGCCGTAGTACACCTGTGCGGCCGCCTCGATGCCGTAGGCGCGGTTGCCCAGGTAAATCTTGTTCACGTACAGCTCGAGGATTTCATCCTTGGTCAGCTGTCGCTCGATTTGCAGGGCCAGGAGGATCTCGGTGGTCTTGCGCGAGAAGCTGCGCTCGCTGGTCAGGAAGAAGTTCTTGGCCACCTGCATGGTGATGGTGCTACCGCCGGACTGGATGTGCCCGCTCTTGACCAACTGGCTGGCGGCGCGCATCAGGCTGCCGGGATCGACGCCATAGTGGTTGGCGAAGTTATCGTCTTCAGCACTTAGTAACGCATTGATGAAATTGGGGGGAATGTCGGCGAAACGGATCGGTGTGCGGCGCATTTCGCCAAATTCGGCGATCAGCTTGTTATCGCTGCTGTACACCCGCAGAGGAATCTGCAACTGAATACTTCTCAGCGCCTCCACGGACGGCAATCCCGGACTAAGGTAAAGGAAGGCGCCGCTCAGGCCCAAGAGCAGTCCGCAGAAAACGGCGACGATGGACCATCCGAAAAATTTCAGCAGACGAATCAAGGCTTTTGGATATCCAGGCAAAGAATGAAAAAGGCGCCAGGTGCAGGGATGGACCCGTGCTTGCAACAAAGCGAAAAAAACGCTGGGCATTATAAGCATTTTTTTTCGTCGCGAATGCCATCCGGACGTCCGTCGGACCGGAGTGATTGAACGCAATGCATATTAGAGAGTCCGTAACTCACGGATAGTCATAGGGAATTGGTAGTGCTACGACTCTTCAATAAAAAAGCCCATACGCTTCTGGGGATCGACATCAGCTCCACGTCGGTGAAGCTGCTCGAGTTGAGCCGCCAGGGCGAGCGATATCGCGTCGAGTCCTACGCGGTCGAACCGTTGCCGGCCAACGCCGTGGTCGAGAAGAACATCGCCGATCTCGAAGGGGTGGGCCAGGCATTGTCACGACTGTTGGCCAAGGCCAAGACGCCCGTGCGTAGCGTGGCGGTGGCCGTTGCGGGGTCGGCGGTGATTACCAAGACCATCGAGATGGACGCCGGGTTGTCCGACGATGACATGGAAAACCAGCTCAAGATCGAGGCCGATCAATACATTCCCTATCCGCTGGATGAGGTGGCCATCGATTTCGAAGTGGTGGGCGTTTCGCCGCGCAGTGCCGAGCGCGTCGAAGTGCTGCTGGCGGCCTGCCGCAAGGAAAACGTCGAGGTCCGCGAGGCCGCGTTGGCGCTCGCCGGGCTGACGGCCCGGGTGGTCGACGTGGAGGCTTATGCGCTGGAGCGTGCTTTCGGCTTGCTCGCCACGCAACTGGCCGCCTCCCAGGAACGGCTGACTGTGGCGGTTATCGACATCGGCGCCACCATGACCACCCTCAGCGTGCTGCACAACGGGCGCATCATCTATACCCGCGAACAATTGTTCGGCGGCCGCCAACTGACCGAGGAAATTCAGCGCCGCTATGGCTTGACGCCCGAGCAGGCCGGCTTGGCAAAGAAGCAGGGAGGGCTGCCGGACGATTACCTGAGCGAAGTGTTGCAACCCTTTCGCGAGGCTCTGGTACAGCAGGTCTCGCGATCCCTGCAGTTCTTCTTCGCCTCGGGCCAGTACAGTGCGGTTGACCACATCCTGCTGGCCGGGGGCACGGCTTCGGTCGCCGGCCTGGATCGGCTGATCGAACAACGCCTGGGTACCCCGACCCAGGTGGCCAACCCGTTTACCAACATGGCCCTGGGCAGCAAGGTCAATGCCGGGGCGCTGGCCAGTGATGCACCGGCGCTGATGATTGCCTGCGGGCTGGCCCTCAGGAGCTTCGACTGATGGCGCGGATCAACCTGCTACCCTGGCGCGAAGAACTGCGCGAAGAACGGCGCAAACGCTTTTTGCTGGCCTTGGTGGGCGCGCTGGTCGGTGCGGTCGGCGTGGTCCTGGTTGCGGTCCGATACATCGACGGCGCCATCGACCACCAGGTCGCTCGCAATAACCATCTCTCGGAGCAGATCGCCGTGCTGGACGAGCGCATCAAGCAGATCAGCGAATTGAAGGCTCGTCGCCAGCAATTGCTGGAGCGTATGCGCATCATTCAGGACTTGCAGGGGAACCGGCCGGTCAGCGGGCGCATTTTCGACCAGTTGGCGAGGACCTTGCCGGAAGGTGTTTATTTCACCGAAGTGAAGATGGAAGACCACACGCTCTCGATCAAGGGGGCCGCTGAATCGAACAACCGGGTCTCGGACCTGATGCGCAACCTGGACTCGTCGGACCTGTTCGACACGCCCAACCTGACGGAGGTCAAGGCCACCACCGCCGGGCAACTCGACCAGGCCAACGTTTTCCAACTGACGGTGCGCCAGACCCGCCCGGCCGATGCGGAGGACGCCCAATGAAACCAGGGGAGTGGTTCGACGCGCTGCGCAAGATCGACCTCAGTGACCTGGACACCAACAACATCGGTTCCTGGCCGGCGCCCATCAAATGGCTGGCCGGCGTCCTGTTGGTGGTCCTGGTGCTGGGGCTGGGCTATAACTTTGCCTTGAGTGACCTGGAAAACCAGTTGCAGCAGGTGCGCGAGGAAGAAAACACCCTCAAGGCGCAATTCGCGGGCAAGGCCCACATGGCCGCGAACCTGGAGCGCTACACCGAGCAGATGAAGCAGATGGAAACGTCTTTTGGTGTGCTGTTGCGGCAATTGCCCAGCGATACCGAAGTGCCGGGCCTGCTGGAGGACATCACTCGCACCGGCCTGGGCAGCGGCCTGGAGTTCGAGGAAATCAAGCTGCTGCCGGAGGTCACCCAGCCGTTCTACATCGAGTTGCCGATCCAGATCACCGTGACCGGCGGCTACCACGACCTGGCGACGTTCGTCAGTGGAGTGGCCGGGTTGCCCCGAATCGTCACGCTGCACGATTTCGAAATCGCTCCGATGGAGCCCGAGGCGGGCACGAAGCTGCGCATGAGTATCCAGGCCAAGACCTACCGGTACAACGAGCAGGAGGCGCAACCATGAGGCCGGTGTGTCGCATCTGCCTGCTGGCAGGCCTGGTCGCGCTGGCGGGCTGCAACAACGACAATGGTTTCAGCGACCTGGACGCCTATATGAACGAAGTGCGCCTGCGCCCGCCTGGCAAGATCGAGCCGACACCCACGTTCAGGCCCTACGAAACCTTTACCTACAGCGCCGCGAACCTGCGCAGTCCGTTTTCCCGGCAGGTTCGCGTGGACCAGGCCGACCGGCAGCGGGGCTCGCGCAATGTCCGGCCCGACCCCAACCGGGTCAAGCAGTACCTGGAGGGCTTCAACATCGAGCAGTTCGAAATGGTCGGTACGATCTCCAACGTCAGTGGCTCCTTCGCGCTCCTGCGTGGCGCGGGCGGGGTGCATCGGCTCAAGGTCGGCGACTATCTGGGTCGCAACGACGGGCGGATCGTCGCCATCAGTGCCACTCAGGTCGATGTGGTCGAAATCGTTCCCGATGGCGAGGGTGCCTGGCTGGAGCGACCACGGACCATTCCTTTGAAAGAGCATTCATAGTGGAACTCGAACAATGAACAGGATTTTTTCAGCCCTCGGTATTTCGCTATGGATAGCGCTGTTGTCGCCGATGGTTCATGGGGCCAGTCTGAAGACGCTGGATGTGGCGGCGTTGCCGGGAGACCGTGTCGAGTTGAAGCTTACCTTCGATGGTCCGCCGCCGACTCCTCGGGGCTACACCACCGAACAACCGGCCCGGATTGCCCTGGACCTGCCCGGGGTGACCAATCAACTGGCCAGCAAGAACCACGACCTGGGCGGGGGCAATGCACGCAGCGCCACCGTGGTCGAGGCCGGGGATCGCACCCGGTTGATCATCGGCCTTACCCAACTGGCGCCGTACGATACCCGGGTCGAAGGTAACCATCTGTTCGTGGTGGTCGGCAAGGGGGGCTCTGCGAAGAGCGCTGCTGCGAAGAACACCGTCCAGGCCCCGCGCACGGCGGTTGCCAGCGCGGCGCCCGCGAGGGCCAGTGCGCCAGTGGGCAAGGCGATCCGTGGGGTTGACTTCCAGCGTGGGACCCAGGGCGAAGGCAACGTGGTAATTGATCTGTCTGATCCGTCCATCGCCCCGGACATCCAGGAGCGCGAAGGCAAGATCATCCTCAATTTCGCCAGGACCCAGTTGCCCGAGCCATTGCGGGTGCGCCTGGACGTCAAGGACTTCGCCACCCCGGTGCAGTTCGTCAATGCCAGCGCCGGCAGCGACCGGGCGACCATCAGCATCGAACCCAGCGGCACCTTCGACTACTCGACCTACCAGACCGACAACAAGCTCACCGTCAGCGTCCGTCCCATGACCGTCGACGACCTGCAAAAACGCAACGCCGACCGCGCGGCCTACAGTGGCGAGAAGCTCTCGCTCAACTTCCAGGACATCGAGGTGCGCTCGGTGCTGCAATTGATCGCCGATTTCACCAACCTGAACCTGGTGGCCAGCGACACGGTGCAGGGCGGCATCACCCTGCGCTTGCAGAACGTGCCTTGGGACCAGGCGCTGGATCTGGTGCTCAAGACCAAGGGTCTGGACAAGCGCAAGGTCGGCAACGTGCTGCTGGTGGCTCCGGCCGATGAAATTGCCGCTCGCGAGCGCCAGGAGCTGGAGTCGCAGAAGCAGATTGCCGACCTGGCACCACTGCGGCGTGAGCTGTTGCAGGTCAACTACGCCAAGGCGGCGGACATCGCCAAGCTGTTCCAGTCGGTGACCAGTGCCGAGGCGAAAGCCGACGAGCGCGGCACGATCACGGTCGATGAGCGCACCAACAACATCATTGCCTACCAGACCCAGGACCGGCTCGACGAACTGCGCAGGATCGTGGCGCAACTGGATATTCCGGTGCGCCAGGTGATGATCGAGGCGCGGATTGTCGAGGCCAACGTCGACTACGACAAAAGCCTGGGTGTGCGCTGGGGTGGGTCGATTCAGAACAAGGGCAACTGGAACACCTCAGGGGTGACCACCGGCGATTCCACCACCATTGGCACGCCAGGCAGCACCAGCACCAACCAGCCGTTCGTCGACATGGGGGCCTCGGGCAATACCTCGGGCATCGGCATTGCGTTCATTACCGACAACGTCTTGCTGGACCTTGAACTGACGGCCATGGAAAAGACCGGCAACGGCGAAATCGTCTCCCAGCCCAAGGTGGTGACCTCCGACAAGGAGACGGCAAAAATCCTCAAGGGCACGGAAATCCCTTATCAGGAAGCCAGTTCCAGCGGTGCCACGTCGGTGTCGTTCAAGGAGGCTTCGCTGTCGCTGGAGGTGACTCCGCAGATCACCCCGGACAACCGCATCATCATGGAGGTCAAAGTCACCAAGGATGAACCGGACTACTTGAACAAGGTGCAGGATGTGCCGCCAATCAAGAAAAACGAGGTCAACGCCAAGGTCTTGGTCAATGACGGCGAGACCATTGTGATTGGCGGGGTTTTCTCAAATACTCAGAGCAAGGTTGTAGATAAGGTGCCATTTCTTGGCGATGTGCCGTATCTTGGCCGCCTTTTCCGGCGTGATGTAGTCTCGGAGAAAAAATCCGAGCTGCTGGTGTTCCTCACTCCGCGTATCATGAACAACCAGGCGATTGCTGTGAGTCGTTGATTCTGTGCGAAATTTGATTCTTGTAGGGCCGATGGGCGCTGGAAAAAGCACCATCGGCCGTTTGCTGGCCAAAGAGCTGCGCCTGCCATTCAAAGATTCCGACAAGGAAATTGAATTGCGCACGGGCGCTAATATCCCATGGATTTTCGACAAGGAAGGCGAACCGGGCTTTCGTGACCGTGAGCAGGCGATGATCGCCGAGCTGTGCGCGTTCGATGGCGTGGTGCTGGCCACCGGCGGCGGCGCGGTCATGCGCGAAGCCAATCGTCGGGCGCTGCATGCCGGCGGACGAGTGGTCTACCTGCATGCCTCCGTCGAACAACAGGTCGGCCGCACGGCCCGGGATCGCAACCGTCCGCTGTTGCGTACCGCCGACCCGGCCAAAACCCTGCGGGATCTGCTGGAGCTGCGTGACCCGTTGTATCGGGAGATCGCCGACCTGGTGGTGGAAACCGACGAGCGGCCGCCGCGGATGGTGGTGCTCGACATCCTTGATCGTCTTCAGCAACTGCCTCCCCGTTAATGCGCTTGGCGAAATGCGCTATCCTCGACGTCCCGTCGTGGCCCGGCTGGGGCGTGGCGGATGGCCATTAACTGGCGTCAGAACAAGCACCGTGGACTTTCGTTAATTGCAGGCAGGACGCCTGATTCCATCTTCACTGTGGGGACACATGCAGACACTTAAGGTCGACCTGGGCGAGCGCAGCTACCCGATTCATATTGGCGAAGGCTTGCTGGACCAGCCCGAACTGCTGGCGCCGCATATCGCCGGGCGGCAAGTGGCGATCATTTCCAATGAAACCGTCGCGCCCCTGTATCTGGAACGTCTGACCCGCAGCCTGTCGGCCTTCTCGGTCATTTCCGTGGTGTTGCCCGACGGTGAAGCCTTCAAGAATTGGGAAACCTTGCAGCTTATTTTCGACGGCCTGCTGAGTGCGCGGCACGATCGGCGCACCACGGTGATTGCCCTCGGTGGCGGCGTGATCGGCGACATGGCCGGTTTTGCCGCCGCCTGCTATCAGCGTGGCGTCGATTTCATCCAGATCCCCACCACGCTGCTGTCCCAGGTCGATTCGTCAGTGGGCGGCAAGACCGGGATCAACCATCCGCTGGGCAAGAACATGGTGGGGGCTTTCTATCAGCCCAACGTGGTGCTGATCGATACCGCTACCCTCAACACCTTGCCTGCCCGTGAACTGTCTGCGGGGCTGGCGGAGGTCATCAAATACGGGCTGATCTGCGACGAGCCGTTCCTGGGCTGGCTCGAAGAGAATGTCGACCGTCTACGTGCACTGGATCAGGCGGCCCTGACCTACGCCATTGAACGTTCCTGCGCCGCCAAGGCCGCCGTGGTCGGTGCCGATGAGCGGGAGTCGGGAGTGCGGGCCACGCTCAACCTGGGCCACACCTTTGGCCATGCCATCGAAACCCATATGGGCTATGGTGTCTGGCTGCATGGCGAGGCGGTTGCGGCCGGCACGGTCATGGCCCTGGAGATGTCTGCGCGCCTGGGCTGGATCAGCGAGCAGGAGCGCGATCGCGGCATTCGTCTGTTCCAGCGCGCCGGGCTGCCGGTGGTTCCGCCCGAGGAAATGACTGAGGCGGATTTCCTTGAACACATGGCAATCGACAAAAAAGTGATCGACGGTCGTCTGCGTCTGGTGCTGCTGCGCCACATGGGCGAAGCGGTGGTGACCGACGATTATCCGAAAGCAGTTCTACAGGCCACGCTGGGAGCGGACTACCGCGCCCTGGCTCAGCTTAAAGGTTAATAAGATTCCGATGACTAGTTTGCATGCCGACGAGGCTTTCCTCGGCCATTTCCAATTGAGTCATGACCCTTTCGCTCCACGGGTCCCGGGCTTCAAGTTCTTTCCCGCCCAGCGCAAACCGGTGCTGGGCCAGTTGCATCACCTGGCACGCTACAGCCAGTTGCTGTTGGTGGTCACAGGTCCCCAGGGCAGCGGCAAGACCTTGCTGCGCCAGGCCCTGGTGGCCAGTACCAACAAGCAGTCGGTGCAAAGCGTGGTGGTCTCCGCCCGCGGCGCCGGCGATGCCGCCGGTGTGTTGCGCCAGGTGGCCCAGGCGCTGAATGTCGCCCAGGCCGAAATCGGGGCGATTCTCGATCAGATCGTGCAGTTGGCGCTGACCGGGCAGGAAGTCTATCTGCTGGTGGACGACGCCGAGCAGCTCGACGAGTCGGCCCTGGAAGCCCTGCTGGCCCTGGCTGCCGGTGCGCCGGAAGGTCGTCCCCATGTGTTCCTGTTCGGCGAGTCGTCGCTGATCGCTGATCTGGATCAACTGAGTCTTGAGGAAGAGCGCTTCCACGTTATCGAGCTGGCGCCCTACACCGAGGAAGAGACGCGTGAATACCTGGCCCAGCGTCTTGAGGGGGCGGGCCGGGGTATCGAACTTTTTACCGCCGATCAGATCTCTGAGATTCACGAAAGCGCAGGTGGTTGGCCTGGCAACATCAACCAGGTCGCCCGCGATGCTCTGATCGAAGTCATGATTGCCAGCCGCTCAGCGGTGAAGCGTCCAAGTATGGGGTTCAACATGCCGAAGAAACACGTATTGGCAATTTCCGCTGTCGTCGTGGTCGCGGTTGCCGCCGCCTGGCTAATGCCGGGTCGCAACAAGGCGCCGACCACGGGCACTCCTGCCAACGAGCAGGCGCAACTGCCCCTCGGTCAGGGTACGCCGCAACCCAACGGTGGTGCTCCGGCAGTGGAATTCGCCGGCAACACCCAGCCGATGCCGCTGCCGTTGGTCGGCCAGTCGCAGCCGGTCATGCGCGGCCCGCTGGCCGAAGCGGCCGGTGGCATCACCGAAGGCGACGACGGCGCGGCGCCACCGATCGACGACAGCAGCGACGTGCCGCCGACCGTGACCACCACCTCACCACCGGCGGGCGTGCCGGCCGGTCCTGCGCCGACGCCAACGCCTGCTCCGGCGGCCAAGCCGACTCCGGCACCGACCCAGATAGCCACCGCCAAGCCTGCCCCGGCTCCAGCGCCCGCGACCAAGCCTGCCGCGCCAGCACCGGCCGCCAAGCCTGCTGCTCCGGCCAAGGCCGCGGGCGGTAGCTGGTACGCCGGCCAGGCACCGGGTAACTACGTGGTGCAGATCCTCGGCACCAGCTCTGAAGCCACGGCGCAGAACTTCGTCAAGGAGCAGGGCGGCGAGTACCGCTATTTCAAGAAAGTGCTCAACGGCAAGCCACTGTATGTCATCACCTACGGCAGCTTTGCCAGTCGTGATGCAGCCGTTTCCGCTATCAAGGCCTTGCCAGCGAAGGTTCAGGCTGGTAAACCTTGGCCTCGCACTGTCGCCAGCGTCCAACAGGAACTGGCTGCAACTCGCTGAAGATTCGGCGGCCTTACCCAGGCCGCCTCTCCCGGCAACCTCAAAATTCCGCAAGGGCGGGCGACCTTTCAGGCCGCGCGCCTTGTGGTGTCTGCGTCACAGTAGTGTTTGAGTCGTAGCGGTCGAACCCAAAAAAGTTTTGACTAGCACAGCATATAGCTTTAAACCTTTCACAAATGCGACATGGATTTGCGACAGTTCGTCGTCAAATTTGTGAGCCTCTGTGTCGGTGTGTACAATGACCTCCCTTTGGCCCCCGCAAAGCTGGCGTACGTTCGGCGCGGCATGCAACTGGTTGAATTGAAAAGAAATTTGCCTCGATTAGAGGCAGCCTGGTGAGAAAGTGTCTATGAAAGCAGGTCTGTACCAACCAGATGAATTCAAGGATAACTGCGGTTTCGGCCTGATAGCTCATATGCAGGGCGAGCCCAGCCATACCCTTTTGCAAACGGCCATTGAGGCCCTGACCTGCATGACCCACCGCGGTGGGATCAACGCCGACGGCAAGACCGGCGACGGTTGTGGCTTGCTGATTCAAAAGCCTGACGAGTTCCTGCGTGCCGTTGCCCAGGAAACGTTTGGCGTGACCCTGCCCAAGCAGTACGCCGTGGGCATGGTGTTCTTCAACCAGGACCCGGTGAAGGCTGAGGCGGCTCGCGAGAACATGAACCGCGAGATCCTGGCCGCCGGCCTGCAACTGGTGGGCTGGCGCAAAGTGCCGATCGACACCAGCGTCCTCGGCCGCCTGGCCCTTGAGCGCCTGCCGCAGATCGAACAGGTGTTCATCGCAGGTGACGGTCTGAGCGACCAGGACATGTCGATCAAGCTGTTCAGCTCTCGTCGTCGTTCGTCCGTGGCCAATGCCGCCGACACCGATCACTACATCTGCAGCTTTTCCCACAAGACCATTATCTACAAAGGCCTGATGATGCCGGCGGACCTCACCGCCTTCTATCCGGACCTGAGCGACGAGCGCCTGAAAACCGCAATCTGCGTGTTCCACCAGCGCTTCTCCACCAATACCCTGCCGAAATGGCCGCTGGCCCAGCCATTCCGCTTCCTCGCCCACAACGGCGAGATCAACACCATCACCGGCAACCGCAACTGGGCCGTGGCCCGGCGCACCAAGTTCGCCAACGACCTGATGCCGGACCTCGAAGAGCTCGGCCCGTTGGTCAACCGCGTGGGCTCGGACTCCTCGAGCATGGACAACATGCTGGAACTGATGGTGACCGGTGGCATCGACCTGTTCCGCGGCGTGCGCATGCTGGTGCCGCCGGCGTGGCAGAACGTCGAAACCATGGACCCGGATCTGCGGGCCTTCTACGAATACAACTCCATGCACATGGAGCCGTGGGACGGCCCGGCCGGTATCGTCATGACCGACGGTCGCTATGCCGTGTGCCTGCTGGACCGTAACGGTCTGCGTCCGGCGCGCTGGGTCACCACCACCAACGGGTTCATCACCCTGGCTTCGGAAATCGGTGTCTGGAACTACCAGCCCGAAGACGTCATCGCCAAGGGCCGCGTAGGCCCGGGCCAGATCTTTGCCGTGGATACCGAAACCGGCCAGATCCTCGACACCGATGCGATCGACAACCGCCTCAAGTCCCGTCATCCGTACAAGCAATGGCTGCGCAAGAATGCCCTGCGCATCCAGGCGACCATGGAAGACAACGACCATGGCTCGGCTTTCTACGACGTCGATCAGCTCAAGCAGTACATGAAGATGTACCAGGTGACGTTCGAAGAGCGTGACCAGGTGCTGCGTCCACTCGGCGAGCAGGGCTACGAAGCGGTCGGCTCCATGGGCGACGACACGCCGATGGCCGTGCTGTCCCAGCGCGTGCGCACGCCGTACGACTATTTCCGCCAGCAGTTCGCCCAGGTGACGAACCCGCCGATCGACCCGCTGCGCGAAGCGATCGTGATGTCCCTGGAAATCTGCCTCGGTGCCGAGCGCAACATTTTCCAGGAGTCGCCGGAACACGCCTCGCGGGTGATCCTCAGCTCGCCGGTCATTTCCCCGGCCAAGTGGCGCTCGCTGACCAACCTCGACCGTCCGGGCTTCGCGCGCCAGGTCATCGACCTGAACTACGACGAAAGCGTCGGCCTGGAAGCGGCGATCCGCAACGTTGCCGATCAGGCTGAAGAAGCCGCGCGCGCCGGGCGTACCCAGATCGTGCTCAGCGACCGTCACATCGCGCCGGGCAAGCTGCCGATCCACGCCTCGCTGGCTACCGGTGCGGTGCACCATCGCCTGACCGAAAAAGGCCTGCGCTGCGACTCCAACATCCTGGTGGAAACCGCCACCGCCCGCGATCCGCATCACTTCGCGGTGCTGATCGGTTTCGGCGCCTCGGCGGTGTATCCGTTCCTGGCCTACGAAGTGCTGGGCGACCTGATCCGTACCGGTGAAGTGCTGGGCGACCTGTATGAGGTGTTCAAGAACTACCGCAAGGGCATCACCAAGGGCCTGCTCAAGATCCTGTCGAAGATGGGCATCTCGACCATCGCCTCGTATCGCGGCGCGCAATTGTTCGAGGCCATCGGCCTGTCGGAAGAAGTCTGCGAGCTGAGCTTCCGTGGCGTGCCGAGCCGCATCAAGGGTGCGCGTTTCGTCGACATCGAAGCCGAGCAGAAAGCCCTGGCAGCCGAAGCCTGGAGCCCGCGCAAGCCGATCCAGCAGGGCGGCCTGTTGAAGTTCGTCCATGGTGGTGAATACCACGCCTACAACCCGGACGTGGTCAACACCTTGCAAGCGGCCGTGCAACAGGGCGACTACAGCAAGTTCAAGGAATACACCTCGCTGGTGGACAACCGTCCGGTATCGATGATCCGCGACCTGCTCAAGGTCAAGACCCTCGACACGCCGCTGGACATCAGTGAAGTGGAGCCGCTGGAATCGGTGCTCAAGCGTTTCGATTCGGCTGGTATTTCCCTGGGCGCACTGTCCCCGGAAGCCCACGAAGCCTTGGCCGAAGCCATGAACCGCCTCGGTGCGCGTTCCAACTCCGGCGAAGGCGGTGAAGACCCGGCGCGCTACGGCACCATCAAGAGTTCGAAAATCAAGCAGGTCGCCACTGGCCGCTTTGGTGTGACGCCGGAATACCTGGTCAATGCTGAAGTGCTGCAAATCAAGGTGGCCCAGGGCGCCAAGCCCGGTGAGGGCGGCCAACTGCCCGGTGGCAAGGTCAACGGCCTGATCGCCAAGCTGCGCTACGCGGTCCCTGGCGTGACCCTGATCTCGCCGCCGCCGCATCACGACATCTACTCGATCGAAGACTTGTCGCAACTGATCTTCGACCTCAAGCAGGTGAACCCCAAGGCGCTGGTCTCGGTGAAACTGGTGGCGGAAGCCGGCGTCGGCACCATCGCCGCCGGTGTGGCCAAGGCTTATGCCGACCTGATCACCATCTCCGGCTACGACGGCGGCACCGGTGCATCGCCGCTGACCTCGATCAAGTACGCCGGTGCGCCGTGGGAACTGGGCCTGGCCGAAACCCACCAGACCCTGCGCGGCAACGATTTGCGCGGCAAGGTCCGGGTGCAGACCGACGGTGGCCTGAAAACCGGCCTGGACGTGATCAAGGCCGCCATCCTCGGCGCCGAGAGCTTCGGCTTCGGCACCGCGCCGATGATCGCCCTGGGCTGCAAATACCTGCGTATCTGCCACCTGAACAACTGCGCCACCGGCGTGGCGACCCAGAATGACAAGCTGCGCAAGGACCATTACATCGGCACCGTCGACATGGTGGTGAATTTCTTCACCTACGTGGCTGAAGAGACCCGTGAGTGGCTGGCGAAGCTGGGCGTGCGCTCGCTTGAAGAGCTGATCGGCCGTACCGATCTGCTGGAAGTGATCGAAGGCCAGACCGCCAAACAGCATCACCTGGACCTGACCCCGTTGCTGGGCAGCGATCTCATCCCGGCGGACAAGCCACAGTTCTGCCAGGTCGACCGCAACCCGCCATTCGACAAGGGTGAGCTGGCCGAGAAGATGGTCGACATGGCCGCTGCGGCGATCAACGACCTGAGCGGTGCCGAGTTCGAGCTGGATATCTGCAACTGCGACCGTTCCATCGGTGCGCGGATCTCCGGTGAAATCGCGCGCAAGCACGGCAACCAGGGCATGGCCAAGGCGCCGATCACCTTCCGTTTCAAGGGCACCGCAGGCCAGAGCTTCGGCGTCTGGAACGCCGGTGGCCTGAACATGTACCTGGAAGGCGATGCCAACGACTACGTGGGCAAGGGCATGACCGGCGGCAAGCTGGTCATCGTTCCGCCCAAGGGCAGCGTCTACAAGACCCAGGACAGTGCCATCATCGGCAACACCTGCCTCTACGGCGCCACGGGCGGCAAGCTGTTCGCCGCCGGCACCGCGGGCGAGCGTTTTGCCGTGCGTAACTCCGGGGCCCACACTGTGGTGGAAGGCACCGGCGATCACTGCTGCGAGTACATGACCGGTGGTTTTGTCTGCGTGCTGGGCAAGACCGGTTATAACTTCGGCTCTGGCATGACCGGTGGTTTCGCCTACGTGCTCGACCAGGACAACACCTTCGTTGACCGGGTCAACCACGAACTGGTGGAAATCCAGCGGATCAGCGGCGAGGCGATGGAAGCCTACCGCAGCCACCTGCAAAACGTGCTGAACGAGTACGTCGCGGAAACCGACAGCGAGTGGGGTCGTGAACTCGCCGAAAACCTCGATGACTACTTGCGCCGTTTCTGGCTGGTCAAGCCCAAGGCTGCCAACCTGAAATCGTTGCTTTCCAGCACTCGTGCCAACCCGCAGTGATATGCGCCTGAAGAGTTTGATGAGGTTTTAACAATGGCTGAACGTCTGAATAACGACTTCCAGTTCATCGATGTCGGGCGCAAGGATCCGAAGAAGAAACTGTTGCGTCAACGCAAGAAAGAGTTCGTGGAAATCTACGAGCCTTTCAAACCCCAGCAGTCGGCCGACCAGGCCCATCGCTGCCTGGGTTGCGGTAACCCGTATTGCGAATGGAAGTGCCCGGTGCACAACTTCATTCCCAACTGGCTGAAACTGGTGGCCGAGGGCAACATCCTCCAGGCCGCCGAGCTGTCCCACCAGACCAACACCCTGCCGGAAGTCTGCGGCCGGGTGTGCCCGCAGGATCGCCTGTGTGAAGGTGCCTGCACCCTCAACGACGGTTTTGGCGCGGTGACCATCGGTTCGGTGGAGAAGTACATCACCGACACCGCGTTCGCCATGGGCTGGCGCCCGGACATGTCCAAGGTCAAGCCGACCGGCAAGCGTGTGGCGATCATCGGTGCCGGCCCGGCGGGCCTGGGTTGTGCCGACGTGTTGGTGCGTGGTGGCGTGACTCCGGTGGTGTTCGACAAGAACCCGGAAATCGGCGGCCTGCTGACCTTCGGTATTCCCGAGTTCAAGCTGGAAAAGACCGTGCTGAGCAATCGTCGCGAAGTCTTCACCGGCATGGGCATCGAGTTCCGCCTGAACACCGAGGTGGGCAAGGACGTGACCATGGAGCAACTGCTCGAAGAATACGATGCGGTATTCATGGGCATGGGCACCTACACCTACATGAAGGGCGGCTTCGCCGGCGAGGACCTGCCAGGCGTCTATGACGCCCTCGACTTCCTGATCGCCAACGTCAACCGCAACCTTGGCTTTGAAAAGTCGCCGGAAGATTTCGTCGACATGAAAGGCAAGAAGGTCGTGGTGCTCGGCGGTGGTGACACGGCGATGGACTGCAACCGCACCTCGATTCGCCAGGGCGCCAAGTCGGTGACCTGCGCCTACCGTCGTGACGAAGCGAACATGCCCGGCTCGCGCAAAGAGGTGAAGAACGCCAAGGAAGAAGGCGTGAAGTTCCTCTACAACCGCCAGCCGATCGCCATTGTCGGTGAAGACAAGGTCGAAGGCGTGAAGGTGGTCGAGACCCGTCTCGGCGAACCGGACGCCCGTGGCCGCCGCAGCCCCGAGCCGATCCCCGGTTCCGAAGAGATCATCCCGGCCGATGCCGTGGTCATCGCCTTCGGCTTCCGCCCGAGCCCGGCACCGTGGTTCGAGCAGTTCAGCATCCAGACCGATAGCCAGGGCCGCGTCGTGGCCCCGGAACAGGGCCAGTACAAGCACCAGACCAGCAACCCGAAGATCTTCGCCGGTGGCGACATGGTCCGGGGTTCCGACCTGGTGGTGACAGCGATCTTCGAAGGCCGCAATGCGGCGGAAGGGATTCTGGATTACCTGCAAGTCTGACCTCGATCCAGAGTTGCAATGGAGTAAACCTGTGGGAGCGAGCTTTGTGGGAGCAAAGCTTGCTCGCGATTCAGGCGCCTCGGTACCCAGGAGACCGCAGTGTTTTCATCGCGGGCAAGCCTTGCTCCCACAAAAATGCCTCCCACAGTCATTTTGCAGTGTTAAGCAGATCGAGTTGCACCGCGACAAATTGCCCCGATAGATAAAAGGCACGGCTCTTGCCGTGCCTTTTGCGTCGCGCTCTGAGAAAATGCCCGCACTTTTTTTCCGGATGCCGACATGACTGCCCTGAAGAACGATCGTTTCCTTCGCGCCCTGCTCAAGCAACCCGTGGACGTCACCCCCGTATGGATGATGCGCCAGGCCGGTCGCTACCTGCCGGAGTACCGCGCCAGCCGCGCCAAGGCCGGTGACTTCATGAGCCTGTGCATGAACCCCCAGTTCGCCTGTGAAGTCACGCTGCAGCCGCTGGATCGCTATCCGCAACTGGACGCGGCGATCCTGTTCTCCGACATCCTGACCATTCCCGATGCCATGGGCCAGGGCCTGTACTTCGAGACCGGCGAAGGTCCGCGCTTCAAGAAAGTCATCAGCACCCTGGCTGATATCGAGGCCCTGCCGATTCCCGATCCGCAGAAGGACCTGGGTTACGTCATGGACGCGGTCAGCACCATTCGCCGTGAACTCAACGGTCGCGTGCCGCTGATCGGTTTCTCCGGCAGCCCTTGGACCCTGGCCACCTACATGGTCGAAGGCGGTTCGTCGAAGGACTTCCGCAAGACCAAGGCGATGCTCTACGACAACCCGCAAGCCATGCACCTGTTGCTGGACAAGCTGGCCCAATCGGTCACGTCCTACCTCAACGGCCAGATCCTGGCCGGTGCGCAAGCGGTGCAGATCTTCGACACCTGGGGCGGCAACCTGTCGGCGGCAGCGTACCAGGAGTTTTCCCTGGCCTACATGCGCAAGATCGTCAGTGGCCTGATCCGCGAGCATGAAGGTCGTAAAGTCCCGGTGATCCTGTTCACCAAGAACGGCGGCCTGTGGCTGGAAAGCATCGCCGATGCCGGCGCCGACGCCCTGGGCCTGGACTGGACCTGCGACATTGGCAACGCCCGCGAGCGTGTCGGTCACAAGGTCGCCCTGCAAGGCAACATGGACCCGACCGTGCTTTACGCCAAGCCCGAAGCGATTCGCGCTGAAGTCGGACGCATCCTGGCCAGCTACGGCAGCGGCAGCGGCCATGTGTTCAACCTCGGCCATGGCATTACCCCGGAAGTCGACCCGGAACACGCCGGTGCCTTCCTGCGGGCGGTACATGAGTTGTCGGCGCAATATCACCCGTAATCGCCACCCTGTGTCACCCAGCCTGTCCGGACCCGTGCCGGACAGGCTTTTTTTTGCCCGGTTGTTTATTCGGCTCAATGTGAAACTCGTTAGTTGTTTTGTATGAAGTATCTGTTTGTGTTTGTTTGATAGTTATTTCTATTCGTAAGAAGTTTCTCGAACTATGTAATAGAAATGGCTTCAGAGATCATTCCTTCTGTTTTGAGAGATTTTTCCTACATAGGAAATATTCAACTTTCTATAAGGTTCGGCGCTTGTCAGGTTCAGCGCTGAACGACCCAGCGCACCTTTCAAGATGACGGTGATACGTCTTTTCAATCTCGATGAGTAGTCTGGAATTTATATGAACAACAACTTCAAGAAGAACAGTGTGTTAACGGGGTGTGCTTCGTCGTTAGTTCTGTTGTCGGCGATGGTGGCGTCCCAGGGTGTGTTTGCCCACGGTTTCGTCGAAGTGCCGCCTTCCCGTGCGCTGTTGTGCCAGAAAGGTGTCAACCAACAGTGCGGTGGCGCGCAATACGAACCGCAGAGTACCGGTGAAACCTTCAAGGGCTTCCCGAATGGTGCAGGTGGTGCGCCGCTGCAAGGCCCTATCGACGGTAAAATCGCCAGTGGCGGCATTGCCCGGTTCTCTGCCCTCGATGCGCAATCGGCTTCGCGCTGGCACCTGACTGAAATCAGGGACCGGGACATTACCTTTCAATGGCAATACTCCGCCGCGCACCCGGCGACCAAACACGAATACTTCATTACCCGCGACGGTTGGAACCCGAACGAAGCGCTCAAGCGTGCCTCGTTCGACAGCGCGCCGTTCTGTACGGTGGAAGGTGGCAATCAAGTGCCGGTAGGCGGTGCCCCGCATAACTGCGTCATTCCTGACAGCAAGTCGGGTCATCACGTCATCCTGGCCGTCTGGACAGTAGGCGACACCGATAACGCGTTCTACGACCCGGTCGATGTAAACATCCTCGCCGAAGCCGCGTTGCCGGGCGGCTGGTCGGCGGTGGGCAGCATTGCGCCATCGACCCAGCTGCTGGTGGGTGACAAGGTCAAGGCCCGGGCATTCACCGCCACCGGCGAAAATGCCCAGTACAGCGTAGAAATCAGCATCGACAACGCCGAGGAAGGCAAGGCTGAGAACTGGTCGTTCAAACTGGCCGAAGCCATCAACAACGCCCATGCCCTGATTCGTGCCGGTATTCGTGATGATGAGGGCAATATCACGCCGGTCAAGGGCGCCAACAGCCTGTACGCCCAGAAAGAAAGCGGTGTGAATCGCTATGAAGTGCAACTGGACATGCAGGAAGACGCCAGCGCCAGCATGGAGATTTCCTCCCTGCAACCAGAGTACGTCCTCGACAAAGGTCGGATCAGCATGGCGTTCACTGCGCAGGCAAACCGCCGGATGAACCTTGAAGCCACGCTGTTCGATGAGAAGAACAAACAGGTCGGTGCCGTGAGCCAGACTGTGGGTGAAGGCAGCACCGGCCTGAACCTGGATGTGCGCAGCGCCCCCGGCGCCCACACCCTGACGCTGGTGGGGACCACCGAAGACGGACGCACCACTCGCCAGGATACCCAAGCCGTCACCCTGACTGGCGAAGGCGCCGGCATCGAGTACGACTTCGTGTTCCCGGAAGGCATCAGCGACTACACCGTAGGCACGAAAGTGCTGCAGCCCAAGACTGACGAAGTCTTCGAGTGCAAGCCGTTCCCTGCGTCTGGCTACTGCAAACAGTACAGCCCGACGTCGAACGGTTTCGAACCGGGTGTCGGTGCCTCCTGGCAAAGCGCCTGGGACAAGCTGTAAGTCCTGACAGGCATGGTCCCAGGCGATCCACACGGGTTGCCTGGGGCCTTCAGACGAGTGCGCAGTGATGTCTATCCATTACTCCAGGCGCCGGGTGCTGCTGCACTGGCTGTCGGCGGTCATTATCTTATGGGCGTTGGCGTCCGGTTTTTATGTGGCGTTCAATCCGGTGCCAGCTTCGACCGAACAGTGGGTTGGGTCACTCAATGTGTCGCTGACCACGCTGTTCATTCCGTTTTTCGTGTGGCGGGCCTGGCTGTTTTTTTACGAACTGGAGCCGCGCGGGACGGCGCTTTCAGGGAGCAAGAGGCTGGCCTCGGCGGTGCATGCGCTGATCTACCTGGTCATCGGCGTCGTGCTGGTGACCGGCGTGCTGATGATGAAAAGCGCCATCAGTGTCTTCGGCCTTGTTCGCTTCCCCCAGCCATTGGCTGATCCGACGTTGATCGAGCTGGCCAACACCGTCCACACCCTGTCTTGCGTGGTGCTTTCGATGCTCGTCGCGCTGCACCTGTGCGCGGTGCTCTGGCATGAGTTTTCCGGGCGCAGAGTGGTGCGGCGAATGTCCTTTGCCAAGCCTGCGGGCACGCTTGAGCGAGCGCAACGGTGAGCCTGTCGTTTCGGGTCGACAGCCGTCTGCCGAGGCTGGTGCTGGTGCTCGTGCCGCTGCTCTACGGGGTATTGCTGGCCGGGCAGGAATGGCGTTTTCGCCATGCATTGGGCCGTGACGTGCCAGTGGTGGTGGACTCGCCGGCGGCGCCGGCTCGCGACTTGCCCAACGTCCAAGCCGTGGCGACCGTGCTCGGCCTGGCGCCTGAAGGTGCCCAGGCGCCAAGCGCCGAACCGATTACGTTGCAGGCCAGTTTTGTCGCCGGCGAAGGCTTGTCGCGGGCATTGCTGGCGGATGCCGCCGGCCCGCGCATTTACCAGGTGGGCGAGCGCTTGCCCGGTGGCAGCGTGCTGCGCCGGGTCGAGGCCAGCCATGTGACGTTGTGGCGCAACGGCCGTGAAGAGCGGTTGGCCTTGCAGCAAGCGGTCAAGCCCTTGCTGCGCCGGCTGGATCTCGAAGACGGGCGCCATGCCACGCTTCATTCCTCGCAATACCTACGCCCGGTGGCCGGGCAATCAGAGTGATCGAATCATGAACAGCTTTATCCGAGGCCGTGTGTCATGCGTCCTGTTCTGCCTTGCCGCGGCCTGCCCGCTGATGTTCCCCAGTGCGCTGCGGGCCGAGGAGGCCCAATGGCAACTGGCGATGAACAATGCGGAACTGCGCGACGTGGTCGAGGAATTCTCCGCGATCCTGGGCAAGACCGTGGTGCTCGATCCCCGGGTGTCAGGGCGCATTACAGTCATGTCCCGCCAGGCGCTGGACCGCGAGGGTGTGCGTCGGTTGTTCTATTCGGTACTCGATGCACATAACTTCACCGTGATCGACGAAGGCGAGCGGATCCTCATTACCCCGGTCAGCGATGCCAAGACGCGGGCCGGAATCGCCGATGCCAAAAGCGCCACGCCGTCGCAGTTCGTCACCCGGGTCCTCGACCTGCAATCGAGTATCGCCGCCGACGTCGCCGGGTTGATCCGGCCCCTGGTGTCGGGCAATGGTTACGTCGGCCCTTCGGTATCGTCCAATGCCTTGGTGGTTACCGACACCGCCGCCAATGTCCAGCGCATCGCCGACGTGGTTCGACAGCTGGACTCAGGGCGCAACCGCAATCATGTGGTGGTGCGGTTGCGGCATGCCCAGGCTGGGGATATCGCGCCGTTGATGGAAACCTCTGGCGGCAAGCGCGATGGCGATACGGCGGGCCTGGTGATCGCCGATGCCCGTAGCAATCGGTTGGTGATCATCGGCGCGCCGGCGGTGCGCCAGCGCCTGGTCGATCTGGCCCGGACCCTCGACGTCCCGGCCGCCGCCTCTCAGGACAACGCCCGGGTTATCCGCCTGCGCCATAGCGATGCCAAGCAACTGGCCGAGGTGCTGGAGGCTGTCGGCCAGGATAAGAAAACTACACCAGCACTGACCGGCTTGCGGGAAACTGCCGCCGCCAGCTCGTTCATGATCAAGGCCGATGAAAGCCAGAATGCCCTCGTGCTGATCGCCGAACCTGCTCAGGTTCGCATCATCGAGAACATCGTCCGTGAATTGGACCAACCCCGGGCTCAGGTGCTCATTCATGCGGCCATCGTCGAGGTCACCGGCGATATTTCCGAAGCGCTGGGGGTGCAGTGGGGGCTGGAGAGCGGCAGCGCGACAGGGGCCATCAATTTTCCGGGAACCGACATCCCGATCATCGGGTTGGACCTCAATAAGCTCGATAAAAAGACCGAAGGCGCGTTCCTGCGCCTGGGCAGCGATCGCTTCAGTGCGCTGGTCTCGGCACTGGCGAGCAATGCCCACAGCAACCTGCTGTCCACCCCCAGCCTGCTGACCCTGGATAACCAGGAAGCGGAAATCATCGTCGGCCAGAACGTCCCGTTCAAAACGGGTTCCTACGCCACCAGCGGCAACGGTGCGGACAATCCGTTCACCACCGTGGAGCGCAAGGACGTCGGCATCAGCCTCAAGGTCAAGCCCTACATCAATGAGGGCTCGACCTTGCGCCTGGAAGTGGAGCAGGAAGTCTCGGACATCGCGCCATCGGTCTCCGGTGTGGATTCCTCTGACCTGATCACCAACAAGCGCGCCTTGAAGAGCACGATCCTGGCGGACGATGGTGAGATCATCGTGATCGGCGGGCTGATCCGCGACAGCGTCCGCACCCAGCAAAGCGGTGTTCCTTTGCTGCGCAGTATTCCGTACCTGGGCGCGTTGTTTCGCTGGAACCGCGACACCCAGACCAAAAGCAACCTGATGGTGTTCCTGCGCCCGACCATTGTGCGCAGCAACGAAGACCTGGCCGAGGTCAGCCGCCAACGCTACGACGCGCTCCGGGACCTGAGCAAACCGGGCTCGCGGAAAAACAACTCGCTGTTGTTGCCCCGGGATGCCCGCCAGTTGTTCGACTCATCCACGGACACGGCCGATCCGCAACAGCGTTCGGGGGCCCTGTGACGGACCCACAGGCCCCGTTGCCCTTTGGCTTCGCCAGGCGTTTCGGCGTGCTGCTCGAAGGCACGGGGCCGACCTTGACCTTGGTGATGCGCGGTGACACGCCCCTGACCGCCTTGGGGGAAGTACGGCGCCTGTGCGGTCGGGATTTGCCCATCCAGGTGCTGGAGCCGGCGTCGTTCGCCGCGCGCCTGGCCAACGTCTATCGCCAGGGCCAGAGTGCCGCCGAGCAGGTGGCCCAGGGCCTGGACGAGGAGCTGGACCTGCTCAGCCTGGCCGACCAGATGCCGCAGACCACCGACTTGCTGGAGCAACAAGGTGATGCGCCGATCATCCGGCTGATCAATGCCCTGCTCAGCGAGGCGGTCCGCGAACACGCCTCGGACGTGCACCTGGAAACGTTCGAGCAATACCTGTCGGTGCGCATGCGCATCGACGGTCAGTTGCAGGAAATGCTCCGTCCGCGCCGGGAGCTGGCGAACCTGCTGGTGTCGCGGATCAAGGTCATGGCCCGTTTGGATATCGCCGAAAAGCGCGTGCCCCAGGACGGGCGAATGGCCTTGCGGCTGGCCGGGCACGAAGTCGATGTGCGGGTCTCGACCTTGCCGTCGGCCCATGGCGAGCGCGTGGTGTTGCGTCTGCTCGACAAGCAGGCCGGACGCCTGGACCTGCAACGCCTGGGCCTGCCCGACGACACCCTGGCCGGGTTGCGCCAATTGCTCGGCAAACCCCACGGCATCGTGTTGGTCACCGGGCCCACGGGCTCGGGCAAAACCACCAGCCTGTACGCGGCGTTGAGCAGCATCAATGACCAGAGCCGCAACATCCTCACCGTCGAAGATCCGATCGAATATCACCTGCCGGGCATCGGCCAGATGCCGGTCAATCCGAAAGTCGACATGACCTTTGCTCGCGGCCTGCGGGCTATTTTGCGCCAGGATCCGGACGTGGTGATGGTCGGTGAAATCCGTGACCGCGAGACCGCCGAAATCGCCGTCCAGGCGTCCCTGACCGGGCACCTGGTGCTCTCGACCCTGCACACTAATACCGCCGTCGGCGCGGTCACGCGGCTGATGGACATGGGGGTGGATGCCTATCTGCTGGCCTCGTCCCTGGCCGGCATCGTCGCCCAGCGCTTGTTGCGCACCTTGTGCCCATGCTGCAAGACACCTTATGTGGCCGACGCCGCCACTTGTCTGCGCCTGGGCCTTGAGGCCGGTGCCGCGCCACGGCTGTTCAAGGCCCAGGGCTGCGATCAATGCCAGAAAGGTTATCGCGGGCGCATCGGCATTTACGAACTGGTGAACGTCAGTGCTGCGTTGTCGCAGTTGATTCACCAGGGGGCCACCGAGCAGGCGTTGGCCTCTGAGGCGCGCAAGAGCTCCCGCAGTCTGTTCCAGGACGGGCGCCAGCGGGTTCTCGAAGGCCTGACCAGCGTCGATGAACTGCTGCGCATCACCCAGGAGGATTAGCGCCATGCCGACCTTCGACTACCGGGCCGAAGATGCCCAGGGTCGCCGCTGCAAGGGCCGTGTGGAAAGCGACAGCCCCCGGCATGCCCGTCAGTTGTTGCGCGAGCGCGGCTTGCTGCCCAGCGAGTTGCGTGAAGCCGGGGAGTCGCGAACCATCGGCTTCCGGCCTTCGGGGGGACGTTTGAGCCCGGCTGACCTGGCGTTGCTGACGTTGCAGCTTTCCACCTTGATCCAGGCCGGCCTGCCCCTTGAGGAAGCCTTGGGGGCCGTGGCGCAACAGAGCCAGAAGCGGCGAGTCGTCCACTTGCTGTCGGCGGTGCGCAGCCGGGTGATGGAAGGCCACGCCTTGGCGACGGCGCTGAGGGCATTTCCCCAGGCCTTCCCCGAGCTGTTTTGCGCCACCGTTGCCGCGGGTGAGCAATCCGGCCATTTGGGCCAGGTGCTGGAGCAACTGGCGACCTACACCCAGGCGCGCCAGGCATCGCGCCAGCGCATTCAACTGGCGTTGGTGTACCCGCTGATCCTGATGTTGGCCTGTGTCGCGATTGTCGCGTTCCTGTTGGGCTACGTGGTGCCGGATGTGGTGAAGATTTTCGTCGACAGTGGCCAGCCGTTGCCTTGGCTGACCCAGGCGCTGATCGCGGTGAGCGACGGCTTGCGTCGCTACGGCCTGCTGCTGCTCGGGGCCCTGGCCGGGCTGCTCGGGCTGTGGCGCTGGAGCCTGCGCCAGCCGTCGTGGCGTCTGCGTTGGCATCGCTTGTTGCTCAGGTTGCCGTTGTTGGGTGAGGTGCTGCGGGCGATGGAAGCGGCCCGCTTCGCCAGCACCCTGGCGATCCTGAGCAAGAGTTCGGTGCCTTTGGTGGACGCCTTGCACATCGCCGCGCAGGTGATCGGCAACCTGACCATTCGCGCACGCATGGCCGACGTCGCTCGTTCGGTGCGCGAGGGCGGGACCCTGACCCGTGGCCTGGAGCTCGGCGGGGATATCCCGCCGCTGATGCTGCACATGATTGCCAGCGGCGAACGTGCCGGCGAACTCGACAGCATGTTGGCCCGCGCCGCCGAACAACAGGAGGCCAGCCTCGCAGCGCGCATCGCGCTGGTGGTGAGCCTTTTCGAACCGGCCATGTTGGTGCTGATGGGCGGCGTCGTGCTGCTGATCGTCATGGCCATTCTGCTTCCTATCTTGAGCCTCAACCAATTGGTGAATTGACCCATGAAACTCCACAGCAACCGACCGGCACGTCCTCAGCGCGGCTTCACCCTGATCGAAATCATGGTGGTGGTGGTCATCATCGGCATTCTCGGCGCCATCGTCGTGCCGCAGTTCATGAGCCGGCCCGACCAAGCCAAGGTCACCGCCGCGCGCACCGATATCCAGGCGATAGCCACGGCCCTGGAAATGTACCGTCTCGACAACGCTCATTACCCTTCGACCCAGCAAGGCCTGGAGGCGCTGAGCAAGCGTCCGGCCGGTACGCCCGTGGCAAAGAACTGGAACCCTCAGGGTTATTTGAAAAGCCTGCCGGTCGATCCCTGGGGCACGCCCTACCAGTTTCTCAACCCTGGCCTCAAGTCACTCGATGGCGGCTATGACCTGTACTCGCTGGGCGCCGATGGCGCGCCGGGCGGCGAGGGCTTCGCCGCCGATATCGGCAATTGGGCCGAGTGAACATGGGCGGTCATTCTCGGGGCTTCACCTTGCTGGAACTGATGGTCGTCATTGTGTTGATCGGAGTCGTGATGGGCATGGTCAGTCTGGCTCTCGGTCCGAGCCCGGCGCGTGAGGCCCGGCAGCAAGCCCAGGACTTCATCCGTGTGGTGCAGCAGTTGCGCGAACGCGCGGTGTTGGATGGGCTGGAGTATGGGGTGCGCGTACAGCCTCGCGGCTATCAGGCGTTGCGCCTCGAGTCCCTGGGGTGGACAGCGGTGTCGGCGTCGCATCGGCTGCCTGAAAGCCTGACGTTTGGACTGGAGCAGGACGGCCATGTCCTGGCGCTCGATGATGCCCAAGGCCCGCCACAGTTGCTGATGCTCAGCAGTGATGAGATCAGTCCGTTCAGATTGTTCGTCAAAGTTGCCGGCCAGACGATTTCCCAGGTCGTGAGTGATGGCTTGGCGGAGCCGCTGATCGATGGCTGACGCTCGCAGGCTGGCCGCCGATTGCCAGGGATTCACGCTGTTGGAAATCATGGTCGCGCTGGCGATTTTCGCCACGTTGGCGGCTGCGGTGCTGTCGGCCAGCCAGTTCGTGCTCAAGCAAAGCGCCGGGCTCGAGGATCGTCTGTTCGGCGCCTGGCTAGCGGACAACCAACTCAGCGAGCTCCGTCTGCAAGGCGCTACGCCACTTGGCGCACAGGGCCTGGCCCGACGCCTGGATCAGCGCGATTGGCTCTTGCACCAGCGTGTCGCCCCGGCCCGCGACCCGCGTCTGCTCCAGGTCGAGATCCAGGTCAGCCGGGCCGGCAGCCCAGCTGCCGTGCACCGCACCACCGGATGGATCCGCAACCGTCATGAATAGACAGTCGGGCTTCACCTTGTTGGAGCTGGTCATCGCTATCGCCATTTTTGCCCTGCTTGGCCTGGCCAGTTGGCGCCTGTTCGACAGTGTCGTGCGTACCCAGCAGGGCACCGGTCAACATGAGCGTGAAGTCAGGGTCTTGCAACGTGCGGTGGGGGTGATCGAACGGGATGTGTGGCAGGCCGTTGCCGGTTCCATCGGGCTCGCGTCAGGGCGCCTGCAATTGCAGCGCAGCCATTGGGCCAATCCACTGGACCAGCCACGTAGCGAGCGGCAAACGGTGAACTATCGACTCGAGGGTGCGGTGTTGTGGCGCGACAGTCGTGGTGAAGGGCCGGTCAGCGTGCAACAGCAGAAATTGCTCGAGGACGTACGTAGCCTGAGTTGGCGTGTGTTCGACGCGCAGCGGGGCTGGCACGGCGAAACCGTGCGCGGCAACGCGCCACTGGCGCTGGAACTGGTGATTTCCACGGGGCGTTTCCAGCAGATCCGTCGCGTGCTGCTGTTGCCTGGGGCGTTGCCGTGAAGCGACAACGGGGCGTGGCGCTGATCAGTGTGCTGTTGGTCCTGAGCCTGGCGCTGCTGCTCACCGCCGGCCTGTTGCGCAGTCATCGCCTGCTGTTGCAGAGCAGCGCGCAGCAGTTGCAGCAGGTCCAGCTGCGTCAGTTGGGGTTGGCCGCTGAAGCCTGGGCGCAGGCAGTGTTGGAAGATAGCGCGATCACTTCGTCCGGGCCGGTAGACCTGAGCCAGGATTGGGCCCGGCTCAAACCTGCATTCGAAATGGAAGACGCCGAGGTTCACATCGATATAGAGGATCTGGCCGGGCGCCTGAACCTCAACGCGCTGCTGGCCCAGGGTCAAACCGATCAAGTCACGCTCGGTCGTTGGACGCGATTGTTGGCGTTGCTGGATTTACCCACGCTGGCATTGCCCCAGGTCGGCTCGGTGCAGGAGTTGAGTCAACTGCGTCTGTTGCCGGGCATCGACGGCCAGACGCTGCGGCGCCTGGAGCCTTGGGTGGTGTTGCTACCCAGGGAGGCCCTGTTGAATATCAATACCGCCCCGCTGCCAGTGTTGATGAGCCTGGACGGTATGGAGGATGGGCCGGCCAAAACGTTGATCAACCAGCGCCGCCACGCGCCATACGCTAGCGTGCAGGCTTTTACCAATGACCCGCTGTTGTCCGGGTTGGGCATTGGCAGCCATGGCCTGGGCGTGAGTAGCCGCTGGTTTCGAATCACCGTGAGCGTGGCCCGTGCCGGCAGCCGTCTGCGCCTGGCCTCGGACATTGAGCGCGATCCCGTTAGCGGACGCTGGACGGTGACTCAGCGTCGTTTTTTACCCATCAGCCTCAGCGAGCACCCTTAGATGAAAACCTGGCTTTACCTGACGGCCGACGGTATGGAGGCGCTTTGCGCCAACTGGCCGTGTTGTGTGTGGTCGCCCACGGGCGAACGACGCTGCCTGCCCTTGCATGAAGCCGCCCGCGAGTTGCACGGGCGAGTCGTCGACGTGCTGTTGCCGATGGAAATGTGCAGCTGGCTGCGCAGCGATCCGTGGCCGTCACGGCGCCAGCCGCGACCCCAGGCCCTAGCATTCGCCATCGAAGAACAGTTGAGTGAAAATCTGGAGACGTTGCACATCAGCGTCGGCGCGCGGGATCGTCAGCAGCGCTACCCGCTGATGGTGACCGAGCGAAGCCGGTTCCAGGCATTGCTGGCGCTGCTGGCCGCGCAAGGCTTCGATGTACGTGCGATGCATGTCGATGCCGACCTGCTTCCCGATGACAAGGCTTTTGCCGTGCGTTGGTTCGGTCGCTGGCTGTTGGGCGGGGCGTTGCCGGCGCGGGTGTCGCTGTCGCCCCGGGCCCTGGCAACGCTCAAGCCTGACTTGCCCGAGGACATTCACTGGCTGGACGAGGGACGCGATCGCGAAGGTATCGATGAGTGGCTGCTCAGCGCTGGCGGACATCCCATCGACCTGTTGCAGGGCGAGTTTCGTCGACGTCGTCAGCCTTTGCCGTGGCGTGGCGTGGCGGTTGCTGCGTCGGGATTGTTATTGCTCACCTGGGCGTTCAGCGAGGCTCGCATACGATTTCTTGAAGGCGAAACTCGTTATCTGTACACCCAGGACGAGCAGCGATTCAGGTCGCTGTATCCCGAGCAAACCCGCATCGTCGACCTGGCGGCGCAGTTCCAGGCGTTGCAGAGTCGTCGTGGGCAAAGTCAGGACACCCAGGCTGCGCGCCTGGTCCGTCTGACGGAGCAGGTCATTGGCGCGAGCAACGTCGAAGTGCAACGCGTCGATTTTCGTGAGGACGAAGGTTGGAAAATCCAGCTGACCGCCAACAGCTTCGTCGAGCTTGAGCAACTGCGCGAACGCGGGCAGCAAACCGGACTGCCAGTTACCCTGGGCAGTGCCAGCAAACAGAACAACCGAGTGCAGGCCACGCTCACGCTGGAGAACAGTTGATGAACTTCAATCGCTTGATCCAGGCCTGGGGGAGGGTGTCACGCCGTGAGCAACAATTGTTGCTGGGCCTGGCCGGGCTGTTGCTGGTGGTCGTGGCCTACACCTCGATTTGGCAACCGACCCGGCAACGGCTGGAAGTTGCCGAGCGGCAGTATCGCCAACAGGCTGAGCTGCACGCCCGAATCCAGCGCGCCGACCCCCCCCAGGATCTGACCACCGCGACACGACCCTTGTCGGTGCGCGTCAATGACAGTGCAAGCGCGGCGGGGTTGGACATTGCAGAGATGGAGGTCGACGGCGATTCGTTGCGGCTCGTCGTCAGTGGCGATGCCAATTCGTTGCTTCATTGGTTGGATCAACGTGAGCAGGAGGGCGCGGCACTGCAGTCGTTGACCCTGGAAGCGCGTGATCGTGTGCTGGAGGCGCGCGTGGTGTTACGTCAATGATCGATCGAGTACACAGCAATTTTGGCCAGGGGTATGAGGTTTTTTGTGGTGAGAGAGTGGCCGCCGCGTCTTCGACGCTGCGCTGCCGAGCAAGAAACAAGCCCTGTGGCGAGGGGATTTATCCCCGCTGGGTTGCGAAGCGGCCCCCACACCAGGCAACTCGGTGGGCCAGGAAGATTGAGTTCACTGCTTTAGGGCTGCTGCGCAGCCCAGCGGGGATAAATCCCCTCGCCACAAAGTGTCTACTCTGTCCCTGCCTTGGATCTAAACCTGCACATTCCCCCGGCAACAACGGCAACTTTGCCAGTTTCACCGCCACCAGCAACGCCACCACCAGCAAGCCACCGATGAACAGGCCGATACCGTTCCACCCGCCCAGGTGCCAGGCCACGCCGCCCGCCGTACCCGCCACACTCGACCCAGCGTAGTAGCTGAACAGGTACAGCGACGATGCCTGGCCCTTGGCTTTGAGGGCGCGGCGGCCGATCCAGCTGCTGGCGACCGAGTGGGCGCCGAAGAAGCCGAAGGTGAACACCAGCATGCCCAGGACCACCAGCCACAGTGGCGTGGCCATGGTCAGCGCGAGCCCGGCCAGCATCAGGGCGATGGTGGCCCAGAGCATTTTGCGCCGACCGAGTTTGTCTGCCAGTGCACCGACTTTCGCCGAGCTGTAGATGCCCGACAGGTACACCACCGATAACAATCCGACGAACGCCTGATCCAGATGATAAGGCTCGGCCAGCAAGCGGTAGCCGATGTAGTTGAACAGCGTCACGAACGCGCCCATCAACACGAAGGCTTCGAGAAACAGCAGCGGCAGACCGGCGTCGCGAAAGTGCATGGTGAAACCGTCCAGCAGGCTGCGCGGGTGTAGCGAGCGCGGGCGGAAGTTGCGCGACTCGGGCAGAATCCTCCAGAACACCGCCGCCGCGATCAGGGCCAGGCCACCGATCACCAGCATCGCGGTGTGCCAGCTGACAAAGTCGATCAAGACCCCGGTGATCAGGCGCCCGCACATGCCGCCGATGGCGTTGCCGGCGATGTACAGGCCCATCGCCAGGCCGATGTGCTTGGGGTGGATCTCTTCGCTCAAGTAGGTCATCGCCACCGCTGCCAACCCGCTCAATGACAAACCCACCAAGGCGCGCAGCACCAGTACGCCTTGCCAGGTCGGCATCATGGCACTGGCAATCGTGCACACCGAGGCCGCGAACAGCGCCGCGACCATCACTGGCTTGCGACCGATGCGGTCGGAAATCGGGCCGGTGACCAGCAGACCGATGGCGAGCAGGCCGGTCGCCACCGACAGGATCAGGCTGCTCTGCGCCGCGTTGATGGAGAACTCCTTGGACAGCAGCGGCATCATCGGTTGCACGCAGTACAGCAAGGCGAAGGTCGCAAAGCCGCCGCTGAACAGCGCCAGCACCGTGCGCATGAACATCGGCGTGCCTTTCTCGATGTAGATGTCCTTCAATTCGGCGACGACGTCATCCTGCACACTAGGTGGGATTTCATGGGCCAGTGGAGCGACAGCAGTTTTCACGGTGGACCTCGAACGAACACGGCCAGGCAGGCAATGAAAAAAGCATATAGCCGGCTAATGTTTCTATCCAATATATTGTTCGACCTGTTTAAGACGTTTTACGACCTATTGGATTGCCCATGGAATTGCGTCATCTGCGTTACTTCATCGCCGTGGCCGAAGAGCTGCATTTTGGCCGCGCGGCCCTGGCCCTGGGCATCTCCCAACCGCCCTTGAGCCAGCAGATCCAGGCGCTGGAGCAGGAGATCGGTGCACGGCTGTTCGAGCGCACCAATCGTCGGGTCGAACTGAGCGAGGCCGGGCGACTGTTCCTCGAAGAGGCGCGACGGGTACTGGCTCAGGTCGATAAGGCGGCTGACGTGGCCCGCCGTGCCCAGTTAGGCGAGTTGGGTGAGCTGAAAATCGGCTTCACTTCCTCGGCGCCGTTCAACTCGACCATTCCCCAAGCGATCTTCACGTTTCGCCAACGCTTCCCGGCCGTGCACCTGAACCTGCGGGAAATGAGCAGCACCCAGGTCGCGGATGCATTGGTAGACGAAGCGATCGAGGTGGGCATCATGCGTCCGCTGCCACTGCCCGACTCCTTGCAGGAAATCGAACTCAGCCGCGAACCGCTGGTGGCCGTGCTCAGCTCCAAGCATCCCCTGGCCCAGGGCAGCGAAGCGGGCCTGTTCCTCTCGGCGCTGGCTCAGGAACCCTTCGTGTTCTTCCCTCGCAGCTACGGCAGCGGCCTCTACGCGCAACTCCTGAGCCTGGCCCGCGACGCCGGCTTCAGCCCACACTTCGCCCAAGAGGCCGGTGAAGCCATGACCATCATCGGCCTGGTCGCGGCGGGGCTGGGTGTCTCAGTCCTGCCGGCGTCATACCAGCGCATGCGTATCGACGGCGTGGTCTATCGATCGCTGCTCGACCCGGCGGCGGTGTCGGCGGTGTGGCTGGTACAGCGCAAGGACCAGCGGTCGCCGATGGCGAAGGCGTTTGTGGCGTTGTTGACCGATGAGGTGGAGTTACCTAGTGGTTAATGTCGGCGCGGATGAAACCATAAAGTTGAAGTTGGTAATGAATGTAAAAACAGAGGGTGGTAAGGAAAATCCAGAAAGTTGGCAAATGTTTTGGCGTTGACCAATAGAGTATGTGCTCCAGCAACAGGATCACCGTTACGGTCGTGGCGAGGACGCTCGCGGATTTGGTAAGAAGGGTATTGGGCGCGTTATTTGCTTTTCTTAAGCGATAAGGATGCTGGAAAAGTAGCAGGAGTAGTAATGTGAGCAGGGTGCCGATCATTGCTGCGAATGGGATGGCGATAATGTCATGTTCGGCTGGGTAGAGGTTGTTTGTATAGTTTGCGAATAAGTTATAACTGCCAATGATTAGAGTGGTTGAAAGGCTCATCAGGTAAGACCAAAGAGAGTGTTTTGTTTTCACGATTTTTATCCCTATCCATGGCATTGCTTATTTTGACGGCTAATTGAGCACGCATGAATAAGAGACTCAATGCCCTAATGACAGCTTGGGAAATGGATTACAAGTTTTACGGAAGGTTACCTGTCTGGGCTTGAGGCTTGCTGTTGCCAGGCGCCACCCGTGACCGAGCAAGCCAACATTGCTTCAGTTTTTCACCGTCTCAGCCGATATCCGATTGTTCGACCTACCCAATCATGGAGAAACAGGATGTTCAAGCAGTTGACCTTTACTGCCTTGCTGGCAGTCGCCGCGCTGACCACGGGGTGTGCTTCGGTAAAAATGGCGGATGACACCCAGGATGCTCAGGCGAAAACCTTCCAGACCGTTCATGACAAAGCGAACATCTACGTTTATCGCAACGAAAGCATGGGCGCCGGGGTGAAAATGCCGGTAACGCTCAACGGTAAAGCTGTCGGGCAGACCGTTGCCAAGTCGTATCTGATGCTATCGGTACCGGCTGGCCAGCAGACGCTGGTGTCGTCTGCGGAAAACGATTCAGAACTCAAGCTCAGTACAGAAGCGGGCAAGAACTATTTTGTCTGGCAGGAAGTGAAAGTGGGTTTCATCAAGGCTCGTAACAACCTGCAGGTTGTCGATGAAAAAACCGGCCGTGCCGGGGTAGTGGAAAGCAAGTTGATTCAAGCTGAGTGACTCGACTGTCTCTGATCCGTGCTGTTTGAGAGGGCGCTGAAAAGCGCCCTTTTCTATGGGGTTAGCCTGATGGTGATCAATGCGTTGTCTGAATTTTCCAGGACCATTGAACAAAAAATTGTCAAAGCGTTGGGACTGACTGCATGCCAGTACCTGAACCGGCCAGCATGATGCGAGGCCCCCAATTACCGCCAGGGTTCATCACGAGCTAGTACGTCCCCACACGGATTATGTATCCACAACACCTGTACACCGCCTGACACCGCCTCATGCGGTATCTATATATCGCCCCCTCTTCGCGCGTCTTCGATAGGTTATTTCTTCCGAAAACTTTCAGGAAGAGAACATGCTGGAGCCCCCCGTACAAACCACGAGCGCCCTGCATAGAGCTCCTGTTGACTGTAGGAAAATACGCTTTCCTAGTTGCGATGTTTCCTATTCGCTCCAGATGTCCACGCTGTTGGGCTTGCGATTCACCAGCGTAGCAACGTCTTATTCATCATTCCGAATTGTCTGGCCCAATGCTCCTTCCCGGCGGAAAGGGAAGTAGCCCAAAGCCCGTGAATAAGGCCCTTGGAAATGCACTCATCTTCCTACACCCCATACACCAACGAAGTCTCTCGTGAATATCTCCGTCATTTGGACGATTTGTACTTGGAGCAACAGCTGCTTGATGGTTTTGACGAAAAAGTCATCACATTTCTTAATCAACAAAAAGCTTTCGTCATGGCTCATCCCCCAATCGCTATTTACCGGGTGGCCACCGAGGGTAGCCAGACGCGTTACGGCGGAACGATCCAGCAGGTGTCAGCGTCGTTGACGTTCACCTTGGACAATGGCTGGAAAGTACGCGCCGCGCAGAAAGGCGACCAGGTCGTGTATGCCGATGGCAGCACCGCGCGGATCGTAACCGCCGCCGGGGCAGCCAATAGCAACATCGCCCTGGTGGGCAGCCGCTTGAGCAATGGCGACGAGATCATCAATACGCTTCAGCGACGTTTTCTGATCATCGTGCGTGAAGGCGTGCCGATGGCAGATGACTTTTTGCCCGCTCTCAAACTGGCGGATGTTCATTACCTGCACTCGAATGGGGTGAAGGAGAACATCCAATGAGAGAGGGGTACTTCATCGGCTTGGGTGACAAGACCACTTGTGGTGGGAAAGTGCTGGAAGGCGATAGCAGGGGCAACATGTTTGGCCTGCTGCATGCCCGCGAAGGTGATCGCGTCTCGTGTGGCCGGGATGGAAAAACCTATCAGATCAGCGGCGGCATCACGCATATGGTCAGTCATGGCAGGCATATGGCCGGCACGCTGGATAGCCACAGTACCTGCCCCTGCAAAGCGCGACTGATCCCTTCGGTGCTCTGGGCTACCTACAAATGAAGAGGTGATGACGGTAGCCCAGCCAACATCATCGGTGCTGACCCACTGCAATCGCGAGCAGGCTCGCTCCCACAGGATTTGGTGGCATACCAGATTGCGTACACCCTGGATCCACTGTGGGAGCGAGCCTGCTCGCGATTGCGGCGGATCCGGGTTTATTGCACCTTCGCCAGATCCCCTTTCAACGCAACGCCCGCCATGATCGCGCCAGCGTGGCATTCATAGGTGGTCGGGTCCTTGCGTTCGTTGCTCTTGTAGAAGCTGACGATGTTGGTGACAGCGTTGGCGCCGGCGTTCTTGGCGGCTTGGTGCAGGCTGATCAGGGCTGATTGCAGCACCCATTCGCAAGCCACCTCATCGGATTTGTTGAAGGCGTTGGTTTTCTTGTTGGTCACGGCCCCTGGGCTGATCACGGTGACGTTGCCGGCCGGTTTGTTGCCGGCCAGGTAGAACTTCACGCTGCCGTCGATCTTGCCGGTGCGGATGGCCTCGGCGACGACTTTGTCGAACGGCAGGAACAGCGCGGTATCACGGGCCTGGCTGAGGCTTGGCAGGGTGCTGAGCAACAGGGCGGCGGTTACGGCGATTTTCTTCAACGACATCATGGTCTCCTTGACGAGGGGTAACAGGGTTTTGAATCCGATTCAGCGCCAGCGGCGGAAGATCAGCGAGGTGTTGACCCCACCAAAGGCGAAGTTGTTGTTCATCACGTATTCGTGGCTCATCGGCCGGAATTCGTTGCGCAGGTAATCGAGCTTGCCGCACTGGGGATCGACCTCATCGAGGTTGAAGGTGTGCACGTACAGGTCGCGATTCATCATTTCGATGCTGAACCAGGACTCCAGCGCCCCGCAGGCACCCAGGGTGTGGCCGAGGAAGCTCTTTTGCGAGCTGATGGGCATGTGTTCGCCAAACAGGCTGCTGGTGGCCAGGGTCTCGGCGATGTCGCCCTGCTCAGTCGCGGTGCCGTGGCCGTTGACGTAGCCGATGGCCGAGGGTTCGAGGCCGGCGTCTTCCAGGGCCAGCTCCATGGCCCGGCGCATGGTGCTCAGTTCGGGTCGGGTGGCGTGCTGGCCGTCGGCGTTGCTGCCAAAGCCGACGATCTCGGCATGGATTTTTGCGCCACGGGCCAGGGCGTGTTCCAGTTCTTCGAGTACCAGTATGCCGGCACCTTCGCCGATCACCAGGCCATCGCGGCCCTTGTCGTAGGGACGTGGGCTGGTTTGCGGCGCATCGTTTTTCAGGCTGGTGGCGTACAGCGCATCGAAGACCATCGCTTCGGTCGGGCACAGCTCTTCGGCACCACCGGCCAGCATCAGCGGCAGGCGCCCGAACTTGATGGCCTCGTAGGCATAGCCGATGCCGTGGCTGCCGCTGGTGCAGGCGCTGGAGGTGGGGATCAGGCGCCCGGTCAGCCCAAAGAAGATGCTGATGTTGGCTGCCGTGGTGTGCGGCATCATCCGCACGTAGGAGTTGGCGTTCAGCCCTTCGGCCACGCTGTTGAGCAGCATGTTGCCGAACGCCTTGATTTCGTCGGTGCTGCCGGTGGACGAGCCACAGGACACGCCCATGCGCCCGTCCTTGATCGACTCCTCGCCCAACAGGCCTGCGTCGGCCAGGGCCTGTTCCGCCGCGGCGACCGCCAGGCGCGAGACGCGGCCCATGCTGCGCAATTGCTTGCGGGTCCAGTGGGCCGGGACCTGGAAGTCGTCGATGGGGCCGGCCAGCCGCGTGTTCAGTTCGCTGAAGCGGTCCCACTCATCCATGCGCCGGATGCCGCTGCGATTGGCGGCGAAGTTGGCGGCGATGGTTTCCCAGTCGCTGCCTATGGAGGTGATACCGGCCATGCCGGTGACGACAACGCGCTTCATCAGCACAAGCCTCCGTTGACGGCCAGGACTTGCCGGGTGATGTAGCCGGCTTCGGCGGACATCAGGAAATTCACCGCACCCGCCACTTCTTGCGCAGTGCCCATGCGCTGGGCGGGGATCATTTTCATCAGTTCTTCCACGGGTACGTTTTCATCGAGCATGGCGGTGTCGATCAGGCCGGGCGCGACGCAATTGACGGTGATCTTGCGCTTGCCCAGCTCGATTGCCAACGCCTTCGCCGCACCGATCAAACCGGCCTTCGAAGCACTGTAGTTGACCTGCCCGCGATTACCGATCAGCCCGGAGACCGAGGTGATGCAGACGATCCGCCCGGCGGCGCGACGCCGGATCATCGGCATCATCACCGGGTGCAGCACGTTGTAGAAACCGTCGAGGTTGGTGCGCATCACCACATCCCAGTCGTCTTCGCTCAGGGCCGGGAAGGCGCCATCGCGGGTCAGGCCGGCATTGAGCACCACGCCGTAATAGGCGCCGTGGGTTTCGACGTCGGCTTCGAGAGTCGCTTTGCAGGCAGCGCGGTCGGACACGTCGAATTGCAGTACTCGCGCCTGGCGGCCCAGGGCCTGGATTTCTGCCTGGACCGCTTCGGCCTCGGCGCGGCCGCTGCGGCAATGCAGCACGATGTCGTGCCCGGCCTCGGCCAGGCGCAGGGCGATGGCGCGGCCGATGCCACGGCTGGAGCCGGTGACCAGTACGGATTCAGTCATGACGGGTTTCCTGTTGCGGACGGTTCATGAAGGTAATGGGCGGCCTTGGGCGGACGGAAAACGTTGAGCCGGGCCGTGGCATGGATGCCGGGGGCGTGGATGTGGCATTCGAACACGCCCATGCCGTTGTCGTCTTCCAGGGAGCGCACGCCGTGGATGCTCAGCTCGGCACCGACGGGAAAACAGTCGACGTTGCATTCGAACTTGCGGGTGCCGAGCAAAAAGCCCAGCTCCACGGCATCGCCGCGCCGGCGTGCATGGCAACCGGCAAACGCCGCGACGCTCTGGGCCATCAGCTCGATGCCGACCCAGGCCGGCAGCGCGCCGTCTTCGCGGTTGAACAAACCACCAGGCTTGACGGTGGTGTGGGTATGGATCTGTTCGTCATCGAACGACAGGATCCGGTCGATGAGGATCATGTCCCCTGCGTGGGGCAGCAGTTCGGCGAGCGGCCAGTCAATCATGGGGCGTCTCCGATAATCAGGCTGACGTTGTTGCCGCCGAAGGCAAATGAATTGCTCATCAGGCGGCGCGGGATGGCCGGGTTCAGGCGGGTGCTGGCGGTGACCCAGTCCAGCGCCGGCAACGCAGGATCGGCCTGGCCGTCCCAGACATGCGGTGGCAGGGCCTGGGCGCTGTTTTGGGGGCTCAGGGCCAGCCAGCAGAACGCCGCTTCCAGCGCCCCGGCCGCGCCGAGGGTATGGCCGGTCATGGGCTTGGTGGACGAGCAGGGCACACCCGCCGGGAACAGCCCGGCCACGGCCTGGCTCTCCATGGCGTCGTTGTGCTGCGTGGCGGTGCCGTGCAGGTTCAGGTAGTCGATCTGGCTGGCTTCGAGGCCCGCGCAATGCAGGGCTTTTTCCATGGCCTGGCGGGCGCCGCGACCGCTGGGCTCGGGGGCGGAAATATGATGGGCATCGGAGCTGGCGCCGTCGCCCAGCAGGGCGATCCTGGGGCCGTCTCCCGGGGTCTTGCTCATCAGGAACAGCACCGCCGCTTCGCCGATGTTGATGCCGCTGCGGTTCACCGAAAACGGATTGCAGCGTTCGCTCGATACCGCTTCCAGTGCGGAAAAACCGTTGAGGGTCAGTTTGCACAGGCTGTCCACGCCACCGCACAGCACGGCATCGCACAGGCCCAGGTCCAGCAGGCGTCGGGCACTCATCAAGGCGCGGGCGCTGGAGGTGCAGGCCGTGGAGATCACGTAGGACGGACCGCTCAGGCCGAGCCAGTCGGAAAGAAAATTGGCCGGCGCGCTGAGTTCCTGTTGCTGATAGTCGTAGCCATCGGGGAAGCGTTGTTCGCGCAGGTAGTGGGCGATGCCCTGGCTGGCCTCATCGATGCCCGACGTGCTGGTGCCCAGGACGATGCCGATACGGGCATGACCATAGGCCTGGATGGTCTGGTCGATCTCTGCGCGAATCTGCAACCCGGCTTCCAGCAGCAGTTGGTTGTTGCGGCTGCGTTGCGCCGCAAGGGCAGGGGGGATGGGCGCGAGTTCCCCCGGCACCGAGGCGACCGGCAAGGCGCGTTCGGCCACCCAGCCATCCTCGATGCGCACGCCCGAGCAGTCGCCGGCAAACAGGTTGCGCGCGACGCTATGTCTGTCGCGGCCCAGGGCGCAGATCACCCCGAGGGCATTCAAATAGGCGGTCATGGGGCGTTCTCGGTCAACGGTGTGATGCGGTAGCGGGGGCCTTGGGGCAGGCTCAGTTCAAAATCCAGCGGCTGCTTGTAGCGCACCAGCCAGCGACTATCGAGGCTCCGTTGCGACGCCTGTTGCCGGGCGGCCGGGTAGTTGTCGGGCAGTTCGGCTTCGGGGGTCAGGGCGAACAGCAGCGCGGCGAACAACTCCCGGGCCTCGGCGTTGGGCGGCAGCAGACCGTCGGCCTGCCACTGGCCAGCGACCAGGCGCTGACGGGCCGCTGGAATGCCCAGCGGGTCCATCATCGACCAACGGATGCTGGCGTCTTCGCGCTGGATCACCAGCAACCAGTCCTGGCGTTGGCCGGCCATTGTCCGCTCGATGTGCAGTTGCATCGGCAACGCCAGGGTCGGCATGCGCGCGGGCAGCGGCGCGTGGCTGGCGCAGGCACTGAGCAGCAACACACAGGCGATCAGCAGGCCACGGATCATCCGGCAGCCCCTTCGAGAGGTTTGCGAGCCACTACGTTGACCAGGGTTTCCTCCCGCTCGCCAAATGGCTTGGGACGACGCAGGCCAAAGCGTTCCAGCAGGCCGAAATCCTTGGCACGGCTCCACCACAGGTACGGGTAGGACACGTTGCGGGCCTCGAACTGGAAACCCTGCTCGCGGATCATCTCCAGGTATTGCGCGGCGCTTTTCTGCACGTGCATGGGATGGCGGAACAGCCAGCGAATCACCCAGGTGTCGATGTAGGCTTCGGTGGATTCGGCGAACATCAAGTAGCCGCCGGGCTTGAGTACGCGATAGAACTCGGCGAGGGCCTTTTCCTGCTCCACCAGGTGATGGAAGGTCTGGTGGCAGAACAGCAGGTCGACGCTGGCATCGGGCACCGTCAATGTCGCGCAGTCGCTGCCGATCAGCTCCACGGTGATGCCCTGGCGCGCGGCTTCCTCACGGCTCAGATCCAGACTGTGGGGGTCGGCATCCACGCCGATCAGGCGTTGCGGCGCAAACACCTGACGCAGGTACTGGAATGATTTGCCCTGGCCGCAGCCGGCATCCAGCAGCACCGGGTTGGCCGGCAGCGGGGTGCTGAACAGGCTGCGCAGGTCGTTGATCGCTACGCGCAACACATGGTGCTGCCAGGTGTGGCTGCGCAGGAACCAGAAGCCGAAGCGGGTTTCTTCGACGTAGTTGTCACTCAGGTAGCTCATGGTTGCTGACTCATGGTGCCGGGCTCGCACAGATTTCCGAAAGCATGCGCAGGCGCCGCTTGGGTTCGCTGACGAACGGGTTGCGCTGATCCCAGGCGTAGCCGGCCAGGATCGAGCTGATCATGCGACGGATGTCGTCCGAACCTTCGGTATAGAAAATCACGTCCTGGAAGGTGCCGGCGTACCAGCCCTCGACATAGCAGCGGAAGGTGTCGACGCCGCGCTTGAGGGGTTCGGCGAACTCGCTTTGCCAGTCCACGCTTTGGCCTTGCAACTGACGGTGGAGTACGTCGGCGGCCATGCTCGCCGAACGCATGGCGATGGTCACGCCGGAGGAGAATACCGGGTCGAGGAATTCCGCGGCGTTGCCCAGCAGGGCGAAGCCAGGACCATGCAGGGTCTTGACGTTGGCCGAGTAGCCGCCGATGGTCCGCGCCGGGGTGTCCCACACGGCGTTGCGCAGCACGCCGGCCAGGCTTGGGGTTTCGTCGATGAAGCCGCGCAGGCAGGCATCGAGGTCGTCGGTGCGGCCAGCGAAATGTTCCGCGGCGGCGACCACGCCCACCGAGCAACGCCCGCCGCTGAACGGAATGGTCCAGAACCACACGTCGCGCTTGCTCGGATGGGTGGTGATGAGGATTTTTTCGCGGTCGAAAGTCGCCGCGTCGATGCGATCTTCAATATGGGTGAACACGGCCTGGCGCACCGGGAAGTTCGACGGTGCCTCAAGGTCCAGCAGGCGCGGCAGGACTCGGCCATAGCCGCTGGCATCGAGCACGAAGTCGGCTTCGACCCGGTACTCGCTGCCGTCTTCGCGCTGCACGCCCAGTTGCGGCTTGGCGAGAGTGAAATCGGCGCAGGCAATGGCTTGGCCGTAGCGGATCTCCACGCCTTGCAGCGCAGCCTGGTCGGCCAGCAGTTTGTCGAAGTCGGCGCGTTGCACCTGGAAGGTCGTGGGCTTGCCGTTGCTGAAGGTGTCGCCGAAATCGAAGGCGCTGTAGCGCTCACCCCAGGCGAACGCGGCGCCGTTCTTGCGCTGGAATCCAGCGGCATTCACCGCGTCGAGCATGCCGGCTTCTTCGACGAAATCCAGGCAATGGGACAACAGGCTCTCGCCGATGGAGAACCGGGGGAAATGCTGGCGCTCGATGACCAGCACATCGTGGCCCTTGCGCTTGAGCAGCGCCGCCGCGATAGCGCCGGAAGGGCCTGCGCCGATGACGACGACCTGCCGACGTTCCATTTCAACTATTGGCACTGGAGCTCCTGGCCGGGACGGCAATCGAGGGAATACGGTGGAAACCGGCCAAGGCCGGCAGCAATGTCGCGATCAGTCCCATCAGCATCAGCATGAAGTACAGCGCGGGGCTGATGAGCTGTTGTTGCAAGAGCAGATTGAGGAAGACGATTTCACTCAAGCCGCGAATATTCAGCAAGACACTTTCGCGCCAACGACTGGCGCCGGCGAAGGGAGCGGCGGCCCATCCCAGCCCCAGCCAGTTGCCCAGCAGTTTGCTGGCGATGGGCAACAGCAGCAACGCCGTCAATTGCACCCAGTCGAGGCTGTTCATGGCGCTGTGGACGTTGATCTGCACAATGCCGAACGTGAGGATCAGCGGGATCGCCAGGTACGTCTGCAAACCCTGCATCCAGGCGGCATCGAGCGGTAGCCGCAAGGGCACTTTGAGCGCGGCCATGCACAGCAGATAGCCGATGCCGACGATCAGTGCATTGAGCCGGTAGTGCTCGGCCACCACCAACAGCGCAAAGAACCCGCCGCTGTACAGCAACGGCTGGCGCAGGCCGAGCAGGCGCAACAGCAGCGGCACGCCGGCGCAGGCCAGCGGCAGCAACAGGCTGCTCAAGTGGAGGCTGCCCTGGGCCAGGCCGAACAGGCTCCAGCAGGCCAGGTCGATCAGGATCGCCGTTTGCACCAATCGCCGTGTGGCGGCGGGCGGATAGTCGATGTGACGCAGGTACAGGTACAGCACCGGGATCGCGGTGATCGCAAACAGCAGCCCCACCGCCAGGGAACTGATCCAGGGTTGGGGCGGCAGCAGCCAGAACGCTGTCGCCAGGCCGCAGGCAAACGGAACGACGAAGCTGGGCAGGGCGATCTTCACGCTCTGGCGATCCAGGCGCAGGTCGATCACGTCGCTGAGAATGTGCCCCAGCAACAGCGCGAACGCGAGGCTGTAGAGGTTCTTCAGCCACACCGGCGACACCAGTTGCGCGCCGCTGAGCTGCCAGCCCGGCTCGATCCAGAAATACATCAGCAGGGGCAGGCCGAAGGTCGCCAGCAACAACTGGCTGACAATCGGGATCAACCCGAAGCGACAGCCTATGCGGGTTGCGACAGCGAACAAGCCCAGGGCCATGAGCCAGAACAGCAGGGTCATCATGGGGCGGGCTCCGCGACGGCAGCCGCGTGGGCCTGATGCCCGGCCCACGGCGCCAGCATGAAGCTGAAGGCCAGCCCCAGGCTCACTGCCAGGCCGAAGTTACTCACCGCCGGGGTGCTGGACAGCGCCAGCAGGCCGAACGACAGCCAGGTGGTGACCGCCGCCAGGAACGTGCCCAGCAGGCTCACGGCGGCACCGCCGATCTGCTCGCGCATCAGGATCGCGTAGTCGACGCCGATGGCCGTCACCAGCAACAGGCCGAACAGGCTGAACAAGGTCAGTGGCTGCCCCAGCCAGCCGAGGCTCGCCAGGCTGCACAGCGCAGCCAGCAGCGGCAGTGCCACGATGCGCAAGGCGCCGCCGACGCCAAACGGCCAGATCAGCACCAGCACAATCAGCACGCAGGAGGCCAGTTTCAACTCGGCGGCGCTGACCTGCGTGGCGGCGAAGACCCGGTTCAGGTCGCCCAGGCGATCCACCAGTTGCACGCCTGGCAAATCCACCGCCTGCACCCGCAGCAGCGCGGCATCGTTCAAGCCTTGCAGGCTGATCATGGCGGCCACGCCTTGTTCTGTCGGGCCGAGCCAGAGTGTGCGATAGGGCTCGGCCAAGGGGCCGGTCAACGCTGCATCGATGTCTTCCACCGGCAAGGCTTGCAGTTGCGCCAGCTCCGTTTGCAGCGCGGCGACCGGCACGCCCAGGTCCAGCAGCGGTTGCCAGAAGGCTGGCAGGCGGGCCAGGGCCTCACGCACTTTCTGCTGTTCGGCGGGTGGGCTGACCAGTTGGTTAAGCGACAGGTAGCCCTGGAGTTTCTCCAGGCCGATCAACTGATCCAGCCGTTCGTTGAGGGCGGTCTGGCGCTCCAGCAGTTGTGCCTGGTCGCCGGCGCGGATCAGGAAGAACTGGCTGGTGGGCTGGAAGCCGGTGATGCGCGCGATGTCGCGGGCTTCGTCGGTAAGGTGCTGGGGCGTGCCGATCCACTGGCGAATGTCGTTTTTGGTGGTCAGGTGCCAGAGGCCGCCTGCGCAAAAACTCAGCAGCAACACCAGCAGCACTGGCGTGGGCACCCGCGCCAACAGCGCCTGGCGGGTCTGGAGCAGGCATTCGCACAGCCGCAGCGGCCACTGGGCCGGACGCAAATCGGCACCCTTGAGCAACGCTGGCAGCAGGCAGACGGCGGTCAAGTAGGCGCCTACCAGCCCGGCGGCGGAAAATATCGCGATCTGGGTCAGGGCCGGGAACGGCGTCCAGGCCAGGGCCAGGTAGCCGATGCAGGTGGTCGCCAGGCTCAGGCTCAGCCCCGGCAGAGTCAGGCGCAAGGCCGGCCAGCTGCGCCAGGGCTTGAGGCTCCAGCTTTTGGACAGGTAGTGCAGCGGGTAGTCCACCGCGACGCCGATCAGGCTGGAACCCAGGACCAGGGTCATCACATGCATGCGCCCGAACAAGGCCACGCACGCCACCGCGCCGAACAGCATGCCCACCAGCACTGGCACGAACGCCAGCCACACGCGCAAACGCCGGAAGGCCAGTAACAACAGCAGTAAGATGCCTACCGTCGCGCCGCCGCCGACCCAGGTGATTTCCCGCGAGGCCTGTTGCTGGCCGCTGGCGGCGTACAGCAGGCCGCTGGCCGCCAGCAGTTGCCCTTGGGCCTGGCCCGCCTGGTCGCGGCTGCGCCGCAGCAGTTCGGCCACTTGCAACGGCAGGTTCATGTCGAAGGCGTTGCCCTGGGCGCGAGCCCGCAGCATCACCCAGCTCTTACCGTCGGCATCGGCGACCAACGCACCGCTGCCAATATCGAATTTGATCGCGCCGCGTTGTGGCTGGCTGTTCTGGATGCGCCCGGTCAGGCCCAGCCAGTCGTCCTGGTTCGGCACCAGGCTGAAGCCGCTGAATGGGTCGAACAGGGCCTGCACCCGTTGTTGGATAAACGCTTGGGGCTGCTCGATCAATTGCTGGCGGTCCGCCGCCGAGAGCATCGCCAACCGCCCGTTGAGCAATTGCGTGCGCAGCGCCGGCAAGTCGGCCTGCAACGTCCACTGGACCTTGTCGAACAGGCCGCTGGCCTGCCATTGCTCACCCAGGGTCTGTGCCAGGGCGATGGCTTGCTGGCGGTCGGTGTGGCCGACCAACACCAGCACTTCACGATTGAGCGGCTCCTGCATGCGTTGCTCGGCGATCAGCTCCAGGGCATCGGGCGACGTGCCCGGCACCAGCTCCATGAGATTGGCCGACAGCGGTGCGCCATTGCGCCATTGCCAACCGGCGAGCGCCAGCACTGCCAGCAGCAGGACCAGGAACAGCCGGGGCAGCATCCGTTCACTCGGCAAAATCATGTTGCTCCGCTTCGCTCAAGGGTTGCGTGCTGATGCTGTCCTGCATGCGCAGCACGGTGCTGTCGCCCTGGGTTTCCAGCAGTTCGATGCGCTGCACCAGTTCGCCGCCGTCGATGTTGATCTGGTTGAAGACCTGCTTGAGCAGCACCGAGCGTGGGGTCAGGGTGAGTTCCCACTGTTGTGGCTCGCCCGACAGGCTCAGTTCGAAGTCCCGCAGCAAGCCACTGCTGTCGCCCTGCAATACCGCCAGGAACAAGCGGTTCTGCTCGGCCCCGGCGCTCTTGTTCGGCAACATCTGCCAGGCGTTGCCGTCCCGCCGGGCGATGCCCTGGGGGGTGATGCGGTAGTCCTGTTGCAGCGGGGTTTGCAGCAGCCACAGCAGGCCGTGTTTTTTCGCCAGCACGAAGCGTCCCTTGCTGGTGAGTGGCTGGGGCAGGGCGCGCAGGTGTTTTTCCTGGATGAACTGCCCGTGGATCACTTCCGGGCGGGCCAGTTGGTCGCTCAGCTGTTGTAAGTCGAACGCCTGGGCCAGGGGCGCCAGGCAGCACAGCAACAGCCAGACTGACAGGCGCTTCATGGCAGTTTCCTTTCAACGGCTTGGACAAAGACCCGAGGCGAGGCCAACAGCATTTCGCGACTGGCGAGGTCCACGGCCACTTGTACCGAACTGGCGCGGGTCAAGCGTTCGCCTGTGGTGGCGTCGCTGATCAGGTAGTTGATCTTCAGTCGGTTTTCCCATTCCACCAGGCTGGCACGCACGGTCAGCGCCTGGCCGAACACGGCGCTGCGCACGTAGCGCAGTTGCAGGTCGATGATCGGCCACGCATGGCCGGATTCGAGCATGTCGTTGTAGTTGTGGCCGATCAGGTCGAGCAAGGCGCAGCGGGCCACTTCCAGGTATTTGACGTAGTGGCCGTGCCAGACCACGTTCATCGAATCGACATCGAAAAATGGCACCACGATCTGCGTGTCGACGTGCAAAACACCTTGGTTACGCATGCAGCCTCCAGTGTTGGTCGGCGATGCGTTGCAGGCACAGTCGCAGTTCGCCTTCCAGGGCGCGGTCTTCGATGACTGGGGCGAAATCCTCGGCCAGTTGCTGGTGCATGGCGGCCAGGGCCGGGGGCAGCGGTCGCGCGTCTTCGGCGCGGCTGCGTAGCCACACGCCCTGGTTGGCGGCCAGCAGCGTTGCGGCGGCCACTTGCTCAGTCAGCTCCAGCACGCGGATCGCGTCCCGGGCGGCGATGGTGCCCATGCTCACCTTGTCCTGGTTGTGGCATTCGGTGGAGCGCGAGAACACGCTGGCCGGCATGGTGTTTTTCAGGGCTTCGGCGGTCCAGGCACTGGTGCCGATCTGCACGGCCTTGAAGCCATGGTTGAGCATCGCCCGCTCGGCGCTGGCGCCGGACAGGTTGCTCGGCAGGCCGTGGTTGTAACGCTCGTCCACCAGCAGCGCGAGCTGGCGATCCAGCAAGTCGGCGACGTTGGCCACCAGGTTCTTCAGGCTGTCCATGGCGAAGGCGATATGCCCGCCGTAGAAATGCCCGCCGTGCAGTACGCGCTCGGCTTCGGCGTCGATGATCGGGTTGTCGTTGGCGCTGTTGAGTTCGGTTTCGATGAACGAACGCAACCAGCCCAGGCTGTCCGCCAGTACGCCGAGCACGTGAGGGGCGCAGCGCAGGGAATAGCGATCCTGCAGGCGATGCAGCGGCGCGGTCGGCGCGTCGATCGCCAGGTCCTTGCGCAGCCACGCGGCGACTTGCATCTGCCCCGGGTGTGGCTTGGCGGCGAACAGGCGCTCGTCGAAGTGTTCCGGGTTGCCTTGCAGGGCGACAACGTTCAGCGCGGTGATGCGGGTCGCCAGTTGCAGCAGATAGTCCGCGCGGGCGAAGGCCAGGCAGGCCAGGCCGGTCATCACGGCGGTGCCGTTCATCAGCGCCAGGGCTTCCTTGGGCCGCAGCACCAGCGGGGTCCAGCCCAGTTCATGGTGCACGTCCGCAGCCAGGCGCCGCTCGCCACGGAACATCACTTCCCGCTCGCCGGACAGGGTCGCGGCGACGTAGGACAGCGGGGTCAGGTCGCCACTGGCGCCCACCGAGCCTTCTTCCGGAATCAGCGGCAGGATGTCGTGTTCAAGGAAGGCCTGCAGGCGTTCCAGCAGTTCCACCCGCACCCCCGACACGCCGTGGCACAGCGACTGCAAACGCGCCGCCAGCACCGCACGGGTGGCCTGGGCGTCGAGCAACTTGCCCAGGCCGCAGCCATGGAACGTGTACAGGTGACGCGGCAGGGCCTCGACGTGGTGCAACGGCACGGCCACCACGCAGGAGTCGCCGTAACCGGTGGTCACGCCGTAGATCACGCCTTCCTTGTCCAGCAGGGAATCGAGGAATTGCGCACCCTTGGCAATCCGTTGGCGGAACGCCGGGTCATCCTGCAACTGCGTCGGCGCCCGGCGGTTGGCCAGGGCCAGCACATCTTCAATGCGCAAGGGGCATTCGCCGAAGGTTACCGGCTCAAGAGTGGGCATCGTCATCGGTCTTCCAGAAAGGGTAAAAGTTGAACCACTGTTGGGGGCCCTGGAGGCAGTACTGCGCCAGGCGCTCGGCATAGCGGCCGGCCCAGTGGGCGATCACTTGCTCGCGGTCGTTGCGTTTCCACGCCACGGCATCGGCGAAGGGTTCCAGGGTGACGCGATAGCGTCCCTCGTGCTTGAGGCACATCAGCAGGTTGACCGGGCATTTCAGCAGGCCAGCCAGCAACCAGGGCCCCTGGGGGAATGCCGCCGGGTGGCCCATGAAATCCACGGTCACACTGCGTCCGCCGTGCAGCGGTACGCGGTCGCCGGCAATCGCCAGCCACTCGCCACGCTCCAGGCGTTCACTCAGTTGCAACATGATCACCGGGTCCAGCTCGCTGACCTGGATCAGCCGCAGGTGCGTGGCGCCGGCTTCACCGAGCAAGCGGTTGAACTGCTCGGCGTGCTTGGTGTGCACCAGCACGTTCATGGTCACCTTCTCGCCCAGCTCGGCCAGGGCCCGGCACATTTCCAGGTTGCCAAGATGCGCGCCCACCAGCATCTGCCCGCGGGCGTCACGCAAGTGATTGCGCAGTAGCGCCGGGTCGACGATTTCGATCTGGTCGATGCTCAGCTTGCCGTTCCAGACATCGAGCTTGTCCAACAGGGAATCGGCAAACGCCATGAACTGGCCGAACACCCGCCGGTGGGTCGGGCGCAGTTCGGGGCGCTCGCTCCATTCGGCCAGGCGCTGCTGGTATTGCCAGGCGGCCTGGCGGGCGCTGCGGCCGAAAATGAAGAAGTACAGGACGATGCCGTACAGCACCGGGGTCAATAAGCGCCGGCCGAGCACCTTGGCGGCGACTGCGGTGAGTTTCATCAGCCAGAAACTGCCGCGCTCCTGGCGGTCGGCCCAATGTTGCTTGTCTGCCTGAAGGCTCATGCCCGCCACCGTCGCCAGAGAATCAGGGGAAAGCGCACCAGCATGCCGAAGAACAACCGGGTGTGCATGCTGGAAATCAGCACGTTGTCGTGGAACAGGCGAAAGTGCGAGACCCCGTCCTGGGGGTAATGGACCCGGGTGTGCAGCCAGTGCATCGGTTGATTGCGCCAGGCCAGGCGCACGAGGATGTCCGAATCGAAATCCATGCGCTTGCCGATGTTGGCCGAGTCGATCAGCGCCAGGGTCGGTGGCAGGGGATAGACCCGAAAGCCGCACATGGAGTCGCGGATTTGCAGGGACAGGCTGTTGATCCAGACCATGATGTGAGTCAGGTAGCGCGCGTACAGACGACCTTTCGGCACGCTGGCGTCGTAGTGCGGATAACCACAGATCACCGCGTCCGGGTGGGCGCGGGACTGCTCGATGAAAGTCTTCACGTCGCCAAGATCGTGCTGTCCGTCGGCGTCCACCTGCAAGGCGTGGCTGAAACCCAGGCGCGCCGCTTCCCGCAGGCCGGTCATCACCGCGCCACCCTTGCCCTGGTTGATCGCCAGCCTGACCAGATGAACCCGCTCGTCTTCGGCCAACCGCTCCAGCACGGCGGCGCACGCCGGGCTGCTGGCGTCATCCACCAGCACACAAGGCAGGCCGTTGGCGAGCAACGCCTGGACCACGGCCGAGATGGCGGTTTCGTGGTTGTAGACCGGGATGACGGCGCAGGGGTTATGCATGCGGCATGTCTCGGTGGCCAAGGAGCATTTTGTGGCGAGGGAGCTTGCTCCCGCTCAAGTGCGAAGCACTCGCTCTTGAAATACCAGGGGCTGCTTCGCAGCCCAACGGGAGCAAGCTCCCTCGCCACAGTGATTTGTACAGGTGCCTAGGCATTGTTTTCCCCCAACACAATCCGCCCACTGGAACAGGCCGCCGTGTCATTGCGGTAGGCAAAGTACAGCTTGCCGCGCTCGCGGTCGAAGCGCAGGTGCAGTTGGACTTCATCGCCAGGGCGAACCAGTTGCTGGAACTTCAGCACCTCCATGCCGACGAACCGGGGCGGCAGGTCCATCAATTGCCGGCCCAGGCTCAAGGCCCAGTCGACCTGCACTACGCCTGGCAACACTGGCGCGGTGGGGAAGTGGCCGCTGAAGTATGCAAGGTCCGCAGGCACGACCAGTTGCAGGTTCCACTCACCGTCGGTTTCGACTTGCTCCAGCACGTCAGGGGTTTTGGGACGTGGCGCCATCAGCAACGCCTCGACCTCGGCCTGGGGCAACTTGCCCTGGGCGTTGAGCGGCAACTGCCGCAGCCAGCGCCAGCGCCGGGGCAGGGCAAGGGTTTCGCAATGTTCGCTCAGGTGCCGACGCAGGCCTTCGGTAACGGCGCGCCGGCCCAGGTTGCGCAAGGCGTGCAGGCCGTTTTCGCTGAGCACCACCAGTGCGCCAAGGGAGGCGCGCTTCTCCTGCACCACCCCCAGCCGCGCTTCGCTGACCCAGTCGTGGGCCATCAGCGCTTGTTCCAGCATCGGCAGGGAGATGCGTTTTTCTTCGAGCTTGACGATGCGATCCAGTCTCCCGAGCAGCTCAAAGCGTCCATCTGTGGCGATTCGCGCCGCGTCGGCGGTGTGTTCCACATGCCCGGCCGGCAGATAGGGCGAAGCGATCAGCAAGGCGCCGTCGCTGTCCTGGCTGAGCTCGACGCCGGCAAAGGGCTGCCACAATCCGTCACCCTGACGCCAGGCGATACCGCCAGTTTCCGAACTGCCGAAAATTTCCGTCGGCCATTGTCCCAGACGTTGCTGCAAGCTTTGTGCAGCCTCGGGGGGCAAGGCGCCGCCAGAGGAGAACACCCGGCGCACGCTGCTCAGGGCCGGCCAATCGAGGTTATCGCCCATGCGCTTGAGCAGCGCCGGGCTGGCGACCCAGGCGAAGGCCGGTTGTTCGCGGCTGGCGCGTTGCAGGTCCTCGGGAAACGCCAATTGCCGACGCACGAACGGGCGCCCGGCGCACAGCGGCCACAGCACCCGGAACAGCAACCCGTAGATATGCTGGGCGGCAACGCTGCCGATCATGCAGGCCGGCCCCAGGTCGGCGCCCCACAAGTGCTCCAGGGCGTGGACTTCGTTACTCAACTGGCGCAGGGTTTTCTCGATGCGCTTGGGCTCGCCGCTGGAGCCGGAGGTGCACAGGCTCAGCCAGCAGTGATCGAGGTCCAGTTCGGCGGCGTCCATCGGCGCCTGTTGCACGTCGTTGGGATGCGTGTCGCCGGGCTGGTCGGTCAGCCACAGGTCCACGTCCGCCGCCCAGCGCTGGCGCGTCTGCACCTGCAGGTCGGCGGGAAGCAAGACCCGGACTCCGGCGCGCCAGGCGCCGAGCAGGGCGATGGCCAGGTCGGCGGCGTCTTCCAGGTGCACCGCCACATGCCGCACGCCACGGGCTTGCAGGCCGGCCGCCAGGCTCAACGCCGCGCCCCGCAGTTGCGTGTGACTGAGCGCCGGATCGAGCGCGACGGCGCGTTCCGGTTCAGTCCTGAGCAGAATCTGCTCAAGTGTTATCCAATTCATGGGCGGCCTCTTACCCGTTGTCGTATGAGCCATTCAATGGCAAACAGCAGCCCCATCAATCCGTAGGAAATCAGGCCGGTGTACAACATCCACCAGCTCAGCGGCGCCCAGAGGGTCAGGGCGGCGGCGAGCAAACCGTTACACAGGAAAAACACACTCCAGGCCACTGTGACCTGGCGGGTATACACCACCGCCTTGGCAGGTAGCTGCGGTTCGCGCAGGCGGGCCAGGCGTTCGATCATCGGCGGGCCGTATTTCAGGCTCAGGACGAACAGCCCGAGCATGAACGCGCTGATCAGCACCGGGTACCAGCGCAGCAGGAGCGGGCTGTCGAACAGCGCCAGCAGTACGCAAAACACGATCGCCGTGGCCGCCATCCAGCGGCTGCCGGGCCCGCCCTTGCCAAGCAATGCCCGGGCCAGCCACAGGCTGCCGAGCAGCAACCCGAACTGCCACGGGGCGAAGTGCTCCATGCCGAAATACACCGCAAAGGGGTACAGCAGGCCCGCCAGCAGCAGGCCGAGGCCAATCAGCCGGGTCATGCGGCCGGTTGGACCAGTCGATAGACCGCCTCGACCACGTCATTGACGGTGCGCACCGACTTGAATTCTTCGGCGGCGATTTTCTTGCCGGTCTGACGCTTGATGTGGTCGATCAGGTCGACCGCATCGATGCTGTCGATTTCCAGGTCCTGGTACAGGTTCGATTCCAGCGTCACGCGCTCGGGGTCCAGCTCGAAGAGCTCGACCAGAGCATCGCGCAGGGTGTTGAAGATGTCGTCACGAGTTTGCATGGTCTGGTCTCAGGCGCTTTTTGCAGTGACGAAGGCCGCAAGGCTTGCCACATTGCTGAAATGGTTACGGGTGTCCTTGGCGTCGGCATCGATCTTGATGCCGTACTTCTTCTGGATCGCCAGGCCTAGCTCCAGGGCATCCACCGAGTCCAGGCCCAGGCCTTCGCCGAACAGGGTCTGGTGGTCGCCGATATCGTCGATGCTTATGTCCTCCAGGCCGAGGGCATCGATGATCAGCTGTTTGATGTCACGGTGCAGATCGCTCATCTTCGGCGAGCTCCTTGATGAAATAGTGATGCAAAAAATCGTTGAGCCTGCGCGAAGCCTGGGGTGGTGGGCCGAGCGCGGCGAAGGCCTGTGGGTCTATATCGGCCCCCACGCGAAAACTGAAGTGCACGCGGCGCTGGGGAATGCGATACCAGGGTTCGGCCTTGGTCAGAGTAGTGGGGCAAACCTTGATGGTGACGGGCGTGAGGATTTTCGCACCCCGCAGGGCAATGGCCGCCGCCCCCCGATGAAAGGCCGGTGCCTGGCCGGGCTGGGTGCGCGTGCCTTCGGGGAAGACGATCAGGGTCTGGCCATCCTGCAGGGCATCGCTGGCGGCATCAAGCATGTCCATGCTGCCGTCGTTGCTGATGTATTGGGTCGAGCGCAGCGGGCCGCGGGTGAAGGGGTTGTCCCACAGGCTTTGCTTGACCACGCAGTTGGCGTTGGGCACCAGCCCGATCAGGAACACCACGTCGATCAGCGACGGGTGATTGGCGATGATCATTTGTCCGGGGCGGCCGAGCCGTTCGGCGCCGTCGATCCGGTAGGTCAGCACCCCGGTGCGGGCCATGAACCGGATGAAGAACCAGAACAACCGCCCGACCGTGCGACGGGCCCGTTGCCGATGGGCCTGGGCATCGCCGGGCCACCAGGCCAGCAACGGAAACACCAGCAAACGCAGGCACAGCCCGCCCAGCCCGAACAGGGCGAAGCTTGCGGCGGTCGCGATCAGGCGCCAGTAATAGGCGTCGCGATGTTTACCGGTCACCGGTTGCGTTGCCAGGTCCATACACGATTCTTCCAGGCATGTTGGCAGGTGGTTTCGTTGTTCAGCAGGGTACGCAACAGATCCAGGGCATGGGGCCAGTCGCTGCCAGGCAATTGGCCGGTTTGCGCACACAGGTCCAGTTGCCAGTCGTCGCCCGGGGTTAGCAGCAAGCCCATGGCATAGGGAAACGGCACGTCATTGACCCACGGCGCGTAGACCTGCGGGGGTTGCTCCTCGGTGATCACCAGCAACACCGCCGGCGAGCCTTCGTTCAACAGTGCGGCGGCTTCCAGCACACCGTGCTCCAACCCGTCGCCGGTAGCGGCCAGGGCAGTCATTTCGCTGGTTTCGCCTCGCATGATCGACCACAGGCCAATCACTGCGTTGTGCACCGACAGGCTGAATTGGGTCGGCGACAAGGGCTGGTCGGCTGCCAGGTCCTTGAGAATCTCGAAAGTGCGTGGGGTTTCGCCGTGGCGGGAAATAAAGACCAACGGTAGGTCCGGCCGATCCTCGGCCAGCGGCCAGCCAACACTGAAGGCCATCCGCGCCAGGCGGCTGAGGCGCCGACGCTGCATGGCCGGCAGGAACGATACGTCAGGGGAGGCATCGCTGGGCGGCAATACGACCGGCTGTCGGCTCCAGGCCTGCCAGTCGTCCACGCTTTCGAGCCCAGGGGCCCACGCGCGCCATTGGGCGATATTGAAATTGATCACAAAATTCATCCCACCCCTGCGGGCTTTTATTGTCACGGCTCAGTGGTTTGACCCGCGTCCAACCCTGCATGGCCTTGCGACCCAAGTGGCGCGCATTATCCCGGTGCGGTTGGCTTGTAGCAAATACTGGTTACATTTTGTCCAGCGAAATGTACGACTTGGTTCAGTTGCAAACTATTGTCGCGATCATTGCTCGCCTGTCTGTCGGTTCTTTCTGTCATTTTCCGGGCGAATTGACGCTTCGATTGTTGGAAAAGCCACTGTTGCCGTAGTCCTTCTACGCAGAAGGTAGCTAAGCGGTGTCGCGGCCTACTACACTCGGGGATCTTTGATACACGGAGGTTTTGACATGCGGCGTGTGGTGTTCAATCAGAAAGGTGGCGTGGGCAAATCCAGCATCGCCTGCAACCTGGCGGCAGTCAGCGCCAGCGAAGGCTATCGCACGCTGTTGGTGGATCTGGATGCCCAGGCCAACTCCACGCAATACCTGACGGGCCTGACCGGCGATGACATTCCCATGGGCATTGCCGATTTCTTCAAGCAAACCCTGTCATCCGGGCCCTTTTCGAAAAAGAACAAGGTGGATATCTACGAAACGCCGTTCGACAACTTGCACGTGATCACCGCCACGGCGGAGCTGACGGATCTGCAGCCCAAGCTTGAGGCCAAGCACAAGATCAACAAGCTGCGCAAACTGCTTGAAGAACTGGAGGAAGATTACGACCGGATTTACCTCGATACCCCGCCAGCGCTGAATTTCTATGCGGTTTCAGCGTTGATCGCTGCTGATCGAGTGCTGATCCCCTTCGACTGTGACAGTTTCTCCCGTCAGGCCCTGTACGGCCTGCTGGCGGAAATCGAAGAGCTCAAGGACGACCATAACGAGGGCCTGGAAGTCGAAGGCATCGTGGTCAACCAGTTCCAGGCTCGCGCCAGCCTGCCGCAGCAGATCCTCGACGAACTGATCGCCGAAGGCCTGCCGGTACTGCCGGTGTACCTGAGCAGTTCGGTGCGCATGCGCGAATCCCACCAGGCCAGTTTGCCGCTGATCCACCTGGACCCACGGCACAAGCTGACCCAGCAGTTCATGGAGTTGCATAGCCTGCTGGAAGGCGCCTGATTCTGGCCTGTGCAAAACCCTGTGGGAGCAACTGTGTGGGAGCAAGGCTTGCCCGCGATGAAAACGCCGCGGTCTCTTGAGGACCGCAGCGCCTGGATCGCGAGCAAGCTTTGCTCCCACAAAAAGCCCGCTCCCACAGTTATCTCATGGCTTCAAATCCCCTGGCTGCGCAACCAGCTCATCAACTGAGGCAAGGGAAACGCCCCACTCTGACGCGCCACCTCCCGACCGTCCTTGAACAGAATCAGGCTGGGAATCGAGCGGATCCCCAACTGCGCCGATAACTGCTGATTAGCCTCGCTGTCGAGCTTGGCCAACCGACATTTACCCGTCAGTTGCGCAGCGGCCTGTTCGAACACCGGCGCGAAGGACTTGCACGGTCCGCACCAATCGGCCCAGATATCCACCAGCAACGGCAGGTCGCCCTTGATCTGGCTGGCGTAGTCGCCTTGCTTGAGTTCGAACGGTTTGCTCAATAGCACTGGGGCCTTGCAGCGCCCGCACTTGGGCTGGTCGCCCAGGCGTTCGGCGGGGATGCGGTTGAGCCCGTTGCAATGGGGGCAGGGGATCAGCATCGGGGCAGTCTCCAGAAAAATCATTGGCGAAGATTTGAACACCGTGCAAAGCACACCGCAAACCTTTGTGGGAGCGAGCCTGCTCGCGATTGCGACCTGACAGTCAATACATCATTGACTGTCCTGCCGTCATCGCGAGCAGGCTCGCTCCCACAAAGGTGGATCGGTGTGGCTGTTACTTGGCGTTGGTCAGCGTGTTGTAGCTGGTCATCAGGTTGCGGTAGTCCGGGATGTGGTTGGAGAACAAGGTCGCCAGCCCTTCCACATCATTGCGCCAGTCGCGGTGCAGTTCACAGGCCAGGCCGAACCAGGTCATCAGTTGCGCACCGGAGGAGGACATGCGGTCCCAGGCCGATTGACGGGTCAGTTCGTTGAACGTGCCTGAGGCATCGGTGACCACGAACACCTCGAAACCTTCGGCCAGGGCCGAGAGTGCCGGGAAGGCCACGCAGACTTCAGTCACCACGCCGGCGATGATCAGTTGCTTCTTGCCGGTGGCCTTGATGGCCTTGACGAAATCTTCGTTGTCCCAGGCGTTGATCTGGCCGGGACGGGCGATGTACGGCGCGTCCGGGAACAGGGTCTTGAGTTCTGGCATCAGCGGGCCGTTGGGGCCGGTTTCGAAACTGGTGGTGAGGATGGTTGGCAGCTTGAAGTATTTGGCCAGGTCGGCCAGGGCCAGCACGTTGTTCTTGAAACGGTCCGGGTCGATGTCACGCACCAGCGAGAGCAGGCCAGCCTGGTGGTCCACCAGCAGAACGGCGGCGTTATCTTTGTCGAGACGGTTGTAGGAAGTAGTCATGGCGTAGCCCTCATTAAGTTTTGGTTGCCGAAGGTTTCGGCGTGGTTAAGGTTTTTAATGTCGGTGTAGCGATTGATCGGTGACTCATCCGGTCGAAGCGCTTCGGCTTCAAACCGTGTTGCGTTTCGATGGGTGTAGATTAAAACTGGCACCTTTGATGCGCTAGACTGCGAAAATTAGCCTTAGCGTTCTATTTGGAGAACGATCATCGAAGACCTCAACACGCTGTACTACTTCACCCAGGTCGTGGAGCACCGTGGTTTCGCCGCCGCCGGTCGCGCGCTGGACATGCCCAAGTCGAAACTCAGCCGACGTATCGCCCAACTGGAAGAGCGACTCGGGGTGCGGCTGCTCCACCGCACCAGCCGCCATTGCACGCTGACGGAGATCGGCCAGGCCTATTACCAGCGCTGCCTGGCGATGCGGGTCGAGGCCGAGAGCGCGGCGGAAGTGATCGAGCGCAACCGCTCCGAACCCCAGGGGCTGGTGCGCATCAGTTGTCCGACGGCGCTGCTCAACAGTTGGGTCGGACCGATGCTGACCCGCTACATGCTCAAGTACCCACGGGTGGAGTTGTTCATCGAGAGCACCAACCGCCGGGTCGACCTGATCCACGAAGGGTTCGACATCGCCTTGCGGGTGCGCTTTCCGCCGCTGGAAAACACCGACATGGTCATGAAGGTGTTGAGCAACAGCACCCAATGCCTGGTGGGCAGCCCGGCGTTCCTGGAGCGTTTGTCTGCACCGGCTTCCCCGGCGGACCTCAACGGCTTGCCGAGCGTGCACTGGGGGGCGGCACAACGTGAATACCAGTGGGAATTGTTCGGCCCCGACGGCACCCGCGCGCTGATCCGTCATGAACCGCGCATGGTCACCGACGACCTGCTGGCCTTGCGTCACGCCGTGCTGGCCGGCATCGGCGTCGCTCACCTGCCCACCGTGGTGGTGCGCGAAGATATCGCAGCCGGGCGGTTGGTGGAGCTGGTGCCGGGCTGGACGCCCAAGTGCGGCATCGTCCATGCGATCTTTGCTTCGCGACGGGGGTTGCTGCCGTCGGTGCGTACGTTGATTGATTTTCTGGCCGAGGAATTCAGCCACAGTGATATGGCGTAGGGCGGGCGCTCTTGAGTGAGCGTGCTTCTGTGGGAGCCAAGCTTGCTCGCGATGAACGATAACGCGATCTTCCGGTAGATCGTGGTGCCTTCATCGCGAGCAGGCTCAGCTCCCACAGGCTTTTCACTGATCTTCCTTCCGAGTTTCGCCAAAGTTATCCAAGGCTGCCATTCATCAGGCGCGCCGCACTGAGAAGGTGTCACGGCCTCAAAAAGACACCACGTACCTGTTTGCAGACTCAGGAGGTCCCATGAGCCATCCTCAAGACCCAACCACGCCCCAGGCAGTGGACAACCCTAACGACGACGGCTTCGTCCTCGGCACCGCCGGCCGCGATGAAGACCCCAACGCCGCCCCGTCCTACGCCACCGACCGCCGCCACGACCGGGATGAACTGACCCCTGAAGACGCCCGCGGCATGCCCGGCTATCCCGAGGAAAAACCACCGGCCAACCCCAAGGAGAAGGGGGTTGAAGAGGCAGAGTCGGGGATCGAGACGCCTGAGCAGGGGAACGATAAGGTTGGATGAGCAGGCAGACGGTTTGGGCGGGCGATGAACCACTCAAAGCCAGTCAGAAACATTGTGGCGAGGGGATTTAGCGAAACGTCGCACCGCCCCGCTCGGCTGCGAAGCAGTCGTAACCCGGCTGACGCGGTTTATCTGTTGCACCGCGCTGCCTGGTTCTTGGGGCTGCTGCGCAACCCTGGGGGGATAAATCCCCTCGCCACAGAAGCTTCGTCTGTTTTCATCACTCTTGCCGAAATTATCGCAGTTTGCGATTAGCCAAGTCCGTGGTTAACTCGTCCATAGCAAAATGAGATGAGTAAAAAGATGAGTCCGCTGATCGAACAAGTCGCCGCCCATTGGGAGTTTGTGTCGCCCCTGCTGCGTAAGCCCAGGAGCGAAGAGGATTACGACCGGTTGGCTGCAGCGCTCGATGAATTGTTGGAGTTGGTTGGCGAAGAAGAAGCCCATCCGCTGATGAGCCTGGTGGACATCATCGGTGAATGGATCGAGGCCTGGGATCATCAACACCGGCCGATGCCCCAAGGCCACTGGCGTTGAGGCGCTTCGTTATCTGATGCGTGAACACGGTTTGAGCCAGAGCGATTTGCCGGGCATAGGCACCCAGTCGGTGGTGTCGGAGATATTGAGCGGCAAGCGCCAGCTCAATTTAAGGCAGATCCGCTGGCTGGCGGAGCGCTTCGGCGTATCGGTTGAGACCTTTATTTGATGGCTTGGCGTACTGTGGCGAGGGAGCTTGCTCCCGCTCGGCTGCGAAGCAGTCGTCGCTTTTGAGGTTTTGGGGCCGCTGCGCAGCCCAGCGGGAGCAAGCTCCCTCGCCACAGGGGGGATGCGTTATGTCGACTGGCGTGGTTCGACACTGTCCAGTGCGCTGTTCGCCAATAAGCTGCTCAGCTCGATCAATTGCTGAATACCCATGGCAACGTGCCGCCTGGAACCTTTCAGGTCGAATGCCAGGTCACTGATCATGGCGTTGGCCGAGGCTAGGTTTTCGCTGAGGTTGGCGAGCAGGGTTTCGGTGTCGACGCCATTGACGACGGTGAACAGTTGGCTGGGATCAGCCTCGGGTTTGCTGGGTTTTGGGTTGAGGTAGTAGTCGAGGACGCGGTCGGCCGTTTCGTCGAATTCTTTTGAGTTTGGGTGGGCTGGATCGGTATCAGGCGGGTTGGGGGTTGCTTTGAACATGGCGAATCTCCGTGATTGGTTGAGCCGCCACGACCTATCGCTAAACAAGTAAAGGTGGCGGCTGTACGCAGGTTAGCGATCCGGGTCACAGAAACCCCGGGTAGACCAGAAGGTCTCCCACGCACAGCCACCATTAAGCAAATTGCAGATGTAAAAGACTGCAATCGAGACTGGGCATTGTTGCGTCTGTGTTGAGTCGGATCGCTAAACCCGATCGCTGATTTTCAGCGACGGGGAAACGATAGAGCCCGACCCCAAGGCGCACAAGCCGGCGGATTCTGGCGTAGTTGTAGGCAATGGCGCAAGGCGGCGTAGCCTGGTCCTGAGTGGTCCTACATCGAAATAAACGCGGTGACTGCAGTGCTCTTGTGGCGAGGGGATTTAGCGAAACGTCGCACCGCCCCGCTCGGCTGCGAAGCAGTCGTAATCCGGCTGACGCGGTTTATCTGTTGCACCGCGCTGCCTGGTTCTTGGGGCTGCTGCGCAGCCCTGCGGGGATAAATCCCCTCGCCACAGGGTTATGTGTTTGGCGGGAAGGTTACGACGAACAGCTGATCTCCAGGTGCTTGCCCCATTCCGGCGGACGTTGCGCGTAGCTGTCCATGCCCGGTTGTTCTTCGAACGGCTTGCTCAGCACTGTGTGCAGGCGGCGGACTTCTTCGTAGTCGCCTGATTCGGCGGCGTCGATGGCTTTCTGCGCGAGGTAGTTACGCAGCACATACAGTGGGTTGACGGCATGCATGCGGGCTCGGCGCAGGTCCTGATCGACAACGCCTTCGCGGTTGACGCGGGCAATATACAGCTCGCCCCAGGCATCGAAACCCTTGAGGTCGACGAAGTCGTCGCGCAGGTTGGCAATGGCCAGTTCGGGTGATCGATCGCCCAGCCGACGGAAGAACAGGCTGTAGTCGACGCCGCTGTTCTGCATCAGTTGCAGCAGGCGCTCCACCAGTTTCTGGTCATCTTCTTCGGCAAGGGTCAGGCCGAGGCGGCGGCGCATCAGGTCCAGGTAGTGGGCCTGGAACAGTGGCAAGTACAGGCCGAGGGTTTCGCGCAGGGCTTCGACGCTGATGAACGGCGTCAGGGCCTGGGCCAGGGCGCTGAGATTCCACTGACCGATGGGCACTTGGTTGCTGAATGAGTAGCGGCCCTGGTCATCGGAGTGGTTGCAGATGAAATTGGCGTCGAAGTCGTCGAGGAAGGCGAACGGCCCGAAGTCGAAGGTGATGCCCAGGATCGACATGTTGTCGGTGTTCATCACGCCGTGGCAGAAACCGTAGGCCTGCCATTTGGCAATCAGCTCGGCGTTGCGCTCGACGATCTCGCGGAACATCGCCAGGTACGGCTCCGGCTGCTCGCGGCACTCGGCAAAATGCAGGTTCAACACGTGCTCGGCGAGGGCCGCGTGCAGCTCGGGCTTCTTGGTGTAGTAGAAATATTCGAAATGGCCGAAGCGCACGTGGCTGGGTGCCAGGCGCAGCACCATGGCGGCGCGCTCCTGTTTTTCGCGCCACACCGGGGTGTCCGAACCGATCACGCACAAGGCGCGGGTGGTGGGGATGCCCAGGGCGTGCAGGGATTCGGAGGCGAGGAATTCGCGGATCGAGGAACGCAGCACTGCCCGCCCATCGCCCATCCGTGAGAACGGCGTCTGGCCGGCACCCTTGAGGTGCAGGTCCCAATGCTCGCCGGCCTCGTTGTACACCTCGCCCAGCAGCAACCCACGGCCATCGCCCAATTGCGGGTTGTAGTGACCGAACTGATGCCCTGAATACACCATCGCCCGGGGCTCGGTTTCGGCCCAGAGCTTATGGCCGCCGAAGATCTCGGCAAACAGCGGAGCCTCGGCTTCGGCCGGATCCAGGTCCAGTAACGCCATGGCGGCCGGGCTGGCGACCACCAGTCGCGGATTGTCGATGGGCTCGGGCAGCACGTGGGTCGATAACCCGTCGCCCAGGCGGGCGAAACGGTTATCGAAGGTCAACGTTTCCAGCGTTTTCATGGCCGTCTCCGGCGCGAGGCCTTCAGGCAGCGCGCATCAGTCGAGTGTTTCTTGCGGCGGCTCGGGTACCGGCTTGATGCTGGCAACAGCCGAAGGCACGGGTGCGATGGTCTTTTTGTCGGGCTCGGCAGGCACCAGTTTGTATTCCTGGCCTTGCATGTTCTTCAGATAGATTTCCATCTGCCGGAAGGAGATGTTGATGTGCTCCTTCTTGAACTCTCGGTTGATGAAGCGGTTGATCTCGTCCAGTACCGGGTTGCGGTCACCGAGGTCGCGCACGTGCATGCGTAGCTCATGGTCCAGGGTGCTTTCACCGAAGTTCAGGAAGTACACGATCGGTTCCGGCTCCTTCAGTACCCGTGGGTTTTCACGGGCGGCCTTGAGCAGCAGTTCGCGCACCCGATCCAGGTCCGAGCCGTAGTCCACGCCCAGTTTCAGGGTCACCCGGGTCACGGTGTCGGTCAACGACCAGTTGATCAGTTGCCCGGTGATGAAGGTCTTGTTCGGGACGATGATGTCCTTGCGGTCGAAGTCGGTGATGGTGGTCGCGCGGATGCGGATCTTGCTGACGGTGCCCGACAGGTTGCCGATGGTGATGGTGTCGCCGATGCGCACCGGACGCTCGAACAGGATCATGATCCCGGAGATGAAGTTGGCGAAGATCTCCTGCATGCCGAAACCCAGGCCCACCGACAGTGCGGCCACCAGCCATTGCAGTTTGTCCCAGCTCACGCCCAGGGTGGACAGCGTGGTGACGAAGCCGACACCCGCGATCACATAGGACAGCAGCGTGGTGGTGGCATAGGCACTGCCCTGGGCCAGGTTCAGTTTCGACAGTACGAACACTTCCAACAGGCCCGGCAGGTTGCGTGCCAGGGCGAAGGTGATGCCGATGATGATCAACGCGCCGAGCATGTCGCCGATACTGATCGGCACCATGCTCATGTTGACGCCGGTGCCGCTGGTGTATTCGTAGAGGGTGATGTTGTCCAGGTACGAGAACACGCTGATCAGGTCCGACCAGACCCAGTACAACGCGGCGATGAAGCCGCCGAGCAAGGCCAGGCGGATCAGGCGCAGGGACTGCTCGTTGACCTTCTCGATGTCCAGGGTCGGCTCCTCGACCACCGCTTCGCCGTCGCCGGCTTCCTTGGCGGCCTGGCGCTTGGCCAAGGCACGCTGGTAGGCCAGGCGCCGCGCCGCCACCGACAGGCCGCGCACGAAGGTCGCCTCGATCACCAGCCAGAACATCAGCAGGTACAGGGTATTGATCAACCGGTCGCTGAGCTTCAGTGCGGTGTAGTAGTAGCCGAAGCACACCGCCACGAACAGCGCGATCGGCAGCGCGGTGAACAGCACCCCGACGGCCTTGCGGAACAGCGAGGTGTTCTTGTGTGTCGGGCTACTCAGCAACAGGCGGCTGAGCAACCACGCCATCAGCGCGTAGCAGGTCAGTACCACCGGCATGCCGAGCACGTCATCGGCCAGGGTCGAGGGCTGCAACTCGGCCACGGCCACCACGGCCACCAACGCCAGCACCACCAGCCCAAGCCGGCGGATCCAGCCCTGGAGGAATTCGACCTGGGGTTTCTCCCAGCGAAAATGCAATTCGGCCACGCCGCCCGGGGCCAACACCCGATAGGCGGTGTAGAACACCAGCCAGGCCTGGCCGATCTGCAGCAGCGCCGCGCCGAGGTTGGCGTTCTGGCCGCGGGCGTCGATCTGCAAGGCATAGCCGCAGAGGGTCAGCGCCAGGGCCACCGGCATTGCCAGGAGGATATTGATCAGGATCGCCTGGGGCGTGTGCCACTGGCTGTCGCGCTTGAAGTGACCAACGTCCTGGTGAACCTTGTTCAAGCGCGCATAAAGATTCTTGCGCCGCCACAGCAGTGCCCCAATCAGCAGCGCCAGGGGCAGGAACAGCAGCGGACGCTGGGTCAGGCCATCGGCCAGCTCACTGAGGCTCGAAGCCCAGGGCAGCGAATCGATCTGTTTTTCCAGGCGCATCGGCACGCCGCGCATCCATTCGAAATCCAGCGGCTTGTTGCTGGGAATCCAGAACATCTGCTCTTCAAGCGTCGCCCGCAGGTTCTGGGCGGTGCTGAGCAGTTGCTTCTGGTTGAGCTGCAGGGTGATGGATTCGTTGAGCACTGCGCTCAATTCGCGGTTCAGCCGTTCCAGCAGGTCGACGCGGGTCAGTGCCAGTTCCAGCAAGGTCTTGCGCAGTTGCGGCGTGGCCTGTTCCGATGGCTGGGAGGCCAGCAGGTTGTCGACATAGGCACTGGGATTGTTCAGCAGCTCACGTTGTTGGCTGACTTCGAACTGGTACAGGCGGATGTCGGCGATCTGGTCGGCCAGGTTCTGGTCCAGCTTGAGGCGCGGCAGGGTCTGGCGCTGCTTGTAGAGGATCTTGGAGAGCAGCAGGCTGCCCTTGAGCACGCTGATCTGCTCGTCCAGGGCGGCGTCGGTCTGGGTGACGCTGTCCAGCAGTTGCTTGGTCTGCAAGTTCTGCTGGGTCACCTCGTTGAGGCGGTCGGTGCTTTTGAGCAGGTAGTCGGAGAGCTTCAGGTTGGCCGCGCTTTCGGTCGCCAGCAAGCTGCTGCCACCGGCCTTCTGGGCTTCGATGGATTGCTGGGTCACCGTCTCCTGGGACTGGGCCAGGCGCTTCTGGTTGATCAGGTTCTGCAGGTCCTGGATTTCCTGCTCCGTGCGGGCGATTTTTTCCATCAGCAAATCGTGTTGACCGTTGCCCAGATCCTGCAGTTGGCTGTTGCCGGCCAGCTCCTGGCGGCGTAGCGGAATCAGCGCGTTGAGCGCCGCCAGCTCGGCGTTGAGCTGGTCGCGTTGCTCGGCGCTCAGGGTTTTGCCGGCGTCTCGACCGGCCTTGAGGATGGTGTTGATTTGCTGGATGCGGGTCTGGCTGCTGGAGATTTCCGCCTGGGCACGCTCGGGACGGGTCTGGGCGGTGATGATCAGGCTGTTGGCGTCGGCCAGGGCTTTTTGCAGATCACCCTGCTGGGTGGAGCGATCCGAGAGCATTTGCTCAAGCTGGGGAATCGGCAGGTTGGCATAGCGTTGCGCCACCGGCACCACCGTGGTGCCCTTGAGCCGCGCCAGTTCGCGCTGGTTCTCGATGTTCTGCTTGGGCGCGGTGGCCAGTTGCTGTTTGAGCGCCTGCAACTTCTGTTCGTAGTCGGCCTTGTTGCTGAGCTGGGTCAGCGTGTTCTGCAAGACGGCCTGCAGGGCTTTCTGGTCGGCTTCCGGCAGTTTGCGGTCGGCGATCTTGTCCAGGCTGGCCTGCACCGAAGCACTGGAGGGAAGATCAGCGGCTTGCAGTGTGCAGACGGAGAGACTCAAGCCCAGCAGGGCGATGGCGAAAAAGGAGCGCAGGGTAGGCATAGAGACCGGTCGAGCAAGTGAGAGTGGGAGCAGTTTAGAGGAACAAGCCGGGACCCGGGCGACTTCCTTCGGGGAATCTGACGCCCACTTTGCCGATCTTGTTCCCGTCCATGGCCGCGACGGTCCACAGGGTGTTGTTCCAATCCACCTGGTCGCCGACCACCGGCGCGCCGCCGACTTTCTGGGCAATGAAGCGCCCCAGGGACATGTCCGGATCGATGCCATCCAGTTGCAATCCGTACAGGGCGGCAACCGCGGCCAACTGGGCGTCTCCTTCGAGTACGAAGTCGCCGAAAAAGCGCAAATCAAGGCCCCGTTGCGGCGCTTGGCTGAACAGTTTTCCAAGGGCCGGCAAATCATGTTCATGGCCGATAACACAGAGCAAATCATCGACTTCCAACACCGTACTACCCGACGGATGGAGCAGTTGTTGGCCGCGAAACAGTGCGGCGATGCGCGTGCCTTCGGGCATTTTCAGGTCCCGCAGGGGCGAGCCGATGCACCATTTTTCCGCGCCCAGGCGATAGATGAACAGCTCCCATTCGCTGGTGACGTGCACTTCCAGCGCCGCCCGGGAAATCGGCAGCGGCTCGGGCGGGACGGTCACGTGCAGCAACTTGGCGACCCACGGCAGGCTCGTGCCCTGCACCAGCAGCGAGACCAGCACGATGAAGAACGCCAGGTTGAAATAGAGTTGGGCGTGGGGCAGGCCGGCCATCAGCGGGAACACGGCGAGAATGATCGGCACTGCGCCGCGCAGGCCGACCCAGGAAATAAAGGCTTTTTCGCGACCATGGAACGCCTTGAATGGCAGCAGGCCCACCATGACCGACAGCGGGCGCGCGAACAGGATCATCCACAGCGCCAGGCCCAGGGCCGGCAGGGCAATGGGCAGCAGGTCGTGGGGCGTGACCAGCAGCCCCAGCACCAGGAACATGCCGATCTGCGCCAGCCAGGCCATGCCATCGAGCATGTGCAGGATGCCGTGGCGGCTGCGTACCGGACGGTTGCCCAGCACCAGGCCACACAGGTACACCGCCAGGAAACCACTGCCGTGCAGGGCGTTGGTCAGGGCGAACACGGCCAGGCCGCCGCTGATGACCAGGATCGGGTAGAGGCCGTTGGCCAGGTTGATGCGATTGACCAGTTGCAGCATCAGCCAGCCACCGCCCAGGCCAAGCACCGAGCCAATGCCGAACTCGCGCACCAGATGTCCCAGCAGGCTCCAGTGCAGGCCGGTTTCGCCACTGGCGAGCATGCCGATCAGGGTGACGGTGAGGAACACCGCCATGGGGTCGTTACTGCCGGACTCGATCTCGAGGGTGGCGCTGACCCGCTCGTTCAGGCCCTTGCCGCCCAGTAGTGAAAACACTGCCGCCGCATCCGTCGAGCCGACGATGGCGCCGATCAGCAGGCCCTGGATCAGGTTCAGGTTGAACAGCCACGCCGCCGCCAGGCCGGTCAGTCCAGTGGTGATCAATACCCCGACCGTGGCCAGCGACAACGCCGGCCACAGCGCCACGCGAAAGCTCGACACCCGCGTGCGCAAGCCGCCGTCGAGCAGAATGACAGCCAATGCGAGATTGCCGACCAGGTAGGCCGTGGCGTAGTTATCGAAAAGAATACCGGCGCCATCGACACCGGCCACCATGCCCACGGCCAGGATGATCACCAGGATCGGGATACCCAGGCGGGACGAAAGAGAACTCACCAGGATGCTCGCACCTACCAGCAACGCGCCGATCAAGAACAGGCTGTTGATGGTCGTCGCAGTCAAAGGCGTTACTCCGGGAAAACTGAAGGGCGGGCACAGACTGACCATGCAGTCTGCGTGCCAGCGATTCTAACCTGTTGAAATGTGATGCTGTCAAAAAAGGTTGGGGGATCGGGTTCTGGGCGCAGCCATTGTGGCGAGGGAGCTTGCTCCCGCTCGGCTGCGAAGCAGTCGTCGCTTTTGAAGTTTTGGGGCCGCTTCGCAGCCCAGCGGGAGCAAGCTCCCTCGCCACAACAGCATTGATCGCTCATGGATTGTGAGCGATCAATGGGTTTGCGGTTAAAGGCTGAACCGTCCAACCATGCTGTTCAGGTCCACGGCCAGGCGCGACAGTTCGGCACTGGCGGCGCTGGTCTGGTTGGCGCCGGTGGCCGATTGCACCGACAGGTCGCGGATGTTCACCAGGTTGCGGTCCACTTCGCGGGCCACTTGGGCCTGCTCCTCGGCGGCGCTGGCAATCACCAGGTTGCGTTCGTTGATCTCGACGATGGCGGTGTTGATGGTGTCCAGGGACATGCCGGCGCCGCGAGCGATGTTCAGCGTCGACTCGGCGCGTTCGGTGCTGTTGCGCATCGAATCCACGGCCTGTTCGGTGCCGTTCTGGATACTGCCGATCATGCGTTCGATCTCGCTGGTTGACTGCTGCGTGCGGTGAGCCAGGGCGCGGACTTCGTCGGCGACCACGGCAAAACCACGACCGGCCTCACCGGCACGGGCCGCTTCGATAGCGGCGTTCAGCGCCAACAGGTTGGTCTGGTCGGCCAGGCCACGGATCACGTCCAGCACCTTGCCGATATCGCGGGACTCATTGGCCAGGTTGCCAATCAGCGTGGCAGTGCTTTGCACGTCGGCGCTCATGCGTTCGATGGCGCTGACGGTTTCCTGCACCAGGTCACGGCCATCACCGGCGGAAGTCGTGGCGTCTTTCGATGCTTCGGAGGTGCTGACCGCATTGCGCGCCACTTCTTCCACGGCACTGGTCATTTCGTTGACTGCCGTGGCGGCCTGTTCGATTTCGTTGTTCTGCTGGGTCAGGCCACGGGCGCTTTCGTCAGTGACGGCGTTGAGCTCTTCGGCCGCCGACGCAAGTTGTGTGGCCGAGCCAGAAATCCGCTGCAGGGTGTCGCGCAGTTTCTCCTGCATGGTCGCCATCGCTTTGAGCAGGCGACCGGCTTCATCGGTGCCATCGACGGTGATTGGCCGGGTCAGGTTGCCCTTGGCGATTTCCTCGGCGGCGTCCAGGGCATTGGCAATCGGCTTGGTAATGCTATTGGTCAGCAGCCAGGCGAACAGCAGGGTCAGGCCGGTGGCGATGACCAGCAGCGTGACGACCAGCATGAAGGCTTTTGAATATTGCTGCTCAGCGCTCTGGTTGAAAGCCTCGGCCTGGTGGTTATTGATTTCCAGCAGGCGGCCCAGGATTGCGTTGATGGCTTCGGAGTTGCTCAGCAGTTCGGTGTTGAGCAATACCCGCAGTTCCTCGATCTGATTATTGCGCGACAGGGTTTTCATCCGCTCTTCGAGCTGACGGTACTGACCCAGCAGTTGCACATACTGATCGTAGGCGGCCCGTTCTTCCGGGGCGCTGATGAGTTTTTCGTAGGCCGTCTGGGCGGCGCGGATCTGTTGGTTGCGTTGCTCGAACAGATCGTAGGTTTTCTGCTGGATGTCCGGTTCGCGGTTGGTCAGCAAACGATAGGACAGCACCCGCAGACGCAGGGTGAGCTGGGTGAACTCATCCAGGGCCTTGATGCTGGGCACGCTGTTGCGGGCGATGCTTTCGCCAGAGGTGCGGATGTTGCTCATCTGGGCCAGGGCAAACACCCCGAGGGCCAGCATCAGGGCGCCTATCAGGGCAAACCCCAGGAACGCCCGCGGCGCGATGTTCATATTACGTAGAGACATGGGAAGTACCGGAAGAAGACGCGTCCGTGCGGGGCTGTGACTGCTGTTCCCTGACTTATCGGTCATACGACTGAAGTCTTGAGGCCGACGCGTGCTTTTGTCGCAGGGCAACACCTACCGTGCGACGAAGGGTAGGAACCAGATTCCCGAATCGCAGTCTCTACAGCTCGCGAGCGAAGCACCGCCGCCGTGTAACCGTGGCATCGGCGGTGACTTTTCTTTATCGTACGCGCCCCTTGAAAATGCCTGGAAATCAATATGTTGGAAACATCCCTCAGCCAGCTGGAGCAACTGGTCAACGACCTGGTGCAACAGAACCGTCACCTCACCGGCCTGAACGAAACCCTGAGCGCGGAACTTGCCAGGGCCAAGGATGAAAACGAGAGCTTGCAACTGAGCCTGATGGAACAGGAAGAACTGCACGGCGCTACCGCTGCCCGCATCCAGGCGTTGATCGAGCGCGCCAGCGCCGGTCCTGTCAGCGCATGAAGCACGGCGCCGATGGGGTGACAGTCATCTCGATCCTGGGAGAAGACTATTCAATCAAGGCCCCGGCCGGGCAGGAGCAGGCCCTGCTGGACGCCGCTGCCATGCTCAAGGCCGCCCTGGCCGATACCAAGAGGAAATACCCGACGCTGATCGGTGATCGCCTGCTGGTACTGGCGGCGATGAACCTGTGTTCGCAACAGATGGAAATGCAAAAGGCTCATCAAGCGGAACTCGACCGTTACCAAGAGCAAGTCAGCGCCACGGTCGAGGTGATTGCCAAGACCATTCAGCAGGCCTGAACCTGCGACGGGCTTGTGCAGCAGTGTTGTCTGCACCTGAGTCATCGCGAGCAGGCTCGCTCCCACATAGGGGCTAAGTGGACATAAAATCTGTGTTCACCCCGTTCCACTGTGGGAGCGAGCCTGCTCGCGATCGGTTTTCAGCCCCGCACAAGAGCAGGCTCAGAACCACTCATCCCGCATCCCCAGGCACGTATCATCCCGCGTCTCGAGCAGCTCCAGCTCATGGTGACACCCCGGCACTTCCCAGGTCAGGAAGTACCGCGCCGCTTGCAGCTTGCCCTTATAGAAGTCGCTGTCCGCCTCGTTCCCCTTGGCCAAACCTTCCTCGGCCCGAATCGCCTGTTCCAGCCAGCGCCAGCCAATCACCATGTGACCAAACACCTTGAGGTACAGCGCCGAGTTGGCGAGACTGCTGTTGACCTTGCCTTGGGCCAGGTCCGTCAGCAGGCCGAGGGTAACCGTTTGCAGGCGTGCTACCAGCGCTTCCAGTGGTTGGCGCAATGGCGTCAGTGATGCGTGGGCCTGGGCGCGCTCAGTGGTGTCGGCCACCAGCCGGATCAATTGCTTGAGGCCAGCGCCGCCGTTCTGCGCCAGCTTGCGCCCCAGCAGGTCCAGGGACTGGATGCCGTGGGTGCCTTCATGGATCGGGTTCAGGCGGTTGTCGCGGTAATACTGCTCCACCGGGTATTCGCGGGTGTAGCCGTGGCCGCCAAGAATCTGAATCGCCAGCTCGTTGGCCTTCAGGCAGAACTCCGAGGGCCAGGATTTGACGATAGGGGTCAGCAAATCCAGCAGCTCATGGGCGCGCCGGCGCTCGGCTTCGCTTTCCAGGGTGGTGGTGTCGTCGAACAGCCGCGCGGCGTACAGGCCCAGGTCAAATGAACCTTCAACGTAGGCCTTCTGGGTCAGCAGCATGCGGCGTACGTCGGCGTGCTGGATGATCGCCACCGGCGGCGTAGTCGGGTCCTTGCTGTCGGGTACCCGGCCCTGCGGGCGCTCGCGGGCGTATTCAAGTGAATACAGGTAGCCGGCGTAACCCAGCATCACCGCGCCCATGCCGACGCCGATCCGTGCCTCGTTCATCATCTGGAACATGTAGCTCAGGCCGTGGTGCGGTTTGCCTACGAGGTAACCGACACATTCGCCGTTGTCGCCGAAGTTCAGCGCGGTAGAGGTGGTGCCACGCCAGCCCATTTTGTGGAACAGCCCCGCCAGCAGCACATCGTTGCGCGGGCCGAGGCTGCCGTCGTCGTTGACCAGGAACTTGGGCACGATAAACAGCGAAATGCCTTTCACGCCAGGCGGTGCATCCGGCAGTTTCGCCAGCACCATGTGCACGATGTTTTCCGATAGCGGATGATCGCCGCCGGAGATGAAGATCTTGTTGCCCTTGAGTCGGTAGGTGCCGTCGGACGCCGGCTCCGCGCGTGTACGAATATCCGACAGCGAAGAACCTGCATGTGGCTCGGTCAGGGCCATGGTGCCGAAGAAGCGGCCGTCGATCATCGGTTGCAGGAAGCGTTGCTTTTGCTCCTCGCTGCCGAAGCTCTCGATCAGATTCGCCGCGCCCATGGTCAGGAACGGGTAAGAGGTCGAAGCGGCGTTGGCCGATTGGAAATGCGCGAAGCAGGCCTGGGACAACAACGTCGGCAGTTGCATACCGCCAGCCTCGAAGCTGCGTGCGGCATTGAGAAAGCCAGCCTCGAGGAAGGCATCCACCGCCGGTTTCACCTCGGGAATCAGAATCGCCTCGCCGTTCTCGTAGCGCGGTTCGTTTTCATCGTTCTTGCGGTTGTGGGGCGCGAAAAATTTCTCGGCGATGCTGCGGGCCGTAGCGAGGGCTGCGTCGAAGGTTTCGCGATTGTGCTCGGCAAACCGCTCGCGCTGGGTCAGGCCCTCGGCATCGAGGACTTCATACAGCTCGAAAGCCAGATTGCGGGAACTGAGCAACGTCTCGGACATGGCGGCCTACCTTTTTTTGGAATGGGCCGAGTCTAGGCGTGGGAATAGAGGCTGAACAGGATGATTGATGGCAGTGATGCAGAGGTTAGGGCGACACTAATCCAATATGGGAGCGAGTTTTGTGGGAGCAAGGCTTGCCCGCGATGAAAGCGCCGCGGTCTCTTGAGGACCGCAGCGCCTGGATCGCGAGCAAGCTTTGCTCCCACCAAGCTCGCACACAGGGTTTCTATGACCAGGCACCCATTGCAGGTGCCTGGTCTACAACGGTTTAGCCAATGGTCATCAGGCTGGCGTTACCACCCGCGGCAGCCGTGTTCACGCTCAACGCCCGCTCGATCACCAAACGCTCCAACGCAATGTTGGTCTCGCCCTGGGACAAACCGTGCACCCCGACGATAGCACCGGCCCGCTTGGCCACTTGCTGGCAAACGCCGCGCAGTTGGTCCGAATCGCCGTGATGCAGCACGGCGTCGAACAGCACGTCGTCCTTGGTCCAGTCGGCAACCCGTTGGATGCGTGCCTGAATCTCCTTCGGCAAGCGTGCGAACAAAGCCTTGCTGGTGTCGGTTTCCGGCCACACGGCCGAGCCGCCCACAGCCAGTACCGCCGCCAGTTGCGTCAGCAGATCGCCTTCCACGTCCGCCAGGCACAACACGTGCTCGCGCGGCAGGATGGCGTAGCTGTTGCGTTCGCCGGTCGGGCCGGTCAGCTGACGGGTAATACCGCTTTGCGACTGGGCGGCGAACTGCACGCACAGGGCGCTCAGCTCGGCGAGTTTCTGGCTGTCGGCCCAGGCTTGCAGGGCGGTCAGCGGTTTGCTCAGGGCTTCACGCAAACGCAGGTCTGGCGCAGTGAGGGCATCGCCACGCACGAAGGATTGCTGGATTGCATCGGTAGGACGGGTCGACAGCAGGCGGTACAAGTACAGCGGACCGCCGGCCTTGGGGCCGGTGCCCGACAGGCCTTCGCCACCGAACGGCTGCACGCCGACCACGGCCCCGACAATGTTGCGGTTCACGTAGACGTTGCCGGCATGGACGTTATCGACCACTTTGGCGATGGTCTCGTCGATACGGGTGTGCACGCCGAGGGTCAGGCCATAACCGGAAGCGTTGATCTGGCTGATCAACTGATCCAGCTCCTTGCGCTTGTAGCGCACTACGTGCAGCACCGGTCCGAAGATCTCCCGTTGCAGCTCGTCGAAGCTTTCCAGTTCGATCAGGGTCGGCATCACAAAGGTGCCGCGCTTGCACTCGTCACTGTCGGCGATTGCCATCTGGTACACGGTGCGACCTTTATCGCGCATGGCCTGGATGTGTTTCTCGATGCCGGCCTTGGCTTCGGCGTCGATCACCGGGCCGATGTCTACCGACAGGCGTTCAGGATTGCCGAGGCGCGATTCGGCCATGGCACCCTTGAGCATTTCGATGACACGGTCGGCGGAATCTTCCTGCAAGCACAGCACCCGCAGGGCCGAGCAACGCTGGCCGGCGCTGTCGAAGGCCGAAGACACTACGTCGATGACCACTTGTTCGGTCAGCGCCGAGGAGTCGACGATCATGGCGTTCTGGCCACCGGTTTCGGCGATCAGTGGGATCGGACGGCCCTGGTTGTCCAGGCGACCGGCGATGTTGCGTTGCAGCAGGCGCGCGACCTCGGTGGAGCCGGTGAACATCACGCCTTTGACCCGCTCGTCACCCACCAGACGGGCGCCGACGGTTTCGCCACGGCCCGGCAGCAGTTGCAGCACGCCTTCCGGAATGCCGGCTTCGAGCATCAGGCGCACCGCTTGGGCCGCCACCAATGGCGTCTGCTCGGCGGGCTTGGCCAGTACCGGGTTGCCGGCGGCCAGGGCGGCGGCGACCTGGCCGCTGAAAATCGCCAGGGGGAAGTTCCACGGGCTGATGCAAACCACCGGACCCAAAGGACGGTGGGCGTCATTGGTGAAATCGTTGCGTGCCTGCACTGCGTAGTAGCGCAGGAAGTCCACGGCTTCACGTACTTCGGCGATGGCGTTGGCGAAGGTCTTGCCGGCTTCGCGGGCCAGCAGGCCCATCAGCGGCTGGATCTCGCCTTCCATCAGGTCGGCGGCGCGCTCGAGGATCGCGGCGCGTTCGGCTGGCGGCGTGGCCTGCCAGATCGGCGCGGCGTTGAGGGCGCACTGGATGGCATTGTCGACGTCGCTGATCGTGGCTTCCTGCACATGACCGACCACGTCACGGTGATCGGCCGGGTTCAGCACTGCTGCCGGTGCTTCTTCGCTGGCGGCGCAACCGAGCATCGGCGTGGCTTTCCAGTCGTTATGAGCGGTGGCCAGCAGGGCACAGGACAGCGACGCCAGGCGATGCTCGTTGGCCAGGTCGATGCCGCTGGAGTTGGCGCGCTCGCTGCCATACAGGTCGCGTGGCAGTGGGATGCGCGGATGTGGCAGGCCGAAGCCGCCTTCCAGGGTTGCCATCTGCTCGATGCTGGCCACTGGATCGGCCACCAGCTCCTGGATCGAAATGGACTGGTCGGCGATGCGGTTGACGAACGAGGTGTTCGCGCCGTTTTCCAGCAAACGACGTACGAGGTACGCCAGCAGGGTTTCGTGAGTACCTACCGGAGCGTACACGCGGCACGGACGGTTCAGCTTACCTTCGGAGACCTTGCCTACAACCTGTTCGTACAGCGGTTCACCCATGCCGTGGAGGCACTGGAATTCGTACTGGCCCGGGTAATAGTTCTGACCGGCGATGTGATAAATCGCCGACAGGGTATGGGCGTTGTGCGTGGCGAACTGTGGGTAGATGACTTCCGGCACCGACAGCAACTTGCGGGCGCAAGCGATGTAGGACACGTCGGTGTACACCTTGCGGGTATAGACCGGATAGCCTTCCAGGCCTTCGACCTGGGCGCGCTTGATTTCGCTGTCCCAGTACGCGCCTTTCACCAGGCGGATCATCAGGCGATGACGGCTGCGGCGAGCCAGGTCGATGACGTAGTCGATCACATACGGGCAACGCTTCTGGTAAGCCTGGATCACGAAGCCGATGCCGTTCCAGCCGGTCAGTTGCGGCTCGAAGCACAGGCGTTCCAGCAGGTCCAGGGACAACTCGAGGCGGTCGGCTTCCTCGGCGTCGATGTTCAGGCCGATGTCGTATTGCTTGGCCAGCAAGGTCAGCGACAGCAGGCGCGGGTACAGCTCGTCCATGACGCGTTCGTACTGGGCGCGGCTGTAGCGCGGGTGCAATGCGGACAGTTTGATGGAAATGCCCGGGCCTTCATAAATCCCACGGCCATGGGACGCTTTGCCGATCGAGTGGATGGCTTGCTCGTACGAGGCCAGGTACTTCTGGGCGTCATGTTCGGTGAGCGCGGCTTCACCCAGCATGTCGTAGGAATAGCGGAAGCCCTTGGATTCGAACTTGCTGGCGTTGGCCAGGGCCTCGGCGATGGTTTCGCCGGTGACGAACTGTTCACCCATCAGGCGCATGGCCATGTCGACGCCCTTGCGGATCATCGGCTCGCCGCTCTTGCCGATGATGCGGCTCAGGGAGGAAGTCAGGCCGGCTTCGTTGTGGGTGGCGACCAGTTTGCCGGTCAGCAGCAGGCCCCAGGTGGCAGCGTTGACGAACAGCGATGGGCTGTTGCCCAAATGCGGTTGCCAGTTACCGGTACTGATCTTGTCGCGGATCAGTGCATCGCGGGTGCCTTTGTCCGGGATACGCAGCAGCGCCTCGGCCAGGCACATCAGTGCCACGCCTTCCTGGGATGACAGGGAAAACTCCTGCAGCAGGCCCTGGACAATACCGGCACGGCCGCCGGCACTTTTCTGGTTGCGCAGCTTTTCAGCAATCGAGGCGGCGAGCTTGTTGGTGGCTTCGGCCATTTGCGCCGGCAGGCGGGCCTGCTCGATCAGCATCGGCACCACTTCCGGCTCGGGGCGACGGTAAGCGGCGGTGATGGAGGCACGCAGGACCGATTGCGGCAGGATGCTCTCGGCGAATTCGAGGAAGCATTGGTGAGCGTGGTCGACCTGTACATCGCCGGCATCATCGCTGTCGGCGCGGGGTGAACCGTTCAGCTCGGTCAGGGTTGCACCACCCTCGAGTTTTTCCAGGTAATTGAAAATTGCCTGCTTGATCAGCCAGTGTGGTGTGCGATCAATCGAGGTTGCGGCCGCCTTGAGGCGTTCGCGGGTCGGGTCATCGAGTTTGACCCCAAGGGTGGTGGTAGCCATATTTTTATCCTCATGTTTACCACGTATGGCGTGGCATCAGCTGGCGGCAAGATTAGCTGCGCGATGATTGAGGTGCAACCGGGTGCAACCCTTTTTTTCTTGAAATGACAGGCAGTTCATCTGGAAGCAAATTCTGCCCCGTCAATCCTGCACCGGCTTAGTGCTTTGGCTTCTAGCGGACCGCTATGGGCTGCACTAAAAAGGAGCAAAAAGTACAGATTCTGCGATAAAACCGATCAGGTGCAACTTATTCGAGCGAAACAGGTTGCACCTTATTTCATTTGTTGAATAGCATTCGCGGCCAAGGTGCAACCGGCTTGAAAGTCGAGGGGCATCGGCTGATGGCTTTCCTGGGGAAACATCAGTCATAAATTCGCGGGACTGCAAATCGTCGCTACAACGTCCGCGTTGTCGACGCTTTCAACTGCCACCGCTACATAAAAACAAAGCCAGGGCGTAACTCATGAGTGTTAGTAATCCCACCTTGATCACTTTCGTGATCTACATCGCAGCCATGGTCCTGATCGGTCTGATGGCTTACCGCTCCACCAATAACCTTTCCGATTACATCCTGGGCGGTCGTAGCCTGGGCAGCGTGGTCACGGCATTGTCCGCCGGTGCTTCCGACATGAGCGGCTGGTTGTTGATGGGTTTGCCGGGTGCCATCTACATGTCTGGCCTGTCGGAAAGCTGGATCGCCATTGGCCTGATCGTCGGTGCCTACCTCAACTGGCTGTTCGTGGCAGGGCGCCTGCGGGTGCAGACCGAGCACAACGGTGACGCGCTGACGCTGCCAGACTATTTCTCCAGCCGTTTCGAGGACCACAGCGGCCTGCTGCGGATCATCTCCGCGGTGGTCATCCTGGTGTTCTTCACCATCTACTGCGCTTCCGGCATCGTCGCCGGCGCCCGTCTGTTCGAAAGCACTTTCGGCATGTCCTACGAGACCGCGCTGTGGGCCGGTGCCGCCGCGACCATCGCCTACACCTTCGTCGGTGGTTTCCTGGCCGTGAGCTGGACCGACACCGTACAAGCCACCCTGATGATCTTCGCGCTGATCCTCACGCCGATCATCGTGCTGCTGGCCACCGGTGGCGTGGACACCACGTTCCTGGCCATCGAAGCGAAAGATCCTTCGTCCTTCGACATGCTGAAAAACACCACCTTCATCGGCATCATTTCGCTGATGGGCTGGGGCCTGGGCTACTTCGGTCAACCGCACATCCTGGCGCGCTTCATGGCGGCTGATTCGGTCAAGTCCATCGCCAACGCCCGTCGTATCTCCATGACCTGGATGATCCTGTGCCTGGGCGGCACCGTGGCTGTCGGCTTCTTCGGTATCGCTTACTTCTCGGCGCACCCTGAAGTGGCCGGTCCGGTGACCGAAAACCATGAGCGCGTGTTCATCGAGCTGGCGAAACTGCTGTTCAACCCGTGGATCGCCGGTGTCCTGCTGTCGGCCATCCTGGCGGCGGTAATGAGCACCCTGAGCTGCCAGTTGCTGGTGTGCTCCAGTGCCCTGACCGAAGACTTCTACAAGACCTTCCTGCGCAAGAACGCTTCCCAGCTGGAACTGGTCTGGGTCGGCCGTGCCATGGTGTTGCTGGTGGCCTTGGTCGCCATCGCCCTGGCTGCCAACCCGGAAAACCGCGTACTGGGCCTGGTGAGCTACGCCTGGGCCGGTTTCGGTGCCGCGTTCGGCCCGGTTGTGCTGATCTCGGTGATCTGGAAGAACATGACCCGTAACGGCGCGCTGGCCGGCATCCTGGTCGGTGCGATCACCGTGATCGTCTGGAAGCATTTCGAGCTGCTGGGCCTGTACGAAATCATCCCGGGCTTCATCTTCGCCAGCCTGGCCATCTACGTTGTCAGCAAGATGGGCTCGCCTACCGCCGGTATGCTGCAGCGCTTCGAAGCGGCCGAGAAAGATTTCCGTCTGAATCAGTAAGACCTTCAGCGCGGCCTTGACGGCGCGCTTGAAGAACATGAAAACGGCCCGTCTCCAATGGAAACGGGCCGTTTTTTATGCGCGGAATTTATCGACCGCGCCTGTTACCTGTGGGAGCGAGCCTGCTCGCGATGAGGTGTCACATTCAGCATCCAGGCAAGCTGGTACGCCGCTATCGCGAGCAGGCTCGCTCCCACGCTGGACCTTCAAAGGACGCACATCACTTCACCTCGGTGTCAGGTTGGTTGAGAAAGATCAACACGCCCAAAATCGCCATATAGAACCTGAACGCGGCATCCTGGCCGTTCCAGACGTCTGATTGCCACATCAGGAACCACTCGCCGCCGACGACCATGAAACCGAAGAACCAGACAAAGAAACCCACCGTCAGACCGGCAACGGCCCACCCCTTGGCGCGGGCGAACACCGAGGCCTCGGCCCGGCGTGCCTGCCACAGTTTCAGTGTGCCGTAACCCAAAAGCCCTGCTGTCAGCGCTTCGCCGACGATGATCAGCCAATAGGCGCCATGCCACATCCAGGGCTGATCGATGGCCCGGTATCGGGCGGCATTGTCGGGGAAGGTGGTGTCCATGCTTAGCACGTGATGGACGAAATTGAAGTTGGAGCTGTAGTCCGTGATGTTATTGAACACGGTCAGGAAGGCGAAGGCGGCGAGCGCCAGGATCATTGCGATTTTTGCGTAACGGATCGTCATCGGTGCTTCCTTTGCTTTTTGCGACGAAAGAACGTTAGCACGGCCAGTTGCAGTCCCGAGGCCCGTCACTTTGTAGGAAGTTGCTGATTGTTCGTGCGGCGATTTCAGTTTGCCGTCACGCAAGGAATGTCTGTCGGAAAATACAGCGCATGCCGCATGCCTTTATCTTCTTGGGTGTAAGGCAAATCTGTTTTTAATGAGGGTCGATCAGCTTTGCGTAGGGCTCATGCACAATCGCCCACCTCCATTTTGCAGAGGCACATCGGATGTTCCCGCCTGCCAACCCACCGCTTTTCACGCTGACGCTCGACAGCGGACCGAATGACCTCAAGGTGCTTGAGTTCAAGGGCACGGAAGCCATCAGTCAGCCCTATCGTTTTGACCTGGAGCTGGTCAGTGAGCGGTCTGACCTGGCACTGGAAGAACTCCTGCATCGCCAGGCATTTCTGGGTTTCGATGGCGGGAAGGGTGGCATACACGGTCAGGTCTACAGCGTGGCCCAGGGGGATTCGGGCAAACGCCTGACCCGTTACCAGATCAGCCTGGTGCCTCGCCTGGCCTACTTGCGCCATCGCATCAACCAGCGGATTTTCCAGCACCTGAGCGTGCCCGATATCGTCGCCCGGGTGTTGAAGGAACACGGAATCCTGGCGGATGCCTGCCAGTTCACGCTTGGCGGGCAGTACCCCGAACGCGAATATTGTGTGCAGTATGGCGAAAGCGACCTGGCCTTCATCGAGCGGATTTGCGCCGAAGTCGGTATCCATTATCACTTCAGGCACCGCCCTGACGGCCATCTGCTGGTGTTCGGTGACGACCAGACGGTGTTTCCCCGCCTGCCCGAATCGACGCTGTACCTGCCGGACAGCGGCATGGTCGCCGACGAGTCGGCGATCAAGCGCCTGGCGGTGCGGCTCCAGACCTGCACCACTGCCGTAACGTTGCGCGATTACGACTTCCGCAAGCCCGGCTTGTTATTGGAAACCCATTTGGATAATCGGCAGCGTCCTGCCCTGGAAGACTATCGCTATCCCGGCGGATTCTCTGCCCGTGACGACGGCAAGCATCTGACCCGGCGCGCCCTTGAGCGTCATGGTGCCGACCAGCGCGTGGCAGAGGGCGGCAGCGATGAAAGCGCCTTCGTCAGCGGACATTTCATGTGCATGAAGGAGCATCCTCGTGAGCAGTTCAATGATCTCTGGCTCTTGACGCATGTCGACCATCATGGTCGTCAACCGCAGGTGCTGGAAGAAGTCGCCAGTGCCGGCCCGGATGAATTCCAGGGTTACAAAAATACCTTTCTCGCCACGCCATGGGACGTGTTCTTTCGGCCACCCCTGCATCACGAAAAGCCGCGGGCCCATGGTTATCAGTCGGCGGTGGTGACCGGGCCGGTCGACAGCGAGATCCATTGCGATGAGTTCGGGCGGGTCAAGGTGCAGTTGGTCTGGGATCGCGACGGTAAACACGACGAACATTCCAGCTGCTGGCTGCGTGTGGCCTCCGGTTGGGCCCACGATCACTATGGCGTGGTGATGATCCCCCGGGTTGGCATGGAAGTCCTGGTCGGGTTCATCGATGGCGACGTGGACAAGCCGATGGTGGTGGGTTGTCTGCCCAATGGCGCCAACCCCGTGCCGCTGGACTTGCCGGCGGACAAGACCCGCAGCCTGTTGCGCAGCCGGAGCAGCCCTGGCGGGGGAGGTTACAACGAACTGCGCATCGAGGATCGCAAGGGCGCCGAGGAGATCTACCTGCGGGCCCAGCGAAACTGGACCCAGCATGTGCTGCATGACCAGCGGGTGCAGGTCGATCATGAGCGCAGCATTGTCGTCACCGGTACGGCGCGACACGAGCTCAAGGCCGATGAACAGCGCCTTACCCATGGTCGGCGCCGGGCTGAAGTCCGGCAGGATGATCATCTGCTGGTGAGTGGCGAACGGCATATTCGTGTCACCAGCCAGGTGCTGAGTGCGAGCCAGCAGTTTCATGTCAGCGCCGGCCAACACGTAGTATTGGAAGCGGGTGCCAGTGTGACCCTCCAGGCCGGCGGCCATTGGATCAGCATCGGGGCCGGCGGGATCTCCAGCAGCGTGCCGATCGAGGTCGGTGGGGCGCCGATGGCGGTCTTGAGCGCGGCATCCGGTACGCCAGGCAGTGCCGAGAAGCGGGTCGCTGCGGCGCCTGCGCTTTCCCTCGCGCAAATCCTCAGTTTCCAGGGCTCGGCGCCGTTCTGCGAGGAGTGTGAACGTTGCAGAAGCGGCGTCTGCGTAGCGCCATCGGTCTTTCGCAAACCTGTCGATATCCAGGAGCGACCATGAGCTGCGGTCAATCTCCCCGCGCCTGGCTTGAGGACCATCCTCTGCAGGCCAGCGAGCAACTTTTCGCCATCTTCAGCAACGCCAGTAGCGCCGGGGTGTTGTCGGCCTGGAAGCGCTCGATGAGCTCGGAGGCGAGTCCGATCTGGGCCGACACGCCATACGCCGAGTGGGAATCGGTCATGCCCTATGTAGGGCTTGTCGGCGTGGACAGCGGATTTCTTGATTGGATAGCCGCCACCGACTCGCTCGATTGGGGCTGGCTGGCGGTTTCGTGTGTGAACCAGCAGACCCTTGCCGAACATTTGCGGGGGCTCACGCAGGTGCTGTTGCCGGGTGGCAAGCCGGTCTTCCTGCGTTTTTGGGATGGGCGCTTTTTGCGGTCGATCCTGCAATCGACGGAGGTGGAGGCCGGGCAACTCTTGCCAGTCATCACGCGCTGCCTGATCAACGGGCAATCCCTTGAGATCATGGGAAATGCCCAGCGGGCGGCCCGGGCTTTTCCATGGTGGCAGGTACCCGTCGCGCTGTTGGAGACAATGGCCGAGGTCCCGACGGACTGTCTGTTGGATAACTTGCTCACTTGGCTGGGCGAAGAGCATCCGTATTTGTTCGAGCGCGTCGACGACAGCGTCCTGCGCAGCAAGATTGCCCACTTTCTTGAGCGATCGGAGTCGGTTGAAGCATCAAAGGCGCCATTGCTGGCGTATCTGGTGCGAGAGCTGGGCTGATTGTGGCCTGTCCGCCGGGCTGCGAACGCCTGACGTCCGACGCGCTTCGAGGTAAACTCGTCGCCCTTCGCAGGAGCCGCCATGAATTATCGCCACGCCTTCCACGCCGGCAATCACGCCGATGTGTTCAAACACCTGACCTTGACCCGCCTCATCGCCTTGATGTCGCGCAAGGAGCAACCCTTCGCTTACCTCGATACCCATGCGGGCATCGGGTTGTACGACTTGCAGGGTGACCAGGCCAACCGTACCGGTGAGTACCTGGAAGGCATCGCGCGGTTGTGGGGCGAGAGCGATCTGCCGCCATTGACCGCCGATTACATGAAGGTGCTGCACGAGATGAACCCGGACGGGCAGTTGCGCTACTACCCGGGCTCGCCGGAGCTGGCGCGGCGCCTGACCCGGTCGCAGGACCGTGTGCTGCTCAATGAGAAACACCCTGAAGACGGTGTATTGCTCAAGGACAACATGAAAGGCGACCGTCGCGTGGCGGTACACCTGGGTGAAGGTTGGCATGTGTCGCGAGCACTGCTGCCGGTGGCGGAGAAGCGTGCCCTGATGCTGATCGATCCGCCCTTCGAACAGCTTGACGAAATGCAGCGCTGCGCCGCTTCGCTCAAGGAGGCCATTGGCCGGATGCGCCAGACAGTGGCCGCGATCTGGTATCCGGTGAAGGACCAGCGGATGTTGCGCCGCTTCTACCAGGACCTGGCCGGCACAGGGGCGCCGAAGCTGTTACGCGTGGAGCTGCTGGTGCACCCACTGGCGACGCCCAACAGCCTGAATGGCTCCGGCCTGGCGATTGCCAATCCGCCGTGGGGGTTGGAGGAGGAGTTGCGTGAACTGCTGCCGTGGCTGTCGAAAAAACTGGGGCAGACCCAAGGTGGGTGGCAGATGGATTGGTTGATCGCTGAAAGCTGATGCACCGATGGCGTCTGGAAGGCCGCCATCGCGAGCAGGCTCGCTCCCACATGTGGACGCACTGCCACCAATCCCTGTGGGAGCCGAGCTTGCTCGCGAAGCTTTTTTTCAGGACAGAGGGTTCAGATCGGGCACGTCACGCCGGTCCCGCCAATCCCGCAATAGCCTTCCGGGTTTTTCGCCAGATACTGCTGGTGGTAGGCCTCGGCGAAGTAGAACGTCGGTGCTTCTTCGATTTCGGTCGTGATGGTGCCTTTGCCTGCCTTGGTCAACTCAGCCTGGAATACTTGCTCGCTGTGTTTGGCCGCCGCCAGTTGAGCCGGGTTGGTGGCATAGATCACCGAGCGGTATTGGGTACCGATGTCATTGCCCTGGCGCATGCCCTGGGTCGGGTTGTGCAGTTCCCAGAACATTTTCAGAAGCTGGTCGTAGCTGACTTTTGCCGGCTCATAGACCACCAGTACCACCTCGCTGTGGCCGGTAAGGCCCGAACAGACTTCTTCATACGTCGGGTTTGGCGTGAAGCCGCCGGCGTAACCCACCGCCGTGCTGACCACGCCTTCGCGCTGCCAGAACTTGCGTTCCGCACCCCAGAAGCAGCCCAGGCCAAAGATCGCGAAATCCACGTCCATGGCAAACGGGCCCAGCAGCGGCGCGTCGAGTACGAAGTGTTTTTCCGGCACGGTCATTGGGGTTTCACGGCCAGGCAGGGCTTGTTCTTGAGTAGGGAGCACGTTTTTGTTCACCAGGATTTCCGAGCGCAAGACCATCATCAGTCCTCTCAGTCAGATTGGGTTGAGCGAAATAGACCGTCAGTGTGCCCAATGCCGGTTAGTTAAGAAAGACACAGCGTTGACGAGGGGATGGACGTAGGGGCAGGCAAGGCCGTCAGACGAGCGGCCCGCGGGGGTAGCGCTTGAGCTTTTCGATCAGCTCGGCGCCGGGGATCGGGCGGTCGAACAGGTAGCCCTGGCCGACATCGCAGCGGTGACGCCTTAGGAATGCCAACTGCTGGGCGGTTTCGATGCCTTCGGCCACGACCTTGAGTTTCAGGTTGTGGGCCATGGCGATCACCGCCGAGGTGATTTCCATGTCGTCCTGGTTGTCCGGGATCTCATGGATGAAGCTGCGATCGATCTTGATGATGTCGATCGGGAATTTCTTCAGGTAGCTCAGGGACGAGTAACCGGTGCCGAAGTCGTCCATCGCCAGGGTCAGCCCCAGGCGCTTGAGCTGGTCGAGCTGCAAGTGGGTGTCTTCAGTGGCTTCCAGCAACAGGCCTTCGGTCAGCTCCAGTTCCAGCAGCCGGGCCGGCAGCTGTTCCTCCTTGAGGATACTGGCGATGGAGGCGACCAGGTCGGGGTCGGAGAACTGCTTGGGCGACAGGTTGATCGCCACTTGCAGGTTGCCCAGGCCGGCGGCGGTCAATTGCTTGCTCATGCGGCAGGCCTGGCGGGCGATCCATTTACCGATAGGGATGATCAGCCCGGTTTCTTCGGCCACGCTGATGAACTGGTCCGGGCGGATCATGCCCTTTTCCGGATGGTTCCAGCGCAGCAACGCCTCCATGCCCAGCAGACGGCCGCTGCGCAAGCACAACTTGGGTTGGTAGAACACGTCCAGTTCGTTCTGGGTCAAGGCGCGGCGCAGGTTGTTTTCCACGAACAGCTTGTAGCTGGCCTCGGCATTCAGCGCTTCGGTGAATACCTGGACCTGATGTTTGCCGTTGGCCTTGGCCTTGTGCAGGGCAAGGCCGGCGTTGCGCATCAGGGTCTGTGGATCGCGGCCGTGCAGCGGAGCGCAGGCCAGGCCCACGGAGCCGGTCACGCTGATCAGTTGGTTGTCGACGAACATGGGTTTGTCGAGGGTCATCAGCAATTGGCTGGCGATCTGCTGCCCGGCTTCCAGGTCAGTGTCGTCCAGCAGGACCGCGAATTCGTTACTGGCGAATCGCGCCAGGCTGCCGCTGGGGCTCAGGCTGTTGCGCAGGCGCCGAGCCAGGCTGATCAGCAGCTTGTCACCGGTCTGGTGGCCAAGGCTGTCGTTGATGCGCTTGAAGTTGTCGATGTCCACCAGCAGCAGGCTGATGGGCGAATCACTGTCCCGGGCGAAGCGTTCATCGAGGTTGCGGATGAACGCCGGACGGTTGCCCAGGTTGGTCAGGTTGTCGGTGTAGGCCAGGCGCTCGATGCGCTGCTGGGCCAACTTGGTCTGGGTGATGTCTTCGTAGATGCCGATGTAGTGCGTCAGTTCGCGGTTGTCGCCGTAGACCTTGGAAATCGACAACTGGCCCCAGTAGGGTTCCAGGTTTTTGCGCCGGCTCTTGAATTCGCCCTGCCAACTGTTGCTCTGGGCCAGCGCCGATGGCGCGTCGAACAGCAGTTCGCTGAGGTTCTCCAGGGCCGGCAGTTCCGAGAGGCGTTGGCCGTGGACTTCCTCGGTGGTGTACTGGGTGATCGCGGTGAAGCTTGGGTTGACGTACTCCACCACACCGTCGCAATTGACCAGCAGGAACGCATTGGCGCTCTGTTCCACGGCGCGCTGGAACAAGTGCAGGGCGCTGGTCGCGGTTCGTCGATTGTGGTTGTTGATGACCTGGGCGAACTGGTCGGCCAGTTCACCGGCGAAGGCGATTTCGTCCGATTGCCAGGCTCGGGTGACGCCGACCTGTTCCAGGCACAGTACGCCGACTACCTGGCCGTCGATACGAATGCTGGCGTCGAGAATGGCGTTGACGTCGCGGGCGCGCAGGCTCTCGGCCATTTCCCGGGTGCGCGGGTCGCGCATCGCGTTGTGAGCGTCGATGGCGCGGCAGGTCTGCAACGCCTCCATGTAGTCGGGAAAGTCGTTGGCGTCGATCACCTCCGGCAGGAAATACTCCTGGGAAGCGCGGTTGTAGGCGGAGATCGGTACCAGTTTGCCGTCGTCCAGGTTCCAGATACTGGCGCAGTCGATCTGGTAGATGTCACAGGCGCTGCGGGTGATGAGTTCGGCCGCTTCGAGCAGGGAATTGTTGGCGCTGTAGCGTTGACGGGTCAGCAGCAGAATCAGGTCTTGCTGGGCTCGCACCCGGTCCAGATGCTGGAGCTGTTCTTGCTGGGCGCGCTGGTTCAGTTCCAGGGCGATCTGCAAGCGTGAATTCTGGGTTTCCAGGTCCAGGGCCGGCATGGAGGGTTCGCCTTGCAGCAAATTGTCCACCGCCAGCAGGAAACCGCGCAGCAGATGACGATTGTGTTGCTTATAGGCCTCACCGGTTTCCAGCACGTTCATCGGGCCTTTGGCGGTGTGTAGCGTGTAGCGAATCTGGTAATGCGAGGCCTGGGCCAGTTGCTGCTGGATGGCGTCATGCAACTGATAGCGCGCTTCGGGCTCCATCAGGCTGGCATAGGGCGCACTGACCAGCGAGCACAGCTCTACCGCCGGCAGGCCGAAGTATCGCTCGCAGTTGGGGTCGAGGAACAACAGCGCCCAGCTTGCTTCATTCAGCCGTTCGAAACGCAGCATACCGAGCCGCGAGGGCACCGGTAACTGCGTCACTACCTCGGCCGCCATACGGCTGGCGGCATCGGGTTGGCTTTTCATGGGGAAACTCGCTTCGAAAATGCTGATCGCGCCGGGCTGACGCCCTCGTTATTACGGATTGGCGCAAGGTTGCATCATTGCGGCACTGGCTGACAAGAGAGATGAAGGCCAAGTGCTATAAACCTTTTATCGGCCGACGAGGGGATTTCTCCAGTCGCCGACCGATCAGAGGCCATGGAAGGTACCAGTGCCTGTCATTGCAGTGGTATATCGACGCTCTGCAAGGGGGCGCCGTCCCGGTCGTGGAAAGTGACTTGAAGGCTCTGCGCCGTGACATGCAGGCGGGCGAAGTTGTCTTGGCTCACCACTTTGCTGGTCAGTTCATAGCGATACTGACCGCTTTTGGTGCGGGCCATGGGCCTGTGGAAAATAAAATCCGAGGCTTTTGCAAAAGGCAGCAATTTGCTGTTGTAGAACGGCGAGGAAACCACGGTGTTGACCTCGAAATCAGGATCCTCGCTGTGACGCAATCGGCTGGTCATGGAGCCGTGGACATCGCCCGAGACGAAAACCACGTTTTTGATCCGATGGTGGCGAATGGTTTCCAGCAGGCGCAGGCGTTGTTCGGGGAAGGCCTGCCAGGCATCGCCGTCATTGTGCTTGCTGTCAGGGAAGAACATGACGCTGGTCACGATGAGTTTGACCCGGGCGGGGCTGTCGATGAGCCATTGGAGCAAAGACTGTTCCTGTTCCTCGTCGAGGATGCGTCGGTCGTCCGCCGACAGATTGCGTTGCGTCCGGCTGTCGGTGACGAACCATTGGATATCGCCGTGAGTGAGGATGTACCAGTAGTGCGTTAACGACTTGTTTAATCTTCCGTCGCCCGACAGTTCATGGGCGGGCCCATGGCTGGCCTGATAAAGCCCATAAGCGTCCATGGCATTTGCGTATAGAACGTCGTCGTTGACGGTTTTCCTGGCGGGCCAGTTGTCTTCGATTTCATGGTCGTCGAGGATCATGTAGGTAGGGATGCCCGACATTAACTTCCTGATGTGCGGCTGGGTAAACACCGCACGGTACCTGAAGAGAATGTTCTTATAGATTCGGTCCGGGCCGATGACGTTAAGGTCATCGAGATAAACCTGGTCACCGATCATTAACACTGCGCTGATCGGCGGGTTGGCCTGTGCCACGATGCGATTGATACCGGCAAAGGTGCGGTCCCCAAGCCCGGGTAACAACGGGGTGCGGGCGGCGATTCGCAAGTAGCGACAAGAACCCACGATGTAAGCGCGCGGTGCGTTGGTTCTGCTGGCCGGCGTTCGGAAGCAGTAAGTGTTGCGGGGCCATTGCAGCGGCAGTTCCTGGACGGTTTCCACAGTATGGGTGGGGCTAAGGGGGCTGAACCAGCCGGCCTGGTATTCGTAGGCGGTGTCGGGTTGCAGGCCTTTCAACACGATGACATCGGACATGTCGCGGTAGGCCTTCAGTTGGACGAAATGCCCTTTCGACCAGTGGGGATCACCTTGGCGCCTGTGGCGAACTCCGGCGAATACCAGGTTGTTGTCGAGATCGCCTCGCAGGAATATCCGAGCGTGATCCGTTGTCGTGTGGCCGACGATGGGGCCGACGGTAGGTTTGAACATGTTCGAATCCATTCGAAGTTGTAATCGGTGGGGGTAAGCATCAAGTTGCCTTGGCGGTTTGATGCTAAAGCGCCGCGCGTCATAAATATCGAGAGGGGAGGGGGCACAGGTTGTGGGTAATGACTAATAGGGGGCGTAGTCATTTAAAACTTGCGGGGTAGGAAAAGTGCTGGGATGTCTGGCATACCGCTATCGCGAGCAGGCTCGCTCCCACAGAAGCGCCCGGCCTGCTGACTGGCTTGAATGGCAGGCAAAAAAAGCCCCGCCAAACGGGCGGGGTTGAGGTACGAGCGTGGCGCTCGGAAAACAGCGGTCCGGATGGCCCTCCGCAAAGGGAGGGCCGCCCGGTGTTACAGCAGGATGGTACGGATGTCGCCCAGCAGGTCGCTCAGACGCTTGGTGAAGCGTGCGGCGGCGGCGCCGTTGATCACACGGTGATCGTAGGACAGCGACAGTGGCAGCATCAGCTTCGGCTGGAAGGCTTTACCATCCCAGACAGGCTGGATGGTGGCCTTGGAAACACCCAGGATCGCCACTTCCGGCGCGTTGACGATCGGCGTGAAGCCGGTGCCGCCAATGTGGCCGAGGCTGGAGATGGTGAAGCAGGCGCCCTGCATGTCGTCGGCGGTGAGCTTTTTGTTCCGGGCTTTTTCGGCCAGGGCAGCGGCTTCGCCAGCCAGTTGCAGCAGGCTCTTCTGGTCGACGTTGCGGATGACCGGTACCAGCAGGCCTTCCGGGGTGTCGACGGCAAAGCCGATGTGTACGTATTTCTTGCGGATCACTGCCTTGCCGCTTGGCGCCAGGGAGCTGTTGAAATCCGGCAGTTCCTTGAGCAGGTGCGCACAGGCCTTGAGCAACAGCGGCAGCACGGTCAGCTTCACACCGGCCTTTTCCGCCACGGCTTTCTGGGCGACGCGGAAGGCTTCCAGCTCGGTGATGTCGGCCTGGTCGAACTGAGTCACGTGGGGAATGTTCAGCCAGCTGCGATGCAGGCTCGACGCGCCGATCTGCATCAGGCGAGTCATGGCCACTTCTTCGGTTTCGCCGAAGCGGCTGAAGTCTACCGCCGGGATCGGCGGAATGCCCGCGCCGCCAGTGGCGCCTTCGGCCGGTGCGTTCTTGGCCTTCTGCATCATGGCCTTGACGTAGGCCTGCACATCTTCCTTCAGCACGCGACCGTGTGGACCACTCGGGCCAACGGCAGACAGCTCGACGCCGAATTCACGGGCCAACTGACGCACCGCAGGACCGGCATGCACTTTGGCACCGCTTGGCGCAGGCGCGGCGGCAACAGGCGCAGGAGCCGCTTCGGCCTTGGCCGCAGGCGCGGCGGCTGGCGCTGGAGCTGCTTCAGTCTTGGCGGCAGGCGCAGCGGCTGGGGCTGGCGCGGCAGGTGCCGAGGCGCCCGCTACTTTCAGCTTCAGGATCAGGTCGCCAGTGCCGACTTCGTCGTCCAGCTTGACCTCGACGCTTTCCACCACACCGGCGGCCGGCGATGGGATTTCCATGCTGGCTTTGTCGGATTCCAGGGTGATCAGCGACTGGTCGGCTTCGACGGTGTCGCCAGCCTTGACCAGCACTTCGATGATCTTGGCCTTGCCCGACGAACCGATGTCCGGGACATGAATGTCCTGGACCGTGGCAGCGGCAGGCGCAGCAGCGGGTGCGGGAGCCGCCTCGGCAGCCGGTGCGGCGGCAGGCTTTTCAGCCGCGGCCGGGGCAGCAGCGGGTGCGGCCGCTTCAGGCGCCGCGGCGGCGCCCTCGACTTCCAGCTCCAGCAACTCGTCACCTTCTTTCAGGCGGTCGCCCAGCTTCACTTTCAGGCTCTTGATCACACCGGCCTTCGGCGCAGGCACTTCCATGCTGGCCTTGTCCGATTCAAGTGTCAGGATGCTCTGGTCGGCTTCGATGCGGTCGCCGACCTTCACAAACAGTTCAATTACTTCACCTTCACCGCTGCCGATGTCAGGTACGCGAATGAGTTCGCTCACGAAAATTCTCCTCAGCAGTCCAGTGGGTTGCGTTTTTCCGGATCGATGCCGAACTTGACGATGGCTTCGGCCACCACTTTCGGTTCGATATCGCCACGGTCAGCCAGGGCTTCCAGGGCTGCCAACACAACGAACTTACGGTCGACTTCGAAGAAGTGACGCAGCTTCTTGCGGCTGTCGCTACGGCCGAAACCGTCGGTGCCCAGCACTTTGAATTCCTTGGAAGGAACCCACTGGCGGATCTGCTCGGCGAACAGCTTCATGTAGTCGGTAGAGGCGATGACCGGACCTTTACGGCCGTTCAGGCATTCTTCGACGTAGCTCAGCTTAGGCTTCTGGCCAGGGTGCAGGCGGTTGCTGCGCTCTACGGCCAGGCCGTCGCGACGCAGTTCGTTGAAGCTGGTGACGCTCCACACGTCGGCACCGACGTTGAACTCTTCACGCAGGATCTTCGCTGCTTCACGCACTTCGCGCAGGATGGTACCGGAGCCCATCAACTGGACGTGGTGCGCCGCTTCGCGGGTGTCTTCCTCGAGCAGGTACATGCCCTTGACGATGCCTGCCTCGACACCGGCCGGCATGGCTGGCTGCTGGTAGGACTCGTTCATCACGGTGATGTAGTAGAAGACGTCCTGTTGCTCTTCGGTCATCTTCTTCATGCCGTCCTGGATGATCACCGCCAGCTCATAGCCATAGGTCGGATCATAGGTGCGGCAGTTCGGGATGGTCCCGGCCAGCATGTGGCTGTGGCCATCTTCGTGTTGCAGGCCTTCGCCGTTCAGCGTGGTCCGGCCAGCGGTACCGCCGATCAGGAAGCCACGGGTACGGCTGTCGCCGGCCGCCCAGGCCAGGTCGCCGATACGCTGGAAGCCGAACATCGAGTAGAAGATGTAGAACGGCAGCATCGGCTGGTTGTGGCTGGAGTACGAAGTACCGGCGGCAATGAAGGAGCTCATGGCGCCCGCTTCGTTGATGCCTTCTTCGAGGATCTGGCCCTTCTTGTCTTCGCGGTAGAACATCACCTGGTCTTTATCGACTGGCTCGTAGAGCTGGCCGACGGAGGAGTAGATGCCCAACTGACGGAACATGCCTTCCATACCGAAGGTACGGGCTTCGTCCGGGATGATCGGGACGATGCGCTGGCCGATTTCCTTGTCCTTGACCAATTGCGCGAGGATCCGCACGAAGGCCATGGTGGTGGAGATTTCACGGTCGCCCGAGCCGTCCAGGATCGCCTTGAGGGTCTCCAGTGGCGGGGTCGGGACGCTGAAGCTCTTGGCGCGGCGCTGTGGTACGAAACCGCCCAGCGCGGCACGGCGCTCGGCCAGGTAACGGGCTTCGGCGCTGCCTTCTTCCGGCTTGAAGAACGGCAGGTTTTCCAGCTCGCTGTCCTTGACCGGAATGTCGAAGCGGTCGCGGAACAGCTTCAGGCTGTCGACATCGACCTTCTTGGTGTTGTGCGCGGTGTTCTTCGCTTCGCCGGCACCGGTGCCATAACCCTTGATGGTCTTGGCCAGGATGACGGTCGGCTGCTCTTTGTGGTTGACCGCTTCGTGGTACGCCGCATAGACCTTGTACGGGTCGTGGCCGCCACGGTTGAGTTTCCAGATCTCGTCGTCGGACAAGTCGGCAACCATTGCCTTGAGTTCAGGCGTGTTGAAGAAGTGCTCACGGACGAACGCGCCGTCCTTGGCCTTGTAGTTCTGGTACTCGCCGTCGATGACTTCGTCCATGCGACGTTGCAGGATGCCGTCGACGTCCTTGGCCAGCAGTGGGTCCCAGAAACGGCCCCAGATGACTTTGTTGACGTTCCACTGGGCGCCACGGAACACGCCTTCGAGTTCCTGGATGATCTTGCCATTGCCGCGAACCGGGCCGTCGAGGCGCTGCAGGTTGCAGTTGATGACGAAGATCAGGTTGTCCAGCTTCTCGCGGCCGGCCAGGGAGATCGCGCCCAGGGATTCCGGCTCGTCGCACTCGCCGTCACCCATGAAGCACCAGACTTTCTGCTTGCCTGGCTGGATGAAACCACGGGCTTCCAGGTACTTCATGAAGCGCGCCTGGTAGATCGCCTGGATCGGGCCCAGGCCCATGGATACGGTCGGGAACTGCCAGAAGTCTGGCATCAGCCAAGGGTGCGGGTACGAGGACAGGCCGTTGCCGTCCACTTCCTGGCGGAAGTTGTTCATCTGGTCTTCGGAGATGCGGCCTTCCATGAACGCACGGGCGTAGACGCCTGGCGATGCGTGGCCCTGGAAGTAGATCAGGTCGCCGCCGTGTTCGTCGGTCGGGGCCTGGAAGAAGTAGTTGAAACCGATGTCATACAGCGTCGCGCTGGAGGCGAAGCTGGAGATGTGACCGCCCAGGTCAGAATCTTTCAGGTTGGTACGCATGACCATGGCCAACGCGTTCCAACGTACCAGCGAGCGAATGCGGCGTTCCATGAACAGGTCGCCAGGCATGCGTGCTTCGTGGGTAACGGGGATCGTGTTGCGGTACGGCGTGGTGATGGCGTAGGGCAGTTGCGAACCGCTGCGGGTCGCGAGTTCGCCCATACGGGTCATCAGATAATGAGCACGGTCTTCGCCTTCTTTGTCGAGAACCGATTCCAGGGCGTCCAGCCATTCCTGGGTTTCGACGGGATCGAGGTCTTGCATGGCTTGCTCCAGGGCGGAAAGGCTACCAGAATCGGTTGCCTGAGTTTGCGACTGGCCTTGTGGGCAGACGATATAAATTCTTGGATTGCCGAAGGTTGTTTCGGCGGCGTGTAGTTTTACTACAAATCGTTGGCCGTTTCAGCCTTTCGAATGTATAGACGAGTAGTAAAACTACACATGAGCGGCTTATGGCCGCTCGTTTCGTTGTGAGAATAATCGTTACTGTTGGTCTTTAGCCAACTCGAACAGGTAAAAACTTGATGCCGGCTGCCAATAAAATCAGATTTTCAGCTATTTATCATCTTTGTTCGACAGTCGATCAGGTAGTGTCTTCTGAAAAAACACTACATCCAGCCTCTCCCGCGCCGATCAAGGATAGACCATGAGCCTGCCCTCGCTTGCCGAAGTACCGGCCATTCTCCAGTCATTGGTCAGTCGGGCCGAGCAGTCGTTCCGTGCCGCGGTCGCCTTGTTCGACGACGACCACGGGTTGTCTGCCTGGACGCCCGAGCGTTGGGATGCGTTCAAGCGCGTTGCCGCCGCCAGTGATTTTTTCATCGAGCAGAGTCTCCGTGACCCGGCGATGCTGCTGGAGCTGGTGCGCAGCGGCGAACTGGACCGCAGCCTGGCTCCCGGTGAAATGTGCGCACAGATCGGTGCCGCAGTACAGGCCGCCGAGACCGAGGATGAACTGGGACGCGTCCTGCGCCGTCAGCGTACGCGCCAGCAGGTGCGGATCATCTGGCGCGACCTGACCCGCCAGGCCGACCTGGTCCAGACCTGTCGCGATCTCTCGGACATGGCCGACACCTGCATCGACCAAGCCTATCAATGGTTGTACCAGCGCCTCAGTCAGCAATTCGGCACGCCCACCGGACGGCGCAGCGGCGAGCCGCAGCAGATGGTCATCCTGGGCATGGGCAAGCTTGGCGCCGTGGAGCTGAACCTGTCGTCGGACATCGACCTTATTTTCGCCTACCCCGAGGGCGGCGAAACCGTTGGCGTCAAGCGACCGCTGGATAACCAGGAGTTTTTCATCCGTGTCGGCCAGCGCCTGATCAAGGCCCTGGACCCGATGACCGTCGACGGTTTTGTCTTTCGCGTCGACATGCGCCTGCGCCCCTACGGCTCGGCCGGCGCGCTGGTGCTGAGCTTCAATGCCCTGGAGCAGTATTACCAGGACCAGGGCCGCGATTGGGAACGCTACGCCATGATCAAGGCGCGGGTGGTGGCGGGCGATCAGGTGGCCGGTACGCAATTGCTCGACATGTTGCGCCCGTTCGTCTATCGCCGTTACCTGGATTTTTCCGCCATCGAAGCGCTGCGCACCATGAAGCAACTGATCCAGCAGGAGGTGCGGCGCAAGGGCATGGCCGACAACATCAAGCTGGGTTCGGGCGGCATTCGCGAGGTGGAATTCATTGCCCAGGCGTTCCAACTGATCCACGGCGGTCGCGACTTGAGCTTGCAGCAGCGGCCGTTGCTCAAAGTGCTGGGCACCCTGGAAGGCCAGGGCTATCTGCCGGCCAAGGTGGTCGACGAGTTGCGCCAGGGGTATGAGTTCCTGCGTTATACCGAGCACGCTATCCAGGCCATCGCCGACCGCCAGACCCAGATGTTGCCGGACAGCCCACAGGATCAGGCGCGCATTGCATTCATGCTGGGTTTTGCCGACTGGTCGGCCTTTCACGAGCAATTGATGTACTGGCGCGGGCGTGTGGCCTGGCATTTCGGCCAGGTCATCGCCGACCCGGATGAAGAGGAGGGCGGGGAAAGCGAAGTGGTGGTGGGTGGCGAATGGTTGCCCTTGTGGGAAGACAGCCAGGATGAAGAGGCGGCATGTCGTCAGTTGCAGGACGGTGGCTTCGTCGATGCACCCAAGGCCCTCAAGGCACTGGCTGCCTTGCGCGCCAGCCCGCAACTGCGCGCCATGCAGCGCCTGGGGCGCGAGCGTCTGGATGCCTTCATTCCACGCCTGTTGGCCCAGGCCGTGGAGCATGCCAATCCGGACCTGGTGCTGGAGCGGGTGCTGCCATTGGTAGAGGCTGTCGCCCGCCGTTCGGCCTATCTGGTGTTGCTGACGGAAAACCCCGGAGCCCTGCGACGCTTGCTGACGCTGTGCGCGGCGAGCCCTTGGATAGCGGAACAAATCACCCGTTTCCCATTGTTGCTCGATGAATTGCTCAATGAGGGCCGGCTGTTCAAGCCGCCCCTGGCGCCGGAGTTGGCGGCGGAGTTGCGTGAGCGCCTGACGCGCATTCCCGAGGATGATCTGGAGCAACAGATGGAGGCGTTGCGGCATTTCAAGCTGGCGCATCGCCTGCGGGTAGCGGCTTCGGAAATCGCCGGCAGCCTGCCGCTGATGAAAGTCAGCGATTACCTGACCTGGCTGGCCGAGGCGATTCTCGAGCAAGTGCTGGCCCTGGCCTGGCGCCAGACGGTGACCAAGCACGGCGTGCCATTGCGCACCGATGGCAGTCTGTGCGATCCGGGCTTCATTATTGTCGGTTATGGGAAAGTCGGCGGGCTGGAACTGGGGCATGGTTCCGACCTGGACCTGGTGTTCATCCACGATGGCGACCCACAGGCGGAAACCGATGGCCCGAAACCCATCGACGGCGCGCAGTTCTTCACCCGGCTCGGCCAGCGGATCATCCACCTGCTGACCGCCCAGACCAACTCCGGGCAGTTGTACGAAGTGGACATGCGCCTGCGACCGTCCGGGGCGTCGGGGTTGCTGGTCAGTTCCCTTGGGGCGTTTGCCCGTTATCAGGAGAATGAAGCCTGGACCTGGGAACACCAGGCATTGGTGCGAGCCCGGGTGCTGGTGGGGAGCCAGGATGTGGGCCAGGCGTTCGAGAAGGTCCGCGCCCAGGTGCTGGGACGCAAGCGTGACTTGCCGATGCTGCGTCAGGAAGTCAGCGAAATGCGCGCCAAGATGCGGGACAACCTTGGCAGCAAGGCTACCGCCGCCGGGACTGCGCCGAATGCCTTCGAGGCCGCGGCGCCCTTCGACCTCAAGCAGGACGCCGGAGGTATCGTCGATATTGAATTTATGGTGCAATACGCGGCCCTGGCGTGGTCCGAGGAACACCCCTCGCTGGTGCGCTACACCGATAACATCCGCATCCTCGACGGGTTGCAGGAGCTCGGGTTGATGCCGGCCGAAGATGCCACGCTGTTGCGCGAAGCCTATAAAGCCTACCGCTCCGCTGCCCACCGCCAGGCCTTGCAGAAAGATACCGGGGTGATCGCAGGCGACCAGTTCGTGGATGAACGCCGGCAGGTCTTGCGGATCTGGCGGGAGCTGGGGCTGAGCTGAGTATTGAATGAATGTGGGAGCGAGCCTGCTCGCGATGGCGGAGTGTCAGGCGACATTGAGGTTGGATGTGATGGCCTCATCGCGAGCAAGCTCGCTCCCACAGTGGATTTGCGGTGCGGCACCGTACTTGAAACAGATGAAGGCCCCTTGTGGGAGCGAGCCTGCTCGCGATGGCGGAGTGTCAGGCGACATTGATGTTGAATGTACCGGCCTCATCGCGAGCAGGCTCACTCCCACAGTTGATGGGGGTGTGTTGTAGATTAGGGCAACAGGCAACGACCTAAGCCACAGTGATTCTCGAGGCGGGGAGGCGTAGGCCTCCCTGTATCGTTTTTGGAAAGCACATGAATATTCTGATCGTTGGGCCCAGTTGGGTCGGTGACATGGTGATGGCGCAGACACTGTTCCAGTGCCTGAAACAGCGCCATCCGCAGTGCGAAATCGACGTCCTGGCCCCCGAGTGGAGCCGGCCGATCCTTGAGCGCATGCCCGAAGTACGCAAGGCCTTGAGCTTCCCGCTCGGCCACGGCGTGTTGGAACTGGCGACCCGTCGGCGTATCGGCAAATCCCTGGCCGGCCAGTACGACCAGGCGATCCTGTTGCCCAATTCGTTGAAATCGGCACTGGTGCCGTTCTTCGCCCGTATCCCCAAGCGCACCGGCTGGCGTGGCGAGTTTCGCTACGGCCTGCTCAACGATGTGCGCACACTGGATAAAGAACGTTATCCGCTGATGATCGAGCGCTTCATGGCCCTGGCCTACGAGCCTGGGGTCGAGTTGCCCAAACCCTATCCGCGACCGAGCCTTGCGATCGACCCGGTGACCCGTGAAGCGGCGCTGGCCAAGTTCGACCTGAGCCTGGATCGTCCGGTGCTGGCTCTCTGTCCGGGTGCCGAGTTCGGTGAATCCAAGCGCTGGCCGGCGGAGCATTACGCCCAGGTTGCCGAGGCGAAGATTCGCGAAGGCTGGCAAGTCTGGCTGTTCGGCTCGAAAAAAGATCATCCGGTGGGCGAGGACATCCGCTCGCGGTTGATCCCGGGGCTTCGGGAAGAGTCGGTGAACCTCAGCGGCGACACCTCCCTGGCCGAGGCCATCGACCTGCTGTCCTGCGCCGATTCCGTGGTGTCCAACGACTCCGGCCTGATGCACGTGGCCGCCGCCCTGAATCGGCCATTGGTGGCGGTCTACGGCTCTACTTCGCCAGGCTTCACACCACCGTTGGCCGACAAGGTCGAAGTCGTGCGCCTGGGCATCGAGTGCAGCCCGTGCTTCGACCGCACCTGCCGCTTCGGTCATTACAACTGCCTGCGCCAGCTTATGCCGCCTGCCGTGAACGAAGCCTTGGAACGTTTGCAAGGCACACCCGTGGAGGTCCGGTAACTTGCGGGTATTGCTGATCAAGACCTCTTCGCTGGGGGATGTGGTTCATACCCTGCCGGCGCTGACCGACGCGGCGCGAGCGATTCCTGGCATCAAGTTCGATTGGGTGGTGGAAGAAGGCTTCACCGAAATCCCCACCTGGCACCCGGCCGTGGGCAAGGTCATCCCGGTGGCGATCCGGCGCTGGCGCAAGAACCTCTGGCAAACCATCAAGAGTGGCGAATGGCGACGCTTCAAACAGAACGTGCGGGCCGAAAAGTACGACCTGGTGATCGACGCCCAGGGCCTGCTGAAAAGCGCCTGGCTGACCCGCTACGTCAAGGCCCCGGTCGCCGGCCTGGATAAGCACTCGGCCCGCGAACCCCTGGCGGCGCGCTTTTATTCCCGGCGCCTGGCGGTGGCCCGTGGTCAGCATGCGGTCGAGCGCGTGCGCCAGTTGTTTGCTCTGGCGCTGGGCTATGACTTGCCGCAAACCCAGGGCAGTTATGGCCTCGACATCGACCGATTGGTGGAATTGCCACGCCCCTACCCCTACGTGGTGTTCCTGCACGGCACGACCTGGGAGTCCAAGCATTGGCCCGAACTTTACTGGCGCCAGCTCACCGAGCGCATGGGGCAGTTCGGAGTGGTGGTAAAACTGCCGTGGGGCAACCCCGCCGAAAAGGCCCGGGCCGAACGCATCGCCAGCGGGCTGCGCAACGCCTTGGTACTGCCGAAACTGAACCTGGGCGGGATGGGCAAGGTGCTTGCCGGCGCCCAGGCCTGCGTGGCCGTGGACACCGGTCTGGGGCATCTGGCCGCGGCCCTGGACGTGCCGACCATTTCGCTGCTCGGTCCGACCAATCCGGTGCTGACCGGCGCCTACGGCAAGGGCCAGATTCACCTCGCCAGTGATTTCCCCTGCGCGCCGTGCATGCAGAAACAATGCACTTACCCGCCGACCGCCGAAGATGCTCGGCGGTTTGACCTGAAACGCGAGCAGCCCCTGTGCTTCACGCGTCTGAACCCCGAGCGTGTTGCCAGCCACCTGAGCACGTTATTGGCTGAGGAGCCGCGCTGATGCAATTGGCTTTTGTCCTTTACAAGTACTTCCCCTTCGGTGGCCTGCAGCGTGACTTCATGCGCATCGCCCTGGAATGCCAGCGACGCGGCCACCAGATCCGTGTCTACACGCTGATCTGGGAAGGCGACGTGCCGCCTGGCTTCGAGGTGCTGGTGGCGCCGGTCAAGGCGCTGTTCAACCATCGCCGCAACGAGAAGCTCAGTGCGTGGATGGAGGCCGATCTGGCCAAGCGCCCGGTGGACCGTTTGATCGGCTTCAACAAAATGCCCGGCCTGGACGTGTACTACGCCGCCGACGGCTGCTTCGAAGACAAGGCGCAGAACCTGCGCAATTCGCTGTACCGGCGCTGGGGTCGCTACCGGCATTTCGCCGAGTACGAGCGGGCGGTGTTCGCCAAGGACGCCAAGACTGACGTGCTGATGATCTCCGAAGTCCAGCAGCCACTGTTCATCAAGCATTACGGCACGCCGCTGGAACGCTTTCACCTGCTGCCACCGGGCATCGCCCAGGACCGCCGTCGGCCCGCCGATGCCGAGGAGATCCGCGCGGCGTTCCGGGCTGAATTCGAGCTGGCCGCCGACGACCTGCTGCTGGTGCAGATCGGCTCCGGGTTCAAGACCAAGGGCGTGGATCGCAGCCTCAAGGCTCTGGCCGCGTTGCCAGCCGAACTGCGAAAACGCACCCGGCTGTTTGTAATCGGCCAGGACGACCCCAAAGTATTCCAACTGCAGAGCGCTGCGTTGGGGCTCGGTGACAATGTGCGGTTCCTCAAGGGCCGCAGCGACATCCCGCGTTTCCTGTTGGGCGCCGACCTGTTGATCCATCCGGCGTACAACGAGAACACTGGCACCGTGCTGCTCGAAGCGCTGGTGGCCGGGTTGCCGGTACTGGTCAGCGCGGTATGTGGGTACGCCCATTACATCGCCGAGGCCGACAGTGGCCTGGTGCTCGACGAGCCGTTCGAACAAGCACAGCTCACCGAGTACCTGGGCCGTATGTTGAGCGACGCCGATGCCCGGGCGGCCTGGAGCCGCAATGGTCTGGCCTTCGCCGAGACGGCCGACCTCTACAGCATGCCGCAGCACGCGGCCGATGTGATATTGGCGGAGCACGCACAATGAAATTGATGCTGGCCGAACCGTTCAAGAGCCTTTGGGCCGGGCGCGATGCGTTCGCCGAAGTCGAGGCGCTCAAGGGCGAGGTCTATCGCGAACTGGAAGCCCGGCGCACCTTGCGCACGGAGGTGGACGGTCGTGGTTTTTTCGTGAAGATCCACCGTGGTATCGGTTGGGGCGAGATCTTCAAGAACCTGTTCACCGCCAAGCTGCCGGTACTCGGCGCGGGTCAGGAGTGGAAGGCGATCCAGCGTTTGCAGGAAGTCGGCGTACCGACCATGACGGCTGTAGCCTACGGCGAGAAAGGCCGCAACCCGGCGGACCAGCACTCGTTCATCGTCACCGAAGAGCTGGCGCCGACCGTCAGCCTCGAAGACTTCAGCATCGACTGGGTCAAGCAGCCGCCGCAACCGACACTCAAGCGTGCCCTGATCGCCGAAGTGGCGCGCATGACCGGCATGATGCATCGCGCCGGGGTCAATCATCGTGACTGCTACATCTGCCACTTCCTGTTGCATACCGACAAGCCGGTGACGCCGGCGGATTTCAAACTCTCGGTGATCGACCTGCACCGCGCCCAGACCCGCCCGGCCATCACCACTCGCTGGCGCAACAAGGACCTGGCGGCACTGTATTTCTCGGCGCTGGACATCGGCCTGACCCGCCGCGACAAGTTGCGTTTCCTCAAGGGCTATTTCCAGCAGCCGTTACGGCGGATTCTCGCCGAAGAGGCTGCGTTGCTGGCCTGGCTCGAAGGCAAGGCCAACAAGCTGTATGCCCGCAAGCAGCGGTACGGGGACGCGCTCTGATGTCGGGTTGGAATCTGGAACCGGAGTACGTCGAGCTGGCGCAGGACTTTGGCAGTCTCGACGCGGTGTTCGCGTTGCAAGGGGAGCGTTTGACCCGTGACCCGTTGTCAGAGGTGATCCGGGTGCAGCGCAACGGCGTGAACTATTACGTCAAGCGCTACGTCGGCGCCGGCAAGGGTTTGCGCCGCTACCTGGGCAAGCCGCGGGTCAAGTCCGAGTGGCAGAACCTCAAGCGCTTCGCCAAATGGGGCATCCCCACCGCCGAAGTCGTGGGCTGGGGCTTGGAGCGAAACGGCGCGACTTATGCCCGTGGCGCGCTGATCACCCGCGAACTGCCGCATACCGAGGACCTCTCGGCCCTGGCCGAGCGGCACGACCCGCGACTGGCGGATCGCGCCTGGGTCGATGGCGTGAGCCGGCAATTGGCCGGCTACACGCGGACCATGCACGACCATCGCTTCACCCATAACGATCTGAAGTGGCGCAACCTGTTGATCGACGATCGCTCGCGGCTGTTTCTGATCGACTGTCCAAACGGCGACTTCTGGCGTGGTTTCTGGCTCAAGTACCGTATCACCAAGGATTTGGCGTGCCTGGATAAAGTGGCCAAATACCATTTGTCGGCCACGCAGCGCCTGCGTTTTTATCTGCAATACCGTCAGCGCGACCGGCTCGATGCGTGCGACAAGAAACGCATCCGTCACGTGGTAAGATTTTTCGAGGGGCGTGAATGACTGATTTTCTGGCCGCTGAAGACCGGGCGTTGTTGCAGCGTCATGGCCTGGACAGCTTCGAGGCCTTGTGGGCGCGGCAACTGGAGGCGGTGGACGAACCCAATACCTCGAGCGACGGCTGGAGCAGCGTGTTCCGACTGGAGCTGGAAGGGCAGGGTTATTACCTCAAGCGCCAGAGCAATTACCTGACCCGAACCTGGTCCCACCCGTTTGGCGAACCGAGTTTTTCCCGGGAGTTTCGCAACATCAGCCGTTATCGCCAGTTGGGGATTCCGGCCCTGCAAGCGGTGTTCTACGGCCAGCGCAAAGTGGATGGCGAGGTGCGAGCGATCCTGCTGACCCGCGCCCTGGATGGCTGGGACGACCTGGATTCACTCTTGCAACGCTGGCCGAGCCTGACGACGGCGCAGCGCACCACCATCCTCGACGCCTGCGGTCAGTTGGCGCGGCGACTGCACGGCATGCATCAGGTGCACGGCTGCTTTTATCCGAAACACATCTTCCTGCAAGCCACCGCCAGCGGTTACCAGGCGCAATTGATCGACCTGGAAAAGACCCGGCCACTGCTGTTCGGCCAACGGGATCGGGTCAAGGACCTGGAGCCTCTGCTGCGTCGCGCGGCAGTCTGGAGCGATGCCGATGTGCGCCAATTGCTGTCTACCTACCTGGACCAGCCGCTCGACAGTGGGCTGGTCGACAGCTGGATGACCCGCCTGACCGCCCGGCGTAGCCACAAGGAAGCCCGTTGATGCATTTGTCCGAATTGAAGAATGCCGGCCGCAGCCCCAGCCTGCCGCTGAGCCTGGAACTGGCCGACGCTGCTGGCGCGGCGCAATTGCAGCTGCTTTCGCTGTTGCGGGTGTTGCCGGGGCAGCGTTATGTCGGCGCGGGCGTCTGGCGTGGTCGGCCGGTGCTGGCCAAATTATTGGTGGGCAGCAAGGCCGCCCGGCATTTTCAGCGGGAACTGCAAGGCGTGCGCTTGCTGGCCGAGCAAGGGTTGACCACGCCGTTATTGCTCGCCGATGGCCTGAAAGAGGGTGAAGGCGGCTGGTTGTTGTTCCAATTGCTCGAAGACGCCGAGAGCCTGGGCGATGCCTGGAAACAGGTCGAACACCTGCCGTTGCTGGCCGACGAGCAGGCGGCGGTGCTGGCCGAAGCCCTCGGCGCCATCGCGCAACTGCACGGCAAAGGCCTCTGGCAGGAAGACCTGCACCTGGACAATCTGCTGCGCCATGACGGCAAGCTCTATTTGATCGACGGCGCTGGCATCCGCGCTGAGACCCCGGGGCAACCGTTGTCGCGGCAGAAGGTCCTGGAGAACCTGGGGGTATTTTTCGCCCAGCTGCCCAAAGCCCTCCAGCCGTTCAATGAAGAGCTGCTGGTGTATTACCTGCTGGGCAACGCCGAACACGCGCTGCCCATGGAAGCGTTGCAAAAACAGATCGACAAGGTGCAAGCCTGGCGTCTCAAGGACTTCCTGGCAAAAGTCGGGCGTGAGTGCAGCCTGTTCAGTGTGCAGCGGGGGGCGTTCGGCCTGCGGGCGGTCCGTCGTGATGAAGAAGCGGCGATGACGCCGGTGCTGGAGCAGGCCGATGCGTTGCTTGACCAGGGCCATCTGTACAAGACCGGTGGCGCGGCCAGCGTCGGCAAAGTCGAGGCGAACGGTCGTACCTTGGTGATCAAGCGCTACAACATCAAGAACTTCGCCCACTGGCTCAAGCGCTTCTGGCGCCCGAGCCGTGCCTGGCATTCCTGGCGCGAAGGCCATCGCCTGGCTTTCCTCGGCATTGCCACACCCAAGCCGCTGGCTTTGCTGGAGAAGCGCTTCCTGTGGTTGCGCCGCGGCGCCTACCTGGTCACCGAACACCTGGCGGGGCCGGACATCATCGAGCGCTTCGGCCCTTACGTGGAGAACGGTGAAGCCCCCGAAGCTGAATTGCTGGCGCTGGATCGCTTGTTTGCCGACCTGATCCGCGAGCGCATCAGCCATGGCGACTTCAAGGGCCACAACCTGTTCTGGCAGCACGACCGCTGGGCGCTGATCGACCTCGACTCCATGTGCCAACACCGCACCCAGGCCAGCTTCGCCCCGGCCTACGCCCGGGATCGCGCGCGGTTCATGCGCAATTGGCCGCAGGACAGTGCGTTGTATCGGGTGATTGATGGGCGGTTGCCCAAAACAATCGATAGCGCCTCGTCCGCCCTATGAATCGCAAGTGAAGACCGTGCTGTTCACGTGAGGTCGCCGATGCACCGTGGCGAGGGGAGCTTGCTCCCGCTGGGCTGCGCAGCAGCCCCAAAAAGGCCGGCGCATTCCCGCAGGAAAACCGCATCAACCGGTTTACGACGGCTGCGCCGCCGAGCGGGAGCAAGCTCCCTCGCCACAGGTACGCTGCCCTGCAAGCGCCAGGCGATCGTGTGCTGCACGCTCGCCACTCACCGCTAGAGGCTTAAGGCCGCTTTTAAGCTATAATCCCGCCCTTTAGCTGCCCCGCACCCTTGGCGCGCGGCACATCAATTTTTCGCGGCGCTTGTCGCCCGTATGCAGACATAAGAGGCTAGACCCCCTGTGGCATTGACGATTCTTGGCCTGTCCGGCGCCCTTAGCCATGATCCTTCCGCAGCGCTGTACATTGACGGCAAGCTGATCGCGGCGGCCGAGGAAGAGCGCTTCGTACGCGATAAACATGCAAAGAACCGCATGCCCTACGAGTCGGCGAAGTTCTGCCTGGAACAGGCTGGCATCAAACCGTCCGACGTTGACGTGGTGGCGATTCCCTTCGCCCCGATCAGCCTGTTCGGCGAGGCTCGCTGGCACTACGCCAAGCGTTACTGGTACGCCCCGGACCGCGCCCTCGACGCGATCCTGATGGGTAACCGTCGCTACAAGCGCTATCGCCGCAAGATCGTCTGGTGCCTGGAGCAACTGGGCTTCGATCCGAAAAAAATCAAGATCGAGCCGGTCGAGCACCACCTGGCCCACGCCTCCAGCGCCTACCACTGCTCGGGCTTCCAGGAAAAAACCGCGATCCTGGGCATCGATGGCAAGGGCGAATACGCCACGACCTTCTTCGGCTACGGCGAAAACGGCAAGATCCACAAGATCAAGGAATTCTTCGACCCAGACTCCCTGGGTGGCCTGTACGGCGCGATCACCGAGTTTCTCGGTTTTGAAATGCTCGACGGTGAATTCAAGGTCATGGGCATGGCGCCTTACGGCGATGCCAGCAAGTACGATTTCTCGCGCCTGGCCTCGTTCGAAAACGGCGAGCTGGTGATCAACACCGACTATGCCAACGTGATCGGCCTGCGTCGCTATAAAGAGAAGGGCAAGGGTTTCTACTTCTCGCCGAAGCTGATCGAGTGGCTCGGCCCGAAACGCGAAGGCGACATCGCCGACGAGCCGTACATTCACTACGCGGCCAGCATGCAGGCGCTGTTCGAGAAGCTCGCGCTGCAAATGATCGATCACTACCTGGGCGACGTACTCAAGGAAACCGGCAAGCTGGCTTTCGCCGGCGGCTGCGCGTTGAACGTCAAGCTGAACCAGAAAATCATCGCCCGCGACGACGTCAAGGAGCTGTTCGTGCAACCGGCTTCCGGTGACGCCGGTACCGCGGTGGGTGCGGCGGCTTATGTGTCCCACGCCCGTGGTGTGCCGGTAGAGAAGATGGAACATGTCTACCTCGGCCCGGCCTACAGCAACGAAGACGTGATCGCTGCATGCGCCCGCCATCCGAGCAAGCCGGCATGGCGCAAGATCGACAACACGCCTGAGCGCATCGCCAAGATCATGGTCGACGGCAATCCGGTGGCCTGGTTCCAGGGGCGCATGGAGTTTGGCCCGCGCGCCCTGGGCGGTCGCTCGATCATTGGCTGCCCGAGCGCCAGCGGCGTGGCCGATCGCATCAACGAACAGATCAAGTTCCGCGAGCGCTGGAGGCCTTTCTGCCCGTCGATGCTCGACACCGTCGCGCCGCAGATGATCAAGGTCGACCACCCGGCGCCGTTCATGACCTTCACCTTCGAAGTGGCCGAAGAATGGAAAACCCGCGTGCCGGAAGTCGTCCATGAAGACGGCACGTCCCGGGCCCAGGTGCTCAAGCGTGAATACAACCCGCGCTACTACGACATGATGAAGGCGCTGGAAGTCCTGACCGGCAACGGCGTGTCGCTGAATACTTCGCTCAACCGTCGTGGCGAACCGATGATCTGCTCGCCGACCGACGCGCTGAACATGTTCTATGGTTCCGACCTGCAGTACCTGATCATGGAAGACATCCTGGTGGTCAAAGACGGCGTGGACGCTTATGACACGCTCGGCTGAGCGACATGTGCTGCAGTTCTGCCACGGTTATGACGGGCCGTTCCTCGACTGCGCCCGTCAGTACGCCAGCCTGTTCGCGGGCACTGGCTATCGCGTGACCACGGTGTTCCTCACCGGGGCGGCCGATGCTGAGGTCGCCGCCGGCTGTGCCTCGGACGAGGTGCTGTTCATGGAGTACAGCTCCAGTGCCGTTCGCGGCCTGAAGCTGGGTGCCATCAGCGATCTGCGCAAGATCGCCGCCTCACGCAATTTCAGTTTCTGCATTGCCCATCGCTTCAAGCCGATCTACATCGCCCTGCTGGGCACGCGCCTGCCGGTGATCGGCGTGCACCATGCCTTTGGTGACTACCAGCGGCGTACGCGCCGGCTGTTCGCCCATGTGTTTCGCAAGCGTCTGAGCCTGCTCGGAGTGTCCGATGCGGTGCGTGACGACATGCGTCGCTGCCTGCCGAAATGGCCGGCTACGCGGATCCAGACTCTCTACAACCGCATCGACCTCGATGCCGCCCAGGCCGGCCAAGTCTCCCGGGAGGAGGCGCGGCATACGCTCGGGCTGGATACGGACGCCTGGATTGTCGGCAATGTTGGCCGTCTGCACCCGGACAAGGACCAGGCCACACTGTTGCGCGGCTTTGCCGCGGCACTGGAGTATCTGCCGGTCAACAGCCAGTTGGCGATTCTCGGCAAGGGCCGTCTGGAGCAGGATCTCAAGGCACTGGCTCGTGAGCTGGGCATTGCTGATCGCGTGCTGTTCCTTGGCCAGGTGCCCGAGGCGCGCCGTTATTTCCGCGCTTTTGATGTGTTCGCCCTGAGCTCCGACCACGAACCGTTTGGCATGGTGCTGCTCGAAGCCATGGCCGCTGGCGTGCCGTTGCTGGCCACGGCCTGCGGCGGCGCCAAGGAAGTGGTCGAGGACGTGGGCATCTTGTTTCCGCTGGGCGACGCCGAGCACATGGCCCAGGGGCTGCAACACCTGGCGGCCATGGACGATCTGCAGCGTCGCCAATGCGCCGAGCTGATGCTCGACCGCTTGCGCGAACGCTTCTCGGATCGCGCCGTACGCGAGGCATTCTGGCGTTTGCCCCAAGTCACCGAACTGGCGCCGAGGGCCTGATGCTCAACCGATTCCAAGGCTGGCGCGAGCGCGGCTGGACCGCTGTCGATGCGTCGATTTATGCCCAGGCCTGGCAGCGTTTTGGCGGCAGTGTGGCGACCCATCCTTTGGTGGTCGAGCGCCTGGCGGCCCTGGCCGGGATTCCCGTGCGCTACCTGGCGTTCGAGCAGGATGGCGAACTCAAGGCCGCCATACCGACCTGGGGCCGCGACCTGGCGCTGTCCAAAGACGTGCTCAAGCGCAGCGGCAAGAAGGGCCTGTTCGACCTGGGCAATGCCGAGCTGATCCTGCCGGCGGCGCCCGATGCACAAGCCCCGTTGCGGCATCGTGGACGTTACCTGTCGGCCCTCAATGAGGGACGCTTCAGCGGCTTGAAGTTGCAGCAGGAACAACTGGCCATGGCCCGCACGCCGGAAGAACTGTCCAAGAAGTTTCGCTACAACCAGCGCCGCGAGTTGCGTTTGCTGGAAGAGGCGGGCGGGGTGGTACGGCCGGTCGACGAGTTTTCCAGCGCCGAGTTGGCCTCGATCTACTGTGACCTGTTCCTGCGTCGCTGGGGCTTTGCGGCCACCGGTGCCGAGCGCATGGGCGAGGTGATCGAGTTGCTGCGCGAATGGTTGATCGGCTCGGTGATTTTTCTCAACGATGCGCCGATTGCCATCCAGTTGGTGTATCGCGTCGAAGCGCCCGAGTGGATCAGCGTCGAGTACATCAACGGTGGCGTCGACCCGCAGACCCGCGAATTCAGCCCTGGCAGCGTGTTGAGCTTCCTCAACACCCAAAGCGCCTGGGAACATGCTCGTGCCGCCGGCAAGCCGTTGCGTTTTTCATTCGGCCGGGCGGACCGGGAATACAAGGACCGTTGGTGCAACCCCGTGCCGGTGTTTACCGTATGAACCCGCCCATGAGTCGCAAGCAACAGCTGCTCCGGCGCCACCGTCGCAACAAGCGCGTGGGGTTGTTACTCGCCCTGGTGGTGTTGGTGTCGCTGGGCGTCGCGGTGGCCTGGTGGCTGCCCCTGGTACTGGCGGTGCTGGGCTGGATCGCCCACGAGGCGTGGTTCGCCGATCACTTGTTCTATTCGCCCCGGGACGATTACCAATACAGCTTCCCGCCGTTCACCCAGCAACCCAAGGTGCATTTGAATGCCGGGCGGCTACGGTTGGACGAAGGCGTGATCCTGGACGATGGCGCGACGCTGATCCTCGCGCTGCGGATCAAGAGCACTTGGCTGGGACGCTTTATCGACCCGCTCGTCGAATTGTCGGGCGGCGAAAGGGACCTGCAAACTTTCGAGCGCGGGGTCAATGGCCTGCGCTATCTCAACCTCAGCGAGCAGGGTCCGGCGTTGTCCCGGGGCGAGCTGCGTCTGCGTGGGCGCCATTGCCGTTTGCTGGGCGAGCCGACGCTGTGGTCTTTCACGCCACCACAAGTCCAGCGCCAGCGGGTGATGGTCATCGCCCCTCACGCCGATGATGCGGAACTGGCTGCCTATGGTTTGTACAGCCAGGCAGACGAAACCTGGATTGTGACGCTGACCGCCGGTGAAATCGAAGCTGAGCATTATCAACAGATGGGCTTGGACCGTGTCGAGGCCGCGCGGCTCAAGGGCCGTTTGCGCGCCTGGGACAGCATTGCCGTACCGCGTTGGGCTGGGGTGCCTGAAGCGCACTGTGTGCAGTTGGGGTATTTCTGCCTGCAACTGGCGGCCATGCAGGCGGCGCCGAGCCAACCACAAGGCTCTCGCGAGGCTGGCCTGAGCGATATCCGGCTGTTCCGCCAGTTGAACCCGTTCACCTTGCCGGGCGATGCCGACGGCGCGCCGACCTGGAACAACCTGCTGGCGGACCTGCGCGAACTGCTGCTCAAGGCGCGTCCCGAAGTCATTGTATTGCCACATCCGACCCTCGATCCGCACCCCGATCATCTCTGCGCCCATCATGCCGTCCTGCAAGCCCTCGAAGGCCTGGAGTGGCAACCGACCACGCTGTTGGGCTACGCCAATCACCTGCACGACAATGATCGCTGGCCCATGGGGGATGCGGGCACAGGCATTGCGTTGCCGCCGTATTTCGAGCCGGCCCAGCCGATGCAGCCTGTCAGCCTGCCGCTGGCGTTGCCTGGACAGCGCGACAAGGCCATGGCGCTGGGCATGATGCATGACCTGCAACCGCGCGCGCCGTTCAAGCGACGCTTGCGCCGTGGCATCCAGCGCCTGCTGGCCGGGCGCACGGGCTCGCCGTATGGCGAGAACGAGTTTTTTCGCAAGGCTGTGCGTCGCCATGAGCTGTTCTGGCGGTTGTAACGGCCCAAGGTGGGGAGGCTTTGCGCTACGGCGCAAACCGGCCTCCGGTTATTTATCAAGTCGTTCGGTGCCGCAAGGAAAACGATGAAAGTTCTGTTTCTGGTGCAGAAAGAACAGCGGGCCATCCTGGACCGACTCTACGAAGGCGTGGCCGCTCATTGCGAGTGCGACTTGCGCTGGCTCGATAGCAAGGAACAACGCAACCTGCGGGGATATTTCCGCCGCCACGTGGATGTATCGCGTTATGACCGGATCGTGTTTTTCCTGCGTTTCAAGCAGGAGATCCGCCAGGCTGGTTTCATCCGCACGATCCCCAACCTGGTGATCCTCGAGCACGATGCCTACCAGAATTACATCCCGTGCAAATACACCGGCAAGTTCAGTGCGCATTACCGTCGCCTGCCGTGGGTGCGGGTGATCAGCTCCGGCTTCATGGTGACCGAACGTCTGCGCGGCGAAGGTTTCGATGCGGTTTTCGTGCCCAAGGGCTACGATCAGTCGTTATTGCAGGATCAGGGTCGTGAGCGGGACATCGAGTTGGCCTTCGTCGGCAGCACCAACAGTGTCGCCTACAGTGGTCGCAAGGCCCTGCTGGATGAGCTGGGGCGCGTTGAGCCGCTGGTCGTGACCCGGACCAAGTCCGGCGAAGAGTATTGCGAAACCCTTAACCGTATCCGTTTTTTCGTCAGTGCCGACGTAGGCATGGGCGAATTCATGATCAAGAATTTTGAAGCGATGGCCTGCGGTTGTGTGCTGCTGGCGTTCGATCAGGGCGTCGAGGAGGCGCGGGCGCTGGGGTTGCAGGACATGCACAACGTGGTGTTGTACCGTGACATCCCACAGCTCCAGGAAAAACTTTCCCGGCTGCGCGCCGACCCCGAGCTGGCGCGCAGTGTGGCGCACAACGGCCAGAAGCTGGCGCTTGAACAGTTCAGCTTCGCGCGCATCGGGCAGAAAATCGTTGAAGCATTGGAGCCGCCGCTGCGGCCTCGTGCCCCATTGAATCTGCTGGAAACATTGCGCCTGAAACTGGGCGTTTGATACGAACCGTTGAGCCATCCGGTGTTCAGATGGCGTTTGACTAAATGGTATTTCAGTGCAGTTTTCCGACGATAGTGACATTACCCTGGTGGTAACCAGTTGCGGCCGGCTCGACCTGCTCAAGCAGACCCTGGAGAGCTTCGACCGTTTCAACACCGCGCCGATCCGTGAGGTCTTCATTACCGAAGATGCCGGCGACGAAGGCGTACATGCGGTCATTCCCGCTCACTGGAAGGACCGCACGACGGCCTTCGTCAATCGACCGAAGCTGGGACAACTGGCTTCGATCGACCTGGCGTACGAGCACGTCAAGACGCCTTATATCTTTCACTGTGAAGATGACTGGGCGTTCTATCGCCCGGCCTTCGTGGAAGATTCGCGCACGATCCTGGAGCAACGGCCGGATATTCTTCAGGTGTGGTTGCGTAACTATGTCTACGATTTGTGCGTGCACAGTCCCTACATTCGCCTGGGCGAGCGTGAAGTCATCGGCGGCGTGCCCTGTTATCCATTGATTTCAGACAAGCCCGAATGGCAAAGCTTCTCCCTCAATCCTGGCCTGCGGCGGTTGAAGGAGTATCGGCTGTGTGCCCCTTTCGCCGGTTTCGGCGGTGAAAAAGCCTTGTCGCTTCGTTATGCCGAACTGAACTTGACGGCGGTCACGCTCGAAGGGGATGCTGTTTTGCATACCGGATTCGGGGTGCATGTGGAAGTACCCGTGGAGCGCCAGCGCAAGGCCCGCCGCAAGCGCCGCGAGCAAGTCAAGTTGTCCCTGGTTCTCTTGCTCGGGGTCTGCATTGGCTGGCTTATCAACTACTGAATGCCGCGAAGCATGAATCCTGGTCCGCGATAAAAGGTTTGCTGCTCGATGAGCATTATCAATGTCATGTGGGCGGGCGGTGCACCGTTCGCTTCGGTACACAAGGTCCATAATCAGATTCTCTCGCGGATGGAACCAGCGATGCCTGTCAAGACATGGCTCTTGCAGGGGTCGGCGGCTGCCTGCCAGATTGATGTCGGGGCGGCGCTTGAGTGGAATATGACATCGGCCCGGCTCAAGGGTCGACACGTTTGGCGCCTGCTAAAACCCCTGATGCACAATCGTTTCCGTCAGGCGTTGCTCGACAGCGATGCGCGTGTGGTATTGCTCGATGGCATCGGTGTGGCCCGTACCCTGTTGCCGGTCCTCAAGGTCATGCCGCAGATCCGCGTAGTGGTGATCTTCCATGGCGCGACACGGCTCAATCCTGCGGGGCGCGAGCTGTTGCGCGGCTTCCCTGCCTCCCGCCTGACCCTGGCTGCGGTCTCCCAGACCCTGGCGATGTCGCTCCAGGACGAGTTGGGCATGCAGGTCGCTGCGCTGCGTAGCGCGTTCGATCCGGCGCAATTCCAGGCCGCGCTGCTGTCTCGCGAAGCGGCACGTGCCCGACTGGGTCTACCAGACTCGCAGACGCGGATATTTGGCGCGGTGGGACGGCTGGTGGACAGCAAGGGGTTCGCCTGTCTGCTGGAGGCGTTTGGCCGGGCGGCGATCCACCACCCCGATTGGCGCCTGGTGATTGTCGGCGAGGGACCGAGGCGCGAAGCGCTGCAAGCGAGGATCGCCCGGCCGGATCTGGTCGACAAAGTCTTGCTGGTGGGGCATCTGGAGGATGTGGCGACGCTCTATCGGGCATTTGACTGGGTGCTGATCCCGTCCCTGGACGAGGGCCTTGGACTGACCCTCCAAGAGGCTGTCCTGGCTCGTGTCCCGGTGCTGGCCAGCGAACTTGCGGTCTTTCGTGAACAACTGGGCGACACCGGCTGGTACGCGATGCCCAACGACGAAAGTGGCTGGAGCGAGGCGATCGAACGAGCGGCGCAGGCTTCGGCCGATACGGTCGCAGCGGCTCAGTACCGGGCACTGGCCCCTGACGAGGCCTGGTCGAGTTTCAGCCAGGTCGCCCGGCAGTTGATCTCAGGCAGTCAGTAGGGCATTTTCCAATGCTTGCATCGGAAAGCTCCCGTTCAGGTTCTCTCGGGCAATATAACGAGCGAAATGCCGCAAGTTGCGACGTGCCAGATAGCGTGGCAGTGGCGAGCGCAGGAAGCGCATGTCGGCCACATCGATCAACCCCAGTTGGTTTTCAGGCGTGACGACGATGTTGCCCAGATGCAGCGAGCGAAAATAAATACCGCTGGCATGCAGGCTGCGGATCAACTCGACAAGCGCTGGAAGGGTATGCTGCCAGCTGAAGTTTTCCTGACTTGATAATTGACGCAGGGTTTTACCAGGAAGCGGTCGATACAGTACGGCGGTCATGCCGGGTTTTTGCAGCTTATAGAAGGCCAGCACTTCGAGGGTCGGTACGCCGAGCTTCTGCAGGCGGGCCGCATTATTGATGAATCGTGTTGAATAAGGCCTCAGAAGGGCCGAAGAAAAAAGCCGCTTGCGGCGAAACAGCTTGAGGATATTCCCATCCTGCAGCAGATAGACTTTTGGGCCGTAGCTGTCGGCCTCCAGAATGCTGGCGCCTTCAATCAATTGATTCAAAGCGGCTTGGGGAAGCCGTGAGGATTGCATCGTAGGGAAACCTTGTTGAAAGAACCGGTGCCGTGGCGGGCCATGATGCCCAAAAGTTTTTGTTTTCACCATGCCGGTTTGGCTGGTAGACCGTTTAGGAGCGTTAGATGCAGGCAACACGTTGGGCACAGGGCTGGATGGCCTTTGGCTTGTTATGGTTTTTGCTGGCGATAGCCCTGGCACCGACTAACAAGATTTATCAACAGGGGTTGGTTGTATTTGTCTGGCTGCCGGTGATCGTCTTCGCCTGGCCGGCCCGTCATCGGTTGGCGGAGGTATGGCGTGCCCAACGCGTGATCTACACGGCGCTGCTGGCGCTGATGGCCTGGGCCCTGGTGACACTGGCCTGGGCCGAAGTGGCAGAGCCTGCCCGCGAGGCCAAGCGATTGCTCTACATCCTGGCGTTCCTGTTGTTTTTCCCGATCTTTGCCAACGGTCAGCCCGAACGCGTGATTCGTATCATGCAATGGGGCGGCCTGGGGCTTGCGCTGACGGCCTTGTTGGCCATCATCCATTTCTATGGGTATGCGAACCATCACTGGAATGTGCGTCTGCAAGGGTTGGGGGAGTTGTCTCATCCAATCCTTGGCGGCTACGTGATCGGGTTGGCGGCAATCTGGATGTTGCATTGGATGCCACGTCATTTGGGGTTGCAAGTGCTTTGGGTCGTGGCCTTGGCGCTGTTGGGCATATTCGTCGTGGCGAGTCAGAGTCGCGGCGCTGCGCTGGCCTTGCTGCTCAGCGTACTGGCCATGCCGATCTATTGTCGTGACCAGAGGGCCCGGATTATCGCCGCCACGACCCTGGTGCTGGCGATGCTGACTTTCTGGTTGCTCGAACCGCTGGTCATGGAGCGTGGTGCTTCCTATCGACCCGAAATTCTCATGTCGAGCCTGCACATGATTGCCGAGCGCCCGTGGGGCGGCCTTGGCGCGGCGGCTGATTACCGGGTTATCGTCCACGGCCTCAAGTTCGATCACGCCCACAATCTGTTCAGCCATGTCACCATTCAACTCGGGCTGCCGGGGCTGCTGCTGTGGTGCATCGTCTGGTTCGCCGTGCTGCGCGAAGCCTGGCGTGCCCGGGAAAGCCTGCTGGGCCGGGGCGTGCTCGGTATGTGGGTGTTTTCATTCCTGGCGATGCAGTTCGACGCTGCGAGCCTGACCGGAACCCCCCGCGCCGAATGGTTCATTACCTGGCTGCCGATTGGTCTGGCCAGCGTTTTGACCTGGGCGCAGGCCAATGCCGGTGGCTGTGATAAAATTCCGCGTTCTTCCTAACCAGTGAGCCCGACGATGAGTGACGCACCGCCCAAAGCGGAACAGGATTCCAGCCTGAAGATCTATTTTCGGTTGCTGGGATACGTCAAACCCTACGCGGGCATTTTTCTGCTGAGTATCGTGGGTTTCGTGATATTTGCCTCGACCCAGCCCATGCTGGCCGGGATTCTCAAATATTTCGTCGACGGCTTGAGCAACCCCGATGCGGTGCTCTTCCCCAACGTGCCGTACCTCAAGGATTTGAAACTGCTGATGGCGGTGCCGCTGCTGATCGTTCTGATCGCTGCCTGGCAGGGCCTGGGGTCGTTCCTGGGCAACTATTACCTGGCCAAGGTTTCCTTGGGGCTGGTGCACGACTTGCGAGTCGAGTTGTTCAAGAAGTTGCTGGTGCTGCCTAATCGCTATTTCGACACCCACAATTCCGGGCACCTGATTTCCCGCATCACCTTCAACGTGACCATGGTCACCGGTGCTGCCACCGATGCCATCAAGGTGGTGATCCGCGAAGGTCTCTCCGTGGTGTTCCTCTTCGCCTACCTGGTGTGGATGAACTGGAAGCTGACCCTGGTGATGCTGGCGATCCTGCCGCTGATCGCGGTCATGGTCAGCAGTACCAGCAAGAAATTCCGCAAGCAGAGCAAAAAGATCCAGGTGGCCATGGGCGACGTGACTCACGTTGCCTCCGAGACCATCCAGGGCTACCGGGTGGTGCGCAGCTTCGGCGGTGAGGCCTATGAAGAGCAGCGCTTTACCAACGCCAGCCAGGGCAACACCGACAAGCAATTGCGCATGACTCGCACCGGCGCGGTCTACACGCCGATGTTGCAGTTGGTGATCTACACCGCCATGGCGGCCCTGATGTTCCTGGTGCTGTTCCTGCGCGGCGACGCGACGGCCGGTGACCTGGTGGCCTACATCACGGCTGCTGGTCTGCTGCCCAAGCCGATTCGCCAACTCTCGGAAGTCAGCTCCACCATCCAGAAAGGCGTGGCCGGTGCCGAGAGCATCTTCGAGCAACTGGATGTCGAGCCGGAGATCGACAGGGGGACCGTTGAGCAGGAGCGGGTCAGTGGTCGTCTCGATGTGCGCAACCTGAGCTTTACCTACCCCGACGCTGAGCGCGAGGTACTCAAGGACATCAGCTTCACGGCGGCACCCGGACAGATGATTGCATTGGTGGGCCGTTCAGGTAGTGGTAAATCGACCCTGGCGAGCCTTATCCCGCGCTTCTATCACCATGAGGTCGGCCAGATTCTGCTCGACGACGTGGAAATCGAAGACTACCGCCTGCGTAACCTGCGTCGTCATGTCGCCCAGGTGACCCAGCATGTCACGCTGTTCAATGACACGGTGGCCAACAATATCGCCTACGGTGACCTGGCCGGTGCGCCACGGGCCGACATTGAAAAGGCGGCTCGGGATGCCTATGCGATGGACTTCATCGAGCAGTTGCCCGATGGCCTGGACACGGAGGTCGGCGAAAACGGCGTGTTACTGTCCGGCGGCCAGCGCCAGCGCCTGGCCATTGCCCGGGCGTTGTTGAAGAACGCGCCGCTGCTGATCCTCGACGAGGCCACCTCGGCGCTGGACACCGAATCCGAACGGCATATCCAGGCCGCGCTGGATCAGGTCATGAAAGGCCGTACGACCCTGGTCATCGCCCATCGTCTGTCGACCATCGAAAAAGCCGACATGATCCTGGTGATGGACCAGGGCCGTATCGTCGAGCGGGGAACCCATGGCGAGCTCCTGGCGCAGAACGGCTACTACGCGCGTCTTCACGCCATGGGGCTGGACGCCCCCGCCGAGAATATCGCCTGAGTTCGGATTCCAGGCTGTGACAGCCGGCCTGTTTCTCTCGGCCGGCTTCGATCAACTGTGGGACACAAATGTTGTGTGCAGCCAGTACCAATGTGCGAGCTTGCTCGCGATAGCGGTGTCTCCGGGGCGGCGATGTCGAATGTTCCGACGCCATCGCGAGCAGGCTCGCTCCCACAAGTTTGTATCGAAATCCTTACCCGCCTTGACCAACCCACAATAAATCCGCGACTCGTGACTGCTAAGGTCTGGCCACAGGACTTTTCCTGGACCAACTTAGTCATCGAGGGGGCCATCCCTCTCGCGCGGGTGCTTGAATGTTGCAACGCTATCTCTGGAAGCTACTGCCCAAGTCGCAGCGTTCCTTTCTGTTGGGGCGCCTGTCGGTTGTCGACCGACAGGTCGTGAACAAATCGATGTCGGCCAATTGCCGTTTTCCCGAAGCTTTCGCCCAACGCGGCTGTTTGTTCATCCATGTGCCAAAATGCGCCGGCAGCAGTATTTGCGTCGGGCTTTTCGATGGCTACAGCCCGGGCCACCTGCCGTTGTACTGGTACGAAGAGCAGTTTGCGCAGCAGTACGCCGCCAGTTTCAAGTTTGCCTTTGTCCGTGATCCGCTGGAACGTGCATATTCGGCCTATGCTTTCCTGCGGGGCAACACGTTGGGGGCGCGCGACCATGCGGCTCAGAAACTGGTCGGCCAATACCGCGACTTCGACGATTTTGTCGTTCGCTGGCTGCATCCGGAGAACATCACCCGGCAATTGCATTTCGCTGCGCAGACAGATTTCCTCACCGACTCCCTCGGCCACCTGGCGTTGGACTTCATCGGTTATCAGGAATACCTGGAGCGGGACTATCAGCGGGTGTGCGAGTACCTGGGGCTGGCTGCGACGTTGCCCCATGTGAACCGCACCCGCCAGCGCGTCGTGGTGCCGGTACGGGACATTTGCTCGGTACGGACCCGTCGGCTGGTGCGGCGGGTGTACCAACGTGACTACGAGATGCTTGGTTATGAATGAAACGTCAAAGGTATCGATGCAACAGGTGCAGATTCGTCCTTATGCGCAGGCGCTCACGCCCGAGGATCGGGCTGCCATCAAAGCCCAGCGCCCACGTTGTATCTGGCTGACCGGACTGTCGGGGGCGGGCAAGTCGACACTGGCCAATGCCTTGGAGGTGCAACTCAACCAGCAGGGTTTGCACACCGCCCTGCTCGATGGCGACAACCTGCGCCAGGGGCTGTGCCGGGGCCTGGGCATGGATGCCGAGGCCCGCAAGGAAAATATCCGCCGCATTGCCGAGGTGGCGCGCCTGATGGTCGACGCCGGCCTGATCGTCATCGTTGCGGCCATCTCACCGTTTCGCGCCGACCGGGAAGCGGCTCGACAGTTGTTTGCCCAAGGCACCTTCGTGGAAGTCTATGTGAGTACGCCTTTCGACGTCTGTGCCCAGCGTGACCCCAAGGGGTTGTACCGCGAAGCCCGTGCCGGGCGGATCAAGAACTTCACCGGGCTCGACAGTCCCTACGAGGCGCCACTCGCGCCGGACTGCGCGATCGATACCAGCGAGGTGGAAATGGCCCAGGCCTGTGCCCGGCTGTCGGCGTTGCTGCAGATTTGATCGAGCGCGCATCCTGGGGTCGCCTTGCAGCCATGGATAAGCCTTCGCCAACCCTGTGCTAATATCGCGGCCCTGTTCATTTTGTATGTGGGATGCTCCATGAAGTTGTCCATGCCGCGATTCGATCAAGCCCCTGTATTGGTGGTCGGCGATGTCATGCTCGACCGCTACTGGCATGGCGGTACCTCACGGATTTCCCCTGAGGCCCCGGTACCGGTGGTCAAGGTCGAGCACATCGAGGATCGCCCCGGTGGTGCCGCCAACGTTGCCCTGAACATCGCCGCCCTCGGCGCGCCGGCCTCCCTGGTGGGGGTGACCGGCGACGACGAGGCTGCCGACAGCCTGACCAACAGCCTCAAGGGGGCGGGTGTGCGGGCGATATTCCAGCGCATCGCGCACCAGCCGACCATCGTCAAGCTGCGGGTCATGAGTCGTCACCAGCAACTGCTGCGTATCGACTTCGAAGAGCCGTTCGCCACTGATCCCCTGGCCCTCGGTGCCGAGGTCGACAACCTGCTCGAAGGTATCAAGGTCCTGGTGTTGTCGGACTACGGCAAAGGCGCGTTGAAAAACCACCAGGTGCTGATCCAGGCTGCCCGTGCCCGTGGTATTCCGGTCCTGGCCGATCCCAAGGGCAAGGATTTTTCCATCTACCGTGGCGCCAGCCTGATCACGCCGAACCTCAGCGAATTCGAAACCATCGTCGGCGGTTGCGTCGATGAGCACGACCTGGTGAGCAAAGGCGCGCAACTGATGCAAGACCTTGACCTCGGCGCCTTGCTGGTGACCCGTGGCGAGCATGGCATGACCCTGCTGCGCCCCGATCACCCCGCGTTGCACCTGCCGGCCCGTGCCCGTGAAGTGTTCGACGTGACGGGTGCCGGCGATACCGTGATTTCCACCCTGGCCGCGGCGATCGCTGCCGGCGAGGAATTACCCCACGCGGTAGCCCTGGCGAACCTGGCGGCGGGCATTGTCGTTGGCAAGCTCGGCACGGCGGCCATCAGCGCTCCCGAGCTACGCCGCGCCATCCAGCGCGAGGAAGGATCCGAGCGAGGCGTGCTGGGCCTGGAACAACTGCTGCTGGCCGTTGACGACGCCCGAGCTCACAACGAAAGAATCGTCTTCACCAACGGTTGCTTCGACATCCTGCACGCTGGCCACGTGACCTACCTGGAGCAGGCCAGGGCCCAAGGCGATCGCCTGATCGTCGCGGTCAACGACGATGCGTCCGTAAGCCGTCTCAAAGGACCGGGTCGCCCGATCAACAGCGTCGACCGGCGCATGGCGGTCCTGGCCGGCCTGGGCGCGGTGGACTGGGTGATCAGCTTCAGCGAGGGCACGCCGGAAAACCTGCTGCGCCAGGTCAAGCCGGATGTGCTGGTCAAGGGCGGTGACTACGGCATCGATCAGGTCGTGGGCGCGGACATCGTCACACGGCCTACGGCGGTACGGTGAAGGTGTTGGGGCTGGTGGAAAACAGCTCGACGACGGCGATTGTGGAAAAGATCCGCAATAACTGAGCCGCAGTTTGTAGGGCCTGGCGGCTGTTGTGGCGAGGGAGCTTGCTCCCGCTGGGTTGCGCAGCAACCCCTTTTTTATGGGCGCTGCGCACCCAAGCGGGAGCAAGCTCCCTCGCCACAGAAGCGTTCCAATTGCTGTAACTAACGAGCCACCTTGCGCGGCACGATCTTCTTGAGCAATTGCCGGGCCTTGCCCTTGAGTCGGGTCAGGCCCGACTCCTTGCCCGGTGGTGTCAGCCCTTGCTGGCGCAGCCAGTCCTTCCAGCGAATCCGCTCGTCGCGCACCAGCCAGCCATCCTGTCGGGCGAAACTTTCCGCCAGGTACAGCCCCCCGAGTGCTGGCCGGGTACAACTGATCCTTTTTCAAGGTGTACAGCTCAGGCAAGGGCTGCCCATCCTGCAGCGGCATCAGGTACAGGTCAGGCCGCTTGCGGTCCAGGCGCGCAACCAGTTGATCGCCCTCCAGGCGCTCATCAACGTGAAACAGGCTCAGGGACTTGGCTTCCCTGGGCACATCCAGGCGTAAGTCATAGATCAGTTGCAGTGATGCCGTCGGCAGGTGCACGTAGGCCCGTGGCCGCTCGATCAGTTGCAGGTTGGCGCTGCGCACCGGGCGGGCCGAGCCCGACAGCGGCGTCAGGCGAAACGGCAAGGCTTCGCGATAATGCAGGGCCGTGGCGTAGGGGGCCGGCAGCCAGGTGTCGTTGAAACGCCCGCCAAGCCAGCCTTCAGGGGTTTCCAGCAGGCATTCTTCGGCGATCTCGCTGATGGCGGTGAGCAGCGGCAGGTTCAGTTCATGGGCCGGGACGTAGCCGGAAATCAGCTTGAGCACCACGTCGCCGCGATCCTGTCGGCGTTGGCGCACCAGCACCCAGTAATCGCGGTTCTGCCAATGCAGGGTCAGGCGCACCGAGACGCCCAGGTTGGCCAGCTCCAGGGAGAAGCGCTCGGCATCGGCCACCGCGACAGGGCGGCGGCGCTGCAAGGTCTGGGCGAAATTCAGTGGCATCCCGACGCTCTGGTAAGTCAGGCCTTCGGGTGTTGCTTCGACGAACAGGGGCAGGGTCTTGAAGTTGCTTGGATTCTTTCTGATGAGCGTACGCGGCATGTCGGCTCCTTCCTTAAGGCCGCGTAGGGCGGCGTCAGTTTTTACGCAGGACCTTGGCTACGGTCGCGACGTTATGGGCGAGGTGCAGCGGATTGATGGTGCCGACAATAGCACTGGCGACCCCGGGATGCTCAAACAACAGTTCGAAACTGGCACGGACCGGGTCCACGCCCGGGCTCAGGCAGACGTGACCGCTGGCCAGGGCTTTCTTCACCAGGATCGCTTTGCCGTGCTCGCTGGCGTAGTCAATGACCGCCTTTTCGTTTCGTTCGTTCAGATTGTAGGTGACCATCGCACAATCGCCTTGCTCCAAGGCTTTCAAGCCGCCGTCGACGGTCTTGCCGGAAAAACCGAAACCGCCGATCTTGCCTTCGCGCTTGAGTGCCGCCAGGGTCGGGTAGACCTCGCTGTCGTTGAGGATCGCCAGGTCGTTGCCGTCGGAATGCACCAGCACCAGGTCGATATAGTCGGTTTCCAGGCGCTTGAGGCTGCGTTCCACCGAGAAGCGGGTATGGGCGGCACTGAAGTCGTGGCGTGACTGGCCATCGCTGAATTCTTCGCCGACCTTGCTGACAATCACCCAGTCCTGGCGTTGGCCACGCAACAGCGGGCCGAGACGTTCTTCGCTGCGGCCATAGGCCGGCGCGGTGTCGATCAGGTTGATACCCAGGTCGCGTGCCTGTTTGAGCAACATGCGCGCTTCGTCGTCATCGGGGATCCGAAAGCCGTTGGGGTATTTGACGCCCTGGTCGCGGCCCAGCTTGACGGTGCCCAGGCCCAACGGGGAGACCCGCGGGCCATCATGGCCCAAGGGGCGATAGAGGTCATGCAGGGTCGGTTGGCTCATGGCAACAGTTGCTCCCAGGCAGGCACGCCCATCGGCGGCTTCGGCAGCTCCGGCAAGGGGGCAGGGTGACTGGGTTGGATGCCATCGCGTTGCAGCGCATTGACCACCCGATCGGCGAAGTCCGGGGCCAGGGCCAGTTTGGTCGGCCAACCCACCAGCAGACGATCCTGCTCGGCGAGGAAGGCGTTGTCCGGGCGGGTCAGGCCCGACTGCAACGGTTCGGCGCGGTCAACCCGCAGCGTGGCCCATTGCGCGGTGCTGAGGTCGATCCACGGCAGCAATTGGCCAAGTTCTTTCTGAGCGACGGCGATCTGCTCGGCGGGTTCGCGGGCGATGGCATCGCCTTCGGCGAGGTCACCCCCCAGGTACCAGACCCATTGGCCATTGGCGGCCGGGTGGGTGGTCACGGTGACGCGCGGCTTCGGTCCCCCGCCCAGGCAATGGGCGTAAAGGGGCTTGAGGCTCGGCCCCTTGGCCAAAACCATGTGCAACGGCCGGGTCTGCATGGCCGGTTTGTCCAGGCCCAGGGCTTTGAGCAGGTCAGCGGTGCCCGCGCCAGCGCTGAGGATAATGCGTTGGGCACGGATCTCGCGGTCGTCGACCTTCAGGCCGACCAGCTCACCCGCTTCGCGCAATGGCTCGATGCGCTGCCCGGCCAGCAGGCTGTCGCCGGCCAGTTCCGCCAGGCGCGCGATCAGGCTGGGCACGTCCACCACCAGTTCGGCCAGGCGATAGACCTTGCCCTTGAAGCGCTTGTCTTGCAGGGCCGGCGGCAGTTGATCGCCCTTGACCTGGTCGACTCGCCCGCGCACGGCCTTGCTGGCAAAGAAACTGGTGAGGTTGCCGGCCAGGGTGCCGGGGGACCAGAGGTAATGGGCGTCGGAAAGCATACGCACACCGGACAGGTCCAGTTCACCTTCCCCTTTCAGGGCTTCGCGCCAGCGGCGCGGCATGTCGGCGATGGCTTCCGAGGCACCGGTCAGGGCGCCATGCAAGGCGTACTTGGCGCCGCCATGGATGATGCCCTGGGATTTGACACTCTGCCCGCCGCCGAGGCTGGCGCTTTCCACCAGCACGGTCGAAAAACCCTGGCGCCGCAGGCGGGCGTTCAGCCAGAGACCGGCGACGCCTGCGCCGACAATCAGAATGTCGGTGGAAATAACGGATGACATGAGCGACCTCAGTGTTCAAGACGAGGGCGCAGTATACAGACTCGATGGGTGGAGTTTTCGCCGCTCAACCTGTGGGAGCAAAGCTTGCTCGCGATACAGGCGCCTCGGTTCCAGAGAGACCGCGTCGTTTTCATCGCGGGCAAGCCTTGCTCCCAGATTCCTCCTTGCCAAACATGTATTTTCAGCCCTATTAAGCTGTGTCTTCAGTGCCCTGCCGTCTTGGAAAACAGCTGGATCACCACCACCCCCAACACAATCAAGGCCATCCCCAGCATCGCCGGCACGTCCAGTTTCTGCCCGTAGATGAACAGCGCCGCCACGCTGACCATGACGATCCCCAACCCGGCCCAGACCGCGTAGGCCACGCCCACCGGTACGGTGCGTACCACCAGCGTCAACATCCAGAACGCGGTGCCGTAGCCGGCGATGACCAGCAGCAAGGGCAGGGGTGTGCTCAGGCCCTTGATCGCTTTCATCGAAACGGTGGCGATCACTTCGGCGCAGATGGCGATGGCCAGGTAGTAGTAGGCGTTCATAGGCAGTTCCTCTTCGACGGTTGCGTCTTTCGATGGAGGCCATTCTAGAGATTGCCCAGATGCGGTAAAGTCATTACCTATCTGTAATCAAGATAGGTTGGGCCATGAACGTACAGTGGAACCTGGAGCAATTGCGACTGTTTGTCGGGGTCGCCGAGAAGCGTTCGTTTTCCGCCGTGGCCCGGGACCAGCGCAAGGCGCAGTCGGCCATCAGCAGTGCGATTGCCTTGCTGGAAGACGACTTGGGGGTGAGCCTGTTCGAGCGCAGCAGCGGCCGTCAGCCGAGGCTCACCGACGTTGGCGAAGCCCTGCTCGAAGAAGCCAGGGAGGTGCTGCGCCAGTGCGAGCGCCTCAATGGCCGGGCCCTGGCCCTGATGCGCGGGCAGGAAGCGTCGCTGCGCCTGGCCCAGGACGAAGCCATGCCCTATCAACCGGTCATCGACAGCCTGGCGGCCCTGGCCGAGCAATTTCCCACCCTCGAAGTGCAACTGGCCAGCGCCGCCCAGGGCGATGTGGCGCGCAAACTGGTGGAGCGGCGCGCCGACCTCGGCTTGCTGTTCTATCACGACCAGATCCCCGAGGCGCTGGAGCGCCGGGTACTGGGCAGCGTCGAAATGGTCACGGTGTGCGGCCGGGGCCATGCATTGGCGGACCATGGTTATGTGACCTGCCGGGAAATGGCCCGGCACCGCCAGTTGTTGATGGCGACCCAGTCCAGCGTCTATCCCGGCAGCGAGCAGGCCAGCCCACAGGTCTGGCGGGCTGACAGTTTCTATGTGTTGGCCGAATGGCTGAGGAGTGGCCTGGGCTGGGCCTGGCTGCCTCGGCATGTGGTGCAATACCCGGCGTACCTGGGCGACATGGTTGAACTCAGCAGCGAGTGGACCCCGCCGGCGCTGGTGGTGGAACTGGTCTGGCGCCGCGACGAACCCCTGGGGCCGGCGGCCCGTTGGCTGGCGGAACGTTTTGCCGTGCAGTTGCAGGCGATCGGCTGAAAAACCGATAAACTCCGCCGCCATGAACAGAACTCTCTATAGCGCGTTGTTTTATCTGGGGCTGCCACTGGTAGCGATTCGGCTGTGGTTACGGGCCCGCAAGGCGCCGGCATATGCCCGGCGCATTGGCGAGCGGTTTTCCTGGGGGCTGCCGGTCATGGTGCCGGGGGGCATCTGGGTTCATGCGGTGTCGGTGGGCGAGAGCATTGCCGCCGCGCCGATGATCCGTGCCTTGCTGCAACGTTATCCACAGCTGCCGATCACGGTTACCTGCATGACGCCCACCGGTTCGGAGCGGATCCAGGCCATGTTCGCCAACGAGCCGCGTATCCAGCATTGCTACTTGCCGTACGATTTGCCTTGCGCCGCCAAGCGTTTTCTCGACCGGGCCCGACCGTCCCTGGCGGTCATCATGGAAACCGAGCTATGGCCCAACCACATTCACCAATGCGCCAGGCGCGGCATTCCCGTGGCTTTGGCCAACGCACGGTTGTCGGAGCGTTCGGCACGCGGTTACGCGCGGTTCCCCAAGTTGACCCGACCGATGCTTGCCGAGATGAGCCTGTTCGCTGTACAGACCGAAGCCGAAGCCGAGCGTTTTCGCCAGTTGGGCGCCCGGGCGGAAACCGTCAAGGTCACCGGCTCCATCAAGTTCGACCTGACCATCGATCCGCAACTGCTCGAAGACGCCAGCGCCTTGCGCCGCCAGTGGCAGGCGACCGAGCGTCCAGTATGGATCGCCGCCAGCACCCATGAAGGCGAGGACGAAGTGGTGCTGGCCGCCCATCGTCGGCTGCTCGACAGCTATCCCGATGCCTTGCTGATCCTGGTGCCGCGGCATCCCGAGCGTTTTGATGCCGTGCATCAGCTCTGTGAGAACCAAGGCTTCGCCACGGCCCGGCGCTCCAGCGCTCAACCGGTCACCGCCCAGACGTCAGTGTTGCTGGGCGACACCATGGGCGAACTGCTGTTTCTCTACGCCTTGGCCGACAGCGCTTTTGTCGGAGGCAGCCTGGTGCCCAACGGCGGACACAACCTGCTCGAGCCGGCGGCGCTGGCGAAACCGGTGCTCAGCGGGCCGCACCTGTTCAACTTCCTCGAAATCGCCGCGCAACTGCGTGCCGCCGGTGCCCTGGCGGAAGTGGACGATGCCCAAAGCCTGGCCCTGGCGGTACAGCGCCTGTTCGAACTGCCCCGGGATGCCCAGCGCATGGCTGAGGCAGGGCTTGCGGTGATGCGCCGCAATCAGGGCGCGTTGCAGCGCTTGCTGGACGGGTTGGGGCGGTTGATTGATTGAGCGACTGAATATCTGTGGGAGCAAAGCTTGCTCGCGATGCAAGCGCCCCGGTTCCAGGGAGACTGAGTGGTATTCATCGCGGGCAAGCCTTGCTCCCACAGGATGTTGTTGGCAGGGCTTCCCTCCAAGGGGTTACTGCGCCGGCCGCGAACGCAACTGCTCCGCTGCCGCCTTGGCCAGGTCCGGCGGCAGGAAGTCGCGGTCGGGGTTGTAGTCGGGCTTGAGGTAGCGAGACAGGTCCTGCAGGTCCGCCGGGCTCAACGTGCCGGCGGCCTGTTTGAGACGCAGGTTGTCGAGGATGTAGTCGTAGCGGGCATTGTTGTAGTTGCGCACCGAGGTATATAGCTGACGCTGGGCATCGAGCACATCGACGATGTTGCGCGTGCCGACCTGGTAGCCGATCTCCGTGGCTTCTACCGCGCTCTGGTTGGAGATGATCGACTGGCGTCGGGCCTGGACCTGCTCCACATCGGTGTTCACCGCGCGGTGCAGGTTACGGGTGTTCTCCACGACCTGGCGGCGCAGGGCTTCGCGTTGTTGCTCGGTCTGGGTGAGTTGCGAGTAGGACTCGCGCACCTGGGAGCTGGTCAGCCCACCACTGAAAATCGGAATGTTCAGTTGCAAGGCCAGCGTGCGCTGATCGACGTCGCCACTGTAGGCGCGGCCAAATGCGTTCGGGTTGCTGAAGCCCAGGGCGTCGTTGTCGCCTTTTTCGTATTTCGCAACGGCGTCCAGGGTTGGCGCGTGACCGGCCTTGCGCTGGCGCAAAGTATCTTCGGCGGCGGTGACGGCGTAGTTGCTGGCCAACAGATTAAGGTTCTGTCTGGCGGCGGTGTCGACCCAGGCCTTGGCATCGTTGGGCGTCGGCGGCAGGATCGGCAGGGTATGGACGATGCCCTGGAGCGAGTTGTACTGGCGGTTGGTCAGGGTGATCAGCGCTTCGAAGGCGTCCTCGACCTGGCGCTGGGCCAGGATCCGGTTGGCCCGGGCGGTGTCGTAGCTGGCCTGGGATTGCAGCACATCGGTCTTGTCCGACAGGCCCACGTCGAAGCGCTCGTTGGACTGGTCGAGCTGACGCTTGAACGCGGCTTCTTCGGCCTTGGTCGAGGCCAGGTTGTCCTGGCTGCGCAGCACATTGAAGTAGCTCTCGGCGCTTTGCAGGATCATGTTCTGTTCGGTGGCCGACAGTTGCAGCGACGCTTGTTCGTTCACCGACTTGGCCGCCTGGAACTGGAACCAGCGGTCGGCACGAAACAGCGGCTGGGAGAGTGTGGCCTGATACGAGCGGGCACTGCGGTTGGCGACCGCGGCAGGCTGGTCGATATCGGTGCGCACGTTGGCGACTTCGGCACCGCCGGACAGGTTTGGCAACAATCCGGCACGCGCCTGGGGTACCACTTCCTTCTGGGCGCCGTACTGGGCGCGGGCAGCGGCCAGGTCGGCGTTGTTGTCTACCGCTTCCTGGTACACGCTCACCAGATCGGTTTTGGTGGTGATGGGCGCTTCGGCAGCCCAGGCCATTCCATTGGACGCACAAGACACGGCTAGGGCCAGTGAGAGTTTGCGCAACATGAGGCGATCCCTATTTCACGGATGAGTGCGCACAAGAGGCGCGGCGTAGCGAGTGTAGTTGCGCGATGGCACGGCAACAATCCTGTATATGCGCCATTCATCACGCCTTTTGCCCTGGCGATGGCGTTCTCTGGTAGTTGTGTCTAGACTGGCCGGGTTCTTGTCGGGGTGCCTTGCTATGAGGCTGAGATCGAATAATTTCGGATCCCGTTGAACCTGATCAGGTTAACGCCTGCGTAGGGAACAAGATTTCTCGTCACCCGGCGAGTCCTCTTGTGCTTCGTCCGGGATGTTGTTCGACCATCGACTTTCGATTTTCGAGCATCCTCGAGCAGCAAGCACAGCGTCCGCACTCTCGTGCAGGGACGCGTCCATTCGCTACAGGTTCGCTCCGACAAAAATCCACTGCCTGGATGTGTGTCTGGAGAGCCCGTGATGACGACAAAAGCAAAAAACGCGACCAACCTCAGTGAATCGGCCCAGGTCGATGAGCAATCGGTCCAGCCCTTTACCCGCTCGCAAAAAATCTATGTCCAGGGCAGTCGCCCGGATATTCGCGTGCCCATGCGCGAAATCAGCCTCGACGTGACCCCCACCGACTTCGGCGGTGAAATCAACGCGCCGGTGGTGGTATATGACACTTCGGGCCCCTACACCGACCCGAACGTGATCATCGACGTGCGCAAGGGCCTGGCCGATGTGCGCTCGCCGTGGATCGAAGCCCGTGGCGACACCGAACGCCTGGCCGGCCTGAGTTCCAACTTCGGCCAGGAACGCCTGGCCGACCCCGAGCTGACCAAGCTGCGCTTCGCCCACGTGAACAACCCGCGCCGTGCCAAGCCGGGCGCCAACGTCAGCCAGATGCACTACGCGCGCAAAGGCATCATTACCGCCGAGATGGAATATGTCGCCATCCGCGAAAACATGAAGCTGGAAGTGGCCCGCGCCGCCGGCCTGCTGGACCAGCAACACGCCGGCCACAGCTTCGGCGCCAGCGTGCCGAAAGTCATCACCCCGGAATTCGTACGCGATGAAATCGCCCGCGGTCGCGCGATCATCCCGGCCAACATCAACCACACCGAACTGGAACCGATGATCATCGGCCGTAACTTCCTGGTGAAGATCAACGGCAACATCGGCAACAGTGCCCTGGGTTCGTCCATCGAAGAAGAAGTGGCGAAACTGACCTGGGGTATTCGCTGGGGTTCGGACACGGTCATGGACCTGTCCACTGGCAAGCACATCCATGAAACCCGCGAATGGATCATCCGCAACTCGCCGGTGCCGATCGGCACCGTGCCGATCTACCAGGCCCTGGAAAAAGTCGGCGGCGTGGCCGAAGACCTGACCTGGGAGCTGTTCCGCGACACGCTGATCGAACAGGCCGAGCAGGGCGTCGACTATTTCACCATCCACGCCGGCGTGCTGCTGCGCTATGTGCCAATGACCGCCAAGCGCGTCACCGGTATCGTCAGCCGTGGTGGTTCGATCATGGCCAAGTGGTGCCTGGCACACCACAAAGAGAACTTCCTCTACACCCACTTCGAAGACATCTGCGAAATCATGAAGGCCTACGACGTCAGCTTCTCGCTGGGCGATGGCCTGCGTCCGGGCTCGATTGCCGACGCCAACGACGAAGCGCAGTTCGGTGAGCTGGAAACCCTCGGCGAGCTGACCAAGATCGCCTGGAAGCATGATGTGCAGTGCATGATCGAAGGCCCGGGCCACGTGCCGATGCAGTTGATCAAGGAGAACATGGACAAGCAGCTCGAGTGCTGCGATGAAGCGCCGTTCTATACCCTCGGCCCACTGACCACCGACATCGCGCCGGGCTACGACCACATCACCTCCGGCATCGGTGCGGCGATGATCGGCTGGTTCGGTTGCGCGATGCTCTGCTACGTCACACCGAAGGAACACCTGGGCCTGCCGAACAAGGATGACGTCAAGACCGGGATCATCACCTACAAGATCGCCGCCCACGCGGCCGACCTTGCCAAAGGGCACCCGGGCGCGCAGATCCGCGACAATGCCTTGAGCAAGGCGCGTTTCGAGTTCCGCTGGGAAGACCAGTTCAACCTCGGCCTGGACCCGGACACCGCCCGTTCGTACCACGACGAAACCCTGCCGAAGGATTCGGCCAAGGTCGCGCATTTCTGCTCGATGTGCGGGCCGAAGTTCTGCTCGATGAAAATCACCCAGGAAGTGCGCGAGTACGCGGCCAACCAGCGCATTGAAGCGGTGGATGTCGATGTCGCCCAGGGCTTGGCGGAACAGGCTGAGCGGTTCAAGAAGGAAGGTAGTCAGCTTTACAAGAAAGTGTGATGTGAGCTGTGGGCGGCGGTGTTTTCACCGCCGCCTTCGCGAGCAGGCTCGCTCCCACAATGGATCTCGGTCGTTCACCCATCTCGTGTTCGCCGCAAGTCCCTTGTGGGAGCGAGCCTGCTCGCGAAAGCGATCGATAGAACAACAAATATTCCTCTGAGATAACAACTCTTGAACATCCAACCCAGCACCTACTCCCCAGACACCGCCGTCCCCCTGGACAAACGCGTCTTCGGCGCTCGCGACCTGTTTTCCCTGTGGTTCTCCCTCGGCATCGGCCTGATGGTCTTGCAGGTCGGCGCCTTGCTCGCGCCGGGCCTGGGCCTGAGTGGTGCGCTGCTGGCGATTTTCCTCGGCACGCTGGTGGGCGTCCTGCTGCTGGCGGCCGTCGGGGTGATCGGCAGCGACACTGGCCTGTCGGCCATGGCCGCCCTCAAGATCAGCCTTGGCGGCAAGGGCGCGAGCGTGCCGGCGGTGTTGAACCTGCTGCAGCTGATCGGCTGGGGTTCATTCGAAATCATTGTCATGCGTGACGCCGCCAGCCTGCTCGGCGCCCGGGCTTTCAGTGAAGGTAGCCTGGGGGCCAATCCACTGCTGTGGACGCTGTTCTTTGGCGCCCTGGCGACCTTGCTCGCGGTCAGTGGACCGCTGACCTTCGTACGGAAGGTTTTGCGCAAGTGGGGTATCTGGCTGTTGCTGGCGGCATGCATCTGGCTGACCTGGAACCTGTTCGCCAAGGCTGACCTGGCCGCGCTGTGGGCCCAGGCGGGTGACGGCTCGATGCCGCTGGCGGTGGGGTTTGACATCGCCATTGCGATGCCGCTGTCGTGGCTGCCGCTGATCGCCGACTATTCGCGCTTCGGTAAACGCGCCAAGAATGTCTTTGGCGGTACCGCGCTGGGGTTCTTCATCGGTAATTTCTGGCTGATGAGCCTGGGCGTGGCCTACACCCTGGCGTTTGCGCCAAGCGGCGAAGTCAATGCGCTGCTGCTGGCCCTGGCGGGCGCCGGGTTGGGGATTCCACTGCTTTTGATTTTGCTGGATGAGTCGGAAAATGCCTTCGCTGACATTCACTCGGCGGCGGTGTCCAGTGGCATGCTGTCGGGGCTGAAAGTCGAACACCTGGCCTTGGCGATTGGCGTCATCTGCACCTTGATCGCCTGCTTCGCGCCGTTGGCGCAATACCAGAACTTCCTGTTGCTGATCGGCTCGGTGTTCGCACCGCTGTTCGGCGTGGTGCTGGTGGACCACTTCATCCTGCGCAAACGCCGTAGCCAGGTGCTGTCAGCCGCGTTGCGCTGGCCGGCACTGTTGGCCTGGCTGGGCGGGGTGAGCACTTATCACCTACTGGCGAACTTCTATCCGGACATCGGCGCAACCCTGCCGTCGCTGATCCTGGCAGGGTTGCTGCAGCTGTTGCTGGGCCGGGCCTTTAGCTACGGCCAGGAAACAGCTCGGGCTTGAGAATGCCATTGAGGCGCGGGTAAGCGATCTTCAATTCGATGTGGCCCAGGGCGTAGGGCGCAATGGTGCTCACTTCGTACTTGAGGATCACACCGCCGTAGGTCAGCGCCACGTGTGGGGTTTTCTGGAAGGACCACTGTTTCAGGAAATCGGGTTCCTGATCCAGCTTGGTGCTGATCAGCCAACTGTTGTGAGCGACCTGCGCGGCTTTCCAGAAGGCTTCTTCCTGGCCCGGCAGCAGCATGTCCGACAGTGTCAGCACCTTGTGTTGCTGGCGCGAATAGTTGATGAAGCCGCGCCCCGGCGTGCCGTGGGCGCCGCCGGTGTCCAGGTAGCTGGACAGTTCGATGATCACCAGGCCGTCATGTTGCTCACGTACCTTGGCTTGCAAATAGCTGCTGTTACGCGGTGCGGCGCTGCGCAAAAACTGCTCGCGATAGGCGGCCAGCGTCGGTGCCACGGGGGCGCCCGGGGTGGTGCGGGTCAGTTCCAACAGGCGTTTTTCGATAATGCCGTCCAGGACCGGTTCGGTGGGGAAGTGCAAGGTGTCGATGTTTACCAATGGGCAGTCGGCGCTGGCGCAACCTTGTTGCAGTTGTTCCGAGGCATCGCGGGTGGTTTCCAGCGGGGCGCGGTAGTTGGGTTGGAACAGGCTTTGGCAAGCGCCCAGGGTCAGGGCAATGGCGGCCACGGAGGCAGTTTTGAAAAGCGACATGGGCGTCCTTCATGGAACAGGGAAAGGCGAAAAGTTACCCGCTTCGACTGCCAGCAGGACAATCAGTTCGCCACTAAGCTCATTAGAGTTCTTTCACCTTCTGCCGTCCATCCCGATGAGTGGAAAGGGGCTGCATCAAAGGGTACGGGCGCGTTAGGATGGCGCGAAGCCGAGGTTGGAACCTCGTATTGATTCACTGCACACGAGGATTGTCATGACCGACTTCGCCAACGCCGCACCCAGCACCGTGGACATCGTCAAGCGTGAAACCTGCTTCAAGGGTTTCTACAAGCTCGATCGCCTCGTCCTGCGCCACGAGTTGTTTGCCGGTGGCATGAGCCGTGAAATCAACCGTGAACTGTTCGTACGCCATGACGCGGTGTGCGTGTTGCCCTACGACCCGCAGCGCGATGAAGTGGTGTTGATCGAACAGTTTCGCGTGGGCGCCATAGGCAAGACGACCAACCCTTGGCTGGTTGAACTGGTGGCCGGCCTGATCGACAAGGACGAGCAGCCGGAAGAAGTTGCTCATCGTGAGGCGCAGGAGGAAGCTGGGCTTGTCTTCGCTGCGCTCTGGCCGATGACCAAGTATTTTCCATCGCCGGGCGGCAGTGATGAATTCGTACATTTGTACCTGGGGCGTTGCGACAGCACGGGGGCCGGAGGCCTGCATGGCCTGGAGGAGGAAGCTGAAGACATTCGGGTGAAGGTCTGGGCTTTCGAAGATGCCTTGCAGGCGGTGCGCGACGGACGTATCTGCAACGCGGCCAGCATCATTGCCTTGCAATGGCTGGCCTTGAATCGCGATGAAGTGAGGGGGCTATGGTCCTGAACAAGCTGCGCGATCGTTATCGCGTCGATCTGGTGGGGCTGCAGGCCGCCTGCGAGGCCAACTACGCCCGCCTGATGCGCCTGTTGCCGGACATGCGCAACGACCCGGCGCCACGGCGCATCGCCGTGACCCACGGCGACCAGATGCTCGGCGTGCTGGCCCTCGAGGTATTGCAGACCTGTCCCTACACCACCACCTTGCAGGTGCGCCAGGAACACAGCCTGCCCTGGTTGCCGGTGCCGCAACTGGAAGTGCAGGTCTATCACGATGCGCGCATGGCCGAAGTCGTGAGCGCTGAACATGCACGACGCTTTCGTGGCATCTATCCTTACCCCAATGCGTCAATGCACCAGCCGGACGAAAAAGCCCAGTTGAATCTGTTTTTGGGTGAATGGCTGAGTCATTGCCTGGCGTTGGGTCACGAGTTCGAAGTCGTTCGGTAGTTGTGAACCGGTTCCGGTTCGCGGGTTTCCCCTTTCGATCGTCCCCCAGCATAATTGCGGCTTCATGCAACGGCGTGATTGCGCCTGGGAGAGAGCGATTTGCCGAGCGTATCCAGCCTGACCACTGCCGATGCGGCGTTGTTGGTCCAACTGTCCGATAGCCATTTGTTCGCCGAGGCCGATGCTTCGTTGCTGGGCATGAACACCCGTGACAGTTTGCGGGCGGTCATTGACCTGGTGCTCAAGCAGCAGCCCGACATCGACCTGATGCTTGCCACTGGGGATTTGTCCCAGGACGGGACGCTGGAATCCTATGAAGCGTTTCGGCAGTTGAGTGGACTAATCGAGGCTCCGGCGCGCTGGATTCCCGGTAACCATGATGAGCCGCAGGTGATGCTCGAGGCGGCGGTCAAGAGCACGTTGCTCGATCCGGTGGTGGACATTGGCAATTGGCGGGTGACGATGCTCGACTCCGCCGTGCCCGGGTCGGTGCCGGGTTTTTTGGCCGAGGAGCAGTTGATTCTGTTGGCCAATGCCTTGAGTGAGGCGCCGGAGCGGCATCACCTTGTTTGTCTGCATCATCATCCGGTGTCGGTTGGGTGTGTGTGGATGGAGCCGATTGGGTTGCGTAATCCGGAGGCGTTGTTTGCGGTGTTGGATCGGTTTCCTCAGGTGCGTGCTGTGCTGTGGGGGCATGTGCATCAGGAGGTTGATCGGGTGCGGGAGGGGGTTCGTTTGTTGGCTTCGCCTTCGACCTGTATTCAGTTTGAGCCGGGGAGTGAGGATTTTGCGGTGGGCTCGCAGGCGCCGGGGTATCGGTGGTTGCGGCTTTGGCCGGATGGGCGGTTGGAGACGGGGGTTGAGCGGGTGGTTGGGTTTGCGTTTACCCCGGACTATGAGTCCAACGGTTACTGAGTTTTGATTGAGTACATATCCGTTGCTGCGGTAACGGCCACTTATGGTTCCGCTCTTACAGCGGGTCACTTTCGAAAAGCGCGAAAGTAACCAAAGCGCTCCTGCCCCACCACTCGGTGCCTCGCCTAGGCTCGGCATGCCCTCACTCCGGCATTGCTCCGTGGGCCCGCCGCGAAGGGCCATCCATGGCCCAGCGCGGCTATCCCGGCATCCATGCCGGGATGCCCACTCCACAATGCCTGCGTTCGGCCATCGTGGTTAACGGGGCGCCAAAATCTACGTCCACCGCGAGGCGGCCTGACAGCCGACCAGGGTTTGTGGGAATGGTCGGACACCCCTCCGGGCTGCATTAGATTTTTCCGACGAGCTCTGGCGGTTGCCGGGTGGGAAGGGCTGTCGCTAACCTTTTTCTGTCGCTGAAAACTCAGCGGCCGGGTCTGGAAACCCGAAAGTAGGGGGCGTTATTTCAATCCTAATGGAGCGCTCAACATGTCTGAAAGTAACTCTGGGCCAACAAAAAAAGATTCCATTTCTCCCGAAGCCAGCCAGATTCCCCCAATGCTTGATGAAGCCGCCAAGCGCGCCATCGACCATTACCTCGACCCCAAGCCCCAACCCAAGAAGAAACAACCCTCAAGCCAATTGTTCTCCGTCGCGGAGAGCGCAGACACCGAAACCCTCCTAGCCAACCTCAGCGAAACCCTGGCCTCCGCCAACGCCATGCTCGGCGACCTGACCTTCGACCTGGAAGGCTCGCGTCGGCATTTCGCCCTGGGAGTCCAGCAGATGATCGAGCTCAGTGAGCTATTGGCGAACCGGGCGTTGGACATCGTCGATCCGCGCTAGCGTCGAGCACGAGCATTGTGTGGGGGCACTTGGGGGTGTCATTCCACATTGATGTTGGCTGATCCGACGCATTCGCGAGCAAGCCCGCTCCCACAGGAGAAACGCGGTCTCACCAAGAACCAGGTCGGCTACTAGGCCGCCTCATGGTGGACGTTGATCTCGGCGCCCCGTTAACCACGCTGGCCGAACGCAGGCATTGCGTAGTGGGCATCCCGGCATGGATGCCGGGATAGCCGCGCTGGGCCATGGATGGCCCTTCGCGGCGGGCCCACGGAGCAATGCCGGAGTGAGGGCATACCGAGCCTAGGCGAGGTGCCGAGTGGTGGGGCAGGAGCGCTTTGGTTACTTTCGACTGGGCCGGCTTCCGGGCTTTTCGAAAGTGACCCGCTGTAAGAGCCATCCCTTTCAAGGTCTTAGGTAAAATCCCCTGAAGTTTCTATCAGGGATACCCGAACGATGTGGGCCGATGTTCTGGAGCGTTTCGAGAAAAAAGCACCTGCCAGCGTTATGGCCAAATTGGCGTTGGAGCACGCTATTGCCCCTGAGTGGGTCGATCAGGTCTTCGAAGAACATCGGCAACGGCAGTATTCTCGTGAGCTACTGTTCTCGACCATCATCAAGCTGATGTCCCTTGTTTCATTGGGCTTGAAGCCGTCCCTTCACGCCGCCGCGCGGCAACTGGAAGATCTTCCTGTCAGCCTGGCGGCCCTCTACGACAAGATCAGTCGTACCGAGCCAGCTTTGTTGCGCGCCCTGGTCACGGGCTGTGCGCAGCGCCTGGCTCCAACCATCAGGAGTTGGGTTGCACGACGATGTTGTCGGGTTGGCAGGTTCGGGTGGTGGACGGTAATCACTTGGCATCCACTGAGAAACGACTGGGGGCTTTACGCCACGAGCGCGGCGCCGCTCGGCCCGGGTTTTCGGTGGTTGTCTACGACCCCGACCTGGATCAAGTCATCGACCTGCAGGCATGTGAAGATGCCTACGCAAGCGAGCGTGTTTGTGTGCTGCCTCTATTGGCCAATGCCGAGCCGGGCCAGGTGTGGCTGGCTGATCGACTCTATTGCACGCTCCCGGTCATGGAGGCTTGCGAACAGGTCCAAACCTCCTTTGTCATTCGTCAACAAGCCAAGCATCCACGCTTGATTCAAGAGGGTCATTGGCAAGAACCCGTGCCTGTGGACGCGGGCACTGTGCGTGAGCAGATCATTCAGGTCAGAGGCGGTTATCAGTGTCGGCGTGTCGAACTGACGCTTCATTCGCCAACAGACTCGGGTGACAGCAGCTTGATGTTCTGGAGCAACCTGCCTGAAGGCGTCAGCGCGCAGCAGATCGCGGAACTCTATCGCCGCCGCTGGAGCATTGAAGGCATGTTCCAGCGACTGGAAACAATCCTGGAAAGTGAAATCGAAACCCTTGGTAGCCCAAAGGCTGCATTGCTCGGGTTCACTACTGCGGTGTTGGCCTACAACGTCCTGGCCGTACTCAAACGAAGCGTCGAGCAAGCCCATCAGGCTTCCCAGCCTGACGGCTGGGAAGCCTCAACCTATCACTTGGCGGTTCAGGTCCGGAGTGGTTATGAAGGCCTGCAAATTGCGCTGCCCTCGGAATGTTTTCCCGTCATACCTCTGGAAAAACTGGCCCAGCGCTTGTTGGAACTGGCCAGAAACATCCAACCAAAACAAGTTGCGAAAAATCCCCGGGGCCCCAAGGTGCCTAAACCCAAAACATGGGTACAAGGCACTGCGGTGCATGCACATGTTTCAACGGACCGAGTAATCAAGGCCGCCAAAACTAAAAGACCTTGAAAGGGATGGCTGTAAGAGCGGAACCATAAGTCGCCGTTACCGCAGCAATGGATATGTACTCAATCAACAAAATCCCGGCCGGCTATAAGGCCGCCTCGCGAGCAAGCTTTGCTCCCACAGGCACCGTGATCAACTGATCATCGGCAACAACAAGACAGTCAAATCCCCCAAACCCCCACAAACTCCCTGTAAACTCCGGCCTTTGCCCAACACCCAGGGAGTCGGCAATGTCGGGTTCAATCCTCTATATCCATGGCTTCAACAGCGCCCCAGCGTCGACCAAGGCCTGTCAGTTGACCGAGGTAATGGCCCGCCTCGGCCTGAGCGACCAATTACAGGTGCCCGCCTTGCACCACCACCCCCGCCAGGCCATCGGTCAGCTGGAGCAGGCGATTACACAACTGGGACGGCCGCTGCTGGTCGGCAGCTCGCTCGGCGGCTACTATGCGACTCACTTGGCCGAGCGCCACGGCCTCAAGGCCCTGTTGATCAACCCTGCCGTCAGCCCCCATCGGATGTTTGACGGTTACCTGGGCACGCAGAAGAATTTGTACACCGACGAAACCTGGGAATTGACCCACGACCACGTCACGGCCTTGGCCGAACTGGAAGTGCCGGCGCCCCGGGATCCGCAGCGGTTTCAGGTATGGTTGCAAACCGGTGACGAAACGCTGGATTATCGCCACGCCCAGCAGTATTACCGCGCCTGTGCCTTGCGCATCCAGGCCGGCGGCGACCACAGTTTCCAAGGGTTTGCCCAGCAGTTGCCGGCGCTGTTGAGTTTTGCCGGCATTGGCGCCGATTTGTACCAGGCGATCGACTTCACGTCGCTGTGAGCCCATCGCCCCTTTTTCATTGAACACTGACGACGAGACCCCATGGCCACTCCCAGCGCTAGCTCCTATAACGCAGACGCCATCGAAGTCCTCTCGGGCCTCGACCCGGTGCGCAAGCGCCCCGGCATGTACACCGACACCAGTCGGCCGAACCACCTCGCCCAGGAAGTCATCGACAACAGTGTCGACGAAGCCTTGGCCGGGCATGCGAAGTCGGTGCAGGTCATCCTGCACGCCGATCACTCGCTGGAAGTCAGCGATGACGGTCGCGGCATGCCGGTGGACATTCACCCTGAAGAGGGTGTTTCGGGCGTCGAGCTGATCCTCACCAAGCTCCACGCCGGCGGCAAGTTTTCCAACAAGAACTACCAGTTCTCCGGCGGTCTGCACGGGGTGGGTATTTCTGTGGTCAACGCCTTGTCGACTCAGGTGCGGGTGCGGGTCAAGCGTGATGGCAACGAATACCAGATGACCTTCGCCGACGGCTACAAGGCCACCGAGCTGGAAGTGGTCGGCACCGTCGGCAAGCGCAACACCGGGACCAGCGTGTATTTCGCCCCGGATCCGAAGTATTTCGATTCGCCAAAATTCTCCGTCAGCCGCCTCAAGCACGTGCTCAAGGCCAAGGCGGTGTTGTGTCCGGGGCTGTTGGTCAGTTTCGAGGACAAGGCCAGTGGAGAGAAAGTCGAGTGGCATTACGAAGACGGCCTGCGTTCTTATCTGGTGGACGCGGTCAACGATTTCGAACGCCTGCCCAACGAGCCGTTCTGCGGCAGCCTGGCCGGTAACAAGGAAGCGGTGGACTGGGCGCTGTTGTGGCTGCCTGAAGGTGGCGAAAGCGTCCAGGAAAGCTACGTCAACCTGATCCCCACGGCCCAGGGCGGCACCCATGTCAACGGGTTGCGCCAGGGTTTGCTCGATGCCATGCGCGAGTTCTGCGAGTTCCGCAACCTGCTGCCCCGTGGTGTGAAGCTGGCGCCGGAAGACGTCTGGGAACGCATCGCCTTTGTCCTGTCGATGAAGATGCAGGAACCGCAATTCTCCGGCCAGACCAAGGAGCGCCTGTCGTCCCGCGAAGCGGCGGCGTTTGTTTCCGGCGTGGTCAAGGACGCGTTCAGCCTGTGGCTCAACGCCAACCCGGAAACCGGTTTGGCCCTGGCGGAACTGGCGATCAACAACGCCGGCCGGCGCCTCAAGGCGAGCAAGAAGGTCGAGCGCAAGCGCATCACCCAAGGGCCGGCGCTGCCGGGCAAGCTCGCCGATTGCGCCGGGCAGGACCCGATGCGTTCCGAGCTGTTCCTGGTGGAAGGTGACTCCGCCGGTGGTTCGGCCAAGCAGGCGCGGGACAAAGAGTTCCAGGCGATACTGCCGCTGCGGGGCAAGATCCTCAACACCTGGGAAGTGGACGGCAGCGAAGTGCTGGCCAGCCAGGAAGTGCATAACATCGCAGTGGCCATCGGTGTCGATCCGGGCGCCGAGGACATGAGCCAGCTACGCTACGGCAAGATCTGCATCCTCGCCGACGCCGACTCCGACGGCCTGCACATCGCCACGTTGCTCTGCGCCTTGTTCGTCCAGCATTTTCGCCCACTGGTGGATGCCGGCCACGTCTACGTCGCAATGCCGCCGCTGTATCGGATCGACCTGGGCAAGGAAATCTACTACGCCCTGGACGAAGCCGAGCGTGACGGCATCCTCGATCGTCTGGTGGCCGAGAAGAAACGTGGCAAGCCGCAGGTCACCCGATTCAAAGGCTTGGGCGAAATGAACCCGCCGCAACTGCGCGAAACCACCATGGATCCGAACACTCGCCGCCTGGTGCAGTTGACCCTGGATGATTTCGAAGCGACTTCGGAAATGATGGACATGTTGCTGGCGAAGAAGCGCGCCGGTGATCGCAAGTCCTGGCTCGAATCCAAAGGGGACCTGGCCGAGGTGCTGGCCTGATGCGCAACGGTTTCGCCCTGGCGTTATTGCTGTGGGCGGGGGTTGTGGTCGCAGGACCGGCGCCGGAACTGAAGTTGCTGTCCGAGCACGTCGTCGAGGGCATGCGCGGTGGCAATCTGTCCGGGCTGGCCCTGTGCGGCAGTGAAATGTGGACGGTGTCTGATCGCGACGATGATCGGATCTACCGCCTCACACCCTCCGAGGCACCAGTCTGGCCGGCGCAAGTGGTCGATATCGAGGTGCCTGAGGTGCCGGACAGCGGTTTTCCCTGGGGCTTGAAATCCCGCACCTGGGCGGCGTCGTTCCTGCGCGGTGGCGAGCTGGATTTCGAAGGCATCAGCTGCGACAGTGCTGGCAATCGCTATGTGGTCAGTGAGTCCCATGCCGCGGTGTTGCAGGTGCCGCCATCGGGACCTGCGTCGTGGTTGAAAATCGCCCCGACGCTGATCCGCCAGGCCCGTGCCAGTGGCATGTTGCTGCATTTCAATGCCCTGTTCGAAGGCCTGGCGATCAACCCGGCTGGCGATCAATTGTGGCTGGCGGCCGAGCGCGAAAGTCGCGGCCTGTTGCTGATCAAGCGCAAGCAGACGGTGTGGGACTGCGATGGCAATTGTGTATTGCTGAGCGAAGCGGGGCTGGAGATGCAGCCAGCGCAGTTCCCCAAGGCCAAGGCGGTTCCACGTGATTTCGCCGATCTGTCACTGTTCAATGGCAAGCTGTTTACCTTGGAGCGCAACGCCTTTCAGATCTGCCGGCGTGACTCGCAGACCGCCCAAGTGGAGCGCTGCTGGTCGTTCGCCGCCGAGGCGTTGCTGGATAATCGTCGTTACGCGCAGGCCTATGGCCTGGCCGAAGCGCTGGTAGTGGACGCCGAGGGCGCCTGGATCGGCCTGGACAACAACGATGGTGCTCGCGCCGACGGCGAAACGCGGCCGATCATCTGGCGCTTTGCCGCGCCGGACGGTGGTTGGGGCGCCTCGCCATGAGTCAGCAGCCGCCGGGCAAGCGTGCTGGCCGGGTGTTGATGATATTGGCCTGGTGCGCGGCGCTGTTTCTGGCGACGCGGTTTTTTGCCCAATGGGAACAGCGCCAGCAAAACCCCAATACCCAGGTGTACTCGCAAAGAGGTGAAGGTTTTATCGAGGTGAAGCTGGTCGGCAATCAACAGGGGCATTTCGTCGCCAGCGGCCAGATCAACGGTCAGCCGGTGGACTTCATGCTCGACACCGGAGCCACCGACGTGGCGATTCCGATGGAGTTGGCCGAGCGCCTCAAGCTGGAAAAGGGTTTCGGCGTGACCTTGAGCACCGCCAACGGTGTGAGCGAGGGCTACCGTACCCGCGTCGACCGGCTGCAATTGGGCGACATCGTCTTGCGCGATGTCCGTGCCCTGGTGGCGCCAGGCCTGGGTGGCACGCAAGTGCTGCTGGGCATGAGCGCCCTGAACAAACTTGAATTTACCCAGCGCGACGGCACCATGCTGCTGCGCCAGACAACGAACTGATGAGGCCCGCATGAGCGACATTCTTGCAGACAGCTTAGACGGCGTAGAACGCCGATCGCTGGCTGACTTCACCGAAAGTGCCTACCTCAATTACTCCATGTACGTGATCATGGACCGCGCCTTGCCGCACATTGGCGACGGTCTGAAGCCGGTCCAGCGGCGGATCATCTATGCCATGAGTGAGCTGGGGCTGGATGCCGATTCCAAGCACAAGAAATCGGCGCGGACCGTCGGTGACGTGCTCGGTAAGTTCCACCCCCACGGCGACTCGGCCTGCTATGAAGCCATGGTGCTGATGGCCCAGCCGTTCAGCTATCGCTACACGCTGGTGGACGGGCAGGGTAACTGGGGTGCGCCGGACGATCCCAAGTCCTTCGCTGCCATGCGTTACACCGAGGCGCGGCTGTCGCGTTATTCCGAGGTTCTGCTCAGCGAACTGGGCCAAGGTACGGCGGACTGGGGCCCGAACTTTGACGGCACCCTTGAAGAACCCCTCGTATTGCCTGCACGTTTGCCGAATATTCTCCTCAATGGCACCACCGGCATTGCCGTGGGCATGGCCACTGACGTACCTCCCCACAACCTGCGGGAAGTGGCCACGGCCTGCGTGCGTCTGCTGGATGAACCGAAAGCCACGGTGGAACAACTCTGCGAACACATCCAGGGCCCGGATTACCCGACCGAAGCGGAAATCATCACGCCGCGCGCCGACCTGCTGAAAATCTACGAGACCGGTCGCGGTTCGGTGCGCATGCGCGCCGTGTACCACATCGAAGACGGCGACATCATCGTCACGGCATTGCCGCACCAAGTCTCCGGGGCGAAGGTCTTGGAGCAAATCGCGGCGATGATGCAGGCAAAACCGTCGAAAGCTCCACAAGTCGCCGATTTGCGCGATGAGTCCGACCACGAAAACCCCTGCCGCATCGTGATCATTCCGGTCAACAGCCGGGTCGACCACGACGCGCTGATGCAGCACCTGTTCGCCAGCACTGATCTTGAGTCCAGCTACCGGGTCAACATCAACATCATCGGCCTGGACGGCAAACCGCAGTTGAAGAACCTGCGGGCATTGCTGGTCGAATGGCTGGAGTTCCGGGTCAAGACCGTGCGTCGGCGCCTGCAGTTCCGCCTGGACAAGGTCGAGCGCCGCCTGCATCTGTTGGACGGTTTGCTGATTGCCTACCTGAATCTGGATGAAGTGATCCACATCATCCGCACCGAGGAGCACCCCAAGGCCAGCCTGATCGAGCGCTTTGCCCTGAGCGAAATCCAAGCCGACTACATCCTCGATACCCGCCTGCGGCAATTGGCGCGGTTGGAAGAGATGAAGCTGCGCGCCGAGCAGGATGAACTGCTCAAGGAGCAAGCCAAGTTGCAAGCCTTGTTGGGCAGCGAAGCCAAACTCAAGAAGCTGGTGCGCACTGAACTGCTCAAGGACGCCGAGACTTATGGTGATGATCGTCGTTCGCCAATCGTTGAGCGCGCCGAAGCCAAGGCATTGAGTGAGCACGACCTGCTACCGAACGAGAAAGTGACCGTCGTACTGTCGGAAAAAGGCTGGGTGCGCTCGGCCAAGGGTCATGATATTGACGCTACCGGGCTTTCCTACAAGGCTGGGGACGGTTTCAAGGCGCTGGCGGCCGGGCGTTCCAACCAGTTTGCGGTGTTCGTCGATTCTACCGGGCGCAGTTATTCGGTGCCGGCCCACACCCTGCCATCGGCTCGCGGCCAGGGCGAACCGCTGACCGGTCGTTTAACGCCCCCGCCGGGTGCAACTTTTGAATGCGTGCTGATGCCTGATGATGATGGGCTGTACGTTATTGCATCGGACGCGGGTTATGGGTTCGTGGTCAAGGGTGAAGACCTGCAAGCCAAGAACAAGGCGGGCAAGGCGTTGTTGAGCCTGCCGAACAACGCCAAGGTCATCGCCCCGAGGGCGGTCAGCGATCGAGAGAACAATTGGCTGGCTTCGGTAACGACCGAAGGTCGCTTGCTGGTGTTCAAAATCAGCGACTTGCCTCAGTTGGGTAAAGGCAAGGGCAACAAGATCATCGGTATTTCCGGCGAACGGGTGGCCAGTCGCGAGGAATATGTCACGGATATTGCAGTGTTACCGGAAGGCGCCACGCTTGTGCTACAGGCTGGAAAACGTACGCTTTCGTTGAAAGCAGACGATCTTGAACATTACAAAGGTGAGCGCGGGCGGCGAGGCAACAAGCTTCCAAGAGGTTTTCAGCGGGTGGATGCACTGCTCGTCGAAAACCTCAATTAGGCGTGCTAGAGGGCTCGGTCTGCGATTAAAAGCCGCAGATCGATGCTTTGGCGCTGGAGTCGCGGCGCATATTCACGGATGATAGGCCCTTTCAAGCGCCGGCGTGGCCGAGCGTTCTTCATAATGACCGAGTATTTTTTCACTGTGGCAAGCCTTGTGGCTGCCACCTGGACGGAACGATGACTGCTCTGCGCCTTCCTATTTTGTGGCTCGCCGGCCTGCTTGGCCTGGCGGGTTGCAGCATGAACCAGCCGGTGTCGCTGTACCAACTGGACAGCGGAACCCCGGCCCAGCCTGCGCAAAGCACAGGCATGGCAGTATTGCTGGGGCCGGTCCTGATCGCCGATTACCTGCAACGCGAAACCTTATTGCAACGCCAACCGGACGGTAGCCTGCAGGCCGCCACCGACGGACGCTGGGCTGGCAGCCTGTCTTCCGACATCGATCAATTGCTGTTGCGTCAGGTCGCCGGGCACCTGGACAGCCAGCGTGTGGTACTGGCGCCTGCGACCCAGGGCTTCACCCCGGATGTGCAGGTGCTGCTGTCGATTACTCGCCTGGACTCGGGTAAAGCGCAACCGGCAGTGCTCGATGCCCAATGGCGGTTGATCGACCGTCGTGGCAAGGTGCGTGAGAACCGCATCGTTCATCTGCAAGAGCAACATGCCGGCACCACCGCCGCGCAGGTCCAGGCTCAAGGCGTGCTCCTGCAACGCCTGGCCGAACAACTGTCTGTATCGCTCAAGCCCCTGGCCAACCAGCCGCCTGTCGCCGAAGTGCCACGCAAGCCCGCTCCAGCCCCAGCCAAGCCGATGGAAAAGGAAAAGGACAAGATTCCCATGGCCTTGCCGATTCGTACGGACATGGAAGTGTTCAGGTTCTGACGCTAGGCCTGGATGCAAAGCGAAGCCCGCATTGATGCGGGCTTTGTTGTTTCTGCGGGTTGGTTCTTCAGTGTCTGTACCGGCCTCATCGCGAGCAGGCTCGCTCCCACAGGGGAGCTCTGCAAGCCACAGACCCAATGTGGGAGCGAGCCTGCTCGCGATGGCGGCGCTGAGGACAACAAAAAGCCCGCAGACAATCACTCATCTGCGGGCTTCGTTACTTCAAGTACCGGGACTCAGGCCTGGCGCTCATGCATCCGCGCCAGTTGCCGCTCCAGCAACGATGGATAAGGCTCCATCAAGCGCTCCACGCAGCACGCGCCTTCGGGGCTGGCGATGGGGCGGATGCGGGCGCGCTGGCGGATCAGGGCGTCGTCGTTGATCTTGCGTTCCACCAGCAGCAGGTTGCGGCTGTGTTGCGACAACGCCAGGGCGTCCTGGGCGGTTTCGGTCAGCAGCAGGTCGATCTGGCTCAGGCCGAACAGACCATCGCCCAAGGTCAGGCCCAATTGCAGTTGCAAGGTGATGCCGCTGTCGGCGACTTCGATCTGCAACTGGTGGCCCAAGGCGCGCAGCAACTCACCGCAGCAAATGGCGTTGGTCAGGTAGTCGTCGCCGCTGTCTTCGGTGTGGAACAGCATCAGCGTGCTGCCGTCGTTCAGGGTGTGCAGTTCACCCTGATAAAGCGAGGCGGCCTGGTCGAGGCAGTCGCGGTAGCGTTCGAGCAGTTCCTTCAGGCGGGCCTGGGGCAAGCGGCGCAGTTGGTCCTGGGCGCCCAGTTGCACGGCCAGCACGGCACTGTGCTGGGGCAGGTTCGAGGCAGCGGGCCTGGCGAGCGGTTGAGGTGCGCCATCGACTGATTCGTCACGCAGGTCGGCGAAGGCGTCATCGTCTTCCTCATCCTCCACCGTGCGCACCACGTGGCGTGGCGCCGGTTTGGAGGCGGGCATCGGCTGGCTTTCATCAAAGCCCGGGTCGCGCAGGTTACGCACTTCGAAGCCCGGCTCAGTGTCCTCGTCGTCCACGTAGTCGATGTCTTCAGGTTCCGGCAAGGGCTCGGGTTCCGGCGCGAAGCTGGCGTGCAGTTGCCGGGCCAGGTCGCCGATTTCATCCTGGCGCTGGGTGGCAGGGGTGTGTTCGTCGATGTCCCGCAGCCAGACGCGCAATTGCAACAGCGGCGTGGAGATGTGCCGCCCCAGGCGCAGACTCAAGGCCAAAGCCAGGGCCAGCAGTATCGCGCTGAGGATGCCCATGCTTTGCAGGCTGATGGTCATCGGTTGCTGGAACTGGTCCATGTCCAGGCTGATGCGCAGTTGTCCGGCGGTCACGTCCTGGAAGGTGATCTTGCTCTGGTACATGCCGCCGGACTCACCCAGCAGGCCCGGCTTGGGCCGTTGGCCGGCCTCGGCGAGGATGCGGTTGTCCACGCTGTAGATGGCGGCGTGGGCCACCAGTTTGTTCTTGGTCAGGTTGTTGAGCAGCACGTTGAGGCTGAGGATGTCGTTGGACACCAGCAGCTCGGTGGCGGACGTGGCGGTCTGGGTGGTCAGGCTTTCACCCAGGGCATCGGCCTGCTCGTGCATCGCCTGCTTGAATTGCAAGCCCATCACGCAGGCATAGATAACCAGGGCCAGGGCGACCAGGATCACGTTATGGCTGGCAATGCGCAATGCAATCGGTACACGACGGTGACGCAGTGCACGGAAGATCAGCAGGAAGAAGTTGTCGGTTTTGACTGGCGTGGGCCGGTTCACTGAGCTCGGCTCTTTGTCCGTGAAATTGACGCGCAGTATAGCGACAGCCCCATGACCGGCAAAGCACTGGCGGTGCCCGATGGTCACTGAATGTGGGTAGAATGCGGTTTTTTTCCACCTGCGGGGGTGCGCCTTGCGCGAAATCGTCCTGATAAACATCACTGGCAGCGACCGTCCGGGTCTGACTGCGGCCATTACCGGCGTTCTGGCCCAGGGTGGTGTGAACATTCTCGACATCGGTCAGGCGGTGATCCACGACACGCTGTCGTTCGGCATCCTGGTTGAAATTCCGGACGCCGAACAAGGCAAGTCGGTGCTCAAGGACATCCTGTTCACCGCCTACAAGCTCGACCAACAGGTGCGCTTCACCCCGGTGTCCGAGGACGATTACCGGCATTGGGTGGCCGGCCAGGGCAAGAAGCGCCACATCGTTACCCTGCTGACCCGCAAGGTCACTGCCGAACAATTGCAGCGCGTCAGCTCGATCACCGCCAAATATGACCTGAACATCGACCATATCGACCGACTGTCCGGGCGCATGCCGCTGGACACCCCGGACGACAAGGGCAAGGGTTGCATTGAGTTTTCCGTGCGTGGCGAGCCGGCTGACCCCCAGGCGTTGCGTGCCGAGTTCCTCAGCGTGGCCCAGGAACTGAACGTCGACATCGCCTTCCAGGAAGATTCGCTGTTCCGTCGTAACCGCCGCCTGGCGGTGTTCGACATGGATTCGACGCTGATCGAGGCCGAAGTCATCGATGAACTGGCCAAGGCGGCCGGCGTCGGCGACAAGGTTTCGGCCATCACCGAACGAGCCATGGCCGGCGAGCTGGACTTCCGCGCCAGCTTCAAGGAGCGCCTGGCGCTGCTCAAGGGGCTGGACGTCAGTGTGCTGGATTCCATCGGCGCTTCCCTGCGCCTGACCGAAGGTGCCGAGACCCTGTTCGCTGAACTCAAGCGCCTGGGTTACAAGACCGCCATCCTGTCCGGCGGCTTCACCTACTTCGCCAAGCAATTGCAGGCCAAGCTCGGTATCGACTACGTATTCGCCAACGAATTGGAAGTGGTGGATGGCAAGGTGACCGGCGTGGCCGTGGAGCCGATCGTCGATGCCCAGCGCAAGGCGGACCTGCTGCGAGAGCTGGCTGAAAAGGAAGGCTTGCGCCTGGAGCAGACCATCGCCGTGGGAGACGGCGCCAACGACTTGCCGATGCTGGCGATCGCCGGCCTGGGCGTGGCGTTCCGCGCCAAGCCGCTGGTCAAGCAGTCGGCCAGGCAGGCGATTTCAACCCTGGGGCTGGATGGGGTGTTGTACCTGCTGGGTTTCAGGGATCGTGACGGGCAGCTCTAAGTAACATGCTTTGAGCAATACGCCGACTCTGGGGGAGGCACGCACTTTGTGGCGAGGGAGCTTGCTCCCGCTGGCCTGCGCAGCAGGCCCAAGGCGGCCAACCTGACACTCCTCGGTCTCAGGTTTAGGGCCGCTACGCGCCCCAGCGGGAGCAAGCTCCCTCGCCACAGGGGGGCTATGCGCTGTTTAGAGCGACTTCCACAACGAATCAAAATTCCCCTCTTGGTCGCCGCCACCCTCAGTCTCGGCTGAGTCTTCCGGGTGATAGGAAAACTGGTTGAAGCTGTGGGTACTGGTCACCCGGCGGTCCAGGCCGGCGCGGCGTTCCTGGCCGTTGGTGTTGATCAGTACACGCTGGCCCTCCTGGAACGGCAGGCGTGGGGCGATCATGGTGGGAGGCAGGTCGATGGCGCTGATCTCGGGCAGTAACAAGCCGCGCAGGTAGTGACCGTGCTCGTTCTCTTCCCGGACCAGTTGCAGCCCACAAGGCTGGGCATGGGGTGCGACCAGTTCGATGCCCATCTGCATGGCGCCGTTGCGCACTTGTCGGATCCAGCGCACCACGGCAACGCTCCAGGCTTGGTCACTGCTGTCTCGAATGCCGATCATTTCACCGGCTTGAAGCTGTTCCGGCACTTCCTTGGGCCAACCGAGGCAATAACCGCCAGGGCTGTGGTTGATGATCGGCAGGTCGTAGGTGGGAAAGTGGTGCTGATTGTCGGAGCTGGTGCCGTCGTCATCGGCCGGGTTGACCGGGTACTCGATTTCTTCATAGGGCAGCAGGTCGCTGTCACCGGCGGGGGCGGCGTCGAAGGCCTGCTTCCAGGCGTCGTTTGTCTTGCTCGGCGAGGCTTCGAAGCGGGCTTTGCGGGTGGTGGGGCTTTTCAGGATTTCGTTGAAAGAGCGCTCGCCGCCGAGGTAGTAGTGCAGCGCACTCATGCCCACGCACAGGGTCAGCGTGCCGTTGCCCTCGGTGCGCTGGAAGCTGCGTTCGGCCGCTTCGCCCCAGGCCGCTTGCAGGTGATGCAAGGTGTCGACGCTCATGCCGCCAGGTACTGGCAGGTTGTTCTCGGCAGGTTGTTCCAGGTGAGTGGCGATTGCACGCACCAGGGGCTGGGGATCGAAGCCCTGCAAGGTCGGCTGCTGTTCGGCTCGGAACTTGGAGCGGTAGCGCGGCCCGACATCCAGCTCCGGCGCGACCGCGAACAGGCTGCTGGCAGCGGTGGCAGGGTCCAGCTTGACCCACTGGCTCCAGGATTCGAGCACTTGGGTCAGTCGCCCGATCTGGCTCTGGCGCAGTTGATTGCTGCGTGACGCGCCCAGCAGCAGGGCGACGACATAGGTTTGCTCGGCGTTCAATTGATGAACCTGGCTGGCCAGGTCATCACTCACGCTCAGGTGCTGCAAGCGGTGCAGGCAAGCGATCCGGTACAGCTGATGCAAATCGAGCCATAGCCCTTCAGGTACTGGGCTGTACAGCTGGCTGGCGCGCAGCAGCGGGCCGTTGAGGGCATGTATCGCCCGTTGCAGCGCGGTGCTCAGTAGGCGAGCCCGATCCTTGGTGTATTTCGAGGCGATACGCGCCACGATCTGTTTGTAGCCCATCGCCAGTTGGGTTTGCAGGGCCTGGCACAGGTTGACGATCTTGCGCGAGCGCTCATCCAGCACGATGGCCTGTTGCAGGAAGTGCCGCTCCAGGTGCTTGCAGACGTAATACACCTCGGGCCGCAGCAGCTCGAGCAGTTGCAGTCGATTGTCGCTGGGCGTGAGCAGTTGGTTGAGTTCACCAAGGGCCTGGTACAACAGGCGGGCGGTTTCGCCGATGTTGGCCTTGGGCAGGTTGGCGATCCAGCGCTTGAGGTCCCGTGGCGTGGCATCGCAGAACGACAGGCGTGATTGCGTTGGGGGCTGGACGCGCAATAGCTGGAGAGGGCTGGTCTCATTCATGCCGTGGTCGGGCTCCGGCGGGAAATGAAAGGGATGTTTCCAACTCTAGCAGCTGAGAGGCAGGCGTGTTGTCCTGAATGTGTTGTGGGAGCAAAGCTTGCTCGCGATGCAGGTGCCGCGATTTTTAGACCGCGTTATCGTTCATCGCGGGCAAGCCTTGCTCCCACAAGCCTTGCGCCACAGGCCTACTTCTATAGGTATAGGCCTGCTTCAAAGGGCTGGCATGAATCAGGCTTTTGGCAGTGCCAGGCCTTGACCCATCTGCACGGGCGAACCGGCCACCAGTTCCTCGGCCCATTTCACTTGATCCGGACCAAACAGCACGATGGCGGTCGAACCCAGCTTGAAGCGGCCCAGTTCGGCGCCTTTTTCCAGGTGGATCGGCGCACGGGCGACTTCGTCGTAGCGGAAAGTCTTGAGTTCGCGCTTGGGCGGTGTCACCAGGCCGGCCCAGACGGTTTCGATGGACGCCACGATCATCGCGCCCACCAGCACCACGGCCATCGGCCCGCGTTCGGTGTCGAAAATGCACGCCACGCGTTCGTTACGAGCAAACAGTTCTGGAACGTTTTCGGCGGTGGTCTGGTTGACCGAGAAAATTCGTCCTGGGATATAAACCATCTCCCGCAGGGTGCCGGCCAGCGGCATGTGCACGCGGTGGTAGTCCTTGGGGGAAAGATAGATGGTGGCAAAATCGCCGCCCATGAACGGCGCCGCGTTGGCTGCATCGCCGCCCAGTAGCTCCAGTACGCTGAAGCTGTGGCCCTTGGCCTGGAATACCCGGCCGTGCTCGATCGGGCCGAGCTGGCTGACGGCACCGTCGGCGGGGCTGAGGATGGCGCCCGGGGTTGGGTCCAGCGGACGCGCACCGTCTTTCAGGGCGCGGGTGAAGAAGGCGTTGAAGTGCTCGTACGCCGTCAGGTCTTCCACCAGGGCCTGGGACATGTCCACTTGGTAGCGCTTGGCAAACCACGCGGTGAAGGCGTTCTTGAACCAGCGCACGCGGCATTCGGCAATGCAGCCGGCCAGCCGCGACAGCAGGTGGTGGGGCAGCAGGTATTGAGTGAGGATGAACAAACGGTTTTTCATTAACTGTCCTTAAGAACCTTCAAAGCTCGATGGGGGTATCGGGGTGGTTGCCCCATTCACCCCAGGAACCGGCATAGCCTTTGACTCGTGGATAACCGAGCGCCTTGGCCACCAGGTAGGTGAAGCCGGAGCGGTGGTGAGTCTGGCAGTGGGTGATGATTTCTTTGTCGGGCGTGATGCCCAATTGTTCGAGGATTTGCGGCATGTCCTTGCGGATGCGCAGGTTGCGCTCCTGGTCCATGCCAGCAGTCCATTCGAAATTGACCGCTCCGGGAATGTGCCCGCCTCGGGCTGCGACGACTTTCTCGCCGGAATACTCCAGCGGGCCGCGAGCGTCCCAGATGGCCAGGTCGGCAGCGCCGAGACGGCTTTGCAGATACTCGCGGGTAGCGGTGGGAGCATCGTGCAGTGTCAGGCTGACCGGGCCTGCAACTGGTGCAGGGACGTCGACGGACACCGGCAGGCCTTCGGCCAGCCACGACAGCAAGCCGCCGTCGAGGTAGTGGTAGTTCGAGTGACCGATCACGTCCAACAGCCAGATAAAACGCCCGGCCCAGCCGCCGCCTTCATCGTCGTAGACCACGTAGACCGCATCCGGGTTATGCCCGAGCTCGCCGAACAGTGCTTCGAGGTCGGCTTTGGCTGGCAGCAGGCCCGGGGCTGGCGGCTGGCCGAGCTGGGTGCGTTTGGGATCGACGAAGCGTGCACCGGGAATATGCCCGGTGCTGTAGCGGGCGGCGCTGGTCAGGTCCACCAGAATCAGTTCGCGGGCGTCGAGGCGCGGTAGCAGTTCGCTCGGCTCGATCACCAGTGGCAAGCCAGAGAAGTCAGGCATGTGAGGTCTCCAGGGGCGCAAAGGGAAAGGATTGTAGCAAGTTCAGCGGCCGCGGTTGGTAAAGGTATGCAGGGCCCGTTCGATGCATTGCACGGTTTTGCCGAAGGCTTGCACGGTCACGTCCGAGAACGGCCCGCCGCCCTGGTCCACCGCCACCAGCATGATGACTCGGCCATTGCAGGTCAGTGAGCGCAACAGCAGGTGCTCACCCCGGAACAGGCTGCGCAGGCCCGGTGGCAGCAGAGCCGAAAACTGCGCATTGTTGTCCGGGTTCAGGCGAACCTGGGCCTGCTGGGCCAGCAACCGCTGCAATATCTTGCTCTGGCTGATGGTAAAACTCATGGCCGCGGCTTCTTTCGGCAGGCCGGCGGTCTGGTGTACGCGCACGCTGGCCTGGCTGCGGTCGGCCATCAGGATCATCACCCGACGCATGCCACAGGCCACCAACACGTCCCGTGCCGAGGTGGTCAAGTGCATGGCATTGCGAAAGGGGCTCGGTTCCACCAACAGTGCGGAGCATTGCTTGCGCCACTGGCTCAGGTCTTCGGCGCTGGGTGGGGCGGGGGGGAGCAATCCGGGGTGGATGCGACGGCTGTCCCAGGGCCAGAGCAACGCCACGGCCGGGTGCCAGAGGTCCGGCATGGCGTCATGACGGGCGCTGGTGACAGCTTGTTGGTGCAGTTGTTGCTGGACCTCATCCATCGGCATCTGCAGATACAAACTGGTGAGGTATTGCCAGCGGACAATGTGGGGGCTGTCCCAGGCCTGTTGCGCTGAAAGTGCCAGGCCGTTGGCCAGCAATACGGTATTGGCCGGTTGATTGAGCCAGCGCCGCAGCGTCGGGTCATCGTCCAGGCGATTCTGTTGGCGCAGTGGGTGTTCGCTGTCCCGGGCGATGCGCAGCACTCTTACCAGCTCGCGGCGTTCATTGAGCAGCAGGCGATAGCCCTGCATCACCCAGATCGGCAAGCGCCAGGTTTCTACCAGCGCCAGGCAGATCTTCAGCAGGCTGACGCCGAACAATTCGCGCTCGACCTTGCTCGCGGGCTCACCTTTATGGACGACCCGCAACTCCCACTCCCCCAGCAACCGCGGGTGAGTCAGTGCCAGGGGCCAGAGCGGCGACAGAAACAACAGGCTGCCCCAGTGTATGTCCTGCCACAGTCGCGCCAGGCGGCTGGCAAAAAAGCCATTGGCCTGTTGCGTGGCGTGCTGGCTGATCAATTGCAGCTGGCGCAAGGCAACGGGGATTTCTTGCCCCGGCAACGACGGCAAGCGAGCGAGCAGTTCCTCGGTGCGCTTGAGGCCGAGACGGTTGATGGCTACTTCGAGATTTTCCGCCGGTTCTGCAAGGCTGCCATGGGTGTGATGGTTGGCCTCGCGGATGACGCTCAGGGCCAGGGCCGGGCTGTCCTGCATCAGTTCGGCGATGTCGCGCAACGAGCGGCGGCTGTCGGCAATGGCCTTGCAGACCAAGTCATGACTGGCCTGGGGCACTGGTAGGTGCACGCCGTCCAGCAGCTTTACCCAGCCTTCGAGCGTGGTCGGTCGCGGCGTTGGAACCTTAGTTTCGTTAGTCATGGCTGGACGTGATCATCGTATGAATTCTCTACGCCCGAAGCGGGCCAAACTGGCTTTTCGCCAGAACTGGCTATAGTCTGGCGCAGTTTTGCCGATAAGTAGAAGAAGAGATTTTTCAGCTTCCGAATATGACCTTGAACCCGACTTAAATAAGTACTTTCTATCTATGGCTAAAATTATCGGCATCATTGTCGTGTTCGCGAGCGTACTCGGCGGATACGTGCTCTCCCATGGCAAGATTGCCGCCCTGATCCAGCCTTTCGAGGTGATGATCATCGGTGGCGCGGCCCTTGGCGCATTCCTGCAGGCCAACCCTGGCTATATGACGATGCACGTGCTCAAGAAGTCCCTGGGCATGTTCAGTTCGCGTTTCAGCCACACCTTCTACCTCGAAGTGCTGGGCCTGATCTACGAGATTCTCAACAAGAGCCGCCGCGAAGGCATGATGGCGATCGAAGGCGATATTGAAGACGCCGCTGCCAGCCCGATTTTCGCCAAGTATCCTGCGGTGCTCAAAGATGCCCGCATGACGGCGTTCATCTGTGATTACCTGCGCATCATGTCGTCCGGCAACATGGCGCCCCATGAGCTCGAAGGCCTGTTCGACATGGAGCTGTACAGCCTCAAGGAAGACCTGGAGCACCCTTCCCACGCAGTCACCGGTATCGCCGACGCCATGCCCGGCTTCGGTATCGTCGCGGCGGTATTGGGCATCGTGGTGACCATGGCTTCCCTGGGCGACGGCGACCAGAAGTCCATCGGCCTGCACGTGGGGGCGGCACTGGTGGGTACCTTCTTCGGTATTCTGGCTGCGTATGGTTTTTTCGGCCCACTGGCCCACTCCCTGGCCCATGACGCCAAGGAAGAACTCAACGTCTACGAAGCCATCAAGGCTTCCCTGGTGGCCTCGGCCTCGGGCATGCCGCCATCGCTGGCGGTGGAGTTCGGTCGCAAGGTCCTGTACCCGGCGCACCGTCCAAGCTTCGCCGAGCTGGAACAAGCGGTTCGCGGTCGTTAAGTCATGGAAAATAACCAGCCGATCATCATCAAGCGCGTCAAGCGCATAGCCGCGGGGCATCACGGGGGCGCCTGGAAAATCGCCTTCGCCGACTTTGCGACGGCGATGATGGCGTTCTTCCTGGTGCTGTGGCTGCTGTCCACCGCGACCCCGGAACAGAAGATCGCCATCGCCGGTTACTTCAAGGACCCGGTCGGTTTTACTGAAAGCGGCACGCCGTACATCATCGACCTGGGTGGTTCACCGACCCTGGCGCCGGACACGACCCTCAATCCTGAAGTCAAATCCGAGCCCCAGCCCGACAAGGTGACGGTGGATTCCGAGCAGGTCGAAGGCATGGCCGAGCAGATCGAGCGCGAACGCCTGGAATTGTTGCTGCAGGAATTGCAGAACAAGGTCGAGGAGAACCCGCAGCTGCAGAAATTCAAGGACCAGATCCTGTTCGAGATTACGCCGAACGGCTTGCGCATCCAGATCATGGACGCCGAGAACCGGCCGATGTTCGATTCCGGCAGTGCGCGCCTGAAACCTTATTTCGAAGACATCCTGCTGGCCATGGCCGACACCATCAAGGCGGTGCCGAACAAGATCAGCATCAGCGGTCATACCGATGCCAAGCCCTACGTCGGCAAAGGTGATTTCGGTAACTGGGAGCTGTCCGCCAACCGCGCCAACGCGGCGCGTCGTGCCCTGGTGGCTGGCAGCTATCCGGACGAACAGGTGGCGCGGGTGGTCGGTTACGCATCCTCGGCGTTGTTCGACCGCAAGGACCCGTTCAACCCGGTCAACCGGCGTATCGATATCGTGGTGTTGACCAAGAAGGCCCAGCAGGCCATCGAAGGTTCGCAAACCGACGACCCGGCGCCGGATCCGGCCCAGGGCCAGGGCGCACCGGGTGAAGTCCCGGCGACGCCTGGTGCTGCGGTTGATCCGAACGCCTTGCCGGCGGACCAGCAGCCCGTGCCGGCCCATGAGCTGCGCGAACGTCTGAACCTGTTCGACGATGCTGCGCCCAAGCCTGCTGGAACGCCTGCGCAGTGACCTAAGGGCCGATACAGACCTGTGGGAGCAAGGCTGGCCCGCGATGAAGGCGATGCGGTCTTTCAGAGACCGAGGTGCCTGTTTCGCGAGCAAGCTTTGCTCCCACGAATCCCCTCGCCACAAAGGTGTCCGGTCGGGTCAGTAACTGCTTTCCGGCAGGCTGGCGATGATCGAGCGGTAGCTGTTCATCCGTTGCTGATGCACACGACCTTCTTCCAAGGCCTTGAGCAGGGCGCAGCCGGGTTCGCGATCGTGCTTGCAGTCGCGGAAGCGGCAGGTGCCGATCAGCTCGTTGAACTCGATGAATCCGGCTTCGACATCGGCCCGGCTCACGTGACCCAAGCCAAACTCACGGATGCCCGGTGAGTCAATCAATTCACCGCCGCCGGGGAAGTGGAACAGTCGCGCGGTGGTGGTGGTGTGGGTGCCCTGGCCGGACAGCTCGGACAGTGGCCCGACACGGGTCTCGACGTCCGGCAGCAGGCTGTTGACCAGCGACGACTTGCCGACACCGGACTGGCCGACGAACACACTGATGCGCCCGTCCAGTTGCTGCTGCAATTGCTCCATGCCGTTGCCGTGATGGGCCGAGACTTCCAGCACCGGGTAACCCAAGTCCCGATAGACCGACAGCAAGGCGTTCAGCGCCGGAGCGTTGTGTTCGTCGATCAGGTCGAACTTGTTGAGCAGCAATAACGGTCGGATGCCAGCATGCTCGGCGGCTACCAGGTAACGGTCGATCAGGTTGGCGTGGGGTTCGGGCAGCGGGGCGAACACGATGACGATCATGTCGACGTTGGCGGCCACGGGCTTGAGCTGGCCCCGACTGTCCGGACGGCACAGCTCGGTGTGGCGCGGCAATTGTGCGACGATCACGCCGATGCCCTGGTTGCCGGCACGCCAGACGACCTGGTCGCCCGTCACCAGCGCCGGCAGGTTGGCGCGCAGGTGGCAGCGGAATACCTGGCCGGCCAATTCGCCTTCCCGGGCCTCGACCTCGACCTGCACGCCGAAGTGGGCGATTACCAGTCCGGTCTGTTCAGGGCCCAGGTCGCCACCCTCCAGGGCTTCGACAGCACTGGATTCGCGTTTGGCGGCGCGGGCGGCGCGCTCGCCCTGGATCTTTTCGATGCGCCAGTTCTGACGACGATTGAGTTGGCGTTTGGCCATGGGTGTTCCGTATGAAGAAATACAGCGAATAGGGTAAAACGGCCGCGAGTTTAGCACGCCCAAAGGCCGGCCTAGGCTAAACTGCGTGGCTACGCCGAGGAGCCTCCCCTATGCAAAACCCGCAGAACCTGATCTGGATCGACCTGGAAATGACCGGTCTGAACCCTGATACCGACGTCATCATCGAAATGGCCACCATCGTCACCGACAGCGACCTCAACACCTTGGCCGAAGGCCCGGTGATCGCAATCCATCACAGCGACGAGATCCTGGCCGGCATGGACGAATGGAACACCCGCCAGCACGGCGGCTCGGGCCTGACCCAGCGGGTGCGCGAAAGCAAGATCAGCATGGCCGAGGCCGAGGCCCAGACCATCGCCTTCCTGGAACAGTGGGTGCCAAAGGGCAAGTCGCCGATCTGTGGCAACAGCATCTGCCAGGACCGTCGCTTCCTCTATACCCACATGAAATCCCTGGGGAAAGCTACTTCCACTACCGCAACCTGGATGTCTCCACCCTCAAGGAACTGGCCGCCCGCTGGGCCCCGCAAGTGCGCGACAGCTTCCAGAAGGGTGGCAGCCACCTGGCCCTGGACGACATTCGCGAGTCCATTGCCGAGTTGCAGCATTACCGTAAGCACTTCATCAAGTTCTAACCGGCACCCCAGCGGCTGGCCAGATTGCTTTTGTGGCGAGGGAGCTTGCTCCCGCTGGCCTGCGCAGCAGGCCCCAACAGCTTCAGGTAGGCCGAATTGTCCGGTTTGGCGGCTGCTGCGCAGCCGAGCGGGAGCAAGCTCCCTCGCCACAGGGGTAGTTGGCGGTATGGCGCTCAGGCAGAAGACGCTGCTGCGCCCCTCTTTTGGTGCCTGCCCAAACTGGCTAGACTGCGCGCCTTCCCGTACGGACCGCCATCATGTTGCTGATGCTTTATCTGATCGCCATCACCGCCGAAGCCATGACCGGCGCCTTGTCTGCCGGGCGTCGGGGCATGGACTGGTTCGGCGTGGTGCTGATCGCCTGTGTCACGGCGCTGGGTGGCGGCTCGGTGCGCGACGTGCTGCTCGGTCATTACCCGCTCACATGGGTCAAGCACCCCGAATACCTGGTGCTGACCACGGCAGCGGCGATGCTGACGGTGTTCCTGGCGCGCTGGATGCGCCATTTGCGCTCGTTGTTCCTGGTGCTCGACGCCGTGGGCCTGGTGGCGTTCACCCTGATCGGCTGCATGACGGCCCTGGAAATGGGTCATGGCATGCTGGTGGCGTCGGTCAGTGGGGTGATCACCGGGGTGTTCGGCGGCATTCTGCGGGACATCTTCTGCAACGATATTCCGCTGATCTTCCGTCGTGAACTTTACGCCAGCGTCTCGTTTGCCGCGGCATGGTGTTATCTGCTGTGTGTCTTCCTGCAACTGCCGAACGAACAAGCGATCCTCATCACCTTGTTCGGTGGTTTCCTGTTGCGGCTCCTGGCGATTCGCTTCCACTGGGAAATGCCGAAGTTCGTCTACAACGACGAAGTTTGACGCTCGGCATGTTGGCGCAACGCCCACTCCACGTGCTCGCGCACCAGCTCCGACGGGTAGTCGCGCCGGGCCTCCAGAGCTTGCAGCACGGGAATCGTCGAGGGCGCATTACCCAGGCCCACCGCCAGGTTGCGCAGCCAGCGCTCGTAGCCGGCGCGGCGCAGCGGTGAACCTTCGGTGCTGCTGAGGAAAGTCGCCTCGTCCCACATGAACAGCTCGGCCAACCCGGCATTGTCCAGGTTGTGCCGTGGTTTGAAGTCGCTTTCCCCGGACGGTCGGGCGAAGCGGTTCCATGGACAGACGATCTGGCAGTCATCACAGCCGAACACCCGGTTGCCGATCAACGGCCGCAGCTCCTCGGGGATGGCGTTTTTCAGTTCGATGGTCAGGTAGGAAATGCAGCGTCGGGCGTCAAGCACGTAGGGCCCGACGAAGGCATTTGTAGGACAGATATCCAGGCATGCGGTGCATTTTCCGCAATGTTCGCTGGCATGGGGCGGGTCCACCGGCAGGGGCAGATCGACAAATAGCTCGCTCAAGAAGAAATAGCTGCCGGCCTTGCGGTTCAGCACCAAGGTGTTTTTACCGATCCAGCCCAGCCCGGCCTGTTCGGCGATGGCTTTTTCCAGCACCGGCGCGCTGTCGACGAAGGCGCGATAACCGAAGGGGCCGATGACCGCCTGAATTTTTTCTGCCAGTTGTTGCACGCGTTTACGGATCAATTTGTGGTAATCGCGGCCCAACGCATAACGCGAGACGTAGGCTTTCTCCGGTTGACCGAGCATCTGCGCCATGTGCGTGTCGCCCGACAGGTAGTCCATGCGCAGGGACACCACCCGCAGCGTACCTGGCACCAGCTCCTCGGGGTGTGAGCGTTTGCTGCCGTGGGCGCCCATGTAGTCCATTTCGCCGTGGTAGCCGGCGTCGAGCCAGCGTTGCAGGTGTTGCTCATGCTCGGCAAGGTCCAGGCCGCTGATGCCGACCTGCTGGAAACCCAGCTCGCGGCCCCATTCCTTGATGGATTGGGCGAGGGCGGGGAGGTCTGTGGGAATGGCAGGCATGAGGCGAGAGAAACCAGAGCTGAGATGCGTATAATTCTGCCAGACATCGGAGCCCGAAGACGCATGCCGCACACTAAAGATGATTTTCCCGACGCGCTGTACAGTGCTGCGCAGGTCCGGGCCCTCGACGCACAACTGATCGCGGCCGGCACCGCCGGTTTCGAATTGATGCAGCGTGCTGCCCGCGCCACCTGGCGAGCGATTGTTCGGCGCTGGCCTGACGCCCGCGAACTGACCGTGCTGGCCGGGCATGGCAACAATGCGGGTGATGGCTACCTGGTCGCTACCCTGGCCCGGCGCGCTGGCTGGTCGGTGCGGGTGCTGACGGTGGGCGAGCCCCGGCGATTGCAGGGCGACGCGGCCAATGCCCATGCCGAAGCCGTGGCGGTGGGCGTGCCGATGGAGCCATGGTCGGATGAGGCAGAGTTGCGTGGCGTATTGCTGGACGCACTGCTGGGCACGGGCCTGAGTGGCGATGTGCGCGAGCCTTATGTGCAGGCCATCGATACGATCAATGTCAGCGGCCTGCCGGTCGCGGCGGTGGATATTCCCTCGGGGTTGTGTGCCGACACCGGGCGGGTGCTGGGCACGGCGGTGACGGCTGACCTGACCGTGACCTTCATTGGCTTGAAACTGGGCCTGTTTACCGGCGAAGCGGCGGACCGGGTCGGTGAACTGGTATTCAATGATCTGCACGCCGACCCAGATATTGTTGAAGCCACACCGGCCAGTGCCCGACTGCTTTCACCCCATAATCTGCCACGTCTGACACCTCGCGCCGCCACGTCCCACAAAGGCAAGTTCGGTCACGTGCTGTTGATCGGTGGCGACCGGGGTTTTGGCGGTGCGATCCAGATGAGTGCCGAAAGCGCCCTGCGCTGCGGTGCGGGCATGGTGTCGATGGCGACCCGCAGCGAGCATGTAGCGGCTGCGCTGACGCGTTTACCTGAAGTCATGGTGCAGGGTACCCATTCGGCGAACCAATTGATGGGCTTGCTCCAACAGGCCAGCGTGCTGGTGGTCGGGCCAGGCCTGGGCCAGGCCGCTTGGGGGCGTAGCCTGTTGTCGGCGGCGGCCAATGCGTCGCTGCCGCAAGTGTGGGATGCCGATGCGCTGAACCTGCTGAGCAACGGTGACGTTGGTTTGCCCGAGCAGTGTGTGATCACCCCACACCCGGGCGAGGCGGCGCGATTGCTGGGGATATCCACAGCCCAGGTGCAAGCCGATCGCCCGGCGGCGGCCCATGCATTGAGTCAGAAATACACCACCACGGTGATCCTCAAGGGCGCCGGCAGCCTGATTGCCAGCCCGGATGGTCGCCTGGCGGTTTGCAGCCAGGGCCATCCGGCCATGGCCACGGCGGGCCTGGGGGATGTGTTGGCCGGCGTGGTCGGTGCCTTGCTCGCCCAGGGCATGGAGAGCTTCGAGGCCGCGTGCCTGGCGGTCTGGCTGCATGCCAGTGCTGGCGCCCAGGCCGGTCGTGCGGGGCGGGGGTTGGCGGCGACCGATCTGATCCCGACCATTCGTCAGTTGTTGGAGGAGCATTCACCGTGTCTGAAGTAACCCTGTACGTGGCCGACGAACACGCCATGACACAATTTGGCGCTCGCATCGCGCAGATCACCGCCGGCCATGGCCTGATTTTTCTCGAAGGCGACCTTGGCGCGGGGAAAACTACCTTGTCCCGTGGCATCATTCGCGGCCTCGGGCACGTCGGCTCCGTCAAAAGCCCTACGTTCACCCTGGTCGAGCCCTACGAGATCGGCGACATTCGCGCCTTCCATTTCGACCTGTATCGACTGGTGGATCCTGAAGAGCTGGAATTCCTCGGTATCCGCGATTATTTCGAAGATGACGCCTTGTGCCTGATCGAATGGCCCCAGAAGGGTGCAGGCTTTTTGCCAAAGCCCGACCTGACCATTACCATTGGCGCGCAGAACGGCGGGCGTTCGCTGAAACTGACGCCGCAAGGCTCGCGTGGCGAGTCGTGGTGTGCCGCTTTGGCATTGGAAACTAATTGATGATGGGGTTTGGTATGCGCTTTCGCGCGGTGGTTGCTGTCGTAGGACTGTTGCTTACGGCACTGGCCGTCGATGCTGTGGCCGAGACAAAGGTCAACAGCGTTCGCCTCTGGCGGGCGCCGGACAATACACGGCTGGTGTTTGACCTGACGGGCCCGGTGCAGCACAGCGTATTCACCCTGACCGCCCCGGATCGCCTGGTGATCGACATCAATGGTGCGACCCTGGGCGCGCCATTGAACGTGGCGACCGCCAACACGCCGATTACCGCGATGCGCTCGGCCCAGCGTACGCCGACCGACCTGCGGGTGGTCATCGACCTGAAAAAAGCCGTGACCCCGAAAAGCTTCACCCTGGCCCCCAACGCCCAATACGGCAACCGGCTGGTGGTGGACCTGTTCGACAACCCGGCCGATGCGGCGCCACCTCCACCGCCGCCGACCAATGTCGCCACGGTCCCAGCGGTGCCGGTGACCCCTACCGAGCCTGCGCTCAAGCTACCACCGGCCCCGGCCGGCAAGCGCGATATTATCGTGGTGATCGATGCCGGTCACGGTGGCGAAGACCCTGGAGCCTCGGGCTCGCGCGGACAACGTGAGAAGGACGTGGTGCTGTCCATCGCCCGCGAATTGCAGCGCCAGGTCAATGGCATGAAAGGCTTCCGCGCCGAGCTGACCCGTACCGGCGACTACTTCATTCCCCTGCGCGGGCGTACCGAAATCGCCCGCAAGAAGGGCGCCGACCTGTTCGTCTCCATCCACGCCGACGCCGCGCCTTCGGCCGCTGCGTTCGGGGCCTCGGTGTTTGCCCTGTCCGACCGTGGCGCCACCTCCGAGACCGCCCGTTGGCTGGCCGACAGCGAAAACCGTTCCGACCTGATCGGCGGTGCCGGCAACGTCAGCCTCGATGACAAGGACCGGATGCTCGCCGGTGTATTGCTCGATTTGTCGATGACGGCCTCGTTGACCTCCAGCCTCAACGTCGGCCAGAAAGTCCTGAGCAACATCGGTCGCGTCACGCCGCTGCACAAGCAGCGCGTCGAACAGGCCGGGTTCATGGTGCTCAAGTCGCCGGACATCCCGTCGATCCTGGTGGAAACCGGCTTCATCTCCAACTCCAACGAGGCGTCCAAGCTGTCGTCCTCCAGTCATCAGCAGGCCCTGGCCCGTTCCATCAGCAGTGGCGTGCGGCAGTTCTTCCAGCAGAATCCACCGCCAGGTACCTACATTGCCTGGCTGCGCGATTCCGGCAAGATTGCCCAGGGCCCGCGGGACCATCGGGTCAACCCCGGCGAAACCCTGGCGATGATCGCCGTGCGTTACCAGGTGTCGCCTGCGACCTTGCGCAGCGCCAACAACCTCAAGAGCGACGAGCTCAAGATCGGCCAGACCCTGACCATTCCCGGCAATGACGTGGCGGTTCAGCAATGAGTGACGAAGTGATCGGCAGCAACGCCCGCATCGAGCTGCTCAGCCCCCGGCTGGCGAACCAGATCGCCGCCGGCGAAGTGGTCGAGCGGCCGGCGTCGGTCATCAAGGAGTTGCTGGAAAACAGCCTCGACTCCGGGGCCAGGCGCATCGATGTGGATGTCGAGCAAGGCGGCGTCAAGCTGCTGCGGGTACGCGATGACGGTGGCGGTATTTCTTCCGAGGACCTGCCGCTGGCCCTGGCGCGTCACGCCACCAGCAAGATTCGCGACCTGGAAGACCTTGAGCGGGTCATGAGCCTGGGCTTTCGGGGGGAGGCGCTGGCGTCCATCAGTTCGGTGTCGCGCCTGACTCTCACCTCCCGCACCCGTGACGCCGAACAGGCCTGGCAGGTCGAGACCGAGGGCCGGGACATGGCCTCTCGCGTCCAGCCCGCGGCCCATCCGGTGGGTACCTCGGTGGAAGTGCGCGACCTGTTCTTCAACACTCCGGCCCGGCGCAAGTTCCTCAAGGCCGAGAAGACTGAATTCGATCACTTGCAGGAAGTCATCAAGCGCCTGGCCCTGGCGCGTTTTGACGTGGCGTTCCATTTGCGCCACAACGGCAAGACCATTCTCAGCCTGCACGAGGCCCATGATGATGCGGCCCGTGCCCGCCGTGTCGGCGCGGTGTGCGGTGCCGGTTTCCTGGAGCAGGCATTGCCCATCGAGGTGGAGCGCAATGGCCTGCACCTGTGGGGTTGGGTCGGGTTGCCGACGTTTTCCCGCAGCCAGGCGGACTTGCAGTATTTCTACGTGAACGGTCGCGCTGTGCGCGACAAGCTGGTGGCCCACGCGGTGCGCCAGGCTTATCGCGATGTGCTGTTCAACGGTCGGCATCCGACCTTCGTGCTGTTTTTCGAAGTCGACCCGGCGGTGGTGGACGTCAACGTGCACCCGACCAAGCACGAAGTACGCTTTCGTGACGGGCGCATGGTCCACGATTTCCTCTATGGCACCTTGCACCGTGCCTTGGGCGATGTGCGCCCGGAAGATCAATTGGCGGCTCCGGCGGCAGTGGCTGGCATGGTCCGGCCAACGGGGCTGGAAGCGGGCGAGTTCGGCCCGCAGGGCGAAATGCGCCTGGCGGCCAACGCGCTGCTGGAACAGTCCCCGCCGCAACCGAGCTACAACCCGGCCGGGAGCGGTGCCGGCAGCGGCTACCAGTATCAATACACCCCGCGCCCGCAATCCAACGTGCCGGCGGCCGAGGCTCAGGCAGCCTATCGCGAGTTCTTCAAACCCTTGCCTGAACCCGGTGCGGTGGCATTGCCCGACGGCCAGGGCGATATCCCGCCGCTGGGCTATGCCCTGGCACAACTCAAAGGCATCTATATCCTTTCGGAAAACGCCCAGGGCCTGGTCCTGGTGGATATGCACGCCGCCCACGAACGGATCATGTACGAGCGGCTGAAAATCGCCATGGCCAGCGAAGGCTTGAGCGGCCAGCCGCTGTTGGTGCCCGAATCCCTGGCCGTCAGCCAGCGCGAAGCCGATTGTGCCGAGGAACATGTGGCCTGGTTCCAGCGCCTGGGCTTCGAATTGCAGCGCCTGGGGCCGGAAACCCTGGCGATCCGCCAGATTCCGGCGTTGTTGAAACAGGCCGAGGCCAATCGCCTGGTCAGCGACGTGCTGGCGGACTTGATGGAATACGGCACCAGCGACCGGATCCAGGCGCACCTGAACGAACTGCTCGGCACCATGGCCTGCCACGGCGCGATCCGCGCCAACCGGCGCCTGGCCCTGCCGGAAATGAACGGCCTGCTGCGGGACATGGAAAACACCGAGCGTAGCGGTCAATGCAACCATGGCCGGCCGACCTGGACCCAACTGGGCCTGGACGACCTGGACAAACTGTTCCTGCGCGGTCGTTGATGAGCCAGTTGCCTCCTGCGATTTTCCTGATGGGCCCGACCGCCGCCGGCAAGACCGACCTGGCGATCGAGTTGACCAAGGTTTTGCCCTGCGAGCTGATCAGCGTCGATTCGGCCCTGGTCTACCGGGGCATGGACATCGGCACTGCCAAGCCGTCAAAAGAACTGCTGGCCGAATTTCCCCACCGCCTGATCGACATCCTGGACCCGGCCGAGGCGTATTCAGCGGCCGACTTCCGCCGTGACGCGCTCCAGGCCATGGCCGAAATCACCGCGCGAGGCAAGATCCCGCTGCTGGTGGGCGGCACGATGCTGTATTACAAGGCTTTGGTCGACGGGCTGGCGGACATGCCGGCGGCCGATCCCGAGGTGCGCGCGCAGATTGAAGAAGAAGCCGCGCGCCTTGGCTGGCAAGCCCTGCATGAGCAATTGGCGGTCATCGACCCGGAGTCGGCGGCGCGTATTCACCCCAATGACCCGCAGCGGCTCAGTCGGGCCCTGGAGGTTTATCGGGTCAGCGGCCAGAGCATGACGGCCCTGCGCCAACGACAATCTGCGCAAAGTACTGAAGCAGCCGCTTCGGGACTGCAACAATTGCCCTATACTGTCGCGAATCTGGCCATCGCTCCGGCGAACCGGCAAGTGCTGCATCGGCGAATTGAACAAAGATTCACATTAATGTTGGAACAGGGGTTCATAGACGAGGTCGTAGCCCTGCGTGAGCGAAGTGACCTGCATCCCGGGTTGCCGTCTATACGTGCGGTAGGTTATCGACAAGTCTGGGATTACCTGGACGGCAAGCTGACGTCAGCCGAGATGCAGGAGCGTGGGATCATTGCCACGCGCCAATTGGCGAAACGCCAGTTCACCTGGCTGCGCAGCTGGACTGACCTGCATTGGCTCGACAGTCTCGATTGCGACAATCTGCCACGCGCCTTGAAATACCTTGGGACCATCTCCATATTGAGCTGAGTCCTTGCAATTGCCGTCTATCCTTGGGGGTGTGACGGCCCAAGCCATCTGATTCCGATTTTTATAATTGATCCTTAAAGGAGTGCGGCACATGTCAAAAGGGCATTCGCTACAAGACCCTTACTTGAACACTTTACGTAAAGAGAAAGTTGGGGTGTCCATCTATCTGGTCAACGGGATCAAACTGCAAGGCACGATTGAGTCTTTCGACCAGTTCGTCATCCTTCTGAAAAACACCGTCAGCCAGATGGTCTACAAGCACGCGATCTCTACAGTCGTGCCAGTTCGTCCAATTCGTCTGCCTAGCGCAACCGAATCCGAAGGCGGTGACGCTGAACCGGGTAACGCCTGATAGGAGCCTCCTTTGTTCTTTGAGCGCCACGGTGGTGGTGAACGGGCCATTCTCGTTCACTTGGATGGACAGGACCCTGAGGCGCGCGAAGATCCGCAGGAGTTTCAGGAATTGGCACTTTCGGCCGGCGCCGAGACCGTCGCGTTTTTCAACGTGCCGCGTCATCGGCCAACCGCCAAGTTCCTGATCGGCAGTGGCAAGGTCGAGGAGTTGCGCGACCTGGTCAAGGCCGAGCAGGTCGACCTGGTGATTTTCAATCACATCCTCACGCCCAGTCAGGAACGTAACCTCGAACGTGTCTTCGAGTGTCGCGTGATCGACCGTACGGGGCTGATCCTCGATATCTTCGCCCAACGCGCCCGCACCCATGAAGGCAAGCTCCAGGTCGAACTGGCCCAGCTTGAGCACATGAGTACGCGGCTGGTTCGCGGCTGGACTCACCTTGAGCGGCAGAAAGGCGGTATCGGTCTGCGCGGCCCGGGTGAAACCCAGCTGGAAACCGACCGGCGCCTGTTGCGGGTTCGCCTGCGCCAGATCAAGGGGCGGCTGGAAAAGGTCCGCAGCCAGCGCGAGCAGTCGCGACGCGGCCGCAAGCGCGCGGATATCCCGACGGTTTCACTGGTGGGCTATACCAACGCCGGCAAATCGACCCTGTTCAATAACGTCACCCAATCCGACGTCTACGCCGCCGACCAGTTGTTCGCCACGCTCGACCCGACCCTGCGCCGGCTCGACCTGGACGACCTCGGGCCGATCGTGCTGGCCGACACCGTAGGCTTCATCCGTCACCTGCCGCACAAGCTGGTCGAGGCTTTCCGGGCTACGCTCGAAGAGTCGAGCAACTCCGACCTGCTGCTGCACGTGATCGATGCCGCCGAACCGGACCGGATGCTGCAGATCGAGCAGGTGATGGTGGTGCTGGGTGAGATCGGAGCCCAGGACTTGCCGATCCTCGAGGTATACAACAAACTCGATTTGCTCGAAGGCGTGGAGCCGCAGATCCAGCGCGATGCCGATGGCAAGCCGCAAAGGGTCTGGCTGTCGGCCCGCGATGGCACCGGCCTGGACCTGCTCAGGCAGGCCGTGGCCGAGCTGTTGGGCAACGATCTGTTTGTAGGCACCCTGAAATTGCCGCAACGTTTCGCCCGGCTGCGTGCGCAGTTTTTCGAGCTGGGGGCCGTGCAAAAAGAAGAACACGACGACGAAGGCGTCTGCCTGCTGGCTGTTCGCCTGCCTCGGTCGGAGCTCAACCGGCTGGTCAGCCGCGAAGGGCTGCAACCGATGGAATTCATCGAGCAACACACTTTGCAATAAAAGCCTGAGAAAGCTGTGTCAGGCATTCTGTAGCATTGGTCGGCGCGCCGTGGGTGCGTCTTTGCTTTATCAGATGGAGAGCGCTATGGCTTGGAATGAGCCGGGTGGCAACTCGAATAATCAGGATCCTTGGGGTGGCAAGCGTCGTAACAACGGCGACCGCAAGGGGCCGCCGGATCTCGACGAGGCCTTCCGAAAGCTGCAGGAAAGCCTGAACGGTTTGTTCGGTGGTGGTAAAAAACGCGGTGACGAGGGTGGTGGTCGTCCGGGCAAGGGCGGCGGTTTCGGCCTGCTCGGCATCGGCCTCGTCGTGCTGGCGGCTGTCTGGCTGTACAGCGCGGTCTATGTCGTGGACGAGCAGGAGCAGGCCGTGGTGCTGCGCTTCGGCAAGTACTACGAGACGGTTGGCCCGGGCCTGAACATCTATTTCCCGCCGATCGACCAGAAGTACATGGAAAACGTCACGCGTGAGCGGGCGTACACCAAGCAGGGCCAGATGCTGACCGAAGACGAGAACATCGTCGAAGTGCCGCTGACCGTGCAATACAAGATCACCAACCTGCAGGACTTCGTGCTGAACGTCGACCAGCCGGAAATCAGCCTGCAGCACGCGACCGAAAGCGCCCTGCGCCATGTGGTGGGTTCCACCGCCATGGACCAGGTGCTGACTGAAGGTCGTGAACTGATGGCCAGCGAAATCAAGGAACGCCTGCAACGGTTCCTCGATACCTATCGCACCGGGATCACCGTGACCCAGGTCAACGTCCAGAGCGCAGCGGCACCGCGTGAGGTCCAGGAAGCCTTCGATGACGTGATCCGTGCCCGTGAAGACGAGCAGCGTTCGCGCAACCAGGCCGAAACCTATGCCAACGGCGTCGTGCCGGAAGCCCGTGGCCAGGCCCAACGCATCATCGAGGATGCCAACGGTTACCGTGACGAAGTGGTCTCCCGCGCCAAGGGTGAGGCTGATCGCTTCACCAAGTTGGTGGCCGAGTATCGCAAGGCCCCAGAAGTGACCCGCCAGCGTCTGTACCTGGACACCATGCAGGAAGTCTTCAGCAACACCAGCAAGGTCCTCGTGACCGGCAACAAGAACGGCCAGAGCAATCTGCTGTACCTGCCACTGGACAAGATGGTCGAGAGCGGTCGCAACACCAGCACGCCAGCGACCAGTTCGGCGGCCGCCAGCAATGAAGCCAACGCTCGTGCGGCGGCGGATCTGCAGCAACAGCAAGCACGTACCAGGGAGAGTCGCTGATGAGCAATAAATCGCTGATCGCCCTTATTGTCGGTGTCGTCGTGGCGATCGCTGCCTGGAACTGCTTCTACATCGTGGCTCAGACCGAGCGTGCGGTGTTGCTGCAATTCGGTCGCGTGGTCCAGGCTGATGTCCAGCCGGGGCTGCATGTGAAGGTGCCGTACGTCAACAAGGTGCGCAAGTTCGACGCGCGTCTGATGACGCTGGATGCGCCGACGCAACGCTTCCTGACGCTGGAAAAGAAAGCCGTGATGGTCGACGCCTATGCCAAGTGGCGCGTGAAGGATGCCGAGCGCTTCTACACCGCGACCTCGGGTTTGAAGCAGATCGCCGACGAGCGCTTGTCCCGTCGCCTGGAGTCGGGCCTGCGTGACCAGTTCGGTAAGCGCACATTGCATGAAGTGGTGTCCGGTGAGCGTGATGCGCTCATGGCCGACATCACCCGTTCGCTGAACTCGATGGCAGAAAAAGAGCTGGGTATCGAAGTGGTCGATGTCCGGGTCAAGGCCATCGACCTGCCGAAGGAAGTGAACCGCAGCGTGTTCGAGCGCATGAGCACCGAGCGTGAGCGTGAAGCCCGTGAGCACCGTGCCAAGGGTAACGAGCTGGCCGAAGGCATCCGTGCCGACGCCGATCGTCAACGCCGTGTGCTGCTGGCCGAAGCCTATCGTGAATCGGAAGAGGTCCGTGGTGATGGTGATGCCCAGGCCGCTTCGATCTATGCCAAGGCCTACGGGCAGGATCAGGAGTTCTACGCGTTCTACCGTAGCCTGCGTGCCTACCGTGAAAGCTTCGCGAACAAATCCGACGTCCTGGTCCTGGACCCAAGCAGCGACTTCTTCCACTACCTGGAAAAGTCCAAGCCTTGATGCGACGTTGACCTGAGACACTCCGCCCGGCGGCTAAAGCGTCGGGCGGGGTGATCCTTTGGGAAAACGTGTGTATGATGCGGCAGCCGGGAAATTCCCGGCTTTTTTGCGTCTGCACGTTTGATTGCGGTTTTGGTTGCAGGCGTCGGGTTGAACGATCCGACAGGTTTTTCGAGGAAAGCGCTGGGCGAGGCCGATTGCGGGCCATTCGTCACGTCGCTCATGCGCGTGTTTTGCGTGTGGGCCAAGTGTTTTCTGCTTCACTCAAGGCTTGCCCGAGGGCTGGCCGCCCGGACCATAGGGGAATGGCGTAATGGCAACGGTAGACCGCTGGCTGCTGCCAGATGGCATCGAAGAAGTACTGCCACCGGAAGCTGCGCGTATCGAAGTAGCGCGTCGGCAGGTGTTGGATCTGTTCCAGAGTTGGGGTTACGAGTTCGTCGTCACCCCGCATATCGAGTACCTGGAATCCCTGCTCACCGGCGCGGGCCAGGACCTGGACCTGCGCACCTTCAAGGTTATCGACCCGCAGTCGGGCCGGCAGATGGGCTTTCGTGCCGACATCACGCCGCAAGTGGCGCGCATCGACGCCCACACCCTGCGCCGTGAAGGTCCGAGCCGCCTGTGCTACGCCGGCAGTGTGCTGCATGCCCAGCCGCGGGCCTTGTCGTCTTCGCGCAGCCCGATCCAGCTGGGTGCCGAATTGTATGGCGACGCCAGCCCGAGCAGCGACGTAGAAGTCATCAGCCTGATGTTGGCCATGCTGCAACTGGCTGACGTGCCGGATGTCCACATGGACCTGGGGCATGTCGGCATCTATCGCGGCCTCGCCCGTGCGGCCGGTTTGTCCGGCGAAGTGGAGCAACAGTTGTTCGATGCCCTGCAACGCAAGGCCATCGACGAGGTCATCAGCCTGACCGAGGGCCTGCCGGCCGATCTGTCGGACATGTTGCGGGCGCTGGTGGATCTGTGTGGCGGACGTGAGGTGTTGACCGCTGCCCGTGAGCGCCTGGCTCGTGCGCCGGCGCCTGTATTGGCGGCGCTGGACGACTTGCTGGCGATTGCCGAGCGTCTGTCGGTGCGCTTCCCCGAGTTGTCGCTGTATTTCGACCTGGGTGAGTTGCGCGGTTATCACTACCACACCGGCGTGGTGTTCGCCGTGTTCGTCCCGGGCGTGGGCCAGTCCATTGCCCAGGGAGGTCGTTATGACGACATCGGTGCCGACTTCGGTCGTGCCCGTCCGGCGACCGGTTTTTCTACCGATTTGAAAACCCTGGTGACCCTGGGGCGTGCTGAAGTCGAGCTACCGTCTGGCGGTATCTGGATGCCTGACAGTACGGATGCGGCACTCTGGCAAGCAGTCTGCCAGTTGCGCAGTGAGGGTCAGCGTGTCGTCCAGGCCTTGCCTGGGCAACCATTGGCCGCCGCCCGTGAAGCGGACTGCGACCGGCAATTGATTCAGCAGAACGGGCTTTGGCAAGTATTGCCGCTGGCTTCTTGAGTTTTCCTGCCGGCCGCGGCCGGCACCAAGTTTGCGCGAATGAGGACAAGTGTTATGGGTAAGAATGTCGTAGTCCTGGGCACCCAGTGGGGTGATGAGGGCAAAGGCAAGATCGTTGATCTGCTGACCGAACATGCTGCCGCCGTAGTGCGCTACCAGGGTGGCCACAACGCAGGTCACACCTTGGTGATCGACGGTGAAAAAACCGTCCTGCACCTGATCCCCTCGGGCGTGCTGCGCGAAGGCGTCCAGTGCCTGATCGGCAACGGCGTGGTGGTTGCTCCCGACGCCTTGCTGCGGGAAATCATCAAGCTGGAAGAGAAAGGCGTACCGGTGCGCGAGCGCCTGCGTATCAGCCCGTCCTGCCCGCTGATCCTGTCCTATCACGTTGCGCTGGACCAGGCTCGTGAAAAGGCCCGTGGCGAGCTGAAGATCGGCACCACCGGTCGCGGCATCGGCCCGGCCTACGAAGACAAGGTGGCCCGTCGTGGCCTGCGCATCGGTGATCTGTTCCACCGTGAGCGTTTCGCGGCCAAGCTGGGCGAGTTGCTGGACTACCACAACTTTGTCCTGGTCAATTACTACAAAGAACCGGCCATCGACTTCCAGAAAACCCTGGACGAGTGCATGGAGTACGCCGAGCTGCTCAAGCCGATGATGCTCGACGTCACTGCCGAACTGCACGAGCTGCGTCGCGCCGGCAAGGACATCATGTTCGAAGGTGCCCAGGGTTCCTTGCTGGACATCGACCACGGCACCTACCCGTACGTCACCAGCTCCAACACCACCGCTGGCGGCATCGCCACCGGTTCGGGTTTCGGTCCGATGTACCTGGACTACATCCTGGGCATCACCAAGGCCTACACCACTCGCGTGGGTTCGGGTCCGTTCCCGACCGAGCTGTTCGACGACGTTGGTGCCTTCCTGGCCAAGCGTGGCCACGAGTTCGGTGCTACCACTGGCCGTGCCCGTCGTTGCGGCTGGTTCGATGCCGTCATCCTGCGTCGCGCCATCGACGTCAACAGCATCTCGGGCTTGTGCCTGACCAAGCTGGACGTGCTGGACGGCCTGGAAACCATCAATATCTGCGTGGGCTACAAGAACCAGGACGGCGCCGTCATCGACGCTCCGACCGACGCCGACAGCTACATTGGCCTGGAGCCGGTGTACGAGCAGATGCCTGGCTGGACTGAATCGACCGTGGGTGCCAAGACCCTGGAAGAACTGCCTGTGGCGGCTCGCAACTACATCAAGCGCGTCGAAGAGTTGGTCGGTGCGCCGATCGACATTATTTCGACGGGGCCGGACCGCAACGAAACCATCGTTCTGCGTCATCCGTTTGCCTGATAAGCCATTGATGTAAAACACAAAGGACCCTCGTTTGGGTCCTTTGTCGTTTCTGGTTGCCGCACGGCACGACACTTGCTATGCATCTTCATTAAGGCACCGCTTCCATAAGTGCCATCAAATTAATGGCGTTTGGTAGAGGGATTTCACGTGTCGGCCGTTCTCTCACTGTTACAAAGCCGTTTGTTGCGGCCTGTGTTCATTACCCTCGGTATCGCCCTTTTGGTGCAGGTACTGGTGGCTGTTGCGCTGACCCGAAGCACGGTCACGGCGCTGGAAGCCGACCTCGGTGCGCGCCTGGGGGCTGACAGCCAGAAGCTTTCCGGCGAGCTGGAGCAGGCGGGGCGTGAAGTCACGTCGAGCCTGGATAGTCTTTCTGCCAATACCCGCCAGCGGCTCAATGCCGGGTTGTCGGCTCGCCTGAAGGATGAGCAGGCGCAACTGCGTGGGACATTGGAGAAGGATTTGAGAGATTCCGCCAATGATATGGCGCAACTCCTGGCTTCCGTCGCTCCTCGCGCCATGTGGGACAGCGACGTGCCCACGCTCTCCGAATTCGCCCGTCGGGCCCAGCGTAATCCCAATGTGCTGTTTGTCATTTATGACGACGCGAATGGTGAGCACCTCACCCGCTACCTGAACCGGGAAAACCCGATCAACAAGGCGCTGCTGGAGAAAGGCAAGGGCGAGCGGGCCTTGGACAAGGTGCTGGATGCGGCGAAGAACGACCCTTCCGTGTATTACCTTGAAGCCTCGATCAATCCCAACGGCGTGGAGATCGGCAAAGTACTGATGGGGGTTTCCACGGCTGCCGTTGAAACCGATCTGAAGGCGCTTGACCAGCGCTTCTCGGCCTTGATCGCCAGCAGCGACCAGTTGGTCGGCGACAGCCTCAAGGGGGCGGCAGCCGACAGCGCGACCGCCATGCGCGGTCGCCTGGAATCGGCCCAGGCCACCGCCACGCAGATGCAGACCAACACCGCTACCACCGTGCAGGAAGCCGCGGCTACCCTGCGCTGGCGCATCGGCCTGGGCCTGGCACTGGTGGGCTTTGGCGTACTGGCGCTGCTGGCTGTGGTGTTGGGGCGTAGGGTGGTCAATCGCTTGAAGTTGCTGATCGCGGCCATGAACGACCTGGCGGCGGGTGAGGGTGACCTGACCAAGCGTGTGCAAATCAACAGCAAGGACGAAATTGGCGACATGGCCTCGGCGGTCAATCGCTTTGTGGATAAGTTGCAGCCCATCGTGCGCGAGGCGGGTGATGTGGCCCAGCGTACCGGTGTGGAAATCGGTGCGATGACCTTGCGTAACTCCGGTGCCGATGCGGCGGCCGGGATGCAGCGTGATGAAGTGGCCGAGAGCCTGCGTGCGCTATCGCAAATGGCAGATGAAGCTCAGTCGGAAAGCCAGGCGATGCAGGCGGCTTTGCAGCAGGTGGTAGAAATTCGCCAGGCCACCGATGAAAACACCCGCACTTCGGCCAAGGTCAGTGGCTTGATCGAGGCCCTGGCCGGGCAGGTAGACACCGGGGCGAAAGTGATCGAGCGACTGGCGCAGCAGAGCGAGCAGATCGAAGTGGTGTTGACGGTGATCCACGGCATCGCCGAGCAGACTAACTTGCTGGCCTTGAACGCGGCCATCGAGGCGGCGCGGGCTGGGGAAACCGGGCGCGGGTTTGCCGTAGTGGCGGATGAGGTGCGGGCGTTGGCGAGCAAGACCCAAAGCTCGACGGGCGATATACAGGCGCATATCGTGGCCTTGCAGCAGGGGGCTCGCGAGGCTGTGGCCGCCATCGGCCAAGCTGGGCGCCAGGCAAGTGAAGGTTTGTTGGTGCTGCGAGACAGCGCGCGGTTGCAGCAGTCGGTGCAGGCCTCTGTAGAGCAGGTGCATGCGGCTATTGGTCTGGCGACTCAGGCGGCGGCTCATCAGGCCCAGGGGGCGCAGGCGGTGCGTGGGCGGGTGGAGACGATTCATGCCCAGGCTGAGAAAGCGGCCCAGGCTGTGGTTGAGACCACGGCCAGTGGCAAGGTGCTGGATAGTTTGGCGGCGCAGTTGAAGGCGAGTTTGGGGCAGTTCAGGGCTTGATCGGGTTTTCACAGGCTTATACGCGACCAAAACCTGTGTGCGAGTTTGCTCGCGAAGGCGGCCTAACAGCCGACCTGAGTCCTCCCGGTCGTACACCCATCAGATCTGTGGGAGCAAAGCTTGCTCGCGAGGCGGCCTGACAGCCGACCTGGTTCTTCCCGGTGGTACACCAGTCAGATTTTGTGGGAGCAAAGCTTGCTCGCGAAGGCGGCCTGACAGCCGACCCGGTTCTTCCGGTCGTGCCTCCATCAGGCCTGGTTCGGTCGGGGAGGGCTTTGCCCTCCAGCGGGAGCAAAGGTTCAGATGGCAGAAACGCAAAAACCCGCTTTCGCGGGTTTCTGTGAGGTTCAAGGTCGTGACCTTGAAGCTTGAATTGGTGCCCAGAAGAAGACTCGAACTTCCACGACCTTGCGGTCACCAGCACCTGAAGCTGGCGTGTCTACCAATTTCACCATCTGGGCAGCATCTTCAGCGTTGCCGCTGTTGATGTGGCGCACTATACGGAGCGCGTTTTGATCTGTAAACCCCTGTTTTTGTTTTAGTAATTGCCAAACGCAATTTCAGGGAGATAGAAATGCAAAAACCCGCTTTCGCGGGTTTTTGTTGGGCTTGCAGGTCATTGACCTGTTGCTCGAAATTGGTGCCCAGAAGAAGACTCGAACTTCCACGACCTTGCGGTCACCAGCACCTGAAGCTGGCGTGTCTACCAATTTCACCATCTGGGCAGTATCGGCAACGTGTGTACGTCGTCGATGGCGCGCACTATACGGAGCGTGTTTTTAACTGTAAACCCCTCCTGAGAAAAAAACCGCTAAATTTCACGAGCGGTGCTTTTCCGGGGCTTCAAAGGCAGGCCAAATCGATCTGGAAAAGCCATCGCATGTTTGAAATTTCCCGTTTCATTAAGCCTATGCCAAACTAACCCGCATATAGACAAGGTGAAAACTCTCTAATGGCCGATTGGCAGTCCCTCGATCCCGAGGCCGCTCGTGAAGCGGAAAAATATGAAAACCCTATTCCTAGTCGCGAACTGATCCTGGCGCATCTCGCCGATCGGGGTTCGCCTGCTAGCCGCGAGCAGTTGGTCGAAGAGTTCGGTCTCACCACCGAGGACCAGCTCGAAGCCCTGCGCCGCCGTCTGCGCGCCATGGAGCGCGACGCTCAACTGATCTACACCCGGCGCGGCACCTATGCGCCGGTGGACAAGCTCGACTTGATCCTGGGCCGCATCGCCGGCCACCGTGACGGCTTTGGTTTCCTGATTCCGGACGACGGTAGCGACGACCTGTTCATGAGCCCGGCGCAAATGCGTCTGGTGTTCGATGGCGACCGGGCCCTGGCCCGTGTTTCCGGCCTGGACCGTCGTGGTCGCCGTGAAGGCGTGATCGTCGAAGTGGTGTCCCGTGCCCATGAAAGCATTGTCGGCCGTTACTTCGAAGAAGGCGGCATCGGTTTTGTTGTGCCGGATAACCCGAAGGTTCAGCAGGAAGTGCTGATTACTCCGGGTCGTAATGGCGCCGCCAAGGTGGGTCAGTTCGTCGAGGTGAAAATCACCCACTGGCCAACTGCGCGCTTCCAGCCACAGGGCGATATCGTTGAAGTGGTCGGCAACTACATGGCGCCGGGCATGGAAATCGACGTTGCGCTGCGCACCTACGACATTCCTCACGTCTGGCCCGAGGCTGTGCTCAAGGAAGCCGCCAAGCTCAAGCCGGAAGTCGAAGAGAAAGATAAAGAAAAACGCATCGACCTGCGCCATCTGCCGTTCGTCACCATCGACGGCGAAGACGCCCGCGACTTCGACGATGCGGTCTACTGCGAAGCCAAGCCCGGTAAGCTGCGCCTGTTCTCCGGCGGCTGGAAGCTGTTCGTCGCGATTGCCGACGTGTCCAGCTACGTGAAGATCGGTTCGGCCCTGGATAACGAAGCCCAGGTGCGCGGCAACTCCGTGTATTTCCCTGAGCGCGTGATCCCGATGCTGCCTGAGCAGTTGTCCAACGGCCTGTGTTCGCTGAACCCGAAAGTCGACCGTTTGGCCATGGTTTGCGAGATGACCATCTCCAAAACCGGCGAAATGACCGACTACCAGTTCTACGAAGCGGTGATCCACTCCCAGGCGCGTCTGACCTACAACAAGGTCAGCACCATCCTGGAAACGCCGAAGACCAGTGAAGCCAAGGCGTTGCGCACCGAATACGCTGGCGTGGTGCCGCACCTCAAGCAGCTGTACGCGCTGTACAAGGTGTTGCTGGGTGCCCGTCACGTGCGCGGCGCGATCGATTTCGAGACCCAGGAAACCCGGATTGTCTTCGGTTCCGAGCGCAAGATCGCCGCAATCACCCCGACGACCCGTAACGATGCGCACAAGCTGATCGAAGAGTGCATGCTGGCGGCCAACGTGGCCACTGCGGAGTTCCTCAAGAAGCACGAGATTCCTGCGTTGTATCGCGTGCACGACGGCCCGCCGCCGGAGCGCCTGGAAAAACTGCGCGCCTTCCTCGGCGAGCTCGGCCTGTCCCTGCACAAAGGCAAGGACGGTCCGACGCCGAAGGACTACCAGGCACTGCTGGCCAGCATCAAGGACCGCCCGGATTACCATGTGATCCAGACGGTGATGCTGCGCTCTCTGAGCCAGGCGGTGTACAGCGCCGACAACCAGGGCCACTTTGGTCTGAATTACGAGGCGTACACCCACTTCACCTCGCCGATCCGCCGTTATCCGGACCTGCTCACGCATCGCGCGATCCGCAGCGTGATCCATTCCAAGCTGAACACCCCGCACGTCAAGCGCGCCGGTGCCATGACCATTCCAAAGGCGCGGATCTACCCGTACGACGAAGCGGCCCTGGAACAGTTGGGCGAGCAATGCTCCATGAGCGAACGCCGCGCCGACGAAGCCACGCGTGACGTAGTGAACTGGCTCAAGTGCGAGTTCATGAAAGACCGCGTGGGCGAGTCGTTCCCAGGCGTGATCACTGCTGTGACCGGCTTTGGTTTGTTTGTCGAACTGACCGACATCTACGTCGAGGGCCTGGTGCACGTCACCGCCTTGCCGGGTGATTACTATCACTTTGATCCTGTGCACCACCGCCTGGCGGGCGAGCGCACCGGTCGCAGCTTCCGTCTGGGCGACACCGTGGAAGTGCAGGTCATGCGCGTCGACCTCGATGAGCGCAAGATCGACTTCGGAATGTCTGACAAGCCCGCCGAAGCGCCGACTGGCCGTAAAAAGCGTGGCGGCGAGACCGCAGCGCCTGCGACCAAGGGTAAAGGTGCTCCTGCCAAAACCGCAGAGCCTGAGCCAGCCAAGGCCGGTCGTCGTTCGTCCGTCAAGGACAAGGCTCCCGAAGCCTACCGCCCCAGCGACGCAGCGGCGAAGAACGCCGAGCTTCGCAAGAGCCGCGAGTTGAAGCAGCAGTTGCTCAACGAAGCCAAAAGCGGTGGTAAAGCGGCGTCTGGGGGAAAGTCCCACGGGGCGGAAAAGTCATCGAGCAAGCCAAGCAAACACCGGAAGGGTCCGCCGAAAGCGGGCTCGGCCCCAGCCAAGAGCGGCGGGGCGCGTAAACCCAAGGCCAAGTCATGAGTCAGTTGGAAAAAATCTACGGCGTGCATGCCGTGGAAGCGTTGTTGCGTCATCACCCCAAGCGGGTCAAGCAGATCTGGTTGGCCGAAGGCCGTAGCGATCCGCGGGTCCAGACCCTGGTCGAACTCGCCAACGAAAGCCGCGTCGCGGTCGGCCAGGCCGAACGGCGCGAAATGGATGCCTGGGTCGAAGGCGTGCACCAGGGGGTCGTGGCCGAGGTCAGTCCGAGCCAGGTCTGGGGCGAAGCGATGCTCGACGAACTGCTCGATCGTACCGAGGGCGCGCCCTTGCTGCTGGTGCTCGATGGCGTGACCGATCCGCACAACCTGGGCGCCTGCCTGCGTTCGGCGGATGCCGCCGGTGCGTTGGCGGTGATCGTGCCCAAGGACAAGTCGGCCACCTTGACGCCAGTGGTGCGTAAAGTCGCCTGCGGCGCCGCGGAAGTGATTCCGTTGGTGGCGGTGACCAACCTGGCGCGCACCCTGGAAAAACTCCAGCAGCGCGGCCTGTGGGTGGTCGGCACGGCGGGCGAGGCCGAGGTCAGCATCTATGACCAGGACCTGACCGGCCCGACGATCCTGATCATGGGGGCCGAAGGCAAGGGCATGCGCCGCCTGACCCGCGAGCATTGCGATTACCTGGTCAAGTTGCCGATGGCTGGCAGCGTCAGCAGCCTCAACGTCTCGGTGGCGACTGGGGTGTGCCTGTTCGAAGCGCTGCGCCAGCGTAGCGTCAAGGCTGTCGCCAAAAAGCCCTGATCTTGCTGTAAGCCCTGTGGGAGCGAGCCTGCTCACGATAGCGGCGTGTCATTCGGCGCAAATGTTGAATGTGGCGCCCTCATCGCGAGCACGCTCGCTCCCACAGTAGTTTTGTGTAAGGGCATGGATTGGTGGCTGTTCAAATAATCACCAATTACCTTGCGCCTCCCTCGGCCCTTCTCTACAATTGCGCCCCTTGCTGTGATGGCAGGCACTTATGTGTCTAGCGTCCACAAGTCCATAAGTGTCATTCACTCCTTGTCTGACCGTTTTTGAGCGGCAGGCTACAACCCGTAAGGAGCATTCATGCGTCATTACGAAATCATCTTTTTGGTCCACCCGGATCAAAGCGAGCAAGTCGGCGGCATGGTTGAGCGTTACACCAAGCTGATCGAAGAAGACGGCGGCAAAATCCACCGTCTGGAAGATTGGGGCCGTCGTCAACTGGCCTACGCAATCAACAATGTTCACAAGGCTCACTACGTGATGCTGAACGTTGAGTGCACTGGCAAGGCCCTGGCCGAGCTGGAAGACAACTTCCGCTACAACGATGCAGTGATCCGTAACCTGGTCATCCGTCGCGAAGAAGCCGTCACCGGCCAATCCGAGATGCTCAAGGCTGAAGAAAACCGCAGTGAGCGCCGTGAGCGTCGCGACCGTCCTGAGCACTCTGACAGCGCCGATGGCGATGACAGCGATAGCGACAGCGACAACAGCGATAACGCTGACGAGTAATCCACGGACCTTTTAAGGAGCCAATCACATGGCACGTTTCTTCCGTCGTCGTAAATTCTGCCGCTTCACCGCTGAAGACGTGAAAGAGATCGATTACAAAGATCTCAACACTCTGAAAGCCTACGTATCCGAGACCGGCAAAATCGTTCCAAGCCGTATCACCGGTACTAAAGCTCGTTATCAGCGTCAGCTGGCCACCGCTATCAAGCGCGCCCGCTTCCTGGCCCTGCTGGCCTACACCGACAGCCACGGCCGCTGAGACCGGGCAGTCGACGAGTAGTAAGGGATTGAATGCATGCGCGCCTTAGCTGACTTCATCATGCGGGGACGTGTGCAGGCCACGTTGGTTGTGGCCGGATCCGCAGCATTGCCGCTGTTGTTCTGGTTGAGTGCCGCCGCTGGGTGCCTTGTGCTCCTGCGGCGCGGTTCGGACGCCTTGAGCGTCCTGGGTATCGGGTTGCTGTCAGCGTTGGTGAGCTGGTATTTCCTGAAGGACCCGACAACACTCCTGGTGTTGCTCGGGGCTTGTGGCCTGGCGTTGGTTCTGCGCGCCGGACATACCTGGAACCGCGTGCTGCTGTGCAGCGTGGCCGTGGGGTTGTTGTGTGCGGTGAGCCTGGGGACCGTATTCGGTTCCTTCATCGAGTCACTGGCGCAGACGTTCGAACACGTCCTGCCGCTGGCGATGGGTGAGGTCTACGAGACATTCTCGGCAGACCAGAAGGCATTTCTCGCCGCGCTGAGCGCTCCGCTGATGATCATCTCGATAGCGTCTTCGCTGCAGATCTTTAGCGTGCTGTGCCTGATTCTTGGGCGCTATTGGCAGGCGTCGTTGTATAACCCCGGTGGTTTCGGTCGCGAGTTTCGCGCCATCCGATTCCCCAAGAGCGTGGCGCTGTCACTGCTGGCCGTCATGTGTGTTGCCCCGTTTTTCGGGCTGCATGCACTGATCCTGTTGCCGTTGTGCAGTGTACCGCTGGTCTTCGCCGGCCTGGCCCTGATTCACGGGCTGGTGGCGCAGAAGCGACTGGCCACGTTCTGGCTGGTGGGGATATACGTGACGTTGTTGCCTTTCATGCACTTGCTCGGTCCGTTGCTCGTGGTCTTGGCCATCGTCGACAGCCTGATTGATTTTCGCGGTCGTATGGCGCCGAAAGACGCCGACAACGCGAACGGTGAAGGTTAAAAGTTAGAGGATTTTCACATGCAACTGATCCTTCTGGAAAAAGTCACCAACCTGGGCAACCTGGGTGACAAAGTAAACGTTAAGGCCGGCTACGGTCGTAACTACCTGCTGCCTTACGGCAAAGCCACCGCTGCGACCGCTGCCAACCTGGCTGCGTTCGAAGAGCGTCGCGCTGAGCTGGAAAAAGCTGCCGCAGACCGTAAAACCTCGGCTGAAAGCCGTGCTGCCCAACTGGCCGAGCTGGAAGTGACCATCACTGCCACCGCTGGCGACGAAGGCAAGCTGTTCGGTTCGATCGGTACTCACGACATCGCTGACGCACTGACCGCCTCTGGCGTTGAAGTTGCGAAAAGCGAAGTTCGTCTGCCGAACGGCACCATCCGCAACGTAGGCGAATTCGACGTAGCCGTGCACCTGCACGCCGAAGTTGAAGCCACCGTACGCGTTGTCGTGGTAGCAGCCTAAGCAACACCTGTCGGCTGGCACCCTCGGGTGCTTGCCGGTAACATCGGGCACGATCCTGTTTACAGGTCGTGCCCTTTGTCTTTCTGCAATTGCTGAATTTCATAACCAGACGTGGCCATGAACGAAATCACCGCTCCCGAGCAATATGATCTGCAAACCGCTGCCCTGAAGGTGCCTCCGCATTCCATCGAGGCCGAACAGGCCGTGCTCGGTGGCCTGATGCTGGACAACAACGCCTGGGAACGCGTGCTCGATCAAGTCTCCGACGGCGATTTCTATCGACATGACCATCGCCTGATTTTCCGTGCGATCGCCAGGCTTGCCGATCAGAACATGCCGATCGACGTCGTCACCCTGGCCGAGCAATTGGACAAGGAAGGGCAGACTTCCCAGGTCGGTGGCCTCGGTTACCTGGGCGAGTTGGCAAAAAACACGCCGTCTGTCGCCAACATCAAGGCCTATGCCCAGATCGTCCGCGAACGGGCGACGTTGCGTCAGTTGATCGGTATCAGCACTGAAATCGCCGACAGCGCCTTCAACCCGGAAGGCCGCACCGCCGCCGAGATCCTCGACGAAGCCGAACGGCAGATCTTCCAGATCGCCGAGGCCCGGCCGAAAACCGGCGGCCCGGTGAGTGTCAACGACCTGCTGACCAAGGCCATCGACCGTATCGACACCTTGTTCAACACCGACAACGCCATCACCGGCCTGTCCACTGGCTACACCGATCTCGACGAGAAGACCAGCGGTCTGCAGCCGTCCGACCTGATCATCGTCGCCGGCCGTCCGTCCATGGGTAAGACCACCTTTGCGATGAACCTGGTGGAAAACGCCGTGCTGCGCAGCGACAAAGCCGTGCTGGTGTACTCCCTCGAGATGCCAGGCGAATCGCTGATCATGCGTATGCTCTCGTCCCTGGGGCGTATCGACCAGACCAAGGTCCGTTCCGGCCAATTGGAAGACGATGACTGGCCGCGCCTGACATCGGCGGTCAACCTGCTCAACGACCGCAAGCTGTTCATCGACGATACCGCGGGTATCAGCCCGTCGGAAATGCGTGCCCGGACCCGTCGCCTGGTGCGTGAGCATGGTGACATCGCGCTGATCATGATCGACTACCTGCAATTGATGCAGATCCCGGGTTCCAGCGGCGACAACCGGACCAACGAGATTTCCGAAATCTCCCGTTCCCTCAAGGCCCTGGCCAAGGAATTCAACTGCCCGGTGGTTGCACTTTCCCAGTTGAACCGTTCCCTGGAACAGCGCCCGAACAAACGCCCGGTGAACTCCGACTTGCGGGAATCCGGAGCGATCGAGCAGGACGCCGACGTGATCATGTTCGTCTACCGTGACGAGGTGTATCACCCTGAGACGGAACACAAGGGCATCGCCGAAATCATCATCGGCAAACAGCGGAACGGTCCGATCGGCTTCATTCGCCTGGCGTTCATCGGTAAATACACCCGATTCGAGAACCTGGCGCCGGGTAGCTACAATTTTGATGACGATGAGTAAATTCTTCATCGCCTGATCTGGCCTCATCGCGAGCAGGCTCGCTCCCACATGGGATCTGTGTGTTGCAGATATTTTGTGGGAGCGAGCCTGCTCGCGATGAGGGCGTCACCATTTCCGACCATAGCCGTCGGAATTGGTCAAATTTTGTGCTATATTCCGCGCCCGCGATTTTTCATCCTTTATACCGGTCATCGACATGCAAGCAGCCAAGCCGTTATTTGACTATCCCAAGTACTGGGCCGAATGTTTCGGCCCGGCGCCGTTCCTGCCCATGAGCAGGGAGGAGATGGATCAGCTCGGCTGGGATTCCTGCGACATCATCATCGTGACCGGTGATGCCTACGTCGATCACCCGTCGTTCGGCATGGCGATCATTGGCCGTTTGCTGGAAGCCCAGGGCTTTCGCGTCGGGATCATTGCCCAGCCGAACTGGCAGTCCAAAGACGACTTCATGAAGCTCGGCGAGCCCAACCTGTTTTTCGGTGTCGCGGCCGGCAATATGGACTCGATGATCAACCGCTACACCGCCGACAAGAAAATCCGTTCCGACGACGCCTACACCCCCGGTGGCCTGGCGGGCAAACGTCCGGACCGTGCGAGCCTGGTCTACAGCCAGCGCTGCAAGGAAGCCTACAAGCATGTGCCGATCGTGCTTGGCGGTATCGAAGCGTCGCTGCGGCGTATCGCCCATTACGATTACTGGCAGGACCGGGTCCGCAATTCGATCCTGATCGACGCCTGCGCCGACATCCTGCTCTACGGCAACGCCGAGCGGGCGATTGTCGAAGTCGCCCAGCGCCTGTCCTACGGTCACAAGATCGAAGACATCACCGACGTGCGTGGCACGGCGTTCATCCGCCGCGACACGCCGCAAGGCTGGTACGAAGTCGATTCCACGCGCATCGACCGCCCGGGCAAGATCGACAAGATCATCAACCCGTACGTGAATACCCAGGACACCGCTGCTTGCGCCATCGAGCAGGAGAAAGGTCCGGTTGAGGATCCGAGCGAAGCCAAGGTCGTACAGATCCTGGCGAGCCCGAAAATGACCCGCGACAAAACCGTGATTCGTCTGCCGTCGGTGGAAAAGGTTCGTGGCGATGCGGTGCTCTATGCCCACGCCAACCGTGTACTTCACCTGGAAACCAACCCGGGCAACGCCCGTGCCCTGGTGCAGAAGCACGGCGAGGTCGATGTCTGGTTCAACCCACCGCCCATTCCGATGACCACCGAGGAAATGGACTACGTGTTTGGTATGCCTTACGCACGTGTTCCGCACCCGGCTTATGGCAAGGAAAAGATCCCGGCCTACGAGATGATCCGTTTCTCGGTGAACATCATGCGTGGCTGCTTCGGCGGCTGCACCTTCTGCTCGATCACCGAGCACGAAGGCCGGATCATCCAGAACCGCTCCGAAGAGTCGATCATTCGCGAGATCGAAGAGATCCGCGACAAGGTCCCAGGCTTCACCGGCGTCATTTCCGACCTCGGCGGCCCGACCGCGAACATGTACCGCATCGCCTGCAAGAGCCCGGAAATCGAGTCCGCGTGCCGCAAGCCGTCGTGCGTGTTCCCCGGCATCTGCCCGAACCTCAATACCGACCATTCTTCGCTGATCCAGCTGTACCGCAGCGCCCGTGCCTTGCCTGGGGTGAAGAAGATCCTGATCGCCTCCGGCCTGCGTTACGACCTGGCGGTCGAGTCGCCGGAATACGTCAAGGAATTGGTGACCCACCACGTCGGTGGTTACCTGAAGATCGCCCCGGAGCACACCGAGGAAGGCCCGCTCAACCAGATGATGAAGCCGGGCATTGGCAGCTATGACAAATTCAAGCGGATGTTCGAGAAGTACACCAAGGAAGCCGGGAAGGAGCAGTACCTGATTCCGTACTTCATCGCCGCCCACCCGGGCACCACCGACGAAGACATGATGAACCTGGCGCTGTGGCTCAAGGGCAATGGTTTCCGCGCCGACCAGGTGCAGGCGTTCTACCCGTCACCGATGGCTACCGCGACCGCCATGTACCACTCGGGCAAGAACCCGCTGCGCAAGGTCACCTACAAGAGCGATGCGGTGACCATCGTCAAGAGCGAGGAGCAGCGCCGCCTGCACAAGGCCTTCCTGCGTTATCACGACCCCAAGGGTTGGCCGATGCTGCGTGAAGCGCTGACCCGCATGGGCCGCGCCGACCTGATCGGGCCGGGCAAGAACCAGTTGATCCCGTTGCACCAGCCGGCCACCGACAGCTACCAGAGCGCCCGGCGCAAGAACTCGACGCCGGCTGGCAGCCACAAGGTGGGCAAGGAAACCACCAAGATCCTGACCCAGCACACTGGGCTGCCACCGCGTGCCAGTGACGGTGGCAACCCATGGGACAAGCGTGAGCAAGCCAAGGCCGCGGCATTCGCCCGCAACCAGCAGGCCGCCAAGGAACGCAAGGACGCCGCCAAGGGCAAGGGCCCGAAACCGGCGCGCAAGCCTGTCGTGCCGCGCTGATCCTTGAGCGACAACGTAAAACGCCAGCCTTAAGTGCTGGCGTTTTGCTTTCTAGCGACGGTGCTGGTCGTTTGTTATCGTGGCGACCGCCTTACGACGTGATGGCGGATGCATAGCCTTTTGTGGCGAGGGAGCTTGCTCCCGCTGGGCTGCGAAGCGGCCCCAAATAATCCCATGCAATGTTCTCAGACAGACCGTGCCGGCCGGTTTACGACGGCTTCGCCGCCGAGCGGGAGCAAGCTCCCTCGCCACAGTATTGTGTGTGGATAAAGACTCACTTTCCGATTCTCAAGGACGATTCATATGAGCAGCGCTTCAACGGGCATCGGCATGGACCTGAGCTTCTCCCAGTTCATGGCCCGCAAACGCATCGAAAGCCAGATCAACCTGCCACGCCTGTTCGCTGCCATCGACGCTGATCCTGGCATCGCCGGGGCGGGTGTGGTCTATGTCGATTCCGAATACAACGTTGTGACCCTGCGCGAATTCAAGCCGATTTGCAGCATCGCGCCCAAGCGCATCATTCTGCGCGAGGCGAAAAAATACATCGCGCCGCAGCAGTTCATCGACCAGGTGAAAAGCAGCCCGCGTGAATCCAAGCTCGGGCTTGAAGCAACCAATGCCGGGTTGTCCTGTGTCGCCGCGGTGATTGGTTGGGTGGTGGTGTTCAGTGGCAGCGTCGCGGTGCCCTTTACGGCGGGGGCCAGCGCCTTTGTCGTTGCCCTGGGCGCTGCTGCCGCGACGGCCAGTACCGCGCAATGTGTCATTGGCGGGATGCGGGTGGCCAATGAGCTGACCAATCCGACTGGCAACGATGAGATGAATGATGCTGACTGGTACAACATCGTGTCGCCGATCCTTGACGGAGTGTCCCTGGTGGGTGTCGGTGGCTCGGCCCTGACGACTGTCCGACTGCTCAAGGCCAACAAGGCGGCTGGCACTGGAAAGAGTTGGTATCAGTTGCTCAAGGGCTTGAATCGGCAAGAGCGAAGCAAGCTGACCAAGGAACTGTTGACGCTCAAGGACCCGAGCCTGACTGCCAAGCTACTCAAGTTGCAGCAACGGGCCGGGGCCATGCCCAAGCGTTATTCTTCAGCCGAAATCAGGCACGCGACCCTGACCCAGATAAAGGATTCCCTCGGCGGCGCGCTGGGGATCATTGGCAGTTATACCGGCGATGGCGCCGTGAAGACTGTTGCCGTCGGCCTGTATGAGGAATTCACGGAATGATCGGTGGCGGATCGCTCAAGCAATTCCTCGCCCGTTATTTTCCGGTTTTCATGGGGACGATCCTGCTGGGCTGCTTTTCCGGGTCGACCTTGCTTGTGTTGGCCGGGACCACTTATTGGCGTGCCCTGGAGCCGTCAGCCAGGACCGACTATATCGGGCTCGGCACTCTGGCCCTGGTGCTCGTCCTGGTCCTGGGCAACCTCTTGATCGTTCGCGGACGCGCCTGGGCGGTCTGGTGGGTAGCGGGGTATTTCCTGGCCTGTCTGGCGGCGGTGGTGCCTATGCTCGCTTATCGACCGCATCAGGGGGTGTACCTGTTCGCGGTGCTGTTGCCACTGCTGGGGCTGTTGCTGCTCAACAGCAAGCGCCACCGGGAAATGCGCAAAAAACTGGTGGAGATCCGCCGCCAGCGCTCACTCATCACCCAGGCCGCCAAGGCACCACGGTCGCGTCGCTGAGTCGATTCGCGCTGCCCGCGCCGCATTTATGTGCGTTGCTTTGCAGATGAATACGGGCATCGCGCGTTTTTAGTGCTCTACTGCCTTGAGTAGATCAAGAAAGTGTCCGGCCTGCCTGCATGGCATAAGTCTTGCGCCGCTTTCGATATCGCCCAGGCTCGCAGGAGGCACGTCGTGTCGATCCATGTCGCATTGCATCACGTCACGCATTACCGTTACGACCGCGCCGTCGAGCTCGGCCCGCAGATCGTTCGCCTGCGCCCGGCGGCCCACAGCCGCACGCGCATTCTTTCCTATGCGCTGAAGGTTTCGCCCGACCAGCATTTCATCAACTGGCAGCAGGATCCCCAGGGCAACTACCTGGCGCGGCTGGTGTTTCCCGAGAAAACCCGGGAGCTGCGGATCGAGGTCGACCTGCTGGCGGAAATGGCGGTATTCAATCCGTTCGACTTCTTCCTCGAACCCTACGCCGAAAAGATTCCGTTCGCCTACGCGGCCGATGAGCGCAAGGAACTGGCGCCTTACCTGGAAACCCTGCCGCTGACGCCGAGGTTCCAGGCGTATCTGGATGGCATCGACCGCACGCCATTGCCGGCGGTGGATTTCCTGGTGGCGCTCAACCAGCGCCTGAGCGAAGACATCAACTACCTGATCCGCATGGAGCCCGGCGTGCAGACGCCGGAGCACACCCTGGAGCACGCGTCCGGCTCCTGCCGCGACTCGGCCTGGTTGCTGGTGCAGTTGTTACGCAACCTCGGCCTGGCGGCGCGGTTCGTGTCCGGTTACCTGATCCAGTTGACCGCCGATGTGAAAAGCCTCGATGGCCCATCCGGCACCGAGGTGGACTTTACCGACCTGCATGCCTGGTGCGAGGTCTACCTGCCCGGTGCCGGCTGGATCGGCCTGGATGCGACGTCCGGGCTGTTCGCTGGTGAAGGCCACATCCCGTTGGCCTGTAGTCCCGATCCGTCCTCGGCAGCACCGATCAGCGGCCTGGTGGAGCCTTGCGAGTGTGAGTTCAGCCACGAAATGTCCGTCGAGCGGGTCTGGGAAGCGCCGCGGGTGACCAAGCCGTACACCGAAGCGCAATGGCTGGCGATCCAGGCGCTGGGGCGCCAGATCGACGCCGACCTGCTGGAGGGCGATGTGCGCCTGACCATGGGCGGCGAACCGACCTTTGTCTCCATTGATGACCCGGACGGCGCCGAGTGGAACACCGCCGCCCTCGGGCCGGACAAGCGCCGGCTCTCCGCCGAGCTGTTCCAGCGCATGCGCAAGCACTATGCGCCCCAAGGTCTGGTGCACTTTGGCCAGGGCAAGTGGTACCCGGGCGAGCAATTGCCGCGCTGGTCGCTCAACTGCTATTGGCGACGCGATGGTGTGCCGATCTGGCACAACAGCGCGTTGATCGCCGACGAGCAGGAGGATTACGGTGCCGATGGCGAACTGGCTGGGCGCTTCCTGGCGAGCGTCGCCGAGCGTTTGAAGATTCCTGCGCGATTCGTGTTTCCTGCCTACGAAGACAACTTCTATTACCTCTGGCGCGAAGGTGCATTGCCTTCAAATGTCACGGCCGAGGATCCACGTCTGGAGGACGTCTTGGAACGTGCCCGGCTGCGCAAGGTCTTCAGCCAGGGCCTGGACAAGGTCATCGGCCAGGTCCTGCCGCTGGCCCGCACCGCCAAGGGCGATCAATGGCAAAGCGGTCGTTGGTACCTGCGCGACAACCACTGCCGCCTGGTGCCGGGGGATTCGCCCCTGGGCTATCGCTTGCCGCTGGCGTCCCAGCCTTGGGTGACGGCGGCCGAGTACCCGTACATTCATCCCACCGACCCGAACCAGGACTTGCCTGAACTGCCCGGCACCGAGGCGCTGGCGCGTCACGGCGAGTCGGCGACCGAACAGGAGCGTGTCCCACAGATCGACCAATCCGCCGACTGGCTGACCCGCACTGCCTTCTGTGCCGAGGCCCGTGAAGGCCGGCTCTATCTGTTCATGCCGCCGCTGGAGCGGGTCGAGGATTATCTGGAGCTGGTCAGCGCCATCGAGGCGACGGCTGAGGAGTTGCACTGTCCGGTGCTGTTGGAAGGCTACGAGCCGCCGAGCGACCCGCGCCTGAGCAATTTTCGCATCACCCCCGACCCCGGTGTGATCGAGGTCAACGTGCAACCCTCGGCAACCTGGGATGAGTTGGTCGAGCGCACCGAGTTCCTCTACGAGCAGGCGCGACAGACTCGGCTGACCACCGAGAAATTCATGATCGATGGCCGACACACCGGCACTGGTGGCGGTAACCATTTCGTACTGGGTGGCGCGACACCGGCTGACTCACCGTTCCTACGGCGTCCCGACCTGTTGCGCAGCCTGATCAGCTATTGGCATAACCACCCGTCGTTGTCCTACCTGTTTTCCGGATTGTTCATCGGCCCGACCTCCCAGGCGCCTCGGGTGGATGAGGCGCGCAACGACGCGTTGTACGAGCTGGAAATCGCTTTCGCGCAAATGCCCCAGCCGGGCGAGGAATGCCCGCCATGGTTGGTCGATCGCTTGCTGCGCAACCTGTTGATCGACGTGACAGGCAATACCCACCGCGCCGAATTCTGCATCGACAAGCTCTACTCACCGGACGGCGCCACGGGCCGTCTTGGCCTGTTGGAACTGCGTGCTTTCGAAATGCCGCCTCACGCGCGCATGAGCCTGGCCCAGCAATTATTGCTAAGGGCGCTGGTGGCGCGGTTCTGGCGTGAGCCTTATGCACCGGCGAAATTGGCGCGCTGGGGCACGGAGCTGCATGACCGTTTCCTGTTGCCGCACTTTATCGAGCAGGATTTTGCCGACGTCATCCATGAGCTGAACGCCGCCGGTTACCCGCTGCGGGCCGAGTGGTTCGCCGCACACCTGGAGTTCCGCTTCCCTAAAGTGGGCGATTACGCGGTCAACGGTATCGAACTGCAATTGCGCCAGGCCCTCGAGCCTTGGCATGTGCTGGGGGAAGAGGGCGCGGTGGGCGGCACTGTGCGTTATGTGGACTCCTCCCTGGAGCGCTTGCAGGTCAAGCTCAGCGGCCTGGCGCCGCAACGCTACCTGCTGACGTGCAATGGCGTGCCGGTGCCGTTGCAACCCACCGGTCGGGTTGGCGAGTTCGTCGCCGGGGTGCGTTTCCGCGCCTGGCAACCGGCCAACTGCTTGCAACCGACCATCCCGGTGCATGCGCCGCTGGTCTTCGACTTGCTCGACACCTGGATGCAACGTTCCATAGGCGGTTGCCAGTATCACGTGGCTCATCCGGGCGGGCGCAACTACGACAGCCTGCCGGTCAATGCCAATGAGGCTGAGAGCCGGCGAATGGCGCGTTTCTTCCGTCTCGGACACACGCCTGGGAAACTTCCTATACCCAGCCTGGCCATGGATGACGAGTTTCCCCTCACGCTCGATCTGCGACGGTTCTGAGTCTTACGCGACGCCCGGATATTTCAACTATCCGGGCGTCATGCGCTTGCGCTAGTCTCACCTTTCATTGCCGTCTGCCGAGCTTTCCATGCCTGACCTGCTTGACCATTACCCGCTGACAACGGGCACCTATCATGAACTGCTGGACGACAGCGGCACCGTGCGTACGCACTGGCGGCGGCTGTTCGACCAGTTGCAGCGCAGCACGCCGGCCCAGTTGGTCCAGCGCCAGGCCCTGCTGACCCGGCAGATCCAGGAAAACGGCGTGACCTATAACGTCTACGCGGACCCCAAAGGCGCCGACCGGCCGTGGGAACTGGACCTGCTGCCCCACGTGATCGACCCGCAAGAGTGGAAGCAACTGTCGGCCGGAATCGCCCAGCGTGCTCGGCTGCTCAACGCGGTGCTGGCCGACCTGTACGGGCCACAACGGCTGATCAGCGAAGGGCTGTTGCCGGCAGAACTGGTGTATGGGCACAACAATTTCCTTTGGCCTTGCCAGGGCATCGCGCCGCCGGACGGCAGCTTTCTGCACCTGTATGCGGTGGATCTGGCGCGCACGCCCGATGGACGCTGGTGGGTCACGGCGGATCGGACCCAGGCGCCTTCAGGTGCCGGATACGCGTTGGAAAATCGCATGATCGTTTCCCGCGCCTTTCCCGATTTGTATCGTGATCTGAAGGTGCGGCACTTGTCCGGCTTTTTCCGTACCTTGCAGGAAACCCTGGCACGACAGGCTCCCAGCGACGGCGAATCGCCGCTGGTGGTGCTGTTGACGCCGGGGCGCTTCAACGAAAGTTATTTCGAACATCTCTACCTGGCGCGCCAGTTGGGTTATCCGCTGGTAGAAGGGGGGGACCTGACCGTTCGGGACGCCACGGTCTACCTCAAGACCCTCAGCGGCCTGCGTCGGGTCCACGCCATCATGCGCCGGCTCGACGACGATTTCTGCGACCCCTTGGAGCTGCGCACCGATTCAGCCCTCGGCGTGCCAGGGTTGTTGGAAGCGGTGCGTCAGGGCCGGGTACTGGTGGCCAATGCTCTGGGCAGCGGCGTGCTGGAATCACCGGGCCTCCTGGGGTTCCTGCCAAAGATCAACCAGTACCTGTTCGGCGAAGAGCTGCTGCTGCCGTCCATCGCCACCTGGTGGTGCGGTGAGCCGCCGGTGCTGGCCCAGGCCCTGGAAAAATTGCCGCAGCTGTTGATCAAGCCGGCGTTTCCTTCCCAGAGTTTCAGCCCGGTGTTCGGCCGCGACCTGAGCGAGAAGCAGCGCGTCCAACTGGCGGCGCGCATGCAGGCACGGCCCTATGCCTATGTCGCCCAGGAACTGGCGCAATTGTCCCAGGCCCCGGTCTGGCAGGCCGAAGATGGCCAGATCCAGCCCAGGGCGATTGGCATGCGCATGTATGCCGTGTCCGGCAAGGACGATTACCGGGTGCTACCGGGTGGGCTGACCCGCGTGGCCGCCGAGGCCGACGCCGAAGTGGTGTCGATGCAGCGCGGTGGCGCCAGCAAGGACACCTGGGTGCTGGGGGAGCAGGCGCCTGGCGGTGAACAATGGAAGGCCCAGCGAACCGTGGGGGTCCACGACCTGGTTCGACGCGATCCGTATTTGCCTTCGCGGGTGGTGGAAAACCTGTTCTGGTTCGGTCGCTACTGCGAGCGTTGCGACGACAGCGCGCGGCTGCTGCGGATCATGCTGGCGCGCTATGTCGATGGCGACGACCCACAGGCCCTGCAATCGGCGGTGTCCCTGGGCGAAAGCCTGATGCTGTTGCCCGAAGAGGGCGAGTTGCCCGAGCGTTTGCTGGCGGCACTGTTGGGGGATGACTGGTCGTTCAGCCTGCGCGCCAACCTGCAACGCTTGCAGTGGGCGGCCTCGCAGGTGCGCGGCAAGTTGTCCCGGGAAAACTGGCAAGCGCTGGTGGAATTGCAGCGCGAGGCCATGGAGTTGGAAACCGGGGAGCCGGATTTTGGTGAACTGCTGGATTTCCTCAACCGATTGGTGATGTCCTTGGCGGCATTGTCCGGGTTCGCCCTGGACGATATGACCCGCGATGAGGGCTGGCGCTTCTTGATGATGGGCCGGCGCCTGGAGCGCTTGCAGTTTCTCAGCAGTAGCCTGGCTGCGTTCCTGCGGGGCGAGGCGGTGTTCGACCAGGCCGGGCTGGAGTGGTTGTTGGAACTGGGCAACAGCAGCATCACCTACCGCTCGCGCTATTTGGCGGTGGCCCAGTTGATCCCGGTGCTGGACCTGTTGCTACTGGACGAGCAGAACCCCCACGCGGTGCTCTTCCAGTTGAAATTGGTGGCCCGTACCCTCAAGCGCTTGAACGATGATTTTGCCGCGCCCAGGGAAACCGCATTGCCGGACTTGGTCGCACGCCTGTCACGCTTTGACCTGCGATGCCTGGAAAACCCCCTGTTTGGTGAAGCCAGCCTGCGCGCCGCACTCGATGGTCTGGCCGACCTGTTGCAGGAAGTGGCCGACGTCAGTGGCCAGGTCTCCGATCGCCTGGCGTTGCGTCATTTCGCCCATGTCGATGATGTCAGCCAACGCACGGTGTCCGTCTGATGAACGCTCGTTACCAGATCCTCCACGACACTCATTATCACTACGACAGCCCGGTGTCCCTGGCCCAGCAACTCGCTCACTTGTGGCCGCGCGCCTGTGACTGGCAGCGGTGCACCGAACAACAGTTGCTGATCAGCCCGGAGCCGACGATCCGTCGCGATGAGCAGGATGTGTTCGGCAACCCGCTGACGCGCCTGGCCTTTGAACGGCCCCATGACGAGCTGTTGGTCAATGCTCGCTTGAGTGTCGAGGTGCTGGCTCGCCCCGAGCTGGATTTCAACCTGTCCCCGGCCTGGGAGTCGACCTGCAACGCGCTGACCTACAGTGGCCGGCCACTCGCGGCGCCACTGCTGGAGGCGTGCCGTTACCGTTTCGAGTCACCGTATGTGCACCTCAAGCGCAGTTTCGTCGAGTTTTCCGAAAGCTGCTTCCCGCCGGGGCGACCCTTGATGGTGGGGGTTCGAGCGCTGATGGAGAAAATTTTCGAGGAGTTCACCTTCGATGCCGAGGCGACCCAGGTGGCAACGCCGCTGGTGGAGGTGCTGGAGCGGCGGCGGGGCGTATGCCAGGACTTTGCTCACCTGATGCTGGCTTGTGTGCGCTCTCGCGGTTTGGCGGCGCGTTACGTCAGTGGCTACCTGCTGACCCAGCCGCCACCCGGCCAGCCACGGCTGATTGGCGCCGATGCGTCCCATGCCTGGGTCTCGGTGTATTGCCCGGTGTTGGGCTGGGTGGACTTCGACCCGACCAACAACGTACAGCCGGCCCTGGAACACATCACTCTGGCCTGGGGCCGGGATTTTTCCGATGTGTCGCCGCTGCGGGGAGTGATCCTGGGGGGCGGTGCCCATGATCCTGAAGTGCGTGTGACGGTGATGCCACTGGAGTCGTGAAGCGTTCCCTTGTGGGAGCGAGCCTGCTCGCGATGAGGCCATCACATCCAGCATGTAATTGACTGTCGTGACGCTATCGCGAGCAGGCTCGCTCCCACAGTATGTATCGAACTAAGGAGGGTGCATGTTCCCGGTGTCCATCAAAGGCGTGCTGCAATCCCCCGAAGGCCTGGTTGTGCTGATGCTCAACGAACGGGACGAATGGGAACTGCCCGGTGGGCGGATCGAACTGGGCGAAACGGCGCCGCAATGTCTGGCGCGGGAAATTGCCGAGGAGCTGGCGGTTGAGGTGAGTGTAGGGGAGCCGTTGGATTCGTACCTGTTCGAGGTCATTCCCGGCAAGCACGTCTTCATCTCCACGTACCGCTGCCAGTTGCTGGGCGGTTTCGTGCCGATCGTCAGTCATGAGCACAAAGAGATCGGGCTGTTCGCGCCGGGCCAGTTGCCGGTGAACCTGCCTGTCGGTTATCGCCTGTCGATTACCAAGGCGCTGGGATTGTAAGGGTCGACAGCGGGGCTGTCGGCCCTGGACACAAGATGGGGTATCAGGCGTCGGGTGCCTGATCTTTCGGTGCATCGACGTCATGTTCTGCTGCTACTTCGCCTTCGGTATCCGGGCTCAGTGCGGCTTCTTCTTCAGCTGTGGCTTTCTTGCGCTGCAGCTTTTCCTCTTTCTTCTGCTCCTTGGCCAGGTCTCTCTGACGTTTGGCGAAGGAATAATTGGGTTTAGCCATGGGCGATCCTCTGGGGTCGAAGGTGAGGTAGAGCGGCGCGTATTCTGCCCTGTATCGGGGCCGAGCCGTTAGCTGGGTTTTTGTTCGGCCCACTTTGGCTGCACGGACGGTTGCCATTCGTCCAGCGCATCGAGCAGGTTGTGCGGTGATTGGCTCACTTGCAGCATGTCACGATGGGGCGGGCGGACGAAGCCTTCGCCGACGATATGATCGAGAAAACCGGTGAGCTTGCTGTAGAAACCGTTCACTTCCAGCAGCCCCAGCGGCTTGCCGTGGTAGCCGAGCTGGCCCCAGGTCCAGACCTCGAACAACTCCTCCAGAGTGCCGAGGCCGCCGGGCAGGGCGATGAAGGCATCGCTGAGTTCGGCCATGCGCGCCTTGCGGGCATGCATGCCATCCACCACTTCCAGGCGGGTCAGGCCGCCGTGGCCGATTTCCTTGTCCTTCAGGCTTTGCGGGATGATACCGATGACCTCGCCGCCGGCCGCCAGGGCCGCATCGGCGACGATGCCCATCAGGCCGACGGCTCCGCCACCATAGACCAGGGTCAATTTTCGTTCCGCCAACGCCCGGCCCAGGGCCTGCGCCGCTTCACGATACGTTGGATCGGTGCCGGTGCTGGCGCCGCAAAATACACAAACGGATGCTATGGACATGCTTTACTCCATGATCAGTAACCGATCCAGAGTAAAGCCTGGCCTATGCTGCGCAAAGGACTTAAACCTCGCGTTGGGGTTTTTCGTAGGTACCACTGGCGCCGCAGGCATAGGCGGCGAGCAAGCTGCACAACAGGCTGTTGAGGTTCATGATGGGCGCTCCAGAGAGGTGATGGGGCCAATCATAGAGAGGTGTCATTCCTCTGGCTGGTTGATTGTGTCCATCAGGCTGATAGCCTTAAGTTGTATACAATGTTTGATTCAGGTCATAGGAACTTGTCTCAAATTCAGGCAGTCTTCCCCTTTGACGGAATTTTGTTAACCATGCCTTGGAGATTCACGATGTTTGCCAAACTTGTTGCAGTATCCCTGTTGACGCTGGCCAGCAGCCAACTGATGGCAGCGGAGTGCAAGACCACCATCGATTCGACCGACCAGATGTCCTTCAACACCAAGGCCATCGAGATCGACAAGAGCTGCAAGACGTTCACCGTTGAGCTGACTCACTCGGGCAGCTTGCCGAAAAACGTCATGGGCCATAACTGGGTGCTGAGCAAAGAGGCTGACATGCAGCCGATCGCCACCGATGGCCTGGCCGCCGGTATCGACAAGAACTACCTGAAAGAAAATGACGCTCGCGTCATCGCTCACACCAAAATCATTGGTGCCGGGGAGAAAGACTCGGTGACTTTCGACGTATCGAAACTGGATGCCGCTGAAAAGTACGGCTTCTTCTGCTCGTTCCCAGGCCACATCTCGATGATGAAAGGCACTGTTACCCTGAAGTAACCCGCTTCGGCATCAAAAAAGCGCCCCCGTGCAGGGCGCTTTTTTGTGTCCGGCCAATAATCGCATCTCCTGTGGGAGCGAGCCTGCTCGCGATGGCTGCGGCACATTCAACATCAATGCAAACTGATCCACCGTTATCGCGAGCAGGCTCGCTCCCACAGGGACTGCCGGTCACGGCGCGTACGGCATCACCCGCTTGTGCTCGGTCTTGCGGTAAGTGTCGCAAATGATCCTGAACGCCTCGTCCCGCACCGGCTCGCCGTGCAGGAAAGCATCGATCTCGGCGTAGGTCACACCGTGGGAGGCTTCGTCCGGCTTGCCTGGCGACAGGTCTTCGAGATCGGCGGTGGGGACTTTTTCCACCAGCGATTCCGGTGCGCCGAAGTCTCGGGCAATGGCCCGGACCTGGTTTTTCACCAGGCCGCTGAGCGGGGCCAAGTCGCAAGCACCGTCACCGAACTTGGTGAAGAAGCCCATCACCGCTTCGGCTGCATGATCAGTACCGATCACCAGGCCTTGCTCGGTGCCCGCGATGGTGTATTGCGCCACCATGCGCATCCGCGCCTTGGTATTGCCCAGCACGAAATCCCGCGACACCGCTGCCTTGCCTTCGAACGCTGCGACCTGCTCGGCCAAGGCTTTGACCGCCGGACCGATGTTGACGGTATGACGCTCGTCCGGATCGATGAAGTCCACACAGGCTTGCGCTTCATGTTCGTCGAACTGGGTTTCGTACGGCAGGCGCACGGCGATGAACTTGTAGGCGGTGTTGCCGGTTTTCTCCCGTAGTTCGCGCATGGCTCGTTGGGCCAGCAGACCGGCGGTCAACGAGTCGACCCCGCCACTGATGCCCAGTACAAGGGACTTGAGCCCGGAGTTGACCAGGCAATCCTGGATAAAGCTCACTCGGCGGGCGATTTCGGCCTTGAGGGCGGCGTCATCGGCGAACGGCGGCTGGACCTTGAGCTGTTCAGCAATCTCACGCTGTACGGCTTGCATGAATTCACTCCTTGCTTGATGTGTCAGAAAGGGCGGCAGGTACTTGGAAAACGTGTCGCATGTAGGCGACGAAATTCGGGTCCTTGCAGTGGGTCTTGCCGGGCTCGTCTGAAATCTTGGCCACGGGTTGCCCGTCACAGCTGATCATTTTAAGCACGATGCTCATCGGCTCTACACCTGGAATGTCACACGTCAGGTTGGTGCCAATACCGAAGCTGACATTAATGCGACCACGCAATGCCCGAAAAATCTCCAGGCATTTGGGCAATGTCAGGCTATCGGAGAACACCAGGGTCTTGCTCATCGGGTCGATGCCGAGCTTGTGATAGTGGGCGATGGCTTTTTCGGCCCAGATCACCGGGTCGCCGGAGTCGTGGCGCAAACCGTCGAACAGCTTGGCGAAGAACAGATCGAAATCCTTGAGGAAGGCGTCCATGGTGATGCAGTCGGTCAGGGCGATCCCCAGCAGACCGCGGTACTCGCGCACCCAGCAATCGAGGGCGGCGATCTGGCTGTCGATCAGTCGCGGGCCCAGTTGCTGGTGGGCCATGATCCATTCATGGGCCATGGTGCCCAGCGGTTTCATGTCCAGCTCACGGGACAGGTGCACGTTGCTGGTGCCAACGAAACGCCCCGGGAAGTCGTGCTTGAGCACGTTGACCACTTCTTCCTGGACGCGGAAGGAAAAACGACGGCGGGTGCCGAAGTCCGCGACTTGCAGCTCGGACAGCTCTTCGGCGCTGGCGTTGGCGCTCAGCCAGTCGAACTTGCGATACAACTGCTCGCGGGCCTGTTCCAGGACAATTTCACGGTAGCGATAGCGGTTGCGTACCTCGCTGACAATCGCCAGCAGCGGCACTTCGAACAGAATCACGTGCAGCCACGGCCCGCGCAGGCGGATAAACAGTTCACCGTTGTCGATACCGGTGTGGACGTAGCGCAGGTTGAAGCGAAACAGTCCCAGGAAACGCAGGAAGTCCGGTTTGAGGAAGCTGATACGCTCCAGGAAGCCCAACTGGTCGGCGCTCAGGCTCAACTCGGCCAGGCGCTCGATCTGGAAGCGGATCTCCGCCAGGTACGGGCGCAAGTCCTCGCTGTTGCGGCAACGAAATTCCCACTCGACTTCGACGTTGGGGTAGTTGTGCAGCACTGCCTGCATCATCGTCAGTTTGTAGAAGTCGGTGTCGAGCAGGTTCTGCACGATACGATCGGCAAATACGCTCTCGCTCATAACGGGAATCTCCAGACAGGCCGCTGCGGTAGGCGGCGGGGTGCTGCGGTTGGTGAAGGGGTTAGTGGCGCATATCACTCATGATGATTGCCAGTTTTTTTTGGTCACTGAAGCTTTTTTGGCCATGAACGTCATCCATGGCTTATTGCTGCAGTCCATCCGGGTTGTCGATCTGCTCCAGCATCCACTCGACAAAAAGCCGCACCTTGGGCACTTCCGCCGAATGTTCCGGGTAGGCCAGGTAGTAGGCGTTGGTGCTGGGCATCGCATGAGGCCAGGGAATGACCAACTTGCCGTCGGCCAATTCTTCTTCCACCAAAAAACGCGGCAGTAAGGCTACGCCACAGCCAACCTGGGCGGCACGAATGCACATGTAGAAGGTTTCGAAGCGCGGCCCGTGGTAGCTGTGTTCGGTGTGATAGCCCTGGTTGTCGAACCAGTCGTGCCAGGCCTGGGGGCGCGAGGCATTTTGCAAAAGCACCAGCTCGGCCAGTTGGGTCGGGTCGGTAAAAGGCTGCTCAGGCAGGCTGCCGGGCGCGCAGACCGGCACCAGTTCTTCGCCAAACAGCTTCAGGGATTCGGTGCCGGGCCGTGAGCCCTGGCCGAAATAGAACGCCAGGTCGCTGCGCCCTTGCAGCAGATCGTCGGCCTCCTGCTCGCTGCACAGATCCAGGTGAATCGTCGGATGCCGCAGTCGCCAGCCCTTCAGGCGCGGGACCAGCCAGCGGGCACCGAAGGTCGGGGGAGTGGAAACGCGCAGGACTTCGGTATCGCCGCCGTAGGAGCGCAGGTAATGGGTAGACATCTCCACCTGCGTGAGGATTTTTCGCACTTCTCCCAGGTACAAGTCTCCGGCTGGCGTCAGTTGCAAGCGGCGGCGTATGCGCCGGAACAGCAAATGCTGCAGCAACTCTTCCAATTGCGCGACCTGCTTGCTGACTGCGCTCTGGGTCAGGTTCAGCTCTTCGGCGGCGCGGGTGAAGCTCAGGTGGCGGGTCACCGCTTCGAAGCACTGCAGTGCCGTGATCGACGGCAAATAGCGTTTATTGAGCATGATGAGGCCTTATTTCTTGTGGCTCTGCTTATCCGGTCATGGCCAGCATGAATAAACGGAATGATATCTCGCTTAAAGGTCGTTTGTTGGCAAGTCTCGGGCCAGCTACAACTACAGGTCTGATCAGCCGTATTCGTCCGGCTGCCAATTCTTTGTCTTTCGTGTGAGGAAATTTTCCATGGTTGCTGCATTGCTTGATCGCCTGGGCGTCGACTCGGCCCTGTACCAGAACGGCACACAACCGGTGCATTCGCCCATTGATGGCAGTCGCATCGGCGCCGTGAACTGGGAAGGCGCGGCTGAAGTCGAGCAGCAGGTCAGCCGTGCCGAACACGCTTTCGACCTGTGGCGCCAGGTGCCGGCCCCGCGTCGTGGCGAGCTGGTACGTCAATTCGGTGACCTGTTGCGTGAATACAAGGCTGACCTTGGCGAACTGGTGTCGTGGGAAGCTGGCAAGATCACCCAGGAAGGCCTGGGTGAAGTGCAAGAGATGATCGACATCTGCGACTTCGCCGTCGGCCTGTCCCGCCAGTTGTACGGCCTGACCATCGCCTCCGAGCGTCCGGGCCACCACATGCGTGAGTCCTGGCACCCGCTGGGCGTGGTCGGGGTGATCAGTGCCTTCAACTTCCCCGTCGCGGTCTGGGCCTGGAACACTACGCTGGCCCTGGTGTGCGGTAACGCGGTGATCTGGAAACCGTCGGAAAAGACTCCGCTCACTGCCCTGGCGTGCCAGGCGTTGTTCGAGCGTGTACTGAAGAACTTCAGCGATGCACCGCCGTACCTGAGCCAGGTGATCATTGGTGGTCGCGATGCCGGTGAAGCATTGGTGGATGACCCGCGCGTGGCCTTGATCAGCGCCACCGGCAGCACCCGCATGGGCCGTGAAGTGGCGCCGAAAGTCGCCGCGCGCTTCGCCCGCAGCATTCTGGAGCTGGGCGGCAACAACGCCATGATCCTGGCCCCGAGCGCCGACCTGGATATGGCCGTGCGCGCCATCCTGTTCAGCGCCGTCGGCACCGCCGGCCAGCGTTGCACCACCCTGCGCCGGCTGATTGCCCACGAGTCGGTGAAGGAAGAAATCGTCACCCGCCTCAAGGCCGCCTATTCGAAAGTGCGCATCGGTCACCCGCTGGAAGGCAATCTGGTCGGGCCGCTGATCGACAAACACAGCTTCGACAACATGCAGGATGCGCTGGAGCAGGCCTTGAGCGAAGGCGGGCGAGTATTTGGTGGCAAGCGCCAGCTTGAAGACCAGTTCCCGAATGCCTATTACGTCTCGCCGGCCATCGTCGAGATGCCGGAGCAGAGTGATGTGGTGCGTAGCGAAACCTTCGCCCCGATCCTGTACGTGGTCGGCTACAAGGACTTTGCCGAGGCCCTGCACCTGAACAACGCCGTGCCCCAAGGCCTGTCGTCCTGCATCTTCACCACCGACGTGCGTGAAGCCGAGCAGTTCATGTCGGCGGTGGGCAGCGACTGCGGCATCGCCAACGTCAACATCGGCCCGAGCGGCGCGGAAATCGGCGGTGCATTCGGCGGTGAGAAAGAAACCGGCGGCGGTCGCGAATCCGGTTCCGACGCATGGCGCGGCTACATGCGTCGTCAGACCAACACCGTGAACTACTCGCTGGAGTTGCCGTTGGCGCAGGGGATTACCTTCGACTGAGGCTGAGTCAACGGAATTCCCTGTGGGAGCGAGCCTGCTCGCGATAGCGCCGGATCAGCCGACATCAATATTGGCAGATACACCGCCATCGCGAGCGGGCTCGCTCCCACAATGAGTCGTGTGTGATGGTTGGGTTTCTTTTTCGGAGTCTGGCAATGCCGTTACGCGAAGAATGTCTGTGGGAAAAGCTGACGCCGCAAAGGCCTGAAAACACCGCGCTGACGGGCGAAATCACCGTTGATGTGTGTGTGATCGGTGCCGGTTTCACCGGGCTGTCGGCGGCGGTTCACTTGTTGGAGCAGGGCAAGCGTGTTGCCGTGCTGGAAGCCCACCGCGCCGGGCATGGCGGATCGGGGCGTAACGTCGGCCTGGTGAACGCCGGCCTGTGGATCCCGCCGGACGACATCGAGGCCGGGTTCGGCGAGGCGGTGGGCAGCCAGCTCAACCGCATGCTGGGGGCCGCGCCGGCCCTGGTGTTCAGCCTCATCGATAAATACAACATTGATTGCCAGTTGCGCCGCGAAGGCACTTTGCACATGGCCCATAACGCCCGGGGTGAGGCAGACCTGCGCAGTCGCGAAGAACAATGGAAACGCCGTGGTGCCCCGGTGGAGTTACTCACCGGCCAGGCGTGTGCCGAGGCGACCGGTACGTCGAAAATCGCCGCGGCATTGCTCGACCGCCGCGCCGGCACCCTCAATCCGATGGCCTACACCAGCGGGTTGGCCAAGGCGGCCACGGACCTTGGCGGCCAGTTGTTCGACCATTCCCCGGTGACGCGCCTGGAACGCCAAGACCAGCGCTGGTCGGTGCAGACCGCCCAGGGTTCGGTATTGGCCGAGCAGGTAGTGATCGCCTCCAACGCCTATACCGAAGGCGACTGGACCGAGCTGCGGCGAAATTTCTTCCCCGGTTATTACTATCAGGTCGCCTCCACCCCACTGACCGACGAGGCCGCCCGACGCATTCTGCCGGGTGGGCAGGGTTCGTGGGATACCCGCCAGGTGTTAAGCAGCATCCGTCGGGACAAGGACGGCCGTTTGCTGCTGGGCAGCCTGGGCAATGGCAACCGCAAGCCGACCTGGTTCCTCAAGGCTTGGGCCGACCGGGTGCAGCAGCACTATTTCCCTTACCTCAAGTCGGTTGAGTGGGAATGTACCTGGACCGGTTGCATTGCCTTCACCCCTGATCACCTGATGCGTCTGTTCGAACCGGCCCCGGGGCTGGTGGCCGTGACCGGCTACAACGGTCGGGGCGTGACCACCGGTACAGTGGTGGGCAAGGCTTTCGCCGACTACCTGTGCCACGGCAATGCCCAGGCGCTGCCGATTCCGTTCGCACCCATGCAGCCGTTGGCCGGGGTGGGCCTGCGCAGTTGCTTGTATGAGGCGGGCTTTTCGCTGTATCACGCGGGCCAGTGCCTGCGGATCGTCATTTGAGTGTTGAAAAATGTTGCCGGAAGCCACGTTTTTCCGGCATAGCGTCTAGCCTGTTATGGTGCGGGTTGTAGCAGTCGCGCACCGACAGTGTGCAGTTCGGTGACGTGGGTTGTTACACAGTGGTTGCACGCCGTTTCGTGTGATGGTTGCAATGATGGCTCAAGGAGGGTTTCACCCATTTAAGTAAAAGGTTGCACCTCGTGCGGTTTAGACGGTTGCACGCCCTATGAAAAAGGGCCCGAAACAGTCGAAATAACAATAAAGCAGCGACTTTTTTCAGAATAAAAAACCGATGGCACGGCCCTTGCTCTGAGCTTTTCAGTGAAATGAAGTCGCAGTGCCAACTAAAAAAAACCTTGGAGCACCACCTCATGTCCCAGACGTTTTACAAGAAAGGTTTCCTGGCCCTCGCAGTGGCAGCTGCGCTGGGTGTTTCTGCGTTTGCTCAAGCTGATGTGAAAATTGGTGTGGCGGGGCCGATGACCGGCGCCAACGCTGCATTTGGCGAGCAGTACATGAAGGGGGCCCAGGCGGCAGCCGATGTCATCAACAAAGCGGGTGGCGTCAACGGCGAGAAAATCGTACTGGTTGCGGGCGACGACGCCTGCGAACCCAAGCAGGCCGTTGCCGTGGCCAACCGCCTGGTCGAACAGGACAAGGTAATCGGCGTGGTCGGGCACTTCTGCTCGTCCAATACCATCCCGGCCTCCGAGGTCTATGACGAAGCCGGCATCATCGCGATCACCCCGGGCTCGACCAACCCGAAGGTTACCGAGCGTGGCCTGAGCGCGATGTTCCGCATGTGCGGTCGTGACGACCAGCAAGGCATCGTGGCGGGTGACTACATTGTCGACGTGCTCAAGGGCAAGAAAGTCGTCGTGCTGCACGACAAGGACACCTACGGCCAGGGCCTGGCGGATGCAACCATGGCCCGGCTCACGGAGCGTGGCGTGAAGCCAGTGCTGTACGAAGGCCTGACCCGTGGCGAAAAAGACTTCAGCGCCGTAGTCACCAAGATCCGTTCGACGGGTGCCGATGTGGTCTATTTCGGCGGCCTGCACCCGGAAGCCGGCCCGCTGGTTCGCCAATTGCGTGAACAAGGCCTCAAGGACGTGAAATTCATGTCCGACGATGGCATCGTGACCGACGAACTGGTCACCACCGCCGGCGGCGCGCAATACGTCGATGGCGTGTACATGACCTTTGGCGCCGACCCGCGCCTGCTGCCAGACAGCAAGGCCGTGGTTGACGAATTCCGCAAGAATGGCACCGAGCCTGAAGGCTACACCCTGTACGCCTACGCTTCGGTCCAGGCCCTGGCCGCCGGCTTCAATGGCGCCAAGTCCAATAAAGGCGAAGACGCGGCCAAGTGGCTCAAGGCCAACCCTGTCCAGACCGTGATGGGCAAGAAGGAATGGGACGCCAAGGGCGACTTGAAAGTCTCCGACTACGTGGTTTACCAGTGGGACAAGGACGGCAAATACCACCAGCTGGAAAAACAGAAGTAAGGCCTGACGCGACCGTCCAGGCCTCCTTTGGGAGCCGGGCAAGCCCCGGTTGCCAAGGGATGCGCAGCGGTCGTGCCTGACATTGCTCCGACGTACATCTGTATTTTCCTTAGAAGAACCGCACACCCCAGGGTGTGCAGGTTCTCACTGCGTGAGATTGCGTTATGGATGGTATTTTCCTGCAGCAACTGATCAATGGCCTGACCCTCGGGTCGGTCTATGGTCTGATCGCCATCGGCTACACAATGGTCTACGGCATCATCGGCATGATCAACTTCGCCCATGGCGAGGTTTACATGATTTCCGCTTACCTCGCGGCAATCAGTCTGGCTCTGCTGGCTTACTTCGGTATCGAATCCTTTCCGCTTATGATCCTCGGCACTCTCGTGTTCACGGTCGTGGTCACCGGGGTTTATGGCTGGGTCATCGAACGCGTCGCCTATAAACCCCTGCGCAACTCGACCCGGCTGGCACCGCTGATCAGTGCCATCGGCATTTCGCTGATCCTGCAGAACTACGCGCAGATCAGCCAGGGCGCCCGCCAACAGGGCGTGCCGACACTGCTCGAAGGCGCCATGCGCGTCGACATCGGCAGCGGCTTCGTCCAGCTCACCTACACCAAGATTTTCATCCTGGTCGCCGCATTCGCCGGGATGGCCTTGCTGACCTACATCATCAAGTACACCAAGCTCGGGCGCATGTGCCGCGCCACCCAGCAAGACCGCAAGATGGCGTCGATCCTGGGGATCAACACCGACCGGGTGATTTCCTACGTGTTCATCATCGGTGCAGCCATGGCGGCCCTGGCCGGTGTGCTGATCACCATGAACTACGGCACGTTCGACTTCTATGCCGGCTTCATCATCGGCATCAAGGCGTTCACCGCGGCGGTACTCGGCGGTATCGGCTCCCTGCCTGGGGCGATGCTTGGCGGGATCATCCTCGGGATCTCCGAGTCGCTGTTCTCCGGTCTGATCAACTCTGACTACAAAGACGTGTTCAGTTTCTCGCTGCTGGTGCTGATTCTGATTTTCCGTCCCCAAGGCCTGTTGGGTCGCCCACTCGTGGCGAAGGTATAAGTATGTCTGCTGCCAATAAACCGATTGATATCAAAAAGAGCGTCATCGACGCGATCCTGGCCGGCCTGATCTCGCTGATCGTGTTCGGGCCGATTGTCGGCGTGGTGCTCGACGGCTACAGCTTCAACCTGCAACCGGCCCGCGTCGGCTGGCTGGTGGCGATCGTGATGGTCGGGCGCTTTGCCTTGAGCCTGTTCCTGCAAACACCCAAGGGCCTGAAGGTGCTCCAGGGGTTCGAAAGCACCGGTTCCGGCGTTCATGTACTGCCACCGGACTACAAGTCGAACCTGCGCTGGATTATCCCGGCGCTGATCGTGATTGCCATCGTGTTTCCGTTCTTTGCCAACAAATATGTGCTCACGGTGGTCATCCTCGGGCTGATCTATGTGCTGTTGGGCCTGGGCCTGAACATCGTGGTTGGCCTGGCGGGGCTGCTCGACCTGGGTTACGTGGCGTTCTACGCCATCGGCGCCTATGGCCTGGCGCTGGGCTATCAATACCTGGGGCTGGGTTTCTGGACGGTGCTGCCGCTGGCGGCCATTACGGCGGCGATGGCCGGGTGCATACTGGGTTTTCCTGTGTTGCGAATGCACGGTGACTACCTGGCCATCGTGACCTTGGGCTTCGGGGAAATCATTCGCCTGGTGCTCAACAACTGGCTGTCGTTCACCGGCGGACCGAACGGCATGCCTGTGCCTTCGCCGACCTTTTTCGGCCTGGAGTTCGGTCGAAGGGCGAAAGATGGCGGGGTGCCGTTCCATGAGTTCTTCGGCATCGATTACAACCCGAACCTGAAATTCCTGTTCATCTACATCGTGCTGTTCATCGTTGTGCTGCTGGTGCTCTACATCAAGCATCGCCTGACCCGTATGCCAGTCGGGCGTGCCTGGGAGGCCCTGCGCGAGGATGAAATCGCTTGCCGCTCCATGGGCCTGAATCATGTGCTGGTCAAGCTCTCGGCCTTCACTATTGGCGCGTCCACGGCGGGCCTGGCCGGGGTGTTCTTCGCCAGTTACCAGGGCTTCGTCAACCCGGCGTCGTTCACCTTCTTCGAGTCGGCGCTGATCCTGGCAATCGTGGTGCTGGGGGGCATGGGCTCGACGGTCGGCGTGGTGATTGCCGCGTTCGTGCTCACCGTGGCCCCGGAGCTGCTGCGCAGTTTCTCTGAATACCGGGTGCTGCTGTTCGGCGTACTGATGGTGTTGATGATGATCTGGCGCCCGCGCGGCCTGATCCGTATCAGCCGTACCGGTGTGACGCCGCGCAAGGGGGTAGCGCCATGAGCGAAGTCGTACTCAAAGTTGAAAACCTGATGATGCAGTTCGGCGGCATCAAGGCCCTCAGCGATGTCAGCCTGCAAGTCAAACGCAACTCGATCTTCGCCCTGATCGGCCCCAACGGCGCGGGCAAGACCACGGTGTTCAACTGCCTGACCGGTTTCTACAAGGCCTCGGGCGGCAAGATCGAACTCAACGTGCGTGGCGAGCGAACCAACGTCATCAAGCTGTTGGGCGAAGCGTTTCGCCCAACCGACTTCGTGTCGCCGAAATCCTTCGCCAGCCGGCTGTACTACAAGATGTTCGGCGGCACCCACCTGGTGAACCGCGCCGGCCTGGCGCGCACTTTCCAGAACATTCGCCTGTTCAAGGAAATGTCGGTGCTGGAAAACCTCCTGGTCGCCCAGCACATGTGGGTCAACCGCAGCCTGGTGGCGGGCATCCTCAACACCAAGGGCTACCGCAAGGCTGAAAGCGACGCCCTGGACCATGCGTTCTACTGGCTGGAAGTGGTGGACCTGGTGGATTGTGCCAACCGCCTCGCCGGGGAGCTTTCCTATGGCCAGCAGCGGCGCCTGGAAATCGCCCGGGCCATGTGCACCCGCCCGCAGATCATCTGCCTCGATGAACCGGCCGCCGGCCTCAACCCTCAGGAAACCGAAGCGCTGAGCGCGATGATCCGGCTGCTGCGTGACGAGCATGATCTGACCGTGGTGCTGATCGAACACGACATGGGCATGGTAATGAGCATTTCCGACCACATCGTGGTGCTGGACCACGGCAACGTGATCGCCGAGGGCGGTCCCGAGGCGATCCGCAACGATCCGAAGGTGATCGCGGCCTACCTGGGTGCCGATGAAGAGGAACTGGTATGAGTGGACCTATCCTCGAACTCAAGGAACTGGATGTGTTCTACGGGCCGATCCAGGCCCTGAAAAAAGTCTCGATGCACATTGGCGAAGGCGAGACCGTGAGCCTGATCGGCTCCAACGGGGCCGGCAAGTCCACGCTGCTGATGTCGATCTTCGGCCAGCCACGTGCGGCAGGCGGGCAGATCATCTACCAAGGCGTGGACATCACCCAGAAGTCGTCGCACTACATTGCCTCCAACGGCATTGCGCAGTCGCCGGAAGGGCGGCGGGTCTTCCCCGACATGACCGTCGAGGAAAACCTGCTGATGGGCACCATCCCCATTGGTGACAAATACGCCAGCGAAGACATGCAGCGCATGTTCGAGCTGTTTCCACGGCTCAAGGAGCGGCGCAACCAGCGGGCCATGACCATGTCCGGTGGCGAGCAGCAAATGCTCGCCATCGCTCGGGCATTGATGAGCCGGCCAAAGTTGTTGCTGCTCGATGAGCCGAGCCTGGGGCTGGCACCGATCGTGGTGAAACAGATCTTCGCCACCCTGCGTGAGCTGGCCTCCACCGGGATGACCATCTTCCTGGTGGAGCAGAACGCCAACCACGCCCTCAGGCTGTCGGACCGGGCCTATGTGATGGTCAACGGCGAAATCCGCCTGACCGGCACGGGCAAGGAACTGCTGGCCAACGAGGAAGTGCGCAACGCGTATCTGGGCGGGCACTGAGGCGGGTACAGCAATAACAAAACCCGGCGAGTGATCGCCGGGTTTTTTTTATTCTTCAACCCACCGAAAACCCCTGTGGGAGCGGGCTTGCTCGCGAAAGCGGAGTGCCGGGGACGTCAATGTTGACTGACCCGCCACCTTCGCGAGCAAGCCCGCTCCCACAATGGGATTTTGGCTGTGCCGAAGAATTGTGGACAACAATCCTGAGCCCCTGCGAAACCGCGACATAAAGTCGCCGCAAACAGTTGTTTTGTCACGGTTTTGACTTGTCCCCGTTTGCTGTGGAACTGGCTGTGGGTAACGTGGGAGTAGCTGGCTGCAAGCCTTTGAATACGTGGCTTGCAGGGCTGTGGTTATTTTTTTGATCAGGTGTTTTTGGTCAAGCTCAAGGAGCTGTTGTCAACACTTTTATGGGCGCTGCAATGGGCTCGAAATTCTGTGGGCAAGCCTGTGGATAAGTCTGTGATTAAACTCTGGAAAGACCGCGCTGAGGGCCGTCGTTACTGGCTTGGAGCCATCGCCCACCCAGTGTCGGCTTATAGCAGATAAATTGCGCTGCACAACGTCACTTGCAGGGTCAAGCGAAAAAAATTTCCAAATACCTCGCAAAGCCTTATGCACAGCGGCTTGCGGGATTTGCACTTGCCCCCGATTACTGTGGACGTGCCTGTGGATAAGATGCGGGCAACCGGCTGCGGGCCTTGTTGGACAAGGCCTGGCCTGGATTGGATGTTTTATGAGCAGTTGTGGGGCAACGCGCGTGTGCAAGCCTTGCTCCCAGCGTGCCAGGCCGGGCATGCTGTGTGCCGATTTCCATTCAACGGCTTTTGAAGTTCAAACAAGGAGAACACGATGTCTGACACCCTGTTTATCACCGGCGCGACGTCCGGTTTTGGTGAAGCCTGTGCCCGTCGTTTTGCCGAGGCCGGTTGGAAACTGGTGCTGACCGGTCGTCGTGAAGAACGCCTCAATGCTCTCTGTGCAGAGCTGTCGAAGCAGACCGAAGTCCATGGCCTGGTCCTGGACGTGCGTGATCGCAAGGCCATGGAAGAGGCAATCGCCAACCTGCCGCCGTCCTTCGCCAAATTGCGCGGGCTGATCAACAACGCCGGCCTGGCCCTGGGCGTCGACCCGGCGCCCAAGTGTGATCTCGATGACTGGGACACCATGGTCGACACCAATGTGAAAGGGCTGATCTATAGCACTCGCCTGCTGCTGCCGCGCCTGATCGCCCACGGCCGAGGGGCCGGGATCGTCAACCTGGGTTCCATCGCCGGCAACTACCCGTATCCGGGTAGCCACGTGTATGGCGCGAGCAAGGCGTTCGTCAAACAGTTTTCCCTGAACCTGCGTTGCGACTTGCAAGGCACGGGCGTGCGGGTGAGCAATATTGAGCCAGGCCTGTGCGAAAGCGAGTTTTCCCTGGTGCGCTTCGGTGGCGACCAGGAGCGCTACAACGCCACCTACGCCGGTGCCGAGCCGATCCAGCCACAGGACATCGCCGATACGATTTTCTGGGTGCTCAACACTCCCGCGCACATCAACATCAACAGCCTGGAGCTGATGCCGGTGAGCCAGACCTGGGCTGGTTTCGCCATTGAGCGCAACAAAACATAAGACCGCGTTATCGTTCATCGCGGGCAAGCCTTGCTCCCACAGGTTTTGATTCATTTCTGGGAAATAGGGCTGTTCCCACAGGCTTGATCTATCCCTGGGGGAGCAGGGCTGCTCAAATCCCTGTGGGAGCAAGGCTTGCCCGCGATAGCGGTTTGCCAATCAGCCTAGATAATCGGCCAGCCCGCGATAGCAGGTCAGCAGGTGATACGGCGTGGTGGACGGCATGTCCCGACGGCTGACCATGCCATCGGCGTCCAGGCATTCGTTCCAGCCCTTGGCATGCAGGAAATGCTGTTGCAACGCCCGTAGTTGAGACAACAAAGTCCCTTCGCTTCCCGAACGCAATGTCAGCGCCCGCAAGTATTCCGCCTGAGCCCAGATTCGTTGGGTGGCATCGCGTGGGCCTGCTTGTGGCTCCAGGTCCAGCATCGCGCACACCGCACCGGAGTCCGGCTCGACGCCGCGTTGTTCGGTATGGCCGAAGCTGTGTTCCAGGGCGTTGTGCAACTTGCCGTTGCGCAACAGGGGCGATGAGGCCAGCAAGTAATACCATTCGAACTGGTGACCCGGCTCGAACCAGTTATCCACAGCCTTGAGTGGTTTTTCCATCATGACCCGTTGCTGCGGTTCGATGAAATGCTTGGCCATCCCGTCGCACAGGCTCAGCAACGCTTGGCGGACGTTGGCGTCTTCGCGGACCGCGAGGGTGGCGAGGAACGCTTCGGCCAAGTGCATCAACGGGTTTTGCAACGGGCCGGATCCGCTCGTCGACCAGTCGCGCTTGAGGCTGGCTTCGTAGAGGCCGTCTGTACTGGCAAAGCGCTGGGCAATGACCTCCAGGCTGGCGTTGAGCACCGATTCCACCAGCGGTTCGCGAACCTTGCCCCAGTAATGGGCGCAGGCGAACAGGATAAAGGCGTGGGTGTAAAGGTCCTTGCTGGTGTCCAGCGGTGTGCCCTGCGGGTCGATGCTGTAGAACCAGCCGCCATGTTCGGCATCGTGGAAGTGCCGTTGCAACGAGCGGAACAATGCGCTGGCCCGCTCCTCGGCCTGGGGCACTTCGCCAATCAGGCTGGCGAACACATACAACTGCCGTGCACAGGCCATGGCGCGGTAGCGCTGGGGCGGCAGCGGCGCATGCCTGGCATCCAGGGATTCGTAGGGCAACGCCAGTTCGGCATTCCAGCCCGGGCCTTGCCACATTGGCACGATCACCTCGTGAAAATGCTCACGCACCGTGGCGAACAGGGCGGTCAATTCAGGCTGGGGGGCGGGGCGGGAAGCATCAGGCATTGGCGGACGTCGTCACGGCTGGGGGCGATTGCGCGACATGGTAGCAGAGTGGCAGGCCCGAGAGATGAGGGGCCTGCGAGTCCGCCATCGCGAGCAGGCTCGCTCCCACAGGGTATGGTGTACACCGATTAATGTGGGAGCGAGCCTGCTCGCGATGAGGCCTTAACGGGCGCTTGAAATCAACCGGCCAACAACCAAACCCCGGTCGCCGCAGAAGCCGCCCCAGCCAACCGAACCAATGGCGCCGCCGCTCGTGGCATCACCCGCACCAGGGCAAAACCTGCGCCGTGCAGCGCCGCCGTGGCCGCGACGAACCCTGCCGCATAGGCCCAGGGGCTCGACATGTCTGGCAGTTCCAGGCCATGGGCCACGCCATGGAACAGCGCAAACAGTGCCGTCGCGCCGATTGCCAGGCTCAACGGCGGACGCACGGCCAGTGCCACCGCCAGGCCCAGGGCGAGCACCGAGGCGGCGATCCCGCCTTCCAGCGCCGGCAGCGCCAGGCCTTCAAAGCCCAGCAGGCCGCCGAGCAGCATCGTGCCGACGAAGGTGCACGGCAGCGCCCAGCGTGCGGCACCCTGTTGTTGTGCGGCCCATAAGCCGACCGCGAGCATCGCCAGCAAATGGTCGAGCCCGCCGATGGGGTGGCCGAGGCCGGCGATCAGACCGTTGTCGCCGTGGCCGGGATGGGCGAAGGCCAGGGCTGGGGTCAGTAGCAGGGCGAGGGCGCCGAGGATACGTTTGAAGGTCATGGATAGGCTTCCTTGTGGTCAGTCGGAAAGATCAGGCGGCGGTCAGCAGGCCCTGGCGTTCGATGAAGGCGATGATGTCGTCCAGGCCCTGGCCGGTCTTCTGGTTGCTGAACACGAAGGGCTTGCCGTTGCGCATCCGCCGGGTGTCGCTGTCCATCATTTCCAGGGACGCGCCCACCAGCGGTGCCAGGTCGATTTTGTTGATCACCAGCAGGTCTGATTTGCAGATGCCCGGTCCGCCCTTGCGCGGCAGCTTGTCGCCGGCCGAGACGTCGATCACATAGATCGTCAGGTCCGACAGCTCGGGGCTGAAGGTCGCTGATAGGTTGTCACCGCCCGATTCCACCAGGATCAGGTCCAGGCCCGGGAAGCGTCGATTCAACTGATCCACCGCCTCAAGGTTGATCGACGCATCTTCGCGAATCGCCGTGTGCGGGCAGCCGCCGGTTTCCACGCCGATGATCCGCTCCGGCGCCAGGGCCTCGTTGCGTACCAGGAAATCGGCGTCTTCGCGGGTGTAGATGTCGTTGGTGACCACCGCCAGGTTGTAGCGTTCACGCAGGGCCAGGCACAGGGCCAAGGTCAGGGCGGTCTTGCCGGAACCCACCGGGCCGCCGATACCGACGCGCAGAGGTTGTGTATTCATGGGTGTCTCCTAGGAACGGAACAGACGGCTGTACTGGCGCTCATGGGCCATGCACGCCAGGGACAGGCCAAACGCGGCGCTGCCGTAATGATCGGGATCGAGGTTCGAGGTGTTGTGCTGGGCCTGTTGCAACAGCGGCAGCAGTTCGCTGGTCAGGCGCTGGGCGGCTTGCTGGCCCAGGGGCAGGGTTTTCATCAGCACTGCCAGTTGGTTTTCCAGCCAACTCCACAGCCAGGCGGCGAGGGCGTCCTGGGGGGTGATATGCCAGGCGCGGGCGGCCAAGGCCCAGCACAATGCCAGGTGCGGCTCGCTGCGTTGTTCCAGAAAGCCCCGTGCGGTGGCGTCGAGCTCCGGCAGGCCGGCGAGCAGTTGCTGCAACGAGTAGCCCATTTGCCGGCTTTCCTGATACAGCTCACGGGTTTCCCGGCTGGCGCGGTGCGCTTCACAATGTTGCAGCAGCGCGTCCCAATCGTCAGCGGCTGCTGCGGTGCAGTGAGCCAGCAACAAGGGCGCTTCGAAGCGGGCCAGGTTCAGCAGCAATTGATCGCTGATCCAGCGACGTGCGTCGTCGGGATTTTTTACCTGGCCGTTGTCCACCGCCATCTCCAGCCCTTGGGAATAGCTGTAGCCGCCAATTGGCAACTGTGGGCTGGCCAGACGCAGCAGCGCCCAGGCCGGGTTCATGTGCGCACGCCGAATTGATGCAGGCGTGGCGCGTAGTTGAAATCTTCGTCGCCGTGCCGGGAATGATGATGGCCGCCACCATAGGCGCCGTGTTCCGGTTGGAACGGCGCTTCGATGGATTCGGCGCGGGCCCCCAGTTGTTCGAGCATCGCCTTGAGTACGTAATCGTCCAACAGGCGCAACCAGCCGTCGCCCACTTGCAGGGCGACATGACGATTGCCCAGGTGATAGGCGGCGCGGGTCAGTTCGAACGCGTTGGCGCAGGTGACATGCAGCAATTGCTCGGCGCGGGCACAGACGCGCACGATGCGACCGTCTTCGGCTTGCAGGCATTCGCCGTCGTATAACGGCGGCTGGCCTCGCTCAAGGAACAACCCCACGTCTTCACCCTCGGCACTGAAACAGCGCAGGCGGCTTTTGCTGCGGGCGTCGAAGGTCAGGTGCAACTCGGCGTCCCAGCGCGGTTGAGTGTCGATTCTGCGGTGAATCACCAGCATCGGAGTGCTTCCAGCAATGAACAGTGCTGTGTTTAGAGCAAGGGGCTTGCCAATCGAAGGAGGTGTAGGAAATAGCTGGGATGGCGTTTCAGGATGGGGCGGATTGCGTGCCATATTGGTGCGCGCTGAAATATTTCGCACCATTTTGCGGCTTTGCAAAGAAAACAGTGGGTTATTCGGTACTGCCCAGCCCTTGCCAATGCTTGAGGCCGATAAAGATGAACCGCAGTTGCTGGGTAATCTTCGCCTGGGGCGTGAGGTGTTCGGGGAGCGCGTGGGCGGGTGGGTCGATGATGTCCGGCAGGGTGGCGAACACGCTCTTGACGATGAGGTCGGCCATCACCCCCAGGGCTGCGAGGTCCAGGTGCTGCAGCTTGGGCATCAAGGCCAGGTCGGCAGCCAGGTCCGAGCTGATGTCTTCGCGCAGTTGGGCGATGGCCTGGCGCACCGGCAGGGAGCCGCCGTATTGCTCGCGGGCCAGGAACAGGAACTGTGAGCGGTTGGCCTGCACCACATCGAGAAAGATCCGCACCGAGGCATCGATAATGCCGCCCATGACGAATTCGTTGTGGCGTACCAGGCGGATGGTTTCGCGAAAGGTCTGGCCGACTTCGCAGACCAGTGCCAGGCCCAGTTGGTCCATGTCGTCGAAGTGCCGGTAGAATCCGGTGGGCACGATGCCTGCCGTCCTGGCAACTTCCCGCAGGCTCAGGCTACCGAATCCCCGGCCACACTCCATCAAATGGCGGGCTGCATCCATCAGGGCAATTCGGGTCTGTTGTTTCTGTTCGGCGCGGGGCAGCATCGCAAGCTGACTTCTGATTCATGGGAGCGACGCACTCTAGCAAATCGGCTTTGCCAACGTCGAACGGTAGAGAGGGATCGATTGGGGAAAACGAAGGGCTTGAAAAGTCAAAAGCCCGATTGGAGGAATCGGGCTTTTTTCCGGGCCACCATGGGCTCAGCTCACTGCACTGTTGCGTTCGATCACGCGGTCACCACCGTCTGCTGCCAAGGCTTCGCCCAGTGGGGTGCGGTCAGAACCACCTTCGGCCAGGGTTTCGCCCAGTGGAGTGCGATCGGAACCGTCAGCTGCCAGGGTCTGGCCTTGTGGGGTGCGGTCGGAACCGTCGGCTGCGAGGGTCTGGCCCTGTGGGGTGCGATCGGAACCGTCGGCTGCGAGGGTCTGGCCTTGTGGGGTGCGATCGGAACCGTCGGCTGCGAGGGTCTGGCCTTGTGGGGTGCGGTCGGAACCGTCGGCTGCGAGGGTCTGGCCTTGTGGCGTACGGTCGGAACCATCTTGAACCAGGCCTTTTTCTTCCAGGCGATCACGACCACCTTCAGCAACCGTCTGGCTGTAGACAGAGTGGCTGTCCTTGACCTGTGGCGTGGCTTGTTCGGAAGCTGGCAGTGCGAAAGCAGTAGAGGCCAGCAGTGAAAGGGACAGGCTCATCAGTAATTGGCGTTTCATGATCGTTGCTCCTTGGGAGGGCGATAAAGTGGGTACGAGGGCAATGCTACTCTCGATAAGTCGATATAAAAGTTCATAAAGACAATGGTAATAATCAACGGAATTGATTGTTTGCGCGGAAGGCTCTAGAACGGGCTTTTCCGAGGTGCGGTTTTGCACTGTCGTGGGTATTTTGTACCCATCGACGCCTCGCAAATGTGCGGGTGCGGTAACAGTTTGTTGGCTGGTTGGTCAGGATCCTGGCTTTTTTTGCGCCGTTCATCGGCACCTGTGGGCCGTTCTACCAGTCCAACCCTTTATAACGAACCGACTGCAGGTTCGTGTTTCCAAGGCGTCGCGATTGCGAGACGCTGATTTGTTCATCAGGAGCCTTGTGCATGACGCGCACCTCGAAAATCCTCGCCTGGAGCTTTGCCAGCCTTGTTGTCCTGCTGGCGGTGCTGGTCCTGGTCATCGCTTTCTTCGACTGGAACCGCATAAAGCCCACGCTCAATGCCAAGGTTTCCGAGGAACTGCATCGCCCCTTCGCCATCAACGGCAACCTGGCGGTGGCTTGGCAGCGTGAGCCAGAGGAAGGGGGTTGGCGAGCCTGGTTGCCCTGGCCCCATGTGGTGGCCGAGGACTTGAGCCTGGGTAACCCGGACTGGTCGAAAACCCCGCAAATGGTCACGCTCAAGCGTGTTGAATTGCGTATCTCGCCCCTGGCGCTGCTGGCCCGACGGGTGGCGATCCCGCGCATTGACCTGACTGAACCCGACGCCAACCTGCAACGCCTGGCCGACGGGCGCGCCAACTGGATCTTCCAGTTCGATCCGAAAGACCCGGATGCCGAGCCATCCAGCTGGGTGGTGGACATCGGGGCCATCGGCTTCGACAAAGGCCACGTCATCCTTGATGACCAGAGGCTCAAGACCCGCCTCGACCTATTGATCGACCCGCTGGGCAAACCCATCCCGTTCAGCGATATCGTCGGTGACAAGGCCGCGAAAAAAGCCCAGGACCAAGGTGCGACACCGCAGGACTACGCGTTCGCCTTCAAGGTCACCGGGCAGTATCACGGGCAAAACCTGAGCGGCTCCGGCAAGGTCGGCGGCTTGCTGGCCTTGCAGGATGCATCACGACCCTTTCCAATCCAGGCCCAGGCGAAGATCGCCGATACCCGCGTCGAACTGGCTGGCACCCTGACCGACCCGATGAACCTCGGGGCCCTGGATTTGCGTCTGAAACTGGCCGGCAACAGCCTGGCTCATCTCTACCCGCTGACCGGCGTGACCCTGCCGGATTCGCCGCCTTATGCCACCGATGGCCGCTTGATTGCCAAGTTGCATGAGCCGGGTGGGGCGCTGTTTCGCTATGAGGCGTTCAACGGCAAGATCGGCGACAGCGATATCCACGGTGACTTGGCCTACGTCGCCAGCCAGCCCAGGCCGAAACTCAGTGGCGCACTGGTCTCCAATCAACTGCTGTTCAGCGACCTGGCGCCGCTGATCGGTGCTGACTCCAATACCGAGCAAAAGGCCCGGGGCGGCGCCAGCAAGCAGCCGGCCGACAAGGTCTTGCCCGTGGAAGAGTTTCGCACCGAGCGCTGGAGCGTGATGGACGCCGATGTGGAGTTCACCGGCAAGCGCATTGTCCATAGCGAACAGTTGCCGTTCACCGACCTTTACACCCATCTGGTGCTCAACGATGGGCAGTTGAGCCTTGAGCCCCTGCGCTTCGGCGTGGCTGGTGGCCGGCTCGATGCACAGATCCGCCTGAACGGGCACACCCAGCCCCTTGAAGGCCAGGCGAAGTTGACGGCGCGTGGGTTCAAGCTCAAGCAGCTGTTTCCGGGTTTTGAGCCGATGAAAACCAGCTTCGGTGAATTGAACGGCGATGCCGATATCTCCGGGCGCGGCAATTCGGTGGCGGCGTTGCTGGGCACTTCCAACGGCACACTGAAAATGCTCATCAACGATGGCGCCATCAGCCGGGAATTGATGGAGCTGGCGGGGCTGAACGTTGGCAACTACGTGGTGGGGAAGATCTTTGGCGACAAGGAAGTGAAGATCAATTGCGCGGCGGCGGACTTCGACATCAAAACCGGCCTGGCAACCACACGCCTGTTCGTGTTCGACACCGAGAACGCGATCATCTACATCGACGGCACGGCGAACATGGCGAGTGAACAGCTGGACCTGACCATCACCCCCGAGTCCAAGGGCTGGCGCCTGATTTCCCTGCGCTCGCCATTGTACGTACGAGGCACGTTCGCCAAGCCCGCCGCCGGGGTCAAGGCGGTACCGCTGATGCTGCGCGGTGCCGGGATGGTGGCATTGGGCGTGATCGCCGCACCGGCCGCCGGGTTGCTGGCACTGGTGGCGCCCAGCGGCGGTGAGCCGAACCAGTGCGCGCCGCTGCTGGAGCAGATGAAGGCGGGCAAGGCGCCGGTGACGGTCAAGCCCACTCGGTAGCCAAGTCTTGCAGTGAGGCTACTGGCCCTATCGCGAGCAGGCTCGCTCCCACACTGGATCGCATTCTTCCTGAAGAAACCCGATCAAATGTGGGAGCGAGCCTGCTCGCGATAGCGGTATCAGAGGTCGGCCAGAATGTCGGCCATATCATCGGCGTGCTCTTCTTCCTGGGCCAGGATGTCTTCGAAGATGCGCCGGGTGGTCGGGTCTTTTTCACCGATGTACTGGATGATTTCCCGGTAGCTGTCGATAGCGATCCGTTCGGCCACCAGGTCCTCGTACACCATTTCCTTGAGGGTGTTGCCCGCCACGTACTGGGCGTGGGAATTGCGGGTCAACAGGTCGGGGTTGAACTCCGGCTCGCCGCCCAGTTGCACGATGCGCTCGGCGAGTTTGTCGGCGTGCTCGGCTTCCTGGTTCGCGTGTTCGAGGAACTCGTTGGCCGCCACGCTGGCCTTGAGGCCGGCGGCCATGAAGTAGTGGCGCTTGTAACGCAGCACGCAGACCAGTTCGGTGGCCAGCGCTTCGTTGAGCAGGCGGATGACTTCCTGTCGATCGGCGCCGTAGCCTTCGGTCACTGCGCCATTCTGCACGTTCTGCCGTGCACGTTCGCGCAGGGTGGTTACATCGGATAAGTGCATGTCGCTCATCTCGTTCTCCTGGAGGCTGATCCGGTTTGGGCGTCACGCTCTGCTGGCGCGATCACTCTAAATGTGAGTGACGCGGTCCTGAAAAAGTTTTACCGAGTTTTTCAGCGCATGACCGGACAGCCGCGCTTCCTCTCCCAGCCACTGGAAGAATGCCCGCACCGGCGGATGGCGTTCGCGACCCGGGACGCACAGGGCACTGTAGCCGGCGCCATTGACCTGGACGTCCGGGCGATAGCCCACCAGCAAGCCGCTGGCGATGCTTTCGGACGCCAGGATATTGCTCGCCAGCACCAGGCCCTGCCCGGCAATCGCCGCTTGCAAGGCGTAATGCTCCTCGTCGTACTCGCGCATGCATGGCTGTCGGGTCAGCCAGGTTTCCCCGGCCTGGGCGCACCAGGCATCCCAACCGTGGGCGTACAGCTTGGAGTTGTGCCAGCGCACGCTGATCAGCGTCGGCGCCTGCCGGGTCGCCAGGGCTACCTGCTCAGGCGAGCCATAGACCCCGAAGCTTTCATCGAACAGGCACATGCCGTACAGGTTCGGGTAGGCCTCCAGGCTGTAGCGCACCACCAGGTCGACGCTGGCGTCCTGATGCAGGTCGATCACCTCGCAATGGGTGTCCAGGCGCACGTTGATGTTCGGGTGCCGCGCATAAAACCGGCCCAGGCGAGGCACCAGCCACAGGGCGGCAAACGCGGCGGTGGTGGACAGGGTCAGGTGGCTGGTGCTGCGTTGCGGGCGCAGGGTGTCGACACTTTGCGCCACCTCCAGCAAGGCCCCGTGCAGGCTGTGGAACAAGCGTTGCCCGCCTTCGGTGAGGCGTACCTGGCGTGGCAGGCGTTCGAACAGCATCAGCCCCAGCCAGCTCTCCAAGGCTCGAATCTGATGGGAGACCGCCGTCGGCGTCACCGACAACTCCGCCGCAGCCGCCTTGAAACTGAGCAGTCGCGCGGCTGATTCGAAGGCGCGCAAGGCATTGAGCGGCAGGCTGGCGAACATCTGAACTCTCCTGAAAATACAATGGATGAAATTAATTCATCCAGATGAACTAGCGCTCATTTGTCTGGAAGCAGCCCTGGATATCAAGCTGCAAGGCACGAACAGTGTTGATTGTAGCTGCATAAAAGGAGATTCAGATGAGCAAGATTCTTGTAGTGCACGGTAGTCCTCGTGGTGAACGCTCCCATTCCCGGCGCCTGGCCGAGGCGTTTGTCTCGGCGTGGCAGGCTGCCCATCCACAATCGCAATTGACCCGTCGCGAAGTCGGACGGACGGTGATCGCGCCGGTCAACGAAGCCTTCATCGCCGCGGCGTTCTACCCCGAGCCTCAGGAGCGACCATTGATCATGCAAGCGGACCTGGCCCTGAGCGATGCCTTGGTCGAGGAGTTGCAAGCCCATGATCGACTGGTGATCTCCGCGCCCATGCACAACTTCAGCGTGCCCAGTGGCGTGAAGGCCTGGATCGACCAGATCGTGCGCATCGGGCTGACGTTCAACCACCGCCTGGATAACGGCGTGTCGCACTACGAGCCGTTGGTGTTGGGCAAGAAGGCGCTGATCGTGACCAGTCGCGGCGATTTTGGTTTCGGGCCCGGCGGCCAATTGGAGAGCATGAACCACGCCGATACGTTGTTGCGTACCGTGCTGGGGTTTATCGGTATCACCGATGTGACGGTGGTGGCGGCCGAAGGCGAAGAATCGGCCGAGCGCAGTTTTGCCTTGTCCTGTGCCGAGGCCGAGGAGCGCTTGCTGGCGTTGGCACGGACCTTTTGAGAAAAGCCTGCTGCACAGCCTAACGGGAGCAAGCGCTCACAGTTTCATGGCTCGCAAGTAACACGGGTGTCATAGACTGGTCATCATCGGTACCGATGCTGGACCACCTCTTGATCACAAGGATGTCGCCATGTCGCAACGCTGCGCCACTCGCTACCCGCTGGTGCTGGTCCCGGGCATGCTCGGGTTCATACGCCTGGTGCTGTACCCGTACTGGTATGGGATCGTCTCGGCGTTGCGTCGCGGCGGGGCGGTGGTGGTGGCGGTGAAGGTTTCGCCGTTGCATTCGTCCGAGGTGCGCGGCGAGCAATTGCTGGCGCGGATCGAGGAGATCCTGCGGCAAACCGGTGCGCAGAAAGTCAATTTGATCGGCCACAGCCAGGGCAGCCTCACCGCCCGCTATGCAGCTGCCAAGCGCCCGGACCTGGTGGCGTCGGTCACTTCGGTGGCCGGCACCAACCACGGTTCCGAGCTGGCTGATTACCTGCAACTCCACTATCCGGCCGACAGTGCCGGGGGGCGCGTGCTCAGTGCCGTGCTGCGACTGATCAACGCCCTGATGAGCCTGCTGGATACTGGTTATCGGGGGCCGAAGCTACCGGTGGATATCCACGCTTCCCATGCCTCCCTGACCACCGCCGGGGTAACGCTGTTCAACCAGCGTTATCCACAGGGCCTGCCGGTGACCTGGGGCGGGCATGGCCCGGAAGAAGTCAACGGCGTGCGCTATTACTCCTGGTCCGGCACCTTGCAACCGGGCAAGACCGATAAGGGGCGCAACCTGTTCGACGGCACCAACCGCAGTTGCCGTTTATTCGCCCGCACCTTTGTAAGGGAGGTAGGGCAATGCGACGGCATGGTCGGACGCTACAGCTCGCACTTGGGCACGGTCATCCGCGATGACTATCCGTTGGACCACTTCGATATCGTCAACCAGTCGCTGGGGCTGGTGGGCAAGGGGGCCGAGCCGATCCGGTTGTTTGTCGAGCATGCCGAGCGGTTGAAGGCTGCCGGGGTGTAGCTGGTTGGACCGCGTTGTCGTTCTTCGCGAGCAGGCTCGCTCCCACAGTTGATCGCATTCTTCCTGAGAAACTCAGTCAACTAATGAAATGGCTACCCCCACCGCCCCCTGCGATCGCCCACTAAGCTTTCGCAGGGGGCTCATCGGAGACTGTTGCCATGAACAAAGTAGCTATTGCCGCCATCGATTTGGGAAAACACTCCTTTCACCTGCATGCTCAAGATGATCGTGGTCATGAGCTTTATCGCAAAAAATTTACTCGAGTGACGCTCGCTCAACACCTGGCGAATCTCGAACCTTGCACCGTCGTGATGGAAGCTTGTGGCGGAGCCCACTTCATGGCGCAGGAGGTCGCGAAGCTGGGACATACGCCCAAGCTCATTGCTCCTCATCTCGTGCGTCCTTACGTGAAGAGCAACAAGAACGACTTCGCTGATGCCGAGGCGATCTGCGAGGCAGCGACTCGCCCAACGATGCGCTTTGTGCCGCCAAAAAACCAAGCTCAGCAGGCGCTAGCCATGCTCAACTCGACCCGCGATTCGTTCATCAAAGACCGCACCGCGACCGCCAATCGGATTCATGCCGCCCTTCTAGAGGTGGGCATCAGCCTGGCCCCAGGCTTCAAATCCATCAAAGAGCTTCCGGCGTGGCTGGAGGCGAGTTCACTTTCTGAACGCTTCAAAATTCTGATGAAGCTGCATGAGCACTTCAACCACCTGGATGAGCAGGTCAAGACACTGGACAAGGACGTGGAGAGCCAGGCCGCTGAAGATGATCTGGCGGCTCGTTTGATGACTATGCCCTGTGTCGGGCCGATCACCTCCAGCGCCCTGGCTGCTGAGTTGGGCGATGGTAAACAGTTCAAGTGCGGGCGAAACTATGCGGCCTCAATCGGGCTGGTGCCCAAACAGCATTCCACGGGCGACAAGACGGTACTGCTGGGCATCAGCAAGCGCGGTGATCGGAATCAGAGGCGTCTGCTCATCCAGTGTGCCCGAGTCTACTTAATGCAGCTGGAGCGCCAAAGAGGCTGGCTGGCGGACTGGGTCCGGCAGCTGTTGGCCCACCATCACTCCAACCATGTGGTCTGCGCGCTGGCCAATAAGATGGCGAGGATCGCTTGGGCGATTGCGGCACACCACACTGAATTCGATGCAGGGCCAGCTGCGATGAACACCTGACCCTGCTGTCATCCGAGCACCACCCACCTGGTTTTGCGATGCTGGATAACTGATGACGTGAACGGCCAACCGGCCTGACGACAACCCTGAGCTCCCACACGGCTGAAAGGCCGTCCAATTAATTAGGATCGTCGGGCATCGATTCTCATCGAGGCGCGGGGCCACAACCCCACTCAGACGCCGGATAGATGAAAGCAAGCCAACCACGCATCAAAAACAGTATTGCAGAAAAGGGGATAACCATAGATGTGGGAGCGGGCTTGCTCGCGAAAGCGGCATATCAGGCACTGAGGATCAATCGGGTGAAGGTGTAACAGGCTTTGTCTACACTGCACTTCATCGCCGTACCCTCGTGCGGCAGCCAGGAGAAACACCATGAAGATGCTTCGTGTGCCTTTGTTGATGATTGGTTTGCTGCTGTGTTCCCAGGGCTTCGCCGCGACGGCGCAGCAGACCAAGATGACCACCTGCAACGCCGATGCCTCCGCCAAGGCGCTCAAGGGCGACGAGCGCAAGGCCTTCATGAGTAACTGCCTCAAGGCCACTCCTGCTGCGCCGAGCACGCCCCAGGAACGCATGAAGACCTGCAACGCCACGGCCACCACCCAGGCCCTGAAGGGCGATGCCCGCAAGGCGTTCATGAGTGATTGCCTGAAGAACAAGTAAGTGGCGCCTGCGGGGGCCTCATCGCGAGCAGGCCCGCTCCCACAGTGGATTTGTCGTGCTCGGTCCATCGTGGGAGCGAGCCTGCTCGCGATGGCCGGCGCAAAAGTTACAAAAAACCCCTGAACTGCGACCAAGGTCGGCCGACACAATCCCTAGTGCTGTCAGCGGATCGCTGGCAGACTGCCGATCCTTTCACGCCGTTTTGTCCTGAGGCTGTATGCCAACGTTTTCTCAGCGTCATGTGTTGTTGGTGATCAGTTGGGTGATCATTTTTGGTGGGCTGTTGCTGGTGCTGCCGCTGCGCCTGTTGCCGAGCCTGCTGGCCGGGTTGCTGGTGTTCGAGCTGGTCAACATGCTCACCCCGCAGTTGCAACGGTTGATCGAAGGCCGCCGCGCTCGCTGGCTGGCGGTGGCGTTGCTGGGCACGCTGGTGGTCAGTGTGCTGACGTTGATCTTCGCCGGTGCCTTCAGTTTCCTGCTGCATGAAGCGGAGAACCCTGGCGCGTCCCTGGACAAGTTCATGGCGGTGGTCGATCGTGCCCGCGGACAGTTGCCGCCGTTCATCGACGCTTACCTGCCAGCCAGCGCCGCCGAGTTCCGCGTGGCGATCGGTGACTGGGTGAGCAAGCACCTGAGCGACCTGCAACTGGTGGGCAAGGACGCGGCCCACATGTTCGTGACGCTGCTGATCGGTATGGTCCTGGGGGCCATCGTTGCCTTGCAGCGCATCCCCGACCTGACCAAGCGCAAACCCCTGGCCGCAGCGCTGTTCGATCGCCTGAATTTGCTGGTCAAGGCGTTTCGCAACATTGTCTTCGCCCAAATCAAGATTTCCCTGCTCAACACCTTTTTCACCGGGATCTTCCTGGCGGTGGTGCTGCCGCTATTCGGGATCAAACTGCCGCTGACCAAGACCCTGATCGTGATGACTTTCCTGCTGGGACTGCTGCCGGTCATCGGCAACCTGATGTCCAACACGCTGATCACCATTGTCGGCCTGTCGCTGTCGATCTGGGTCGCCGTGGCGGCGCTGGGTTACCTGATCGTGATCCACAAGCTCGAATACTTCCTCAACGCCCGCATCGTCGGCGGGCAGATCAGCGCCAAGTCCTGGGAGTTGCTCATGGCGATGCTGGTGTTCGAAGCGGCATTCGGTCTGCCGGGGGTGGTGGCGGGGCCGATTTACTACGCTTACTTGAAGAGTGAGTTGAAGCAGGTGGGGATGGTTTGAACCGGTGGGTGTGGCGTCTGATCTGGCGCCATCGCGAGCAGGCTCGCTCCCACAGTCAACGGCATTCCTTCTGAAGAAACCCGGTCAAGTGTGGGAGCGAGCCTGCTCGCGATAGCTGCGCCTCGGTCTTGGATCAGGCCTGCGTGCCGTAGCGCTTCATCGCCTCGATCGCCAACCCGCTGCCGATGCTGCCGAAGATATTGCCTTCCACATGCCGCGCCTGGGGCAGCATTGCCGAGACGCTGTTGCGCAGCGCCGGGATGCCGCTGGAACCGCCGGTGAAGAACACCGTGTCGACCTGATCGACCCGCACGTTGGCATCGTTGAGCAACTGCGAGACGCTGCCGCGTACCCGTTCCAGCAAGCCGTCGATGGCCGACTCGAACAAGGCTCTGCTCAGGTCCACGCTCAGGCCCGGCTCGATCCGGTCCAGTGGCACGTGGCGCTGGTCGCTGTGAGTCAGCTGGATCTTGGTTTCTTCCACTTCCATCGCCAGCCAGTGCCCGGCGCGCTGTTCGATCAACTTGAACAGCCGGTCGATGCCGCCAGTGTCTTCGATGTCGTAGCGCATGCTGCCCAGGGCCAGGGTGGATTTCTGCGAGTACACCGCGTTGATGGTGTGCCAGGTCGCCAGGTTCATGTGGTGGCTGGTGGGCATGTAGGCGCCGCTTTTCATGCGGCTGCCGTAGCCGAACAGCGGCATCAGGCCGGCCAGCGAGAGTTGCTTGTCGAAATCGGTGCCTCCGATGTGCACGCCGCCAGTGGCGAGGATGTCGGCGTGACGGTTGTCGTGGGTGCGACGCTCGGGGGACAGGCGCACCAGGGAGAAGTCCGAGGTACCACCGCCGATGTCGACGATCAGCACCAGCTCTTCCTTCTCGATGGTCGATTCATAATCGAAGGCCGCCGCGATGGGTTCGTACTGGAATGAGACTTCCTTGAAGCCGATGGCACGGGCGACGTCCACCAGGGTGTTCTCTGCCTCCTGGTCGGCCAGTTCATCGTCGTCGACGAAAAACACCGGGCGCCCCAGGACCACTTCTTCGAATTCCCGACCGGCGGTGGCTTCGGCGCGTTTCTTCAACTGGCCGATGAACAACCCCAGCAAATCCTTGAACGGCATCGCCGTGCCCAACACGCTGGTGTCGTGCTTGATCAGCTTGGAGCCCAGCAGGCTCTTGAGCGAGCGCATCAGCCGGCCTTCGTAGCCTTCCAGGTATTCGTGCAGGGCCAGGCGGCCATACACCGGACGGCGCTCCTCGAGATTGAAAAAGACCACCGAGGGCAGGGTGATCTTGTCGTCCTCCAGCGCGATCAACGTTTCCATGCCGGGGCGCAGCCAGCCGACAGTGGAGTTGGACGTGCCAAAGTCGATGCCGCAGGCACGGGCCGGGGATGCGTTTTTCATGTCTTTCGGGTTCCAGTTGAAAAAACGGCCGCGCAGTGTATGTCAGTGCGGCGCGGATTCGAAGGCCGGTTATCCGCTAATTCGTAAACGTTGGCCTTGAAAGCTGCCCTCATACCCCCAAACTTGCTGGCATGGGCCTGGTAGCACAGGGCGGTGCAAGAACCGCCACCGGCTGCCGATAAACTTCTGAAGCGCCGCCCGGTCTCAAACCTTGAGATCGGTCAAACCCTCAGGACTTGTATCACGAGCATGCTGCGGGTGGCGGTGCGATATCGATAACGGATGGTGATCCTTCGATGGACTTCAAAGACTATTACAAGATTCTGGGTGTGGAGCCGACGGCTGACGACGCCACGATCAAGGCCGCCTATCGCAAACTGGCGCGCAAATACCACCCGGATGTGAGTAAGGAAAAGGACGCCGAGACCAAGTTCAAGGACGTCTCCGAAGCCTACGAAGCGCTGAAAAGCGCCGACAAACGCGCCGAATACGATGACCTGCGCCGCTACGGCCAGCACGGCCAGCCGTTCCAGGGCCCGCCGGGCTGGCAGAGCCGTGGCGGTTTTGGTGGGCAGGACACTGGGGATTTCTCGGACTTCTTCAGTTCGATCTTCGGCAATCGCGGGCCGGGTTTCGGTGGCGGACAGTCAGGTCGCAGCGCCGGCCGTCGAGGGCAAGACGTGGAAATGGAACTACCGATTTTCCTGGAAGAGACCCTCTCGAGCGAGTCGAAGAAAGTCAGCTTCCAGGTGCCGCAGTACAACGCGGCCGGCCAGCATGTGAGCAACACCAGCAAAAGCCTGAACGTGAAGATTCCGCTGGGCGTGACCGACGGCGAACGCATCCGCCTCAAAGGCCAGGGTGCACCCGGCATTGGCGGCGGTGCCAATGGCGATCTGTACCTGACCATTCGTTTCGCGCCGCACCCCAAGTTCGACGTCGAAGGCCAGGACCTGATCATCACCTTGCCCCTGGCGCCGTGGGAGTTGGCACTGGGCACCGAAGTGGCGATGCCGACCCTGACCGGCAAGATCAACCTCAAGGTCCCGGCCGGCAGCCAGAATGGCCAGCGCATGCGCGCCAAAGGCCACGGCCTGCGCAACAAGACCGGCGAGCGCGGCTACCTGTTCGTGCAGCTCAAGGCCGTGATGCCCAAGGCCAACGACGAGGCGGTCAAGGCGCTGTGGGCGGAGCTGGCGAAGAAGGCTGCGTTCGATCCGCGGGAGAACTTCTGATTGTCTTGAGGGGCTAGACTCGACAGTTAAAGCATTGGGAGAAGCAGACCATGAACAACCCGATCATTGAACTGACTCTGACGGAATTCTGCGAGGCCGCCGCGTTGGCGGATGTCCATGTTATCGAGATCGTCGAGCATGGCATCCTCGAACCCCACGGCGCGGCCCCGACGGATTGGCGCTTTACCGATTACGAACTGGTCTTGGCCAAGCGTGCCGCGAAGTTGCGGCACGACTTGGAGTTGGAATGGGAAGGCGTCGCCCTGGCCCTGGATTTATTGGAAGAGGTGCAGCAACTGCGCAGCGAAAATCGCATGCTCAAGCAGCGGTTGGGGCGGTTGGTGGAGTGAAAATCGATCAATGAGCAAGCGCCCATCTTTGGGAGCAAGGCTTGCCCTCGATGAATTCAACTCGGTCCTCAAGCGTTGAGGCGCCTGTATCGCGAGCAAGCTTTGCTCCCGCAAGTCTTGTTTTCAGGTCCTCACCCCATTCAAAACAGAAAATAGCGCTGCGCCATCGGCAGCACGTCAGCCGGTTCGCACCACAGCAACACCCCATCGGCCTTGACCTGATAGGTCTGCGGATCGACATCGATGCTCGGCAAGTAGTCGTTGTGAATCAGGTCGGTCTTCTGCACATCGCGGCAGCCCTTGACCACGGCGATTCTCTTCTTCAGCCCGAGCTGTTCCGGCAACCCGGCCTCGGCGGCGGCCTGGCTGATGAAGGTGAGGCTGGTGGCGTGTCGTGAGCCGCCGTAGCTGGCGAACATCGGCCGGTAGTGCACTGGCTGCGGTGTCGGGATCGAGGCGTTGGCGTCGCCCATCAGGCTGGCGGCAATGGCCCCGCCCTTGAGGATCAGCGTCGGTTTGACGCCGAAGAACGCCGGGCGCCACAGCACCAGGTCGGCCCACTTGCCCACTTCGATGGAGCCCACTTCATGGCTGATGCCGTGGGTGATCGCCGGGTTGATGGTGTACTTGGCGATGTAGCGTTTGATGCGGAAGTTGTCGTTGCCTTCGCCGTCACCGGGCAAGGCGCCGCGTTGCTTTTTCATCTTGTCGGCGGTTTGCCAGGTGCGGGTGATGACTTCGCCGACACGGCCCATGGCCTGGCTGTCGGAGCTGATCATCGAGAACGCGCCCAGGTCATGGAGAATGTCTTCGGCGGCGATGGTCTCGCGGCGGATGCGGCTCTCGGCGAAGGCCACGTCTTCGGCAATGCTCGGGTCAAGGTGATGGCAGACCATCAGCATGTCGAGGTGTTCGTCGATGGTGTTGCGGGTGAACGGCCGGGTCGGGTTGGTGGAGCTGGGCAACACGTTGGGGAAACCGCAGGCCTTGATGATGTCCGGCGCATGTCCGCCACCGGCGCCTTCGGTGTGGTAGGTATGGATGGTGCGGCCCTTGAAGGCGGCGAGGGTGGTTTCGACGAAACCGGATTCGTTGAGGGTGTCGGTGTGGATCGCCACCTGCACGTCGTACTGGTCGGCCACGCTCAGGCAGTTGTCGATAGCCGCCGGGGTGGTGCCCCAGTCTTCGTGCAGCTTCAGGCCGATGGCGCCGGCCTTGACCTGTTCGATCAACGGCTCCGGCAGGCTGGCGTTGCCCTTGCCGGTGAAGCCGATGTTCATCGGGAAGGCATCGGCGGCCTGGAGCATGCGCGCCAGGTGCCATGGCCCGGAGGTGCACGTGGTGGCGTTGGTCCCGGTGGCCGGGCCGGTGCCGCCGCCGATCATGGTGGTGACGCCGCTCATCAGCGCCTCTTCGATCTGCTGCGGGCAGATGAAGTGAATGTGGGTGTCGATGCCGCCAGCCGTGAGGATCATGCCTTCGCCGGCGATCACTTCGGTGCTGGCGCCGATGGCGATGGTCACGTCGGGCTGGATGTCCGGGTTGCCGGCCTTGCCGATGGCCGCGATGCGCCCGTCCTTGAGGCCGACATCGGCCTTGACGATGCCCCAGTGGTCGATGATCAGCGCGTTGGTGATCAAGGTATCGACGACCTCGGCGGCCAGCAACTGGCTCTGGCCCATGCCGTCGCGAATCACCTTGCCGCCGCCGAATTTCACTTCTTCGCCGTAGGTGGTGAAGTCCTTTTCCACTTCGATCCACAACTCGGTGTCGGCCAGGCGGACCTTGTCGCCGACGGTGGGGCCGAACATGTCGGCGTAGGCTTGTCTCGAAATCTTCATGTGCTTGCCTTGAGGTTCTTAAGTCGTGTGCAGTCCATTGTGGCGAGGGAGCTTCAGTCCAGGTCGCCCATGACGCGCCCGGCAAACCCGAACACCCGCCGATGCCCGGCCAGGTCCACCAGTTCCACCTCGCGGCTCTGGCCCGGTTCGAAGCGCACCGCCGTGCCGGCCGGGATGTTCAGGCGCATGCCACGGCTGGCGGCGCGGTCGAAGGTCAGGGCGTCGTTGGTTTCGAAAAAGTGATAGTGCGAACCGACCTGGATGGGCCGGTCACCGCTGTTGGCGACGTTCAGCGTGAGCGTGCGGCGGCCGACGTTGAGTTCGATGTCGCCGGGTTGGACCTGGTATTGGCCTGGAATCATTGCGGTTGCCCCAAAAGCTTGTAGTAGATGGCGGTCGGGGTGTAAGTCCCGTCCGGGCTCTGGCAGTAGTCGGGCAGTTCACCGACGCGGGTATAGCCCATGGCGCGGTAGAATGCCTCGGCCTCGGAACCGGCCTCGGTGTCGAGGTACAACAGGCCACGTTTGTGTTGGCGGGCGCCGAGTTCCAGGGCGCTCATCAATTGCTGGCCCAGGCCCCGACGGCGAGCCTCGCCGCGCACGAGCAGCTTCTGTACCTCGGCGCGGTTGAGGCCGTTGGGTTTCTGGCACAAGGCGAGTTGGACACTGGCTTGTACCTGTTCATCCTTGACCACCACCCACAGCAACAGGTGGCCTTGGTTGAGGCTGGCCTGGACCTCGTCGAAATAGGCGCGGGCCTGGACGGCATCGAGATCGGCCATGAACCCCACGCTGGCGCCGTACCCGACGGCGTCGAGCAACAGATCGATCAGGCCCTGGCGATAATGCGCAAAGCTCTCGGCGTGGACTCGACGCAACTGGGCGGGGTTCATTGGCTTTTCACTCCTTATCGACGGCAGGCGGTAGCGCCCCGGGATTGAGGTTCAATTGCATGAAGGTCAGGTCCAGCCAGCGACCGAACTTGGTTCCCACTTCGGGCATTTGCCCGGTGATCACGAAACCGGCCCGCTCGTGCAGGCGAATCGAGGCCGCGTTACCGCTTTCGATGGCGGCGACCATGACATGTTTATCGCAGGCCCTGGCACGCTCGATCAAAGCGCTCATCAATAGAGGGCCAAGGCCATTGCCGCGCTGGTCACTACGCACGTACACCGAATGCTCCACGGTGTGGCGGAAGCCGTCGAACGGTCGCCAGTCGCCGAATGAAGCGTAGCCGAGCATGTTCTCCTCGGGGTCACTGACCACCAGTATCGGGTAGCCCTGGGCTTGCCGGGCGCTGAACCATGCCTGGCGGTTGCCCAGGTCCACGGGCTGTTCGTTCCAGATCGCCGTGGTGTTGAGGACGGCGTCGTTATAGATGTCACGGATCGCCGGCAGGTCGGCGGGCTGGGCGTCACGAACGTGATAGGTCATGACACGGCCTCAGGCGATGGGCTGGTGGACGGTGACCAATTTGGTTCCGTCGGGAAAGGTCGCCTCGACCTGGATTTCCGGGATCATTTCCGGGATGCCTTCCATGACCTGTTCGCGGCTTAGCAGGGTGGTGCCGTAATGCATCAGCTCGGCCACGGTCTGGCCGTCACGGGCGCCTTCGAGCAGGGCTGCGGAAATGTAGGCCATGGCTTCCGGGTAATTGAGCCTCAAGCCACGGGCCAATCGCCGTTCGGCGACGAGGCCGGCGGTGAAGATCAGCAGCTTGTCTTTTTTCGCGTGGGGTCAGGTCCATGTGCAATCCAATAAAGGCAGGTAAAAATTACAGATCCTTGAATACTGCCCCTGTGGGAGCGAGCCTGCTCGCGATAGCGGTGTGTCAGTCAACATTTATGGTGAATGTTCCATTGCTATCGCGAGCAGGCTCGCTCCCACAGGACCAGCGGATTCAGGTGCTCCAGATTCTGGGAGGTACCGCCTCTCGACCGAGCATTGCCGGGCGCAGAAGCCTCCACAATTCAATCAACCACCCCCCGCGCCAGCAACGCCTCGCTCGCCAGGCAGCGGGCCACGACCAGCCCGGGCAATTGCGTCAAATCCCCACGCACGTCATGGCCCAGGGATCTGCATTGCTCCAGCAGCTCGCTGTCGATTTCGCCGGTCACCAACAACGTAGCGAACACCGGGTCGCCGCCCAGGCCGATGGGCGAGTCCAACAACCCATCACCGCCCACAATGCGCTGGCGCTCATGCCACAGCAACTGGCCGTCGCGGCGAATGTCCAGCCGCGACTGGAAATGCCCCAGGTCGAACCGCTCGCCGCTGGCCGGTCGGCCGAGGGCAACCATGTCCCAGTAGAACAGCCGCCCATCGCCCTGCAGGTCGATGCTCGTGCTCAGTTCGGCCTGGGCCGCGCTGAAGACGATGGTTTCCTGGGGCAGCCATTCCAGGGTTGCGCCGGGGGCGATGCTGAGGCTCAGTTGTTGATACGCCGGGCCGGCGGCGCGATACCACTTGGCCGCGCCGGGGCTGGTCAGTTGCGCCCAGGCGCCAGGGCCGACGTGGGCCGAGATGTCCAGGCGGTCACCGCCGGCAATCCCGCCAGGCGGGTGGACGATGATGTGCTGGCACACCTCGGGGCCTTCGGCGTACAGGTGCTTCTGCACCCGCAGCGGGCCTTTGTGCCGCCGCTGGACCGGGCGCGTGCAATCGCCAAAGCGGGCGTAACCCAGATCCAGCTCGGCATGCCAACTGGGGGTGAACACCGCAGAAGGGGCCAGTAATGAGACAGGTAGATTCATGATTTCTGATTATCGTCAGGACGCTACAGACTAGATCGTAACCAGCCCGCGCACACCCTCGGCTTCCATATTTTCTCCGCGCCCCTGCTGCACGATCTCGCCCCGGGACATCACCAGGTACTGATCGGCCAGTTCGGCGGCGAAGTCGTAGAACTGCTCCACCAGCAAAATCGCCATGTCGCCCCGGGCCGCCAGTTTCTTGATCACCGCGCCGATCTCCTTGATCACCGAGGGCTGGATGCCCTCGGTGGGCTCGTCGAGAATCAGCAGGCGTGGACGGCTCGCCAGGGCCCGGCCAATGGCGAGCTGCTGTTGCTGGCCACCGGACAGGTCACCGCCACGGCGTTGTTTCATCTGCAACAGCACCGGAAACAGCTCGTAGATGAACGCCGGCACTTCCTTGGCCTCGGAACCGGGGAAGCGCGACAGGCCCATCAGCAGGTTTTCTTCCACTGTTAGCCGCCCGAAAATCTCCCGGCCTTGAGGCACGTAGGCGATGCCAGCGTGCACCCGTTGGTGTGGTTTGAACGCGGTGATGGCCTTGCCTTCCCAATTCACCGCGCCTTCCTTGGCCGGCAGCAGGCCCATCAGGCATTTGAGCAGGGTGGTCTTGCCCACGCCGTTGCGCCCCAGCAGGCACGTAACTTCGCCGACCTTCACGTCAAACGACAGGCCGCGCAGGATGTGGCTACCGCCGTAGTATTGGTGCAGCTTGTCGACTTGCAGCATGTTCCAGATTCTCCTCAAGTCCCTTGTGGGAACAATGGCTTTCTGTGGGAGCAAAGCTTGCTCGCGACAGCGGCACCTCGGTCCATCGGAAGGACCGCGTTATCGTTCATCGCGAGCAAGCTTTGCTCCCACAGGCCCGCTCCCACAGGGGGAATGTGTTTGCAGGGCTAGCGACCGAGGTACACCTCGATCACCCGCTCATTGTCCTGCACCTGTTCCAGCGACCCTTCGGCCAGCACACTGCCCTGGTGCAACACGGTGACGTGGTCGGCAATCGCGCCGACGAAGCCCATGTCGTGTTCCACTACCATCAGCGAATGCTTGCCCGCCAGGGATTTGAACAGCTCGGCGGTGAACTCGGTTTCTGCGTCGGTCATGCCTGCCACCGGTTCGTCGAGCAGCAACAGTTGCGGGTCCTGCACCAGCAGCATGCCGATCTCCAGGAACTGCTTCTGCCCGTGGGACAGCAACCCGGCGGCGCGATTGACCGATGTCGTGAGGCGAATGGTCTCCAGCACTTCGCTGATGCGCGCGTGTTGCTCGCCAGTGAGTTTGGCCCGCAGGCTGGCCCACACCGATTTGTCGGTCTTGAGCGCCAGCTCCAGGTTTTCGAACACGCTCAGGGCTTCGAACACCGTGGGCTTCTGGAACTTGCGACCGATGCCGGCCTGGGCGATCTGCACCTCGCTCATGCTGGTCAGGTCCAGGGTTTCGCCGAACCAGGCCTTGCCATGGCTGGGCCGGGTCTTGCCGGTGATCACGTCCATCAGCGTGGTCTTGCCCGCGCCGTTGGGGCCGATGATGCAGCGCAATTCGCCGACGCCGATGTACAGGTTCAGATCGTTCAAGGCCTTGAAGCCATCGAAGCTGACGCTGATGTCTTCCAGGGTCAGGATGGTGCCGTGACGGGTGTTCAGGCCAACGCCCGCCGCTTGGCCGAGGCCGATGGCGTCGCGGCTGCTGCCGGCGTCCTGGTTGGGTTCGGGCGGAAAAAAAGCGGGTTCGAGCATGAATTCGGCACTCGCTGTAATTCTCATTGTTCACCTCTTTTCTTCAGCAGGCCGATCACGCCCTTGGGCAGATACAGCGTCACGACGATGAACAGCGCACCGAGGAAAAACAGCCAGTACTCAGGAAAGGCCACGGTGAACCAGCTCTTCATGCCATTGACCACGCCGGCGCCCAGCAGCGGTCCGATCAGCGTGCCGCGCCCGCCCAGTGCGACCCATACGGCCGCCTCGATGGAGTTGGTCGGCGACATTTCGCTGGGGTTGATGATGCCCACCTGCGGCACGTACAACGCGCCTGCCAGGCCGCACAACACCGCACTCAACACCCAGACGAACAGCTTGAAGCCACGGGGATCGTAGCCGCAGAACATCAGGCGGTTTTCCGCGTCGCGCAGGGCGGTCAGCACACGACCGAATTTACTGCGGGCCAGGCGCCAGCCGATGAACAGGCTCGCCACCAGCAACACTACCGTGGCGAGGAACAACACCGCCCGGGTGCCCGGTTCGGTGATGCCAAACCCCAGGATCGAGCGGAAGTTGGTGAAGCCGTTGTTGCCGCCAAACCCGGTTTCGTTGCGAAAAAACAGCAGCATTCCGGCGAAGGTCAGGGCCTGGGTCATGATCGAGAAATACACGCCCTTGATCCGCGAGCGGAAGGCGAAGAAACCGAACACCAGCGCCAGCAACCCCGGCGCCAGCACCACCAGGCACATGGCCCAGAGGAAGCTGTCGGTGCCGGCCCAGTACCAGGGCAATTCGGTCCACGACAAAAAGGTCATGAACGCCGGCAAGCCATCCCCGGCCGCCTGGCGCATCAGGTACATGCCCATGGCGTAGCCGCCCAGGGCGAAGAACAGGCCATGACCGAGGGAGAGCAGGCCGGCGTAGCCCCAGACCAGGTCCAGGGCGAGGGCGACGATGGCGTAGCAGAGAATCTTGCCCACCAGGGTCAGGGTATAGGCCGAGACGTGCAACGGATTGTCCGCCGCCAGCAACGACAGCAACGGCAGGCTCAGCAGCACTGCCAGGATCACCGCGCCGACGGCGAGGGTGACTTTGGGGCCGGCCTTTTGCGTGGCCGTGAGCATCAGGGGCTGGTTCATCAGTCGATTACCCGTCCTTTGAGCGCGAAGAGGCCTTGCGGACGCTTCTGGATGAACAGAATGATCAGCGCGAGGATCAGGATCTTGCCGAGCACGGCGCCGATCTGCGGTTCGAGAATCTTGTTGGCGATGCCCAGGCCGAACGCGGCGAACACACTACCAGCCAACTGGCCGACGCCGCCGAGCACCACCACCAGGAACGAGTCGATGATGTAGCTCTGGCCCAGGTCGGGGCCGACGTTGCCGATCTGGCTCAGGGCCACGCCCCCGAGCCCGGCGATGCCCGAGCCGAGGCCGAAGGCGAGCATGTCCACGCGACCGGTGGGCACGCCACAGCAGGCAGCCATGTTACGGTTCTGGGTGACGGCGCGGACGTTCAGGCCCAGGCGGGTCTTGTTCAGCAACAGCCAGGTCAGCGCCACTACGAACAGGGCGAAGGCGATGATCACGATGCGGTTGTATGGCAGCACCAGGTTGGGCAACACCTGGATCCCGCCCGACAGCCAGGCCGGGTTGGCGACTTCGACGTTCTGCGCGCCGAACACCAGGCGCACCAGTTGGATCAGCATCAGGCTGATGCCCCAGGTGGCGAGCAGGGTTTCCAGTGGGCGCCCGTAGAGGTGGCGAATTACCGTGCGCTCCAGGGCCATGCCGATGGCGGCGGTGATGAAAAACGCCACCGGCAGGGCGATCAGCGGGTAGAACTCGATGGCGTTCGGGGCGAAGCGCTGGAACAGCATCTGCACCACATACGTGGAATAGGCGCCGAGCATGAGCATTTCGCCGTGGGCCATGTTGATCACCCCCAGCAGGCCAAAGGTGATTGCCAGGCCGAGGGCGGCGAGCAGCAGGATCGAACCCAGGGACATGCCGCTGAAGGCCTGGCCCAACAACTCGCCCACCAGCAGTTTGCGTTTGACCTGGCTGAGGCTGGTTTCCGCAGCGGTGCGTACGCTGGCATCGGTTTCGACGCCGGGTTCGAGCAAACCTTCGAGGCGGGTGCGGGCCAGCGGATCGCCGGTTTCTCCCAGCAACCGCACGGCGGCCAGGCGCACGCTTGGGTTGGCATCCACCAGTTGCAGGTTCGCCAGGGCCAGGCTCAGGGCGGCGTGTACGTCTTCGTCCTGCTCGCCGGCCAGTTGCCGATCGAGAAAGGCCAGTTGCGCCGGACGGGCGCTTTTTTGCAATTGCTGCGCGGCGCCCAGGCGTACGCGAGCATCGACAGCGAGCAGTTGATGGCTGGCCAGGGCGGTTTCGATCAGCCCGCGCAAGCGGTTGTTCAGGCGCAGGGTCTTGGGCTGGCCATCGACGGTCAACTGGCCTTGCTGCAAGGCATTGATCAGTTCGACACGCTCCGGCTCGGGCTGCGCGGCCCAGGTTTCTAGGAGCTTGGCCTGCTGGGTCGGGTTGGCGGCGACGAAGTCTTCGGCGTCGCCGGCGTGGGCCTCCAGTGGCAACAGCAGCACCAGGGCGAGGATGAGGCGGTAAAGGGCGGTGGGCATATGCTAGGCCTTGCGCGAACTTCTTTCTGTGGGAGCGAGCCTGCTCGCGATAGCGGTGTGTCAGTCACATCTTTCTGGCTGACCCACCGCTATCGCGAGCAGGCTCCTCTCACAAGGGTTGTGTGTCGGTTCCGGGATCCGGGACCGACACCCATGGGCTCAGTTGCTCTTCACTGCATAGTCAGGCTTCTTGTCGTTGCCGGCGATGAAGGGGCTCCACGGTTGGGCGCGGATCGGGCCTTCGGTCTGCCAGACCACGTTGAACTGACCGTCGGCCTGGATCTCGCCGATCATCACCGGCTTGTGCAGGTGGTGGTTGGTCTTGTCCATGGTCAGGGTGTAGCCCGACGGTGCGGCGAAGGTCTGGCCGGCCAGGGCTTCGCGGACTTTGTCGACGTCGGTGGACTTGGCTTTTTCCACCGCTTGCGCCCACATGTGGATGCCGACATAAGTGGCTTCCATCGGGTCGTTGGTCACCGCTTTATCGGCGCCTGGGAGGTTCTTGGCCTTGGCGTAGGCTTTCCAGGAGTCGACGAATTTCTTGTTTGCCGGGTTATCCACGGACTCGAAGTAGTTCCATGCCGCCAGGTTGCCCACCAGCGGTTTGGTATCGATGCCGCGCAGTTCCTCTTCGCCCACCGAGAAGGCCACGACCGGTACGTCGGTGGCCTTCAGGCCTTGGTTCGCCAGTTCTTTATAGAAGGGCACGTTGGAGTCGCCGTTGACCGTGGAAATGACCGCAGTCTTGCCGCCGGCCGAGAACTTCTTGATGTTGGCCACGATGGTCTGGTAGTCGCTGTGGCCGAACGGGGTGTAGACCTCTTCGATGTCTTTGTCCGCCACACCTTTGGAGTGCAGGAACGAGCGCAGGATCTTGTTGGTGGTGCGCGGGTAGACGTAGTCGGTGCCCAGCAGGAAGTAGCGTTTGGCACTGCCGCCTTCTTCGCTCATCAGGTATTCCACCGCTGGAATCGCCTGCTGGTTCGGCGCGGCACCGGTGTAGAACACGTTCGGCGACATCTCTTCGCCTTCGTATTGCACCGGGTAGAACAGCAGGCCGTTGAGCTCTTCGAACACCGGCAACACCGACTTGCGCGACACCGACGTCCAGCAGCCGAACACCACCGCGACCTTGTCCTGGGTCAGTAACTGACGGCCCTTTTCCGCGAACAGCGGCCAGTTCGACGCCGGGTCCACGACCACCGCTTCGAGCTTCTTACCGTTCACACCACCCTTGGCGTTGATCTCGTCGATGGTCATCAGCGCCATGTCCTTGAGGGACGTCTCGGAGATCGCCATGGTGCCGGACAGCGAATGCAAGATGCCAACCTTGATGGTCTCGGCGGCCTGGACGGTCCAGGCCATGCCCATCGCGGCAATGCTTGCCGAGAGTGTAAAAGCCTTGATCAAGCTACGACGCTTCATTGTGCGATCTCCGTGGACTTATGAGTTTTTTTTCGAGGGCAGATGCAAACGCTGAAGGTGCTTTTGCAAGGGGTGTGCCCGGTCGGGGGAAGGCTTTGAAATGCGGGGTTGGCGGCGGGAGAGGAAAACGACAATGCACCATCAGTGACCGTATCACCGGCGCTGGTGCAATGTGGCGCTCTGCATTGGGGCGTGGATAAGGGTTAATTCAACGTGAGATTTTCGACCGCCCGACTATGCTGACTCTTCTGCCATTCTGAAGAGGGGAAATCCGTTTGAATGACGCTGGCGTTGCAAGCTTTTTTCTTCTCGATGAGACGGCGGTTTTTGACGTGTTGCCTGACGTTAAACTGGCCGAGCATCCGACATGGATGCATGTGGCGCACTTGAGAGAAGCAAGATATTCGCTGATTCTCATCGCTGGAGAGCACCTTCGAAGTAGTGAGCTGAAGGTGTTTCCTGATTCAACGTTACACGTTCGTTTTTCGGCTGCTCTACCCAGCATCAGTTTGGATGGGCTCACATGCTCAGTTGTTTTTTTCGATGATAAAGCTCAAGCCGAATTTCAACTTGGAACTTTTCATTTTTGCGCAGGATATACACCGTCGGAATGGAGGACGGTGGATTTGGACTTGGCTTGGTTGGCAGGGATGCGTGGCCGTCTCTTGATAAAGTGCGGGCCTGGTGCGCAGAACGATCCTACGGCCGACTGGCTGGCGATAGCTGACTTGTGTGTCGCCAGGGAGGGACAGATGAAGGCGCTTCTGGCGAAAACCCATCATCAGATGCGCATGAAAAACGAGATAGCACACTTCAGTAGCGTCTACCGGAACGCGTTTTACTCAAACGTTCAGGAGCGACAGAGTGAAACTGCAATGGGCGTTGCTCGCACCGTTCGCCAATTAAACGGACTGGCTCAGGCGCAAGGGTTTGGTGCGCAGGCTGACATTGTCATTTCGGAGCCGTTTGAAGGAGAGGCCGCCTACTCTTATGCGACTCGTCTCCTGAGGGCGAACGTCCCGCAAACTCCGCCTGATTTTCAAGCGAGGCTACGCCAAAAAGTCACGGACCACGGGGCAATAAAGGTCTTGTCAATCTGCAGTGGCGCCGCGCGGATAGAGGCGGGTTTGTCAGCGGCTATTCCCGAAGGCGTCGAATGGTCACTGCTGGATATCAATGAGGACCTGCTCCAAATCGCGGCAAAGCAGTTTCCGCCAGGGATCAGCCTCGATTTGATCGTGGCGGATGCGAATAACCTGGTGCCTACCGGTGAACAGTGGGATGTCATTATTTGTGTTTCGGCATTGCATCATTTGGTGGAGCTGGAAAAGGTAATGCTCTTTATCTCCCGTAGTTTGAAAAATGATGGGGAGTTCTGGAGTGTGGGGGAGGCCGTGGGACGTAATGGCAATCGTTTGTGGCCCGACGCAATAATGGCTGCTGACGCAGCATTCTCTTCCTTGCCAGCGCGCTACCGATTAAATGCCGACACTCAGGTTGTCGATGCTGTCATTCCAGACAAGGACCATTCGATTGGGTGTTTTGAGGGGATTCGAAGCGAGGAAATTACCGCGCTCCTTGAGCGTTGGCTACAACCGGTAGATGTTTACCGCACCAACTGCTTCCTCTGGCGAATGGTTAATCTTGCCTACAGTGGAAATTTTCATCTTGAAGACGCTGAAGACCAGGAATTGGTCATTGATATGGTTCGAGCGGAACTTGAGCATTTTCGTAATGGAGGCCTGGGGACCGAGCTATTCGGCGTGTACAAAAAGAAGCATTTTTTCAGCGACGGCGCATCAGGCCGATGAAGAATAGCCCGCCAATGGCTGCGGTAGCGACTCCAATCGGCAAGTCTTCCGGGGCGATCAACGTCCGCGCCGCCACGTCCACCCACACCAGGAACAGGCTGCCCAACAGCACGCAGGCCGGCAGCAACCGGCGATGTTCGGCACCGACCAAACGCCGGGCAATGTGCGGCACCATCAGCCCGACAAAACCAATTGAGCCGCTGATGGACACCAGCACCCCGGTCATCAGCGACGCGATCAAGAAGATCCACAGCCGTACCCGCGCCGCGTTCAAACCCAAAGTCACGGCGGTCTGTTCACCCGCCATCAACGCGTTCAGCGGCCGGGCCATGCCCAGCAGTAACACCAGCCCCAGCGATACACTGGCCGCCGGCACTGCCAGCAGCTCCCAGCGTGCCAGGCCCAGGCCACCGAGCATCCAGAACATCACTGCGGAGCTGGCGCGGTGATCTCCCAGGAACAGCAGTAGATTGGCCGCCGCCATCATCACGAAGGACACTGCCACGCCGCACAGCAACAACCGGTCACTCTCCAGGCGGCCCTGGCGGGCAGCGATGGCGAGCACCAGCAGCATGCTCAGCAGTGCGCCAATGAACGCAGCGAGGGGCAGGGTCAGCAGGCCGATGATTTCGCCGATATGCAGCACCACGATGACCGCGCCCAAGGTCGCACCGGACGTCACGCCCAGCAGGTGTGGATCGGCCAGTGGATTGCGCGTGACCGCTTGCAGCACCGCGCCGATCAATGCCAACCCAGCGCCCACCAGGGTACCGAGCAGCAGGCGCGGCACGCGGATCAGCCAGACAATATGTTCCTGCCCCGGCGTCCAATGCACCTCGCCCAAGCCGAAAGCCTTGTTCAGCAAGATGTCCCAGACCACCGCCACCGGCACCCGCGCCGGACCGAAGCCCAGGGATACCACGCACGACACCAGCATCAGCGCGCCGAGGAGCACCAACAGGGCGCCATAACGACGACCGTTCATTGGCGGTGAAACCCCCGCGCCAGGGTTTGCACCGCCAGCACGTTATCGATGCCCGGCGTGGCCTGCACGTAAGGAATGACGATGAAGCGCCGCTGCTTGATCGCCTCCACCGATTGCAGGGCCGGGTTGTTCAGCAGGAACTGCTGCTTCTGCTCGGCGCTGACTTCGCCGTAGTCGACGATCACAATGACCTGCGGGTTGCGCTCGACCACGTTCTCCCAGTTCACCCGGGTCCAACTGCTTTCCACGTCATCGAGAATGTTGCGTCCACCGGCGGCATCGATCAGGGCCTGGGGCATGCCCAGGCGGCCGGAGGTCATGGCGCGGTCTTCGCCGCTGTCATACAGGAACACCCGGGGCTGGTCGGTAGGCAGGTGTTTGCGCACTTCGGCCACCTGAGCCTGCATCGTGGCGATCAGTTCGTTGGCGCGATCCTGGACGTCGAAGATTTTTCCGAGGTTGCGCAGATCGTTGTAGGTGTCTTCCAGCGAGGCTGCCGGGCGTTTCATCACGAACGCGCAGGACTCGGTCAGCTCGTAGACGTTGATGCCCAGCGGTTGCAGGGTCTGCGGCGTCAGGTCGCCGCCCACTCGCATGCCGTAGTCCCACCCGGCGAAGAAGAAGTCGACGTTGGCACTGAGCAGGGTTTCCACCGACGGGTACTTGGCCGCCAGTTCCGGCAGGCCATCGAGGATCTTCGCCATCTCGGGCGTCACCGACTTCCAGCCACTGATGCCGCTGTAGCCGACCATGCGTGGCTTGAGGCCCAGGGCGAGCATCATCTGGGTCATGTTGATGTCATGGCTGACGGCATGTCGGGGGGCTTCGTTGAACACCACCTGGCGGTTGCAGCTCTGGATCGTCAGCGGGTAGCGGGTGGCCTCGGCCAGGGCGTGGGCACTGCCCAGCAGCAGGGCGAGCGACAGCAGGGAACGCAAGGTCATGGTTGGGTTATCCAGGTGATTCGTGGGTAGCCGGACAGCGGGTGCTCATCCACCAGGGCGTCGACGCCGAACACCTCACGCAGCAGCTCGGCGCTGAGGACATCCTTGGGCGTGCCGCTGGCGACGATGCGTCCGTGTTCGATCACGTACAGGCGGTCGCAGAAGGCGGCGGCCAGATTCAGGTCGTGGAGGCTGGCGAGGGTGCCGATGCCCAGGCCCTTGATCAGTTGCAGCAATTGCAATTGATAGTGGGGGTCGAGGTGATTGGTCGGTTCATCGAGGATCAACAATTGCGGCTGCTGGGCCAGGGCGCGGGCGAGGATCACCCGTTGCTTTTCACCGCCCGAGAGGGTGGCGAATGCATGCTCGCCAAAACCTGCAAGCCCGGCCGATTCCAATGCCTGGAGCACCAGCCGGCGGTCGTCGTGATTGTCGCCGTCGAACAGGCCTTTGTGGGGCGTGCGACCCATGGCGACCACCTCCTCCACCGTCAGGCCGAAGGCATCGGGAAACTCTTGCAGCACCACGGCGATGCGTTGGGCGCACCAGCGCGAGGACTGTCTCCAGACGTTGTGATGCTCGAGTTTGACCTCGCCGTGTTCCGGCCGGTTGAAGCGGTAGGCGCAGCGCAACAGGCTGGTCTTGCCGCTGCCATTGGGTCCGATCAAGCCGACGAACTCCCCGGCCGCCACCTGCAACGTCACGTCACGCAGCTGGAACTGGTGATGGCAGTGGCCGTGGCCCAGGGGCGTCCAGCCGAGGTGGGAGAGGGTTAGCGAGGTCATGCATCTACTCAAATTATTGGATCGACACACAGCCTCTTGTGGGAGCGAGCCTGCTCGCGATAGCGGTAGGTCAGTCACATCTCTGTTGGCTGATCCACCGCTATCGCGAGCAGGCTCGCTCCCACCATTCGGACTGTGGTTGCGGCTTGATAGCGGGCGCGATTGTAGAGGTTTCGCGCCGCCTTCCGTTAATGCACCGTCTTCAGCTTGAAGATGAAGCGATCTCAGGCTGGCGATTGAGCCGGCTGACGAGCCGGTCCAGCAACCACACCACCACCAGCGAAGCCCCCACCAGCGGGAACACCAGCGCCAGGGCCAGCATGATGAACACCCCGGTCTTCCAGGTCGGCAGATCGTGACGCAGCGGCGGCACGCCGAACTTGCCCTGGGGCCGGCGCTTCCACCAGATCACCACGCCACTCACGGCGCTGAGCAGGATCATCAGGCAAATCAGCAGCACCATGATCTGGTTCAGCGGGCCGAACATCTTGCCTTCATGGAGCATCACGCCGGTTTCGGTGGCGCGGGCGACGACGCTGTAATGCGCCCAGCGCACGTCGGCCAGGACCTTGCCGGTGTATTGGTCCACGTGCAGGGTGGCGTCGTTGCGCGGATCGTCGGCGAACACGGCGATGGTGAATACGCCGGTGGAGGTGGTCGGCAAGGTGATGCTGTAGCCGGGCTCGACCTGGCGCTCGGTGGCGATGTTCTGCACCGCTTGCAGGCTGACGGTCGGGGCGGCGGGGCCTTCGTGCATGCCGCCGTGGCCCATGTGCTCGGCATGGTCGCCGGACATCGGCATCGGCGTATTTTCCACCGCCCACGGCACGGTCTGGCGGTGGGCGTTGTTGAGGCTGCCGGCCTCGACGTCGGACTTGGGCACGTCGTTCCACATCACCGCCGGAAAGCGGTTCCAGAGGTTGGCGTATTGCTTGCCCCAGAAGCCGGTCCAGGTCATGCCGCTGAGCAGCATCACCAACAGCAACGCCGCGCCCCAGAAGCCGACGACGACATGCAAGTCGCGCCAGAACAGCCGACCGCGTGCGCTCCAGCGTGGCCACAGCACCCCGGCCGACGATTGCCCGCGCGGCCACCACAGGTACAGCCCCGACACCACCAGCACCACGCCCCAACCGGCGGCCATTTCCACCAGGCAGTCACCGACCGTGCCGATCAGCAGCTCGCCGTGGATGGCCCGGGCCATGGCTTGCAGGTTGTTCTTCGCATCCTGCTCGCCGAGGACATCGCCGTGGTACGGGTCGATGAACACGTTCAGTTCCCGGCCCTTGTCGATCACCACGAATTGCGCGCTGCGCTCGGCGTTGATCGGCGGCAGATACTGTTTGATCTGGCCTTCGGGATAGGCCTGGCGGACCTGCTTGAGCAAGTCGTCCGCCGCCAGGGTGTGATGGCCGGCGGGCACATTCAGCAGGCTGCCGTACATCAGTGGGTCGAGTTGCGGCTTGAACAGGTAAATGATCCCGGTCAGGGCCAGCATCACCATGAACGGTGCCACGAACAGCCCGGCATAGAAATGCCAGCGCCAGGCCAGGTTGTAGAAATTGGGTTTCGGTTGGCTCATTAGAAAGCGCTCCGCAGGGCAAATTGGGTTGAACGATGGAACCCTTTGTGGGAGCGAGCCTGCTCGCGATAACGGCGGTACATTCAGCACCAATGTGTCTGATAGATCGCATCGCGAGCAGGCTCGCTCCCACAGGTTTTATGTTTGCTTCGGGCAAGTTTTTAGAAACTCATATCCACCTTGGTCCAGAGCGTGCGCCCCGGTTCGTTGATGGCCTGGGGATCGCTCGCCGGGTAGCCGAACCCGGCGTTACCGGCCAGGTTCAAGTGCTCGGCGTAGGCTTTGCCGAACAGGTTGTCGACGCCGCTGCTGACCTTCCAGTGTTTATTGATGCGGTAGGCGCCGTTCAATGAGAACACGCCGAAGCCTGAGCTTTTGCCGTAGTCCTTGCCGACCACGTTGCCCTTGTTCTCATCGACCCGGTGCTGCGCCGCCACCACCCGCCACAGGGCCCCGGCGCTCCAGCGGTCTTCGCTGTAGGTCAGGCCCAGGCGTGCGTCCAGCGGCGGCATTTGCGCCAGGGCGCTGCCGTCGCTGCTGTTCTTGCCCCAGGCGTAGGCCAGGGTGGCGTCGGCTTTCCAGCGCTCGGTCAGCTTGTAGGCTGCGCCCAGCTCACCGCCCATGATCCGCGCATCGATGTTCTCGGCCCGGGAAGTGGTGCCCATCATCCCTGGGGTGTAGTCGAACAGAATGTAGTCGCGTACCTGCCCGACGTAACCCGATGCCCAGGCTTCGAGGGTTTCGGTCTTGTATTGCAGGCCGAAGTCGAGCTGGGTGGTTTTCTCCGGCTTGATCGCGTCGAAGGCATTCAACGAACCGCTGGGGCCGGCGTTCGCCGAGAACAGCTCCCAGTAGTCGGGGAAGCGTTGCGCGTGACCCACGCCTGCGTAGAGGGTGGTGGGGCTGTCGTCCAGATCGTGTTCGTAGCGCACGAAGCCGCTGGGCAGGGTGTCGGCACGGGTCTCGTCGGCGGTGGGGTTGGGCCGGGCCGACATGCCGGAACCGATGCTCTGGCGGTAATCCTTGGCCGAGGCCCGGTCGAGGCGGGCGCCGGTGATGACTCTGTCGCGGTCGGCGGCGTACCAGGTCAGCTCGCTGAACACGCCGTAATTGTGGAAGTCGGCGTCCTTGGTGTAGGGCAGGTCCTTATAGGTGTCCACGCCCATGCTGCTGCGTTGGCGATGCTCGTTGGTCTGGGCGTCCAGGCCGCTGATCAATTGCACATCGGCCCAGTGCCAGGTGGCCTTGATACGTGCGCCGAGGGTGCGGCGGTCGACGTTGGAGGCCATGGGCCCGGCCATCATCCCGGTGCCGGAGGGTGTGCGCAGCGTGTAGTTGTCCATCACATGGTCGGCGTAGTTGTAGTAGACCTGCGCCTCGACCTTATCCAGCACGTCACCGATGTTCGAGCGCTCGAACCGCAGCCCGAGGCTTTCGCGCTTGAACTGCGAGCCGTCCATGCCACGCCCGGCGTAGCGCGCTTCGCCGTCACCCTTGCCGGCCGTCAGCTCCAGCAGAGTGTCGGCATCCGGGGTCCAGCCGAGGGTGACGTCGCCGTTCCACTTGTCATAGCGCGACGGTACGGTGTCGTTGTTGCCGTCGCGGTAGTCGTCCGAATGGGCGGTGTTGCCAATTACCCGCACATAACCCAGCGGTCCACCGGCGGCGGCATCCACCACTTTGTCGAAACGGCCGTTGGAGCCGGCCAGCACGCTGGCGTTGACCCGCGTGCCGAGCTCGCCGAACTGTTCCGGCTCGCGGTCGAACAGGATGGTCCCCGCCGATGAGCCGGGGCCCCAGAGCACGGTTTGCGGGCCCTTGATCACGGTGAGCTTGTCGTAGGTTTCCGGCGAGATGTAGGAGGTCGGCGCGTCCATCCGGCCTGGGCAGGCGCCCAACAGCATGCTGCCATTGGTGAGGATGTTCAGCCGCGAGCCGAACATGCCGCGCAGCACCGGGTCGCCATTGGTGCCACCGTTGCGCACCAGGGCGAAGCCGGGAATGGTCTTAAGGTAGTCGCCGCCATCACTGGCCGGTACCGGTTGGCGCGGATCCTTGGGGTTGGTGACGACGGTCAGGGGCGAACTGGGGGCGATGGCGGTGATGACTGTCGGGCTCAGTTCTTCGAGCTGAGCCTCGTGATGCTCGTGCTCATCGGCAAGTACGTAGGGCGTGAGCAGCAGGCCGCACAGTGCGGCGACCGAATGACGTAAACGAACCCGTGGCTCGTTCGGGGGGCAGCGAACCTGGGCAGTGCCCAAAGCGGTGCCAGCAGAAAACCTGGACATGATAATTCCATCGAACAGACGTAGACGACACGGTCGGGCAGCCTGGGGCTGTCTTGTGCGACCGGGATGAGGTAAGTGTCGGGCTTACGCGTCGAGGGGCGGTGCGCGGGTGCGGGCACCCGGGAAGAACGGTTGCCGGGCATGGCCCAGGCGTGGGAAAGGGCTGGTGTAGGTGCTGGCCGACGGTGTGTCGAAGACAGCGAAGGTGTGGCCACCCGGCAATGCGGGACAGTTGAACAGCAGGCTGCAATAGCCGCACTTTTCCCACAGTGCGTGATGCTCGCTCTTAGGCTGGCAGTGTTCGGTCGCTGGTGCGGCATGCTCGGCGTGGGCTCCTGCCGACATGTCCATTTCCATGCTCATGGACATGGACATGGACGAAGACATGCGCTGATCCATCGGCATCGACTGAGAAATCAGTGGACCGATAAAGATCATCAGCATGGCGAACAGGCTGAGCCAGCTGCCGCGTGTCAGGCTCATGGGCTGACGGCGGGGCACGGCGGACCTGTTGCGAGGAAGAGCCACGGGCAGACGCGCTTAGTGCATGTGCTTCTGGTTTTTGTCGCCGCCGGGGCCTTTTTTCTGCACCGCGACGTCGACCGTGACATCCCCCGCCTTTTCGAAATGCAGGGTCATGGCAAAGCGTTTGCCATCGCTGAGCAGGCTGCGATCGTTCAGGTCCAGCAGCATCACGTGATACGCCATCGGTGCGAAAGTGACCGTGGCACCGGGGGCGATATCCACGACGGGCACCGGTTGCATTTTCATCAGGTCGTTTTGCATCACGTGTTCGTGGAGCTCGGCCTTGCCCGCAATCGGCGAGTCGACGCTGAGCAGTTTGTCGGCGGTGGTGCCCTTGTTGTGAATCACGAAATACGCGGCCACGGTCGGCGCGTTGGGTGGCAATTCCTGGGACCACGGATGGGCGATTTCAAGCTCGCCCACCTTGTATTGGTGAGCTTGGGCGAAGCCGACGGGAAGCAGCAGGGCAGCCAACAGGATGAGTCTGTTCAACATGGGTGATTCTCCAGAACGATTCAAGGCGCAGGGTTATGCGGAAGGAATCAGACCAGAGGCGAGGCGCGGGGGTTGAGGCTCGGCCATTGCTGGCGCGGTGTGGGACTGTCGAGTTTCGAATGGGCGATTCTGCGATGCGCCAGCTGTGCATCCAGATACAACTGTGGGACATGGCCGGTAAGCGCCACCAACGGCGCGGAACCTGAGCAGCACCAGCAATGCTGCATCGTCGAATGATTGTCTTTCTGTGGCGTGCCCTGCTCGAACTTGCCCAGGGAAATCGCCAGCATTTTCGTGCCGCTGGAGGAACAGAAGCTGCCCCACAGCACTTGTTCGGTCGGTGCACTCGCCGCCGTGCCACCGCTGCCGGAAAGGGGCATGGCAAGCATGTTGAACAGCACTGCGAAGCAGGCGATCCAGGCAAATGCAAGCCGTTGTCGGGACATGGGGCAATCCGCTCGGTTGGGCGATCAGGTGGCGGTATTTAGCCTGATCGGGGTTGAGAAGTAAAAAGGCCACGTGCGGTGTAGGGTCGCAGGGCTAGGGTTTAACAGTAGCAACAGATCTTCAAGTAAGTGCTCTCGTGGCGAGGGAGAACGTTTTGTTAAATGGTTGTAGCATGTAACCTCAAGCCCAAAACTTTCATGACTTTCATGATAGTTGTGAACTCTGGATTACCCGCACTTCCCAGTGCTTTGTAAAGACTCTCTCGCCCCAGGCCCGCATCACGGGCAATTTGCGTCATGCCTTTTGCCCTGGCGATATCGTTAAGAGCTGCTCGAACCAGTACGCCGTCACCCGCATCTTCTTCAAAACAGGCATCCAGATATGCGGCCATTTCCTCAGGCGTCTTGAGGTAGGTGGCTGCATCGAAACGTGTGAATTCCTCGGTCATGATTCACTCCTCATTGCCCATGGTTTGCGCCATTTGAATAGCGCGTGTGATATCCCGTTTCTGAGTCGATTTGTCACCTCCCACAAGCAGTAAATAAAACACGGGGCCTCGACGGGAGAAGTACACTCTGTAGCCCGGACCCGAGTGAATACGCATCTCATATACTGCGCTGCCCACCGGTTCGCAATCACCAAAATTTCCATGCTCTGCAGATCGAAGCCTGGCGATGATGCGAGCCTTCCCAGAGATGTCCTTCAACCCGCTAAGCCAGCTTGAAAATACTCGGGAGTGTTCAAATTCGATCATTCGGATCGTATTCCTTGGGATACACATTGGCAAGCAGCACTTTCCTCGGCGCGAGACGGCTCGTTCATGCTTAATGGCAGTCAAGTGCTGCGGCGGGTATTAAGGATTGGAACTATAGAGTTGAACGTCTTGGACGAAACAGCCGGCTCCGTCTTGAAAGTTCGTCGGAAATGTCGCGTTGGCGTGCTGAATTCAGAACCCGTCAGGTACGAATAAAGCGTCCAGCACCTTATCGACCACTCCAAACTCCCGATCTACCCCCGGCAACACCGGCCGCTTCAACACCAACACCGGCACCCCCAGCTCCCGCGCCACCTCAAGCTTTGGTTCGGTGGCCGTACTCCCGCTGTTCTTACTGACCAGCACATCGATCTGCCGCCGCGCAAACAGCTCACGCTCATCCTCGATGTGAAACGGCCCCCGCGCCCCGATGACTTCACAGCGCTCATTCCCCGGGTAAACATCCAAGGCGCGCAGGGTCCAGAATTGCCCGGGCGGAATTTCGTGCAGGTGTTGCAATGGCTCACGACCGAGGGTGAACAGGGGCCGGTGGAACGGTTGCAGGGCCTGGATCAGGTCGGCCCAATCGGCCACTTCGCGCCAGTCGTCCCCGGCCTGGGGCTGCCAGGCCGGACGGCGCAGGGCCCAGCAGGGAATGGCGCAGGCTCGGGCTGCTTGGGCGGCGTTGTAGCTGATCTGGGCGGCGTAGGGGTGGGTGGCGTCCAGCAACAGGTCGATGCCTTCGGCGCGAATGAACTGCGCCAAGCCTTCGGCGCCGCCGTAGCCGCCGACGTGCACCTGGCAGGTCAGGTCGGTGGGAACGCGACCGATGCCCGCCAAACTGTAGATGTGCTGGGGCCCGAGGGTTCGGGCGATGGCCAGGGCTTCGGTGACGCCACCGAGCAGCAGGATACGTTTCATTTCAAGGCTCCGGCGTGGCCGACGATCCCGCCCTGGCGATCGATGGCGAAGACTTCGACCTGGACCTGGGTCGGCACCACACTGCGGGCGAAGGCCAGCGCATGCTCACACACCGCGTCGCCGAGGGCGATGCCGGCGGCGCTGGCCATTGCCAGGGCTTGCTGGCTGGTGTTGGCCTGGCGAATGCTTTGCTGCAACGCCTCATCGGCACCGATGGCGGCGGCCCATTCGGCCAGTTGTGGCAGGTCGATGCTGGAGTGACGGCTGTGCAGGTCCATGTGGCCGGCGGCGAGTTTGCTGATTTTGCCGAAGCCGCCGCAGAGGCTGAGTTTTTCCACCGGCACCTTGCGCACATGCTTGAGCACGGCGCCGACGAAATCGCCCATTTCGATCAGGGCGATTTCCGGCAGGTTGTAGACCCGGCGCATGGTGTCTTCGCTGGCATTGCCGGTGCAGGCAGCGATGTGCAGGTAGCCGTTGGTTTTCGCCACGTCGATGCCCTGGTGGATCGAGGCAATGTAGGCCGCGCAGGAGAACGGCCGGACGATGCCGCTGGTGCCGAGGATCGACAGGCCGCCGAGAATCCCCAGGCGTGGGTTCATGGTTTTCAGCGCCAGGGCTTCGCCGCCCTCGACATTGACCGTGACTTCGAAGCCGCCGGCGTAACCGCTTTCCTCGGCCAGACGGCCGAGGTGGTCGTTGATCATTTTGCGCGGCACCGGGTTGATCGCAGGCTCACCGACTTCCAGCACCAACCCCGGTCGCGTCACTGTTCCCACGCCGCGACCGGCGAGGAAACGCACGCCGGGCTCGGCGATCAAGCGCACCTGGGAAAACAGCAGGGCGCCGTGGGTCACGTCCGGGTCATCGCCGGCGTCCTTGATCGTTCCGGCCTCGGCGCCTTGCTCGGTCAATCGGCAGAACTCCAGGCGCATCTGCACTTGCTTGCCCTTGGGCAGTACGATTTCCACGGCGTCGGCTTCGGTGCCGCGCAGCAGCAATCGAGCGGCCGCCAGGCTGGTGGCCGTGGCGCAACTGCCGGTGGTCAGGCCGCTGCGCAGGGGGGCGGGTTGTTCGGCGGTTTCGTCACGCATCGAGGGGTTTGACCAGGTCGAGCAAGGTGATCGGCAAGGCCTGGCGCCAGGTGTCGAATTCGCCCAATGGCTGGGCCTGGGCGATGTGGATGCGGGTCAGTTCGCCGCCGTGACGTTCGCGCCAGTGCATGAGGGTTGTTTCGCTTTGCAGTGTCACGGCGTTGGCGACAAGCCGACCGCCGGGCTTGAGTTGGGCCCAGCAAGCGTCGAGCACGCCCGCGCGGGTGACGCCGCCGCCGATGAATACCGCGTCCGGGCGCTCCAGTCCTTCCAAAGCCTGCGGGGCTTTCCCGCGAATCAGTTGCAGGCCGGGCACGCCGAGGCTGTCGCGGTTGCGTTCGATCAAGGCTTGGCGGCCCTCGTCGGCCTCGATGGCCAGGGCTCGGCAACTGGGGTGGGTGCGCATCCATTCGATGCCGATGGAGCCGCTGCCGGCGCCGACATCCCAGAGCAGTTCGCCGGGCGTCGGGGCGAGGCGGGCCAGGGTGATGGCGCGCACGTCGCGTTTGGTCAACTGGCCGTCATGTTCGAACGCGGTGTCTGGCAAACCGGCCAGGCGTGACAGGCGCGGTGTCGACGGTTCGGCCCGGCATTCGATGGCGATCAGGTTCAGGTCGGCGACGGTGTCGTCGGACCATTGCGCGGCGCGACCGTCGATCCGTCGTTCTGCCGCCCCGCCCAAATGTTCCAGCACGGTCATGGTACTTGGACCGAATCCCCGCTCCCGCAGTAACGTCGCCACGGCGGCAGGGCTGTGGCGGTCATTGCTCAGCAGCAACAGCCTGAGGCCTGTGGATAAATACCCATTGAGCGCCGCCAGGGGACGCGCCACCAACGACAGCGTGACCACGTCCTGCAACGGCCAGCCCATGCGCGCCGCGGCCAGCGAGCAGGATGAGGGCGCGGGGATGACCAGCATTTGCTCACTCGGCACCTGTTTCGCCAGGCTGGCGCCCACGCCGTAGAACATCGGATCGCCGCTGGCCAGCACGCACACCGGCTCACCCTTCCGAGCGAGCAGCGGTTCCAGGGAAAACGGGCTCGGCCACAGCTCCCGTTCGCCGCTGATACACAGTGGCAGCAGCGCCAGTTGCCGATCGCTACCGACAATGTGCGACGCCCGCAGCAAGGCATGGCGAGCCGTTCGGCCCAGGCCCTTGAAGCCGTCTTCACCGATGCCCACTACGGTCAGCCAGGGGGGTCATCTCTGTTCCTCGAATAAATGGGGTTGATCGACAGGACGTTGCCGCCGCGAACCGGGCCGCCATCATACCGCGCCCCGGCGGATCAGGCGCCTGGCGCAACATCATTGTGGCTGCTAGACCGCTTTCGCGAGCAAGCCCGCTCCCACAGTGGATTTGTGGTGAACACAGGATTTGCGCACAACCTGACCAAACCTGTGGGAGCGGGCTTGCTCGCGAAGGCGGCGGTCCATCCGACATCACCTTTTCAGGCGGACCGCTATCGCGAGCAGGCTCGCTCCCACAGGGGATTTTGGGTGAACCACAGAGTTTGTGCACCACCAGACCAAAACTGTGGGAGCGAGCCTGCTCGCGATGGCGTCGGTCCATTCAGCATCAGCTTTTCAGACAGACCGCTATCGCGAGCAACAGACAACCTCATTGGAACAGGCCGCCCGTGTTCTTGAGCAATCTCACGTCAATCCGACCAGCAAGCTTTTCATGACCCCCGGCAAAGCAGGCATAATGGCGCTCCTTCGCCGTCATGGCGTGCCTTATCTCGGTCTGCCCTTGAACGAATGTCCATCCTCCAACGTCGTACGCCCCCTCCGGTTGCCCGGGGTTGCTGCGTGTCGTCCAGGCGCTGGACGGCGGGATCTGCCGGATCAAGCTCGATGGCGGTTCCATTCAGGCCAGTCAGGCCGAAGCCGTGGCGTCGGTGGCCGAGCGGTTTGCCGGGGGCGTGATCGAGGCGACCAACCGGGCCAACCTGCAAATCCGTGGGATCGGCCTTGAGCACGGTGCGCTGATCGAGCCATTGCTGGCCGCCGGGCTTGGCCCTCGCAAACCGGCCGGCGATGACGTACGCAACCTGATGCTCAGCCCCTCGGCCGGGATCGACCGACAGATGCTGTTCGACACCCGCCCGTTGGCCGAGCAGACTCTCGTCACCCTGCAAACCCAGGAACGCTTCCATGAGTTGTCGGCCAAGTTCGCCGTGCAACTGGACGGTGGAGAAGCGTTGGCGATGCTCGAACATCACCACGACCTATGGCTGTCGGCCCTTGTTCGCGATGGCGAGCCTTGGCTGGCCTTCGGCTTGGCCGGCGTTCCGTTGGATAAACCGGCGGGCAGGGTGCCCCTGGCCCAGGGGCATGCGCTGGTGGTGGCGGTGCTGGAGTTGTTTCTCGAGCTGGCCCGCCCGGACCAGATCCGCATGCGCCACCTGCTGGCTGAAATCCCCATGAATGAGTTCATGGCCCGGTTGGCCCGTCGTGTGCCCCTGCAACCTTGTCTCGATTGGCAGCGGGACGTGTCCATCGACGGACTGCATATCGGTATCCATCCCCAGCACGATGACCGCGTCTACGTCGGTGCCGCTGCGCCCCTTGGTCGGCTCGACACCGCCATGCTGCGCGGTGCGGCGCAGTTGGCGCGGGAGAAGGGCGACGGCAGCCTGCGCTTCACCCCCTGGCAAAGCCTGTTGCTGCCCAATGTGCGCCGCGCGGATGCCGACGAAGTGCTGGCGGGGCTCGAGGGGTTGGGCCTGTTGTGCTCGGTCGAGCAGCCCCTGGCGCAACTCATCGCCTGCACCGGTTCCAGTGGCTGCGCCAAGGCCCTGGCCGACACCAAGGCCGACGCCCGCCAACTGGCCGAGCGGCTGCAAGGCCAGGGTCATGCCTTGAAGGCTCATCTATCGGGCTGCCCGCGCTCCTGCGCGGCGGCCCATGTCGCGCCGGCCACCTTGCTGGCCGTCGCTCCCGGTCGTTACGACCTGTATTTTCGCGATGCCACGCTGCCGGGTTTCGGCGCGTTGCAGGCACACAATCTGACTATTGAAGCGCTCGGCCACTGGCTCGACGCTCGCCCCCGGAGCCCCCTTGATGCTTGATTACATCCGCGACGGTCAGGAGATCTATCGCAACTCCTTCGCGATCATCCGCGCCGAAGCCAACCTGGCGCGCATTCCGGCCGACCTGGAGAAACTCGCGGTGCGAGTAATCCACGCCTGCGGCATGGTCGAGGCCATCGACGGCCTGCAGTTTTCCGAGGGCGCGGGCACGGCCGGGCGTCAGGCGTTGGCCGCCGGTGCGCCGATCCTGTGCGATGCACGGATGGTGTCCGAAGGCGTGACCCGCGCTCGGCTGCCGGCCAACAACCCGGTGATCTGCACCTTGCGCGACGAGCGCGTGCCGGCGTTGGCCGTGGAACTGGGCAACACCCGTTCGGCGGCAGCGCTGGAGTTGTGGCGTCCGCACCTGGAGGGCAGCGTCGTGGTCATCGGCAACGCGCCGACCGCGCTGTTCTACCTGTTGGAAATGCTCGATGCCGGCGCACCGAAACCGGCCTTGATCCTCGGTTTCCCGGTGGGCTTCGTCGGCGCCGCCGAGTCCAAGGCGATGCTGGCGGCCAACAGCCGTGGTGTGCCGTTCGTGATCATGCAAGGCCGCCTCGGCGGCAGTGCCATGGCCGCCGCCGCCGTCAACGCCCTCGCTACGGAGATCGAATGATGCAGCAGCCTGGACGTCTGATCGGCCTCGGCGTGGGCCCTGGTGACCCGGAACTGATTACCGTCAAGGCCCTGCGCCTGCTGCGCGAATCGCCCGTGGTGGCGTACTTCGTCGCCAAGGGCAAGAAGGGCAATGCCTTCGGCATCATCGAGGCGCATTTGCAGGACGCGCAGACGTTGCTGCCGCTGGTCTACCCGGTTACCACAGAAGCGCTGCCGGCGCCGCTGTCCTATGAACAGGTGATCGCCGATTTCTACGACACCGCCGCCGAGCAGTTGGCCGTGCACCTGGATGCCGGGCGCGACGTAGCGGTGATCTGCGAGGGCGATCCGTTCTTCTACGGCTCCTACATGTACCTGCACGATCGCCTGGCCGAGCGCCATGAGGCCCAGGTCATTCCCGGCGTGTGCTCAATGCTCGGCGGGGCCTCGGTGCTCGGCGCGCCGCTGGTCTATCGCAACCAGAGCCTGTCGGTGCTCTCCGGCGTCTTGCCCCATGACGAGCTCAAGCGACGCCTGGCCGATGCCGACGCGGCGGTGATCATGAAGCTGGGGCGCAATTTCCCCAAGGTTCGCCAAGTGCTTCAGGAGCTGGGCCTGGATGGGCGGGCGCTGTACGTCGAACGGGCGACCATGGCCAACCAGAAGATCGTGCCGTTGGATGAAGTCGAGCCGATGTCATCGCCGTACTTCTCGCTGATCATCGTGCCGGGCGAACGGTGGCAGGGTTGATGGCCGCCAAGACGCCGGCCATCGTCATCCTCGGCCCCGGCAGCCTGGCAACCGCCCGACGGATTCAACAGCGCTACCCCGAGGCGTTGATCCACGGCCTGGCTGGGCGGGTCGAGGGGGTGGATCGTCAATACCTCGAGTTCGGCACCACGTTGCGCGAGCTCTATCAGCAAGACACACCGATCATCGCCCTGTGCGCGGCGGGTATCGTCATCCGCACCCTGGCGCCGCTGCTGCTGGAAAAAGGCGTCGAGCCGCCGGTGCTGGCCGTGGCCGAGGATGGCAGCGCCGTGGTCCCGCTGTTGGGCGGCCTGGGCGGGGTCAATGTCATGGCCCGGGAAATCGCCGCAGCGCTGCAAGTCGCGCCGGCGATCACCACCAGCGGTGAACTGCGTTTTGGCACTTGCCTGCTCAATCCGCCGAGTGGCTATAGCCTCGGCGACCTGGAGCAAGGCAAGCGTTTCGTCTCCGATCTGCTGGCCGGTGAATCGGTGCGCATCGAAGGCGCCGCGCCATGGCTGGATCAGGCGCAGTTGCCCGAGGATGAACAGGCACGGCTGGCGATCCGTATCGACAGTGCTGCGGGTAAACCGGCGGCGGATGAACTGCGTATTTATCCGCGCAATGTGCTGGTGGCGTTGAGTGCAGGGGCGTCGGCGGACATCGGCGCGATACTGGAGCAGGCCAGCCTCGCGCCGCAGTCGCTGGCGTGCCTGTTGGCGGCGGACAGTGACATGGCCCGTGCCGAGCTGCACGAAACGGCTTCGGCGTTGGGGGTGCCGCTGCGTTTTGCCGCGGCCAATGGCAACCTCGAAACGTGGTTGAGCGATGCCCTCGGTCAACCGGCGTCGCTACAGGTCATGGGCAGCCATGCCATCGCCTTGACCGCGCAACCCCTCGATCCGCAGCAGATTGGTCGTGCGCGCGGGCGCCTGGCGGTGATCGGCCTTGGCCCGGGCGCCGCCGAGTTGATGGTGCCGGCGGTGCGCGCCGAGCTCGACCGTGCCACCGATGTACTCGGTTATGAAACCTACGTGCGCATGGCCGGGCCCTTTCGGGCCGATCAGGTGCAACACTGCACCGACAACCGCGAAGAGATGCAGCGGGCCCGACATGCCTTCGAACTGGCGGCCGAGGGCCGCTCCGTGGTGGTGGTGTCGTCCGGCGATCCGGGCGTGTTCGCCATGGCTGCCGCCGTGTTGGAAGCGTTGCATGAGTCGACGGATGCCCATTGGCACAACGTCGACCTGCAGATCCTGCCGGGTGTCTCGGCGTCCCTGGCGACCGCTGCCCAGGCCGGTGCGCCATTGGGGCATGACTTCTGTGTGATGTCGCTGTCGGACAACCTCAAGCCCTGGTCGATCATCGAAAAGCGCCTGGCTCTTGCGGCTGAGGCCGACCTGGCCCTGGCCTTCTACAACCCGATCTCCCGCTCCCGGCCATGGCAGTTGGGCCGGGCGCTGGAGATCGTCGGGCAACATCGCACGGCGCAAACGCCAGTGGTGCTGGGGCGCGATATCGGTCGTCCGGGGCAGACGTTGCGTGTCACCACGCTGGGGGCATTGACCCCGGATCAAGTGGACATGCGCACCATGGTGCTGATCGGCTCCTCCACCACGTGCGTGTTCCCACGCGCCCAGGGTGGCGACTGGGTGTACACACCGCGCTGGTATGGCAACAAACCTCTTTGATCAAACCCGGTGGCCCGTTCGGGCCACCTTCACCTGAGCTCGTGATGCCCTGGCTTCTACATGGGCAAGTCTGCTCAATGATTGCTTATATAAAAACTTTTCAGCGCTGCGCTTATTAAGCGGTGAAGAAAAAAGTTTGAACTCCTGCTGGTTGGAAACTTATTGAATTCCTTGTTAGTTGAGCCGCGCGTCAATGATCGTTATGTTTTTATCCAGCCCATTGGGAATAATTGTTGCCTGAGTTGATGCTCATCATTTGGTTAGGCCGCAGGCTCCCAATGGCCCGTTCGCGCATGGATGCGTGAAGTTTTTCTTATCTCTATACAATAAATGGAAGTGTTGTTTATGAGTGAATCCAAGTTTTCATCGGCGGATAACTACGTCGATTTTGTGGGGTTGTTAAAACTCAAGGATCTCGAACAGGCATTAATTTCCCACAAGGGCTCCGAACAATATGATGCGGTGCTTCGGTATTACTTCGGTTGTATCACCTTGCTGGATTCGCCGCGCATGTTGGAACCGTTGGGGTTGCTCAAACAAGCGGTAGGCGCTTTGCGGGGAAGTAGCCGGTCTCGTCGTGCGACAGGGCCGTTGAACTCAGAGGACGCCAGGGCTGCGGACCTGGTGCAAACGTATAACAAGATAGAAGGGTTTGAAACGCGTCTGCACTACAGTTTCGAACAGTTGAAACTGCCCGCCACCGAGGTGCCGAAGAACCTGCATTTTGTCTGGCTCGGCGGCGGCGTCGGGGCCATTCAGCGTGACTATATCAATGTCTGGAAAAAAGTAATGGGCGCAGAGGGCTATCGTCTCAGCCTCTGGTACGACAGCGACGCGCTGCTGGCCCATGAAACCAACCGAATCATTGTCGAAGCCGCCAAGGCCGATGCCATGCTCAATGGCGCACAGGCCAGTAGCGATGCGTTGGCGTTGGGCGACCGTTATGAAGAGCGCGCCATTGTTCTCAAACAACAGATGTACGCCCATATCAAGAAGGTGGTGGAAAGCGGCGGCAGCGCCGATGACGCGAGAATCGATTTGCTGGTTCGGGCCTATGGGCAAGATAAGGCACGGCTGAAAGCCTTGGTGAACGATAACCGTCTCAGTCTCATGGCCGTGGCTGACGGCGACCTGATACTGCGCGATGTTGCCATTGGTGAGGCACCCTTGCATTTGCGGGATATCTACGAACGCGAGATCAGCCTGCGCGGCATGTTGGCGGGCGGCTCCGATATCGTGCGGGTCGAAGCCTTGCTCAGCGAGGGTGGCAGCTACGTCGATATCGATCACCTGCCGCCGTTGTTGGACAAGCTGGGCGAGGTGGACATTCGCGGGTTCAAGACCGACGCACGCCTGGGCGTGTTGCAGTTGCTGCTCGATCGAAATCCCGAATGGATGCCGGGCCGTCAGGCATTGCGCGGCCAGTACACGGATTATTCCAGTGCGATCCCGACCGAGCATCGCGATGCACTCGAGCGTTTCGCCAAAAGCCGACCCGAGTTGAACCGCGTTTTCTGCCCGCCGGCGCAGCGCCTGGCTCGTCCGTACGAGCTGCGAGCCGTGACCGTACGAAATTCGTTGAGCAACGCCTTCCTGATGGCCCACCCAGGGGCGGCGATGCTCAACGCCGTGCTCGAGCGCTTCAGGCGCAATTATGCAATTGTCGATGCCACCGCTCGCCTGGCGGATGAACAAAACGTGGCCCTCACCGATGTCGAGGCCATGAGTGGTCTGGCGCGGCAGGCTGCGACGCAGGTTTTCGGTGCGTTCCATGAGCTGCCGCCGGAAGCGGAAATGGGCGCGGCTTTTCTGGTCGAGGCGGCCGCCACTTACTACAGCGACGGCATCCGTCCCCAGAGCGAAGGGACGATTTATCTGACCGGGCCTGGCGCCATGCGTGAGGGCATGGCGCAATACCTGAACACGCACTTTACGCCTCAAACCGCTGAGCAGTGGCGGGAGGAGGCTGCCATTGCCGCCGTCGGCACCGTCAATGGCGCCACCGAGGAGGAACTGGATCACTCCTGGAAAGAGAATCAGAGTGACACCCGGCAGTGGCTCAGCGATGAGATTGAACGTTGGCAAGCGGGTCAGTTCAAGGTTCGTTATGCGGGTGAGCTGGCTGAGCTGCTCAAGTACCGCACTCTCCAATTCGATGATGGCTGGCCGGTGATCGAGGGGCGGTATGTACTGTCCACCGACCTGTTGCAGCACCTGGCCGATGAGCTGGGTGAGCCGTTCAAGCAGAGCATGAGTCGGAGCCATGACGGCGTGGTGACTTTCGACAAGGCCATACCGCTGGGCTTTGATGAGCGTCAGGTGATTCTCGCCCAAGGCGTCGACGTGTTGCCGCCTGCTTCGTTGGGGGACGCGAAGACGCGGCAGTTGCCCATCGCCGAGCTCTTGAAGCAACTCGCCGAAGGGCGTTTCGAAGCCGCGCAATTGAGCCCCCTGCAACGCTTGCTGCTGGGCGCCTTGACGGGTGCGAAGACCTTGGATAATCGCAGCTTCGACGCGGTTCGCCCGCAGTTGGATAACCTCGCCAACAACCTTGCCGCCCATGGCACCGCTGGCCGTTACGCGACGATCGAACAGGCGTTGTATCAACATAAGGCCCCAGCCTTCCTGGCCGGGCTCGCCAGCGCTACCGATGATCCGCCAGGGCATGACGAAACTGCCTTGGGGCTGAAGAAAGCCGCGCTGGAACAGCCTTTGACACTGCGCCAATGGGGTCGGCAGGTGGCTCGCATCCGGCAGGTGGCGAAACTGGAATACCGTGTCCGGATCGTGGAGCACCTCGGTACCGTCCTGGACGATTTTGGAGCCGACACGATCAAGCTGGTGCCCCAGGATTTACTGCTCCAGGGTGAGGGCGATAGGGTCGGCGGACGTTGTTATCCCCTGGCCCTGGCAATGGCGGCTGCCTTGTCGGAGGGCAAGGCGGCGGTCAATACCCTGCGCGAGCGCTTTTACTTGGGGGTTATCGAGCCAGAGGCCAGCGATTCGGCGACCTTCTTGCAGTGCGTGGAGTCGTTGCGCGAGGTGCAGATCGGCGATGTCGGCAGTGCACTGGCACGCTCGGACCTGAATGCAGTCGTGGACATTCTGCAAGCCAGGACAGCCACCAGCACACTGATGCTCAACTCCGATAATCACGCCATGCTGGTAGCCAAGACCTGGGAGGGCGAGCGCGGTACTTACCACTTCTACGATCCGAATTTTGGGGTATTCGAATTCGAGGATTCGACTCGGTTCAGGCAGGCATTGGAGCAGTTCTTCCTCCAGCAGAATATGGCCAGTCATTACGCGGCGTATGGCGATGCGGTTCGCCCGACGTTCGACCTGATCGAACTGGACGGCGCGCGGGTGTCACAGGTGACATTGGCGGGTGCCGTCCAGGTCGCGAAACTGCTGCAACCCGGCGCGTTGCCCGGCCAATTGCAACGTCCTGTCAGGCAGCGGTTGATCAACGCTCGTGGGCAGTCGCTGCAGAGCAATCCGCGGCTGGGCAACTGCCTGCTGGCGCTGGATGGTCACTGGTGGGGCCAGCAGATCGAGCACGTGACCAGCGGCCTCCAGCAGAAAAATCAGCTGGCCCCTCACCTTGTGCCGTTGTTCGAAACCCTGGAGGTCATGACGAACGGGTCGTACCGGATAAGCCTGATCGATCCTGGGAACCCGGAACAGTTGGTACGGGCCATCACGGACGACCCTCGACTCTTGCGGATAAAAAACTACCTCTCGGAACGTTTTTCAGCCTTGGCCAATAGACCTTCCGTAGCGAGCGATCCGACCGAGGTGGGCAGCGTCCACACCCTGAACGCCGGCTTCGCCATACAAGCGCTGATGAACGCCTTGCGGGGCCGAGAAGGGCCTGGTCGGCCCCTGAGCCTGGCGGTCCGGTTGCATGCCTATGTCAATTACGCGCAATTGGTGCATGGCAACGTGGCCGATATCGCTGGCCTGGTCGGCCTGGTTCGACAGGCATTGGCCCAGGAGAAACTGATTGCCCAAACCGTCGCGCCCGTGGTCAAGACCGCAGTGGGAAACAGCGTGAGCGAAGCGACCGGGGGATTGCTGCAACTGGCGAATGTCGGGTTCGACATCTACCAGTTGTCGACTGCGCAAAACGACGTCGAACGCGCTCAGTTCGGTACCCAACTGGCGTTCGACTCGGCCAGCCTGATGTTGTCGGTGAGCGCCTACGCTGCCGGCGCTACCACCGCTGGAGCATTGCTGGGCGGCGCTGCGGTGATGCTGGGCGGGTTGGCGGTGGGGGTGGCGGCGCTGGCCCAGGGCTTCGCCACCATTGCCGAAGAAGCCAAGCAGGTCGGGCTGTTTTTCGATGAGGTGGCAACCGCCCATCTCCAGCCTTATCGGGCTGATGCCCGCGGTGGCGCATGGTTTCCGCGTTCATCGCTGATCGTTCATACACTGGACCTGACCCGCGCCGAGCTGATGCTGGACAGCCCCAAGCTGTATCCGCTGCGCGATCATTTCGGGGTGCCTACCTTTGATGACGATTACGACCGGGCGATCGATATCCGTCGCCAGCTGAATCTGCCGGGTCGAGCCCGATTCACGCCACCGGCAGGTGCAGCCATCGTCCTGCCCTGTACGCCGCAAACCTGTTACCGCTACGAGTACAAGGCATTGCCCTTCGCCGGGCTGCGCCATGACATCGGGTTCGACACGGCACGGCGCCTGGAGAAAAAGACCGCGCAGGGAGGATGGCTGTTTCTGTTTTCTTTCTACTCGTTCCCCAGTGACTACATCCTTTATCGCCTGGTCCCGGATTACCGGCCGACGGTGATCAAGGTGTTGCTCGATGGCATCGATCGCTCGCTGGTGGTGCCCGTGCTGCCACCGGATTGGCACGGAAAAATCACCTATGAGATCCAGGGCGCCGGCAAGCGCTGTGCATTGGTGCTCCATCCCGGCGTGAGCCTGACCCTGGATACGGCGCGCCCGTTGAACTCGAGTTGGGTGTTGGACGCCCCTTGGGCCCAGGAGAGTGATATCCGGCTCGAGCGTTACGCGAGACTGTTCATCGGCGACGTTCAGGTGGCGCTCACTGGATCGGGGCGTCACGACGTGCTGCTGCGGATCAGCCAGAATCAAGTGTTCAAGGTGGAGGCGGGCAAGCTTGTGGTTGTCGAGCAGGATGTGCCTGCGGGCATGGATCGACAGGCATTGCAGGAGCACTTCAAGAGCCTTGCCAGGCAGCACCGCCTGGTGATGCCGTATACGCCGGTTCATCGTTACCTGGTGCCGTTCGAGAAGCCGGAAGAGCCCCGCTACATCACGGCCTGGTATGACGCCAAGGATGACCGTTTCCTGTTCATTCGTGATGAACTACCAGGCGTCGATGACGCGGTGCTGGGCGCGGTGGCAGGTGGCGCCTGCTATTTCTATGACCCACAGGACCTGATCATCTGGCAAGCCGACGCGGTCACCGGGTTGCTGAGCCATCGTTACTGGTTGCGCAGCACAAGGAATGCGACCGCCACCATCCAGCGTGTCGAGGCGGATGCGCAAGGGGTGATTCATGTCGTGCAGCGCATCACTCGCGAGGATCAGACCGACGATGTGCTGGTGTACGTGATCCATGAAGGGCAACTGCTGCTCAGTTCGGTCACGCGCGATCTGGCCCCGGCGCTGGAATCCATTTTCAGCGCCAGCGAGACACTGGCCGACTGGTCCCAGGTGCTGGGCAGCGATTACCCCTTTGTCCCGTCTGTTCGCACCGAGGACACCTTTGCCACCGTCAATTGGCAACCGGCTCCCTTCGTTTCGGTCTGCTGGAAGAGCGAGCCGCAGTTGCGGGACATGGCCTGGGTTCGCCACAGGGACGGCTTGATCATTCGTCCTTCGTCGAGACGCGGCCGTCCCCGTGGCTGGGCCGACTCGATCAAGAACATGACGGACCTGACGCTGCTCACGCTGGCGGACGACAGCGATAGGTTTGTTGTGTATGACCGGCTTGCAAAGGAGCTGTGCCGCAGGCAGCGAACTTTGGTCGCGGGCAAAGGGCAGTGGTCCAACCGGTGGTTGCAATCCGACAAGCTGGAGAATGTGATCGCTGCCGAGAGTGGCTACGTGGTGCTGACATCCGATGGCCGGTTCTTAAATCTGACGAGCCAGGGCGACCTCAAGCTGGGCGGCGTGAACGAGACATGGTTCAAGGATCGGGGGCATTGGTGGCTGGCATTGGAGTCGTTGGCCCGGAGATCGGCGAGCGAGCAATTTGCCCTTATCGGTTTGAGCAACTTCAACGACGACGCCAAATTATGTGCCTGGTACGTCGGCAACAGGCTGTTACTGGCTGAGCTGGGCCCTGCAAAGGAAGTACGCCTGCTCGGCGCTACCCCGGATGGCGAGGCGGCGTGGTTATTCGATGTTTCGAGGGGTGAAGTCTATCGCCAGGCCTTTATCGACCCACAGAAACTGGAGGCGGCTTTTGGCCAGGGTTCACGCTTGCTGCAGATCGATGCGCTACCCAGCGCGCAGCGTGAATGGGCGCCCTGGCAGTTTGTCGAGCTGACGGCTGAAGGTGTGGGGCTGCGTGGCGTGACATTCGAGGGGGTGGTGGTCGCGTTACGAGACCAGGAGCCGGCCTCGATTACTGGTGTCACTCATCAATGGCTGGTCGCTCAAGATGGCCGGGAGCAAGAGGGGCTCAGGCAATTGGCGGCCCAGTCGTCTCACGGCGCACTGCTGTCGGTGGAGGAGCCCGGTAGCCTGACGTGGTTCGTCGCCAAGACCGGACGTATGATCCGAGTTCCCAGGGCCGCGATTGCGCAGTCTTTCGAGCTATTGGGAACCCAGCGCCAGACCCAGGTATTACTTCATGAAAGCGAGAATGGAAAGCTGTTGACCCTGCCGGAGGCGGGGCATGTGGGGCCACTCAGTTATGTCCAGCGCGAAGGCGAGGTGCTGGTCGTCGAGGGCCAGGACATGAAGATCGATGATTTGCTGGCGCTGATGCCCGACGATGTCACGACCCTGATTTTGCGCATGGGGCACGGTGCGGTGAGTTACCGGCTGTCAAAAGCGGCCTGGTTGCGGGTCAAGTCGGTCATCCTCGACTGCCGGCATGCCCTGGGCCGTGCGGTGACAATCCCCGGCAAATTGCTCTGGAGCCTGGATGAGCCTGATCAGTTGTTGTTCAGTCGTGTCCAGGAACACCTGGTGATCATTGATCCGGACAGTGGGCACAGTGTGATTGTTCGTGAGGTGTATGCGACAGATATCAACATGCGTGGGGAAGTCCTGCTCAGTTTTGGCGGGAATCGACATTATGCCGTTTCGACCCTGATAGAGCGATTGGACGCCTTGCAGGACGCCGAGAGCGGTATCACGCTCAAGGCGCTGAGTGTGTCGTCTGCGGTGGAAACCAATGAGGTGGGTTGATTACGGCACCAGATAGCCTTTGACCCCGGTAAAGATGATCTGCGCGGCCAGCGCACAGACAAACAGCCCCATCAGGCGGCTGACGATCTGCAAGCCCTGGTCGCCCAGGATCCGCTCGATGCGGCTGGACAGGTAAAGCACCACGCCGACGGTGAAGCTGGCCAGGGCGATGCTGATGATGGCCATGAGTTTGTCGTCCCAGTGCGGTTGGCTCACGCCCATCACCAGCAGGGCGCCGATGGTGCCTGGGCCGACGGTCAACGGAATGGTCAGCGGGACGATGGTCACGTCCTGCTGAACGCTGTCGGTCTGGACGGCCGACTTGCCTTGGGCCATGCCCAGCGCCGAAATGAACAGCACGCTGCCGGCGCCAATACGGAACGCGTCCACGGTGATGCCGAATACACTGAAAATCACTCGCCCGAACAGGTACAGCAATACGCTGGATACCAGCGTCGCGGTCGCGACCTTCCAGGCCAGGCGACGTTGTTCCTTGCGTGAATAGCCGCGAGTCAGGCCGATAAAACACGACAACACGAAGAAAGGGCTGTAGAGCACCAACATCTTCAGGTAAACGCTGAACAGCACATGGAGCATGGTCGAAGCTCACGACGAATGAAATTGCCGTGGAGTTTATCAGGCGCTGGGGGTGTCTGTCGGCTCGCCCGTGAACGTGAAATTTTTAAGTGCCGAAAACTTCGCTTTATTGTGAGGGGCGAAGTGTCATTGAAATGTCAGTGTCGCAGAAATTATGTGCCGTTACAGTTTTGCAGTTGTTGTTCGGAGTGGGTTTGAGTCATGTTGTCCCCGGGGTCCATGGAGGACCTTAATTAAATAAGGAATATATCTATGAGTGTTAAGTTTGATTCGGTTTTAACCTTGGCTGATCGTCTTGATCGGCTGAATAGTTATGAAATCATGCCGGAAAATTTAGTTGTTTCTTCGCGCACTGTTGCAATCAATCCTGTCGGGTATAAAGCGGCTGTGGAAAAGCCGGATCGCGCTTCGATTGTCGGGGAAAGTATCCTGGCATTCGTCTCGGGAATGACTGAGCAAAATCAGGCGGATATCCAGCATTCCTATCTGTATGCATCGTTGGCGGCGAACAGGGCGTATCCACGGGAAGATCAAGGTAGAGAGTGGTATCAATTCTTTCTGCAAGTCATGCAAGACTGCGGCTGGACGATCCTGCAACGCTATTACGACACAGTCGCGGCGTCGGGCAGGAGCTTCAAGATGGATCAACTGGTGTTGAGGATCCTGGGTTCGGCCGTGGCTGCCGCCGCTGTTCCTGGGCCAACGTCGGCACTGATGCTTAAAGTGGCAGGTGACGCAATAGCTGCGCTGCAAAGCAGTGACAAGCCACTTCAACTCTTTGATCAAAATATCAGGGAGACCGGTGCGGGTGGTTTTGGTGTGGCGACCTGCCACGAAACCCCACACGGTGAAGTCATCATGGCATTGGGGGCCGTGCGTTTCATTAATCGGACGAATCAGACCAAAGTCCTGTTTGTGAATTGGGACAGCAGTTCGGTCGATCTGTATCGCGGCGAATGTCATATGACCATGGTGCCGTCAATTATTAATCGTACCCGAGCCACCATCATTGCAAGGTTGGGTGATCGTGCGCAGAAAAAGATCGAAGACTACGAGATTTAATCTCGTTTGATCTTTTGGCGACTACACAGTGGTCGCCATCCATTAGCGAATCAGGTAACTATAATGAGTGATCATTGTTCGGTTTTTATCAACGCCGGGGCTGTTGTCTTGTTGTCAGCGGATATGCTGGAGCAGGAGAAGTGCGATGTAATGAATTCGGTATTGTTTGCGCAGCTGGTAGCCGACAAGAGGTATCCGGCTCTTACGTCACTGGGTGAATGGTACGGGGCATATCGGGAAGTCTTACAGACGGGTTGGTTGCAGAAGGCGGTAGCGTGGGACAACTTTACACTCGATGCTTCTTCGACATGCACCATGATGACTTGGGTGGAAAAACGACTGGGTACATATGTTGACCAAACTAAAGTGACTGAATTCACGCGCCTGTTGAATCGTGTCGCTCAATTGCCCTGCACCTTGCCGGCCATTGAACGATTGTGTAAGCGGGTTCAAGGTACCAGATCCCCGGAGCCTGCGTGCAGGGTCAGGCTGCAAGTCATCCTGGCCCAGCGGGGGCCTGTGCTGAACAGTGTTTGCGTGGAGTTTGAGACTGGGCACATTACGACCAATCCTCTTGGGTCGCTTTTTTCCACCGGTCCTGTACCGGGTGATATTCAACTGCGCTGCTTCCAGGCGAACTTGTCCGATGCGCTTTATGCGCCCGTTCGCGATGCCATTATCAAGAAGCTGGGGGATAAGGCCGCCAAGAACATCATCGATATTTCCGACGCGGTCGAGCCTGAGGTAACGGGGGCTGTGTCTTTATGAATGACATGGGGGCGATCGACCGATGGGCAGTTGCTTCGCCACAGCGGCACACCGGCGGCTGCCGTGGTGGGCGGGAGTATCGTGTCATTCGATGAGGGGCTGTCCTTCCAGGATCGGGAGGATATCTACCTGAGCAACCTGTACGCGCAATTGGCAACACGTTCGGCCTACAAGGACGGTTTGGTCGGCAACTGGTTCGACTATTACAAGAATAAACTCAGGTATCTGGGATGGGATTCGGCGCGTCCTGTCAGTGCCGGGCGGGCGGGGCAGGGATTGATGGTTGATAGCGTTTCGCGGCAAATATCCCGGTCATTCGATGAACGTTTTTCCCGGCAGGCGAGCCAGGCGTTAGGAACCCTGAGGCGTAATCCCGATGCGCTCGAGGTATTCGAAAGGACAAGCCTGCTGCGTGATAGGGGATTCTTCCAAGTGATTCCTTGCACGTCCAAGTCTTCCGGGAGAATAGAAATAGGCCTCTACCACAAGCAGTTCCGCACCCGCAGAACGGTCTCGAGATTTCTGTTCTGGCCGATAGAGGACGTGGTGGAAAGCAGCCAGGAGGAAATGGCGGTCATTACATTCAGCACGCTGCACTACGCGACGTTCAGAGAAAAAGTCGCCGCCGCGGTGATGAGCGAGACAGTCCGACATCTGCATGCGTTGGAACTTTGAACAGAGCGGCGGGGCCCGCTGACAGCCATGTCGCCGCCTAGGATGTGTGCGCCGCCGACCTGTTCTGCTGATCACGCTGGGCCACCCAGTGCTCGATCAGCTCGCGCAATTGCGACAGCTCCACCGGCTTGGCCATGTGCCCGTCCATTCCGGCCTGGCGGGCGCGTTCCTTGTGTTCGGCCAGGATATGCGCGGTGAGCGCCACGACGGGGGTGCGGGTCCGCTGGTTGCCCATTTCCCAGGCGCGCAATTGCTGGGTGGCGGAAAACCCGTCGAGGATCGGCATTTCACAGTCCATCAGAACCAGGTCGTAGCGTTGTTCCTTCATGGCCTTGAGGGCTTCTTCGCCGTTGCTGGCGGTGTCGGGTTGCAGGTTGAGCTTACCGAGCATGCCGCGAATGACCTTGGTGGAAATGCTGTTGTCCTCGGCCACCAGGATGCGGAAATCGCTCGGTACCTTCACCGGCATGGGCGGACCGGCATTCACCTGTACATTCGTCGCCTGGCCCCTGTTGCGCTGGTTCAGCTCATCCGCCAGCGTAGTCTTGAGGGTATAACCGGCCACCGGTTTGGCGAGGATGCGCTTGACTCCGCTGTTGCGCGCCACGATCTTGCTCGGCGCGTTGCTGATACCGGTGAGCATGATCAACAGGATGTCGTGGTTAAGGCTCGGGTCTTCCTTGATCTTGGCCGCCAGTTGCATGCCGGTCATGCCCGGCATGTTCTGGTCCAGCAGCACCACGTCGAAATAATCGCGCAGGTGGGCCTTGGTACGCAGCAGCGCCAGGGCTTCCTTGCCCGATGGCACCGCGCTGACGTTCAGGCCCCAGGCGCTGCACTGTTGCACCAGCACTTTGCGGCAGGTGTCGTTGTCGTCGACGATCAACACGCGCGCTCCTTGCAGCGGGCCATCGAGGTCGGAAGTCGGATGTTCGAGGCGATCCGGGTCCAGGGGCAGGGTCAGCCATAAGGTACTGCCCTGGTTGCTGCCGCTTTTGATGCCGAATTCCCCGTGCATCAGGATGATCAACTGGCGGGCGATGACCAGGCCCAGGTTACCCCCCAGGCGCGTGGCCGAAAGGAAATTCTTGCTGTGCAGCTCGGCGTGCATCAGCGTGTCGCGCTCTTCAGCGTCCATCGGTGTCCCACTGTCCTGCACGGCGATGCGCAGGCGCGGCTGATTGCTGCGCTCGTCGAGGGCGACGACGATCAGCACTTCGCCCTCGTCAGTCTTCTTCAGGGCGTTTTCCAACAGGCTCAGCAGCGCCTGGCGCAGCCGTGTCGGGTCACCACTGATCACTCGCGGCACCTGGGGCTGGATGAAACTGATCAGCTCGACATTCTGCTGTTCGGCCTTGGCGCGGAAGATACTCAGGCAATCCTCGATCAGTGCATTGAGGTCGAACTGCACGTCGTCCAGCTCGATTTGCCCGGATTCGAGCCGGGAAATGTCGAGGATCTCGTTGATCAGGGTCAGCAGTTCATTGCCGGCGCTGTGGATCGTCTGCACGTAGTCGCGCTGCTTGACCGACAACGGCGTGCCCAGCAGCAGCTCGGTCATGCCCAGCACGCCGTTCATCGGGGTGCGGATCTCGTGGCTGATCTTGGCCAGGAACTCGGCCTTGGCATTGATTTCGGCATTGCTCGCCGCCAGGTCGCGGCTGATGCTGAACCGGCTTTCGTTGATCGAGCGTTGGCGCTCGCCCAGGGCGACACTCATCAACAGGCCGCTGATGCAGATGAAGATCAACAGGGTGATGATCAAGCCCTGGGGAGGAACTTCCGTGAGCCCTTGCAGCGCCGGAAGGATGATCAGCGTGCCCAGGTTGAAGACCACCATGGCCGCGACGAACAGCCGGGCCGGGCGGTAGCCCTTTTGCCAGTGCCAGGCGCTGACGAACAGCATGCTCAGGCCGGCCAGGGCCACCAGGGTATAAGTCATGATGTTGAGCGGCAGCGTGTTGACGAACAACAGCAGCAGGCAGCACAGCATGACGAACACAATGTCCCCCAGCAGCAGCCGGTTCAATGGGTGCGGTCCCAGGGGAGCGAAGAAGCGGTAGGCGAACATCAGGCCGCAGGGCGCCGTCAGCAGCAAGGCCAGGTAGGCTCCTGGCGTCTGGACCGCAGGCCAGTCAGGCAACCAGGGCCCGGCCAGGTTCAGCAGCAACGCGAGGCTGAGCATCAGCAGCCCTTCACAGGCTGCCAGCCACAGGCAACTGCGTGAGCGAGTGTAGGCATAGCGGGTGAGGTTGTGCAGGATCAGCATGGCGATGCAGCCGAACAGCAACCCGTAGATCAGCGTCTGGTTCTGATCGGCCGCCGCCACGACCGCCGATTGCAAGGTCACGTAGGGGCGCAGTTCATGGCGCGAGGCCAGTCGCAGGTAGACGTCCAGTGATTTGTCGCTGCGCGGCAGGGGCAGCATGAAGTCGCTGCTGGGGACCGCGGGTTCGGTGTGCGGCGTGGCATTGCCGCTGACTTGTTGGTCAACCAGGGTGTCGCCGTCCAGCACATAGAGGTTCAGGCGTGACAGGTCGGGCGCGAAGATGCGCAGGATCTGTTCGTGTCTGTCGGGGGCCAGGCGGAAACGCAGCCACAATGCTCCGCCGGGCTCGGCGGCCTTGAGGCGATCCAGGTCGATGGGGCTGAATTGATTGGTGTAGCGGGCAGAACGGATGTCGCTCAGCGTCAGGTCGCCCTGTTCGTCGAGCAATACCGCCCAGCCACTGCCTGGCGCGGCCTGGGCCGGGAGCATGCAGAGCAGCGTCAGCAGGGTGACGGTAAGGCCTATGGCAATCCTGAGCCAGCGCACGGCGAAATCCCTTCGTAGGTTGATGCCAGATTATAACTATGCGCGGCGCCGGAACAGTCAGGCAAGGGCCGTAGACCCTTGCCTGGCTGAATGGCTGGGTTATTCCAGATTTTCGCCACGCTCGCGGGCAATGGCGCGGTAGCCAATGTCCTTGCGGTAGAAACAACCTTCCCAGTCGATCTCGGCGGCAAGCTTGTAGGCCTGCTGCTGAGCTTCGTCGACACTGGCGCCCATGGCGGTGGCGCAAAGCACACGACCGCCGGCGGTGACCACGTGTCCATCCTTCAACGCTGTGCCTGCATGGAAGACCTTGCCTTCCAACCGGGCCGCGGCGTCCAGGCCCAAGATCGCGCTACCTTTGGCATAGTCGCCCGGGTAACCGCCGGCCGCCAATACGACACCGACGCTTGGGCGTGGATCCCACTGGGCTTCCACTTTGTCCAGTGCCTGGGCCAGTGCGGCCTCGACCAGCAGGACCAGGCTCGATTGCAGGCGCAGCATCACCGGCTGGGTCTCAGGATCGCCGAAACGGCAGTTGAATTCGATGACTTTTGGGTTACCAGCCTTGTCGATCATCAGGCCAGCATAGAGGAAACCGGTGTAGACATTACCTTCCTCGGCCATGCCGCGCACGGTCGGCCAGATCACCTGGTCCATGACCCGTTGGTGCACTTGGGCGGTCACCACCGGGGCCGGGGAGTAGGCGCCCATGCCACCGGTGTTCGGGCCGCTGTCGCCATCGCCGACGCGCTTGTGGTCCTGGCTGGTAGCCATTGGCAGGACGTTCTTGCCATCGACCATGACGATGAAGCTGGCTTCCTCGCCGTCGAGGAACTCTTCGATCACCACGCGCGAACCGGCGTCACCGAAGGCATTGCCGGCCAGCATGTCGCGCACGGCGTCTTCGGCTTCGGCCAGGGTCATGGCGACGATCACGCCTTTACCGGCCGCCAGGCCGTCGGCCTTGATCACGATCGGTGCGCCTTTCTCGCGCAGGTAGGCCAGGGCCGGTTCGATTTCGGTGAAGTTCTGGTAGTCGGCGGTCGGGATCTTGTGACGCGCCAGGAAGTCCTTGGTGAACGCTTTCGAGCCTTCCAGTTGCGCGGCACCGGCGGTCGGACCGAAGCAGTCCAGGCCACGGGAGCGGAACAGATCGACCACGCCGGCGACCAGTGGCACTTCCGGGCCGACGATGGTCAGCGAGACGTTTTTCTCGGCGAAATCGGCCAGTTGTTCCAGGGCCAGCACGTCGATGGCGACGTTTTCACACTTGGCTTCAATGGCGGTGCCGGCATTGCCCGGTGCCACGAAGACCTTCTGCACACGCGGATCCTGAGCCACTTTCCAGGCCAGGGCGTGTTCGCGGCCACCGCTGCCAATGATCAAAACATTCATTTCAAAAACCTCGGATGACGCTGATTCTGTTGAGCACCACAGAGATGCTTTTCTGTGGGAGCGAGTTTGTGTGGGAGCTGGGCTTGTGTGGGAGCAAGGCTTGCCCGCGATAGCATCACCTCGGTTTGCCTGATGGACCGAGTTGCCTGCATCGCGGGCAAGCCTTGCTCCCACAGAGCCTTGCTCCCACACAAATCCAGCTCCCACATTGATCGATGTTAGTGACGGAAGTGGCGCATGCCGGTGAATACCATGGCAATGCCTGCTTCATCAGCAGCAGCGATCACTTCGCTGTCACGCATTGAACCACCCGGCTGGATCACCGCGGTGATGCCGACCTTGGCCGCATTGTCGATGCCGTCGCGGAACGGGAAGAACGCATCGGAGGCCATGACCGCGCCTTGTACCTGCAAACCGGCGTGCTCGGCCTTGATGGCGGCGATGCGGGCCGAGTTCACGCGGCTCATCTGGCCGGCGCCAACGCCGATGGTCTGGCGGTTCTTGGCGTAGACGATGGCATTGGACTTGACGTACTTGGCGACTTTCCAGGCGAAGATCAGGTCGTTGATTTCCTGCTCGCTCGGGGCGCGCTTGGTCACCACTTTCAGGTCTTCGCTGCCGATCATGCCGATGTCGCGGCTCTGGACCAGCAGGCCGCCGTTGACGCGCTTGTAGTCCCAGGCCGGCGCACGGTCGGCCGACCATTGGCCGCAAGCCAGCAGGCGCACATTGGCCTTGGCGGCGACGATGGCGCGGGCTTCTTCGCTGACCGAAGGGGCGATGATCACTTCGACGAACTGGCGCTCGACGATGGCCTTGGCGGTCGCGGCGTCCAGTTCACGGTTGAAGGCGATGATGCCGCCGAAGGCCGACTCGGTGTCGGTGGCGTAGGCCAGTTCGTAGGCCTGGCGGATGCCGCCCTCGGCGTCCGGGCTCACGGCCACGCCGCACGGGTTGGCGTGCTTGACGATCACGCAGGCCGGCTTGACGAAGCTCTTCACGCACTCCAGCGCGGCGTCGGTGTCGGCCACGTTGTTGAACGACAGTTCCTTGCCTTGCAGTTGGGTGGCGGTGGCAATGCCGACTTCGGCTGGCTTGGCTTCCACGTAGAACGCCGCGCTCTGGTGCGGGTTCTCACCGTAGCGCATTTCCTGGGCCTTGATGAACTGGGTGTTGAAGGTGCGTGGGAATTCACTGCGGCCTTCTGTGCTCAGGGTTTCAGCAGCCTGGTTCACGGTGCCCATGTAGTTGGCGATCATGCCGTCGTAGGCGGCGGTGTGTTCGAAGGCCTTGAGCATCAGGTCGAAACGCTGGGCATAGGTCAGGCCACCGGCCTTGAGGTTTTCCAGCACGCCGGCGTAGTCGCTGGCGTTGACCACGATGGCCACGTCCTTGTGGTTCTTGGCCGCCGAGCGGACCATGGTCGGGCCACCGATGTCGATGTTTTCGATGGCGGTCGGCAGGTCGCAACCAGGCTTGCTGATGGTGGCTTCGAACGGGTAGAGGTTGACGGCCACCAGGTCGATCGGCTTGATGCCGTGTTCGTTCATGATTGCATCGTCGATGCCGCGACGACCGAGGATCCCGCCATGGATTTTCGGGTGCAGGGTCTTGACCCGACCGTCCATCATTTCCGCAAAACCGGTGTAGTCCGCGACTTCCACTGCGGCAACGCCATTGTCCTGCAGCAGCTTGAAGGTCCCGCCGGTGGAGAGAATCTCGACGCCCAGCTGTTGCAGCTCGCGGGCGAATTCGAGGATCCCGGTCTTGTCGGAGACGCTGATCAAGGCGCGGCGGATCGGCAGGCGGGTGGTCTGGTCGGTCATTTCAATTTCCATCAAAAGCAAGGGAAGTCAGCAAAAAAGGCGACCGTTTTTTACACGGGCGCCTTTCTGGTTTGATTGAATGCTTACAGCAGATCGTACTGCTTGAGTTTCTTGCGCAGGGTGCCGCGGTTCAGGCCCAGCAGCTCACTGGCTTTGGTCTGGTTGCCCTTGACGTAGTTCATCACGCTTTCGAGCAAAGGCGCCTCGACTTCGGAAAGCACCAGGTTGTACACATCCGTGACGGCAGCGCCCTCAAGGTGGGCGAAATAATTGTGCAGCGCCTTCTCGACACTCCCGCGAAGGGTCTGGCCTTCTTCGCTGGGCGTATTGAGGTGCTGTTTCAAATTCACGTTGTCGCTCACGGGTGTTGTTCCACTCACTAAAGTCTCGGTCATCATCGTCATGCGGCCACCCCTTCGTCCCCTGTCAGGCTCTTGTAACGCTCAGCGAAGAACGCCTGAACGTCGGCGCATTGTGCTTGCGTACCATCCAAACGATTGAAACGGGCGCGAAACTCCCTGGCGCCCGGCAGGGTTGCGAGATACCAGCCCACATGCTTGCGAGCGATGCGTACGCCCATGACTTCTCCGTAGAAGGCATGGAGCGCGGCCAGATGCTCTAGCAGAATACGTTCCACCTCGGCCAACTGCGGCGCCGCGAGCTTTTCCCCGGTGCGCAGGTAGTGTTCGATCTCACGAAAAATCCATGGCCGCCCTTGGGCGGCCCGACCGATCAACAGGCCATCGGCACCGGTCGCGTCCAGCACGTACCGGGCCTTCTCGGGCGAGTCGACGTCGCCATTGGCAAAGACCGGAATCGACACCGCCTGCTTGATCGCGGCGATGGTGTCGTACTCGGCCTCGCCCGTATACAGGTCGGCACGGGTGCGGCCGTGGACCGCCAGCGCCGTGATGCCTGCCTGTTCGGCGATCTTCGCCACCGTCAGGCCGTTCTTGTTCTCCCGGTCCCATCCGGTGCGAATCTTCAGGGTCACCGGCACATCGACTGCGGCGACGACCGCCTGCAGGATCTCGGTGACCAGGGCTTCATCCTTCAACAGTGCCGAGCCTGCGGCCTTGTTGCAGACCTTCTTTGCCGGGCAGCCCATGTTGATATCGATGATCTGCGCGCCCAACGCCACATTGGCCCGGGCCGCCTCCGCCAGCATCTGTGCATCGCCACCGGCGATCTGTACCGAGCGCGGCTCGGGATCGCCTTCGTGGATCATGCGCAGACGCGATTTGCGGGTGTTCCACAAACTCATGTCGCTGGTGACCATTTCCGAAACCACAAGACCTGCGCCCAAGCGTTTGCACAGCTGACGAAAGGGCTGGTCGGTGACGCCCGCCATAGGGGCGAGAACCAGGCCGTTCTGCAATGTATATGGGCCGATGCGTACCGCCGACATAGGACTTCCCTGAAGTGGGGCCGGATCATGAGAGTTCGAAAAAGGGTTGGCATGATACCCGCTCTCGATGACTGGATAAAGGTCGAATTGGATAAAATCTGAACAGCTATTTTGTTATCGCCAGCGGTTTGGTCTGGGTGGGGTGAGTCAGAAAGCTGCCGTCAATCGACCGACCCGCGCCGGCTTCATTCGGGAGAATGGAAGCTCAGACTGTAGTTCACCGCTTTGGGACCAGGGTCCAGGATATCCAGCGCGATATGGATGGGCGTCTGCGGCGGCATTTCGCCGCGCCCCTCGAGATCGCCACCCAGGTATTCCCCTGGCTTGAAGCGGCGACTGGCGATCAGGTGCCCGTTGAGGTCGGCAAAACGCAGTTCCAGCAGCGGAAAAGGCTGGGAGAAGGGCGCACGGTTATAGATGATCGCGTCCACCACCAGGGCGCCGCTGAATTCCGGATGGCTGCGCACCACCAGGTTGCTGCTCTTGATCTTGGCGATGTCGACCTTGGATGGCACGTCGCAACCGATGGTCGGACAGATTTGCAGGAACCATGGGCGGTACTGGTCCTGGCGGGCCAACTCCTCGAAATGGTAGGCAATGTACTGACCGCCCAGGGCCGCAGCGGCGAGCAGCACCAACAGGCCCCACAGCAGGCGGCGGCCCCAGGGCGAGCGGCGTTTGCGCCAGTCCAGTTGCAGTGGGTCGTCGTCCAGGTCGTGGAGCGCCTCGGCACGTATCCCGGGTTCCTGGCGTTCGCGTGACTTGCGCAACGGTGCCGGTTGCTCGGGTTCGTCGTCGTGGTCGTCGGTGGCGGACAGGCGCTCGAGGTGTTCGTCGGGCTCGTCGTCTGGCGCCAGGTGGAGCGGGGCGACAGGTTCGTCGTCCGGTTCCAGTGGTTCAAGGGCCAGGGACAAGGACGGCTCGGTACGCGGTGGTCGCACCGGTTCGTGGGGTTCGAACGGTTCGAACGGGGTATCGAGGACAGTTTCGACGCGCTCGCTCGGGGTTTCGCTGTACAGGCTGTCGGGCCAGGCTTGCTGCTCGCTGGAGAGCGAGTCGCGTTGCGCGCTCAGGTTGTCTTCCCGGCGCCGGCCGGTATTTCCCGGGGCGCGATTGTCGCGTCGTTCCAGGCGCGCCAGTTCCTTGTCCAGATCATCCAGATCCAGCTCGGCGGCGCTCCATTGTTTCTGGCTGATCGCCCGGGGCGGGGCTTCGACGGCAGGCTTGGCGGGCGGCGCGACGGCAGGAGCCGCTTGCTTGGCAGTGCGTTGTTCCAGCAACTGTCGTGCGGCATTGAATACCTGCAGGCACGAGCCGCAACGAACCACCCCGCGGGCCACGCTCAATTGAGCATGGCTGACGCGAAAACGGGTGTGGCAATGCGGGCACTGGGTGACGAAGCTGTCAGTCATGCGGCAATCCGGTGGATACAGGCGGTCATTCTAGCGCCGACGTCCGGTGATGCGCACCCAGCCATCGCGATTGGCGATCGGGTCCAGGTCAAAGTCCGCGGCATAAGCGCCAGCGACTTCTTCGCCCTGTTCGGCGAGGATGCCCGACAGCGCCAGGCGTCCGCCCGGCTTGACCAGGCTCGACAGCTGCGGCGCCAGGGACACCAGTGGGCCGGCCAGGATGTTGGCAACCAATACGTCAGCCTGGACCGCTGGCAAGTCTTGCGGCAGGTACAGCGGGAACTGCGCCTCGGCAATATTGTTGCGTCCGGCGTTGTCGCGGGAGGCTTCCAGGGCCTGGACGTCGATGTCGGTGCCGATCGCTTCCCGGGCGCCCAGCAGGAGCGCGGCAATCGCCAGGATCCCCGAGCCACAGCCGAAGTCGAGCACGTCGCAGCCCTTGAGGTCCTGGCCGTCGAGCCATTCCAGGCACAGTGCGGTGGTCGGGTGTGTGCCGGTGCCGAACGCCAGGCCCGGGTCCAGCAGCAGGTTGACCGCGTCCGGCTCCGGTGCGGCGTGCCAGCTCGGAACGATCCACAGGCGCTGGCCGAAACGCATCGGCTGGAAGTTGTCCATCCAGCTGCGTTCCCAATCCTGGTCCTCGATCACTTCGCTGTGATGCTCGGGCAGCGGGCTGCCGGTGAGCAGTTCGAGGTGGGCCAGCACGCTGGCCGCTTCGGTACCGCCTTCGAACAGGGCCAGCAGGTGGGTGTGGGACCACAGCGGGGTGGTATTGAGCTCTGGCTCGAAGATCGGCTGGTCTTCGGCGTCCATGAAGGTTACCGATACGGCGCCTACTTCAAGAAACGCGTCTTCGTAGGTTTCGGCTTGTTCCGGGCTGATGGCCAGACGTACTTGCAGCCAAGGCATGGCGGGCACCTTTGGAAAAAATCTACAGGGGGACAGCACGGGGCTGCAAAGGCGCGCAGTGTACGCCAGGTCGCCGTCAAAGTGGATAAGCGAGTCATGCGCCGTCCAGCTTGGTGTTTCGATATATATATGTATGACATGGAGGAACTGGCGGGCAGATAAGGTGCGGGTCCACACAACAGGGAGGAATGTGATGGATAACACGGCCGAGCGACAAAGAAACGTGAGCGGCAGGGGGCCGATATCTTCCCCGCAGGCGGCAACGGCACAAGCGGTCCTGGAAACACTGACTCGCTGGCAGGCAGTCATCGACCCTCGACTGCAAGCCCAGATGAGCGTGCTGGAGGTGCTGGAGGAGTATCTGCTGGTCGAACTGCGCACCCATTATTACCAAGACAACATCGATCCGCACTTCATCGGCACCCTGCTCGATACGGTGTTGCAACGCATGATCGACCAGCAACCGGTCATGCCCGACGAAGAGCAGGACGCACCTTACCGTTGGCCGGACGCGGCTGATCGAGGGATGCCGGTCGAGCGCCAGGAGGTCATCGCCCAGGTGGTGGAAAGCAGCGCTTCGGGTTTTATCAGCCACTACCGGGCCTATCTGCAACGGCATTGGGCAATGGCCGAGGGCGAAGCCGCTTTGATGGAGTTGATCGAGCAACGGCTCGAAGGTCACATGGCCGACGTCGTCATGATTTTCCAACCGGACCGACTGGCAGGCCTGGACGTTGATGAGCTACGGGGCCAGCTTGAAGAGCTCCAGGAGGGCTGGCGTCGGATGAGCGAGCCGGTCGCGTTGGCGAGCGCGTCGCAGCGTCAGAGTCTGCAAGCGCTCGCGCGTTCGCAGCTGCCTGACTGGTTGCGGGGGCTGGGCGAAGCTGACCGTAGGCAACTTGAGCTTTGCCAGGACCAGACCTTCCAGGCGCAGGTGCTGGTGGACGGGTTGCTTGAGGGCTTGGGGTCGTTGCGGGCGTTCGCTCGGCAGTTGGCCAAGGACTATGTCAGGCATGAGTTGGACATGGAGGTCGAACCTGACAGCATTCGGGTGCAATTGCAGTGGCGAAGTGTGATGGGCCAGCCAGTGCGCACCCATAGCCTGAGTGAGTTGCTGGCGGCCGGTCCGATCAGGCCGGACGCTGTTTCGGTGTTCCTGGTGGAAAACGGCGCAATGCTGCGCAACCAGCCGCTTACACCAGCATTCATGAGCCAAATGCTGGCGCAGGTCGATGCCCCGGCCGGGTACTTGCGGGCACTGGTGGACCGGTATGGCCGGAGCGATCTGAAAGACGCCATGCTCGATTGGTTCACGGCACGCTTGCAGCAAAGCGCATTCATTGCCCGCTGTGCAGGTCACCTGAAGCAGGCGAACCATGAGGCGGTCAAAGCCTTGTGGGAGAGCGAGGCCTCGGCGCAGGCCGCCAGCGTTTGGCGGGTCAGCTGCGTGGTGCTTGCGAACGCTATGTGCTGTGCCGATTTTCTCTTGTTCTATCGCCAGGACCTGCAAGGTGACCTGCTGCTGTATGCCCCCGACAAGCCGGATGGGCAGGAGTGGATCGAGTTGCCCTCGTTATGGGCCGTCAGCGTGGAGATGGGCGCATGGACCCGTAGCGAAGTCGGTCGCGAGTACTTGCTGCAGCGCCTCTTTCCAGTCGAACGGAGCGGGGCGCGGGAGTACTTTGCCAGCGTGGTGGACAAGCCGACGACTTGGGATTCGAGCAAGGATCCCCGAGGGACGGTGAGCGGTTTCAGGGCTTGCCTGGAAGACCTCGTTGCGATGGGCCTGAACAACAATCTGGCACAGGTGGCGGCGGACGAATCGCCTCGCTGGTACGCCGCCTTGCCGCTTGATTCCCGGCGAAACATCAGCAGCCTGAGCCAGGAGCTCCTGGTTCATCAGGAGGTGCTCAGCCAGCAGATGGCAGGCTACGAAGCCTTTGTGGATTTCGCCAAGCGTATCGTCACGCAAGCCATTGCTCCTTATATGCGCAGCAAAGGTGTGCAGGGGGCCGTCGATCCCGAAACGGTGCTCATCGACTACAACCCGGGGTTGGCCGATGGCAAGACGAACGTCTCCAGCCTGCTGGAGCTGGCCATCTACGGCTATGACGACAACTCGGGCATCGACAATCCGCGAAAAGGCGTACGTTCATCGGTGGGACAGGATCTGAGGCAGGTCCGCAGTGCGGAGCTGGCGTCCTATCTTCGACGGGCGTACGTGGGTGAGCAGTATGCGCGGCAGATCCGTGCCCGGTTCCTCGACGCCCGTGCCGCTGAGTACATCTTGCGTCGCACCGCCTACCGTAACCTGGTGCTGACCCGGATGGACCGTGACCTGCGTGTCGCAACGGGTCAGTTCCAGTTGAGCGCGAACGAATTCTGGTGGCTCACTCGACAAGTCACCCTCCTGAGTGAAGCGGTGCCGGTGGTCGGCCCGGTGTATTCGGGGGCTGTCGTCCAGCGTGAGGGGGTGATCAGGTTTTCCGTCGGCGGTCATGTCGTGATGGGCGTCTACGTCTTCACCTACTTCGATCCGAAGGGCTCGTCTTGGCTGTATACGCCTGACGCTCCGGACGGTGTCACGTTTCGCCCGTACCGGGACTTTACCGGGAAAGTCGTCGCGCGCCTGCATGACTACGTGCTGGAGCGGGTCGGACTCGGCGCCCGTACGGCGGTCAGGCGTTCACTGGTGGCTCTGGCGGCGGCGAGCATCGGCGTCGATACGTTGCGCGAGTTCAATCGAGTGAGCGATATCCAGGCAGAGTTCGATGCTTACATCGAGCGGGCTGTCACCGATGTGGAAGACATCACCCAGAGCCGTGCCGAAGTGATCAGGCGACAGGTCATCAAGGGGCTGCTGTTTGCATCGGCACCGGTGTGCCTGGTCTACCCGCCCTTTGCTCTGTTGCTGGATGCGGCCGTGATCGCCGTCAGTGTCAAGCAGGCTGCGCAGGCGCATGGGCAGGGGAACACGGATCGCGCGCTGGGCCACTGGTTGATGGCCTCCTGGGGGGTACTGTTCGCCGCGCTGGGAGCAGGAACCATTGCTTCGTTACTGGGGCCGGCGGCCAGAAGCCTGAAGCTTGTCGTGAAGTCCATGTCCTTGTCCGGGCAGCGCTTGAAACGCATGACGCCGCTGATTGCCAAGGAAGCCGGACCGATCGTCCAACCCATACGCTTCAAGCCGAAACAGGCGGTCAGCAAAACCCCCGAGAATCTGGAGCGGGTGACCGAGGAGGGCATTTACCAGGGGACTTATCGCAGCCCATCCAGTGCATCGCAGCCGCTCAATACATATTTCATACGCAGCAGGGGCAAGTACTACCAGGTGAAGGAAGATTCTCGTTTCGGCGGCTTGTGCCTGGTGGACGCCAGTCGCCCCGGCGCTCTGTACAACCTGCCCATCCGCAGAATGGGAAATGGTCAGTGGACGCACAACTCGGTCGGCTTGAAGGGGGGCAATGAGCAAACGCTTGTCCTTGGGCGAGTGAGCGATCTGCGGGAGGCGTTTCCCAACCATGTCTTCCCGGATGTATCGAGGGGCGCGTTGCAAGGCGAGGCCGTGGTGGCAAGGTTCAGCGAGGCGGCGGCGGACAACTATCTGTTCTCGCTGAACGCGCAGACCTGTGTGATCGCTTCGTTGTACAACCCGACCACCCGGGTGGGGGCGGTGATTCATTTCGATCATAATATCCGCGCGCTCATCGAACGCAGTGTTCGCGACGTGATGCAACGCCTGGGGGGATCGGGCAAAGACATCCGCGCCACGCTGGTGGGGGGGGACTGGTTGACGGGGGTCGACATTGGCGGGCGAGTCCGCTCGGCGATGAGGCGCCAGGGTTTGCAGCCCACCTGGGATCACTGGTCGTACTCTTCCTGCTTCGGCAATACCTACGGCGTGTCACTGGAGCTGCGCAGTGGTGTCACTACGGTCTTCAAGACCTCACGCAGTCAAGTCGAGCGCTACTACATACCGGTGCTGGCGAGGGCGAAAAAGAGCACCGATCCCGTATCAGTACGTGCCCGTGGGTTCATGACGCGCTTGCGCAGCGAACCGTTGGTAGCCACTGCCAGCGGGGCCATCCGTACTCCGCAGGGCAGGGTCGCGACAGCGTCGCAGATCGAAGCGCAGGCGTTGCCTACGGTGGTGCTGAGCTGATTGGGTTCGCCGCCATCCCGCAAGGCCGGCAAAAAAAGACCCCGGCCAATGGACCGGGGTCTTTTCTACATCACTTGAAGCATCAGTGCTGGTTGCCCAGCTTGTGTTCCAGGTAATGGATGTTGACGCCGCCTTTGCAGAAGCCTTCGTCACGTACGAGGTCGCGGTGCAGCGGGATGTTGGTCTTGATCCCGTCTACCACGATTTCGTCCAGGGCATTGCGCATGCGCGCCATGGCTTCGTCACGGGTCGCGCCGTAGGTGATCAGCTTGCCGATCAACGAGTCGTAGTTCGGTGGAACGGCATAACCGCTGTACAGGTGCGAGTCGACGCGAACGCCATTGCCGCCCGGGGCATGGAAGTGCTTGACCGTACCTGGGCTTGGCATGAAGGTTTTCGGGTCTTCGGCGTTGATCCGGCATTCCAGCGCGTGACCGCGGATGACCACGTCATCCTGGGTGAACGACAGCTTGTTGCCGGCGGCGATGCTGAGCATCTCCTTGACGATGTCGATACCGGTGACCATTTCCGAGACCGGGTGCTCCACCTGAACACGGGTGTTCATTTCGATGAAGTAGAAACGACCGTTCTCGTACAGGAACTCGAAGGTACCGGCGCCGCGATAGCCAATATCGATACAGGCCTTGACGCAACGTGCCAGGACTTCTTCGCGAGCCTGCTCGTCGATGCCCGGTGCCGGCGCTTCTTCGAGCACTTTCTGGTGACGGCGTTGCAGCGAGCAATCGCGGTCGCCCAGGTGGATCGCATGGCCCTGGCCGTCGGACAGTACCTGGACTTCGACGTGACGTGGGTTGGTCAGGAATTTTTCCAGGTAGACCATCGGGTTGCCGAACGCCGCGCCAGCTTCGGAGCGGGTCAGTTTCGCCGAGGAAATCAGGTCTTCTTCCTTGTGTACCACGCGCATGCCGCGACCACCGCCGCCGCCAGCGGCCTTGATGATCACCGGATAACCGACTTCGCGACCGATGCGCAGAGCGGTTTCTTCGTCTTCAGGCAGTGGGCCGTCGGAACCCGGAACGGTTGGAACGCCGGCGGCGATCATGGCGTGTTTGGCCGATACCTTGTCGCCCATCAGGCGGATGGTTTCGGCTTTCGGGCCAATGAAGGCGAAACCGGAATTTTCGACCTGCTCGGCGAAGTCGGCGTTTTCCGCCAGGAAGCCGTAGCCAGGGTGAATGGCGGTGGCGCCGGTCACTTCGGCAGCGGCGATGATCGCCGGGATGTGCAGGTAGGAGTGCGCAGCCGACGCCGGACCGATGCAGACGGATTCGTCCGCCAGGCCCAGGTGCATCAGTTCTTTGTCGGCCTTGGAGTAAACGGCGACGGTCTTGATGCCCATCTCTTTGCAGGCACGCAGAATCCGCAGGGCGATCTCACCGCGGTTAGCGATCAGAACTTTTTCCAACTTCGCAGTCATCAAAGGCTCTCCGCGGTTCAAACGATGGTGAACAGCGGTTGGTCGTACTCAACCGGCTGGCCGTCTTCGACGAGGATGGATTCGATCACACCGCTGGTTTCAGCTTCGATGTGGTTCATCATCTTCATGGCTTCGACGATGCACAGGGTGTCGCCTTTCTTCACGGTCTGGCCGACTTCAACGAAGGACGGCGAGGATGGCGAAGACTTGCGATAGAACGTGCCCACCATTGGCGAACGGGCGACAGTGCCGTTGAGCGCTGGTGCCGCAGGTGCGGCTGGCGCTGCGGCGGCAACCGGGGCGGCGGCTGGAGCGGGTGCGGCGGCCGGAGCCTGCATTGGGGCCGGTGCATAGAACTGCTGGGCCGGGGTCTTGCTGTGGCGGCTGATGCGTACGGACTCTTCGCCTTCCTTGATCTCAAGCTCGTCGATGCCGGACTCTTCCAGCAATTCGATCAATTTCTTAACTTTACGGATATCCATGAATCATCAACTCCCAAGGGTCGGTCAGGGGCGTTTAACGCTTGTTGTTCAAGCTGTTGCCGGTCTTTCAAGCTGCTCTAGGGCGGCCTCCAGGGCCAGTCGGTAACCACTGGCGCCGAGGCCGCAAATCACTCCCACTGCTACATCGGAGAAGTAGGAGTGATGACGGAAAGGTTCGCGTTTGTGCACGTTGGACAAATGCACTTCGATGAATGGGATGCTCACCGCCAGCAGCGCGTCACGTAATGCGACACTTGTGTGTGTAAAAGCTGCTGGATTGATCAAGATGAAATCCACGCCTTCGCCACGGGCGGCATGGATACGGTCGATCAATTCATATTCGGCGTTGCTTTGCAGATAGAGCAAATGATGGCCGGCGTTGCGGGCCCGCTGCTCAAGGTCCTGGTTGATCTGGGCCAGTGTCACGGCCCCGTAGACGCCCGGTTCACGGGTGCCCAGCAGGTTCAGGTTGGGTCCATGCAGGACCAATAGGGTCGCCATCTGCTGTTCCTTGTTATCTGTGAGCAGGTATCAGAACCTGGCGACTATGCCGCAAAGCCTTAATGACTGTCCAGTTCTCGGCAATAGCCAGCACGATGACCGATGTTTACGCGAAATTTGTGACCATCCTCCAAAATCCGGTCATCCCCGGTTTCGCCAGCCTGTCCTGAGCCTTGTGGGAGCGAGCCTGCTCACGAAGACGGCGGCACATTCAATATCGATGCACGCTGACCCACCGCAATCGCGAGCAGGCTCGCTCCCACAATGGATCTGTGCTGCTTAAACCCGAAACGCCTGCACCGCCGTGTGCAGCCGCCCGCCCAGCACCAGCAGGTTATCGCCCTGTTCCCGCCCTTGGCCGATGCGTAGCAGATTATCGCCACCCAATTGATGAATCCGCTCACTGTGATCGCGGATTTCGCTGACGGCGCCGCTTTGTTGGGCGGTGACGTCGGCGATACGTACCGCCGTGGCGGAGATTGTCTGGATGGCGCCGACGATTTCGTCCAGCGCGCCGTCGGCCGCCTGCGCCTGGTTGGCGGTGGCTTCGGCGTGTTCGACCTGGGCGCGCATGCCGTCCACCGATTGGCGCGCGGCCAGTTGCAAGCGGGCGATCAGCGTCTGGATTTCGGCGGTGGCGCCGGCCGTGCGTTGGGCCAGGGAGCGGACCTCCTCGGCCACTACCGCGAAGCCTCGGCCCATTTCCCCGGCGCGGGCCGCTTCGATGGCGGCGTTGAGGGCCAGCAGGTTGGTCTGGTCGGCAATCGAACGAATCACCGTCAGCACGCCGCCGATGGTGGCCGATTCCTCGGCCAGTTGTTCGATCATCTGCGCGTTGTCCTGCACTTCCCCCACCAGTGCGTGCAGGCCCGTGAGGCTCAGGCCGATGACTTTCTGCCCTTGTTCCACCGCCTGCCCGGCATTGCGGCTGGCATCCGCGGCCTGGCTGGCATCGCCGGCCACTTGCTGGATCGTCGCTTCCAGTTCGCTGAGGGAATCACGGATCAGCGCCGTGTCGCCGGCCTGATCCTCGGCGCCGCTGTGTAGCTCGCCGCTCAACTCGGCCAGGGCCCGGCTGCTGCCGGCGACCTGTTCGGCGTTGACGCGGATGGTGCCCACCAGGTCCACCAGATAAGCGCGCAGACGATTGAGCGACGCTTCGATGTCTTGCAACTCGCGATTGCTGGCGCCGACATGGATATCGCGGCTGAAATCCCCTTCGGCCCAGGTCGACAGGGCCGGAGCGAGGTGCGTCAAGGTGCGGGCCAGGCGTCGCTGCAAGGTGTCGATGAGCAGCGCGATCAGCAGGATCAAGCCAATCATCACCCCTTGGATCAGGCGAACCTCGCCCTGGATCTGCCCATGCTGGGCCCGCACCGCCGGTTCCATTGCATCGATCGCCTGTTGCACGTCGGTGATTTTCAGATGCGTGGCGCTGCTCAGTTCGGTGCGTTTCTGGATCAGTTCGCGGGTGCGGGTCAATTCGGCGGGATAGCGACCCAGCAGGCTGTTGAGTTCGCGCTTGAGGGCGATGCCGGCATCTTCGGCAGCGGCTTTTTCCTGGGCCTCCAGGCCCATCAGCGCGGCGAAATCATCGCTGCCCGATTCACTGCTGGTAGTGACGCCCAGCAGTGGCAGGCTGTCGAGGCGTTCGGCCTCAAGGCGGATGCTCGCCAGTTCCCGCTCGACGTCGGCGGCCAATTCGCTGCGACCGCTGCTGACCAGTTTGTCCCGCGTGAGAGACAACCGGCCCAGGTGCTGTGAAGCGGCAAACAATGCGGGCAAGTAGGCAGGGGTGCCATTGGCGTATTGGGCCAGTTGGTCGAGGCTGGCACTCAGTTCGCGCTCGGCTTGCAACAACAAGGCTTGCGGATCGCCGGCCAGTTTGCCGGCGGCCAGCAGGTCGGTCTTGCTGAAACCGTCGAGGTTCGACAGGCTTGGGCGCAGGGTCTTGGCCAGTGCCGGGGGGAACTGATCGAGGTCTTTTTGCAGGGTCTCCAGGGCCTGGGTCGCCGCGCTCAGGCGCAAGGCGTCGCCGCTGGCCAGGTAGTCCTCGATGTTGCGCGCCACGTCGCCCTGGAATTGCCGCGACAGGCCCAGGTAGCGCTCCATCAGCAAGTAGGGTCGTTCCAGGGCGATCTGCGACCACCATAGCGTGGCCCCAAGACCCAGGCACACGGCAACGAGAAGAAGGGTATTGAGATTGGTCAGCAGCTTCAGGCGCATCAAGGGTCTACCAAGGGCAGAATCGTAAGTGCCTGAATTTATTGCGCTTGCGTTACAGGTTTATGACCGAATCGGTCGATTCCGATGAAAAGGTGGCACTTTGCTTTGATTGCCGGGCGCTCTGTACCCGATTGCGCCCGGCGTGCTTGGCGCGATACAGCGCTTCGTCCGCCTGGCTGGCCATCATCAGGCTGTCGGAGTCATCGCTCATCTCCACCACGCCGGCGCTGAAGGTGCACCACAAATCCTGGGGCTGGGCCGGATAGTGGATTTCGGCAAAGCGCTGGCGAATTTCATCCAGCACCTTGCAGGCGGCGTCGATATCGGTGTCGGGCATGACGATGGCGAATTCTTCGCCGCCGTAACGGCCGATGAAATCGGTCTTGCGCAGGCGCTGCTTGAGAAACAGCGCCAGGCTCTTGATCACCCGGTCGCCCATGGGATGGCCGTGGCTGTCATTGACTCGTTTGAAATGGTCGATGTCGAGCATGGCGAAGCTCAGGGGCTTGCCTTCGCGTCGAGCGCGGAAGCTGCAATCCTCGAGCAACTGGAGGATATGGGTGTGGTTGTACAGGCCGGTGAGGCTGTCGCGCACCATCCGCGCCTTGAGGTTGCGCGCCCGGGCGGCACGGTTGCGCACGGTGGTGATCAGGTGCCGGGGCTTGATCGGTTTGGTCAGGAAGTCGTCGCCGCCCTCGCTCATGGCGTCGAGTTGCTTGTCCAGGTCGTCTTCGGCGGACAGGTAGATGATCGGCACACTGACATAGCGGTCGTTGTGGCGAATTACCTTGGCCAGTTCCGTGCCGGTGCAGGCCGGCATGTACATGTCGAGGATGATCAGGTCGGGCTGGAAATCCGCCAGCTCGGCCATGGCCTGGATGGGTTCGATCAGCGTGCGGGTGATGATGCCGGCACTGTTGAGCAAGCGTTCGGTGTGCATGGCCTGGGCGCGGGAGTCATCGATGATCAGCACTTTGTATGGATCGTACTGGGCGACGCAGGTCAGCACTTCGATCTTTTCCAGCAGGCTCGAGGCTTCGAGGGTGCCGGTGAGAAATTCCTGGCCACCGGCGCGCACCGCGGCCAGGCGTGTCGGCGTGTCGGTTTCCAACAGGCTGAAGAACAACAGTGGCAGCGGTTGTTCCAGGCCTTCCTGGGCTTCGGCGGCCAGTTTCAGGCCGGCGCCGGGACCGCTGAAATCCACATCCATGACGATCGCTGCCGGCAGACGCTCGACCATCGCTGCCCGGAACGCCGCGACATTGTCCAGCGCCTGGGCGCTGAGGCCGAAGAACTCCAGCTGTTTGGCCAGGCGCTCGGCGCGGTCATGGTCCTGCAGCAACACGTAGATGGGTTTGCGCAGCGGTGGCAGGAAGGTTTGTTCGAGCTGGTCGCCGTGGCGCAGGCCGGTACGAGACAAGCGCTGCATCAAGCGGTTGATTTCGGTGATCAAGTGGCTGCTCAGGCGTCCGCGATTGGCGTCCACCGCTTGCAACGACTGGCTGATGCCTTGGGCCAGTTGGGAATGCTCGGGCTGTTCGAAGCGCTCGGCAAAGCGCAGCAAGCGCAGATTGGCCTCGCTGAGCTCCGCCAGGTCGGTGCTTGACCACTCAGTGCGTTGCAGGCGCTGCCAAATCTCCAGGATCTGACGAGCCTGATGAATTACCCGCTGGGCAAAGTGGTGCTTGAGGCGCTCACGGCTGGGGTCTTCTGGCTCGGTCATATCCTGACAACTAGTTAGGGTGCATGCTGAGGTCGACTGGTGGCTCTATGCTAGCACCTCTTTTCCCCCACATGAGTGTCATACGTCAATAATCTGTCCTGGCACGAAATTCAGTTTGTGACCGGTCAGTCTCATAGGCCGCTGGCAGCGCGTCCTTTATAGTGCCGGTTCGACTGCCCTGTCGTGGCCGGCATATTGGTGGCGCATTATCGCGTTTCAAATCAGGCACGATGGCGTAGGGTTGTGGTCGAACCGTGAACTCAAGTGATTGAAGGGATATCGCCATGCTGGACTGGAAAAACCGCGCGGGCAGCGCGCCTGAACGTGCCGCCGAGCCGAAATCGGAGGCCCGCAGCTACCTGGGCGGGCTTTTTTTCAGCCGCGCACTGGCTACGCTGATCGGCCTCTACCTGTTGGTGACCATTGCCGTCGGCTGGTATTGGAGCCAGGAGCCCGCGCTGTTCCCGGTGCAGCAGAACGCCCAGGCCGCGGCCGAGAAAGATGGCCGGCAAATGGTGGTGGGCTACACCACGGTCGAGACGCTCAAGACGGTGGCCGGGACCCTGCTGACCAAGCCGGGTGGCTACATCTCCAATGACCGCTTCCCGCCAGGCCTGTGGATGGACAACATGCCGAGCTGGGAATATGGCGTGCTGGTGCAGGTCCGCGACCTGAGCCGTGCCCTGCGCAAGGACTTCGCCCGTTCCCAGTCCCAGTCCGCCGAGGACGCCGACCTGGCCAAGGCCGAGCCGCGCTTCAACTTCGACAACCGCAGTTGGGTGCTGCCCTCCAGTGAGTCTGAGTATCAGGAAGGCATCAACTCCCTGAGCCGCTATCAGGCGCGCCTGTCCGACCCAAGCCAGAAAAGTGCACTGTTCTACGCCCGTGCCGACAACCTGAACAACTGGCTGGGGGATGTTGGCACTCGCCTGGGTTCGTTGTCCCAGCGCCTGTCGGCCAGCGTTGGCCGGGTCAAGCTCAACACCTCGCTGAAAACCGAAGTTCCGGCCCCGGGCCAGGTGCCGCAGGTGGATGAAGAGGTGGTCGAGACCCCGTGGCTGCAAATCGATAACGTGTTCTACGAGGCCCGCGGTCAGGCTTGGGCGCTGTCGCACCTGCTGCGCGCCATCGAAGTGGACTTCGCCGATGTACTGGCAAAAAAGAACGCCACGGTCAGCGTGCGGCAGATCATTCGTGAACTGGAAGCGTCCCAGGAACCTGTCTGGAGCCCGATGATCCTCAACGGCAGCGGCTTCGGTGTCCTGGCGAACCACTCGCTGGTCATGGCCAACTATATTTCCCGGGCCAACGCAGCGGTCATCGACTTGCGGCAATTGCTGAACCAGGGCTGATACATGAGCGAAAGCCCCCGGGAGGTCGCTCACCGAGTGGCCTCGGATGCCGAGTTGATCGCGTGGGTCGATGAGCAGGACAACCTGCTTGGCAGCCTGGTGCGTTCAGAGCTGCGCGAACGCGGCCTGATCGGACGTGGCACCTACATCATGCTGTTCAACTCGGCCGGTGAGCTCTGCGTGCACCGGCGTACCCTGAGCAAGGCCATTTACCCCGGTTTCTGGGACGTGGCGGCGGGTGGCATGGTGCAGGCCGATGAGACCTATGCCGAATCGGCCGCCCGTGAGCTAGCGGAGGAATTGGGTGTGAGCGGCGTGGAACTGACCGCCCACGACCATTTTTATTTCGAAGACCCCGGCAGTCGCTTGTGGTGCTCGGCGTTCTCGGCGGTGTGGGACGGCCCGCTGGTCCTGCAACCGGAAGAAGTCCTCGAGGCGCGTTTCCTGCCGCTCGAACAGGTGCTCGATGAAATCCAGCGCAAGCCCTACTGCCCGGACTCTTTGGCGGCGCTCGAACGCTATTTGCGGGTCCATGGCGACGGCGTCGCAAAGAAGCTATAAATTGGCGCTGATTGGCCCTTAGCAAGTCGGCTTTTTGCCGTTACACTGCGCGACTTTTCAAGCTGAACCGTCTCTGCGGTCCAGTAGCGCTGCCCCTGCCTGAGTGGGGTTTCGCGGTCGAGGCACGTTCCCCCTCGGCCAGTCTTTGTCCTCCCAAGAGGATTGCCGGTGGCCAAAAAAGCCGCATCCTTCGCCGCCCTGGGCGGCCTGGTATTTTCTACCGACGCCGGTCGTCATTGTCCTGATTGCCGTCAACCGGTGAATGCCTGCATCTGCAAACAGACCGCCATCCCTGAAGGTGACGGCATTGCGCGCGTGCGCCGTGAAAGCAAAGGCCGCGGCGGCAAGACAGTGACCACGATCACCGGCGTGCCGTTGGCCGAAGATGCGCTCAAGGAACTGGCCACCACGTTGAAGAAACGCTGTGGCACCGGTGGCGCATTGAAAGACGGCGTCATCGAGATCCAGGGTGATCACGTCGAACTGCTGCTGGCGGAACTGGTCAAGCACGGTTTCAAGGCAAAGAAATCCGGCGGCTAGCAGCCTCTGTGAAAACCACCCTCGGCTTGACCCGAACCCCACGTTCGAGGTCGCCCGCATGGTTTTCACAGAGCCTGTTCTGAACGGGTTTCTAAACTCATCGCTGGGAGCAGGGTCTACCTTGCTAACAGGCAATTCGTCATTTTCACTCTCTAGACTGCCCCAGCCTCCGACCGGATGGTGCATTTTGACTTCTTTATAGGGGACTTCGATGTCCGTACGACGCACACGCAAAGACGATGGCAGCCAATGGACAGTTGCGGACAGCCGCAGTGTTTACGGGATTCGCCATTGGGGGGCCGGGTATTTCGCGATCAATGAAGCCGGTCGCGTCGAAGTCCGCCCGAACGGTCCCGGCAGCTCGCCCATCGACCTGTTCGAGCAAGTCGATCAGTTGCGCCAGAGCGGCCTGTCGCTGCCCTTGCTGGTGCGCTTTCCCGACATCCTGCAAGACCGTGTACGCCAGCTCACCGGTGCCTTCGACAGCAACATCGCGCGCCTGGAATACCAGAGCAAGTACACCGCGCTCTATCCGATCAAGGTCAACCAGCAAGAAGCGGTGATCGAGAACATCATCGCCACCCAGAACGTCTCCATCGGCCTGGAAGCCGGCTCCAAGCCGGAGTTGCTGGCGGTGCTGGCCCTGGCGCCGAAGGGCGGCACCATCGTCTGCAACGGCTACAAGGATCGTGAGTTCATCCGCCTGGCGCTGATGGGCCAGAAGCTGGGCCACAATGTATTCATCGTCATCGAGAAAGAGTCCGAAGTCGGTCTGGTGATCGAAGAGGCTGCGGCGCTCAAGGTCAAGCCACAGGTTGGCCTGCGGGTGCGCCTGTCGTCCCTGGCTTCGAGCAAGTGGGCTGATACCGGTGGCGAGAAATCCAAGTTCGGCTTGTCTGCCGCGCAACTGTTGTCGGTGGTCGAGCGCTTCCGCGCGGCCGGCCTGGACCAGGGCATTCGCCTGCTGCACTTTCACATGGGCTCACAGATCGCCAACCTGGCGGACTACCAGCACGGCTTCAAAGAAGCGATCCGTTACTACGGTGAACTGCGCAACCTCGGCCTGCCGGTGGATCACATCGACGTCGGCGGTGGCCTCGGCGTGGACTACGACGGCACCCACTCGCGCAACGCCAGTTCGATCAACTACGACATGGACGATTACGCCGGTGTCGTGGTCGGCATGCTCAAGGAGTTCTGCGATGCCCAGAGTTTGCCGCATCCGCACATCTTCTCCGAAAGCGGCCGCTCGCTGACCGCCCACCACGCCATGCTGGTGGTGCAGGTGACTGACGTCGAGAAACACAACGATGACGTGCCGGTGATCGAAAACAAGGAAAGCCTGCCGGAAACCGTGCAATGGCTGGTTGACCTGCTGGGCCCGACCGATATCGAGATGGTCACCGAGACCTACTGGCGCGCCACTCACTACATGAGCGATGTGGCGACCCAGTATGCCGATGGCAAGTTGACCCTGGCTGAAAAAGCCTTGGCCGAGCAGTGCTACTTCGCGGTGTGCCGTCGCCTGCACAACTCGTTGAAGGCCCGCCAGCGTTCCCATCGGCAAGTGCTGGATGAGCTCAACGACAAGCTGGCCGACAAATACATCTGCAACTTCTCGGTGTTCCAGAGCCTGCCGGATACCTGGGCCATCGGCCAGGTGCTGCCGATCCTGCCGTTGCATCGCCTGGACGAAGAGCCGCTGCGTCGCGCCGTGCTGCAAGACCTGACCTGCGATTCCGACGGCAAGATCAAGCAGTACGTCGACGAACAGAGCATCGAGACCAGCCTGCCGGTTCACGGTCTCAATCCAGGTGAAGACTACTTGCTGGGCATTTTCCTGGTGGGCGCCTACCAGGAAATCCTCGGTGACATGCACAACCTGTTCGGTGACACCGACTCGGTGAACATCTACCAGAACGCCGATGGCAGCGTGTATCACGCCGGTATCGAAACCCACGACACCATCGAAGACATGCTGCGCTACGTGCACTTGTCGCCGGAGGAGTTGATGACTCACTACCGCGACAAGTGCGCCAGCGCCCGCATCAGCGCCGCCGAACGTACCCAGTTCCTCGATGCCTTGCGCCTGGGGCTGACGCGTTCGTCCTACCTGTCGTCTTGATGGGCAAGTTTGTGGCGAGGGACTCACCCTTTTAACTGATCGGCAACGCCCTCCGGAGCTGTCAGAAAAGACACCGCATGTTGCGGGTTTTTTCGGATAGTTCCGGAGGGCGTTTTTGTTTACGCCACGGCTATTTCCTCCCTCCGGTGCGTTTAACCGGCGATGTCCTTATTTCGTGTAGTCCCTTTCCTAACTTGTACTTGGCCCCTCTACTCGGCCATGGCTCTCGGCGAGAATCCCCGACCGCCCCTCCTGTAGAGAAACGCCGATGTCCGATCCAGCCAGCGAACCAGCATTTCGTCTGGAGATAGCCGGTCTGCCCGAGCCCGTTGACGTCGTGGCTTTCACGGGTAGCGAAACCATCAGCGAACCCTTCGTTTATGAAGCGCAGCTGTTGTTGCCCGATGCGAACCTGGACTTGGCGGGCCTGCTATACCGCAGCGTCTGGCTGAGCTTTGGGGCCCCAGGCCGGGGCATTCATGGGCAGCTTCATGAGTTGGTCCAACACCCTCATGGCGCCGGCTGCCGGGTGCGTATCGGACCGAAGCTGGCCTGTCTGGCGCAGCGCTTCAGCCAGCGGGTCTTCAGCGCCCGCTCGGTGCCGCAGATCATTCGCCAGGTGCTCAAGGCCCATGGCATCAGCGGCCGCGGCCTGTGCCTGGACTTGATTGGTGATTATCCGCCACAGGACTTCTGTACCCAGTATCGGGAATCGGACTTGCAGTTTCTTCAACGCGTATGCGCCCAGGCAGGCATTCATTTTCATTTCGAACACACCCAGGATGGACACTGCCTGGTGTTCGCCGACAATGCCCACAGTTTTCCCCCCGTCGGTACAGCGGTTTACGCGGACGACGAGGCGACTGCCGCAGTGCGGACCTTCAGCGTGCAGACCGATGTGTCGGGGGAGCAGGTCGCCCAGGGCCGCAGCGATTTGATGAACCTGCATGGTGGTCGAATGTTGTCGCTGACGGCTCATCCTTTTGCTGACTGGAACCGGCGCTGGCTGTTGACGAAGGTCGAGCACCGGGTGCAGGCGGGGGTGTACGGCAATCATTTCAAAGCCATTCCCCGGGGCGTGCTGTTCGTGCCGGATAAGATCCCGGCAAAACCACGGATGGTGAGCCGGCAACGCGGCTGGGTCGTGGCAGTGGACGAGCCGCCGGCGTTGGGGGCAGGGCGTGTGGCGGTGCAGTTTGACTGGGTCTACCAGGGCGAAGGTTCCAGCCCCAGTCATTGCTGGCTACCCTTGGCGCCCGAACTGGTCGCGGGCGGAGCGGGCGCCCTGTGTGACGGCACCGAGGTGTTGGTGAGCTTTATCGAAGGCGATCCGGATCGGCCATTGATCAGTGCATTTCTGGACGCGCCTGTCTCAGGGGAGGTTGCGGATGAATCATCCTCAGGCGAAACATTTGTGCAGTCTGTTGCCGATCCGCTCCTGTTGTCTGCAATCCGCGACGCCGAGCCGCTGGTCTTGTTGTGCCTGTTGCCCGAAGGCGGGCCTTTCAGCCCCTGCGCCCAACCGCTGTGCACCTGCCGTATGCTCATGGGGCGTGGCGCGGGCGTTGCTCGATGAGTGCCGCCGTCTTGCCTGGATCAACGCCGCAATGGCTGTTGCTCGACGTACCGAGTGCGCCTGCAGCCGCACGGCTGGTGCACGGGCAGTTCGCCAAGGCACGGTGCTTTGCCCTGTTTGAAGGTACCGAGCTGCATGGGCTGCGAGAGCACGGCCCGCTGCTGGTGGATCTGCGTCAATCGCCTGCGCTGGTCAGCCTCTGTCACCTGGACCCACGTTCCTGGCCGGGGCTGCTGTTGGTCAGCTCATCGCCCGCCGAGCAATTGCTGGCGCATCTGCGGCGCATGCTGACGGTGACGCTAGGCCTGCATCACAAAGCCTTGTTGAGCTACTACAACCCGCACATCGCCAGCTATTTCTTCGACGGCTGCGACCCTCGGGAGCTCAGTTGCTGGCTGGGTCCGATCAGTCTGTTGCGCTGGTTTGGTGGCACCTGGGCCGACCGGGCGATCGGCAGCCAGGGGTGGCAACAACTGTCCAACCCGGGGCTGCCGGTGGCGGCGCTGGAGACGGAGCACAGCCTCAGCGATCGACAGCAGAGCCAGTTGCAACGATGCCTGCTGGAGCGTCATGCCTGGCAATGGTCCCGTGCCACCGGGCGTGATTACCGTCGGCTCTGGGAGGATTTGCAGCAGGGACTGACGCTGGGGTTTACCGAGCGGACAGTGCTCGATGACTGGCTGTGGCTGCGCCTGCAATACCCCGAGGCCCGGCCGGTGCCGGACTTGGTGGGCGGTTCGCAGCGTGAACGGCTCGATCAGTTGCGACGGCGTTGGCAGGACGGCCAGGATTGAACGTTACTGGGCTGACGCGCCGAGCCAGCGGTCGTGTCGCTGCAAGCGCCAGGCGAAAGCGCCGAGGGTCAGGCTGCGCAAGGCCATGAACAGCAGGAAGGTGATCCACAACCCATGGTTGCCCAACCCTTGCAGCGCCCAAGCGATTGGCAGCACCAGCAGCAATGTCAGCAGCATGCCATTGCGCATTTCCCGGGCGCGGGTGGCGCCGATGAACAGCCCGTCGAGCAAGTAACTCCAGACCGCAATCAGTGGCAGGGCCGCCAGGTAAGGCAAGTAGCGGTAAGCGGTATCGCGCACGTCGGGGATGTTGGTCTGCATGTCGATGAACAGGTGGCCGGCGAGCAGGAACAGCAATGCGAAGCCCAGGCTTGCAATCAGCGACCAGCCACACGCCACCACCAGCGAGCGGCGCAGTGCCAGGCGGTCGCGGGCGCCAATGGCATGGCCGCACAGCGCTTCGACGGCATGGGCCAGGCCGTCCAGGGCATGGGCTGTCAGCAACAGGCCGTTGAGCAGCAAGGCATTGGCCGCCACGGTCGCATCCCCCAGGCGCGCGCCTTGCACGGTGATGAGGAAAAACACCGCTTGCAGCGCCAGGCTGCGAATGAAAATGTCCCGGTTCACGGCCAGCAGCGGGCGCCAGTTCTGCCACAGTCCCAGGGCGGCCCAGGCCACCTGTCCGGGCCAGGCGCGCAGTGTGTGGCGGGCCAGCGCCAGGCCGACCAGCGCGCCGGTCCACTCGGCGATTACCGAGGCCCGGGCCGAGCCGGTCACACCCCAGTCCAGGCCGATCACGAACCACAGGTTCAGGGCGATGTTGACCAGGTTGGTCACCAGCAGGATCGCCAACGGCGCCCGGGCATTCTGGGCACCGAGAAACCAGCCCACCAGCGCATAGCTGGCCAGCGCCGCCGGCAAGCCGAAGAGCCGGGTGTGGAAGAAGTCACGGGTCAATTGGTTGAGCTCGGCGGACGGCTGCATGAAGTGTAACGCCACGTCGCTCAATGGCACGCCGACGGCACCGAGCAGCACCGCCAGCCCCATCGCCAACAGCAGGCCTTGCAGTAACACTTGCCGCAATGCCGCGCCGTCACCACGCCCGGCGGCCTGGGCGGCGAACCCGGTGGTGCCCATGCGCAAGAAACCCATGGCCCAGGCCAACACCGTATACAGACTCGCCCCGACCGCCACCGCGCCCAACTGATGAGCATGGGGCAAATGGCCGATGACGGTGCTGTCCACCAGCGCCACCAGCGGCACGGAAATGTTGGAGAGAATCATCGGCGCAGCCAGCGCCCAGACCCGACGATGGGTCAGGCGGTCGCGCCAGTCGGTGATCAGGTTGGACATGCGGGCTCCTTGATGGAGCGCGATTGTAGCGGGTTATGGTCTGATCGTTCTCCAGGGGATCCTGGACTCCTTGTGGCGAGGGGATTTATCCCCATTCTGTGGGAGCAAAGCTTGCTCGCGATCCAGGCGCCTCGGTTCCCTGGGAAACCGCGTCATATTCATCGCGGGCAAGCCTTGCTCCCACAGAGCATCCTCGCCACAAGGGGGCTGGCGCAGTATCGATCCCAGCCTTAGTGAATGATCCAACTCAACAGCCACAACCCCAGCACCAGCCAGATGATGCCCATGACGATCGAGGCCCGCATGAAGGCGCGGATGGCCGAGTACAGCAGCATCAGCCCGAGGATCAGCGCGATGATGCTGATGATCGAGGTGTCCATGCCCAGGGTGCGTGACAGCCCATCGACGAAGTTGCCGCCGGCATTGGCCAGGGTGTTGAAGAGACCGCTGAGCAGGTCGACGATGAACCGGATCACCGAACCGAGCGCCTGGCCGAGCCATTCGAAAAAGCTTTCTACCTGCATATGTGCATCCTGATGGGAGGGAGTTTGAGCCGAGCCGTTGGCTCCTGATTGTAGGAGCTGTGGCGGCCGAGTTGGTTCGATTATGGGGTAAACCGTCGCTTCCTACCGAGACTCTTGCCTTCCCCGGTCATCCCCCTGAAGCTATGCGTATTCAGGAGAGCCCGATGAACCTTGTTGAACTGACCGAACGCCTGCATGCCATTCGTGACCGTAACGACTGGCGGCAATTCCACAGCCCGAAAAACCTCGCCATGGCCGCCAGTGTGGAAATGGCCGAACTGGTGGAAATTTTCCAGTGGCTGACCGAGGACCAGTCGCGCCAGTTGCCGGCGGACAAACTGGCCCACGCCGGGCAGGAGGTCGGTGACATCGTGTTGTACCTGTTGCTGCTGTGCAGCGAGCTGGGCCTGGACATGGACGCCGTGGTGCGCAGCAAACTGGCCGACAGCGAGCGGCGGTTCGGCCAATGAGCGACCGGCATTTCGATCAACTCGCCACGCGCTTTGCGGAAAAAATCTATGGTGGGGCCAAGGGCGCGATCCGTCTGGCGGTGCTTCAGGCCGATCTGCTGGAAACCTTGCCCCAGCGTCCGCTGCGGGTGCTGGATATCGGCGCTGGCCTGGGCCACATGTCGTTGTGGCTGGCCGAGCGTGGCCACCAGGTGACCCTGGCCGAGCCGGCCGAGCCCATGCTCGAAGGCGCCCGCCAGCGCTTTGCCGATGCGGGCCAGAGCGCCACGTTCATCCAGGCGCCGTGGCAGGACCTGCTCGGCCAGCTCACTGAACCGTACGACCTGGTGCTGTGTCACGCGGTGTTGGAGTGGCTGGCCGAGCCCCACGCGATCCTGCCGGTGCTGCATCAACTCACGGCGCCTGGCGGTTGGCTGTCCCTGGCGTTCTACAACCGTGATGCGCTGGTCTATCGCAATTTGCTCAAGGGACATTTCCGCAAGTTGCGCAAGAACGACATGGCCGGCGAAAAACAGAGCCTGACGCCGCAACAACCCCTTGATCCGCGAGCATTGGCGGCGCAACTTGAAGGCCTGTGGCAGGTCGAAAGCCAGAGTGGCGTGCGGGTTTTTCATGACTACATGCCGGTGGAATTCCAGGGCCGCGTGGAGCTTGCGCAGTTGCTGGAAATGGAGCTGGCCCACCGTCGCCACCCGGCGTTTGCCGGGTTGGGACGTTACCTGCACTGGATCTGCCGTCCCCTCTGATCGGAGGGGGCAATCGGAGAGCGAAATGAAAGGTCGTTCAGGGTTGTTGGTGCTGTGCCTGGGGCTGGTGGCCTGCCAGGGCAGCAACCCCTATGTCGCCACTTCCAACCCGCTGCCACCGGCGCCGCCCGAGGCCGCCACGGTGTTCGACCGCAGCGCCTACCCGGCGCCGCCCCGCGATTATGGGCGCTATCGCAGTTGGGCCTGGCGCGACGGGCGCCTGCCCTCGGGTACCGCCTGGGCGGATTCGGCCCAGGTGGCCGAAGCGGTGAGCAATGCCCTGGACCAGCGTGGCCTGCGCCCGCTGCACGACAACCGGCCCGCCGACTTGTTCGTCAGCGCCGACCTGCGCCTGGAGACCCGCGTACGCCAGGTCCGGGACGACTACGATGCCGGTTACTACGGCGGCTATAACCGTTATGACCGCTATGGCCCGGGGTATGGCGTGTACCATCCGGTGCCGATGGTGCGCACGTATCAGGAGCAGGTCGTGGTGGTTCGGGTGGACTTGTTCGATGCCCGCACCGGGCAGCCGGTGTGGAGCGCCAGCGCCGAGACCGGCCAGCGTGGCAGCCAGAGCGAGCGCACCGACGCCATTCGCGAAGCGGTGGAAAAAGCCCTGTCGGCGTATCCCCCAAGTTGATTGCTCAACGGAGAAAAACCATGTTTCGCCGTCTTGCTCTACTGGCCTTCACCCTGCTGTTGGGCGCTTGTGCCTCTAACCAGGTCAACCATGACTTCGACACCAGCCGCGATTTCGCGGCGTACCGCAGCTGGAGCTGGAAAGAGCCGGCGCTGCAATATCGCCCTGATGACCCACGCATCAAGAGCGACCTGACCGAGCAGCGAATCCGCCAGGCGGTTGCCGATCAACTCGATCAACGCGGCCTGCGCCCGGCTGCGGCTGGCGGACGCGGCGATGTGCTGGTCCAGACCTATTTGATCGTCGAGGATCGCCAGCAGCAGGTCACGACCAACTATGGCGGCGGTTGGGGCGGCCCTTGGAACGGCTATTGGGGTGGGCCGATGTACAACGAAACCCGCAACATCAGCTACAAGGTCGCCACCGTGCAGATCGACCTGCTCGATGGCAAGGACGGCAAGCTGGTGTGGCGTGGCAGTGACGAACAACTGCTCAGCAACTCCCCCAACCCGACGGACCGCAACACGGCCGTGCGCGAGACAGTGGGGCGGATCCTGGCCAACTATCCACCGCGCTGACCAGGGTGCATTCAAGATGGACGCCAGTAGCCCCGCCGCTATCGCGAGCAGGCTCGCTCCCACAAGGATTTTGTGGCGGACACCAGCTCTGTGAACACCCCGGACCGGAACAAACTGTGGGAGCGGGCTTGCTCGCGAAGACGGCCGAACAGTCAACATTGATGCAGACTGACCCACCGCTTTCGCGAGCAAGCCCGCTCCCACAGGGATTTACGGTGAACACCATCGACTTGCTCAGGCCACCGGCCGCCACTCTCCTACCATATGCTCCAACCCCCCAGCCCCCATCAGTTGCAGTTGCCCACTGGAGCCCGCCGCACTCGCCAGCAGCGTCACCTCGCTGGGCAGGCGCACCGGTTTCTTGAAGGTCACGTCGATCTCGATGTTGGCCTCGGGCAGATGGTCGTCCAATGCCGCCAGGGTCCTGGCCTTGTTCCACAGGCCATGGGCGATGGCAGTGGGGAAGCCGAACAAGCGGGCACTGAGGCCGCTCAGGTGGATCGGGTTGTAGTCGCCGGACACCTTGGCATATTGCCGGCCGATGTCGGCCGGTGCCGTCCAGCGGGTGACTTCGATCAAGGGCCGACTGGCCTGCGATGAATCCTCCACGAGTGCTCCGTCGAGCTGGACACCTTTGCAAAGCATCTGGCTGCGGGCCTCCCACAGCGGCCCCAGTTGATCATCGAGGCCGGTCACCAGGTCGAATACCGCGCCCTTGGGGTGGGCCTGCAGGTTCTCGACATTGACGCTGACCCGCACCTGGCCGACCCCGCCCATGGGCCGCAATACACGGATGCGGTTGCTCAGGTGGATCAGCCCCAACAGCGGAAATGGAAAGTCCCGATCCGTAAGCAATTGCATCTGCAGGGCAAATGCCAAAACGTGGGGATAGGTCGGCGGCAGCAGTCCGTTATCGACGAAACCGCACACTTTGCGATAGGCCGCCAGGCGTTGCGGGTCGACCTGAAGCACCTGGCGCAAGCCTTTCTCGGGCAAGGTCGTTCCAGTGACCTTGCGCCGTGTCGCCGCTTTTGAATAGAGCCCGGACATGGATGGCGGGCTGCTGACCTCATGCCATTGGATCGTCATGCTCATGCTCCCAAAAGGCTTTGCCCGCATACCCGCAGGGCCTGTCCTGTCACCGCGCCTGTGCCCGGTTGCGCGAGCCAGGCCACGGCTTCGGCGACATCCTGGGGCAGGCCGCCCTGGCCCAACGAACTCATGCGCCGCCCGGCTTCGCGCAAGGCGAAGGGAATCTCGGCGGTCATGCGTGTTTCAATGAAACCCGGTGCCACGGCATTGATGTTGATGCCCCGTGGTTGCAGCAGCGGCGCCCAGGCCTGGGCCAGGCCGATCAGCCCGGCCTTGCTCGCTGCATAGTTGGTTTGCCCACGGTTGCCGGCAATGCCGCTGATGGAGGCCAGCAGAACGACCCGGCCGTTGTCGCGCAGGGTGCCGCTGTCGAGCAGGGCCTTGGTCAGCACTTGCGGGGCATTGAGGTTGACGGCCAGCACCGCGTCCCAGAATTCCGGGGTCATGTTGGCGAGGGTCTTGTCCCGGGTGATGCCAGCGTTATGCACCACGATATCGACGCCGTCGGGGAGGTGCTCGATCAGTTGCGCGGCGGCGTCCTGGGCGCAGATATCCAGCGTGACGCTGCGCCCGCTCAAGCGTGCGGCCAGGGCGTCGAGGTCGGTCTTGGCCTGCGGCACGTCCAGCAGGATCACGTCGGCGCCATCACGGGCCAGGGTTTCGGCGATGGAAGCGCCGATCCCGCGGGCGGCACCGGTGACCAGTGCCTTGAGCCCGGTCAGCGGTCGGGTCCAGTCCTGGACCTGGGTGTCACAGGCGTTGAGGCGAATGACCTGCCCGGAGATGAAGGCGCTCTTGGGCGACAGGAAAAACCGCAGTGCACCTTCCAACTGGGCTTCGGCGCCGTCGCCGACGTACAGCAGTTGCAGCGTCCCACCGTGGCGCAGCTCTTTGGCCAGGGAACGGCTGAAACCCTCCAACGCCCGCTGGGCACTGGCGGCGAACGGGTCGGCAAGACGCTCTGGCGCGCGACCGAGGATGACGACATGGGCGCTGTGATCGAGGTTTTTCATCAGTGGCTGGAAAAATTCCCGCAGCTGCTTGAGCTGGTCGGCCTGCAGCAAATGGCTGGCGTCGTACACCACCGCCTTGATTTTCGGGCCATGGCCGGGGATCCACTCGGTGGCCAGGGTCGGCTCGCCGCCGTAGATGAAAATGCTGTCGGTCAGGCGCTTGGCAAACGTGCCGATCTGTTCGATCAACGGCCCGCCGCCCAGCAGCAATGCGCCTTCGATCGGCCGCAGTCGCCCGGCCTGCCAGCGTTCCAGGCGTACCGGCGATGGCAGGCCGAGGGACCCGACCATGCGCCGGCCAATGGGCGAATTGGCGAAGTCGATATAACGGTCAGACATGGAACACACTCCGGCTGATGAGGTTCCAAGTGTGGACCATGATTGGCAATCAGTCGTTCGATCGGCCAGATAAAGCCTAAGCTTGGGCAGGAACAGTGTCTTTTTCAGGCCCTTTGGCGCCTTCAGACTTACACGGGGAGTTCTTCATGGCACAGCTACGTCGCGTCGCGATCATCGGTGGTAACCGCATTCCCTTTGCCCGTTCCAACGGCGCCTATGCCACCGCCAGCAACAAGGCGATGTTGACGGCTGCCCTCGAGGGGCTGATCGAGCGCTACGACCTGCATGGCTTGCACATCGGCGAAGTGGCCGCCGGAGCGGTGCTCAAGCACTCCCGGGATATGAACATGACCCGCGAATGCGTGCTCGGTTCGCGGCTGTCACCGATGACGCCGGCCTATGACGTGCAACAGGCCTGTGGCACCGGGCTGGAGACGGTGCTGCTGGTGGCCAACAAAATCGCCCTGGGCCAGATCGACAGCGGCATTGCCGGCGGCGTCGACACCACGTCGGATGCGCCGATCGCGGTCAATGAAGGGTTGCGCAGGATCTTGCTGCAAGCCAATCGCGCCAAGACCACCGCCGAGAAAATCAAAGTCTTCCTGCAATTGCGCCCCCAGCACTTGCTGCCGGACTTACCGCGCATCAACGAGCCGCGCACCGGCCTGAGCATGGGCGAGCACTGCGAATTGATGGCCCAGACCTGGCAGATCCCCCGGGAAGCGCAAGACCAGTTGGCCTTGGAAAGCCATCAGAAATTGGCCGCGTCCTACGCCGAAGGCTGGCAGAACGATCTGATGACACCGTTTCTCGGCCTGACCCGGGACAACAACCTGCGCCCGGACCTGACCCTGGAAAAACTCGCCTCCCTCAAGCCCGCCTTCGAAAAAAGCGCCAAGGGCACGATGACCGCGGGCAATTCCACGCCACTGACCGATGGTGCCTCGTTGGTGCTGCTGGGCAGTGAAGAGTGGGCCAAGGCCCGGGGCTTGCCGATCCTGGCGTACCTGCGCGACGGTGAAACGGCGGCGGTGGATTTCGTCAATGGCGCCGAAGGGCTGCTGATGGCTCCGGTCTATGCCGTGCCGCGCTTGCTGGCGCGCAACGGCTTGACCTTGCAGGACTTCGATTACTACGAAATCCACGAAGCGTTCGCCGCCCAAGTGTTATGTACGCTGAAAGCCTGGGAAGACCCGGACTACTGCAAGACCCGCCTGGGCCTCGACGCGCCGCTGGGGGCCATCGACCGCAGCCGGTTGAACGTCAAGGGCAGTTCCCTGGCCGCCGGGCACCCGTTTGCCGCCACGGGCGGGCGAATTGTCGCCAACCTCGCCAAATTGCTGGATGCGGCCGGGCGAGGTCGTGGGTTGATTTCCATCTGCGCCGCCGCCGGCCAGGGCGTGACGGCGATTATCGAGCGTTGAGGAGGACGCCGTTCTGGCCAGATGCCAGTTCCCGGTGACGGCTGGCGTAGCGCTCGGCCAGGATCGAGCAGACGATCAACTGCAGCGGGTGATAGATCATGATTGGCAGCAGGATCAGCCCCAGGCCGGGATGGTTGCCGAAAATCAACGCCGCCATCGGCACCCCGGCGGCGAGGGATTTCTTGCTGGCACAGAACACGGCGGCAACTTCATCGGCACTGTTGAATCCCAGGGCTCGGGCGGTGCGGGTGGTCGCCCACAAGATGATCGCCAGCAGCACGGCACTGCCAATCACGGCGCTGAGCAACACGCCGTGGCCCTGCTGCTGCCAGATCCCCGACACCATCGAATTGCAGAACGCCGCGTAGACCAGCAACAGGATCACCAGCTTGTCGATGACGCTGGTGTAGCGTTTGTACCGACCGAAAAAACCGGCCAGCCAACGCCGCAGGAACTGCCCCAGCACCAGCGGCAGCAGCAACATCATGCACAGGTCGAGCAAGGTCGAACCCAGGTCGATGCCACCGGCACCGCTGCCGACCACGAAACTGACCAGCAATGGCGTCAGGACAACCCCCATTACACTGGACAGGCTCGCATTGAGAATCGCCACTGGCACGTTACCGCCGGCACTGCCGGTCAGGGCCACCGAGGAAGAAATGGTCGAGGGCAGGGCGCACAGGTAGAAGAACCCCAGCATCAGCAGCGCCGGCACATGGCTGCCCAGGAGCCAGTTGCTGAGCAGCCAGAGCAACGGAAATACGCCAAACGTGAAGCCCTGCACCATCACGTGCAGCCGGATGTTCTTCAAGCCGTGGCGGATCTGTTCGCCGGACAGGTTGACTCCGTGCAGGAAGAACACCACGAAGATGCCGATGTTGACCACCCATTCGGCATGCATGGCCCCGCCCGTGGCGCCAAAGGTTGGAAAGAAGTACGCCAGCAGCGTGGCGAGCAACATGCCGCACAGGAACCAGTCGGTCGCCATGCGTTTGAGGTGTCTGAAGATGTGCATAGGGCACCGCAAGTTGTAAGAAAAGTCGACTTAGCCTAACGTCGTCCCTACTAGTCGTCTTGCGACATAAGGCCAATCAATGCCGCCTAACGGACACCAACAGCTAGAACGCCGCATTCCCGACCTGGTGCAATTGCCCAGGCCGCTTTATGCCCGTGTCGAAAGCTTGAGCGCCGGTTCCTGGACGCAAGCCCATCGGCATGACTGGGTGCAGTTTTCATACGCCATCAGCGGCGTCCTCGGTGTACACACCGCCGCGGGCAGCTTCTTTGCCCCGCCACAACGGGGCATCTGGATCCCGGCCGACCTGGAGCACCATGTCGTCACCTCCACCCGGGCGGAAATGCGCAGCCTGTACGTGCATCGCCACGCCTGCCCATGGGCCGACGAACGCTGTCGGGTCCTGGAAGTCACGCCACTGGCCCGTGAGTTGATCAAGGTGTTCTGCCAGCTTCCGGTCGATTACCCACAGGGCGATACGCAGGAAGAACGGCTGGTGCAGGTGTTGCTGGATCAACTGGCAACCCTGCCGGAAGTGGGCTTCTCCCTGCCGCTGCCTAGGCATGCCCGTTTGCTGGGATTGTGTAACGAGTTGATCGAACAGCCGGAGCAGAACGTCACCCTGCAAGCCTGGGCCGAACGCTTGGGTACGTCGGAAAAAACCCTGATGCGCCTGTTCCAGCGCGAGACCGGCCTGAGCTTTCGCGCCTGGCGCCAACGCATGCGCTTGTTGTCGTCCCTGGGATCGCTGGAGAAGGGCGACAGCGTCACCAGCGCCGCGTTGTCCTGTGGGTATGACTCAACATCGGCGTTCATTGCCGCGTTCAAGGGAATGTTCGGCTTTACGCCGGGGGAACTGTTCAAGCATTGAGTCGTCGCACTGCCTACAACCAACGGTAGGCACGGCTGTCAGCTCTTGTCGCAAATACCCGTGCATTCAATGGGCAACGCCAAGTCCGGTCTCGGCTATGATTCGGCTCGGTCGATTAATCCGGCACATTGTGTGCATTGCAGGTTCATAGGTCGGCAACCCCTCCCCGTGGAGGAAGGATTGCCGTATAACGACTGTCATTCGCGTGTTTGGTAATAAAGGACCCACAATAAAAGCTGATGAAGACTCCAAAACGCATTGAACCCCTGATCGAGGACGGTCTGGTCGACGAGGTGCTGCGCCCACTCATGAGTGGTAAAGAAGCAGCTGTTTATGTGGTGCGCTGCGGCAACGAGCTACGTTGCGCGAAGGTCTACAAGGAGGCGAACAAGCGAAGTTTTCGTCAGGCGGCCGAATACCAGGAAGGCCGCAAGGTCCGCAATAGCCGCCAGGCCCGGGCCATGGCCAAGGGCTCGAAGTTCGGGCGCAAGGAAACCGAAGACGCCTGGCAGAACGCCGAAGTGGCGGCGCTGTTCCGCTTGGCTAGCGCCGGTGTACGCGTGCCCAAGCCGTACGACTTCCTTGAAGGCGTGCTGCTGATGGAACTGGTTGCCGACGAGTATGGCGATGCCGCGCCGCGTCTGAACGATGTGGTACTGGAGCCGGACCAGGCCCGTGAATATCACGCTTATCTGATTTCCCAGATCGTGCTGATGTTGTGTACCGGTCTGGTGCACGGCGACCTGTCCGAGTTCAACGTCCTGCTCACGCCGACGGGACCTGTGATCATCGACCTGCCGCAAGCGGTGGACGCTGCCGGTAACAACCATGCTTTCAGCATGCTGGAGCGGGACGTGGGCAACATGGCCTCCTACTTCGGCCGGTTTGCCCCGGAGCTCAAGCGCACCAAGTACGCGAAGGAAATGTGGGCGCTGTATGAAGCCGGTACCTTGCACCCGGCCAGCCTGCTGACCGGCGAGTTCGACGAACCGGAGGAACTGGCGGACGTTGGCGGGATCATGCGCGAGATCGAAGCCGCCCGCCTGGACGAGGAACGCCGCCAGGCCGTTCGCGCCGCTGACGACGCTCCACCCAGCAAGACCGAAGAACCGCCTCCGCCCTGGATGCAGTGATCGGTTGACCAGAAACCCGGCCATGGCCGGGTTTTTTGTGGCTACCCAAACCCTCAACCCCACAGGGGGGCGGTGGGCATCAATTCTTGCAACACCCCGACGCCAGTTCCTTGAGGATCGGACAATCCGGGCGGTGGTCGCCGTGGCAGTGCTCTACCAGGTCTTGCAAGGTGTCGCGCAGTTCGGCCAGTTCGCGGATTTTCTGGTTCAGTTCGTCGATGTGTTGCCGGGCCAGGGCTTTGACGTCGGCGCTGGCGCGTTGGCGGTCTTGCCAGAGGGTCAGCAGTTTGCCGACCTCTTCCAGGGAAAACCCCAAGTCCCGGGAGCGCTTGATGAACGCCAGGGTGTGCAGATCGTCGGTGCCATAGATGCGGTAGCCGCTGTCGGTGCGATGGGCGGCCTTGAGCAGGCCGATGGATTCGTAATAACGGATCATCTTCGCGCTCAGGCCGCTCTGACGGGCCGCTTGGCCGATGTTCATCGCTTGTCCTCCAGGTGCTGGGGTGTCCAGAACTTCAACAGTAACGCATTGCTCACCACGCTGACGCTCGACAGGGCCATGGCCGCGCCGGCCAGCACCGGGTTGAGCAAGCCGAACGCCGCCAGGGGAATACCGATCAGGTTATAGACGAACGCCCAGAACAGGTTTTGGCGGATCTTGGCGTAGGTCTTGCGGCTGATGTCCAGTGCCGCCGGCACCAGTCGCGGATCGCCGCGCATGAGGGTGATGCCCGCGGCGTGCATCGCCACGTCGGTGCCGCCGCCCATGGCAATGCCGATGTCGGCGGCGGCCAGGGCTGGGGCGTCATTGATGCCGTCGCCCACCATCGCTACCACCGAATCGCGCTTCAATTGCTGGACGATGGCGGATTTATCCGCGGGCAATACCTCGGCATGGACATTGGATATCCCCAGTGCCTGGGCTACCACCCGGGCGCTGCCCTGGTTGTCGCCGGTGAGCAGGTGGCTGGCGATGTGCTGTTCATTCAAGGCTTGTACGGCGGCGAGGGCGCCGGGCTTGAGGGTGTCACCGAAGGCGAACAGGCCCAGCACCCGAGGCGCCGCGCCTTGCTCGATCAGCCAAGACAACGTGCGGCCTTCGGTTTCCCAAGCCTGGGCCGATTCGGCCAGCGAGCCGGGGTGCAGGCCCAGTTCGTCCAGCAGGCGCCGATTGCCCAGGGCCAGGCGCCGCCCGCCGAGGCTGCCGGCGATACCGCGTCCGGCCAGGGCCTGGCTGTCGCTGATATCCGGCACGTCCAGGCCGCGCTCGGCGCAGGTGTCCAATACTGCTTTGGCGAGGGGGTGCTCACTGCCGCGTTGCAGCGCGCCGGCCATTTTCAGCAGCGCGTCCTCATCTCCCTTCAGGGCCGTCAAGTGGGCGATGCGTGGCGTACCGGAGGTCAGGGTGCCGGTCTTGTCGAACACTACGGTCTTGACCTCATGGGCGCGTTCCAGGGCCTCGGCGTCCTTGATCAGGATCCCGTGGCGCGCGGCCACGCCGGTGCCGGCCATGATCGCCGTGGGCGTCGCCAGGCCCAGGGCGCAGGGGCAGGCGATCACCAGCACGGCGACGGCGTTGATAAGTGCGGTTTCCAGTGGCGCGCCGTACAGCCACCAGCCGATCAATGTCGCCAGGGCCAGCACCAGCACGACCGGAACGAAAACCTGGCTGACTTTATCCACCAGTTTCTGGATCGGGGCCTTGGCCGCCTGGGCGTCCTCCACCAGGCGGATGATGCGCGCCAGGACGGTTTCGGTGCCCAGGGCTTGCGTGCGTACCAGCAGCCGGCCTTCGCCGTTGATGGCGCCGCCGGTGACTTTGTCGCCGGGCTGTTTGGGGACCGGCAGGCTCTCGCCGCTGATCAGCGCTTCGTCGGCGTGGCTCTGGCCTTCCAACACTTCGCCGTCCACCGGGAAGCGTTCGCCGGGCTTGACCAGGACCAGGTCATTCAAGCGCAGTGCACTGATGGCAACGTCCCGCTCCTGGCCATCGATCACCTGGATCGCCCGCTCCGGTCGCAAGGCTTCGAGGGCGCGGATGGCGCTGGCGGTCTGGCGTTTGGCGCGGCTTTCCAAGTATTTGCCCAGCAAGACCAGGGCAATCACTACGGCCGAGGCCTCGAAATACAGGTGCGGCATGCTGCCGGGACGGGCGATCACCCATTCATAAAGGCTCAAGCCGTAGCCGGCGCTGGTGCCCAGGGCGACCAGCAGGTCCATGTTCCCGGCCCCGGCACGCACGGCCTTGAAGGCGGCGACATAAAAGCGCGCGCCGAAGATGAATTGCACCGGCGTCGCCAGGGCGAATTGCACCCAGGCCGGGAGCATCCAATGCACGCCGAACGGCTGCAGCAGCATGGGCAACACCAGCGGCACGGACAGCAGGATCGCCAGCACCAGTACCAGGCGTTCACGGTTCAGGCGATTGACCTGCGTATCAACGGGCTGCTCTGCCTGCCAGACAGTGGCGTCATAGCCGGCGCGCTTGACCGCATCGATCAGGGTTTGTGGATTCACCTGGCCAAGCAGTTCGAGGTGGGCGCGCTCGTTGGCAAGGTTGACACTGACACTGTTCACGCCGTCGACCTTGCCCAGGGCCCGTTCGACCCGGCCGACGCAGGAGGCGCAGGTCATCCCTTCGATGTTCAACTCCAGGGTTTGCACGGGAACGCTATAGCCCGCCTGTTCGACGGCCTGCATCAAGGCTGGCAGGCTGTCTCCAGGAGCCTGCACGCGCGCCACTTCAGTAGCCAGGTTGACGCTGACGGCGCTGGCCCCGGTGACTTTGCTCAAGGCCCGCTCGACCCGCCCGGCGCAACTGGCGCAGGTCATGCCGGCAATCGGTAGATCGAACGTGGTGGATTCGGACATCGGTCAGGCTCCCTGTAGTGAATGCCTACAGGATCAACCTTGCCATGCTGGCAAGGTCAAGCGCCAATCGAAAAGCTTGAACGCATCTCTGATATGGGAGCTGGTTTTGTGGGAGCAAAGCTTGCTCGCGATCCAGGCGCTGCGGTCATCCGCAAATCCGTGGTGCTTTCATCGTGGGCAAGCCTTGCTCCCACAAAGCTCGCTCACACGGTGGGGAAGTGGCGTGTCAGTAACCGAGCCCAGCCTGCTTGAGGTACATACCTTCCTGGGTCATGGCGATGCGGAACTTCAAGATGTCACCGGCCTTGAGGGTGATGTTCTGCGACCCAGGCGCGAGCATGCCCGGGTTGCAACCCGGCGCCTGTCCCGGCAGCAATTTCAGGCGCAAGGAAAACTGGCCTGGGGGCAGGTTGAAGGAGGTGCTTTGCTCCTGGAACAGCCTGGCCGAGAGCTGATCCTGGATGTAGATGCCGATTTCGCATGAGGTCGCCACTTCCAGGCGCTCGCGAGAAATGATCAGCACGCCATAGTCTTCGCCGGCGGCCGATGCCTGGGGCGCCACCGCTGAAAAACCGAGCATGCAAAACAGGCTGAACGCTGACCAGCGCATGGCTGAACCTCCGGTGTGAAATCCTTGATGTGTGCAGCTTGGCTGAGCGCGATGCCGATTGCCAGCCCGGCAGTTTTTGTCAGAACTTGACCTTGTCATGATGGCAAGCTTGAAGCTATCGGCAACCTCAACCAAAGGAGTCATCTCATGCAAACTTTCAATGTCCAGGGCATGTCTTGCGGTCATTGCGTCAAGGCCATCACCCAGGCGGTCCAGGCCAAGGATCCGGCGGCCGACGTGCACGTGGACCTGGGCACCAGGACCGTCCAGGTCCAGAGTTCGTTGCCGGCCGATGCCGTGATCGCGGCCATCAAGGAGGAGGGCTATGAGGTCAGTGTCGCCTGAAATATTTTAATCGTTAGCGACCTATCGGAATGTTCAAGAGCGCCCGGCCCGGCTAGACTGTCGGGCTGTCGAACGACGCCTGAGCTGGACGCCCGATGAACCTCCGTACCATTCTGATTCTTGGCGCCTTGAGCGCTTTCGGTCCCTTGGCGATCGACTTCTACCTGCCGGCCTTTCCGGCGATGGCCTCGGCCTTCGGTACTGACGAAAAGCACATCCAACTGACCCTGGCGGCTTATTTCCTAGGCTTATCCATCGGGCAACTGGCCTACGGGCCGGTGGCGGATCGATTCGGGCGGCGCATTCCGCTGCTGACGGGCGTCGGCTTGTTCACCCTGGCCTCGCTGGCCTGCGCTTATGCGCCGAGCCTGGAATGGCTGATCGGCGCCCGCTTCATCCAGGCCCTGGGCGGATGCGCCGGGATGGTGATTTCCCGGGCGGTGGTCAGCGATAAATGCGACGCGGTGGGTTCGGCCAAGGTGTTTTCGCAGTTGATGCTGGTGATGGGCCTGGCGCCGATTCTCGCGCCGATGCTGGGCGGGCTGCTGGTGAACCTGCATGGCTGGCAGTCGATCTTCATTGCGCTGACCGTGTTCAGCGCATTGGCGTCGACGGCAGTGGCCTTGTGGCTGCCGGAAAGCTTGCCGGACTATGTGCCTCGGCAACCCTTGTCGGGGGCGTTGCGCCAATATGGCCGGTTATTGACCGACGCCGTCTACCTTGGTCATGCGCTGACGGGGGGCATCGCCATCGCTGGGATGTTTGCCTACATCGCCGGTTCGCCTTTCGTCTTCATCAAGCTCTACGGTGTCCCGGCCGAGCATTTCGGTTGGCTGTTCGGCACCAACGCGGCGGGCTTCATCCTGGTTGCCCAGGTCAACGCCCGGCTGCTGTCCAAGCGCGGCCCGGCGTTCCTGCTGACCCGCGCGGTATGGGTCTACCTGGGCGCCGGCCTGAGCCTGTTGGCGGTCAGTTCATTGCAGCCTGTGCAGTTGTGGCCGCTGCTGGTCCCGCTGTTCATCTGCATCGCCAGCCTGGGTTGCATCCTTCCCAACGCGTCGGCTTGCGCCATGAGCGGGCAGGGCGCCCGCGCCGGTAGCGCTTCGGCGATGCTGGGATGCCTGCAGTTTTCCGTGGCCGCCGGGGCCGCCGCGTTGGTGGCGGCGTTGCATGACGGCACCGCCGTGCCGATGGCGCTGGTCATCAGCCTTTGCGGGCTGTTGGTGGTGGGTGCAGCGATGCTGACCCGTCGCCTGCAAAATGCCCGGGCACTGGCCCAGGCCAGTCGCGAGGGCTGATTCAGCCGGCCGCGCGTTGCTGTTGTTGTTCGGGGAAGTGATGGGGCGCGTGGATCCGCGCTTGCAAGGTCGTGGCGAAAGCCTGGGCTTCGGCCTCGGTACGGAAGGTGACGACGTGCTGGTCAAGACGCACTTGCCATTGGGATTTTGCCACTTCTTTTATCAGGATCTTCATTGCTGACCTCCTCACGAAAAGATTACGTTGCAAAGGCCTCGAGTGTAGACCCGAATGCGATCGCAATTGTGACAAGAGTCAACTCTCAGACTGACGGCACGGGATTTTTCTTGTAGGAGCAAAGCTTGCTCGCGATAAACGATGACGCGGTCCTATAGAGAACCGCGCTACCTCTATCGCAGCAAGCTTTGCCCCCACAAGAGCCTGGCTCTCAGCCCTGGTCAGAAGCCTTCGAGCACAATCTTGCCCTTGGACTTCCCGCTTTCGAGCAAGGCATGGGCCCGGCGCAGGTTCTCGGCGTTGATGGTGCCGAAATGCTCGCCGACGGTGGTCTTCAGCGTGCCGGCATCGATCAGGGCGGCCACGCGGTTGAGCAGCTTGTGCTGTTCAAGCATGTCGGCTGTCTCGAACAGTGAGCGGGTGTACATGAATTCCCAATGCAACGACAGGCTCTTGCGCTTGAGCTTGGTCACGTCCAGTGCCTTGGGATCGTCGATCAGCGCCAGTTTGCCTTGGGGCGCAAGGGCTTCGACGAGTTCATCCAGATGCTGGTCGGTCTGGGTCAGGCTGGCGACGTGAGTCACCTGGGGCTGACCCGATTCTTTCAATACCTTGCTCAGTGGCTGGCTATGGTCGATCACCAAGTCCGCACCCAGGCTGCGCACCCAATCCTGGGTCAGCGCGCGGGACGCGGTACCAATCACCTTCAACCCGGTGAGTTGGCTGGCCAGTTGCGTCAGGATCGAACCCACGCCTCCCGCCGCGCCGACGATCAACAGGCTCTGGCCCTGGTCGCCCTGGCCTTCCTGGATTTGCAAGCGCTCGAACAACAACTCCCAGGCAGTAATCGCCGTCAGCGGCAGCGCCGCTGCTTCGGCGAAACCAAGGGTCTTGGGCATGTGGCCGACGATGCGCTCATCCACCACGTGCAACTCGCTGTTACCGCCGGCGCGAGCGATGGAGCCGGCGTAGAACACCTTGTCCCCGGCCTTGAACAGCGTGACCTCGCTGCCCACCGCCTTGACCACGCCGGCCACGTCCCAGCCCAGCACCTTGGCTACGCCGCCTTCGGGCTGGACGTTCTGACGGACCTTGGTGTCCACCGGGTTGACCGAGATGGCCTTGACCTCTACCAGCAGGTCCCTGGGGCCGGCGACCGGTTCCGGCAGCTCGACGTCCTGGAGCGATTGTGGATCGGTAATAGGCAACGAGTGGTAGTAGGCAATGGCTTTCATGAAGCGGCTCCGTTAGGTGAGTTCGATGGAGGCCATGTTTAGCTATTTATCACCGAGATAAAACCGGCTAAAAGAACAGGCTCTTTCAATAATTTTTTGATAATGGGGCCGTCATGCTTCGCTTCGATGACTTGCAATTGTTTGTCCGGGCGGCAGACCTGGGCAGCCTCTCGGCTGCGGCCAGGGTCATGGACCTGTCGGCGGCGGTGGCCAGTGCCGCGTTGAAACGCATCGAGCAGCACCTCGGCGCGCGGCTGTTGGCCCGTTCCACCCGTAGCCTGCGCCTGACGGCCGAAGGGGAGGGCTTTCTCGAATATGCCCGTGCCGCGTTGAGCAGTCTCGACGAAGGCCGGCGGTTATTGACCAGCGGCCAGGACCAGGTCAGCGGGGTGTTGCAGTTGTCCGCACCGTCGGACCTGGGACGCAACCTGCTGCTGCCCTGGCTGGATGCGTTCCAGCGCGAGCATCCCGGGCTGACGGTGCGGCTGTTGCTGGGCGATCGCATTGCCGATCTGTTCAAGCAGCCGGTGGACATTGCCTTGCGTTATGGCGAACCGGAAGATTCGAGCCTGGTCGCCCTGCCCATTGCCGCTGATAACCGCCGGGTGTTGTGCGCATCGCCAGACTATCTGGCTCGTCGGGGTGAACCCCATCAACTGGAGCAACTGGCCCAGCACAACTGCCTGTTGTACATGCTGGGCAGCCGGGTCCATGACCGATGGGGCTTTCATGATGGCAAACGGGAGGTGAGCCTCACCGTCAGTGGCGACCGCTTCAGTGACGACGCCGATGTGGTGCGACGCTGGGCGGTGGCGGGTGCCGGGATTGCCTACAAATCGTGGCTGGATGTGTCCACCGACGTGCTGGCCGGGCGCTTGAAAATCCTCTTGCCGCACCTGCAATGCGAACGCGCGCCCCTCAATCTGCTGTGCGCCCATCGGGCGCAATTGAGCAAGCCCATCAACCTTTTGCGGGACATGCTCCAGGCCCGCTGCGGCCAGTTGACGGCCCGATTTCCATTCTCGACAGGGGCCGGCCATTAGTCGCGGGCAAATAGAGACTTTTCCCTCATGAACAATCGCCTCCAAAGGTTTCCGGAGGACAGGAAAGCTCGATCGCCGCGCTTATACTAGCGACCGGCTGCGCCAGAGCAGTAGACGAATGATTCAACAGGGAGTGAATACATGGAACATGCACCTTGCATCAGCCAGATCGCCACGTTGCTGGCTGACCCCAAGCGCAGCGCAATGATGTGGGCCTTGATGGACGGCACGGCCCGACAGGCCGACGAGTTGGCGTTGCTCGCCGGGTTGTCGCCGTCCTCGGCCAACGCACATCTGGGACGCCTTTCCGCCGGTGGCCTGTTGAAAATCGAAGCCCGGGGCCGCAAGCGGTTTTTCCGTCTGGCAGCGCCTGAAATCGGCGCTGCCGTCGAAGCGCTGGCCAGCGCGACGCTGGTCAGTACGCCACGGCAGATTCCGGACGTGTTCAGGCGCAGGGTCATGCCGACCAAGGCCCCATCGGCCCCCGCTTCGTTGATGCGGGCCAGGCTTTGCGACGACCACCTGGGGGGAACCCTGGCGGCCGAGCTCTACCAACGTCTGCTGGACGCCGGGTGGATCGAGCAGTTCGAACAACGGGTGATCGTCACCCACAAGGGCGCCAATCAACTGGCCGAGCGTGGCCTGTTCATCCAGGCCCTGGCCCATCGCAACGCCCGTGTCGCCTGCGCCTGCCCGGACTGGAGCGAGCGTCGTCCGCACCTGGGGGGCGCGCTGGGCGCGGCCTTGCTGCAACTGTTCATGCAGTCGGGATGGCTGAGCTTGCCCAACGATTCGCGAGCGCTGCAGGTGACGACGCTCGGCCAGCAGGAAATCCACCGGTTCGCCCGGCAGGACACCGTGGAGATGGCGATCTAGGGAACGTTCCCGATGCGTCGCTCAGGGCTGTCGACAGGTCGTATTCAGCAATAGCCACCTGCAAGGTTCGCGCACACTCAGTCCGGGGAATTATCGGATTGGGGAGGCGGCATGGACACTCACGGCTACAGCGCGGCGGAACGCCTGGAACGGTTACCCATCAGCGGTTATCACCGGGTCATCTTCATTATCATCGCCTTGGCGTTTTTCTTCGACTCCATGGACCTGGCGATGATGACGTTCCTGTTGGGATCGATCAAAGCCGAGTTCGGCCTGAGCAGCGCCCAGGCCGGTTTGCTCGCCAGTTCCAGCTTCTTCGGCATGGTGGTGGGGGCGTCACTGTCGGGCATGCTCGCCGATCGTTTCGGGCGTAAACCGGTGTTCCAGTGGAGCATCGTGTTGTGGGGCATTGCCAGCTACCTGTGCTCCACGGCCCAGGACATCGAGACCTTGACGCTGTTTCGCATCCTGCTGGGGATCGGCATGGGCATGGAGTTTCCGATTGCCCAGTCGATGCTCTCGGAGCTGATCCCGGCCAAGCGTCGTGGCCGCTACATCGCCTTGATGGATGGTTTCTGGCCGCTGGGTTTCGTGGCGGCGGGGGTGCTGTCGTATTTCCTGCTGCCGGTGATCGGCTGGCGCGACATCTTCCTGGTGCTGGCGGTGCCGGCGGTGTTTGTCCTGGCGATTCGCTTCTTCATTCCCGAGTCGCCGCGCTGGCTCGAACAGGCCGGTCGAGGTGACGAAGCGGACACGGTGCTCAAGCGAATCGAAGACCAGGTCCGAGCCTCGCTGGGGCAGCAGAACCTGCCGGAGCCAATCCGTTTGCCGAGGGCCGAGAGCACGCCGGGCAATTTCTTTTCGGCCCTGGCGCAGATCTGGTCGCCGCTGTATCGCCAGCGCACGATGATGATCTGGAGCGTCTGGTTCTTTGCCTTGCTCGGTTTCTATGGCCTGACGTCCTGGCTCAGTGCGCTGCTGCAGCAGTCGGGGTTCGCCGTGACCCAGTCGGTGTACTACACCGTGTTGATTTCCCTGGGCGGGATTCCTGGTTTCCTGATGGCGGCCTGGCTGGTGGAGCGCTGGGGGCGCAAGCCGGTGTGCATCATCACGTTGCTGGGCGGCGGGGCGATGGCGTTTCTGTATGGGCAGAGCGCGGTGTTTGGCGGCAACGTCGGCCTGCTGATCGGCACCGGGCTGCTGATGCAGTTTTTCCTGTTCGGCATGTGGGCGGTGCTCTACACCTACACGCCGGAGCTGTACCCGACTTCGGCCCGAGCCACGGGATCGGGGTTTGCTTCGGCGGTCGGTCGCATCGGCTCTTTGCTCGGTCCGCTGGTGACCGGGTTGGTATTCCCCATCACTGGGCAGGGCGGTGTGTTCGCCCTCGGCGCGCTGTGCTTCGCCGTGGCGGCGGGGGTGGTCTGGTTGTTCGGGATGGAGACGCGGGGCAGGACGTTGGAGGAGTTGAGTGAGGGCACGGTGGCCGGTTAAACACCAACCCCTTGTGGGAGCGAGCCTGCTCGCGATGGCGATGAGTCAGTCGACATCAATGTTGAGTGTCATACCGCTATCGCGAGCAGGCTCGCTCCCACAAGGGTTCATCACGAGTCTTAGGGTTTTACTAGCCGCGCATCCAGGCTGTTCTGCGCCAAGCGCTTGGCCTGGTCCTGGGTCATGCCCAGGTGGGTGTATAGCGCGTGGAAGTTCTCGGTAACGTAGCCGCCGAAGTACGCAGGGTCATCAGAGTTCACTGTCACCTTCACACCGCGCTCAAGCATGTCGAGGATGTTGTGCTGCGACATGTCGTCGAACACGCACAGCTTGGTGTTGGACAACGGGCAGACGGTCAGCGGAATCTGCTCGTCGATGATCCGCTGCATCAGTCGCTCATCTTCGATGGCCCGCACGCCGTGGTCGATGCGCTGGATTTTCAGCAGGTCGAGGGCTTCCCAGATGTATTCGGGCGGACCTTCTTCACCGGCGTGGGCGACGGTCAGGAAGCCTTCGTTGCGCGCCCGGTCGAATACGCGCTGGAACTTGCTCGGTGGGTGACCCATTTCCGAACTGTCCAGGCCCACGGCCACGAAGGCATCGCGGAACGGCAGCGCCTGGTCGAGGGTTTTCTCGGCTTGTTCTTCGCTCAAGTGACGCAAGAAGCTCAGGATCAAACCGCTGGTGATACCCAGTTGCTGCTCACCGTCCTTGAGGGCGGCGGCGATGCCGTTGAGCACCACTTCGAACGGCACGCCACGGTCGGTGTGGGTCTGCGGGTCGAAGAACGGTTCGGTGTGGATCACGTTCTGCGCCTTGCAACGCAGCAGGTAGGCCCAGGTCAGGTCGTAGAAGTCCTGGGACGTGCGCAGCACATCGGCGCCTTGATAATAGAGGTCGAGAAATTCCTGCAGATTGTTGAAGGCATAGGCCTTGCGCAGGGTGTCGACGTCGCTCCACGGCAGGGCGATCTTGTTGCGTTCGGCCAGGGCGAACAGCAGCTCGGGCTCCAGCGAACCCTCCAGGTGCAGGTGCAGTTCAGCCTTGGGCAGGGCGTTCAGCCAGTCGTACATGGTCTTTTCTCATCAGCGAATCGATGGCGGGCATTCTACAGGGGCTGGCCGCAATGTCTGGTAAAACCTGACCGACTGATCCACTACACCGCCTGTTGCTCCCGCCGATAAGCATAGGTGTCGGCGAAGCGTGACAACAGGAATTGTGCGCAGGTGGTGGTCGGGTACTTCGGCGGATGGGCGTCATCCTGGCAACCGGGCAGGCACTGGATCAGTGTGTCGGGGTGTGGTTCGGCAAAGAACGGCATCGAATACCGGTCTACCCCCAGCGGGCTGATCACCCGATGCGGCGTGGACAGGTAGCGGTCGTTGCTCCAGCGCGCCATCATGTCGCCGAGGTTGACCACGAAGGTGCCGTCGATGGGGGGCGCGTCGATCCACTGGCCGTTGACGTTGCGCACTTGCAGGCCGCCGGCGGCGTCCTGGTAGAGCAGGGTGATGCAACCGTAGTCGGTATGGGCGCCGGCACCTTGCTGCTCGGCGCTACTGGCGGTCTGGCGTGGTGGGTAGTGGATCAGGCGCAGTACGCTCACTGGTGCGTTGAAGCGTGTGTCGAAGAAGTCCCGCTCGATGCCAAGGGCCAAAGTCATGGCCCTTAGCAGGGTTTGAGCGAGTGCCTGCATGTCGCGGTAGTGCTCCTCCATCAAGTTTTCCCAGCCCATCAGGTCCGGGTGGCGGTTGGGACCACGCAGAGGTTTTTCCGCCAGCACATCAGGGTGGTCGGCCGGCAGGTGCAGGCCCATGTCGAAGGTTTCCTTCAGGTCGCTGGGCTTGGTCGGGTCCAGTTGTTCGGTGGCGATGGCGCCGTAGCCACGATGATGGCGGGTCTGGGTGATGTCGATCTTGAGTTTTTCTTCCACGGGCAGGGCGAAGAAGCGTTGGGCGTTGTCCAGTACCTCGGCGATGCGCGCCGGGCTGATGGGGTGGCCCTTGATGTAGAAAAAGCCCCATTGGCGGCAGGCGCTGTCGATCTGCTCGGCGACGGTTTGCCAGGCGCTGGGCTCATCGCCGTAGAGAGGGCTGATGTCGATGATGGGCAGGCTGTTCATGCGGCTTTCCTGACTTAAGAATGAAGATCCCCTGTGGGAGCGAGCCTGCTCGCGATAGCGATCTGTCAGTCGACATGCCTGTTGAATGTCGGTCCGCTATCGCGAGCAGGCTCGCTCCCACATTGGGATCATGTGTTGAGGCCGGGATTACTTCGGAATCTCAGCCTTCATACCTTCGACGTAGTAATTCATCGACGCCAGTTCCGCATTGGTGGCGCTCACGCCCGCCGGGATTTTCTCGACGCCGGCCTGATCCTTGATCGGGCCGGTGAACGGGTGGAACACGCCGCTCTCGATGTCGGCGATGATCTGCTCGGCCTCGCCCTTGACCGCCGCCGGCACCAGGTCGCTGATCGGCAGTTTTACGGTGCCTTCCTTCAGGCCGCCCCAGTAGTCCTGGGATTTCCAACTGTGGTCGATCACGCTCTGGGTCGCCTGGATGTAATGCGGGCCCCAGTCATTGACGATGGAGGTCAGCACCGCCTTGGGACCGAAGTGAGCCATGTCCGAAGCGTAGCCCACCGCATAGACGCCGCGACGCTCGGCGGCCTGGATTGGTGCCGGGCTGTCGGTGTGCTGGAACACCACGTCCACGCCCTGGTCGATCAGCGCGTTGGCGGCATCGGCTTCCTTGCCCGGGTCGAACCAGGAATTGACCCACACCACTTTGATCTCGCTGCCGGGGTTGTATTTGTTCAGGGCCAGTTGGATGGCGTTGATGTCGCGGATGACTTCCGGGATCGGAAAGGAGGCAACGTAGCCGATCTTCTTGGTCTTGGTCATCTTGGCCGCGAGGAAGCCGCCGACGTAGCGGCCCTCGTAGGTGCGAGCCAGGTAGGTGCCCAGGTTCTTGTCCTGCTTGTAGCCGGTGGCGTGTTCGAAGATCACCTTGGGAAATTGCTTGGCGACTTTCAGCGTCGGGTTCATGTAGCCGAAGGAGGTGGTGAAGATCAGGTCGTAGTTGTCCTTGGCCATGTTGCGGATCACCCGTTCGGCGTCGGCGCCTTCCGGTACGTTTTCCACGTAGTTGGTGGTGATCTGCTCGCCGAACTTCGCCGCCAGCTCCTTGCGCCCTTGTTCATGCTGATAGGTCCAGCCGTGGTCGCCGATCGGGCCGATGTAGACGAAGCCGACCTTCAGCGGATCGGCGGCACTGGCATTCAGGCCGGCACCCAGGCCGACGGCTGCGACGACGGCGCAAAGCAACTTATTCAAGGGGGCGTTTGTGCATGAACTCGAACTCCGTGTTGTTGTGAGGTTGGCTGTACGGCTTCAATGCAAAATGCTGACCAATAGGACAACAAATGCTCGATGTCCTGATGCCGCCATCGCGGGCAAGCCTTGCTCCCACAGATACTGAGTGGGTTTGGCCTTGCACTTGTGGGAGCAAGGCTTGCCCGCGACGAGGCCGCTGAGAACGATTAAGGTGCGCCTGCTTTCCGCTTGCCACCCCCTGGTGCATCACACCGAACGAAACGTTCGCGTCCCCCCCCATAGTCAGTAGCTCATGACCCCGCCCACGGTGATAGGCCCGCGATGCTCACTTTGATCAAGCAAGAAAAACTGCTGTTGCTGGCGCTGATCGCCGCGCTTGTTGCCTATCCGCTGGAGCACTGGCTGTTGGGCAGCGGGCAGATCGTGGCGTTGCTTGGCGGTTTGGTCCTGATCGGTTTTATCGTCGCGGCTTCCATGCGCGTGGCCCATCACGCCGAACTGCTCGCGGAAAAAGTCGGTGATCCCTACGGCACCATGATCCTGACCTTGTCGGCGGTGCTGGTCGAAGTAGTGATCCTGGCGATCATGATGAGCAACGAAGCGTCGCCGACCCTGGTGCGGGACACGATCTACTCGGCGGTGATGCTCGACATCAACGGGATTCTCGGGCTCGCGGCGCTGATGGGCGGGATCAAGCATGGCGAGCAGGCTTACAACGACGATTCGGCGCGCACCTACAGCGTGATGATCCTCACCGCCATGGGCGTATCGATGGTGGTGCCGGAGTTCATTCCCCGCGAGAGCTGGAAAATGTATTCGGCATTTACCATCGGCGCGATGATCGTGTTGTACACCCTGTTCCTGCGCATGCAGGTCGGGCCCCACAGTTACTTTTTCAGCTACAGCTACCCGGAAAAACGCCGCAAGAAAGAACCGGTGGAAAACGAGCCGAAACCCATCAGCCTGACATTCTCCATCAGTGCGCTGGTGTTTGGCGTGGTGGTGATCGGCGCGCTGGCCGAAGTCATGTCCAAGGCCATCGACCTGGGCTTGGAGGGTTCGGGTGCGCCGCCGGTGGTCACTGCGATTCTGGTGGCGGCCATCTCCGCGGCACCGGAAATCCTCACCGCCCTGCGCGCCGCCCTGGCGAATCGCATGCAATCGGTGGTGAACATCGCGCTGGGTGCTTCGCTATCGACCGTTATCCTCACGGTGCCGGTGATGGAGGCCATGGCGCTCTATACCGGCCAACCGTTCCAGATGGCAATGACCCCGGTACAGACGGTGATGATCTTCATCACCCTGATCGTCAGCGCCATCAACCTCAATGATGGTGAAACCAATGCCATCGAAGGCATGACCCACTTTGTGTTGTTCGCGACGTTTATCATGTTGTCGCTGTTAGGCCTCTAGAAGAGCATCGCGGGCAACCCTTGCTCCCACAGTGAAGGGTGGGTGTTTATGCAGGCAGCCTCGCCGCGAGCCTGTGGGAGCAAGGCTTGCCCGCGATGGCGTCCGGTCAGGCGCCGGCAATCAACTCCCGCGCCGCCTGGCTGTGATCGGCAATCAAGCCCTTCAAGTCCAAGCCCTCGACCTGCCCGTCGATCACCCGCCATTGTCCGCCGACCATCACCCGATCCGCCCGGTCCGCCCCGCACAGCAGCAGGGCTGAAATCGGGTCGTGACTGCCGGAGAAACGCAGCTCATCGAGCTTGAACAGCGCCAGGTCTGCCTGCTTGCCCACCGCCAGTTCACCAATATCGCTGCGCCCGAGCAGTTGCGCCGAGCCCCGGGTCGCCCAGCCTAATACGCGCTCCGGGGTGATCGCTTGCGCGCCATAGCGCAGGCGCTGGATGTACAGCGCCTGGCGGGTTTCGAGGATCATGTTCGAGGCATCGTTGGACGCAGAACCGTCAACGCCCAGGCCCACGGGAGCCCCGGCAGTGCTCAGTTCCAGGGTCGGGCAAATGCCCGAGGCCAGGCGCATGTTGGAGCTCGGGCAATGACAGATGCCGGTGCCTGCGGCACCGAGACGGGTGATTTCATCCGGGTTGAAATGGATGCCATGAGCCAGCCAAGTGCGCGGGCCGAGCCAGCCGACGCTGTCCAGATATTCCACCGTGCGCAGGCCAAAACGTTGCAGGCAGAAGTCTTCTTCATCAAGGGTTTCGGCCAGGTGCGTGTGCAGGCGTACGTCGAGTTTTTCCGCCAGCTCGGCGCTGGCGCGCATGATCTCGGGGGTGACCGAAAACGGTGAGCAGGGCGCCAGGGCAATCTGGATCCGGGCGCCGTCGCCGCGCTCGTGGTATTGGCCGATCAACCGCTGGCTATCGTCGAGAATCACCTGGCCCTGCTGCACGGTCTGCTGTGGCGGCAAGCCACCGTCGTCCTTGCCGAGGCTCATGGAACCGCGGGTCAGCATCGCGCGCATCCCCAGCTCACGAACACTTTGCACCTGTACGTCGATGGCATTTTCCAGGCCTTCGGGAAACAGATAGTGATGATCGGCTGCGGTGGTGCAGCCCGACAGCAGCAATTCGGCCAAGGCGACTTTGGTCGCCAGGGCCAACTTTTCCGGGGTCAGCCGCGCCCACACCGGGTAGAGGGTCTTCAGCCAAGGAAACAACGGTTGGTTCACCACCGGTGCCCAGGCACGCGTCAGGGTCTGGTAGAAGTGATGATGGGTGTTGATCAACCCCGGCAGGATCACATGTTCGCGCGCGTCGAAGATGTTGTCGCAAGGCTGGGCGGGTTGCTGGCCGGCGCTCAGCAGCTCGACGATCACACCGTCCTGCAGGACGAGACCGCCACGGGCGTCGAGGTCGTTGGCGGTGAAAATGGCGAGGGGGTTTTTTAACCAGGTACGGGTCGCAGGCATGGTGGCCGGCTCCTCTGAAAGTGGGTTCAGGTTAGCCAGCTCAGTGATGCCCTGTCTGCTGATCCAGGGTCGCCCGTTGGGGGGCGAGGTGCGGAGTTTACTCAGGTTGCCTGGCACATTTCCAGGGTTCGCTGAGGCTCAATGTGGGAGCGAGCCTGCTCGCGATAGCGGTGTGTCAGTCAACGTCATGGTGAATGTTAGACCGCAATCGCGAGCAGGCTCGCTCCCACAAGGGGAAGGCTGGGTTACCAGGGAATCGTTTCGCCCCTGTAGTTGACGAAGTGATGCCCGCCCTTGCCGGCGAAGGCGTTGACTTGATCGATCAACCCGCGGGTGCTGGTCTCGACATCGATATCCGCGCCTTCACCGCCCATGTCGGTTTTCACCCAGCCCGGATGCAGCGACAGCACGGTCAATGCCTGATCGCCCAGTTGGCTGACAAAGCTGTTGGTCATGGAATTGAGCGCCGCCTTGCTGGCCTTGTACAGCGCCAGTTCCGGCGCGTCGGGCATGGTCACGCTGCCCAGCACCGAACTCATGAACGCCAGCACGCCGCTGCCGTCGCGGATCTGGCCGATGAAACGCTGGGCCAGGTTGATCGGAGCCACGGCGTTGGTGAAGAACAACTGACCGACTTCGGCCAGCGTCGCGCCGCCCGGGCTTTGGTTGTCCGGGCCTTTGACACCAGCGTTGACGAACAGCAGGTCGAAGGTTTCACCCTTGAGCTGCTGGCTCAGGGCGATGACGGCTTGCTGGTCGTCCATGTCGAGTTTTTCGATCCGCACCGGGCCCAGTGCCTTCAACGTTTCTGCGTTCTGCGGGTTGCGCACGGTGGCGGTCACGTTCCAGCCGTCGCTGAGCAGTGTCTTCACCAGGCCGAGGCCCAGGCCCCGGGAGGCGCCGATGATCAATGCGTTTCTTGCCGAATTCATGAAGGCATCCTTGAGTGAAAAGGTCACGGATTTAATGGACAACGTTGCCCGAGCCGTTGTTTCAGCTCGTGACGCAACGCGTCGAGTTCGGTGATGCGGGTTTCGATCAGGTTCAGCTTGTCTTGCAGCAGTTGCGTCACGGCGCAGTCAGGGTCCTGCGCCTGCCACAGGGCGGCGACGCTGGCGCCGATTTCGCTCAGGGTAAAGCCCAGGCGCTGGGCCGTCTTGATGTAGAGCACCAGTTGCACCATATCGGCGGGGTAGTGGCGATAGCCGTTGGCGCTACGCTGCGCCGCGATCAGGCCGCGCTGTTCGTAGAAGCGCAGGGTGTCTCGACTGACGGCGCAGGCCTGGGCTAATTCACCGATGCGCATTGTGGAGCTCCAGAGGACTTGACCTTGGAGCATACCCCAGGCTTTAGCCTCTTCGCTCCCCCCAATTATCTGGAGCAAAGTGTATGTGGACTTCGATGCAATATCGCCGGGTGGTGCGCGGCAGCGCCTGGTACGACCTTATCGTGTCGGCCGTGCTGGCGACGCCGTGGAGCTTTGCGGCGTTGCATGGTGTGTTGATGAGCCTGACTCAGCTGCTTGACCTGCCTGGAGAATTGCCGCCGTTTGCGCCGGCGCATCTGCTGATGGTGAATTTGCTGGGCTCGATAGTCTGCGTGTGGTCGGTGCTGCGGATTCGGGATCCGCAGCCGCTGTATGGGCGCTATGACGCGGCGGGGCGGTTTTTGTTTTCGACCTGGATGCTGTATGCATTGCTTCATGGGGCCAATGCGGTGTTGTGGGTTTTCCTGTTTCTCGAGTTGGCGTGGGGTTTGGTTCAGGTATTGCCTGTTCGGGACTCATCACGAGCAAGCTCGCTTCCACAGGGGGACCTGAGTCGAACCTGAGCCTCTGGTCAAGTGTGGGAGCGAGCCTGCTCGCGATAGGCTCGCCGCGGTCTACCTCAATGCCCTGCCTGCCAAGGCTGCCCCAGCGACACCGGCGCATACAGCCGGGTGCGCACGGCATCCCGCGACAGCAGCACCAGCACCACGATGGTCGCGGCGTACGGCAGCATCGCCAGCAGACTCGATGGAATCGCCAGCCCCAACCCCTGGGCCACCAGGTGCAGGATGCTGGCGAGGCCGAACAGGTAGGCGCCCAGCAGCAGGCGCCACACTCGCCAACTGGCGAACACCACCAGCGCCAGGGCGATCCAGCCGCGTCCGGCGCTCATGTTCTCGGCCCACATCGGCGTGTAGGCCAGCGACAGGTAGGCGCCGGCCAACCCGGCCATGGCGCCGCCGAACAGCACCGCCAGGGTTCGCACCCGCAACACTGGCAGGCCCATGGCGCTGGCGGCATCGGGATTCTCGCCGACGGCCTGGATGATCAACCCAGCGCGACTTTTCACGATCACCCAGGCCACCAGGGCAAACAGCGCGAAGGACAGGTAAACCAGCAGGTCCTGGGCAAACAGCATCCGCCCGATCAATGGGATGTCACTCAGGTAGGGAATGGCCAGCGGCTCGAAGCCCGCCAGCGGTTTGCCGACCCAGGCCGCCCCGACAAAACTCGACAGGCCCACGCCGAAAATCGTCAGCGCCAACCCGGTGGCCACCTGATTGGCGTTGAACACCAGCGCCACCATGGCGAACAGCGCCGACAACAGCATCCCGGCGGCCATCGCCAGCAGTACGCCGAGCCACAGGTTGCCGCTGTTGAACGCGACGATGAAACCGATCACCGCGCCGAACAGCATCATGCCTTCCTGGCCCAGATTGAGGACGCCACTTTTCTCGCAGACCAATTCCCCCAGGGCCACCAGCAGCAACGGCGTGCCGCAGCGGACCATGGCGTAGAAAATATTGCTCAACAGGTCAATATCCATCACAGCGCTCCTGCCTGTACGGCGGTGGTCTGGGTGCGCCGGGCCCAGCGCAGGTTCAGGCGTGGCCGGTACAGGATCAGTACGTCGCAGGCCAACAGGAAAAACAGCATCATCCCCTGGAACAGTTGGGTGATCGCTTGGGGAAGGTTCAGCGACATCTGCGCGCTCTCGCCGCCGATGTACAACAGCGCCATCAATAGGCTGGAAAACAGAATACCGATGGGGTTGAGGCGTCCCAGGAACGCCACGGTAATTGCCGCATAGCCGTAGCCCGGCGACACCTGCGGCACCAGTTGGCCGATCGGCCCGGTCACTTCGCAGACACCGGCCAGCCCGGCCAGGGCCCCGCTGATCAACAGCGCCAGCCATACCAGCGGCTTCTGGCGAAAACCAGCGAAACCGGCGGCGCGGGCGTCGAGGCCCAGCACCTTGATCTGAAAGCCGACAAAGCTTTTCTGCAGCAATACCCACACCGCCACCAACGCCAGCAGGGCGAAATACAACCCGGCATGTACCCGGCCATCCTCCAGCAACAACGGCAGGCGACTGGCCTCGCCGAACATCGCCGACTCCGGAAAGTTGAACCCTGCCGGGTCTTTCAACGGCCCGTGAACGCAAAACAGCAGCAGGTTCAACGCAATGTAATTGAGCATGATGCTTGTGAGAATTTCATTGGCATTGAAGCGCGTGCGCAGCCACGCCGTCAGTCCGGCCCAAGCCGCACCGGCCAGGGTGCCGGTCAGCAGGATCAGCACCAATGCCCAGCGACTTTGCATGCCGATGATGTTCACCGCCAAGGCGCTGCCGGCCAGGGCGCCCAACAGCAGTTGGCCTTCAGCGCCGATGTTCCAGATTCGCGCCTGATAGGCCACTGCCAGGCCGAGGGCACAGAGCAGGATCGGCAGGGTCTTGACCAACCACTCGGACACGCCGTACAGGTCGCTGATCGGCGCGATCAACAAGGTGTACAAGGTTTGCAACGGGTCGTGCCCCAGGGCGATAAACAGCAGCGAGCCACAGGCCAGAGTCAACACGGCGGCCAGCAGCGGCGAGCACCAGAGCATCAGGCGCGATTGCTGGCCGCGAGGTTCGAGAGAAAGCAGCATGTAGAACTCCGTTACGCCGACGCGGGGCCGGGGGATTGAGGGGCGTCGAACTGGCCGGCCATCCAGCCGCCGACGTCGCTGAGGCGGGTCTCGAGCGTGGGCCTCAAGGCGGACAGGCGTCCACCGCACAAGGCACCGAGGCGATCGCTGATTTGGAACAGTTCGTCGAGGTCTTCGGAAATCACCAGAATGGCCGCGCCGGCATCGCGCAGGGCAATCAGTGCGCGATGGATAGTCGCGGCCGCGCCGACGTCCACGCCCCAGGTCGGGTGAGCGGCCACCAGCAGCTTCGGCTGTTGCAGGATTTCTCGGCCGAGAATGAATTTCTGCAAGTTGCCCCCCGAAAGGCTGCGTGCCGGGGTTCGAGTGTCAGGTGTCTTCACGCCGAAACGACGGATGATCTCCTCGGCCAAGTGCTCGACCTTGCCACGTCGAATCAGCCCGTGACTGACCAGGCCCTGTTGGAAAGCAGTGAGCAAGGCGTTATCCGCCAGGCTCAATTGCGGCACGGCGCCATGGCCCAGGCGTTCGGCGGGGACAAATGCCAGCCCGAGCCGGCGCCGGGCGTCGGGGCGCAGGTGCGCCACGGGTTGCCCGTCGAATCGGATCGTTTCACCTTGCTGGCGGGGAAGTGGCGTTTCTCCGCTGAGCAATGCCAGCCACTCGTCCTGCCCATTGCCCGCGACCCCGGCGATACCAACGATTTCGCCGCTGCGTACCTCAAGGTCAATGTCCCGCAACGAGCAGCCGAACGGGTCCGGGTTATGCCAGGACAACTTGTCGATTTGCAGGAAGGCCTTGTTTGCGCTGACTTTCGGGTAGTCCGTGATCAATCCGGCCGCTTGGCCAACCATCAACTGCGCCAGCTCCCGATCCGAGCAGTGCGCCGGAGTGCAATGCCCGGACACCCGCCCGCCGCGCAGCACCGTGGCGCTGTGGCACAACGCTCGCACCTCCCCGAGCTTGTGGCTGATGAACAAAATACTGCAGCCCTCGCTCGCCAGGCGACGCAGGGTCACGAACAGTTCTTCGGCTTCCTGAGGGGTGAGCACCGAGGTCGGTTCATCGAGAATCAGCAAGCGAATGTCCTGCATCAGGCAGCGAATGATCTCCACCCGCTGGCGCTCGCCAATCGACAGGCTGTGAACCAGCCGCTGCGGTTCCAGCGCCATGCCGTAGCGTTGGGAAACGTCGCGGATCCGCGGTCCCAACTGCGCCGGCGAACCGGCCGCCGCGCCCATTGCCAGGGCAATGTTCTGTGCAACGGTGAGAGTTTCGAACAGCGAGAAATGCTGGAACACCATGCCGATTCCCAGGCTGCGGGCTTGGGCCGGATTGCGCAGGTTGACGCGCTGGCCTTGCCAGATCACTTCGCCCGAATCGGCAGCGGTGACGCCGTAGATAATCTTCATCAGGGTACTTTTACCCGCGCCGTTTTCCCCAAGCAGGGCGTGGATCTCGCCGGGCTGGATACTCAGGTCGATGGCGTCGTTCGCCAGGCAACCGGGATAGCGTTTGCTGATACTGCGCAATTGCAGGCGCGCGATGGAGTCGGGGTTGGACATGACAAGCTCGGGCCGAAGGACAGGAATGCCTGTGGATAAAGCAATTTCCTGGCCATAAGGTCAGGAAATTACCTTGGCCCTTTCGCTAGAGCGCTCTACGTGAAGTCTGGGCACCGGCCATAGAAACATTTCGCACCGGCTTGGAGCGCGAGAGTTGGACGCAGGCACCGGTTTGCCCTGAAATGGGTGGTTAAAAATTGAACAAGCGGCTGCGAGCCATGCCTTTCTTGGGGTGGAAGGAGCCATGAACGGGTTATCCACAGGTTGCTCCACAGTTATTGTGCGCAAGCCGAAAACTCGGGCATAAGCACTGCGGGGCTTTCTTCTAAAGGTGATAAACCGTCGCAAGCGTTTGTTTTGTGGATGGATTTGTCGCTTTGGCAGGACTTTGGATGAAAAATGAGCAACCCTCTCAAACCCGCATGACAGAAGGGTTACAGGGGGATGTGCTCAGGTTATCCACAGTCGGGTGCACAGTGGATGTGGGCAAGTTGAACGATTGCGAGGCGCCCTGAAAGGTTGCAAGCGTTGGAGCTCAACGCCCTAACAGAATCCGTCCACGGCTCAGGTCGGCCAGTTGCGTTTGCAACGTTTCGATCTGCGCTTCACCCACGGCCAACTGCAGGTCGACACCATTGGCCGTAAAGCGTTCTTCATTGACCAGTCCGCCACATTCGGCGACCCGCAGTTTTACCAGGGCCAGTTCGGCGAACCCACAGCTGCAGTGCAGCGCCACGCGGCTGATCAGTTCGATTTTCTCGGCGTTTTGCAGGCATTTGTTTGCGCCGCCACCATAAGCCCGGGCCAACCCGCCCGTGCCCAGTTGGATTCCGCCGTACCAGCGGATCACCAGCACTGCGACCTGATCGCAAGCCTGCGCTTCGATCGCTGCCAGGATCGGTCGCCCGGCGGTGCCCCCCGGCTCGCCATCGTCGTTGCTGCGGTATTGATCACCGAGTTTCCAGGCCCAGCAATTGTGCGAGGCATTCAGGTCGCTGTGCTGTTCGATAAAGGCCTGGGCGTCAGCGGGGCTGGTGATGGGCGCGGCGAAAGTGATGAAGCGGCTTTTGCGAATTTCTTCGCGGTATTCGCAAAAGCCGGCAAGGGTAAAGGGCATGGCGATCTTAGAGGGTTGGTGTCAGGCCGCAGCCCTTGAGAATGATGCGGATCAGGTTGTCGCCAGCCTCGACCATGTCCTGCTTGGTCAACTTGGTGCGACCGGTCACGCGACAGATCTGGGTGGCGAAGTCGGCGTAATGCTGGGTACTGCCCCACAACAGGAAAATAAGGTGCACCGGGTCGATCGGGTCCATCTTGCCGGCATCGATCCAGGCCTGGAATACGGCCGCCCGACCGTTGAACCAGGTGCGGTAGTCCTGGTTGAAATACTCGGTCAGGCATTCGCCCCCGCTGATCACTTCCATGGCAAACAGTCGCGAGGCCTGGGGCTGGCGACGAGAGAACTCCATTTTGGCGCGGATATAGCGGGTCAAGGCTTCGGCCGGATCATCCTCGGCGGTGAGGGTATTGAAGGTGCTGTCCCACAATTCGATGATGTTGCTCAGCACCGCCACGTACAACCCGAGTTTATTGGTGAAGTAGTAATGCAGGTTCGCCTTGGGCAGACCGGCCTTCAGGGCGATGGTGTTCATGCTGGTGCCTTTGAATCCGTGACGGGCGAATTCATCTTCGGCGGCCTTGAGGATGGTCTCTTCGTTCTTCTGACGAATGCGACTGGTGGGCTTGCCACCGTGGGCAGGGACTTCAAAGGTCATGGACGTTTCCGGGCTGGTCTGTGGGGCGAGCAACTGCGTTGATAGCGCACCGGCAACGATCCGACAAGTGCCATCACACTAAAAGCTTTTCGCGAGTGGTCTGGCCAACCCCAACCAATGTGGGAGGAGCCAGGCTCGCTCCCACAAGGGGTCAGCGAGTCGCCGCAAGGCTCTCGAGAAAACTCTCCAGCACCAGGTGAGGCCGGCGGCCCTTGCGCGTGACCGATGCCAGGCTCAAATCATAGAACCGTGCCGCAGGTTTCAGGGCCCGCAACCGACCTTGCTGCACCCACAGGCTGGCGTAATGATCGGGCAGGTAACCGATGTAGCGCCCGGTGAGAATCAGGAACGCCATGCCTTCGCGGTCCGATGCGCTCGCGGTGCAATTGAGTGCCTGGTAGTGGGCCTGGATCTCGGCTGGCAGCCGGAAGGTCGGCGCGATGGCGTCCTGGCTATTGAGACGAGCGTCTTCGAGTTGCTGGTCATCCACATAGAACAGCGGATGTCCGACCGCGCAGTACAGTAGCGATCGCTCACTGTACAGCGGTTGATACTCCAGCCCGGACAGGGCACTGGCCTGGGGGACTACGCCGACATGCAGGCGTCCGTCGAGCACACCTTGCTCGACTTCGTTGGGGGCGATCATGCGAATCTGGATCTGCACGTCGGGCCCGCGTTCTTTCAATTGCGCCAAGGCATGGGTGATGCGCATGTGGGGCAGGGTGACCAGGTTGTCGGTCAGGCCGATGGTCAATTCACCACGCAAATGCTGGTGCAGGCCGTTGACCTCGGTGCGGAAGCTTTCCAGTGCGCTCAATAGTTGCAATGCCGATTGATACACCTCGCGACCTTCCTCGGTCAGGGAAAAGCCCGCGCGCCCACGCTGGCACAGACGCAGGCCGAGGCGTTGCTCAAGGTCGCTCATCTGCTGGCTGATGGCCGAGCGACCGATGCCAAGCACGGTTTCAGCGGCGGAGAATCCACCACACTCCACGACACTGCGGAAAATGCGCAGCAGGCGAATATCAAAGTCGCTGACCTGGGCCAGTGGATCGGGACGACGAGCGCTCATAAGTTTAGTGATCCACCGACTGAAGGTTACAAAAGTTGGATTTCACCGACTTTATCGCCGTGGCAACTTAGCTGCAAGAACGCTTTCGATCCCTGCCGCCTATGACCTGCGAGGTTTTGTCGATGAACATGCCCGAACACGCTGCCGGTTCCCTGGCCAGCCAGCTCAAGCTGGATGCCCACTGGATGCCTTACACCGCCAACCGCAATTTCCAGCGCGATCCGCGCCTGATCGTCGCCGCCGAAGGCAGCTGGTTGACGGATGACAAGGGGCGCAAGGTCTATGACTCGCTGTCGGGCTTGTGGACCTGCGGCGCCGGGCACACGCGCAAGGAAATCCAGGAAGCGGTCGCCAAGCAGTTAGGCACCCTCGATTACTCGCCAGGTTTCCAGTACGGCCATCCGTTGTCGTTCCAACTGGCGGAAAAAATCACCAGCCTGACCCCGGGCAATCTCAATCATGTGTTCTTCACCGACTCGGGCTCCGAGTGCGCCGATACCGCGGTGAAGATGGTCCGCGCCTACTGGCGTCTCAAGGGCCAGGCGACCAAGACCAAGATGATCGGTCGTGCCCGTGGCTATCACGGTGTGAACATCGCCGGCACCAGCCTCGGCGGCGTCAGCGGCAACCGCAAGCTGTTCGGCCAGGCCATGATGGATGTCGACCACTTGCCCCACACCTTGCTGGCCAGCAATGCCTATTCCCGTGGCATGCCGAAGGAGGGCGGGGTGGCACTGGCCGATGAGTTGTTGAAGCTGATCGAATTGCACGACGCGTCCAACATCGCGGCGGTGTTCGTCGAACCAATGGCTGGGTCGGCCGGTGTGCTGGTGCCGCCAGAGGGTTACCTCAAGCGTCTGCGGGAAATCTGCGACCAGAACAGCATCCTGTTGGTGTTCGACGAAGTGATCACCGGTTTCGGTCGCACCGGTTCGATGTTCGGTGCCGACAGCTTTGGCGTGACGCCGGACCTGATGTGCATCGCCAAGCAAGTCACCAATGGCGCGATTCCCATGGGCGCGGTGATTGCCAGTTCCGAGATCTACCAGACCTTCATGAACCAGCCGACCCCCGAGTATGCAGTGGAATTTCCCCACGGCTACACCTACTCGGCGCACCCGGTGGCGTGCGCGGCTGGCCTGGCAGCGCTGGACCTGCTGCAGAAGGAAAACCTGGTGCAGAGCGTGGCCGAGATCGCCCCGCATTTCGAGAATGCGCTGCACGGTTTGAAGGGATCGAAGAACGTCATCGACATTCGCAACTATGGCCTGGCCGGCGCGATCCAGATCGCCGGGCGGGATGGCGATGCCATCGTGCGTCCGTTCGAGGCCGGCATGGCGTTGTGGAAAGCCGGGTTCTATGTGCGGTTCGGCGGCGACACCTTGCAGTTCGGGCCAACGTTCAACAGCAAGCCGCAGGATCTGGATCGTCTGTTCGACGCGGTCGGTGAAGTGCTGAACAAGCTCGACTGATCCGTTCTTCTATATAGCTTTCAATTACAGGCGTTCGGTCATGGGCGCCTGTGGATAATTCTGGAGTCCCCATGAGCCTCATCCCGCATTTGATCAATGGCGAACTGCTGAGCGACAGCGCTCGCACCGCCGATGTGTTCAACCCGTCCACTGGCCAGGCGATTCATAAGGTGCCATTGGCTGATCGCGCGACCATCCAGCAGGCTATCGACGCCGCCAAGGCGGCTTTCCCTGCCTGGCGCAGCACACCTGCGGCCAAGCGTGCGCAGGTGATGTTTCGTTTCAAGCAATTGCTGGAGCAGAACGAATCGCGAATCGCCCAGTTGATCAGCGAAGAACACGGCAAGACCTTGGAGGACGCGGCCGGTGAACTCAAGCGCGGGATCGAGAACGTCGAGTTCGCCTGCGCGGCACCGGAGATTCTGAAGGGCGAATACAGCCGTAACGTCGGACCGAACATCGATGCTTGGTCAGACTTTCAGCCTTTGGGCGTGGTCGCAGGTATCACACCGTTCAACTTCCCGGCGATGGTGCCGCTGTGGATGTATCCACTGGCGATCGTTTGCGGCAACTGCTTCATCCTCAAACCATCCGAGCGGGACCCGAGTTCGACATTGCTGATCGCCCAGTTACTGTTGGAAGCCGGCTTGCCCAAGGGCGTATTGAGCGTGGTGCATGGCGACAAGACTGCTGTGGACGCATTGATCGAGGCGCCGGAAGTGAAGGCGCTGAGTTTTGTTGGTTCGACGCCGATTGCCGAGTACATCTATGCCGAGGGCACCCGGCGTGGCAAGCGCGTCCAGGCACTGGGTGGTGCGAAGAACCATGCGGTGCTGATGCCCGATGCCGACCTGGACAACGCCGTCAGCGCACTGATGGGCGCGGCGTACGGTTCGTGCGGTGAGCGTTGCATGGCGATTTCGGTGGCGGTGTGTGTCGGTGACCAGGTCGCGGATGCGCTGGTGGCCAAGCTGGTGCCGCAGATCAAGGCGCTGAAGATCGGCGCTGGTACATCTTGCGGACTGGACATGGGGCCGTTGGTGACGGGGCAGCATCGGGATAAGGTCAGTGGCTATATAGAAGACGGTGTGGCGGCAGGTGCTTCGCTGATTGTCGATGGTCGTGGCTTGAGTGTGGCCGGGCATGAGGAAGGCTTCTTCCTGGGTGGTTGCCTGTTCGATCGCGTGACACCTGAGATGCGTATCTATAAGGAAGAGATCTTCGGGCCGGTGCTGTGCATCGTCCGGGTCAACAGCCTGGAAGAGGCCATGCAACTGATCAACGATCACGAGTATGGCAACGGTACTTGCATCTTTACCCGTGATGGCGAGGCGGCGCGGTTGTTCTGCGACGAGATCGAGGTCGGCATGGTGGGCGTCAACGTTCCATTGCCGGTGCCGGTTGCCTATCACAGCTTTGGCGGCTGGAAGCGTTCGCTGTTCGGCGACCTGCATGCCTATGGCCCGGATGGGGTGCGTTTCTACACCCGTCGCAAGGCCATTACCCAGCGCTGGCCGCAGCGTGCAAGCCATGAGGCTTCGCAGTTTGCGTTCCCCAGCTTGTAACGGGTAATAGAAGAGGCCGGCGCCCTGGGGCGCCGGCCTCTGCTTTTGCGGGGCTTTTTGACTGATGTGACAGAATTGTGAAAATAGGTGTTGACGGCAAATTCTGGACGTCTATAATTCGCCCCACTTCCGGCGCAGTCGAAACGGAAAACTCCTTGAGATTCAATGAGTTAAGTAGGTTTCGAAGGGGTGGGCTTCAGGTCATCGAAGCCAGGAAGTAGCTGATAAGGCAGTGTGGGTTTGGCCTTTTCAGCGGTTCGATCTTCTCGGTCGAAAGCGGTGAAAAAGAGGTGTTGACAGCAGCGAGTAACGCTGTAGAATTCGCCTCCCGCTAACGAGAGATCGGAAGCGCAAGTGGTTGAAGTTGAAAAGGAAACTTTGAAAACTTCTGAAAATAACCGCTTGACAGATACACCGGGCGCTGTAGAATGCGCGCCTCGGTTGAGACAAGCTCTTAACCAACCGCTCTTTAACAACTGAATCAAGCAATTCGTGTGGGTGCTTGTGAAGTCAGACTGCTAGTCAACAGATTATCAGCATCACAAGTTACTCCGCGAGAAATCAAAGATGTAACCAACGATTGCTGAGCCAAGTTTAGGGTTTCTCAAAACCCAAAGATGTTTGAACTGAAGAGTTTGATCATGGCTCAGATTGAACGCTGGCGGCAGGCCTAACACATGCAAGTCGAGCGGTAGAGAGGTGCTTGCACCTCTTGAGAGCGGCGGACGGGTGAGTAATGCCTAGGAATCTGCCTGGTAGTGGGGGATAACGCTCGGAAACGGACGCTAATACCGCATACGTCCTACGGGAGAAAGCAGGGGACCTTCGGGCCTTGCGCTATCAGATGAGCCTAGGTCGGATTAGCTAGTTGGTGAGGTAATGGCTCACCAAGGCGACGATCCGTAACTGGTCTGAGAGGATGATCAGTCACACTGGAACTGAGACACGGTCCAGACTCCTACGGGAGGCAGCAGTGGGGAATATTGGACAATGGGCGAAAGCCTGATCCAGCCATGCCGCGTGTGTGAAGAAGGTCTTCGGATTGTAAAGCACTTTAAGTTGGGAGGAAGGGCATTAACCTAATACGTTAGTGTTTTGACGTTACCGACAGAATAAGCACCGGCTAACTCTGTGCCAGCAGCCGCGGTAATACAGAGGGTGCAAGCGTTAATCGGAATTACTGGGCGTAAAGCGCGCGTAGGTGGTTCGTTAAGTTGGATGTGAAAGCCCCGGGCTCAACCTGGGAACTGCATTCAAAACTGTCGAGCTAGAGTATGGTAGAGGGTGGTGGAATTTCCTGTGTAGCGGTGAAATGCGTAGATATAGGAAGGAACACCAGTGGCGAAGGCGACCACCTGGACTGATACTGACACTGAGGTGCGAAAGCGTGGGGAGCAAACAGG